>NZ_JASHEJ010000001.1:0-735415 GCF_047463175.1 Streptococcus infantis
GTTACAACAACAGAAGATAAACCTGGTCTTCCATTTACTGGTGAAGCTACAGGAGCAACACTTGTGTTGGCAGGTGTGGTAATCTTGTCAGGTACTGTAGTAATGAAACGTAAATTTTCTAAATAATCATGTTTAGAAAATCTATAATTTCTTGAAGAGGACTATATAGTCCTCTTTCTTTATGAATCAAAATTAATAGGTACACTATTTTTTCTTGACAATTTTCACCAATTCATGTAGAATAGAATAGATCTTGAACTTGAAGGGAGTGAAAAAAATGTCTAAAACAGTAGTACGTAAGAATGAATCTCTTGACGATGCTCTTCGTCGTTTCAAACGTGCGGTTACTAAAGCTGGTACTCTTCAAGAAACACGCAAACGTGAATTCTATGAAAAACCTTCTGTAAAACGTAAACGTAAATCAGAAGCAGCTCGTAAACGTAAAAAATTCTAATTGAAATGAAAGGCTAGACTTGTCTAGTCTTTTTTTGCACATTGTTTAGAGATATGAGGAACTTATGAAAGAGTATATAAAAGAATATCAAAAGATGCGCGAAGTACGTTTTAAGGATTGGGGTTATTATTCAACTCCTATAAACTGGCAGGAATTTGAAGAGTCTAATCAGAGGATTTTTCAAAAGTATTTGAAGGATTCGAAAGTATTGTCCGATAATGTTTTAAGGACAAAGTTGTACAGTAGCTTATTGCTAGATGATATCAAGTATTTTGCATACTATATAGCTTTTTTAGACGGAGATTACAAACAATTAAATAATGCTCTGTGGCAAACAGGAAGAGAAGAATTGATCAGAGGAGGTTTGCTTGCAAGTGGAACAATCTATACAGATGGTATTTTGAGAGGCTTATTTACCTCTTTTGCATGTAACGATTTTTCAGTCATTTCATCTTATATACCAAAAGACTTGCCTTTACTGAAAGGAACCTATTATCCCCAAAATGTCATCAATCTTTTGCACGCTCTTTATTATCAGGATGAAGACAGATTATCAGAGTCTATCATATTGGCACAACAGTTTCTAGAGAAGAAAAAACGAACAGGTATGGAAGAATTTTCTGTTCGTTACTTTATAAACTTGGCAAGAAAAGACGCAGCTGGGATAAGCCAAAACTTACAAAACTTATGCCTAGCTTATCAGAGACGGGGTTATCCCTTTGAAAAGATAGATAAATGCTTCGCTGATGAAGTTCATGGTCTTTATCGCTTGGTGAAATATTTTGATGATTCCATGTTTGAAGAGGTTAGTATGCCATCTCATAAGACTTTTCTGCAGGAATTTGAAAAATGGCAAGTTCAAAATCAGTTTCCACAAGGACAACAGTTCTATATCTATCCACAAGATATGGCTGATGCAAACAAAATACTAAAAAATGAACTTCCGAGAATTCACATAGAAAAATCAGGAAGGGATTTGGGAATAGATGTTGATCGATTTGCAGTGGATTTGTCTCAACTGATTTGAGAAAGTACGAGAAGACCCACATGCTAAATCATTTTTAAGGCAACTTTAAATAAATACTGTAAATCTTGCAAAAAAAGGAAACTTCCAGCTACAATCTGATATAATAGTAAGAGAACTCGATTTAAGGAGAAATATATGTCGGTTTCAGTAAAAGAAGTAATTGAGAAGCTTAGATTAGACATTGTCTATGGGGAGCCTGAATTACTTGAAAAGGAAATTAATACTGCAGATATAACGCGACCTGGTCTCGAAATGACAGGCTATTTTGATTACTATACTCCAGAGCGTATTCAATTGTTGGGGATGAAGGAATGGTCTTACCTAGTCTCTATGCCTTCTCAAAATCGTTACGATGTCTTGAAAAAAATGTTTCAACCGGAGACACCTGCGGTCATTGTTGCGCGTGGTCTAGTTGTTCCTGAGGAAATGTTAAAGGCAGCTAGAGAATGTAAAATCGCAATTTTAACAAGTCGTACAGCAACCAGTCGTTTGTCTGGAGAACTATCTAGCTATCTTGATTCTCGTCTAGCAGAACGTACTAGTGTACACGGTGTCCTAATGGATATCTATGGTATGGGTGTTCTCATTCAAGGTGATAGTGGAATTGGTAAGAGTGAGACAGGTTTAGAACTAGTTAAACGTGGTCACCGCTTGGTGGCAGACGATCGAGTAGATATCTATTCTAAGGATGAAATGACTCTCTGGGGTGAACCTGCTGAAATTTTGAAACATCTGATTGAAATTCGTGGAGTTGGTATCATTGATGTCATGAGTCTTTATGGAGCTAGTGCTGTTAAGGATTCTTCACAGGTCCAGCTAGCTGTTTATTTGGAAAATTACGATACACATAAGACCTTTGACCGCTTGGGGAACAATGCTGAAGAGTTGGAAATTTCAGGTGTTTCTATTCCGCGTATTCGGATTCCTGTAAAAACAGGTCGCAATATTTCTGTGGTCATCGAAGCTGCTGCCATGAACTATCGTGCTAAGGAAATGGGCTTTGATGCGACACGTCTCTTTGAAGAAAGATTGACGAAATTAATTGAAAAGAACGAGGTGCAAAATGATTGATCCAGTTGCTTTTCAAATAGGTCCCTTTGCTGTTCGCTGGTATGCTATCTGCATTGTATCTGGATTAATACTAGCAGTTCTTCTTGCAATGAGAGAAGCACCCAAAAAGAAAATTTTATCTGATGATATTATTGACTTTATCCTAGTAGCCTTTCCTCTGTCCATTATTGGTGCAAGACTCTACTATGTCATCTTTAAGTTTGACTATTATAGTCAACATATTGGAGAAATCTTTGCTATATGGAATGGTGGTCTTGCGATTTACGGCGGTCTAATTACTGGAGCGATTGTACTTTATATTTTCGCAGACCGTAAATTAATCAATACCTGGGATTTCTTGGATATTGCAGCTCCGAGCGTTATGATTGCTCAGAGTCTAGGACGTTGGGGAAATTTCTTTAACCAAGAAGCTTATGGCGCAGTTGTAGAGAGTCTTGACTACTTGCCTGGTTTCATTAAGAATCAGATGTATATTGATGGCTCATATCGACAACCAACCTTCCTGTACGAGTCCATTTGGAATCTGATTGGTTTCGCTTTAATTGTTATTTTTAGACGCCGATTAAAGGGTATTCGTCGTGGTCATATCACAGCTTTTTATCTAATTTGGTATGGATTTGGCCGTATGATTATTGAAGGTATGCGTACAGACAGTCTGATGTTCTTAGGAATTCGAGTATCTCAGTTGTTATCTGTCTTCTTAATTGGTCTTGGAATTTATATTATTATGTATCAAAACCGAAAAAAAGCACCATTTTATAATGTAAAAAAGGAGAATTAAAATGTTAGAAGTTGCTTATATTTTTGTGGCTATCGCCTTGATTGTATTTATAGTTTATTTGATTATTACGCTTCAAAAAGTTGGACGTGTAATCGATGAAACTGAAAATACTGTTAAAACGCTAACTTCAGATGTAAATGTTACTCTACATCACACAAACGAGCTTCTTGCCAAGGTCAATGTTCTTGCTGATGATATCAATGTCAAAGTTGCAACCATTGATCCACTCTTTACAGCTGTTGCAGATCTTTCTGTTTCTGTTTCTGATTTAAATGAGCAGGCTCGTGTCTTGAGTAAAAAAGCATCATCTGCAGGTTCAAAAACATTAAAGACTAGTGCAGGTTTGTCTGCCATTCGTGTTGCAAGTAAATTTTTTAAAAAATAAAAAGGAGATAAGTCATGGGTAAATTATCATCAATCCTTTTAGGAACTGTTTCAGGTGTGGCTGTTGCCTTGTTTTTAACAAGTGAAAAAGGGAAACGCGTTACGAGTCAAGCACAAGACTTTTTAGAAGATCTGAAAGAAGATCCAGAATACGCAAAAGAACAAGTCTGTGAAAAGCTGGCTGATGTCAAAGATCAAACCAAAGAATTTGTTCTTAAAACTAAGGAACAAATCGAATCTGGGGAAATTACGATTGATACAGTCCTAGATAAAGCAAAATACCATGCTCAACAAGCGACTGAAGCTTCAAAAGAGACCTTGAACAATCTCAAGGAACAATTGGAAGAAAAAGTAGTTGTTGAAGAGCAAGAAGACGGTCAAGAAATCATCATTGAAATCGAAGAAGACTAAAATAGAATCACTATTCTTGATTTTCTAAAGAATCAGGAATGGTGATTTTTTTCTTGAGGCAAGTCTTTGTGGTATAATAAATACTATGCAGAAGAAACCAACATCAGCTTATGTGCACATCCCTTTTTGTACACAAATCTGTTATTATTGTGACTTTTCTAAGGTCTTTATAAAAAATCAACCGGTAGATAGCTATCTAGAGCATCTCTTAGAAGAGTTTGCTTCTTATGATATTCAAAAGTTGCGTACTCTCTATATTGGAGGAGGGACACCGACAGCCTTGTCTGCTTCACAATTGGAAGTTTTATTAGACGGTTTGACTAGGAATCTGGATTTGTCTGTTTTAGAAGAGTTAACCATAGAGGCCAATCCTGGCGATTTGGATGAGGATAAGATTGCAGTTTTAAAGAATTCAGCTGTCAATCGTGTTTCACTAGGTGTCCAAACCTTTGATGACAAATTGCTGAAAAAAATTGGTCGGAGTCACTTGGAGAAGGATATTTATGAAAACATTGATCGTCTAAAGTCAGCAGGGTTTGATAATATTTCCATTGACTTGATCTACGCTCTTCCAGGTCAAAACATGGAACAAGTCAAGGACAATGTTGCCAAGGCCATCGCTTTGGACATTCCCCACATGAGTCTCTATAGCTTGATTTTGGAAAACCATACGGTCTTTATGAATCGTATGCGTCGTGGGAAATTACCACTTCCTAAAGAAGAAGTAGAAGCTGAAATGTTCGAATATATCATTGCTGAATTAGAGCGTGCTGGTTTTGAGCATTATGAAATTTCAAATTTTTCAAAACCTGGCTTTGAAAGTCGTCACAATCTTATGTACTGGGATAATGCTGAGTATTATGGTATAGGTGCAGGTGCGTCTGGCTATGTAAACGGTGTTCGCTATAAAAACCATGGCCCTATCCGCCATTATCTAAAGGCAGTAGAAGAAGGCAATGCTCGCATCAATGAGGAACACCTGAGTCTAAGGGAACAAATGGAAGAAGAGATGTTTCTTGGACTTCGCAAGAAGACAGGAGTTTCAAAAGCAAGATTCGAAGAAAAATTTGGTACATCTTTTGAAAATTTATATGGTCAAGTTGTAAGAGATTTGTGTCATCAAGGTCTTTTACAAGTAGAAGGTCAACAAATACGAATGACAAAAAAAGGTCTCTTTTTAGGAGATACAGTAGCAGAACGATTTATATTGGAGTAGAATTATGGGCTTAACTTATCAAATGAAGATGAAAATTCCTTTTGATATGGCTGATATGAATGGCCATATCAAACTACCAGACGTTATTTTGTTGTCCCTTCAGGTATCAGGGATGCAGTCAATTGAGCTGGGGGTGAGTGACAAGGATGTTTTAGAACAGTATAATCTAGTCTGGATTATCACTGATTATGATATCGATGTTGTACGTTTACCTCAATTTGCTGAGGAGATTACAATCGAAACAGAGGCCTTGACCTACAATCGTCTATTTTGCTACCGCCGATTTACTATTTATGATGAAGATGGTCAAGAAATCATTCGCATGGTAGCTACCTTTGTCCTTATGGATCGTGAGAGTCGTAAGGTCCACCCTGTAGAACCAGAAATTGTCGCTCCTTATCAATCTGAGTTTTCTAAGAAACTCCTTCGCGGGCCAAAATACGCAGAGCTGGAAGAAGCGATTAGCAAAGATTACCATGTTCGTTTTTACGACTTGGATATGAATGGTCATGTCAATAATAGCAAATACCTAGACTGGATTTTTGAGGTCATGGGGGCAGATTTCCTAACCAATCATATTCCTAAAAAAATCAACCTCAAGTATGTCAAGGAAGTTCGACCAGGTGGTATGATTACTTCTAGTTACGAATTGAATCAACTAGAAAGCAATCACCAGGTCACAAGTGATGGCGATATTAATGCTCAGGCAAAGATAATTTGGCAAGAAATTAACACAGATTAGAAAGTAATATATGACTTATAAAGGCTATTTAATTGATTTAGACGGTACAATTTATAAAGGAAAAGATAGAATTCCAGCGGGAGAAGCTTTTGTTCACGAGCTGCAGAAAAGAGAGATTCCCTATCTTTTTGTAACAAACAACACTACTCGTACACCTGAAAGTGTCCAAGAGATGTTGGCAAATCAGTTTAATATCGACACACCTGTATCGACAATCTATACTGCAACCTTAGCGACCATTGATTACATGAATGACCTGGGACTTGAAAAGACCGTTTATGTGATTGGAGAAGCAGGGCTCAAGGAAGCTATTCAAGCAGCTGGTTATGTTGAAGATAAAGAAAATCCAGCCTATGTGGTTGTTGGTCTAGACTGGCAAGTAGACTATGAAAAATTTGCTACGGCAACCCTAGCTATCCATAAAGGTGCTCACTTTATCGGTACTAACCCAGATTTAAATATTCCAACTGAACGTGGTCTTTTGCCTGGTGCTGGTTCACTGATTACTCTTCTCGAAGCAGCAACTCGCGTAAAACCAGTTTATATTGGGAAGCCAAACGCTATTATTATGGATAAGGCTGTCGAGCACTTAGGACTTGAGCGCCAAGAAATTGTCATGGTCGGGGACAATTATCTGACTGATATTCGAGCTGGTATTGACAATGGAATTCCGAGCCTTTTGGTGACGACAGGGTTTACAAAACCTGAAGAAGTAGCTGATTTACCAATCGCGCCAACCCATGTCCTCTCAAGTCTTGCGGAGTGGAATTTCGATGAAAACTAAGTTTACTTTTGGTGGGAGTCTTCTCTTTCTTCTCTCCCTTGCCATTTTATTGACCATTTATCTAGCTTGGTTGGTTTACCCTCTGGAGATTTCTTGGTTAAATCTGACCAGCCGTATTCCTTTCCAATCTCAGACCATCCAACATAACTTTAATGTTTTGATGGATTATTTGACCAATCCATTGAGTCAAGTATTAGCAATGCCAGATTTTCCTTCGTCTGCTTCTGGAATTCACCACTTTGTGGTTGTAAAGGGACTCTTCCATCTGACTCAAGGAGTAGCCATAGTTACTCTACCGATTTTTTATCTTTTTTGGAAGCAAGTCATTCAGAAAGGTTTTCTGTCTCTATATCGCAGGGGTCTCTTGATTATGCTGTCTTTACCTTTGGTTCTTGGTTTAGTTGGCGTCTTCATTGGTTTTGAACAATTCTTTACCTTGTTTCATCAGATTCTATTTGTAGGTGATGATACCTGGCTTTTTGATCCCGCTAAAGATTCGGTCATTCTTATTTTACCAGAGGATTTTTTCCTGCATGCCTTTCTCCTATTTTTCTGCTTGTATGAGTTAATTTTTGGATTCGTTTATCTACTAAGTTGGAAAAAATTACCGAAAAGAGAATAAATGCATAAAAATGTTTTAAAAATTTTACGAAAAACTTATTTTTCTTTAAAAAGTAGGTTTTTTTACGGAAATAACTAGTCAAGCGCTTTATTTTTTTGTATAATAGAGTTAGAAAAGTATGCAAAGTAGAGAATAGCATGATTACACTATTTTTATCACCGAGTTGTACATCATGTCGTAAGGCAAAGGCCTGGCTTGATAATCATAAAGTGCCTTTCCAAGAGCACAACATTATGACCAGTCCTTTATCAAGAAAAGAATTGCAACACATTCTTTCCTTGACCGAAAACGGTACCGATGACATCATTTCAACTCGTTCAAAAATTTTCCAAAAGTTAAATATCGATGTGGAAAGTATCTCGGTGACAGAGTTGCTTAATTTAATTGAGCAATATCCTAGTCTTTTGCGTCGTCCAATCATCATTGATGATAAACGTATGCAGATTGGCTTTAATGAAGATGAGATTCGTGCATTTCTTCCTCGTAGTTATCGTAAGCAAGAATTGAAAGAAGCTACATTAAGAGCTGGTATTAATTAGATGAATAAACAGTATAGTTACCCACTAGATTTGTCGTGGAGCACTGAAGAACTTGCTTCAGTGCTTTCTTTTTTTAATGATGTTGAAGCTGCCTATGAGACACAGGTAGATGCTAAGAAACTATTAGATTCCTACAAGGTATTCAAGTCAGTTGTGCCTAGCAAGAGCGAAGAAAAACGTTTGGGACGTGAGTTTGAATCAGTTAGTGGATACTCTTTCTACCGTGCAGTCCAGTTGGCCAAAGAAAAAGGAGAAGGGAAGATTTCACTTGGAAAATAAATTTACATTTGCCAAAGAAATTGTCAGGGAAGCTGGGGAATACATTCTCCAGCATATGAAAGAAGATCTCCATGTTGAGAAAAAGTCTTCCCCTACAGATTTGGTAACTAAGTTAGATAAAGAAGTTCAAGACTTACTTATTAAAAAAATCCGTTCTCGCTATCCAGATGATCTATTTTGTGCAGAAGAAGGCTGCATGCGTGCAGCAGTAGGACAAGGTTCTGTATGGATTATTGATCCTATTGATGGAACCAACAACTTCGTAGCACAAGGTGAAGATTTTGCCGTTATGCTGGCCTATTTTGAGGATGGTATTGGTAAGTTTGGTATTATTTATGATGTCATGAAAGGTGATTGTTACCATGGTGGAGGAGACTTCCCGCCCTGTCGCAATGACGAACCTTTACCACTCTTTAAAAAGAAACCCTTGAGAGAATTTTTGGTGTCTGGTAATTCTAGAATGCTAGCGACTAACGAATGGGGCTTAGCGGATTTGGGAAATGCTGCACTTGGAACACGAGTTTATGGCAGCGCCGCTATTAGTTTTGCCAAGGTGCTATCAGGTCGACTTTTAACTTATATCACTTATTTACAACCTTGGGATTATGCGGCTGCAAGTATCCTAGGTGAGAGTTTGGGTTATAAGGTTTTTACGATTGCTGGTGAGGAAGTCGATTTTCAAACACGACAGGCCGTTATGATGGTGCCAGTCGAGATGAAAGATGAGATTCAATCCTATATCTATGAAAGGAAATAAACCTACATGCAATTTCCAGATGGATTTGTAAAAAAATACGAAACAATATTGGGAGATGAGGCAAGAGCTTTTCTTGCCTCTTTTGATGATGAGGCCATCTCAGCCTTTCGCAGCAATCCCTTAAAAGAAGCCCAAGGCACTTTCTCTGACCCTATTCCTAACACACCCTGGGGCTACTATGGGAAGGTTTCAGGAAAATCACCAGAACATGTAACTGGCTTGGTCTATTCACAAGAACCTGCCGCACAAATGGTCGCTCAAATAGCTCAGCCAAAACCTGGAATGAAGGTCTTAGACTTGGCAGCGGCTCCCGGTGGGAAATCCACTCAACTGGCCTCCTATCTTGCAGGAGACGGTCTTCTTGTTTCAAATGAGATTTCAAGCAAACGGTCAAAGATTTTAGTTGAAAATATGGAACGTTTTGGTGCGACTAATGTCGTTGTGACCAATGAATCAGCAGACCGTTTAGCCAAGGTTTTTAAAGGCTATTTTGACCTGATCGTTTTAGATGCACCTTGCTCAGGAGAAGGGATGTTTCGTAAACAACCTGATGCTATGGATTATTGGAGTGTCGATTATCCTAGCCAGTGCGCTAGTTTACAACGTGAGATTTTAGCCGATGCAGTTACTATGTTGGCTGATGGTGGTCGACTAGTCTATTCAACCTGTACCTGGGCGCCAGAAGAAAATGAAGAAATTGTCCAATGGTTACTGGATAGCTATCATTTTGAATTGATTCCAATCCAACACATCAATGGAATGGTACCTGGGATTGATTTACCTGAAACAGCTAGAATGTACCCCCATCGCTTTAAGGGAGAAGGTCAGTTCGTGGCTCATCTTCAGTTTAAGGGACAAAACAAGGCTGGGAAGTTCAAACCTTCTAAATCCAACCTATCTCGTGAACAGCTTTCCTTATGGCAGGATTTTGAGAAAAAACACCTTAAAGAAAAACTGACTGGTGTCCTACAAGTTTTTGGAGACCAGCTTTATCTCTTGCCAGAAGTGCTACCCGATATAGGAAAACTCAAGATAGCTCGTAATGGTCTTCATCTTGGAACTTTTAAGAAAAAACGTTTTGAACCAAGTTTTGCTCTTGGCTTAGCTTTAAAACCAAGCCAAGTCAAGCAAGGAATCGAAATTAATCAAGAAGACTTTGTCAAATATGTGGCTGGTGAAACGGTCCAATTAGCTGAAACTCTTCCAAATGGTTGGTACCAAGTTTTGGTTGGTGGAAATGGTCTAGGTTTTGCAAAAGTAACCGGAAATACCTTGAAGAATTATTTTCCCAAGGGATTGAGGTTTCAGGTGAAAAACTAGTCAAAAACTGTATTCTATGTTATAGTTGAAATATGGATTTTCCCTGAAAACAATAGAAAATAAGGGCGAAAATTCAAGCTATTCATCATTATTTTCAAGGAGACAAATAGTGAAAAAATTTAAAAAACTCACCATCTCTCTTGCAACTCTTTTACTTGCTGGTTCGCTAGCAGGATGTGCAAGTTGGATTGATCGTGGGGAGTCTATGACGGCTGTCGGTTCAACTGCCCTTCAACCTTTAGTCGAGGCGGCAGCAGATGAATTTGCGTCCGCACACGTTGGTAAAACAGTCAATGTCCAAGGTGGTGGATCTGGTACTGGGCTATCGCAAGTTCAGTCTGGAGCGGTAGATGTCGGTAACTCGGATGTATTTGCCGAGGAAAAAGACGGGATCGATGCCTCTGCCTTAGTTGATCACAAGGTAGCTGTTGCGGGGATAGCTGTTATCATCAATAAAGAAGTAGATGTCGATAATCTGACGACAGACCAGCTCCGACAAATCTTTACAGGAGAAATTACCAACTGGAAGGAAGTCGGCGGTAAGGATTTAGCTATCTCTATTATTAACCGAGCTGCTAGCTCAGGTTCTCGTGCTACCTTTGACAGTGTGATTATGGATGGAAAATCTGCAATACAAAGTCAGGAGCAAGATTCAAACGGTATGGTGAAGTCCATCGTTTCCCAAACCCCTGGAGCTATTTCCTACCTTGCCTTTGCTTATGTTGATGATTCGGTTGGGACCATCAAGCTCAATGGTTATGAGCCAATTTCAGAAAACGTTACAACGAATAACTGGCCTTTGTGGTCTTATGAACATATGTATACACTTGGTGAGCCAAATGAATTGGTTGCCGAATTCCTAAACTTTGTCCTTTCAGACGAAGCTCAGAATGGAATCGTTAAAGGAATGGGTTATATTTCTGTCAAGGAAATGAAGGTTGAAAAAGATGCTGCAGGTACTGTGACAGCCATAGAAGGGAGCCAATAATGAATCAAGAAGAATTATCTAAAAAATTGCTCTCTCCTTCAAAAAACTCTCGTCTTGAGAAATTAGGAAAAGGACTAACCTTTGCCTGCCTATCTTTGATTGTTATCATTGTTGCAATGATTTTGATCTTTGTAGCCCAAAAAGGCTTGTCGACCTTCTTTGTTAATGGTGTGAATATCTTTGATTTTCTTTTTGGTGCAACTTGGAATCCGTCAGGTAAACAATTTGGTGCCCTTCCAATGATTTTAGGTTCCTTTATTGTTACCATCCTGTCAGCTCTTATTGCAACACCATTTGCCATTGGTGCAGCAGTCTTTATGACAGAGGTATCTCCAAAAGGAGCTAAGATTTTGCAACCTGCTATTGAACTCTTAGTTGGGATTCCTTCAGTAGTTTATGGATTTATCGGTTTGCAGGTCGTGGTACCATTTGTACGTACTGTCTTTGGTGGAACAGGTTTCGGTATTTTATCAGGAATTTTCGTTCTCTTTGTTATGATTTTGCCGACTGTAACCTTCATGACAACAGATAGCCTACGTGCGGTTCCTCGTCACTACCGTGAAGCAAGTTTAGCCATGGGAGCGACTCGTTGGCAAACCATCTGGCGTGTAACCTTGAAGGCTGCTCGTTCAGGTATTTTTACGGCAGTAGTCTTCGGAATGGCGCGTGCCTTTGGTGAAGCCCTGGCTATTCAGATGGTTGTTGGTAACTCAGCAGTTGTTCCAACTTCATTGACAACACCAGCAGCGACTTTAACATCTGTATTGACTATGGGAATTGGTAATACTGTTATGGGAACTGTTGATAATAATGTTCTTTGGTCACTGGCCTTAGTATTGCTTTTAATGAGTCTGGCCTTTAACAGTGTGATTAAATTGATTACAAAAGAGAGAGGAAAGAAAAACTATGCACGCTAAGAAATTAGATAAACTTGCAACGGCTGTCCTCTACACCATCGCAGGAATCATTGTGACCATTCTAGCTTCCTTGATTCTTTATATCTTGGTTCGAGGCTTGCCTCATGTTTCTTGGTCATTCTTGACAGGAAAATCATCCTCCTATCAAGCAGGTGGTGGTATTGGAATTCAGCTTTATAATTCCTTCTTCCTTTTGGTGATTACCTTATTCATCTCTGTGCCTCTATCAATGGGAGCTGGAATTTACTTGGCTGAATATGCTAAAAAAGGTCGTATTACCAATTTCGTTCGTACCTGTATTGAAATCTTGTCTTCTCTACCATCCGTTGTTGTAGGTCTCTTTGGTTATCTCATCTTTGTAGTTCAGTTTGAGTATGGATTTTCTATAATTTCAGGTGCCTTGGCTTTGACCGTCTTTAACCTACCTCAGATGACTCGTAACGTTGAAGACAGTTTAAAACATGTTCACCATACGCAACGTGAAGCTGGTTTGGCACTAGGTATTTCTCGTTGGGAAACTGTCCTTCATGTCGTTATTCCTGAAGCTCTTCCTGGAATTGTAACGGGGATCGTGCTTGCATCAGGTCGTATCTTTGGTGAAGCTGCAGCCCTTATCTACACAGCAGGTCAATCTGCACCAGCTCTTGACTGGTCTAACTGGAATGTTCTCAGCGTAAGTAGTCCAATCTCAATCTTCCGTCAAGCAGAAACCTTGGCTGTCCATATCTGGAAAGTCAATAGTGAAGGAACTATTCCTGATGGAACACTTGTTTCAGCAGGTTCTGCTGCGGTGCTCCTAATCTTTATCTTAATCTTTAACTTTGGAGCACGTAAACTCGGAAGCTATCTACATAAGAAATTAACCGCATCCTAAAGGAGAAGCCATGTCAAAATATAATTGGGATGAAAGGCATATTATTACTTTTCCAGAAGAAAAAGTGGCACTCTCTACGAAGGATTTACATGTTTACTACGGTAAGAATGAATCCATTAAGGGCGTGGATATGCAATTCGAAAAAAATAAAATTACGGCCTTGATTGGTCCATCAGGTTCTGGGAAATCAACCTACTTACGCAGTCTCAATCGTATGAATGATACCATTGATATTGCTAAGGTTACAGGACAGATTCTCTATCGAGGTATTGACGTTAACCGTCCTGAAATCAATGTTTATGAAATGCGTAAACACATCGGAATGGTGTTCCAACGTCCAAACCCATTTGCTAAATCAATTTACCGCAATATCACCTTTGCACATGAACGTGCAGGAGTTAAGGACAAGAAAGTTCTTGATGAAATTGTAGAAACCTCACTTCGTCAGGCCGCCCTCTGGGACCAGGTCAAAGATGACCTTCACAAGTCTGCCTTGACGCTTTCAGGTGGTCAACAGCAACGTCTCTGTATCGCTCGTGCTATTTCTGTAAAACCAGACATCCTCTTAATGGATGAGCCGGCATCAGCCTTGGATCCGATTGCGACAGCTCAGCTCGAGGAAACTATGCTTGAGTTGAAGAAGGACTTCACCATCATCATCGTTACCCACAGTATGCAACAGGCTGCGCGTGCAAGTGACTACACTGGATTTTTCTACTTGGGTGATTTGATTGAGTACGATAAAACGTCAAACATTTTCCAAAATGCCAAGCTACAGTCTACCAATGACTATGTAACTGGACACTTTGGTTAGAAAGGAAACAGTATGACAGAACCGATTTTGCAGGTTAAAGACCTGTCTGTTTATTACAACAAAAAGAAGGCCTTGAATAGTGTTTCCTTATCATTCCAACCCAAGGAAATTACCGCCCTTATCGGTCCCTCTGGATCTGGGAAATCAACACTTCTAAAGGCTATCAATCGTATGGGAGATTTAAATCCTGAAGTGACCACTACTGGTTCAGTGGTTTATAATGGTCACAATATTTATAGCCCTCGTACTGATACCGTTGAGTTACGTAAGGAAATCGGAATGGTTTTCCAACAACCCAATCCATTCCCAATGTCTATCTACGAAAATGTTGTCTATGGACTAAGAATTAATGGAGAGAAAGACAAGCAAGTCTTGGACGAAGCTGTGGAGAAAGCTTTACAGCGTGCTTCAATCTGGGATGAGGTCAAGGATCGCTTGCATGATTCAGCAATTGGTCTATCAGGTGGACAACAACAACGTGTCTGCGTCGCCCGTGTTTTGGCGACTAGTCCAAAGATTATCCTCTTGGATGAGCCGACCTCAGCCTTAGACCCTATCTCGGCTGGAAAAATCGAAGAAACCCTATATAGTCTTAAGGACAAGTACACCATGCTATTGGTTACTCGTTCCATGCAGCAAGCATCTCGAATCTCTGATAAAACAGGCTTTTTCCTCAATGGAGATTTGATTGAATTTAACGATACCAAGGAAATGTTCCTCTATCCACAACATAAGGAAACAGAAGATTACATTTCAGGTAAATTTGGATAAGGAGAAAAAGATGTTACGATCTCAATTTGAAGAAGATTTAGAGAAATTGCATAACCAATTCTACGCTATGGGACAAGAAGTTCTTTCCCAAATCAATCGTACTGTACGTGCTTTTGTCACCCATGACCGTGACTTGGCTAAAGAAGTCATCGAGCAAGACGCAGAAGTCAATGAATACGAATTGAAACTTGAAAAGAAATCATTTGAAATCATTGCCCTTCAACAGCCAGTATCACAAGACTTACGTACAGTTCTAACAGTTCTAAAGGCAGTTTCAGACTTGGAACGTATGGGTGACCACGCAGTATCCATTGCTGAGGCAACGATTCGAATGAAGGGGGAACAACGCATCCCAGCAGTCGAAGAAGAAATCAAAAAAATGGGACGTGATGTTAAAGATTTCGTAGAAACAACCCTCGAACTTTATCTAAACGGATCCGTTGATAAGGCCTATGAAGTTGCAACCATGGATGAAAAAATCAACCATTACTTTGAAAATATTCGTGATTTGGCAACTGAAGAAATCAGAAAGAATCCAGATGCTATCGTCACAGGTCGTGATTACTTCCAAGTGATTTCATACTTGGAGCGCATCGGTGACTATGCAAAAAATATCTGTGAATGGGTTGTTTACTTTGAAACAGGTAAGATTGTCGAATTGTAAAATATTTAGAAGATAAAAATTATTGTGAAAGCTTACTTTTTAATATAGTAAGCTTTCATTGTATCGATAGTTTACTTTGTCAGAGGTGAATAATGAACTATATACAGAGTATAAGAAAAAAAGTTGGAAAAGATAAAATTATTTTAAATTTTACTTGTGGAATTTTAAGTCAATCAGGAAAAATATTATTACAAAAACGAGCAGACAAAGGAACTTGGGGTTTACCAGGTGGCGCTATTGAATTAGGTGAATCGGCTGTAGAAGCATTAGAGCGAGAGTTTTATGAAGAAACTGGAGTGAAAGTAACAGTGAAAAAACTCTTAAATGTTTATACAAAATATTCAGATAGTTATCCAAATGGTGATGAGGCACAAGTTATTACAATGTTGTATTTAGTTACATCTGAAACTTCGATCTCTACAAATGTTTTTACGAGTGATGAAACTTTAGAATTAGGGTTGTTTGATAACAGGGACATGCAAAATATCACAATTGTAAACCAGCAACATCAAGATATGATAAATGATTTTTTTGAAAATTGTTTCCCAATAGATAGATAAACCAATCATTGAATTTGTATTTTTTATAAATATATTCTATGGAAAACGCAAGAAAATGTTGACAATTATTTTTAATTGAGTTATAATTATACAAAATTTATAGAGAGGTTGTTTATTTATGAAATTTAAAAAATGGATATTTGTCTTATGTAGTTTTCTTGCAAGTTTCTTTTTAGTTGCTTGCCAATCGTCTAGTTCAAGTTCACAGTCTGCAGTAGAGGCAATCAAACAAAAAGGTAAATTAGTGGTCGCAACTAGCCCAGACTATGCACCATTTGAGTTTCAAGCACTTGTGGATGGAAAGAACCAAGTCGTAGGTGCTGATATTGATATGGCACAAGCTATTGCTGATGAACTTGGAGTAAAATTGGAAGTTTCCAGCATGAGTTTTGATAATGTTTTGACCAGTCTTCAAACAGGGAAAGCATATTTGGCCATTGCGGGAATTAGTGCAACTGAAGAAAGAAAAGAAGTCTTTGATTTCTCAATTCCTTACTATGAGAACAAGATTAGCTTCCTAATCAGAAAAACTGATCTTGAAAAATACAAAGATTTGGATTCTCTAGCAAGTGCAAATATTGCAGCTCAAAAAGGAACTGTCCCTGAATCTATGGTTAAAGAGCAACTTCCTAAAGCGCAGTTGACTTCATTGACAAATATGGGTGAAGCTGTTAATGAACTTCAATCAGGTAAGGTTGATGCTGTTCATATGGACGAGCCAGTAGCCCTCAGCTATGCAACTAAAAATTCTGACTTGGCTGTCGCAACAGTAAGCTTGACTATGAAAGAAGGCGAAGAAAATGCAGTTGCTATCAAGAAAGGCAACTCAGATTTGAAGGAAGTAGTTGATAAGGTTATTCAAAAACTGAAAGATGACGGTACTTATCAAACATATCTTGAAAAAGCTGCCAAGCTAACAGAAGTAGAGCAATAAAAAATAACAGAGGCTGGGACAAAAGTCCTAGCCTCTCAATTGTCATTGGATTATCAAGCAAGACGCAGTGGTTGAGTGGGCTCTACTACGCTGATTCCATCAGCTTTTACAGCCTTACTCAACTGTGCGGAGGTGGGACGACGAAATCGAATTCTAACGAATTACCGATTTCTGTCCCACTCTCTGTTTTTAAGTAATTTAATGTTGTTTCAAGATTTTCTAAAGGAACCTTAGCAAATTGATAAGGGCAAGTCTCAATGTAGGACGATTCGAAAAAGTCTAGATTTAAAGAGCTATGTTTGAGGCTTGCAATCTTAGGATAGTTCCTGAGATCAAGCAAAAGTCCATCATGGAGAGGATAGTTTGGTAGGGAAAGGGGATAAGATTTTAATAACCTATGAATGAAGTCTTGACTTTTCTCTTGTAGTGCAAATCTTGCTACTCTATTTTTTTCAAAGAGTTGACTATCAATATAGAGTGATAAAGCCTTTTGCATAATGAGGTTGTTATCATAGTCCAGAATGTTTTTATAAGAGACAAAAGCATCTTTCATAACATTTGGAAGTATGAGAGCAGTGATTCGAAGTGCGGGGAAAATACTTGTTGAAAAAGACTTGATGTAGATGACCAAATCATTTTGATCCAGATAATGAAAGGTTTGTCCCATTTTAGGATCTAGATCTCCCAGATAATCATCTTCAACGATATAAATTTGATATTTGGCTGCTAGAACAAGGATAGCACGTTTCTCCTCTTCAGAATATGAATGACCCAGCGGATAGTGGAATCGAGGAATGGTGTAGAAAAACTTAATGTTACCACTTTTAAAATGTTTCTCAAGTTCTTTCAGGTCAATGCCATCCACGCGACGTTCAATGGTTTGATAGGGAATATTTTGAGCCAGCAGAAGTTGGTTCATTCGGTGATAGGTTGGTTGTTCGACCAGTATTTCTTGGCTCTTACCTGGAAAGTCAATTTGAGAAAGAATAAACAGTGCTTGCTGGGTTCCAGTTGTCATGACTAATTGATCGGGTTTACTATAGATAGCTTGGTCAAACAGTAGTTTCTGAACAGACTTTCGTAATTCTTCTAAACCCTCTTGGTGTTCATAGTAGTTGTAGAGATAATTTTCTCGACCAATCAAGCTTTCATTGACACAAAGACGAAAATCATCATAGGCAGCAGCATGTTCGTCATTGACAGAGATAACGAGGTCTTCGTGGCTAGCTTGTTGTTCTAAAACATAATAGCCACTTTGAGGTTTGGAGTAAATGTATTTCTCGTATCGGAGTTCCAAAAGTGCACGCTGCACAGTATCTTTACTACAGTGGAAGTCTTGACTGAGTTTTCGGATAGAAGGTAGACGACTTCCTGTTTGAAGTTTTCCTGATTCAATCTCTTCTTTTAGATAGTGAACAACTTGTTCGTACTTACTTTCTTGCTTCATTCCAGACCTCTCTTGATTTTGTTACATTGTACCCTTTTTTTAGTTGTTTGGCAATGTTATACTCTTCGAAAATCTCTTCAAACCGCGTCAACGTCGCCTTGCCGTATGTATGTTACCGACTTCGTCAGTTCTATCCACAACCTCAAAACAGTGTTTTGAGCAAACTGCGGCTGATTTCCTAGTTTGCTCTTTGATTTTCATTGAGTTTTAAACGGCAGTCCAGCGTTCAATTCTAAGAAGAAATGTGATATACTTAGTAAGTAAATTTTCAAAGAAGAGTGAGATGATAAAGGTGCAAGAACCAGTTAAATTATTCCAATACAATACCTTGGGAGCCTTGATGGCTGGACTATACGGTGGGACCATGACCGTTGGTGAGTTGCTTGAACATGGGGATTTAGGACTAGGAACCTTGGACTCTATTGATGGAGAACTGATTGTCTTGGATGGGAAAGCCTATCAAGCTAAGGGTTCAGGGGATAAGCCTGAAATCGTAGAAGTTTCACCAGACGCACTGATTCCTTATGCGGCAGTTGTCCCCCACCAAGCAGAAGTTATTTTCCGTCAGCGTTTTGAGATGACTGATAAGGAACTAGAAAAACGAATTGAATCCTACTATGATGGGGAAAATCTTTTCCGTTCGATTAAAATTCATGGTGATTTTAAACACATGCATGTTCGCATGATTCCCAAATCAACATCCGAAACAAAGTTCGCTGAGGTTGCGACTCATCAGCCTGAATATAGTTGCGAAAATGTCTCTGGGACTATCGTTGGATTCTGGACACCTGAAATTTTCCATGGTGTCAGTGTTGCAGGCTATCATTTGCACTTTATCTCAGATGACCTAACCTTTGGTGGTCACGTTATGGACTTTGTCATCAAGGAAGGAATCGTAGAGGTTGGAGCTGTCGATCAGTTGGATCAACGTTTCCCTGTCCAGGATCGTCAGTACCTCTTTGCTAAGTTCAATGTTGATGAGATGAAAAAAGATATCGATCAGGCTGAATAAAAGGAGAAAAGTATGAAAATTCATGTAATAATCACAATGATAGCTTTATTTGTAATTCTCATAGCTGCCATTTGGTTCTCAAAAAAGAAGTACAAGATTAACCTTTCAGTTTTAGGCCTTGGGGCAGTCGCATTTTTTGTCTCATCTCAGGTACTGGAGAAAATTGTTCACCTTATCGTTCTTCATCCACAAAAAGATGGAACCATTTCGCTTATGCAGGAGCATCCTTTTCTATATGTCCTTTATGGAATCGCTATGGCAGCTTTCTTTGAAGAAACGGCGCGCCTTGTCTTCTTTAAATGGTTAGAGAAGAAGAGAGCTTTGAAAGATTCGGATGCCCTCGCCTATGGACTTGGTCATGGTGGCTTGGAATTGCTCTACCTCGGAGTGGGGAGCTTGATTAGTCTTTTGATCCTCTTTTCGTTATTAGAGTCTTCAAATCCAGATTTGGCAAATATCCTTCCCCAAAATACACTTGAAACAGTTCAATCTCTATCTGGATGGCAGGTTTATTTACTAGGTGTTGAGCGTGTGCTTGCTCTGATTATGCAAATCGGTCTCACTTTCTGGGTTTATCAAGCAGTTCGTCAAAAGAATTGGATTTATCTAGCAACTGCTTATGGCTTACATGCCTTCTTTGATTTGGCTCCGAGTCTATCTCAGGTTGGTTGGATTTCAAATCCGCTTCTAGTCGAAGGGTTGTTAGCAGTGGAAGTTGTCCTATTTGTATACTTTACAAAAACAATCTTATATAAAAAATAATCATGCAAAAGAGGTCTAACCTCTTTTTTATCTGCATGGATAAAAAAGCTCATCAAATCATCGAAAAATGCTCCTAAAAATGGTATAATAGAATGTATTTTATAAAAGGAAGAGTAAAATGACTGTATTAGATAAAATAAATGAAACCTTAAAAGGAATCGATATTCGTTTCGATGAGCCCTTAAAATCTTATGCCTATACAAAAGTCGGAGGAAAGGCAGATTACTTGGTTTTTCCTCGCAATCGTTATGAGATGGCTCGTGTGGTGAAGTTTGCCAATCAAGAAAATATCCCATGGATGGTTCTCGGAAATGCTAGTAATATTATCGTCCGAGAAGGCGGAATTCGTGGCTTTGTCATTATGTGTGATAAGTTAAATAATGTCACAGTTGATGGCTATACAATTGAGGTAGAAGCTGGAGCTAACTTGATTGAAACGACTCGTATTGCTCTACGTCATAGTTTGACGGGTTTTGAGTTTGCCTGTGGAATTCCAGGAAGCGTCGGTGGTGCTGTCTTTATGAACGCTGGTGCCTATGGTGGTGAGATTGCTCATATCTTGCAATCGTGTCAGGTTTTAACAAAAGATGGTGAAATCGAGACTTTATCTGTCAAAGACTTAGCCTTTGGTTATCGTCATTCAGCCATTCAAGAATCTGGAGCAGTCGTCTTATCAGCTAAATTCGCACTATCTCCAGGAAATTATGAGACTATCAAACAAGAAATGGAACGCTTGACTCATTTACGAGAACTCAAACAACCGTTGGAGTATCCATCTTGTGGTTCTGTCTTTAAACGTCCGGTTGGGCATTTTGCAGGACAATTGATTTCAGAAGCTGGTTTGAAGGGCTACCGTATCGGCGGTGTCGAAGTCTCAGAAAAGCATGCAGGCTTTATGATAAATGTAGCTGATGGAACTGCTAGAAATTATGAAGACTTAATTGAGTCTGTCATTGAAAAAGTTAAAGAACATTCTGGTGTTACCCTTGAGCGAGAGGTTCGTATCTTGGGTGAACACGAATAACATTATTATTAAACATTATACAAAGATTGGGATTTTATCGCTAGATATGGTTTGGGTCAATTCCTTACAGTCATTGCTAGCATTTTACAAGGTCCCAATCTGTTAATTTACGAAGAAAAAGGAATTTAGAGGAATTGAAAAAACCAATTATCGAATTCAGAAACGTTTCTAAAGTTTTTGAAGATAGTGACACTAAGGTTCTCAAGGATATTAACTTTGAGTTGGAAGAAGGAAAATTTTATACACTGCTAGGAGCTTCTGGTTCAGGAAAATCAACCATCCTAAATATCATTGCAGGTTTGCTAGACGCAACGACGGGTGATATTTTGCTGGATGGCGTAAGAATCAATGATATCCCTACCAATAAGCGCGATGTTCACACGGTCTTCCAATCTTACGCCTTGTTCCCGCACATGAATGTCTTTGAAAATGTTGCCTTTCCATTGCGATTGCGAAAGGTCGATAAAAAAGAAATCGAACAACGTGTCTTAGAAGTTCTCAAGATGGTACAGCTTGAAGGCTACGAAAAACGTTCTATCCGTAGGTTATCTGGAGGCCAACGCCAGCGTGTAGCTATTGCGCGTGCGATCATCAACCAACCTCGATTGGTCCTATTAGACGAACCTTTATCAGCCTTGGACTTAAAGTTGCGAACAGACATGCAGTACGAACTGCGTGAACTGCAACAACGATTGGGCATTACCTTTGTCTTTGTTACCCACGATCAGGAAGAAGCCTTGGCCATGAGCGACTGGATTTTCGTTATGAATGACGGTGAAATCGTTCAGTCTGGTACACCAGTTGATATCTACGATGAGCCTATCAACCACTTTGTTGCTACCTTTATCGGTGAATCAAACATCTTGCCAGGAACCATGATCGAGGACTACTTGGTCGAGTTCAATGGCAAACGATTTGAAGCGGTCGATGGTGGTATGAAGCCAAATGAACCAGTCGAAGTCGTGATTCGTCCAGAGGACTTGCGCATCACTCTTCCTGAAGAAGGGAAACTTCAAGTTAAGGTTGATACGCAGCTCTTCCGTGGAGTTCACTATGAGATTATCGCCTATGACGAGCTTGGCAATGAATGGATGATTCACTCGACTCGTAAGGCCATCGTTGGTGAGGAAATCGGTCTGGACTTTGAACCAGAAGACATCCACATCATGCGTCTCAATGAAACAGAAGAAGAGTTCGATGCTCGTATCGAAGAATACGTAGAAATCGAAGAGCAAGAAGCAGGTTTGATTAACGCTATCGAGGAGGAGAGAGATGAAGAAAACAACCTCTAAACTCTTTGTAGTGCCCTACATGCTTTGGATTGCACTCTTTGTATTGGCACCCCTGGTCTTGATTTTTGGACAATCATTTTTCAACATCGAAGGCCAGTTTAGTTTAGAAAACTATAAATCCTATTTTGCGTCACAAAACTTAACCTATCTCAAAATGAGCTTCAACTCTGTTCTTTATGCAGGGATTGTGACTCTAGTGACACTCTTGATTAGCTATCCAACAGCCCTCTTTTTGACTCGTCTCAAACACCGTCAACTCTGGCTCATGCTGATCATCTTACCAACTTGGATCAACCTACTGCTCAAGGCTTATGCCTTTATCGGAATTTTTGGTCAAAATTGCTCTATTAATCAATTCCTAGAATTTATCGGAATCGGTTCTCAGCAGTTGCTATTTACAGATTTCTCATTTATCTTTGTCGCAAGCTACATCGAGCTTCCATTTATGATTTTACCTATCTTCAACGTTTTGGATGATATGGATAATAATCTCATTAATGCTAGCTATGACCTCGGTGCAACTAAGTGGGAAACCTTCCGCCATGTCATCTTCCCTCTGTCAATGAATGGGGTAAGAAGTGGGGTTCAATCTGTCTTTATCCCAAGTTTGAGTCTCTTCATGTTAACACGTTTGATTGGGGGGAACCGAGTCATTACCTTGGGGACTGCCATCGAGCAGAACTTCCTAACTAACGACAATTACGGTATGGGTTCAACTATCGGTGTTGTTCTTATCCTGACCATGTTTGTCACTATGTGGGTGACTAAGGAAAGGAGAGAACGATGAAAAAATTATCGAATCTTTACCTAGCCTTCGTTTTTATCGTCCTCTATCTGCCAATCTTCTACTTGATTGGTTATGCCTTCAATGCTGGGGATGATATGAACAGCTTTACAGGCTTTAGTTTATCTCACTTTGAAACCATGTTTGGAGATGGAAGGCTCATGCTGATCTTGGTTCAAACCTTTTTACTAGCCTTTCTATCAGCCTTGATTGCGACAGTGATTGGTACCTTTGGTGCCATTTACATTTATCAATCACGTAAAAAGTACCAAGAAGCCTTTCTATCTCTCAATAACATTTTGATGGTTGCGCCCGACGTTATGATTGGTGCCAGCTTCTTGATTCTCTTTACCCAACTCAAGTTTTCACTTGGTTTTCTGACGGTACTTTCCAGTCACGTAGCCTTCTCGATTCCAATCGTAGTGCTCATGGTCTTGCCTCGATTGAAAGAGATGAATGGAGATATGATTCATGCGGCCTATGACCTTGGAGCTAGTCAGTTCCAAATGTTCAAGGAAATTATGCTTCCTTACCTGACGCCGTCTATCATCGCAGGCTACTTTATGGCTTTCACTTATTCACTAGATGACTTTGCCGTGACCTTCTTTGTAACGGGGAATGGTTTTTCAACCTTGTCAGTCGAGATTTACTCTCGGGCTCGTAAGGGAATTTCGCTAGAAATCAATGCTCTTTCAGCCTTGGTCTTTCTCTTTAGTATTATCCTAGTAGTTGGATATTACTTCATTTCACGTGAGAAGGAGGAGAAAGCATGAAACGACTCTATTCATTTTTAGCAGGAATTTTAGCCATTATCCTTGTCTTGTGGGGAATTTCCTATCATCTTGATAGTAAAATCAATAGTCGGGATAGCCAAAAATTGGTTATCTACAACTGGGGAGACTATATCGACCCTGAACTTCTGGAGAAATTTACAGAAGAAACAGGAATCCAAGTTCAGTACGAAACCTTTGACTCTAACGAAGCCATGTACACCAAAATCAAGCAGGGCGGGACAACCTATGATATTGCCATCCCAAGTGAGTACATGATTAATAAGATGAAGGACGAAGACCTCTTGGTTCCATTAGATTATAGTAAGATTGAGGGAATTGAGAATATTGGTCCAGAATTTCTCAACCAGTCCTTTGACCCAAACAATCAGTACTCTATCCCATACTTCTGGGGAACTTTGGGAATTGTCTACAATGAAACCATGGTGGAAGAAGCGCCTGAACATTGGGATGACCTCTGGAACCCAGAATACAAGGATTCGATTATGCTCTTTGATGGGGCGCGTGAAGTGCTTGGTTTAGGTCTTAACTCACTAGGCTATAGTCTTAACTCAAAAGATCCTCAACAACTATCACAAACGGTCGATAAACTCTATGAGGTAACTCCTAATATCAAGGCAATTGTAGCCGATGAGATGAAGGGTTACATGATTCAGAATAATGCTGCTATCGGTGTGACTTTCTCAGGAGAAGCCAGTCAGATGTTGGAAAAGAATCCTAACCTCAAATATGTCGTGCCGACAGAAGCAAGCAATCTCTGGTTTGACAACATGGTTATTCCTAAAACTGTCAAGAACCAAGATGCAGCTTATGCCTTCATCAACTTCATGTTGAAGCCTGAAAATGCTCTCAAGAATGCAGAGTATGTTGGCTATTCAACACCAAACAATGCTGCTAAGGAAATGCTCCCAGAGGAGACAAAAGAGGATAAATCCTTCTATCCAGATGCAGATACAATGAAACACCTCGAAGTTTATGAAAAATTTGACCATAAATGGACAGGAATCTATAGCGACCTCTTCCTACAATTTAAGATGTATCGGAAGTAGGAGTAAATAAACTAAAAACGAATCAATCAAGCTGGTTCGTTTTTTGAATAGTTGTATAGCTATTTATTTTTACTATCCTATTTGCTTATTTTATTTCCTAGTAGTATACTAATCTTATCATAATAGAAAGCGGTAACAAATCATGAAAATGTCTACTTTTTTCAAAAAAAGTTACTGGCCAACCTTTTTGATTGTTGACCAAACAATTATACTATTCCATTTAAAGGATGGCTTGGATCGGCAATATCTAACAACTGATTCCATACATTTGGTGATAGGGTTCTTTATATTTGCAAATATTTTCGTAGCTATCTTTAGCAATTCGAAAATGTGGGATAAAAGTTGGGATAAAAAGAGTGATAGCAGTAAGAAAAAATATATCCTGAAAAAGTCATCAGGGATATAGGGAGTTGGTTATTTAAATGAGGATTATTCCCAGTTGACGCAAGCTTAAAAAAACGTTATAATAAGAGAGTTGAGAATTGATTTTCTCTCCATCTTAGACCAGAGAAATGGCGGTGCTGCGAGCCATCTAAGATAGAAAATCATGCTACTCGATTGTAACAATTGCATAAGAATCAAGAATGACAAGTTCATTGAATGAAGGTGGTACCGCGGTTTTTCGCCCTTCGTGATATGGATTTGTCTTTTATTTTTGGAGGTGCTAATGAGAACATTTCTTGTCAAACAAAAATTTCGCCTAGGTGGTGAACGCTTTGAGATTAAGGATGAAATGGGCAATGTCGCCTATCAGGTTGAAGGTTCATTTTTTAAGATTCCAAAGACTTTTACCATCTACGATGCAGTTGGTGAACAAGTCAGTGGAATTAGTAAAGAAATTCTTACCTTCATGCCACGCTTTGAGATTCAACTTAGCAACGGTGATAGTTTTTATATTCGAAAGAAGCTCACTTTCTTCAAAGATAAGTATGAGTTCGACAATCTCGGTCTTCGTATCGAAGGCAATATCTGGGATTTGAATTTTAAACTTTTGGATGACCGTGACCAAGTGATTGCTTAGATTACCAAGGAACTTTTCCATTTAACCTCTACCTATACTGTAACAGTCTATGACGAATCTTATGCTGACCTAGTCATTTCCCTCTGTGTCGCTATAGACTATGTGGAAATGCTAGAAAGTCAATCAAATTAGTAAAAAGGAGACATTATGAAACAATTATCTAGTGCACAAGTCCGCCAAATGTGGCTTGATTTCTGGGCAAGTAAAGGCCACTCTGTAGAACCATCTGTTAGCTTGGTTCCAGTAAACGACCCAACGCTTTTGTGGATTAACTCAGGGGTAGCAACCCTCAAGAAATACTTTGACGGAACTATTATTCCTGAGAACCCACGTATTACCAATGCGCAAAAGGCTATCCGTACCAACGATATTGAAAACGTAGGGAAGACGGCGCGTCACCATACTATGTTTGAAATGTTGGGGAACTTCTCAATCGGAGATTACTTCCGTGATGAAGCCATCACTTGGGCTTATGAACTTTTGACAAGTCCTGAGTGGTTTGACTTCCCTAAAGACAAACTCTACATGACTTACTATCCAGATGACACAGATTCATACAACCGCTGGATCGAAGTGGGCGTGGATCCAAGTCACTTGATTCCAATCGAAGACAACTTCTGGGAAATCGGTGCTGGACCTTCCGGACCAGATACAGAAATCTTCTTCGACCGTGGAGAAGAATTTGATCCAGAAAACATCGGTGTTCGCCTTCTTGCAGAGGATATCGAAAACGATCGTTACATCGAAATCTGGAACATAGTCTTGTCACAATTTAACGCTGACCCAGCAGTCCCTCGTAGCGAGTACAAGGAATTACCACACAAGAACATTGATACGGGCGCTGGTTTGGAGCGTTTGGTAGCCGTTATCCAAGGTGCTAAGACTAACTTTGAAACAGACCTCTTCATGCCAATCATCCGTGAGGTTGAGAAATTGTCTGGTAAGGTCTATGACCAAGATGGCGAAAACATGAGCTTCAAGGTCATCGCTGACCATATCCGTTCGCTTTCATTTGCTATCGGTGATGGTGCTCTTCCAGGAAATGAAGGTCGTGGTTATGTCCTTCGTCGTCTCCTTCGTCGTGCTTCTATGCATGGTCAAAAATTGGGTATCAATGAGCCTTTCCTTTACAAACTCGTTCCAACTGTAGGTAAAATCATGGAAAGCTACTACCCAGAAGTGCTTGAAAAACGTGACTTTATCGAAAAAATCGTTAAAAGCGAGGAAGAGTCATTTGCTCGTACCCTTCACTCAGGTCAGCATTTTGCAGAAACAATCGTAGCAGACTTGAAAGAAAAAGGCCAAACAGTTATCGCTGGACAAGATGTCTTCAAACTCTATGATACATACGGATTCCCAGTAGAGTTGACAGAAGAAATCGCTGAAGAAGCAGGAATGACTGTAGACCGTGAAGGCTTTGAAGCAGCCATGAAAGAGCAACAAGAACGTGCGCGTGCATCAGCTGTTAAAGGCGGATCCATGGGGATGCAAAATGAAACCCTTCAAAACATTACTGTTGAGAGTGTCTTCAACTACAATGCCAGCCAATTACCTTCAAAATTAGTGGCTATCGTAGCGGACAATGCGGAAGTAGAAGCTGTTTCAGAAGGAACTGCATCACTGATCTTTGCAGAAACTCCATTTTACGCTGAAATGGGGGGACAAGTAGCTGACCATGGTCAAATCTTGGATGCTGCAGGAAATGTCGTAGCGACTGTGACAGACGTTCAAAAAGCACCAAACGGACAAGCATTGCATACCGTTGAAGTTCTTGCTCCTCTTGCTTTAAACCAAGAATACACTTTGGCTATCGATAGCAATCGTCGTCATCGTGTCATGAAGAACCACACAGCCACTCACTTGCTCCATGCAGCTCTTCATAATATCCTTGGCCACCATGCTACTCAAGCAGGATCTCTGAATGAAGTAGAATTCCTTCGCTTTGACTTCACTCACTTCCAAGCTGTCACTCCTGAAGAATTACGCGCTATTGAGCAACAAGTCAATGAGAAGATCTGGGAAGCCATCGCAGTGGAAACTGTTGAGACAGACATTGACACAGCCAAAGAAATGGGAGCTATGGCCCTCTTTGGTGAGAAATACGGTAAAGAAGTCCGTGTTGTGACCATTGGTGACTACTCAGTTGAACTTTGTGGTGGTACTCACGTAGGTAACACTTCTGAAATCGGTCTCTTCAAGATTGTTAAAGAAGAAGGAATTGGCTCAGGAACTCGTCGTATCTTGGCAGTGACTGGTAAGGAAGCCTTCGAAGCGTATCGTGAACAGGAAGATGCACTTAAGGCAGTCGCAGCAACTCTTAAAGCTCCTCAACTCAAAGAAGTACCTCACAAGGTTGAAGGACTTCAAGAACAACTCCGTCAATTGCAAAAAGAAAATGCTGAATTGAAGGAAAAAGCAGCAGCAGCGGCAGCAGGCGATGTCTTTAAGAATGTTCAAGAAGCAAAAGGACACCGTTACATTGCTAGTCAAGTTTCAGTATCAGATGCAGGTGCTCTTCGTACCTTTGCAGATAACTGGAAGCAAAAAGACTACTCTGATGTGCTTGTTCTGGTCGCAGCCATCGGTGACAAGGTGAATGTCCTTGTAGCTAGCAAGACAAAAGACATCCACGCAGGTAACTTGGTTAAAGAATTAGCTCCAATCGTTGATGGACGTGGTGGTGGTAAACCAGACATGGCCATGGCAGGAGGAAGTAACCAAGCGAAAATCCAAGAATTGTTGGATGCAGTAGCAGGTAAATTGTAATCATTTAATACCTATCCATTTGGATAGGTATTTTTCTGTGAATAAGAAAAACTCCTCACAGGAGATGTGAGGAGTTATATAGTTACTAGGAATTAAACCAAACCTTGGGCAATCATAGCATTTGCTACATTTTCAAAGGCTGCGATATTTGCCCCTGCAAGATAATCAGTACCAAGACCATATGTTTCAGCAGTTGTTTTAGCTGTGTTGAAGATGTTGGTCATGATGTCTTTGAGACGTCCAT
Source organism: Streptococcus infantis (assembly GCF_047463175.1). Lineage (GTDB taxonomy): Bacteria > Bacillota > Bacilli > Lactobacillales > Streptococcaceae > Streptococcus > Streptococcus infantis_AC. The sequence goes on from NZ_JASHEJ010000001.1 coordinate 29,102, forward strand.
CAACTTCTTCACGAGTCCATGAAAGTCGAAGACTGTTTTGGCTCATTTCAAGAGCTGATACAGCAACACCACCAGCATTGGCAGCTTTAGCAGGTCCGTAAAGGATTCCATTTTCCTTGTAGACTTTAATCGCATCAAGGTCACTAGGCATGTTGGCACCTTCAGATACGCAGATAATGCCTTGAGCAACCAAGCGTTTCGCTGCTTCACCATTGATCTCATTTTGAGTTGCACATGGAAGGGCGATATCATAGTTGCCAGCATAAGTCCATACAGAACCTTCGTGGTAAGTAGCAGTTGGTTTTTCTGCTGCGTATTCAGTCAAACGAGCACGACGTTTTTCTTTAACATCTGTAAGAAGGTCAAAATCGATACCATTTTCGTCGATGACATAGCCATTTGAGTCAGATACAGAGATAACAGTTGCACCAAGTTCAGTCGCTTTTTGAAGTGCGTATTGGGCTACATTACCAGAACCTGAAATCACGACTTTCTTACCAGCAAAGCTGTTGCTGTTTGCTTTAAGCATTTCTTCAGTATAGTAAACCAAACCGTAACCTGTTGCTTCTGGACGAATCAAGCTACCACCGAAACCAAGAGGTTTACCAGTCAAGACACCAGCATCAAATTGGTTGAGGCGTTTGTATTGACCGTAGAGGTAACCAATCTCACGTCCACCAACACCGATATCACCAGCAGGTACGTCAAGAGATGGTCCGATGTATTTTTGCAATTCAGTCATGAAGCTTTGGCAGAAGCGCATCACTTCAGCATCAGTCTTGCCTTTGGGATCGAAGTCTGATCCACCTTTACCTCCACCGATAGGAAGTCCAGTCAAGACATTTTTAAAAATTTGTTCAAATCCTAGGAATTTCAAAATCCCTTGGTTTACAGTTGGGTGGAAACGAAGTCCGCCTTTATATGGTCCAACAGCTGAGTTAAATTGAACACGATAACCACGGTTCACTTGAACTTTACCGTCACGGTCAACCCAAGGAACACGGAAAGAAATCACGCGCTCAGGCTCAGTGATACGTGCCAAGATATTTTCTTCGATATACTCAGGGTGTTTTTCAAAGACAGGCTCCAATGTGCTGAAGAATTCTTCAACCGCCTGGAGAAATTCAGCCTCATGCCCGTTACGAGCTTTTACAGTTTCAAACACGCTTTGGATATATTCTTTAGCAGATGTCATATCGTTCTCCTTTATGTTGTCATATTTTATTACATGAGACATTATAGCAGAAAAATTTTTCAGTGTAAAGGAAAAAACACAAATTTTCTAAAAATTCTTTCAATTTGAATCAGCTCCTTTTTTTAGATGAATCTGCACAGCTTTTTATAGACCCACTTTTATGAAAGGGGTCCTGTTAAAGTATGGTATAATAGTAGAGATATAAAGGAATTCGGAGGAATAGAATCATGGTATCAACTAAAACACAGATCGCTGGTTTTGAGTTTGACAATTGCTTGATGAATGCAGCAGGTGTTGCTTGTATGACAATTGAGGAGTTGGAAGGTGTCAAAAATTCAGCAGCAGGAACCTTTGTCACTAAGACTGCAACCTTGGAATTTCGTCAGGGAAATCCTGAACCACGCTATCAAGATGTTCCACTTGGTTCTATTAACTCTATGGGGTTGCCAAATAATGGTTTAGACTATTACTTGAACTACCTTTTGGAATTGCAAGAAAAGGAACCAAATCGTACCTTCTTTCTATCTTTAGTTGGAATGTCTCCAGAGGAAACTCATACCATCTTGAAAAAGGTGCAAGAAAGTGATTTCCGTGGTTTAACTGAACTCAATCTCTCATGCCCAAATGTTCCAGGAAAACCTCAGATTGCCTATGATTTTGAAACAACAGACCGTATCTTGTCAGAAGTCTTTGCCTACTTTACAAAACCTCTTGGAATTAAGCTTCCACCTTATTTTGACATTGTTCACTTTGACCAAGCGGCAGCTATTTTTAACAAGTACCCACTCAAATTCGTCAACTGTGTCAACTCTATTGGAAATGGTCTTTATATCGAAGATGAGTCTGTCGTGATTCGTCCTAAGAATGGCTTTGGTGGAATTGGTGGAGAATACATTAAACCAACTGCCCTTGCCAATGTCCATGCCTTTTATCAACGCTTAAATCCAGAAATTCAAATCATTGGAACTGGTGGAGTATTAACAGGGCGTGATGCTTTTGAACATATCTTATGTGGTGCTAGCATGGTGCAGGTAGGAACTACTCTTCATAAAGAAGGAGTAGGTGCTTTTGAGCGTATTACCAAGGAACTCAAAGAAATTATGGTGGAAAAAGGTTATCAAAGCCTAGATGATTTCCGTGGTAAATTGAATTATATGGATTAAATAGAAGCTAAACTAACAAGAAAGGAGAATAAATGCTAGCCATAGAAGAAAGTCGAAAGCTATCCTTAGCGAACCTTCCTAGTTTGACCCTGTTTACAGGGGCTGATCAAGGACAGTACGACATCATGAAAACTCAGGTTCTAAAGCAAATCGGATACGATCCTGCAGATTTGAACTTTGCTTATTTTGACATGAAAGAAGTAGACTACAAAAGCTTGGAACTAGAGTTGGTCAGTCTTCCTTTCTTTGCGGATGAAAAAATTGTTATTTTAGATCATTTTCTCGATATTACAACTGCTAAAAAACGTTATCTAACTTATGATGAGCTCAAGGCCTTTGAAGACTATCTGGAAAATCCTGTACCCTCAAGTAAATTAGTAATCTTTGCTGAAGGCAAGTTAGATAGCAAGCGACGTTTGGTCAAATTACTTAAGCGTGATGCGACAGTATTTGAGGCTCTTGAACCTAAAGAGCAAGAGTTGCGAGCCTATTTTCAAAAGTGGACTCAGGAACAAGGACTTACTTTTGATGGAAATTCCTTTGAACAGTTGCTTATCAAGTCTGGTTTTCAGTTCAGTGAAATTCAGAAAAATCTACTCTTCTTACAGGCCTACAAGGATAATGGTGACATTACAGAAGAAGACATTGTTGAAGCCATACCAAAGACTTTGCAGGATAATATCTTTGATTTAACCCAATTGATTTTAGGGAAGAAAATCGATCAGGCACGTGATTTAGTCAAGGACTTGACCTTACAGGGAGAAGATGAGATTAAACTGATTGCCATTATGCTGGGGCAGTTTAGACTCTATACCCAAGTAAAAATATTGCAAGAGTCTGGTCAGACAGAATCACAGATGGTCAGCAGTTTAGGGAACTACCTTGGTCGTAATCCCAATCCTTACCAAATCAAGTTTGCCCTTCGAGATTCTCGAAGACTATCCCTGGATTTTCTACAGAATTCTATTCGTTATATTATCCAAGCTGATTATCAAATTAAGACAGGTGTTTACGAGAAAGGTTATCTGTTTGAGAGGGCCTTATTACAGATTGCAAGTCAGTCAAATTGAGCAAATAACTTGAAAAAATAGGATGATTGCGTTATCATCTTTATATAGAAAGAAAAAGAGGTATTACAGATGGCCATTATCTTACCAGAACTTCCATACGCATACGACGCATTGGAACCATACATCGATGCTGAAACAATGCATTTGCACCATGACAAACACCACCAAGCTTATGTAAATAACGCAAACGCAGCTCTTGAAAAACACCCTGAAATTGGTGAAGACCTTGAAGCATTGCTTGCTGACGTAGAATCTATCCCAGCTGATATCCGTCAAGCGCTTATTAACAACGGTGGTGGACACTTGAACCATGCTCTTTTCTGGGAATTGATGACTCCTGAAAAAACAGCTCCTTCAGCAGAACTTGCAGCAGCAATTGATGCAACATTTGGTTCATTTGAAGAATTCCAAGCAACTTTCACTGCAGCAGCTACAACACGCTTTGGTTCTGGATGGGCATGGTTGGTTGTTAACAAAGAAGGTAAGCTTGAAGTGACTTCAACTGCAAACCAAGACACACCAATCTCAGAAGGTAAAAAACCAATCTTGGGCTTGGACGTTTGGGAACATGCCTACTACGTGAAATACCGCAACGTTCGTCCTGACTACATCAAAGCTTTCTTCTCAGTTATTAACTGGAATAAAGTAGACGAGCTTTACGCAGCAGCTAAATAATCGCATTTGATAACACCCCTTTTTAGTTGGATCTTGGGTCTAGCTTTAAAGGTGTTTTTTGTTTGCTTTTCTTAGAAGTAACTGTCTTATGATTTTCCTTTGTTGGATAGGCTTGATTTATGGTATAATGATAAGATAGAAATCGAAGGAGAAATCATGAATATTCAACAATTACGCTACGTTGTAGCTATTGCTAATAGTGGTACTTTTCGTGAAGCGGCTGAGAAAATGTACGTTAGCCAACCCAGTCTATCTATTTCTGTAAGAGACTTGGAAAAAGAGCTTGGCTTCAAGATTTTTCGTAGAACCAGTTCAGGAACTTTTCTTACACGTCGTGGGATGGAATTTTATGAAAAGGCACAAGATCTGGTTAAAGGATTTGATGTTTTCCAAAATCAGTATGCCAATCCTGAAGAGGAGAAAGATGAGTTTTCAATAGCCAGCCAGCACTATGATTTCTTGCCACCAACCATTACAGCTTTTTCGCAACAATATCCTGATTATAAGAATTTTCGTATTTTTGAATCTACAACTGTTCAGATTTTGGATGAAGTAGCCCAAGGACATAGTGAGATTGGAATTATCTACCTCAACAATCAAAACCAAAAAGGAATCATGCAACGGGTTGAAAAGTTAGGACTTGAAGTGATTGAGTTGATTCCTTTCCAGACGCATATCTATCTGCGTGAAGGACATCCGTTAGCCAAGAAAAAAGAGTTGGTTATGGAAGATTTAGTTGATTTGCCAACAGTTCGTTTCACACAAGAAAAGGATGAATATCTCTATTACTCAGAAAACTTTGTGGATACAAGTGCCAGCTCTCAGATGTTTAACGTAACAGACCGTGCTACCTTAAATGGAATTCTTGAAAGAACAAATGCTTATGCGACTGGTTCTGGATTCTTGGATAGCGATAGTGTCAACGGAATTACGGTTATTCCACTAAATGATAATCTCAATAATCGCATGGTTTATGTGAAACGTGAGGAAGTAGACTTGAGCCAAGCGGGGACTTTATTCGTAGAGGTTATGCAAGAGTATTTTGATCAGAAGAGGAAAGCATGAAAAAAAGAGGAATAGTAGCAGGATTCATAGCAGCCTTAATCGTGTTAGACCAATTGGTAAAAGCTTATGTCGTTCAGAATATTGCTCTAGGTGAAGTTAAAACATGGATCCCAAATCTGGTTAGTTTAACTTATCTGCAAAATAGAGGGGCTGCTTTCTCCATGCTACAAGATCAACAGTGGTTTTTTGCAGTTATAACGCTAGTCGTTATGGCGGGAGCTATTTGGTATTTGCATAAGCATATCGAGGACTCCCTCTGGACGGTATTTGGTTTAATTTTGATTATCGCAGGTGGTCTGGGAAACTTCATTGATCGCATTAGCCAAGGATTTGTCGTTGATATGTTTCACTTAGACTTTATCAATTTTGCGATTTTCAATGTGGCTGATAGTTATCTGACAGTAGGAGTCGTTGTGTTATTGCTTGCAATGCTAAAAGAGGAAATGAATGGAAATTAAAGTTGAAAGAGGCGGAGTACGTTTAGATAAGGCTTTGTCAGATTTGACAGAATTGTCTCGTAGTCTCGCCAATGAACAAATCAAGTCAGGTCAAGTCTTGGTCAACGGCCAGGTCAAGAAAGCCAAGTATACGGTCCAAGAGGGGGATGTCATTACCTATCAAGTTCCCGAACCAGAGGTTTTGGAGTATGTAGCAGAGGATATTCCTTTAGAAATTATTTACCAAGATGAGGATGTAGCAGTAGTTAATAAACCTCAAGGAATGGTCGTTCATCCAAGTGCTGGTCATACCAGTGGTACCTTGGTAAACGCCCTCATGTACCATATCAAGGACTTATCAGGAATCAATGGTGTGTTGCGTCCAGGAATTGTCCATCGTATTGATAAGGATACATCTGGGCTTCTCATGATTGCTAAAAATGATGAAGCTCACATGGCGCTCGCTCAAGAATTGAAGGACAAGAAGTCTCTTCGAAAATATTGGGCTATTGTTCATGGTAATCTTCCAAACGACCGAGGTGTCATTGAGGCGCCAATTGGTCGTAGCGAAAAAGACCGTAAGAAACAAGCTGTTACTGCCAAAGGAAAACCAGCAGTGACACGTTTCCAAGTCTTAGAACGCTTTGGTGACTATTCTTTATTAGAGTTGCAACTGGAAACAGGACGAACTCATCAAATCCGTGTGCACATGGCTTATATCGGTCATCCTGTCGCTGGTGATGAGGTTTATGGACCTCGTAAAACCCTAAAGGGACATGGACAATTTCTCCATGCTAAGACGCTTGGTTTTACCCATCCAAGGACTGGTGAAACTATGGAATTTACTTCTGAAATTCCAGTTATCTTCAAAGAAACTTTAGAGAAACTTCGAAATAACTAAACAAAAAAAGGACTCAAGCGAGTCCCTTTTTATTTGCGTTTTTTCTTAGCTTTTTTCATTTTGTTGGCCATGCGTTTCATGGATTGCTTCATGGCAAATTCACCGATTTTGCCCTTAAGACCTCCACCGAACATCTGGCTCATATCAGGCATTCCTGCTCCGCCAAGAGCAGACATATCAGGCATGCCACCTTGTCCCATCATACCTTCAAGGGCTGACATATCCATACCTCCAGGCATATTTTTAGGAAGATTGTTAGGGTTGATGCCCATCTGTTTCATCATCTTGTTCATGTCACCAGACATGACACCTTGCATGAGTTGTTTAGCTTGGTTGAAATCCTTGATGAACTTGTTGACTTCGATAAAGGTATTACCAGAACCAGCAGCGATACGACGACGGCGACTTGGAGTAAGCAAGTCTGGGTTTTCACGTTCTTCAGGAGTCATAGAAGAGACGATGGCACGTTTGCGAGCAATTTGTTTTTCATCCACCTTCATATTTTGAAGGGCAGGATTGTTGGCCATACCTGGAATCATCTTGAGCAAATCTTCCATTGGTCCCATATTTTGCACCTGATCCAACTGATCGATGAAATCGTTGAAATCAAAGGTGTTTTCCCGCATCTTTTCAGCCATTTCAAGGGCTTTTTGCTCATCGTATTCTTGAGAAGCTTTCTCGATAAGAGTTAGCATATCCCCCATACCGAGAATACGGCTGGCCATACGGTCAGGGTGGAAAGTTTCAATGTCGGTAATTTTTTCACCAGTACCAGTGAATTTGATTGGTTTTCCTGTGATATGACGAACAGAAAGGGCCGCACCACCACGAGTATCCCCGTCAATCTTGGTAAGGATGACACCGGTAACTTCTAATTGAGCGTTAAATTCTCGCGCAACGTTAGCAGCTTCTTGACCAATCATGGCATCGATGACGAGAAGGATTTCATTTGGTTGAGCAAGAGCTTTAACGTCACGAAGCTCATTCATAAGAAGCTCGTCAATTTGCAGACGACCAGCAGTATCGATCAAGACATAGTCGTTATGGTTGGCTTTAGCTTGCTCCAAACCTTGGCGAACAATCTCCACTGCAGGAACTTCAGTTCCAAGAGCAAAGACAGGAACATCAATTTGTTGTCCTAGTGTTTTAAGCTGGTCAATAGCTGCAGGACGATAGATGTCGGCCGCAATCATCAGAGGACGAGCATCCTCTTCCTTTTTGAGTTTGTTAGCAAGTTTTCCAGCGAAGGTTGTTTTACCAGCCCCTTGCAAACCGACCATCATGATAATGGTCGGGATTTTTGGGGACTTGATAATCTCAGCAGTATCTGAACCAAGAACTTCCGTCAACTCTTCATTGACAATCTTGATGATTTGTTGAGCTGGATTGAGGGTATCAATGACTTCATGCCCAATGGCACGTTCACGAACCTTCTTGATAAATTCCTTAACCACTGGCAAAGCAACGTCGGCTTCTAAAAGAGCCAGACGAATTTCCTTGGTTGCTTCTTGGATATCACTCTCTGAGATTTTTCCTTTTTTACGTAGATTTTTAAAGACGTTCTGCAAACGTTCTGTTAAATTTTCAAATGCCATATTTATTCCTCTTATTCTCTATTGTCAATACTTGTTAAAATCACAATTTGCTCTTGGAGAAAAGCATCTTCTGGATAGCGCTCAATGATCTGATCAAAAATTTGACTGCGGACAATGTAGTCAGAGTACATATGAAGCTTCATCTCATAGTCTTCCAGTATCTTTTCTGTTCGTTTGATATTATCATAAACAGCCTGACGACTAACACCAAATTCTTCAGCGATTTCAGCTAAACTATAGTCGTCTGCATAGTAGAGCTCGATATAGTTCATCTGCTTATCAGTCAAAAGGGCTGCATAAAATTCAAACAGAGCATTCATTCGATTGGTTTTTTCAATTTCCATAAGATTTATTATACCAAAAAATAGCCTGAACTGCTAGTAATGGATTGATTTTAAACACAAGTCAGAAAAAGGACTTTTAACGGTTATTTTCTGACTATGATTCTATTTTTTGGTATAATGGAGTGTATTATAATGTTTTAGAAAGAGGTTCTTATGAAAGAATTAGAAACCGTGTTAGAGCAACGTTTTGGGCTTGTTTTTTCAGATAAACAATTACTTGAAACTGCTTTTACTCACACTAGTTACGCCAATGAGCACCGCCTCTTAAAAATTTCACACAATGAACGCTTGGAATTTTTAGGAGACGCTGTTCTGCAATTATTGATTTCAGAATATCTGTACAAAAAATATCCTAAAAAACCAGAAGGTGACCTGTCTAAACTCCGTGCCATGATTGTACGTGAAGAGAGTTTGGCTGGTTTTGCCCGTGATTGCCAGTTTGACCAATTTATCAAGCTAGGAAAGGGAGAGGAAAAATCTGGAGGCCGTAATCGAGATACCATCTTGGGAGATGCTTTCGAAGCCTTTTTGGGTGCCCTGCTTTTAGATAAGGATCTACTTACGGTAAAAGAGTTTATCTACCATGTCATGATTCCAAAGGTTGAGGCTGGTGATTTTGAGATGATTAAAGACTACAAGACCCACCTCCAAGAATTACTTCAAGTCAATGGTGATGTTGATATTCGTTATCAGGTGATTTCAGAGATCGGACCTGCCCACGATAAGATGTTTGAGGTTGAAGTCCTTGTCGAGGGTCAAAGTTTAGGTAGGGGTCAAGGACGATCTAAAAAATTGGCCGAACAAGAAGCCGCTAAAAATGCAGTTGAGGAAGGACTGGATTCATGTATTTAAAGGAAATTGAGATTCAGGGGTTCAAGTCCTTTGCTGACAAAACCAAGGTTGTTTTTGACCAAGGAGTAACAGCAGTTGTAGGACCCAATGGTTCTGGAAAATCTAATATAACAGAGAGTTTACGCTGGGCTCTTGGGGAATCCAGTGTCAAAAGTCTTCGTGGTGGGAAGATGCCAGATGTTATCTTTGCAGGAACAGAAAGTAGAAAACCATTAAACTATGCTTCTGTAGTTGTTACTCTAGACAATCAGGACGGTTTCATCAAGGATGAAGGACAGGAAATCAAGGTGGAGCGCCATATCTATCGTACTGGGGATAGTGAATACAAGATTGATGGGAAAAAAGTCCGTCTTCGTGATATTCATGATCTTTTCTTAGATACCGGACTTGGACGTGATTCCTTCTCTATTATTTCTCAAGGGAAGGTCGAAGAAATCTTTAACTCTAAGCCTGAGGAACGCCGCGCTATTTTTGAAGAAGCAGCTGGAGTTTTAAAATATAAAACTCGTCGTAAAGAGACGGAAAGTAAACTGCAACAAACTCAAGACAATTTAGACCGCTTGGAAGACATCATCTATGAGTTAGACAATCAAATCAAGCCCTTAGAAAAACAAGCAACAACAGCTCGTAAATTCATGGACTTGGACGGTCAGCGTAAAGCCATCTACTTAGATGTTTTAGTTGCACAAATTCAAGCCAATAAGGCTGAATTGGATCTAACAGAAGAAGAATTAAGCCAAGTCCAAGAACTGTTGACTAGTTATTATCAAAAACGCGAGTCACTAGAACTTGAAAATCAATCTCTCAAGAAGCAGAGACAAGATTTACAAGCAGAGATGGCTAAAGATCAAACTAGTTTGATGGATTTGACTGCTCTAATCAGTGATTTAGAACGGAAATTGGCCTTGTCTAAACTGGAGACAGAGCAGGTTGCTCTCAATCAACAAGAGGCTCAAGCTCGTTTAGCTAGTTTGGATGAAAAGAGAAATGCTCTTATTCAAGAGAAGGAAGAAAAAGAAGCAAATCTCAGTCAGTTAGAAGAAAATCTAGCAGTCAATACCAAGGAGCTCAATCGTTTAGAAGCTGAGTTAGAAGCATTTTCTGATGATCCTGATCAAATGATTGAGCAACTGCGTGAGCGCTTTGTTGCTTTCTTGCAGGAAGAAGCGGATGTCTCTAACCAGTTGACACGGATTGAGAATGACCTTGAAAATAGTCGCCAACAGACTCAAAAGCAAGAAGAACAATTAGTATCCTTGAAGGAACAATTAGCTTCTGCTAAGTCTAAGGCTAGTGAGCAAGAAACTGCTCTTAAATCAGCAAAAGAAAAAGTACAGACCTTGCTTGCTGACTATCAGACGAATGCTAAACAGGAAGAAGAACAAAAGCAGGCTTATCAAAGTCAACAAAATCAACTTTTTGACCGTTTGGATAGTCTGAAAAACAAGCAGGCCAAGGCGCAAAGTCTGGAAAACATTCTTAAAAACCATAGTAATTTCTATGCGGGTGTTAAGAGTGTTCTACAAGAAAAAAATCGCCTGAGCGGTATTGTCGGAGCGGTCAGTGAACATTTAACTTTTGATGTTCGTTATCAAACAGCTCTTGAAATTGCCCTCGGGGCAAGTAGCCAACATATCATCGTTGAAGATGAACAGGCTGCGACTAAGGCTATCGACTTCCTTAAACGAAACCGAGCTGGTCGTGCGACCTTCCTACCTTTGACAACCATCAAGGCTCGTAGCATTTCAGGTCAGAACCAAGATGTGATTGCCTCAAGTCCAGGTTTTCTTGGAATGGCAGATGAATTGGTTACTTTTGATGCCAAGCATGAAGCTATATTTAAAAACTTGCTAGCTACAACAGCAATCTTTGATACGGTAGAGCATGCGCGTGATGCAGCTCGCAAGGTACGTTATCAGGTTCGAATGGTAACGCTAGATGGTACAGAATTACGAACAGGTGGTTCTTATGCTGGTGGTGCCAATCGTCAAAATAACAGTATTTTCATCAAGCCTGAATTGGAGCAATTGCAAAAAGAAATTGCTCAAGAAGAAAAGCTTCTTCGTCAAGAGGAAGAAAATCTGAAGTCAGTTCAAGTAGCCTTGAATGAACTTAGTCAAACTTTGGAAACTATTAAGTCTCAAGGAGAGCAAGCTCGAATCGAGGAGCAGGGCTTATATCTGGCTTATCAACAAACTTGCCAACAAGTCGAAGAACTCGAAACGCTTTTAGAACTTCAGGAAAAAGAATTAAACAATCTAAGAGGTGGAGATTGGCAAGCTGAAAAAGAAAAATGCCAAGAACGTCTCTCAATCATCGCAACTGAAAAGCAAAAGCTGGAGTCTGAGATTGAAGAAATCAAGTCCAATAAAAATGCGATTCAAGAACGTTACCAAAACTTACAGGAAAAACTTTCTCGAGAGCGGCTTCGCAAGACAGAAATGTTAGGGCAAAAGCGTTATGAAGTTGCAGATATTGAACGGATTAACAAAGAGCTTGAATACCTTGATATAGAGCAAGATGAAATCGAACGCCTTCTCCAAGAAAAGGTAGACAATCTTGAAAAGGTTGATACGGAACTTTTGACCAAGCAGGAAACAGAAGCTAAGAGTCAGAAAGAAGAAATTCAACAAGGGCTTATTCGTAAGCAGTTTGAGCTGGATGATATTGAAGGTCAATTGGATGATATTGCTAGTCATTTAGAACAAGCTCGTCAGCAAAATGAAGAATGGATTCGTAAGCAAACACGTGCAGAAGCAACCAAAGAGAAGATTACGGACCGCCTTCGCTATCTTCAAGGTCAACTGACTGAAGAGTACCAGATTAGTTATACGGAAGCCCTAGAACAAGCCAATTCGTTAGAAGATTTGGCTGTCGCTGAACAAGAGGTCAAGGATTTGGAAAAATCGATTCGTTCACTTGGTCCAGTCAATCTGGATGCCATTGAACAGTTTGACGAAGTTCACGAACGCTTGGAATTCTTAAATAGTCAGCGTGATGACATTCTTTCGGCTAAAAATCTTCTTCTTGAAACCATTACAGAGATGAACGATGAAGTGAAGGAACGATTTAAATCAACCTTTGAAGCTATTCGTGAATCCTTCAAAGTAACCTTCAAGCAGATGTTTGGTGGTGGTCAAGCGGACCTAATCCTGACCGAGGGAGATTTATTGACAGCAGGTGTTGAAATCTCTGTTCAACCGCCAGGAAAGAAAATCCAATCTCTCAACCTCATGAGTGGTGGAGAGAAGGCCTTGTCAGCTCTTGCTTTGCTCTTCTCAATCATTCGTGTCAAGACCATTCCATTTGTTATTTTGGATGAAGTAGAGGCTGCACTCGATGAAGCTAACGTTAAACGCTTTGGGGATTATCTTAACCGATTTGACAAGGATAGCCAGTTTATCGTTGTTACCCACCGTAAGGGAACCATGGCAGCCGCAGACTCTATTTATGGTGTAACTATGCAAGAATCTGGTGTTTCTAAGATTGTCTCTGTCAAACTAAAAGATTTAGAAAATATGGATGCTTAGTTTGTTTTCAATATAACATTTCAAGCTAAAGTATTTAGAATGACCTTCAAGAAGTCAGAAAGGTTACAAAAATAAGTTGAGGAGCTTACATGGATTTTGACCTATTCCTAATGATTTGTAATTATATTGGGACTATAGCCTTTGCGGCGTCAGGAGCCATCAAAGGATTTGGTAAACGTTTAGATATTTTTGGAATTAGTTTATTGGCAATTGTAACAGCAGTAGGCGGGGGTATTTTAAGAGATTCTATTATCAGTCGTTTTCCCTCCGCTCTCGCAGATCCTGGACCGATTTATGTCTCTATTCTTGTAGCTGTTATTATGTATGCCTTTGTGACATCAAAACAAGCCAATGCTAGTCAAGAAAAAAAATTCTATAAGTGGCTGAGAGAAGCCTATCTCATCTTTGATTCGATTGGCTTAATCATCTTTTCCTTGATTGGAGCTACCGCCTTAGCTGATAGTAAATTGAACTTGATGTCTGCAGGGATTTTGGCCTGTTTAACAGGTGCTGGCGGTGGTATTATCCGAGACCTCTTGATTAATGAAGTCCCAAGTGTTCTAAAAGAGGACATCTATGCCCTTTTATCTTTTGTAATTGGCGTTATTTATTACTGGTTGGCCTTTGTCCTCCACTTTCCAAGAATAACTGCTTTTATCATTCTCTCAATTGTAGGTTTTGTGATTCGACTCTGTATTATTAAGTTTAAGCTCTCTTTGCCAAATATGGATAAAAAGACTTGGAATTAATTGATAGAGTAAAGTTCAATCACTAGATTGATAAATATTTTATAAATTACAAATTTAATCAAGCGTCTAATCTTATATGGATTAGGCGCTATTTCCTTTTTCTATGGTATAATAGAAGATAGATTTATAACTGGAGAATATGAGTATTTATGATTAAACTAGTCGCAACTGATATGGACGGGACTTTTTTGGATGAAGCTGGCCAATTTGATATGGAGCGCTTAAAAAAGCTCCTCCATTCTTATAAAGAAAAAGGAATTTACTTTGCTGTAGCTTCTGGTCGTGGTCTTTTGTCGCTTGAAAAGCATTTTGCGGATGTCAAAGATGAGATTATTTTTATCGCCGAAAATGGGAGTCTCGTTCGTTTTCATGGACAAGACCTCTATGAAGCGACCATGCCTAGAGATTTTTACCTATCAACTTTTGAAAAGTTAAAGACTTCACCTTATTTCGATGAGAAGAAGATGCTCTTGACAGGTAAAAAAGCATGCTATGTTCTAGATACGGTTGATGAAACCTATCTCATGTTTAGTCATCATTACAATGAGAATATTCAAAAAGTAGCTAGTCTTGAAGATATCACCGATGAGATTTTCAAATTCACAACTAACTTTACAGAAAAGATAGTAGAAGCTGGCGAAGCTTGGGTTAATGAACATGTTCCTGGTGTTAAGGCTATGACGACAGGATTTGAATCTATCGACATTGTCCTTGATTATGTGGACAAGGGAGTTGCGATTGTCGAATTGGCTAAGAAGTTAAATCTGGATATGGACCAAGTGATGGCCTTCGGTGACAATCTCAATGACCTTCACATGATGCAAGTTGTAGGTCACCCAGTCGCACCTGAAAATGCCCGTCCAGAGATTTTGGAACTAGCTGAAACAGTTATCGGTCACCACAAAGACCAATCAGTTATTGCTTATATGGAGGGGTTATAATGGCAGATATTAAATTAATTGCCCTAGACTTGGATGGAACCTTGCTGACGACAGACAAGAAATTGACTGATCGTACCAAGGCAACTTTAAAGGCTGCGCGTGAACAAGGGGTCAAGGTAGTCCTAACAACTGGACGTCCCCTCAAGGCTATGGATTTCTTCCTTAAAGAGCTTGGAACAGATGGTCACGATGACGAATTTACTATCACATTCAACGGTGGATTGGTTCAGAAAAATACAGGTGAGATTCTCGATAAGACAGTATTCTCTATTGATGATGTGACACGCATTTATGAGGAAACTGAAAAACTAAATATTCCCTTAGATGCCATTTCAGAAGGAACCGTTTACCAAATTCAATCAGATCAAGAGAGTCTGTATGCTAAATTTAATCCTGCTCTGACTTTTGTTCCAATTGACTTTGAAGATTTGTCTAGTCAGATGACCTACAACAAATGTGTGACAGCCTTTGCCCAAGAACCACTGGATGCAGCAATTGCTAACATTTCATCAGACTTGTTTAACAGTTATGAAATTTTTAAATCTCGCGACATGCTTTTGGAATGGTCACCAAAGAACGTTCATAAGGCTACTGGATTAGCTAAATTGATTGACCACCTAGGAATTGACCGAAGTCAGGTGATGGCATGTGGAGATGAGGCCAATGACCTTTCTATGATTGAATGGGCAGGACTAGGTGTTGCTATGCAAAATGCTGTGCCTGAGGTCAAGGAAGTTGCAAATGTAGTCACCCCTATGACCAATGACGAGGAAGCTGTTGCCTGGGCCATCGAAAAATATGTACTGAAGGAGAACTAAAGTATGGGATTATTTGACCGTTTATTTGGTAGAAAAGAAGAACCAAAAATCGAAGAAGTTGTTAAAGAAGCTTTGGAAAACTTGGATCTGACAGAATCTGGCGACGAAGTTGAAGCACTTGGAACTGAAGAAGTTGAAGCGAAAAATACTGAAGAAATCGACCAAAGTTCAGAATTTGAGAAAACTTATTCTAAAGAAGCTAGTGAGTCGGAAGAACCAGTAGCAGAAACTACTACAGAAACAGTTGAACCAATAGCAACTCCTCAGGAAGAAATTCAGCTTGAAGAAGAAACTGAGTGTCACTGTTGTCAGGAAGAGTCAGAGTCAACAGAAGTTGAAGAAACTGAAGCCAGCTCTCAAGAAGTAGTGGAATTTGTTGCAGAAGAATTTGAGTCAACAGTCGAAGAAGTGCCTTCAAGTGATAGTGACGAGGAAGAATCTGATCAAGTTCAACCAGACGAAACGGAATTAGACACTTCTGAAGAAGAGGAAGAGGATCTAGTAATCGAAGAAACTCCTCAAGTCCAAGAGACTGAACAAGAAAAATATGACCGTAGTCTTAAGAAAACTCGTACAGGATTCGGTGCCCGTTTGAATGCTTTCTTTGCAAATTTCCGCTCAGTCGATGAAGATTTCTTTGAGGAACTAGAAGAGCTACTTATCATGAGTGACGTTGGTGTGCAGGTAGCTTCAAATCTTACGGAAGAATTGCGTTATGAAGCCAAGCTTGAGAATGCTAAGAAACCTAATGCCCTTCGTCGTGTTATCATCGAAAAATTAGTGGAGCTATACGAAAAGGACGGCATATATAATGAAAATATTAACTTCCAAGATGGATTAACGGTTATGCTTTTTGTTGGAGTTAATGGGGTCGGGAAAACAACTTCAATTGGTAAATTAGCTAATCGCTACAAACAAGCTGGTAAAAAGGTTATGCTTGTTGCTGCTGATACCTTCCGTGCGGGTGCGGTTGCTCAGTTAGCAGAATGGGGTCGTCGTGTAGATGTTCCTGTTGTAACTGGTCCTGAGAAAGCCGATCCAGCCAGCGTTGTCTTTGATGGTATGGAGCGAGCAGTAGCAGAAGGTATTGATATTTTGATGATTGACACAGCCGGTCGTTTGCAAAACAAAGAAAACTTGATGGCTGAGTTGGAAAAAATTGGTCGCATCATCAAACGTGTCGTACCAGAAGCCCCTCATGAAACCTTCCTAGCTTTGGATGCTTCAACAGGGCAAAACGCTCTCGTACAAGCTAAAGAGTTTTCAAAAATTACTCCTGTTACAGGGATTGTATTGACTAAGATTGATGGAACTGCCCGAGGTGGTGTTGTTCTTGCTATCCGTGAAGAACTCAATATCCCTGTTAAATTGATTGGTTTTGGTGAAAAAATCGATGATATCGGTGAGTTCAACTCTGAGAACTTTATGAAGGGCCTTTTAGAAGGTTTGATATAAAAGATAATCCTGCAAGAATTCTTGCAGGATTGTTTTTGATTATTCTAGTCGACCATCCTTACGATAGGCGATATCTGGTTGCCATGTCCATTTGGCTCCGTATTTTTCAAGTAAATCAAAGCTGGCTTGTGGTCCCATGCTACCAGCCTTATAGTCATGAAGTGGAGCACCGTTTTCAGCCCAAAGCTTCTCGATACGGTCAATCAATTTCCATGATGCACTCACTTCATCCCAGTGGCTAAAGTTTGTTGAGTTATTGTTCAAAACATCATAGATCAGTTTTTCATATGGATCTGGTGAAGCACCTGTAGCTGTAGCATCAGTTCTGTAGTCAAGCGAATTATGTGCGAGGCTAAACTCTTCCCCAACCTTTTTACCGTTAAGACTGAGAGAGAATCCTTCAGTTGGTTGAATGTAGATGGTAAGCACATTCGGCGCTAGTGGTTCTCCGAAAATAGAATCCATTTGTTTGAAGACAATGTTTACGTGTGTTCCTTTTTCAGTTAGGCGTTTACCTGTACGGAAGAAGAAAGGAACACCACGGAAGCGATCAGTATCTACAAAGAATGCACCTGATGCAAAGGTTTCTGTCATTGATTCTGGGTTGACATTTGGTTCGCTGCGGTAAGAGATGTATTTCATGCCATCAACTTTACCAGAACGATATTGACCACGGATGAAGTGCTCTTTAAGTTCCTCATCTGTAGGGTGGTAAAGGTTATTGAAGACCTTGATTTTCTCTGCGCGAATGTCATCCTTTGTAAAGCTTGCAGGTTTGTCCATAGCAAGGAGTGATAGAAGCTGTAGGGTATGGTTTTGAACCATGTCACGAAGGGCACCAGACTCATCATAGTAGCCACCACGCTCCTCAACACCGAGACGCTCTGCAAAGGTAATCTGAACGTTATCGATGTGCTCACGATTCCAAACATTTTCAAAAATCATATTGGCAAAGCGAATAGCAAAAATGCTTTGAATCATTTCCTTACCAAGATAGTGGTCGATACGATAGATTTGCTCTTCGTTAAAAGTAGCTAGAAGCTCTTCGTTTAGTTTGCTTGCAGTTTCATAATCTGTACCAAAAGGTTTCTCAACAATCAAACGTTCAAAGCCTTTACCGTCAACGATTTGCTCAGACTTGAGGTGTTTGGCGATGGTACCGAAGAATTGTGGTGCCATTGAGAGGAAGAAAAGCTTGTTGTGTTCAGTTTGATACTTTTCATTTAACTCAGCCTGAAGCTTGCGCAATTCGATATAGTGCTCAGTGTCATTAACATCGTGACTTTGATAGTAGAAGTGACTAGCAAAAGCTTGAGCCTCTTCTGCGCTATCTGCCAAGTCTAAAATAGATTCGACAACAACAGATTCGAAATATTCCTTACTCCATGGTCTACGAGCAGTTCCAATAACAGCAAAATGATCAGAAAGATTACCTGATTTATAAAGTCTAAAGAGTGAAGGGTAAAGCTTGCGTTTAGCCAAATCTCCACTAGCACCAAAAATTGTAACAATAACTTTAGATGACATCCAGCTACCTAATTTCTATTTACTTTCCTAGATATCCTAGGCATGAGGAATCCCCATTTTCATACCCTTTATTTTATCATAATTTTCTAAAAAATCCAAAATTCAAATACAAGTGAGAAAAAAACTGCAAGGTTTACCTTGCAGTTTTTTAAGCATTGAGAACCTTGTCTAAAAATTCTTTTAGTCGAGGGTGTTGTGGGTTATCAAAGATTTGATCAGGGGTACCATCTTCTAGGAATTCACCATCTGCTGTAAAGATAACTCGATTGGCAACCTTACGAGCAAATCCCATTTCATGGGTTACGATGATCATGGTCATACCTTGTTCAGCCAATTCTTTCATAACGTTAAGAACGTCGCCGACCATCTCTGGGTCAAGGGCAGAAGTTGGTTCGTCAAAGAGCATGATATCTGGATTCATAGCCAAACCGCGAGCGATAGCCACACGTTGTTTTTGACCACCGGATAGACTTTCAGGATTGGCATTGGCCTTGTCAGCAAGCCCAACTTTTTCGAGGAGTTCCATACCCAATTTTTCAGCTTCAGCCTTAGTCATTAACTTGTGTTCTACAGGAGCAAAAGTGATATTTTCCAATACGGTCATATGTGGAAAGAGATTGAAGTGCTGGAACACCATTCCTATATTTTCACGAACATGGTCTACATTGGTTGCTTTATCCGTCAAATCATAGCCATTAACTGTGATGCTTCCTTTTGTTCCTTCTTCGAGGAGATTTAAGCTACGCAAGAAAGTTGACTTACCTGAACCAGAAGGTCCAATGATACAAACAACATCTCCTTCATAGAATTTCGCTGAAATTCCTTTAAGGACTTTGTTTTTACCATATTGTTTATGTAAGTTATGAACGTCAATTTTTAATTTTGCCATTATTGAATCCTCTTTTCTAAGAGTTTTGCAAGTCTAGTTAGAAGAGTGATAATCACAAGGTAGAAGACTGCGAGAATTGCATACATTTTGAAACTTTGATAGTTACGAGCAATGATAATCTTACCAGTCTGGAAGAGTTCTACCAGACCGATTGCAGATACGATCGTTGTATCTTTAAGAGCGATAACAAATTGGTTGACGAAGTTTGGAAGCATGAGCTTGGTTGCTTGTGGCAAGACAATCTTACGCATGGTTTTTCCATATGAAATACCAAGGCTTCGACTGGCTTCCATTTGTCCAACAGGTACGGCCTTGATACCACCACGAACGATTTCAGCAATGTAGGCAGCTGAGTTTAGGGAAAGTGCGATAGTACCAGCGACAAAGTCGTTGATTGGACTTTGTTGACCTGTAAGAGATTCGATAAAGTTAGGAATGCCCCAGAAAATGAAG
Source organism: Streptococcus infantis (assembly GCF_047463175.1). Classification (GTDB taxonomy): domain Bacteria; phylum Bacillota; class Bacilli; order Lactobacillales; family Streptococcaceae; genus Streptococcus; species Streptococcus infantis_AC. Next base: position 48,761 of record NZ_JASHEJ010000001.1, read on the forward strand.
GCTGCGAGAATCATGAGTGGAATACCACGGATAACGTCAACGAAAATCTCTGAAATCAAACGGAGTGATTTATAAGGGCTGACACTAAAAATACCAAAGATAATTCCGATGAAAATCGCAATTACAAATGAAATCAGTGCTAATGAGAGGGTAATTTCAAGTCCGCTGAGAAGTTGTTTGTAGTTGTTTTTCAACAAGCCCCAGATAGTTGTTTCATCAGCGGTTGAACTTGTAGTAGTAGAATCGCTAGCTAGATACTTATCAAGGATTCTTTGGAATTCTCCGTTTGCCTTAAGGTTTGCAAGTCCTTTGTTATATTTCTCTAGCAATTCTGGATTGCTTCCTTTTTTAACAGCAAAAGCAGTTTCGCCAATTGGAGTACCTGCGATAGGTGTTTTTAACTTTTGTCCTTGACTGATAGAGTATTTAATAACAGGTTCGTCATCCATAACGGCATCAATTGAACCGGTATTTAAACTATCATACATATATGCAGCATCTGAAAAAGTTTTAATCTTGTAACCGTACTTGCTTTGATTCTCTGTTAGGAAGGTTTGTGAAGCAGTACCATTTTTCACACCTACAGTCTTGCCGTTTAAATCTTCATAAGAAGAAATGGTACTTGATTCCTTAACACCAAGAATAGTATTAGCTGTATAGTAAGAATCAGAGAAATCAAAAGTTTCTTTACGAGCATCAGTCACTGACATACCTGCAATGATACCGTCAGCTTGTCCAGATTGGACTGCGTTAATAGCAGCATCAAAACCTGGATTGGTAATCTCGATTTCAAAACCTTGGTCTTCAGCGATTGCCTTGATTAGATCCATATCGATACCAGTGTATTGGTTGCTTGAGTCTTGGAAAACAAATGGCGCAAAAGATGAGTCACTGGCGATGACATACTTTGTTTTCTCAGTATCAGCTTTTACTAGTCCTAATGAAAAAATAGGAAATAAAATAAGCAAACATGCTAGTATTTTTTTCTTCATGTGATGTCTCCTTTCAGGGTATTTTCAAATTATAGCAGAAAAAATTGAATCCGGCAAATATTTTATATTTCTATGTTAGAAGATGTAACATAGAATAAAGTGAGGTAGTCTGTTGAGAAACAGAAACTCTTTCCTTTTTATGGTAAAATAGAAGGATAGAAAATATGTATGAGGCTATTATGATAAATAGAATTACAGACAACAAATTTAAACTTGTATCCAAATACCAACCGTCTGGGGATCAACCACAGGCCATTGAGCAGTTGGTGGATAATATCGAGGGTGGAGAAAAGGCTCAAATCTTAATGGGGGCGACTGGTACAGGGAAAACCTATACCATGAGTCAAGTGATTGCGCAAGTTAATAAGCCAACCTTGGTCATTGCCCACAATAAGACACTAGCAGGCCAGCTTTATGGGGAGTTCAAGGAATTTTTCCCAGAGAATGCGGTCGAGTACTTCGTATCCTACTATGATTACTATCAACCTGAAGCTTATGTTCCCTCTAGTGATACTTATATCGAAAAAGATAGTTCAGTCAACGATGAGATTGATAAACTTCGTCACTCCGCTACATCAGCGCTCTTGGAGCGTAACGATGTCATCGTTGTAGCATCTGTATCTTGTATTTATGGTTTGGGTTCTCCTAAGGAATACGCTGATAGTGTAGTAAGTCTGCGCCCAGGTCTTGAGATTTCTCGTGATAAACTGCTTAATGAATTGGTCGATATTCAATTTGAGCGTAATGACATTGATTTTCAGCGTGGTAGATTCCGTGTACGTGGGGATGTGGTGGAGATTTTCCCAGCCTCTCGTGATGAGCATGCCTTTCGTGTTGAGTTCTTCGGGGATGAGATTGACCGTATCCGTGAAGTTGAAGCTCTAACTGGTCAAGTTCTGGGCGAAGTGGATCATTTGGCGATTTTCCCAGCCACTCACTTTGTGACCAATGATGACCACATGGAAGTAGCAATTGCTAAGATTGAGGCTGAGTTGGAGGAGCAGTTAGCTATTTTTGAGAAGGAAGGTAAGCTCCTGGAAGCGCAACGCTTGAAACAGCGAACAGAATACGATATCGAGATGCTTCGTGAGATGGGTTATACAAACGGGGTTGAAAACTACTCACGCCACATGGATGGACGAAGCGAAGGAGAGCCACCGTACACCCTTCTTGACTTCTTCCCTGATGATTTTTTGATTATGATTGATGAGAGCCACATGACCATGGGACAAATCAAGGGCATGTACAATGGAGACCGTTCACGTAAGGAAATGTTGGTGAATTACGGTTTCCGTTTACCTTCTGCCTTAGACAACCGTCCCCTTCGTCGTGAAGAGTTCGAAAGTCATGTTCACCAGATTGTCTATGTTTCAGCGACACCTGGTGATTATGAACACGATCAGACTGACACCGTTATTGAGCAAATCATTCGTCCGACTGGTCTTTTGGATCCAGAAGTGGAAGTGCGTCCGACTATGGGACAAATTGATGACCTCTTAGGTGAAATCAATGCCCGTGTTGAAAAGAACGAGCGTACCTTTATTACAACCTTGACCAAGAAAATGGCTGAAGACTTGACTGACTATTTCAAAGAAATGGGCATCAAGGTTAAATACATGCACTCGGATATCAAGACTTTGGAGCGAACAGAGATTATCCGTGACCTGCGTTTGGGAGTCTTTGATGTCTTAGTTGGGATTAACCTCCTTCGTGAAGGGATAGATGTTCCAGAAGTAAGTTTAGTTGCTATTCTTGATGCCGACAAGGAAGGCTTCCTTCGTAATGAGCGTGGACTCATTCAGACTATTGGTCGTGCTGCCCGTAATAGCGAGGGGCATGTCATCATGTATGCTGATACTATGACTCAGTCTATGCAACGCGCCATCGATGAAACAGCTCGTCGTCGTAAAATCCAGATGGCTTATAATGAAGAACACGGTATTATTCCACAAACTATTAAGAAGGAAATCCGTGACCTGATCTCTGTAACCAAGGTAGTTGCCAAGGAAGAGGACAAGGAAGTCGATATCAATAGCCTCAACAAACAAGAACGCAAGGAACTCGTCAAAAAACTCGAAAAACAAATGCAAGAAGCAGTCGAAGTGCTTGACTTTGAACTCGCAGCTCAGATTCGTGATATGATGTTGGAAGTCAAGGCGCTTGGGTAGGTTTTTGAAGGAGATAAAATGGAAAAGTTAAATTATTTTACAGGTGAATTTAGTGAATCTGAATTAAAGAATCATTTTGACTCGTTGGACGAAAATAAACTGAAATACGAACTTGAAAACTTTACTAATCAATATTTAGAGTTATCCAAAGAAGAACAATTGAAATATGTTGAACCTGTTCTTTATATTTTTAGAGATTTTGAAGAGAATATTGATAAAATTATCCAAAAGAAGATTTTAGAATCCATAAATAAAATACTATCAAATAATTCACAAGTATATAGTTGGCGTGTATGCTCTAGGTATTTAGATTCTCTTTATTATTATTTATTTGAAATCGAAAGATATGAAGAATATTCTAAACTGTTTGAAAATGATAGTTATTTCTTTAAAATCCTTGATTTAATATTAAAAGAAAATCTAGAGCATGTAGAATACCGTATTTCGGACATATTTTCAGTTTTTGTTCAACTATTTAGACAAAATAGTTTACCAGAAGAAAGAAGAATCTATTTTAAGAGGGAATTAGAATCATTTATAAGTTTTATATTCCAAGATATTGATTTTGAGAGAATTGACTATTGGTATTTTGAATTAGATGAGATGGTATCTGTTTTTAAAAATGAACATCTCGAAAAAATTAATAAATATTATTTCAATAACCCTCAATCTAATTATGTTGAGAAATACTTGGATTTTGTATCAAGACACTTTGATGACGTAATTAAAAATTCGATTGATGTTGTTCGAAAGATAGAAGAAGAAAATGATTCGGATATCATCCGAAATCAAGCTATTAAGATAATTGAGAAATATGATAACGATTATTTAAATGAGAAAAGTGATCCAGAATCTATCTCAGCATTTGATGCTGAACAACTTTTAGAACAAGCGGACAAGATTATATACTATATTCGTTCTAAATTGACTGTTGATGCAAAAGAGTTGAAAGAAATAGGTTCCTTTGGACATTATACTAAGATTGATACTTTAACAAATTTTCTTATAAAAGCAGACTGGAAAAATGAAAATAATTCTGAAATTCACCCTCCATTTTTACGACTTACTAATCTAAAACAGTTAAATGACCCGATGGAAGGAAGAGTAATATATGATTATTTGGGTATAGATAATACGTTTTTCAAACAATATCAAACTTCCAATGTTTTTATATCTTCTCTAACCACGGTATCTGATAGTTTACCAATGTGGAAGGAATATGCAGATTCATCTCAGGGAGCATTTCTTGAATATGATCTGTCTTATCTTGAAGATATAGTTGCTCATAAATCGATAGAGTTTGTTAAAGTTCATTATTTAGATTTATTGTCAGAGAATAAAGATGAAACAGATGTTGGTAAATCTCTTGATGATTTAAAACAGCTATTTGAAAAATTGCAAGACCTGGAAGCTGAAAAAGAATTGATAAGTTTTGCTGAGAAATTGAAGAAGATTTCTTACCTTTTCAAAGTTAAAGACTATGAGTATGAAATGGAGTATCGTATTTTAATTAATTTAGATGATACAGCTATACAAAATATTATTAAAAGAGATGCTAATGATTCATCAAATGAGAAGTACTTTAAGAAAGAAGAAATTGGGTTAGAAGTTTTTGATAAAGTTAACTATAAAGATTTTAGAAAGTATATTGTGTTAAGCTCGAAAGACAATGGCAGATATGATTTATTTGTATACATCAATCTGGCTCCTTTAAAATATTCGAAGGTTATCCTAGGTCCAAAGGTTACGGATGCAGACTATATTGCTCCTTATCTCAAACTTGCTAATCCTGATATAAAGATAGAAAGTTCGAAGATTCCTTATCGTTAATTAAAAAATATTTATGAAAGACGAGTGATTCTACTTTTTGGTATAACAATGAACAAGAGTAAAATAAAAACTAGTAGAAAAAAAGATTTATCCAGTTTAGAAAAGATCAATTCTTGGCTAGATTCTCATAAATTTTTAGGATTCTTCTTGATCCTCGGTATTATCCTAGCAATAGGACTAAGTTTGAATCTAATTTTTGAAAGTCTTCCTATTCCGTCGCCATACAGAGATATCAACTATAGTTTTCCACTATATATAAATCTTTTTTGTCTGGTATATCGATTATTTGACTATTGGTTCCTAGACTTGTCTGGGGCAAGGATGACAATAAAAAGATTTGCAGATTTATTTATTTATCTTAATAGTATCGGTTTAATAGTCCATCTCTTTATTGGAATTAGCGGAAAAAACAGTAAAGGGATTTTACCTTCTCTCTTATCCCTAGATCACCGCTATATTTGGTTTCCTATAGCAACCTATCTAATCTTTTTTACTGTAGCTGCTTTAACGATTTTGTTTATGAAATTTATTGAAAATAAAAGGAGTTAATTATGAGAAAACATCTAACTATATTTAGGATTCTTTACTTACTGTTCTTGGTATTTGCCTTAATTCATTTTGTCTTAGGTTTATTTGGTTTAGCTTTTACCCCAGTTTTGTGGAATATCTGGTTTTTTGGTCTCTGCTTAACCCTATTTATTCATCCATGGACCATCTTTTATAAAACAAGAATCTTTCAATGGCATCATTTGATTTTTCAAGCTCTTAGCGGATTCTTTGCTCTCATAATCTGGTTCGTGATATTTTTCTTTTTCTCCATGGTTCCAGATTCATCTATGCCAATCAATATAGACTACTACGTTAATAAAGAAAATAATGAAATTAGAATCATCAGAGGTTCCTTACTCCATGAAATCCATGAATATCATGACTTAGTTAATCCTTTAATTATGAAATCTAAAGTTAAGTATAAGATAGAAAATTAAAGATTAGAAAGTGAGTCCTATGTCTCGAGCACAATTAACCGTTCTTACCAATATTTGTATGATTGAAGATCTAGAAAAGCAGCGCGTGGTTATGCAGTATCGATCACCCGAAAGCAATCGCTGGTCTGGCTATGCCTTTCCAGGAGGACATGTCGAAGACGGAGAGGCCTTTACAGAGTCTGTTATTCGTGAAATCTATGAAGAAACAGGTCTAACTATCAGAAATCCTCAACTTGTTGGCATTAAAAATTGGCCCTTAGATACAGGTGAGCGTTATATTGTCTTTTGTTACAAGGCGACTGAGTTTACTGGTACTCTACAATCATCTGAAGAAGGAGAAGTGTCCTGGGTACAAAAAGACCAGATTCCAAATTTGGATCTGGCTTATGATATGTTACCTTTGATGGAAATGATGGAAGCTCCAGACAAGTCTGAATTTTTCTACCGTCACCGTACAGAAGACGGATGGGAAAAAAGAACTTTTTAATCCTTTACCAAATACCCTAACTTGTCCAAGGCCTTCTCAATATAGAGGAGGTCTTGTTCGTTTTCAGCTTCGACTAGGTGATAATGGACGCCATCTGTTAATTCAGATAGGGGGCGAAAATCAGACGTCTTAACTTGGTTTAAAAAGTGCTCCACATCGCGTCTACAACTTAGTTTGAGGAGGGTTTCGATTTCCCCGTAGACAGGATGGTCAATAAGGATATTTTGAACCCGTCCTCCGTTATCAACGATAGCAAGTAATTCTTGCTCCATATCTTCCTCTTTATGTTTGACCTTAAAGAGTTTATGAACAAAAGAATTGGCTTTGTTTTCTTTATAGATATACCCACGATTGGTTGATAGGATAGGAGCACCATCTGCACGAAGCACAGCTATATCCTGAACAATAATCTGGCGAGTGACATGAAAATGTTCTGCTAAGCTTTGTCCGTTTAGAGGTTTTTGAGCTTCTTTTAAGAGTTGTAAAAGGGTTTCTTTTCTATTTTTTGTCATAGTCTCTTTCTTAATGGCGTTTTTTTAGTGCTTTATAAACAGCTAATGCTAAGTAATAGTCTATCATACTATGAACAATAGTTCCAAAACCAACCAATACAAAGAGAACGTAGAACATATTTTTTAGGTCTGTTCCTGTACTAGCATAGAAGATAATACAAGCAAAGACTTCGGCGATAGCGTGTACTAAACCAAGTACAAAGTTAAAAATCAATGAAGATTTTGGATTATCTAAGGTTTGAGGATGTTTTTGTAGATAGAAGGCGCCCAAAGTGCCGAAAAAGATATGGGAGAAAGCTCGAAGTACAATAACGATCGGATAACCAGCCATGAGAAATCCTAGGCTAGAAGCTATAATGACAAAGATTGCCATCCAAGGAGAAAGAAACATAGCGATAAAGATGGCCACATGGCTTCCTAAAGTATAAGAAGCGGGTGGAATAACAATCTTGAAGGGCATTACCAGGGGAATCAAAATAGCGATAGCAGTTAGCAATGCGGTTACAGTCATGAATTGGGTTTTCTTTTGTGTATTCATAATAACTCCTTTTTGTGTGTATATACAGTTGTATAGTACACTAAATAATATTATCCGTCAAGATAGAAATTGAATTTTGAAGGAAAAATAGTTAAAATAAAGTAAAGTATCTTAGTAAGAATAGAGAGTCAAGATGGTAGATATTCTTTATCCAATTTTTATCATTCATTACATATCTAAGCAGAAAAAATTAGGATTCCAAGTATCTAAATTTACTACATTTACAGCCTATAGTTTCTTAATGATTTCGATAATAAGAATCGCATTTGGTTCCTTAGCTCTGATTGTTTTCTCGATACCCATTTTTGGTTTCCTCTATTTCAGTATCATAGGGCTCATTCTTTATCACATTAGCATTATTTATGGCATAATCCTACTTTTCTTGTCATTAACTTTTTTCTTAGACAGTCAAAAATCTAATCAGGACATTCAAACCATGGAAAATACTCCATTCATATTTCATGTGTTAATGTTGATCTTTCATGCGCTCTTAATCTATAATACCTTGGTACCAATCTTTTCAATTTACTGAGAAAATATTTAAATATTCTTCTCTAAGTGGCAGTAGAATTGAGAAAAAACTAAAATTTTTTTAAAAAATACTTGCTTTGATAGAATTCTTGTGATATACTTATAAATGGTTTGAAAAAACTGCCTAAGACAGTAGGGGAGCAAGACTCATAAATATCCTACCGAGGACAAAACGTATCATGTAAAAAGAAGCGTATTGTACTTTCGTGTCTAGGTTTGGGCGCGTTTTTCTTTTGGAAAAATTTCCCAAGCAAAATAATTACGGAGGTGAACACACTAATGAGTGAAGCAATTATTGCTAAGAAAGCGGAACTAGTTGACGTAGTAGCTGAGAAAATGAAAGCTGCTGCATCAATCGTCGTTGTAGACGCTCGTGGTTTGACAGTTGAACAAGATACAGTTCTTCGTCGTGAGCTTCGTGGAAGCGAAGTTGAGTATAAAGTTATTAAAAACTCAATCTTACGTCGTGCAGCTGAAAAAGCTGGTCTTGAAGATCTTGCATCTGTTTTTGTTGGACCATCTGCAGTAGCATTTTCTAACGAAGATGTTATTGCACCAGCGAAAATCTTGAACGACTTTGCTAAAAACGCTGACGCACTTGAAATCAAAGGTGGTGCAATCGAAGGCGCTGTCGCATCAAAAGAAGAAATCGTTGCTCTTGCAACTCTTCCAAGTCGCGAAGGACTTCTTTCTATGCTCCTTTCTGTACTTCAAGCGCCAGTGCGCAACGTTGCTCTTGCAGTCAAAGCGGTTGCAGACAACAAAGAAGACGCAGCTTAATCATAAGCTACGCAGCGTATCCTAGCTACAAAAAAATAACAAAATTAAATTTAAACTTATTTGGAGGAAATAACAATGGCATTGAACATTGAAAACATTATTGCTGAAATTAAAGAAGCTTCAATCCTTGAATTGAACGACCTTGTAAAAGCTATCGAAGAAGAATTTGGTGTAACTGCAGCTGCTCCTGTAGCTGTTGCTGCAGCTGGTGCTGCTGACGCTGGTGCTGCTAAAGACTCATTTGACGTTGAATTGACAGCTGCTGGTGACAAAAAAGTTGGCGTTATCAAAGTTGTACGTGAAATCACTGGTCTTGGACTTAAAGAAGCTAAAGAACTTGTTGACGGTGCACCAGCACTTGTTAAAGAAGGCGTTGCAACTGCAGAAGCTGAAGAAATCAAAGCTAAATTGGAAGAAGCTGGAGCTTCAGTTACTCTTAAATAATCATCTACAAGTTATTTAAGGCTGAAAGCCGAGTTCTAATGGCCTTTACGTTATTAGTTAAGGTGATTTATTTGGGGAGTTAGTGATGTAAACTTCCCCATAAACACCCCCACAATTTTTTGTGGGGGTGTTTTTAAAAGGAGAAAATTTAATATGAATTTAAAAGATCAATATCTTGAGTATTTTCGGCAAGGGATTAGTTCTACTATTAATGAAGGAAAATCGTATAATGATAAAAAAGAGGCTTCAAAATTGGTAAATAAGAAGATGAAAGAACTTTATGATTTACTTAAAGATGAAACCATTGAATCAGATATAAATAAAACTCTAATGTTAAATTATACTTATTATGTGGTTATGCTTGAAGCAAGAAATTCAGTTTGGCCATATGATAATATGAGTTTTAGTCGTAGAATCGGTGAGATATGGGAGCCGTTTTGTAAAATTCCATTTTCTTTTAATAGCTATACTAAATTTTATAATCCTCCAACTTTTGAAGATTTTAAAACTAAATTTGATAAATCAGTAGTAGATAAATTTATAGAAGAATTTAATTTAACTATTGAAGGAATAAATGAATTAAATAATGTAGTTAATAAAATTTGGTCTTTTAGTGAAAGTGGTGCTATAAATCTTAAAGAAGATTTACACTTTGAGCATGGTGGAAAGAAATACGTAGTTGATTTCAAAAGTGGATTTGGTTCAAATGAGAAAGGTAATGTGAATAGATTATTACTTGTTGCTAAAATATACTCTGAATTAGAATATCCATGTCTTTTATTTGTCCGCCAAGAAGAAAATAATAGCTATTTAAATGTGATAGAGAATTCTGGGTTGTGGAAGGTATATCGTTCTGATGAAGTATATGATAAAATTTTTAAATTAACTAGTATTAATTTAAAAGAATGGATGGATATTAATATTGATTGGAAAAATGATATTAGTGTTGAATTTAAAAATTATTTAGAAACTAATGAATTGATTCAATATTTGACTTGGTAAGAATAATATGATACACTTCCTTAGTTAATAACTAAGGAGTATTTATGAAAGAAATTTATCAAGCCTATTATACTAATTCTGATATAATAACTGATTATATGATTTCAAAATTAGAATTAAAATCAAGTGATACCGTCCTTGAACCAAGCGTTGGTGAAGGTGTGTTTATAGATAAAATATTAGATTTTTTTCCTAATATTGATATTACTACATATGATATTGATCCATATTCAAAAAAAGTTATTGATCAAAAATATAAAAATAAAAAAAATGTAAAGTCGTATGAGTCAGATACTCTCCTAGATATAGATCTAGATTTTAGAGAAATGGTAGATGATGGATTTGACAAAATCATTGGTAATCCACCATATGGTTCTAAATTCAGTTCAAAAGTGAAAGAAATTATTTCAAAAAAATATTCAAATATATACTCCAAGGAATCATATGTTTTATTTTTATATAGATGTTTATCACTATTAAGAGAAAAGGGAAAATTAGTATTTATAATACCGGATACTTTTTTGTTTTTAAATTCACATAAAAAATTTAGAAAAATATTATTGGAAAATTATGTTGTAGAAGAAATAGCAATTTTTCCAAGTAAATGGTTTCCTGGTATTTCATTTGGTTATAGCAATCTTTCTATAATTACAATAAAAAGAGAACAAGAGTGTATAGAGAAGAACATAATTAAAGTTTTTGATTGTCTACAGAATAAGACAGACTTATTAAAACTTACTTCCAAAAATTGTAAATATTTACCAAAATTAATTCAACAAAAAAATGTTTTGTTAAATATGAATTGTAGTTTTCACTTTAATATCGATATTGAAAAATCTATTACCGATCATAAAGTTAAGTTAGGAGATATTGCTGATTGTGTAACAGGCTTATACACTGGTAATAATCAAAAATTTTTGAAAGTTAAAGATGAAAATGTAAGGAATTCGAAAAATTATAAAGTTATTAAAAACAATGAAATTGAATTCAATCATGCTAGTATTAAAGGGCTAAATGATAAAAAATATATACCTATTATAAAGGGGGCCATACGAATAGCTTATCAACAGCCTGGAGATGAATGGTTTGTAAAATGGGATCAGGAGACAATTAGCTTTTATAACAGTGATAAGAAAGCAAGATTCCAAAATAGCAGTTTTTATTTTAAAACTGGTATAGCAGTACCAATGTTAAAAAGTAAAAGAATAAAAGCTTCAATCATGAAAAATCGTGTTTTCGATCAAAGTATAGTTGGGATATTTCCAAAAAATAATGATGATTTATATTATTTATTAGCTTTGTTAAATTCATCCATTGTTAATGAAATTATCCATAATATTAATCCTTCAGTAAATAATTCAGCAAATTATTTAAAAAGAATCCCCATACCTGAGGTGAGCAAAGATCAGAAGAAAGTTATAGATTCATTGGTTATTGAAATGATAAAAGGTCATAAGAATAATTCTGAAAAAATTGAAGAAATAATTTCTAGACTCTATAAATTATAATTTTTTATCTTCTTCTATTTTTTCTTTAAAGAGTTTGAAAAATCACAAATCAATTATGTTCTGAAAGCTTAATAAGAATTATCTCTTTTGTTAGATAAAGGTAAAAGTATAATAAATAAGATTAAGATTTGTTAGAATCCAATATGTAAAAAGGTTACAATTTTTGTAACCTTTTTCTATTTTAAGTAATCGATTTCTTCAAGTAAATCAACTAATTCAGATGTAAGGTAGTCAAATTTTAATTGAATTTCTGGACTTTTAATTTTTAAAGAATACCTGTGGATCATTAAGTTGAGATAATACTTAGCAAAAGTGTCACTTTCCTCTGGTTTGGGAGCTGTGTAATCTAAAAATTCTTTCTTCATTAAAATAAAAAACTCAGAATAATACTTTTCTAAATTTCTTAAAGGATTTTTTTATTCTGAAAAAAATCAAGGAAGTATTCATGAAAATTTTTAAAACCTTTTTTAAGAGCAATTGCATCAAATTTAATGGCAAGTTTATTTTGAAAGATAAATATAAAAATTCTACGCATACTATCATGATACTCTTCTTTAGTAGTGTAGGCTCCTTGTATGTATTTAATAGTAATATCAGAAAAATCATAGTATTCTAAAATATAATTTTTCATGTAATCATGATAATCATTTGAACAAAATGCATCATATAGCATAGGGATAATAATATTTAAATAAAATACAAATGAACTGTAGTTATTATCTTTAGTTGGAAGTTTAAGCCAAACTATTTCATCAATACTTTTATCTATATTCTTACAAATGAGTTCTATGATACCATCTGAATATTTCTCTTTACATTGTAGTAAGTTACTTATTTTTGAAGATGCACCTTCTTTAGAATGAGAGTAATAATTTTCGGCATCGATATTTTTAATTTCACCGTTCAAAATTCGTTCTGGAACAGAATTATCAATTAATAAATTATATTGAGGTTGTTTGTTTTCTTTCAAGAATTCATTTAAGTTAAAAGAAATTGATGTATGAAGAAATTCTGAAGAGTTTTTAAATATTCTATTTTTGTGTTTCATAAGCACCTCTTATATAAATTTATAAAAATTTATTGCAAATAAAGTATAAGTTTTAAATGAATTTTCTTTAAAACTTGATATTAAATTTAGATATTTATTATAAAAAAATCAATAGAATTCGAGTTTTTTCTTTTATAAAAAATAGTTATCGTTATCATTAAGTATAACATTTCTTATATGAATTGTGCAACTAACTATATATAATATTGTAGTATTCAAATTATAGAAAATCTATGTTTTAATATGATTATGAATATTCAATTACAATGATGCATCATTAAAGGATGAGGTGATTTATCTTCAGAATAAGTTAATAAAACAATCTAAAAAAAAGGAGAATTATATGTCGATAGTGTTAATTATTTCTTCAGATTTTAATTGTAGTAACTCTCATATTTTAATTAAGCCTTTACACGAATGCTGGGCATTAGATTCAAATGATAAGATCAAATATATTCAAATAAATTATAAAGATCAATCAAATCATGTTCTTACGGCTTATGAAGTAGTTTTTACAGATAAATTCTATAAAAAGACTGAAATAACTAATTTTGTCGAAAAAATTGCTTGTGGTGATTTGAAACTAGTTTGTTCAGATACAAGATTAGTTGAAGACTCAAAAATTGCATGGAAATTTAAAGATCTTCCAAAGACGAAATTAATAATTTTTGATCACCATGATAGGAAAAATATGGATGATAATTTAATTATTAATACTATACAAGAAATACTGTTTAGTAAAAAATGGACTAAAGATACACTGACTGACAAAGATATTTCAGATGCGATAGAATTAGCTGTTTATGAGCATATAATTAGTTAGCTGAAGAATTATAAAAATAAATTTTGCATCTAGATCAGTAAAAAAATATTGAATTTAAGAATTTTGGTCTGGATGCAAAATGATTTTAATATTTTAAATTTTGAAAGAGGGATAAAAATGGCATTAAAAAATTTAAGAAACTTTTTAAAGTTTGATAAATCATTTTTTGATAACAAAGAACTTGTTTATTTGGGTTCTAAACTTACACAAGATAACAAATTAAAAGTGAGCTTGCTTATTGTTAAAGATAATACAGAATATCAGAATGGTCAGACCAATCTGGGAGAGCAAGTAGTTGTAACTGTAAATAATAAAGGAATTGATGAATATTCTTCATTTATTCCAATGAAAACAATTTGTAGAATTGGAAATATTACTAAAGCGGTTGTTTACGGTGAGTTCCAAAATCAATTGTCACTAACTGCAGATGTAATTACAGATCCACAAGGTAATAAACAGCATGAAAAGGGTTAGTATAAATTGGATGTTTCCCTTCTGGGCAAGTAGAATAATATTTTTATTATTTGTAATAGTAGTTCTTTTTATCGATTTATATTTGATACCATTGTTCAATTTGAAATTAAGTATAAATCAAATTTTGATTATATATTTTTTAGAATTACTACTAGTTTCTTTGTTTGTTTTCGGTCAATTGAACAGAAGTAAGTATTTAAAGCAGAAAAAATTATATAAATTTATTAAATTAAACCAATTATATATTACACAGACAACTGAAACTAAAGAAAAAAAATATATAGAAACCTTGGAAATGGAATGGATTGATAATAAAAAAGATACAAGTATATTTACTATAAGAGTTTACAATATAGGTGGACTTCTAAGCCATAAAGTTAATGACCTAGGAGGCAAGTTGGAAGCATACTTTGGAAAAACATTGATATCTAGTGAAAAGCAGTTAACATACACCGATTATACTTTTGAATTAATAAAAGATGAACGTTTAAAAGTATCGGATTTAAACTTAGAAAAAAATAGAAATTCGACAGTAATTCAACTAACAAAAAAAATATCATACGATATTAGCAAAGTCCCCCATGGATTAACAGTTGGCACAACAGGATCAGGAAAAAGTATGTTCTTAAACTATAAACTTTTGCAATATGCATCAATGGGTGCTGATATTTATATCTGTGATCCGAAAAATGCAGATTTAAGTTTATTGAGGTATGTCAGTGGTTTTCCAGAAGATAATGTTGCTGTTACTTCTAATCAAATCTGTAAAATACTTAGAGTTGTAAATACTAAAATGATGAATAGGTACGATAAGTATTTTTCTGGTCAAGGATCATTTGGTAAAGATTTTACAGATTTTGGACTAAAACCAATCGTAGTTTTTATTGATGAAGTTACAGCTTTTGTAAAAGTATCTGATAAAAAAATTGCTGAAGAAGCTATGTCTTATCTTTATAACTTAGTGATGATGGGAAGACAAGTCGGAGTACTAATCGAGGCCTCTTTGCAGCGTCCAGATGCGAGTATTCTTGATGGTGCTATTAGGGATCAATTAGGTTGTCGAGTTGCACTTGGTAATCTATCAGAAGATGGATACAAAATGGTTTTTGGCTCAAATTTTAAGGACTATAAATCAATTCAAATAAAAGGAGGAGGCCATGTACAGATTGATGGGAAAATGACTTTACCAACTTATTTTGAAACTCCATTTTTTGATAAAAATTTTGACTTTTTAAAAGAATTGCAAAAATATTATTAGAGCACTTTCGAAAGTAAAGAATAGGGGTGCTCAGCTCAGAGAGCTGGAGCAAGTGGAGCGTCCTTCTTTCTTTACTTTGAGAAATGTGCCCAGCAATAGAAGCTTGCTTCTATTGCTTTTAACTTGATAAACGTCAAACAATAGAACAATAAGGAAAGTCAGGAGTGAAAATAAATAATTCAAAAGTACATGCAGGAGCTATCGTAAAATCTTATAGATATGGTAATACCCTTGAATTAACAACTTCTAATGGAATACACAAGCAGACCATAAAAGTACTTCCGAATAAAAAATATGTTGTTTTGGATACCGGGGAAATATTTGATATGAATACTAGTGGAGAGACAAGAAGTGATAATTTAAAGTCAACTCGTATTACAATGAGAAAGTTAAGGCGTCTTATTTCTCATAACTTCAATGGTACTAAAAATGAACTTTGGATAACGTTGACCTATGCTAAGTACACTAATGAACTTGAAATTGTATATAGAGACTTTAAATTATTTATAAGAGATTTAAGAAAACAATATTCAGATTTAGAGTATATCAATGTTATTGAACCACAAGCTAGTGGGAGCTGGCATTGTCATCTTCTTATCAAAGCACCTAAAAGAAGTTCTCTTTATATTCCAAACAAAATTATTGAACAGTGCTGGAAAAAAGGTTTTACTAAAACTAAAAGGCTTAAAAATAGTGATAAAGTAGGTAATTATGTTGTTGCATATTTAACTAACTTGGAGATAAATGATAATCAAAATACAAAAAAAATCGTCAAAGGTGCACGTCTATATTTATATCCAAAAGGTGTCAGGATTTATAGGTGTTCTAGAGGAATAGAAAAACCAATTGAAATAACGGCTACTAAAGGAGAAGTAATGACAATTAA
This sequence comes from Streptococcus infantis, assembly GCF_047463175.1. GTDB lineage: Bacteria > Bacillota > Bacilli > Lactobacillales > Streptococcaceae > Streptococcus > Streptococcus infantis_AC. Next base: position 65,028 of record NZ_JASHEJ010000001.1, read on the forward strand.
TGGACTAGATATTGATTTAGATGCTAATTATTCAAAAAAAACAAGTCATATTATTAGTACTGGAGACGAAATTAGTTATATTACTGAATTTTATAATATAGGAGAAAAGAATGAAGACAGTTAATCATAAAGATATTATGAAGCTTGGTTTTTCTAAAACAGCTTCAAAAGAAATAATTAAGCAAGCTAAACAGATTGCAATAAATCAATTTTATGAATCTTTGAATTCTTCAAATAAAATGGTAAAATTAAGTAAATCGCCGTTCGATAACAAAAGACTTGATCTTGCCCCTAGTTTTATAGTGGAAGAATTACTCGGCTTTCAATTTAATTAATGAAAGGAATTGAAAGCAATGTCAAAGAAATATAAAGGTGTATTTAGAGATAACAAAGGTAGAATATATTGTCAAACTGAATTTAAGGCTTCTGCAACTGGAAAGCGTCAACGTTTTAAACGATATCGTAATATGTGGGGGAAATCCTTCGAGACGGAAAAAGAAGCCTATGACGAGCTTTGTAGAGCAAGGGTCGAATTCTATGATAGGTTTGATTACTCAGACTATAACTTGACTTTTGCCCAATTTATGGTAGATATTTTCCTGCCATACTACAAACAAACTGTCCAAGATTCTACATACAGAACGGCAATCACTCACTTTAATACTTTTACCAAAGTATTTGGAAAAAAGAAGTTGCGAGATATCAAGCCTCGTGACTGTGAGAAGTTTCGTTTAGAACTTGTTGATAGATACTCTCCTAATTATGCTAAATGTGTTTGGATACGCTTTAAGCAGTGTTTGGGTTATGCTGAACGTATGGAGTATATCAAATCATTTCCATGTAAAAGTCTTGATAATCCAAAAGGTTCACGACCAGAAACAAAATTTTGGACTTTTGAGGAGTTCAAGAAAGTTATTGAAACTTTTGACCTGAGTGATTATGAAGATTTACACCGGTTCACAACAACATGGATATATTATATGACTGGTGTTCGTGTAAGTGAGGGATTTGCTCTTTTATGGTCGGATTATGATAGAGAAAACAAACGATTGTTTGTTCATGCAACTTTAGAAGCTCTTAAAGGTGGTGTTTATCGTCGTAAAGAGCAGACAAAGACAGAAGCAGGAATTAGATTTATTGATCTTGACGATGAAACATTAAGAGTCCTTGATCGATGGAGAGAGATACAGGTTTCAAATTCTGAAGATGACTATATCTTATCTAAATTTGGTGAACCAATGGTTAAAAGTACCCTAACTCGAATGTTAAAACGTCATGCTAAACTTGCTAATGTTCCAGAAATTACTGGAAAGGGGCTACGACATAGTCATGATTCATTTATGATAAATGTTCTTGGAAAAGATGTGTTGGCAGTTTCCCAACGTTCTGGACGAGTTGATAAAGCTACTACTCTGAATACGTATTCACACTATTACAATGCTAACAAGCAAACAGTTGGTAGTGAAATTACTGACTTACTGCACAAGCAAGGGATAACTTCAACACCCCTACAAACACCCCCACAGGTTTAAAACTAGTCGAAAATAGCTTAATATTAGACATCGAAGGTGTAACGCCTACATTACTCTTAAATAATAGAGCGACTACATTTGTAGCTTAAAAACATGATTAAACCGCTATTCTTAGGAGTAGCGGTTTTTCTTTTTGTTCAAAAAGGGGCATGAAAAGGAATGACTTTAGATTAGTATTTCTATTTAAGGTGAATTATTGGAGATTCCTTATGAAAAAAATTTACTTTTTAATTGCATTTTGTTATAATAGACGCAAGAAAGAATATCTTATCGGTAGATCTTAAGCGAGCCTGAGATAGTGAGAGTCAGGTGATTGAGAGATAAGTGTGGCGCTTTTGGTATTTTAATAAAGATAATGAAGTAATAAATTAGGGTGGAACCGCGTTTCTGACGCCCCTAGGTCACTTGACTTAGGAGCAAAGACACGGTTTTTTTGTTTTCTGAGTTGAGCGCATAAAAAATATAAAGGAGTAAAATATGTCCAATAAACTAACCTTTCACTGCGTCAGTGGCAGAGACCTCCTTTCAGTCGGGCTGTCCCACGCTCAGCACTAGGGTGCCTGAGCTAGACGCAGTACTAACTCGTCTTGCCTCGTATGATCGACGAGGCAGACTCGTGTCGCAAGAAATTATAGAAAATGGAGTAAAACATGTCTAAAAAATTGACTTTTCAAGAGATTATTTTGACTTTGCAACAATACTGGAATGACCAGGGTTGTATGCTCATGCAGGCTTATGATAACGAAAAAGGTGCGGGAACCATGAGTCCTTATACTTTCCTTCGTGCCATTGGTCCTGAGCCATGGAATGCGGCTTATGTAGAACCATCTCGTCGTCCTGCTGACGGTCGTTACGGAGAAAACCCAAATCGTCTCTACCAACACCACCAATTCCAAGTAGTTATGAAACCATCTCCATCAAATATCCAAGAACTCTACCTTGAGTCTTTGGAAAAATTGGGAATTAATCCATTGGAACACGATATCCGCTTCGTTGAAGATAACTGGGAAAACCCATCAACTGGTTCAGCTGGTCTTGGATGGGAAGTGTGGCTTGATGGTATGGAAATCACTCAGTTCACTTACTTCCAACAAGTCGGTGGTTTGGCAACTGGTCCTGTTACTGCTGAGGTTACCTACGGATTGGAACGCTTAGCTTCTTATATCCAAGAAGTAGACTCAGTTTACGATATTGAGTGGGCTCCAGGTGTTAAATACGGAGAAATCTTCCTTCAACCAGAATACGAACACTCAAAATACAGCTTTGAAGTCTCAGACCAAGATATGCTTCTTGAAAACTTTGAAAAGTTTGAAAAAGAAGCTGGACGTGCTTTGGAATTAGGCCTTGTGCACCCAGCCTATGACTACGTTTTGAAATGTTCACATACTTTTAACTTGCTAGATGCTCGTGGAGCGGTATCCGTTACAGAACGCGCAGGTTACATTGCCCGCATCCGTAACTTGGCCCGTGTCGTAGCCAAAACCTTCGTCGCAGAACGCAAGAAGCTCGGTTACCCACTACTTGACGAAGCCACACGCGCAAAACTCCTAGCAGAAGAGGAAGAATAGACAGAATTACAGGAATAAATGACTGAAAGTCGACCGTAGGTCGCTAAATAAAACAAGACCGCAGTAGTGAAAGTCGGTTAAGAAGTTTCTTATCCGACTGGGGAACTGACGAGACTTAAGGCTTGACAGTTAGCAATGAAACCGAAGGTTTGCTTGCGTCCCCCACTACTAAAGGTCTTGTTTAAGAACATTAATTGTGTAAAGGAAAAAACATGACAAAAAACTTATTAGTAGAACTAGGACTCGAAGAGTTACCAGCCTACGTTGTCACACCAAGTGAAAAACAACTCGGCGAAAAAATGGCAGCCTTCTTGGATGACAACCGCCTTTCATATGAAGGGATTCAAACATTTTCAACTCCACGTCGTTTGGCTGTTCGTGTACTAGGTTTAGCTGACCAACAAACAGATTTGACTGAAGATTTTAAAGGACCTTCTAAGAAAATTGCTTTGGATGCAGAAGGAAACTTTTCTAAAGCAGCACAAGGTTTTGTCCGTGGAAAAGGCTTGACTGTAGATGACATTGAATTCCGTGAAATCAAAGGTGAAGAATACGTCTATGTAACTAAGCATGAAGCTGGAAAACCAGCGGAAGAAGTTCTGACTGGAATTCCAGAAGTCTTGGCTAGCTTAAGTTTCCCTGTTAGCATGCGTTGGGCAAACAATACCTTTGAATACATCCGTCCAGTCCACACTTTGACAGTGCTTTTGGATGATGAAGCTCTTGACCTAGATTTCTTAGATATTCATTCAGGCAGAGTGACTCGAGGACATCGCTTCCTTGGACATGAAGTTGAAATCCGTCATGCCGATAGTTACGAAGAAGACTTACGCAAAGTCTATGTCATTGCTGATAGTATTGAACGTGAAAATATGATTCGTGAACAAATCAAGGAAATTGAAGCAGAACAAGGCGTTCAAGTACAGATTGATGAAGGACTTTTAAACGAAGTCTTAAACTTGGTCGAATATCCAACCGCTTTTATGGGGAATTTTGATCCTAAATACCTAGAAGTTCCAGAAGAGGTTTTGGTTACTTCAATGGAAACTCATCAACGTTATTTTGTTGTCCGTGATCTTGAAGGAAACCTAAGACCAAACTTCATTTCAGTTCGTAACGGAAATGCTGAACACTTGGAAAATGTCATTCGAGGAAATGAGAAAGTTTTGGTTGCTCGTTTGGAAGATGGAGAATTCTTCTGGCGTGAAGACCAAAAACTCAAGATTGAAGATTTAGTTGCTAAACTTTCATACGTTACCTTCCATGAAAAGATTGGTTCTCTTCGTGAACACATGATTCGTACAGGGCAGATTGCTATCCTGCTAGCAGAAAAAGCTGGTTTATCAGTTGATGAATCTATTGAACTTGCTCGTGCTGCAGCCATTTATAAGTTTGACCTCTTGACTGGTATGGTTGGAGAGTTTGATGAATTGCAAGGAATCATGGGTGAGAAATATGCTCTTCTTGCAGGTGAAAATGCTGCAGTGGCGCAAGCTATTCGAGAGCACTATCTTCCTGATTCAGCAGACGGTGCTCTTCCTGAATCTAAAGTTGGAGCAATCCTTGCACTAGCCGATAAATTAGATACTCTCTTATCTTTCTTCTCTGTTGGTTTGATTCCATCTGGTTCAAACGACCCTTATGCCCTTCGTCGTGCAACACAAGGGATTGTTCGAATCTTAGAGGACTTTGGATGGAATATTCCAATGGACGAGTTGATTGCGAGTCTTTATGCTTTATCGTTTGATAGTTTAACTTACGATAACCAAGAAGAAGTGCTTAACTTTATCAAAGCTCGTGTTGATAAGATGATGGGTTCTACTGCAAAAGATATTAAAGAGGCTGTTCTAGCAAGTTCAAACTTTGTTGTCTCTGATATGATTGAAGCAGCAGAAGCTCTTTCAGAAGCTGCGAGAACTGAAGATTACAAATCATCAGTTGAGTCATTATCTCGTGCCTTTAACCTAGCAGAAAAGGCAGAAGGTTCAGTCAAAGTTGATGCAAGTCTCTTTGAAAATGAGCAGGAAAAAGAACTAGCTCAAGCTGTAGAAAGCTTAGAATTGAAAGGTTCAGCAAGTGATAAATTAGATCAACTATTTGGCCTTAGCCCAGTTATTGATGCTTTCTTTGACAATACCATGGTTATGGCAGAGGATATTGATGTTAAGAATAATCGTTTGGCTATTCTAGCTGAACTTGTCAATAAAGCAAAAACAGTGGCTGCTTTTAACCTTCTTAATACAAAATAGTAATTGAAAAATAGATTGGAGGTCCAAATATGACACCAGAAAAAATCGCTCGTATTAATGAACTTGCTAAAAAGAAAAAAACAGAAGGCTTGACTGCGGAAGAAAAAGTAGAACAAGCCAAACTTCGTGAAGAATACATCGAAGGCTATCGTCGTTCAGTTCGTCATCACGTTGAAGGAATCAAAATCGTCGATGAAGATGGTAATGATGTGACTCCTGAAAAACTTCGTCAAGTACAACGCGAAAAAGGTTTACACGGCCGTAGTCTTGATGATCCGAATTCATAAATAAAAAAATTCTCGGTTTGTATGTGCGAACCGAGATTTCTATTATAAAAAAGGAACCATTTTGGGTTCCTTTTTGTTAGTTATTAGTTACTTGCACCAGAAGTAGCATCAGCAGCTCCGTGGCCACCATCACCATGTCCTCCAGCGTCAGATGCACCAGAAGTAGCATCGGCATCTCCGTGACCTCCAGCAGCAGGAGCAAAAGGTCCGCTACCGCCTACCAAACGTTGACCAGTTTCTTTCAAGTACCAGTCAAGCCATGGTTGGAAGTTAAAGACAATTTCATTGATACCAGCATATGATCCATCAGGATAGTACATAGCTTGGTAGTTGTGAGTATTGATAACACCTGCAGGTGAACCAGGAACAATTGTACGTACGTATTCTTGGTTGCCATTGCGAAGCGTACCAATAACCCACTCAACGTTTTTCATACGTGCAGGTGGAAGTGATCCGTGAACTGTTGACATACGGCTACCAGATTGAGGTGGTACACGTTTCGCAAACATTGTTTCTGGATCTTGGTGAGCGTTGTTGTAGTATAGGAATTGGTTGTTGTCATCAGCATATGTCAATTCAAAAGGCATAGCTTTCAAGAACATATCGATTTGGTTAACTGTAAGGATACCATGGTCAAGTTTAACGTATGTATCACCTGAAACAGCTCCTGTGATTTCTGCAACTTTTTCTACCCATTCTGGATCATCAGGGTCAACTTCTGTAATAGTTGTGGCAATTGGTTTTCCACAATCCAAGTCTTCTGGTTCAATTGGTTTTGGTTTTTTCAAATTAGATACGACTCCTACGTATTTGACAAAGTTATCTAAGCAAGTTTCAAGGAATTTAACAGTTCCTTCGTTAATAATATTTCCTTTTGCATCAAAAGCTTCTTTGGCTTTTCCAAGAAGGAACTCATTACCTGGTAATGTGTAGGCATTTACTCCTGGTGCATCAAGAATTTTACGAAGGTGAACTTGAGCACGTGAAGTTCCTTGATCGTAGTATGAAGCACCCACAATCATAACTGGTTTGTTTTCAAATGGATGAACTTCGTATGAAAGCCATTCAAGGACTGACTTAAGTGAAGCAGAAATAGTGTGGTTGTGCTCTGGAGTAGCAATAATCACACCATCAGCTCGAGTAATTTTGTTGTAAAGAAGGCGCAACTGGAAGCTCTCGTCCCATTTTTCGTCTTGGTTAAACATTGGAACTTCATCGATTTCCAAAACTTCTAGTTCAAATTTAAATTTAAACTGACGGCGGATGAACTCCAAGAGTTTGCGGTTATATGATTGATCGTAGTTTGATCCAACAAGTCCAACAAATTTCATTCTTTCGATCTCCTATCTTACAAATTTTCCCAATCAAAATCTTCAGCATCTTTGCGAAGAAGCTCTTGTGCGTTACGCAATTTCTCAGTAACTTTAACAAAGATACGGAAGTCATCAAAGATGGCATCCAATTTCTTGATGACATCAAGATCTACCAAGTCACCATTTTGATCAAATGCTTGAAGAGAATGTGAAAGCAAGAATTCATCTGGGAGAACATTTGCTTTGATTTCAGGAGCATTAAGAATTTGACGAAGTTGCAATTGAGCACGTGATGAACCGAGTGTACCATATGAAGCACCTGTAATCATGACAGGTTTGTTCAAAAGCGGGAATACACCATATGAAATCCAAGCAAGAGCGCTCATAAGAACAGCTGGGATTGAGTGGTCGTATTCTGGAGTACCGATAATAACTCCATCAGCAGCTTCGATTTTAGCAGCGATTTCCGTAGCTTCAGCTGGGATTTGTTTGTCAGCTGGTTTGTTAAATACAGGTAGATCTTTAATTTCTACCAATTCGATTTCTGCTTTATCAGCAAAGTGTTTCTGCATGTATTGAAGCAGTTGGCGGTTTGTGGAACGTTTTGAGTTAGTTCCTACAATAGCAATAAGTTTAAGCATGGGCTTTCCTTTCTCTTTTTGCATTATTAATGATTTATCGTTGGATACCAGATGAACAAGCTAAGCGTCCATCTTTGTCAATGAGGATAGCTTCGATACCATCAATATTTTCGACTTGCCACATAATAGAGGCGCTGCGTTCTCCAAATAATCGTGTGGTCCATATCTCGCCGTCAACAGAGCGGTCAGATATTATGGTTAAACTAGCTAAATCCGTTTCAATAGGATAGCCTGTTTCACTATCGAAAATGTGATGATAATCCTTGCCATTGATTGCAAGATGCCGTTCATAAATCCCAGATGTAACCACTGATTTTCCAGTAATAGACAAGGTTATCAGGTGATTACCGCGTGGATTATTTGGATCTTGAATGCCGATTTGCCACGGACGTCCATCTTTTGATTGATTGTTCCCAATTGTGAGGATGTTTCCTCCAAGATTGATAAGAGCAGAAGTGACGCCGTTTTCTTTCAAGAAAGCTGCAACCTTATCTGCACTGTATCCCTTTGCTAAACACCCTAAGTCAATTTTCATTCCCTTTTTTTCTAGGAAAACCGTAGAATTGACTGAATCGAGTTTAATAAAATGAGGGTCTATTAGTGGTAAGGCTGAAGCAATTTCTTCAGGGCTTGCAACCTTTGCATCGGAAAAACCGATACGCCAGGTTTGAACCAAAGGCCCTATACTAATATTGAGATGACTTTTAGGCGCTAGACTGTGTTCTAGACCTAATGAAATCAACTCAAACAAATCAGGGTGGACTTTAACTGGGGCAATACCTGCCTGATAGTTAATTTCCATTAATTCAGATTCAGTACTGTTAGCATTGAAGCGGAATTCAAGTTCCTTGAGCAAATCAAAAGCTTGACGGAGAAGATTATCGGCTTGTTCATGTACTAAGGAAATAGTAATCGTAGTTCCCATTAATCGCTCAGATGATGAACTAAGAGGCAAAGAATCAACTCCCTTCAAATCACTGGAAAATAGCTACAAATCTTGAATTAATAAGAAATTTAAAATTTATAATTTATTTCCATATAAATAGAATATCATAAAGTCAGCGTTTTCACAAATCATTTTTTACAAAAAGTCAAGAAATATGCTTAAAAAATTAAAAACAGCTCCAAATCAATGAGGACTCTTTGAAAAAAATTGATATATCTTTCAAAAACTTTCTTAAATGACACCAAACTGGTCAAAAGTCTTGAAAACGTTCACAGATAATGGTATACTTGAAAGGTAAATAAAAAAATAAAGGTAGGATTTATCTTATGAGTAAAATCGTAGTCGTGGGTGCTAACCACGCTGGAACTGCATGTATCAACACTATGTTGGACAACTTTGGAAACGAAAACGAAATCGTCGTATTTGACCAAAACTCAAACATTTCATTCCTTGGATGCGGAATGGCACTTTGGATCGGTGAACAAATTGACGGACCTGAAGGTTTGTTCTACTCTGACAAAGAAAAATTGGAAGCAAAAGGTGCTAAAGTTTATATGAACTCACCAGTTCTTTCAATCGACTACGACAACAAAGTTGTTACTGCAGAAGTTGACGGTAAAGAACACAAAGAATCTTATGATAAATTGATCTTCGCTACTGGTTCAACTCCAATCTTGCCACCAATCGAAGGTGTTGAAATTGTTAAAGGTAACCGTGAGTTCAAAGCAACTCTTGAAAACGTACAATTCGTTAAATTGTACCAAAATGCTGAAGAAGTTATCAACAAACTTGCTGATAAGAGCAAACACCTTGAGCGCATCGCTGTTGTAGGTGGTGGTTACATCGGTGTTGAGCTTGCAGAAGCTTTTGAACGTCTTGGAAAAGAAGTTGTCCTTGTTGATATCGTTGACACAGTATTGAACGGATACTATGACAAAGACTTCACACAAATGATGGCTAAAAACTTGGAAGACCACAACATCCGTTTGGCACTTGGTCAAACAGTTAAAGCTATCGAAGGCGAAGGAAAAGTTGAACGCTTGATCACTGATAAAGAAACATTTGATGTGGATATGGTTGTTCTTGCAGTTGGTTTCCGTCCAAACACAGCTCTTGCTGACGGTAAGATCGAACTCTTCCGTAACGGTGCTTTCCTTGTAGACAAGAAACAAGAAACTTCAATCCCAGGTGTATACGCTGTTGGTGACTGTGCGACTGTTTATGACAACGCTCGTAAAGACACTAGCTACATTGCCCTTGCATCAAACGCTGTTCGTACTGGTATTGTAGGTGCTTACAATGCATGTGGACATGAGCTTGAAGGAATTGGTGTTCAAGGATCAAACGGTATCTCAATCTATGGTCTTCACATGGTTTCAACTGGTTTGACACTTGAAAAAGCTAAAGCAGCTGGTTACAATGCTACTGAAACTGGATTTAACGACCTTCAAAAACCAGAATTCATGAAACATGACAACCATGAAGTAGCTATCAAGATTGTCTTTGATAAAGACAGCCGTGAAATCCTTGGTGCTCAAATGGTATCTCGTGATTCTGCAATCTCTATGGCTATCCACATGTTCTCACTTGCTATCCAAGAACATGTAACAATCGACAAGTTGGCATTGACTGACCTATTCTTCTTGCCACACTTCAACAAACCATACAACTACATCACAATGGCTGCTCTTACAGCTGAAAAATAATTGATGATATGACAATAAAAAAAGTAACTTCAATAGTTGAAGTTACTTTTTTTTATTTTTAGGTTAAGAAACCTCGTCTCTTGCTGGGAAAGTAAACCCTTCTCCAAGGATTTCGTGAGCTTCCGTGATAGTGATAAAGGCCATTGGATCAACTGTATGAATCATTTCTTTCATCTTGACAATTTCATTTCTTGCGACAATACAGTAAATAATCTTTAAGTCCTTTTTGCTATAGTAGCCTTGTCCTGAGATAAAGGTAACGCCACGACCGAGTTCTTCGTTAATTTTCTCGGCTAATTCCATCGGTTTTTGAGTGATAATCATAAATCCTTTTCCAGCATATCCACCCTCACCGATTAAGTCAATAACTCTTGAAACGATGAAGTCAAATAAGAGAGTATAGGTTACAAGACGTAGGTCTTGGAAGATGATTAAAATCAGCATCAGAATCAGAAAATCAAGTCCAAAAAGTAATTTTCCAACAGAGATATTGGTGTATTTATTAAGGATACGAGCGACGATATCAGTACCACCAGTTGTTCCACCCGCGTTGAAAATAACACCGAGTCCAACACCTAGGAGGACACCAGCTACTAGAGCAACCACAACGAGATCTCCTTCAAGGTTAAACTGAAGAGGAATCTTCTCAAAGATAGCTAACCAGACGGAGACGGCAATGGTTCCAAGTAGACTGGAATACAGTGATCTTAGTCCAAATATTTTCCAAGCTAGTAGGAAGAGAGGGATATTAATCAAGATATTCATCAGCGAAATAGGGATATTAAAGAGATAGTAGGTAATCAAGGTTATCCCTGTTGCTCCACCTTCGAACAAGTGATGTGGAACAACAAAATAAGTAAGTCCGAAGGCGAAGATAGCAGCTCCGAATATAATAGTTATAGTTGGTTTAATATGCCGTAGCATTGAGCTCCCCTCCTATTTTTGTGTAAAAGTGAAGTAATAATATTTTTAAAATAAGACTGATATTACAACTTCATAGATTCAATTTTCTCAGAATCAGGTGTGACACGAAGCGTTTTTTGACCTGTATAAGTCACAAATCCAGGTTTCCCACCAGTTGGTTTATTAAGCTTTTTAACCTCAATCATATCAACTTGAACGAGATTGGAAAGGCGTCCTTTCGAATAGTAGGCAGCTAGTTCTGCAGCATCCGTCTTGACTTCGTCAGAAGGATTCAGATTTCCTGAGATGACCACGTGGCTTCCTGGGATATCCTTAGCATGGAACCAAAGTTCCTCTTTGCGTGCTATTTTAAAGGTCAACTCTTCGTTTTGAAGATTGTTTCGTCCAACGAGAATAATGGTTTTACCATCGCTAGCTAGATATTTTTCTGGCTTTTTACGTTTTTGAATTTTCTCGCGTTGGCGTCTTCTAATAAAGCCTGTTTGAATTAATTCTTCACGAATTTCAGCAATTTCATCTAGTCCAGCTTGGTTGAGGACTGTTTCGACGCTTTCCAGATAAAGAATGGTAGCCTTGGTTTCTTCAATTAGATCAGTCAGATATTTGACAGCCTCTTTTAACTTCTGATAACGTTTGAAGTATTTTTGAGCATTTTGGTTTGGTGTTAAAGCTTTATCGAGAGAAATTGTGATAGGTTGATTGGTGTAGTAGTTATCCAAGATTACTTGGTCTTGGTCGTTTGGAACTTGATGAAGGAAAGTCGTTAGTAACTCGCCTTTTTGACGGAATTCTTCAGCATTTTCGGTAGCTTGAAGTTCTTTTTCTTGTTTCTTCAGTTTTTGCCGATTTTTTTGTAGTTCATTTTCAACACGACGAATGAGTTCACTAGCCTGTTGTTTGACACGGTCGCGTTCAGCCTTGTCTTTGTAAAAAACATCAAGAAGTTGAGATAAGCTTGAAAAATGTCCTTCAATTTTAGTTGAAAAAGGGACACAAGAAAAAGATTTATCAGTTAAGCAAGGCTTGGTTTCTTGCTTAAAAAAGTCACGAAAATTGGAAAGCCTATTATCAGTTAATAATTTCTCTAATTCAATTGCCGTATCACGGCCTAAACCTTGAAAGAGGCTTTGAAGGTTTTTAGCTGTCAATTCCTGTGTTTGTAGGATTTCAAAAAGTTTTTCATCCTTAATGGTAAAAGGATTGAGGGCCTCTGTACTTGGTGGGGCTATGTAAGTTGCACCAGGTAGGAGTGTACGGTAACTATTTTGAGAGAAACCAATGTGCTTGATAACTTCAAGAACTTTGTTGCTATACTTATCTACAAGGAAGATATTACTATGTTTACCCATAATCTCAATGATGAGGTTGGCTTGAATATCGTCCCCAATCTCATTCTTGTTAGAAACAGTGATTTCAACGATTCGATCGTTTTCAATCTGCTCGATTGACTCGATAACAGCACCCTGTAAATATTTCCTTAAAACCATGATAAAGGTAGAAGGTTGAGCTGGGTTTTCAAAGGTCGTTTCTGTCAACTGGATGCGCCCAAAAACAGGATGAGCAGAAAGGAGCAGACGATGACTTTGGCGATTGCTACGGATTTGTAAGACCAATTCTTGATCAAAGGGTTGATTAATTTTTTGAATGCGACCGTTTAGTAGTTCAGCTCGCAATTCCTCAACCATGTGGTGTAAAAAAAATCCATCAAATGACATGGTTCTCTCCTTATGAATGTATTCCATAGTATTATATCAAAAAGGTAGAATAAAATCATAGAAATATGGTATAATAAAGCCAAGTAAAGAGAATCGAGAAGCACATGTATATTGAAATGGTAGATGAAACTGGTCAGGTTTCTGAAGAAATTTTAAAGCAAACACAAGAAATTTTGGAATTTGCTGCTAAAAAAATTGGAAAAGAAGACAAGGAGATGGCAGTCACTTTTGTGTCCAATGAACGCAGTCATGAACTCAATTTAGAGTTTCGTGATACTGACCGTCCAACAGACGTTATTAGTCTTGAATACAAACCTGAATTAGAGATTACCTTTGACGAAGAGGATTTGGCAGAAGATCCTGATTTAGCAGAAATGATGTCAGAATTTGATTCTTATATTGGTGAGCTATTCATTTCAATTGATAAAGCGCATGAGCAAGCTGAAGAATACGGTCATAGTTTCGAACGTGAAATGGGCTTCTTAGCTGTGCACGGTTTTTTACACATAAACGGTTATGATCACTACACTCCGGAAGAAGAAGCGGAGATGTTCGGTTTACAAGAAGAAATTTTAACAGCCTATGGACTCACAAGACAATAAACGAAAATGGAAGAATCGCGACTTGCTCTCAAGTTTAGATTTTGCCCTGACAGGTATTTTTACTGCCATAAAAGAAGAGCGTAATATGAGAAAGCATGCAGTGACTTCTCTCTTAGTTCTACTTGCAGGCATTGTTTTTCAAGTTTCCAGAATTGAATGGCTCTTTCTCCTATTAAGCATTTTTTTAGTAATTGCTTTTGAGATTTTAAATTCTGCTATTGAAAATGTAGTGGATTTGGCTAGCCATTATCACTTCGATATGCTTGCAAAGAAGGCTAAAGACATGGCTGCAGGTGCAGTTCTTGTTGTGTCTTTATTTGCTGCAGTGACTGGACTTATCATTTTCATCCCTAGGATTTGGGATTTGCTATTTTAAACATTATAGAGGTAACTATGACATTTAAATCAGGCTTTGTAGCCATTTTAGGACGTCCCAATGTTGGGAAGTCAACTTTTTTGAATCATGTCATGGGGCAAAAAATTGCCATCATGAGTGACAAGGCGCAGACAACGCGCAACAAGATTATGGGAATCTACACGACCGATAAGGAACAGATTGTCTTTATCGATACGCCGGGAATTCACAAACCTAAGACAGCTCTTGGAGATTTCATGGTAGAGTCAGCCTATAGCACTCTTCGTGAAGTCGATACCGTTCTCTTTATGGTTCCTGCTGATGAACCACGTGGGAAGGGTGACGATATGATTATCGAACGACTCAAGGCTGCTAAGGTTCCTGTGATTCTCGTGGTAAACAAGATTGACAAGGTGCACCCAGACCAACTTTTGGCTCAGATCGATGACTTCCGTAATCAGATGGACTTTAAGGAAATTGTACCGATTTCAGCTCTACAAGGAAATAATGTTTCGCGTTTGATCGATATTTTGAGCGAAAACTTAGAAGAAGGTTTCCAATATTTCCCGTCAGATCAAATCACAGATCACCCAGAGCGTTTCCTAGTATCAGAGATGATTCGTGAAAAAGTTTTACACTTAACGCGTGAGGAAATTCCACACTCAGTTGCAGTAGTGGTTGATTCTATGAAACGAGATGAGGAAACCGATAAAGTTCATATTCGAGCAACCATTATGGTCGAGCGTGATAGCCAAAAAGGGATTATCATCGGTAAAGGTGGTGCTATGCTCAAGAAAATTGGTACCATGGCTCGTAAAGATATCGAACTCATGCTAGGAGACAAGGTCTTCCTAGAAACATGGGTCAAGGTTAAGAAAAATTGGCGCGATAAGAAATTAGATCTTGCTGATTTTGGTTACAACGAAAAAGAATATTAAGAAGAGGTGGGCAGTAGCCTGCTTCTTGTTTTTAGAGAAGGAGGAGCTATGCCTGAATTACCAGAAGTTGAGACTGTCCGACGTGGTCTGGAAAAATTGATCCTAGGGAAAAAAATTTCAAACATTGACATTCGTTACCCCAAGATGATTAAAACTGATTTGCAGGAATTTCAGAAGGAAATGCCTGGTCAAGTCATTCAATCAATGGGACGTCGTGGCAAGTATTTACTTTTCTATTTATCCGACAAAGTTCTAATCTCTCATTTGAGAATGGAAGGCAAGTATTTTTATTACCCAGACCAAGTTCCAGAACGTAAACACGCTCATGTGTTGATTGATTTTGAGAATGGTGGTACTTTGGTGTACGAGGATGTTCGTAAGTTCGGAACTATGGAGTTGCTTGCTCCTGAGCTTTTAGAAGCTTACTTTATTTCAAAAAAACTTGGTCCGGAACCCACTGAGAAGGATTTTGATTTAGGGAGTTTTAAACTAGCCTTGAAAAAATCTAAAAAACCAATCAAATCGCATCTTCTCGACCAGACTTTGGTTGCAGGATTAGGTAATATCTATGTGGACGAAGTACTTTGGAGGGCGAAAGTCCATCCAGCTAGGATTTCTCAAAGTTTAACAGCACAAGAGGCTAGAAAAGTCCATGATGAAACGATCAATGTTTTAGGTCAGGCGGTTGAAAAGGGTGGTTCAACAATTCGCACTTATACCAATGCATTTGGAGAAGATGGCACCATGCAGGAATTCCATCAAGTATACGACAAGGCAGGTCAAGCTTGTTCGCGTTGTGAAACCATCATCGAAAAAATTCAATTAGGTGGTCGTGGAACCCACTTTTGTCCTAAGTGTCAAAGGAGAAAGTGATGGGAAAAATAATCGGAATCACCGGTGGTATTGCGTCAGGTAAGTCCACTGTCACAGAATTTTTAAGACAAAAAGGGTTTCAAGTTGTAGATGCAGATGCAGTCGTCCACCAACTACAAAAACCTGGTGGACGATTATTTCAGGTTTTAGTGGAGCATTTTGGGGAGAAGGTCCTTCTTGAAAATGGTGAACTGAATCGCTCCTTGCTTGCTAGCCTTATTTTTTCAAATCCTGAAGAGCAAGAATGGTCTAAGAGAACCCAAGGTGAGATTATTCGTGAGGAGTTAGCTGCATTACGAAATCAGTTTGCTCAGACAGAAGCTCTCTTTTTCATGGATATCCCCCTACTTTTTGAACAGGACTATGCTTCATGGTTCGATGAAACTTGGTTAGTCTATGTAAATCGTGATGTTCAATTGGAGCGATTAATGAAACGGGACCAAATTTCAAGAGAAGCAGCTGAATCCCGTTTAAACTCTCAATGGCCTTTAGAAAGAAAAATTAGTCTTGCTAGTCACAGTCTAGACAATAATGGAAATCAGGAACAGTTGATAGCTCAAGTAGTTCAGTTGCTTGAAGAAATGTGTCTATAAATTAACATTGTTAGGAAGGAGAATTTTGGTATTGTTTGTTCAAATCATCTTAGATTGAAATAGTATCAAATACAAAAAATCTAGTGCGTGTAAAAATTAATCTAAAATGCTCCTCTTGTGGCAGCATGAATTATCTAACCAGTAAGAACTCCAAAACACATCCAGATAAGATTGAAGTCTTAAAGTATTGTCCCAAAGAAAGAAAAGTGACTCTACATCTTGAATCTAAGTAGAAATTATGGTAGAATAATAGGGATTTTAAGGAGTTTGATATGTATAACCTATTATTAACCATTTTATTAGTATTATCTGTTGTGATTGTGATTGCAATTTTTATGCAACCAACTAAAAATCAATCTAGCAATGTATTTGATGCCAGCTCAGGTGATTTGTTTGAACGTAGCAAAGCGCGTGGTTTTGAAGCCGTAATGCAACGTTTGACAGGAATCTTAGTCTTTTTCTGGCTAGCCATTGCCTTAGCATTGACGGTATTATCAAGTAGATAAGAAAATAATGGGCGAGACTAGGTCTTTGCCTATTTTTATTTTTGAAAGAAATAAGTTTTACACCAAAAAAATTTAATAATCTAGAAGGAAAACATGAAAGATAGAATAAAAGAATATTTAAAAGAAAAGGGACGAGTCACTGTAAATGACTTGGCTCAAGCTCTTGGAAAGGATGGTTCCAAGGACTTTCGAGAGCTCATTAAAACCTTGTCCCTTATGGAGAGAAAGCACCAAATTCGCTTTGAAGAAGATGGTAGTCTCACCTTGGATCAAAAGAAGAAACACGAGATTACTCTTAAAGGGACTTTTCATGCCCATAAAAATTGCTTTGGTTTCGTTAGCCTAGAGGGGGAAGAAGATGACCTTTTTGTAGGAAAAAATGATGTTAACTATGCCATTGATGGTGATACTGTTGAGATTGTAATCAAAAAGGTTGCAGATCGTCAAAAAGGAACAGCAGCTGAAGCAAAGATTATCGATATTTTAGAACACAGTTTGACGACGGTTGTTGGTCAAATCGTTCTTGATGAGGAAAAACCCAAGTATGCAGGTTACATCCGTTCAAAAAATCAAAAGATTAGTCAACCAATCTACGTTAAGAAGCCAGCTATTCAGTTAGACGGTACAGAAGTTCTCAAGGTCTTTATCGACAAGTACCCAAGTAAGAAACACGACTTCTTTGTAGCTAGTGTCCTAGATGTGGTTGGACATTCTACAGATGCAGGGATTGATGTCCTCGAGGTCTTGGAGTCAATGGACATTGTATCTGAGTTTCCAGAGGCTGTTCTTAAAGAAGCGGAGAGTGTTCCGGATGCACCATCTGAGAAGGATCTGGAAGGTCGTCTGGACTTAAGAGATGAAATTACCTTTACGATTGATGGAGCTGATGCCAAGGACTTGGATGATGCTGTTCATATCAAACCACTGAAGAATGGCAATATTGAACTAGGTGTTCACATCGCAGATGTTTCTTACTACGTAACAGAGGGATCTGCCCTTGATAAGGAAGCTCTCAATCGTGCGACCTCTGTTTATGTAACAGACCGAGTGGTTCCAATGCTTCCAGAACGTCTGTCAAACGGTATCTGTTCCCTTAACCCTCAAGTGGACCGCTTGACCCAGTCTGCTATTATGGAAATTGATAAAAATGGTCGTGTTCGTAATTATACGATTACTCAGACTGTTATCAAGACAAGTTACCGTATGACTTATAGTGATGTCAATGACATTTTATCTGGTGACGAGGAGAAGAGACAAGACTATAAGAAAATTGTACCTAGTATCGAACTTATGGCCAAGCTCCATGAGACTTTGGAAAGTATGCGAATCAAGCGTGGAGCTTTAAATTTTGATACCAATGAAGCTAAAATTTTGGTTGATAAAAAAGGCAAGCCAGTTGATATTGTCCTTCGTCATCGTGGTGTTGCTGAACGTATGATTGAGTCCTTTATGTTGATTGCTAACGAAACAGTTGCCGAGCACTTTAGCAAGCTGGACCTACCTTTTATCTATCGTATCCATGAGGAACCTAAAGCTGAGAAAATTCAGAAGTTTATTGATTATGCTTCAAGTTTTGGATTGCGTATCTATGGAACAGCCAGTGAGATAAGTCAGGAAGCCCTCCAAGATATCATGAGTACTGTTGAGGGAGAGCCATATGCGGATGTATTGTCTATGATGCTTCTGCGTTCGATGCAGCAGGCTCGTTATTCTGAGCATAATCACGGTCACTATGGATTAGCTGCAGGCTACTACACTCACTTTACCAGCCCAATCCGTCGTTATCCTGACCTTCTTGTTCATCGTATGATTCGTGACTATGGACGTTCTAAGGATGTAGCAGATCATTTTGAACAGGTCATTCCTGAGATTGCCACCCAGTCTTCCATCCGTGAGCGCCGTGCTATCGAGGCAGAGCGTGAAGTCGAAGCTATGAAAAAAGCTGAGTACATGGAAGAGTACGTTGGTGAAGAGTATGATGCAGTTGTTTCAAGTATCGTCAAATTTGGTCTTTTTGTTGAGTTGCCAAATACAGTCGAAGGCTTAATTCACATCACTAATCTGCCTGAGTTTTATCATTTTAACGAACGTGATTTAACCCTTCGTGGGGAGAAATCAGGAATTACTTTCCGAGTTGGGCAGCAGATCCGTATTCGTGTCGAAAGAGCGGATAAGATGACTGGCGAGATTGATTTCTCCTTTATTCCAAGTGAATTTGATGTGATTGAAAAAGGTTTGAAAGGCTCTGGTCGTAAGGATAGAGGGCGTCGTTCAGATAAGAAAGAAGACAAGAGAAAATCTGGTCGCTTAGGTGATAAGCGCAAGCATTCTCCAAAAGACAAAAAGAAAAAAAGCAAGAAACCTTTTTACAAAGAAGTAGCAAAGAAAGGAGCCAAGCATGGCAAAGGGCGAGGGAAAGGTCGTCGCGCAAAATAAAAAGGCGCACCACGACTATACAATCGTAGATACGCTAGAAGCAGGAATGGTCCTGACAGGAACTGAGATCAAGAGTGTTCGAGCAGCCCGCATCAATCTGAAAGATGGGTTTGCCCAGGTTAAGAATGGGGAAGTTTGGCTGAGTAATGTCCATATCGCTCCTTATGAAGAGGGCAATATCTGGAATCAGGAGCCCGAACGTCGTCGTAAACTTCTCCTTCATAAAAAACAAATCCAGAAATTGGAGCAAGAAACCAAAGGGACAGGGATGACCTTGGTTCCTCTTAAAGTTTATATCAAAGATGGCTATGCCAAGTTACTTTTAGGACTTGCAAAAGGGAAACATGATTACGATAAACGTGAGTCTATCAAACGCCGCGAGCAAGATCGTGATATTGCGCGTGTTATGAAAGCTGTTAACCACCGATAGAAAGAGTGAAGAATATGGAAAAACTAGTTGCCTACAAACGCATGCCTGTCTGGAATAAAGACACCATGCCAGAGGCTGTTCAAAGAAAACACAATACTAAGGTCGGAACTTGGGGAAAGATTACCGTATTAAAAGGGACTCTTAAGTTTATTGAGTTGACTGAAGAGGGAGAAATTTTAGCTGAGCATCTCTTTGAAGCAGGTGCTGATAATCCCATGGCTCAGCCCCAAGCCTGGCACCGTGTAGAAGCTGCTACAGATGATGTGGAATGGTACTTAGAATTCTATTGTAAAGCAGAGGATTATTTCCCCAAGAAATACAATAGCAATCCAGTCCATTCGGAAGTTTTAGAAGCTATGGATACAGTAAAACCATGTAAGGCACTAGACCTAGGATGTGGTCAAGGAAGAAATGCACTCTTTCTAGCTCAACATGGCTTTGATGTCACAGCTGTAGATCAAAATAAGCTATCTCTTGAAATCTTGCAAAGCATTGTGGAGCAAGAAGACTTAGAAATGCCTGTCGGTATCTACGATATCAATTCAGCTAGCATTGGACAAACTTACGATTTTATCGTATCAACGGTTGTTCTCATGTTTTTACAAGCAGATCGCATTCCTGCAATTATCAAAAACATGCAGGAGCATACCACAGTCGGTGGTTATAATCTTATCGTTTGTGCCATGGACACGGAGGATTATCCATGTTCTGTTAATTTCCCCTTTACCTTCAAAGAGGGTGAGTTGGCAAATTACTACAAGGACTGGGAATTAATCAAGTACAATGAAAATCCTGGCTATCTCCACCGTCGTGATGAAAACGGAAATCGTATCCAACTACGTTTTTCAACAATGTTGGCTAAAAAAGTAAAATAAATGAATAAAAGGGATAGAGAGCAGTCGTTTTCTATTCCTTATTTGTTACCCTAATAAGAAAGGAAAATCTCAATTTATGCTATACTAGAAGTAGGAGAAGTCGATGAAATTAAACAGAATTGTGATAGTTTTAAAACGATTCTGATCGACCACTATTCTTTCAGACTTTTTGCCTAGGAGGTCTTAAGATGACTAGCCTTTTAATTGAACTATACGACCGTCATACCATTGAGAAGAATGTCTACCAAGCTTTTGTCAGTGATTGTGATGAGATTTTATACCTTTCTACAAGTAAAATTGCTGAGGAAGATAAACTATCCTTGAAGCATTTTCTAATGGAACAAGTTCCACACTTAAAACAAGTACATTTTCGACAATTTCACCTAGAAAAAATCTGCCAGGAATTAGACGTGTTTATCAATGATTTTGAGACAGTGACCATCGATGTTTTTGGTGGAGATAATCTATTAGCAATAGTTCTATATCAGTATGGTTTGGAGAAAGGTATTCCCATTATTGCTATGGATGTTGAACAAGGAAAGCAGTATGCCTGGGAAAGGGATAAGATTTATGATAAACAGTTAGAGATTCCTAGTTTATCCATTGAACAATTGATAGCTTTACGTGGTGGAAAAGTCCTTAAATCAAGAAGGCCTCAGCATTCTAATAAGCAAGTGCTAGCTATTAAAAAATTGGCCAAATATGCTATCGAAAATCCTGAAAAATGGTACCAGATTACCCAATTCTTTGCACTGGCAAAAACAAATGATTTTCACGCTGAAACAGCAAAAGTTTTGGGAAGTAATGGAAAAATTTATTCTTACCCCAGTAGCTTGATTCCTTTGTTCACAAAAGCTAATTTATTGAAAGTAGAAGAGGAAACAACAGATACTGTCACTTATACATTCCCAACACCAGAAGCACATCTGTTATGTCGAACTAAAGGGCATATTTTAGAATTGTATATCTATTTACTAGTCCTTGAGTCGGAGTATTTTGATGAATGTATGATTGGTACTGAAATTGACTGGAATGGGATTTTCCCTGAGGCTGACAATGTTCAAAATGAGATTGATGTTATTCTTCGTAAAGGTCACTCTGTAGTTTTCATTTCTTGTAAAATGACTGATCTAGCAGTTGAAGCTATTAACGAACTTGAAGTTTATGCCAATCATTTTGCAGGTGATAATTGTTTGAAAATGATTGTTTGCTCTGGAAAAATCAATCCTGTTTACAGTCATCGTTGTCAGGAATATGGTGTAATGGTGATAAAGCAGGATCAAATACAGAATCTCATTCCCATGTTACGGAAATATATGAAGAACAAACGTCAATGATACTAGATGTTATAGTGAAGAAGAGTCTGGGATAATAGTTCTAGATTCTCAATTGTCTTTGGATTGTCGAGCAAGACGCAGTGGTTGAGTGGGCTCTACTACGCTGATTTCATCAGCTTTTACAGCCCTACTCAACTGTGCGGAGGTGGGACCACGAAATCGAATTCTAACAAATTACTGATTTCTGTCCCACTCTCTTTTCTTATCCTTTTCGAATAATGTAGAAAAGGGGGATATATGTTTTTAGCTAGAGATAAAAAAGGTCATTTAATCAACGCGTTAGAGAATGAAGTAAAGAAACAAGCTTATTATTGTCCAGCTTGCGGAACGAGTGTTCGCTTGAAAAAAGGAAAAAATGTAAGAACTCATTTTGCGCATGAAAGTTTAAAAAGTTGTAATTTTTATCATGAGAACGAAGGACCAGAACATTTAGAGAATAAGGTGGCACTTTTTAATTGGGCTAAGAAAGATGCTGAAGTAGAAATGGAATATCCGATTCCTGAACTTAAGCAAATCGCAGATATCTTTATCAATAAGCAATTAGCACTGGAAGTTCAGTGTAGTCCTATTTCTTGCGAACTTTTACGGGAGAGAAGTAATGGTTATCGAAGTTTGGGAATTCAAGTTCTTTGGCTATTGGGAGAAAAGCTCTGGCTAAAAGAGCGACTAACTAAACTTCAAAGAGATTTTCTTTATTTTAGTCATAATATGGGATTTTATCTTTGGGAGTTAGACCATAAAAGACAAGTTTTGAGGCTCAAGTACCTCCTTCACCAAGATTTAAAAGGGAAACTCCATTATCAGCTCAAGGAATTTTCTTATGGCAAAGGAAATCTCCTAGAAATTTTACGTAGTCCCTACCAGCAGCAAGAGCTAACTGCTTTTTCGGTCGAACAGGACAAGAATATTTGTCATTACATTCAAAAACAACTTTATTATCAAAATCCCTATTGGATGAAGCAACAAGCTCAAGCCTATTTGAGCGGAGAGAATCTTTTGAATCGGAAGAAACAGGACTGGTATCCCCAAGTAAGGCCGATAGAAAAAGGTTATTTTTGCCAAATCAAACAAGATATTCATGATTATTATCGAAACTTTCAGGCTTATTATGAGAAAAATTCTCAAAATAAGCAACAAAAGCTCTATCCACCTGTCTTTTATCAGCGTTATTTCCTGAAAAATATGGTAAAATAAAAAGGATGGAGGAAATTTATGGTATTACAACGAAATGAAATAGATGAAAAAGATACATGGGATTTGTCCACTATCTTTGAAACAGACCAAAAATGGGAAGAAGAACTTGCCCTTCTAACGGAAGATACAAAACAAGCAGATAGTCTTGAGGGACATCTCTTGGATAGTGCAGAGAGTCTTCTTGACATTACAGAGCGTTATCTAGAATTGAGTCGTCGTCTTGAAAAACTTTATGTTTATGCACATATGAAAAACGACCAAGACACACGAGTAGCTAAGTATCAAGAATACTATGCAAAAGCCATGGCTCTTTATAGTCAACTTGATCAAGTCTTTTCTTTCTATGAGCCAGAATTTATGGCTATCACAGAAGAGCAGTATCAAAACTTTCTAGCAGAAGAATCAAAACTCCAACCATATAAACACTTCTTTGATAAACTATTGCAAAATAAGGACCATGTCCTTTCACAACGTGAAGAAGAGTTGCTTGCAGGTGCTGGTGAAATCTTCGGTGCTGCTAGTGAAACCTTTGCTATCATAGATAATGCAGATATCGTCTTTCCATTCGTTAAAGATGAAGATGGAAATGAAGTTCAATTGTCACACGGTGTTTATATGCGCTTGGTAGAATCTAAAAATCGTGAGGTTCGTCGTGGAGCTTATGAAGCTCTTTACTCTACCTATGAGCAATACCAGCACACTTACGCAAAAACTTTGCAGACCAATGTTAAAGTGCAAAACTATCGTGCTAAGGTTCGTAACTACAAGAGTGCGCGTGAAGCAGCTCTTGCAGCTAACTTTGTGCCAGAAAGTGTTTATGATAACCTAGTGTCTGCCGTTCGTAAGCATTTGCCACTCTTACATCGTTATCTAGCTCTTCGCTCAAAAATCTTGGGTATTCCAGACCTCAAGATGTACGATGTCTACACTCCTTTGTCTTCAGTGGAATACAGCTTTACTTATGAGGAAGCATTAAAGAAAGCAGAAGAAGCTTTAGCGGTTCTTGGTGAAGATTACTTGAGTCGTGTGAAACGTGCCTTCAGCGAACGTTGGATTGATGTTTATGAGAATCAAGGGAAGCGATCAGGTGCCTACTCTGGTGGTTCATATGATACCAACGCCTTCATGCTTCTTAACTGGCAGGATAACCTCGATAATCTCTTTACTCTTGTACATGAGACAGGTCACAGTATGCATTCTAGCTATACACGTGAAACTCAGCCTTACGTTTACGGAGATTACTCAATTTTCCTAGCTGAGATTGCTTCAACAACCAATGAAAACATCCTGACAGAAAAATTATTGCAAGAAGTTCAAGATGATGCAACACGCTTTGCCATTCTCAACAACTTCTTGGATGGTTTCCGTGGAACAGTATTCCGCCAAACTCAATTTGCAGAATTTGAACATGCCATCCACCAAGCAGATCAAAACGGTGAAGTCTTAACAAGCGAGTTCCTAAACAAACTTTATGCAGACTTGAACCAAGAATACTATGGTTTGAGCAAAGAAGATAATCCACAAATCCAGTACGAGTGGGCTCGAATTCCTCATTTCTACTATAATTACTATGTATATCAATATTCAACTGGTTTTGCAGCAGCCTCAGCCTTGGCTGAAAAGATTGTTCATGGTAGCCAAGAGGATTGTGACCGTTATATTGATTACCTCAAGGCAGGGAAGTCAGACTATCCACTCAATATCATGCGTAAAGCTGGCGTTGATATGGAAAAAGAAGACTATCTCAACGATGCCTTTGCAGTCTTTGAACGCCGTTTGGATGAGTTTGAAGCCCTTGTTGAAAAATTAGGATTAGCATAAAATGGTTGAGTCATACAGTAAAAATGCTAACCATAACATGCGACGGCCTGTTGTTAAGGATGAGATTGTGGAATTTATGCGCCACAGGCAAGAGCAGGTGACTGGTTCTTTAAAAGAACTAGAAAACTTTGCTCGCAAGGAGAATATTCCTATCATTCCTCATGAAACAGTCGCTTATTTCCGTTTCCTAATGGAAACAATTCAACCAAAAAATATTTTAGAAATTGGAACGGCAATTGGCTTTTCAGCTCTTTTAATGGCAAATCATGCTCCAAATGCAAAAATAACAACCATTGACAGAAATCCTGAAATGATTGGTTTTGCCAAGGAAAATTTCGCCAAGTTTGATAATCGCCAACAAATCACTCTTTTGGAAGGCGATGCGGTAGACGTTTTGTCAACATTGACAGAGACCTATGATTTTGTTTTTATGGATTCTGCAAAATCCAAATACATCGTATTTTTGCCAGAAATCCTAAAACACCTTGAGGTTGGTGGAGTAGTTGTCTTAGATGATATTTTCCAAGGTGGAGACATTGCTAAGGATATTATGGAAGTCCGACGCGGGCAACGAAGCATTTATCGTGGTTTGCAAAGACTATTTGACGCAACTCTAAACAATCCGGGATTAACAGCTAGTCTAGTTCCTCTTGGAGATGGAATCTTGATGCTAAGAAAGAATCAAGCAGAAATAGAACTGCCTGATGTTGATTAATTTCAGATATTTTTAAGACAATTTAGTAAAATAGATAAGGTAAACATTTATCTAGTGTATAAAAAGGAGTAAACATGAAGAAAAAATTATTGGCTGGTGCCATCACTTTGTTATCAGTAGCTACATTGGCTGCTTGTTCAAATAGCTCTCAAGGAGCTGACTTAATCAGTATGAAAGGTGATGTCATCACTGAACATCAATTCTTTGAAGAAGTTAAGAATAATCCAACTGCTCAACAAGTCTTACTTAACATGACTATTCAAAAAGTTTTTGAAAAACAATATGGTTCTGAAGTAAGTGATAAAGAAGTTGAAGAAGCTGTAGCAGAAGAACAGAAAAAATATGGTGATAGCTATCAAATCGTTCTTTCTCGTGCCGGTATGACAGCTGAAAGTCGTAAGGCTCAAATTCGTACAAGTAAATTGGTTGAGTATGCTGTTAAAAAAGCTGCAGAAGCTGAATTGACGGATGAGAACTACAAAAAAGCTTACGATGAGTACACACCAGAAGTAACTGCGCAAATTATTAAACTTGATAGTGAAGATAAGGCTAAAGAAGTTCTTGCGAAAGCTAAAGAATCTGGAGCTGACTTCGCACAATTGGCTAAAGATAATTCAACTGACGAAAAGACAAAAGCAAATGGTGGAGAAATCACTTTTGACTCTGCATCAACAGAATTGCCAGACGTTGTTAAAAAAGCAGCCTTTGCCCTTAATGTTGATGGAATCTCTGATGTGATCACAGATCCAGGTACACAAGCTTATTCAAACAGTTTCTATATTGTGAAATTAACTAAGAAAACTGAAAAATCTTCTAATATCGATGATTATAAAGAAAAATTGAAGACAGTTATCCTGACTCAAAAACAAAATGATGCTACTTTTGTTCAAGGTATTATTAGTAAAGAGTTGCAGTCGGCAAATATCAAGGTTAAAGATCAAGCCTTCCAAAATATCTTTACTCAATATATCCAAAGTGATTCAACAACAGAAACTACAACTACATCTTCTAACTAAAGATGAAAACTCTATCTTTCTACTCTTGAAAGGTAGAGTTTTTTTGAAGTTTTCTTAGCTAAAAGCCCAAAATATAAATAAATGTTTGTGAATTCTAAAAGCTTAAATTCTAGGCTTTAACGGATAAGAGTTTTTTTCTAGTCTAAAAAGTGGTATAATAGCATGTAAAACTAGAATGAATAGAAAATTAAAAATTTAGTAGATGGTGAAATATGAAAATTAGTAAAAGGCACCTGTTGAATTACTCTATTTTAGTGCCCTATATTCTCTTATCCGTTCTGGGATTGATAGTGGTATATTCGACAACGAGTGCATCCTTGATTCAGGAGGGAAAGAGCGCTTTTCAATTGGTTCGAAATCAGGGCTTGTTTTGGATCGTTAGTTTGTTGCTTATTGCAGTAATCTATAAGCTGAAACTTGGTTTTCTTCGAAACGAACGTTTGTTATTTATTGTTATGTTTGCTGAGTTAGTGTTACTAGCTTTAGCTCGTTTGATTGGGATTCCCATCAATGGTGCCTACGGTTGGATCAAAGTAGGACCTATTACTGTTCAGCCTGCGGAATACTTGAAAATTATCATCATTTGGTACTTGGCTCAACGTTTTTCAAAACAACAAGAAGAAATTGCCGTTTATGATTTCCAAGTTTTAACTCAAAATCAATGGTTTCCTAGAGCATTTAACGATTGGCGCTTTGTACTTCTGGTCATGATTGGTAGTTTGGCTATTTTCCCTGACCTTGGAAATGCTACAATTCTCTTTTTGGTAGCATTGTTGATGTACTCAATTAGTGGGATAGCTCACCGATGGTTTGCAACTATTCTTGGAGTATTGACCAGTTTATCCTTTGTTTCTCTATCAACCATTAAGCTTGTTGGTGTTGATAAGTTTTCTAAGATTCCAGTATTTGGATACGTAGCTAAACGATTCAGTGCTTTCTTTAATCCATTTGATGATGTCGCTGGTGCAGGACACCAGTTGGCAAATTCATACTATGCTATGGTAAATGGAGGATGGTTTGGGCTAGGATTAGGAAACTCTATCGAAAAACGAGGCTATCTACCTGAGGCACACACGGACTTTGTTTTCTCTATTGTAATTGAAGAGTTTGGATTTGTTGGTGCCAGTCTTATTTTAGCTCTATTATTCTTCCTAATTCTTCGTATTATTTTAGTGGGGGTACGAGCAAAAAATCCGTTCAACTCAATGGTAGCAATCGGTATTGGTGGAATGATTTTAATTCAGGTATTCGTTAATATTGGAGGGATTTCAGGATTGATCCCTTCAACAGGTGTAACCTTCCCATTCCTTTCACAAGGGGGGAATAGTCTCCTGGTTCTATCAGTAGCTATCGCCTTTGTGTTAAATATCGATGCTAGTGAAAAACGTGCAAAACTCTACCGCGAATATGAAGCACAACTCTAAGAAAATGTGACAAGGAGAAAAATATGTCTCTTCAAAAACTAGAAAATAACAGAAACAAAACTGTAGTCCAAGAAGAAGTTCAAATCTTGACAGATTTACTTGAAGATATCACGAAAAATATGCTTCCTGCTGAGACTTTTGACAAGATTATGCAGTTGAAGAAGCTATCATCAAATCTAGACTATCAAGGACTAGATAAGGTAGTGAGAAGCCTTTCAAATGATGAAATGGTCTACATCTCTAGATATTTCTCTATTTTACCACTTTTGATTAACATCTCCGAAGACGTAGACTTAGCCTATGAGATTAACCATCTAAACAATATTGATCAAGATTATCTTGGTAAATTATCTACAACCATTGAAATGGTTGCTGAAAAAGAAAATGCGGCTGAAATTCTTGAACATCTGAACGTGGTGCCAGTATTAACAGCCCATCCAACTCAGGTTCAACGTAAGAGTATGCTGGACTTGACTAATCATATCCATACTCTCTTGCGTAAATACCGTGACGTGAGAATGGGGCTTATTAACAAAGAAAAATGGCACAATGATCTTCGTCGCTACATTGAGATTATCATGCAGACGGATATGATTCGTGAAAAGAAACTAAAAGTAACGAATGAAATCACAAACGTGATGGAATATTACAATAGTTCTTTCCTACAAGCTGTACCAAATCTAATGTTAGAGTATAAGCGTCTTGCAAAAGAGCAGGGAATTGACCTAAAACAAGCAAAACCTATCACCATGGGAATGTGGATTGGTGGAGACCGTGATGGCAATCCATTTGTAACTGCTGAGACACTCATGCGTTCTGCTACCATTCAAAGTGAAGTGATCTTAAACTACTACATCAGTAAGATTTCTAGTCTCTACCGTACTTTCTCTCTTTCTACTAATTTATCTAAGACAAGTAAGGCTGTTGAAGAAATGGCAGCTCAATCTCAAGATACTTCTATTTTCCGCGAGAAAGAACCTTATCGTCGGGCTTTTCACTTTATTCAATCAAAATTAATTCAAACTCTTTTAAATTTGAAAGAGTGGGCTCTTGTCGGCTCATCAGCAGATGAACGCCATCACATTGAACGACTCTTTGGAACTCAAGGACATCAACAAGGAGTGGTTACTGACTATATTAGTAATCGTCTCTCAGGAGCCATTCAAGAATTGGCTGAAGATCGTCCTCCTTACTACGAAACAATTGAAGAATTTAAACAAGACTTAGCTATCATTAAAGATTCATTGCTTGAAAATAAGGCAGAAGCCTTGCTTACTGGAGAGTTTGCTGAGCTTTTGGAGGCTGTTGAAGTCTTTGGTTTCTTCTTAGCATCTATCGATATGCGCCAAGACTCAAGTATTCATGAAGCCTGTGTTGCTGAATTGTTAGCATCTGCTGGAATTAATGATCATTATAGCGATCTTTCAGAAGATGAGAAGTGCGAGTTGCTTTTACATGAACTATTAGAAGACCCTCGAATCTTGTCAGCCACTCATGCTGAAAAGTCTGAACTTCTTGAAAAAGAATTAGCCATTTTCCAAACTTCACGTGAATTAAAAGATCGTTTGGGAGAAGACGTCATTCGTCAAACGATTATTTCTCATGCAACCAGCGTGTCTGATATGTTAGAATTGGCGATTATGCTGAAAGAAGTCGGTCTTGTGGATGCTGAAAAAGCACGTGTTCAAATCGTGCCTCTCTTTGAAACAATTGAGGACTTGGATCATTCTGAAGAGACTATGAGAAAGTATTTCTCTTTACCGCTTGCTAAGAAGTGGATTGCTTCAAAAGATAATTATCAAGAAATCATGCTAGGTTACTCAGATAGTAACAAGGATGGTGGTTATCTATCATCTTGTTGGACTCTATACAAAGCTCAACAACAATTAACCGCTATCGGTGATGAATTTGGGGTCAAAGTAACCTTCTTCCACGGTCGTGGTGGTACTGTTGGTCGTGGTGGTGGCCCTACTTATGACGCCATTGCTTCTCAACCACTCAAATCAATCAAGGACCGTATTCGATTAACTGAACAAGGTGAAGTTATCGGAAATAAATACGGAAACAAGGATGCAGCCTACTATAACTTGGAAATGTTGGTATCAGCGGCTATCAACCGTATGATTACACAGAAGAAGAGTGATACTAATACATCAAATCGCTATGAGGCGATCATGGACCAAGTAGTCAGTCGTAGCTATGATATCTACCGTGAACTAGTATTTGGAAATGATCATTTCTACGATTATTTCTTTGAATCTAGTCCAATCAAGAATATTTCAAGCTTTAATATTGGTTCTCGTCCAGCAGCACGTAAAACAATCACTGAAATTGGTGGTCTACGTGCCATTCCTTGGGTATTCTCATGGTCACAAAGTCGTGTCATGTTCCCAGGTTGGTATGGTGTTGGTTCAAGCTTCAAGGAATTTATTGATCAAGATCCAAAAAATATTGAATACCTTCGAGACATGTATCAGAACTGGCCTTTCTTCCAGTCACTCCTATCTAACGTTGATATGGTTCTATCAAAATCAAATATGAATATTGCTTTTGAATATGCTAAACTTTGTGAAAGTGAAGAAGTGCAAGCAATCTACTATACTATTTTGGATGAATGGCAATTGACCAAGAACGTTATCTTAGCTATCGAAGGCTATGATGAACTTTTGGCAGAAAATACTTACTTGAAAGACAGTTTGAACTACCGCATGCCTTATTTCAATGTTCTTAACTATATTCAGTTAGAGTTGATCAAGCGTCAACGTCGCGGAGAGCTTTCTTCAGATGAAGAAAGATTAATTCATACAACTATTAACGGAATTGCTACAGGATTACGTAATTCAGGTTAATACAGGCAATATTTTCCAAAAACCGTAGGAATTTTCATTATTTTATAAAATAATTCATGAAAACCCTTGACAAGCTTTTGGAAAATGATATAATTTAAGCATTCAGAAAGTAATCATCGAATTTTTTTAGCGAGTCTGTGGTTGGTGGAAACAGATAGAAGAAGATGATGAAATTGGGCTGGATGTTATTAAGAATTTGAAATCATAAGAATTCGGTGAGCACACCTTATAGTGCAACTCGTGAAGCGAGTAAGAGAGATAGGAATAATTCCTATAATTGAGGTGGCACCGCGCATCGACGTCCTCACACAAGTTTTTTGTGTGAGGACTTTTTCTATGGGGAGGAAAAAATGATGGAAATCAAACGATGGCGACGCTTGGTAAAGTTATATTGAAAGTGACATGAACATTACTAAGTTTAAGTGAAATAAGGAGAAATAGATATGAATAAACGTTTAATTGGTATTATTGCAGTACTAGCACTTGTAGTTGGAGGAAGCTTGGTATACTCTAACTTAACGAAACAAGATACTAAAACCGAGACAGCTAACAAAACTTCTAAGGTTGGTGTTCTACAGTTCGTCAGTCACCCATCGCTCGACTTGATTTACCAAGGTATCCAAGATGGACTTGCTGAAGAAGGCTATAAAGGTGATCAAGTTAAAATCGACTTTATGAACTCAGAAGGTGACCAAAGTAAGGTTGCGACAATGAGTAAACAATTGGTAGCAAACGGAAACGATGTTGTTGTCGGTATTGCAACTCCAGCAGCTCAAGGGCTTGCAAGTGCAACAAAAGACCTTCCTGTTATCATGGCAGCTATTACAGACCCAGTTGGAGCTAACCTTGTACAAAACTTGGAAAAACCAGGTGGAAACATCACAGGGGTATCTGACCATAACCCTGCTGAACAACAGGTTGAATTGATTAAAACTTTGACACCTGACGTTAAAACAATCGGAGCTCTCTACTCAAGTAGTGAAGATAACTCTAAATCACAAGTTGAAGAGTTCAAAGCTTACGCTGAAAAAGCTGGTTTGAAAGTCGAAACTTTTGCAGTTCCATCAACTAACGAAATTGCTTCAACAGTTAATGTTATGACTGGTAAAGTGGATGCAATCTGGGTTCCAATTGACAACACAATCGCATCAGCATTTTCAACTGTAGTATCAAGTAACCAAACAGCTAAAAAACCAATCTACCCAAGTGCAACTGCAATGGTAGAAGCAGGTGGTTTGGCATCAGTGGTTGTTGATCAACACGATCTTGGTGTGACTACTGGTAAGATGATTGCCAAAGTCTTGAAGGGTGAAAAACCTGCAGATACACCAGTTAATGTCTTCTCAACTGGTAAATCAGTAATCAATAAAAAAGTGGCTCAAGAACTTGGAATAACAATTCCTGAATCAGTTATCAAAGAAGCTGGTCAAGTAATCGAATAAGAATGAAGGAGGAGTTGGAGACATCTCCTCCAATTTTTAAAAGAAGGAAATGAATGTAACATGATAGTATCGATAATTTCACAAGGATTGGTCTGGGCTATTCTGGGGTTGGGAATCTTTATGACCTTTCGAATCCTGAACTTCCCAGATATGACAACCGAAGGTTCCTTCCCGCTTGGAGGAGCGGTAGCAGTAACCCTAATTACACAAGGTGTCAATCCTTTTCTTGCTACCTTAGTAGCTGTTGGAGCAGGCTGTCTTGCAGGTTTAGCGACTGGTCTTCTTTACACGAAAGGAAAGATTCCAACACTCTTGTCTGGTATTTTGGTGATGACTTCTTGCCATTCTATCATGCTCATGATTATGGGACGGGCAAACCTTGGGCTCTTAGGAACTAAACAAATCCAGGACGTTCTTCCTTTCTCATCTGAGCTTAATCAATTATTTACAGGTTTGATTTTTGTGACTTTGGTTATCCTTCTTATGCTTTTCTTCCTAGATACTAAATTGGGGCAAGCTTATATCGCAACAGGAGATAATCCGGATATGGCACGTAGTTTTGGTATCAATACGGGACGTATGGAACTTATGGGCTTGGTCTTGTCAAATGGTGTGATCGCACTTGCTGGCGCTCTTATCGCTCAACAAGAAGGTTATGCAGATGTTTCTCGTGGTATCGGGGTTATCGTAGTTGGTCTTGCAAGCTTAATTATCGGTGAAGTACTCTTTAAGAGTCTTACATTAGCAGAACGCCTGGTTACTATTGTTGTTGGTTCTATTAGTTACCAATTCTTGGTATGGGGAGTCATTGCTCTCGGCTTTAACACAAGCTACCTTCGACTATATAGTGCTCTTATCCTAGCAACTTGTCTAGTTCTTCCAACTCTTAAGGATAAATACTTGAAAGGAGTCAAGTTAAGCAAATGACAGCGATTGTAGAATTGAAAAATGCCACAAAAATTGTGAAAAATGGCTTTGACGAGGAGAAAATTATCCTAAACGATGTTTCGCTTGATATTTATGAACATGACTTCATCACAATCTTAGGTGGAAATGGAGCAGGAAAGTCAACGCTCTTTAATAGCATTGCCGGAACTCTACCTTTAACTAGTGGGACTATCCGTATTATGGGAGAGGATGTGACTCATTTTAGTCCTGAAAAACGCGCTAAGTATCTTTCTCGTGTCTTTCAGGATCCTAAGATGGGAACTGCCCCTCGTATGACGGTTGCAGAAAATCTCTTGATTGCAAAGTTCCGTGGTGAAAAACGTGGTCTATTTCCAAGAAGACTATCAGCTTATAAAGAGGAGTTTCAAGAAACCATTGAGAAGGTTGGAAATGGCCTAGAAAAACATTTGGATACACCGATTGAATTCTTGTCAGGTGGACAAAGACAGGCCTTGAGCCTCTTGATGGCAACCTTAAAACGTCCTGAACTCCTTTTGTTGGATGAACATACGGCAGCCCTTGACCCTAAAACAAGTGTGGCCTTGATGGAATTGACAGAAGACTTTGTCAGCAAGGACCATCTAACAGCATTGATGATTACCCACCATATGGAAGATGCTCTCAAGTATGGAAATCGTCTCATTGTTATGAAGGAAGGACGAATCATCCAAGATTTAAACAAGGAAGAAAAAGCTAAAATGAAGATTTCAGATTACTATCAGTTGTTTGAATAAGATTACTCATTTACAAAAATCTTAGAGGTAAAATTTTATCTCTAAGTTTTTTTGTTGAAGCAAATAGAGATTTTTTTATTTATGTATTTTTTTCAATTTTAAGTAAATGTGTATTTTCCTAAAATTTTACTCTTGAAACTGCTTATTTTCTATGAAATAGAAGCATGTAAAAGGTATGAAATGGTTTACTTTTTTTCAGAAATAAAGTATACTATATAAAGTAAACTGTGATAAAATGGAGGTATTGTCTATGGTTGACAAGAGAGTCATCGAAGAAATCAAAAACAATACCAATATTGTCGAAATCATAGGAGAAGTGATTTCTTTACAAAAATCTGGACGGAACTTTTTGGGGCTCTGTCCTTTTCATGGTGAAAAGACCCCTTCCTTTAACGTGGTCGAAGATAAGCAATTTTACCACTGTTTTGGTTGTGGTCGTTCTGGAGACGTCTTTAAGTTTATAGAAGAGTATCAACAAGTAACTTTTTCAGATGCGGTAAGGATTTTAGGTGAGCGTCTCGGAATGCACCTTGAAACTCCTGCACATAACCCTGTCCCACATACGTCACCCCATCAAAATCTCTACGATATGCATGACAAGGCTGCACGCTTTTATCATGCAATTCTCATGACTACTAAAATGGGTGAGGAGGCAAGAAACTATCTCTATAAACGTGGCTTGACTGATGATGTCATTAAACACTTTATGATTGGTCTAGCTCCAGCAGAACGCTCTTATCTTTATCAGCGTTTAGCAGACGATTATAGTGAGAAGGACTTGCTGGATTCAGGTCTATTTTATCTATCTGAGAGCAACCAATTTTTTGATACTTTCCATAACCGGATTATATTTCCACTCTCAAACGACCAAGGAAAGGTAATTGCTTTCTCTGGACGGATTTGGCAAGAGACAGATTCTCAAACTGCCAAGTATAAAAATAGTCGAGCGACGGCGATTTTTAACAAGAGTTACGAATTATATCATTTGGATAGGGTAAAAAAAGGCTCAGGGAAAGCTCCTGAAATTTATCTGATGGAAGGCTTTATGGATGTTATTGCAGCCTACCGTGCTGGTATTGAAAATGCAGTAGCTTCCATGGGAACGGCCTTGACCGCTGAACACGTCGAACATCTCAAACGCTTTACAAAAAAAGTGATTATCACTTATGACGGTGATAAGGCAGGACAAGCTGCAACTGCTAAAGCTTTGGACGAGCTTAAAGATCTACCTGTACAAGTAGTCCAGATTCCCGATGCAATGGATCCTGATGAGTATTTACAAAAGAATTCTCCAGAGGATTTGGCTTATCTTTTATCCAATACTCGAATCAGTCCGATTGAGTTTTATATCCATCATTACAAACCTAGTAATAGTGAAAATCTCCAAGCACAGATTGAGTTCATTGAGAAAATTGCACCTCTTATCGTCAAAGAACCTTCTATCACAGCCCAGAACACCTTTATTCATTTGTTGACGGATCATTTACCATCTTTTGATTATCAACAAGTTGAGCACATTATCAACGAAAGTCGTGTCAGACAAAGACAAGAAAAAGTGAAGCAGGTTGTTAATCCGACACCAATTATTATGTCGGTTTCTAAACAATTGACGGCAGTCATGAGAGCTGAAGCACATATTCTTTATCGTATGATGGAGCACCCTCTTGTGTTGAATGATTATCGTTTGCGAGATGATTTTGTATTTGAAACTCCAGAGTTTCAGACCTTGTATGGACTCTTGATTGATAATGGTTCGATTTCTTCTGAAGACTTGGCAAATCAGACTAGAGAAGTGGAAAATGCTTGGTACCAGGTGTTAGCATTGGATCTACCTTCTGAGATGTCTCCAGAAGAACTAAAGGAAGTAGAGGAGTCTCGTAATCGTGCTCTTTTGAATCAACAAAACTTGCAAATTAAAAAGAAAGTTCAGGAAGCTAGTCATGTAGGCGACACAGATGCTGCTTTAGAAGAGCTTGAACGCTTAATTGCCCAAAAAAGAAGAATGGAGTAAGAATGGCAAAAAAACAAAAAGAAGTAACAACTTTTGATGTCCAAGTTGCAGAATTTATCCGTAACCATAAGAAAACTGGTACTGCGACAGATGATGAAATTAACAATGTCCTTGTAATTCCTTTTGCTCTTGATGTAGAAGGTATTGAGAACCTTTTGCAACGGATTCAAGATGCAGGTATTGCAATCACTGATAACGAAGGAAATCCGAGTGAACGTGTCTTAAGTACAGAGGAAGAACCAGAACTTAGTGATGAAGATTTAATTGGTTCAACATCTGCCAAAGTCAATGACCCAGTTCGTATGTACTTGAAGGAAATCGGTGTCGTACCTCTTCTTACTAACGAAGAAGAAAAAGAATTAGCTCTTGCCGTTGAAGCAGGAGATGTTGAAGCGAAACAACGTCTAGCAGAGGCTAACCTTCGTTTGGTAGTGTCTATCGCGAAACGCTATGTTGGACGCGGTATGCAATTCCTAGATTTGATCCAAGAAGGAAATATGGGATTGATGAAGGCAGTTGATAAGTTTGACTACTCTAAAGGATTCAAATTCTCAACTTATGCAACTTGGTGGATTCGTCAGGCCATTACGCGTGCCATTGCTGACCAAGCTCGTACCATTCGTATTCCAGTTCACATGGTTGAAACAATCAACAAACTTGTTCGTGAGCAACGTAACCTTCTTCAAGAGTTGGGACAAGATCCTACTCCTGAGCAAATTGCTGAACGTATGGATATGACACCTGACAAGGTTCGTGAAATTTTAAAGATTGCGCAAGAACCAGTTTCTCTTGAGACACCAATTGGGGAAGAGGACGATAGCCATCTTGGTGACTTTATCGAAGATGAAGTGATTGAAAATCCAGTTGACTACACAACTCGTATCGTCTTGCGTGAGCAGTTGGATGAAGTTCTAGATACCTTGACTGATAGAGAAGAAAATGTCTTGCGTCTTCGTTTTGGACTCGATGATGGTAAAATGCGTACGTTAGAAGATGTGGGTAAAGTCTTTAACGTCACTCGTGAGCGTATTCGTCAGATTGAAGCAAAAGCTTTGAGAAAACTTCGCCAACCAAGTCGAAGCAAACCGCTTCGTGACTTTATCGAGGATTAAGATAGAGGAGACTAAATATGGCTTACACAGAAGAGCAAATTGAAACTATCAAAACGAAAATCTTATCTGCTCTAGAAGAAGTTATCGACCCAGAATTAGGAATCGATATCGTCAACCTAGGTCTGATTTATGAGATTCGATTTGATGGTGATACCGGTGATACTGAGATTGATATGACCTTAACGACTATGGGTTGTCCATTAGCAGATCTCTTGACCGATCAAATTTATGATGCTATGACAGATGTACCAGAGGTTACTAACGTTGAAGTGAAATTAGTTTGGTATCCAGCTTGGACGGTTGAAAAAATGAGTCGCTATGCACGTATCGCTTTAGGTATTAAATAGAATGATATAAAAAAAGAAATAGTATAAGTGTTAGGAAATTCCCTAGCTTTTATGCTATCTCTTTTTTAATTTGCTGATTTTCTTTCAATAAAATGATATAATGGATAGTATGGAAAAAGAGAAATTACGCATCAACATGCTAAGTTCGAGTGAAAAGGTAGCAGGACAAGGTGTTTCTGGAGCTTACCGTGAACTTGTGCAACTTTTGAAACGTGATGCGAAAGACCAACTAATTGTAACGGAGAATCTTCCTGTGGAAGCTGATGTTACTCATTTTCATACAATAGATCTTCCATACTATTTATCCACTTTCCAAAAGAAACGCTCTGGACGTCGAATTGGTTATGTTCACTTCTTACCTGATACCTTAGAGGGCAGTTTGAAAATTCCGTTCTTCCTAAAAGGAATCGTGAAGCGCTACGTATTTTCCTTTTATGACCGTATGGAACACTTGGTTGTGGTTAATCCTACTTTTATCGAAGATTTGGTTGCAGCTGGTATTCATCGTGAAAAGGTGACCTATATTCCTAACTTTGTTAACAAAGAAAAATGGCACCCACTTTCAGCAGAAAAAGTAAGCCAACTTCGACAAGATATGGGGTTGAGTGAAAATCAATTTGTAGTAGTAGGAGCTGGGCAGGTTCAGAAGCGTAAGGGAATCGATGATTTCATCACTCTTGCTGAGGAACTACCGGACATCACCTTTATTTGGGCTGGAGGCTTCTCATTTGGTGGGATTACAGATGGTTATGAACGCTATAAAAAAATCATGGATAATCCTCCAGAGAATCTGATTTTCCCTGGAATTGTTGAGCCAGAACGGATGAAAGAACTGTATGCCTTGGCAGATCTGTTCTTACTTCCTAGTTATAATGAGCTCTTTCCGATGACTATTCTAGAAGCTGCGAGTTGTGAAGCTCCCATTATGCTTCGGGACTTAGATCTTTATAAGGTGATTCTAGAAGGAAATTACAGACCAACCACCGATGTGGAAGAGATGAAACACGCTATTATGGAATATAGAGAGCATCCAGAAGCTTTGAAAGAGTTAAGAGAAAAGGCCAAGGCTATTTCAAGAGAATACTCAGAGGAGCATCTCCTTGAAATATGGCTTAAATTTTATCAGGAGCAAGCGGCTTTAGGAAAAAAATGAGGTAGTATATGCGAATTGGATTATTTACAGATACTTATTTCCCACAGGTTTCGGGTGTTGCAACCAGTATTCGAACCTTAAAAACAGAGCTTGAAAAGCAAGGACATGCAGTCTTTATCTTCACGACAACCGATAAGGATGTCAATCGTTATGAAGACTGGCAAATTATTCGTATTCCTAGTGTTCCTTTCTTTGCTTTTAAAGATCGTCGTTTTGCTTATCGTGGATTTACGAAAGCTCTTGAAATTGCTAAACAATACAAACTCGATATTATTCATACCCAAACTGAGTTTTCTCTTGGTTTATTGGGAATTTGGATTGCTCGAGAACTGAAAATCCCAGTCATTCATACATATCATACCCAGTACGAGGATTATGTCCATTATATTGCTAAGGGGATGTTGATTCGTCCAAGTATGGTCAAATATCTTGTGAGAGGATTTCTTCACGACGTTGATGGAGTTATTTGCCCGAGTGAAATTGTACGCGATCTTTTATCTGACTATAAGGTAAAAGTTGAAAAGCGTGTTATTCCTACTGGAATTGAACTTGCCAAATTTGAACGCCCTGAAATTGGTCCTGAACACATTAGTGACTTACGAGATAAACTAGGGATCCAACAAGATGAAAAAATGCTTCTAAGTCTTTCTCGAGTCTCTTACGAGAAGAATATTCAAGCAGTTCTTAAAGCTTTACCAGATGTCCTAAAAGAAGAACCAAATGTTAAACTGGTTGTAGCTGGAGATGGACCTTATTTAGACAATCTTAAGGTGCAAGCAGAAGATTTAAAAATTCAAGATTCTGTTATCTTTACAGGTATGATTCCGCCAAATGAGACGGCACTCTATTATAAGGCAGCTGATTTCTTCATATCGGCTTCTACAAGTGAGACTCAGGGATTGACTTATCTGGAAAGTTTAGCTAGTAAGACACCTGTTATTGCCCATGGTAATCCTTATTTGGATAATCTCATCAATGATAAAATGTTCGGAACCCTTTATTATGAGGAAAGGGACTTGGCAGGAGCGATTCTTGAGGCTTTACTTGCTACACCGTCAATGGATGAAAAACACTTGGCTGAAAAATTATATGAAATTTCTGCTGAGAATTTTGGTAGAAGAGTCCATGAATTTTATCTAGACGTCATTATTTCAAATAATTTTGCCAAAGAAACAGGGGCTGACGAACCTGTTACAAAACGTATTTTAAAGACAGTCTTCTATATTCCGCAACAGGCTGTTACTATGCCAGTTAAAGGTTCGAAGCGTATGCTTAAGGCATCTAGAAAACAATTAAGAAATTTAAGAAAATATTTAAATGATTAATCAAATCAAAGAAAGGAAATAAAAATATGCAAAAGAAATTTATGAGAAGTGGTAAAGATCAAAAAATCGGTGGTGTATGCGCTGGTTTAGCACATTATTTTGATATTGACCCTACAATCGTACGTGTTATTTGGGGAGTTTTGGCTTTCTGTTATGGCGCAGGACTTATTGCTTACTTGATCTTGTGGGCAATCGCTCCTGTATCTGATGAGTATTAATATTAGAGTATTAGAGTAAAGGAGAAAACATGGCATTCGGTGATAATGGTAAACGTAAAAAAACATTCTTTGAAAAACTTACAATGTTTGTCGTATTAATCATGTTGTTTGTTACTTTAGCCGGTATTTTTGCGACTGCAATTGGTGTATTTAGTAGATTCTAAATTGCTAGTTGTAGGATTTATTTCAAATAGTTGGTGACTGGGATTTTCCCAGCCCTTTTTAAAGTGAGAAAAGAATATGAGTATGTTTTTAGACACAGCCAAGATTAAAGTAAAGGCTGGTAATGGTGGCGATGGCATGGTTGCCTTTCGTCGTGAAAAATACGTCCCTAACGGTGGACCATGGGGCGGTGATGGAGGACGTGGTGGTAACGTTGTTTTCGTTGTAGACGAAGGCTTGCGTACCCTTATGGACTTCCGTTACAATCGTCATTTCAAGGCCCAATCAG
Source organism: Streptococcus infantis (assembly GCF_047463175.1). Lineage (GTDB taxonomy): Bacteria > Bacillota > Bacilli > Lactobacillales > Streptococcaceae > Streptococcus > Streptococcus infantis_AC. The sequence goes on from NZ_JASHEJ010000001.1 coordinate 105,614, forward strand.
GTGAAAAAGGGATGACAAAAGGAATGCATGGCCGAGGTGCAGAAGACTTGATTGTCCGTGTACCTCAAGGGACAACTGTGCGTGATGCAGAGACTGGGAAAGTTCTCACTGATTTGATAGAGAACGGACAAGAGTTCATCGTGGCTCACGGTGGTCGTGGTGGTCGAGGAAATATCCGTTTTGCAACACCTAAAAATCCTGCGCCAGAAATCTCAGAAAACGGAGAACCTGGTCAAGAACGTGAATTACAGTTAGAACTTAAAATCCTTGCGGATGTAGGTTTAGTTGGATTCCCATCTGTTGGTAAATCAACTTTACTTAGTGTTATCACATCTGCAAAACCTAAGATTGGTGCCTACCACTTTACAACAATTGTCCCTAATCTTGGTATGGTACGTACTCAGTCCGGTGAATCCTTTGCCGTTGCAGACCTTCCTGGATTAATTGAAGGTGCTAGCCAAGGTGTAGGCTTAGGGACCCAGTTCCTTCGTCATATCGAGCGTACTCGCGTTATTCTTCATATCATTGACATGTCAGCTAGTGAAGGACGTGATCCTTATGAGGACTATTTAGCAATCAATAAGGAACTTGAATCTTATAACCTTCGTCTTATGGAGCGTCCACAGATTATTGTTGCCAATAAGATGGATATGCCAGAAAGTCAGGAAAACCTTGAAGAGTTCAAGAAAAAATTGGCTGCTAATTATGATGAATTTGAAGAATTACCACCAATCTTCCCAATTTCAGGTTTGACTAAGCAAGGTCTTGCACCTTTATTAGATGCAACGGCTGAGCTTCTTGATAAAACGCCAGAATTCCTTCTTTATGATGAGTCAGAGATGGAAGAAGAGGCTTACTATGGCTTCGATGAGGAAGAAAAACCATTTGAGATTGGTCGTGACGATGATGCAACTTGGGTTCTTTCAGGTGAAAAACTCATGAAACTCTTTAACATGACTAACTTTGACCGTGATGAGTCTGTCATGAAATTTGCGCGTCAGTTGCGTGGTATGGGAGTTGATGAAGCTCTTCGTGCTCGTGGTGCTAAGGACGGCGACCTTGTCCGTATTGGAAAATTTGAGTTTGAGTTTGTAGACTAGGAGATAGCTATGGGTGATAAACCAATATCTTTCCGAGATGCTGATGGAAATTTTGTTTCTGCTGCAGACGTCTGGAATGAAAAGAAATTAGAAGAACTTTTTAATCGCCTCAATCCCAATCGTTCATTGAGACTTACGAGAATGAAGAAACAAGCCGAAGAAAAAAAATAAGAATAAAAGAACCCGTGATATTTTTATCACGGGTTTTCTGATTAACGAACTACTTTTGATAAGGAATTTCGAGACTAGACTGAGGTAGATCCACAGTTAATTGATAGTCTGTATTATCACGTATAGTTATTTCAAAATCAGTTGTATAAAGAACGAGACGGGCCGTATCGCCTTCTTTTAGTTTGTAAATTGTTGGTTGGAGTTCAAATTGGAATTCCATCCATTCATCTGGTTTAACTTCTTCAATTTTTAATAAATCATGACGATTTTGGAAGTTGAGGTAGCCTTTGGTGATAACACGTTGGGCATTTGGGCTAAATGGTAGTTCGCAAAGGTTTTCCAGCATATGGTAACGACCATTATCAATAGTACGAGCAGCCAAGACTCCAGGATAAGGTTGAAGGTATTTCTTTTGACCAAGTTCGAGAAGTTGAGCAGAAAGTAAGCCTTTGTTGGTACTTGACTTGAGACGAAGGTTTAGTTTAACACGACCATTGATATGAAGATTTTCAGTCACAGGAAGATCAATGGTAATCTGATTCACCTTACCTTGATAAAGTTCATTGTTAAATGTTTGGTAAGTCTTTCCAAATCGTTCGAAGTCAGAATCTTGGTAATGATTTTCAATGACAGCTTCCTCGGTACCTAAAGAGAAAGTTTTATGGTCAGTTTGATTTCCAAAATCTTCAAGTGACAGCCAAGTTTGAGGAGCAGTATTGTCTTGCCACACGACACTTGGAAGTTGGTAGTTAGTGCTTTGACCCAATAATTTCTGTGTCAAAAGGGCATTCATGGATTCACGGAAATCAATAGACTGCCAGTTGTTCATATAAACATGGGCGCCGTTATGGTAAAAGAGATGTTTTTTAATATTGCTTGGAAGAGCATTGAACATTTGATAGACATGAAGTGGTTTGACATTCCAGTCTTGTGAACCGTGGGTAAAGACAACTTCAGCCTTAACCTTTTTAGCATTAAGAAGGTAGTTTCTGTCATGCCAAAATTGGTTATAATCGCCCGTTTTACGGTCTAGATTTTTCTTGAGTTCTTCTATGGAAGCTTTATGAGCCTCGTTTCCACGAATAAAGTCACCAGCTAAGAGATTGCGAGAATAAGTTAACTCATCTAATGAATCGAAGTCCTCCCCTGGATAGCCGCCTGGGCTTGTCACTAGACCATTTTCACGGTAGTAGTTGTACCAAGAAGAAATACCAGCTTCTGCAATAATAACATCTAAACCATCAACTCCTGTAGTAGCAAGACCGTTAGACATTGTTCCTAGGTAAGAAAGTCCTGTAGTTGCCACTTTACCATTTGACCAATCTGCTTTAACTTGACGTTTACGACTATGATCTGTAAAGGCACGACAACGACCATTTAGCCAATCGATAACATTCTTATAAGCTTCAACTTGACGGTAATCTCCGTTGGTCATCTGACCTTGAGAATCCCTGGTACCAATACCTGATACGTAGATATTGGCAAATCCTCTTGGAAGGAAGTAGTCGTTAAGTGTGTAGCTACTATTGGTATGAGTGAGTTTTTCTTCAGCTTCAGCAACAAGTTCTGCATCCCCAACAGATTCAACCAAGTCCAGGGGTGGATTTTCTAACGTAATTTCATGTGGTTCCTTGACTTCTAGTTCAACTTCCATCTTATAGAGAGCCTTATCGCTTGCTTTGTCATTGGTTCCTTGATGGTATGGACTTGCTGTCATGACAGCTGGAATCTTTCCATTGTATGCTGGACGAATGATATTTACCTTGATGAGGTCAGGTAGACCATCTTTATCAGAATCAACACGAGTCTCTACATAAACTACTTCACGAATGACATTATTAGTATTGAAGGTTGCTAAACTCTTGCCATTGAAGTAGTGATAATTATTGTCCTCAAGAATAAGACCATCACTAACTAACTGATCGATAAGGGTGTTCCCTTTTTTAGTGCGTGTATTTAAAAGCTGGTAGAGATTGTCGATTAAATCTCCGTAAACGATCGGAAACGCTGTTTCTTTGTGAAAAGCAAGAGCATCTTCAAAGTCTACTAAGTAACTGAATCCAAGCAATTGAAAGGCAACAGTGTAGAAAATTTCTGCTGTCAATTCACGGTCCGAATTGAAGAAAGTGAGTAAATCTGTTTCTTTATCAACTGCTAAAGTAGTGAGGGGATAATCCGTATTTGTGTAATTAAAAAAACAATTCCTAACAAAAGCTTCAAACTGTTCTTTATGTGAAGCTGAAAGATCAAGCTTGAATCCAAGCTCAGATAATTCCTGTAAAGCTTGTTGGTTTGTAACAGGATAATAACTAAATTGATTAAAACGCATGGATATCTCCTTTTAAAGAATCATTCAAGAGTCATTATATCAAAAAATCATAGAAAATAACAGAAAGAGTAGAGTATGTCTGATAGTCAGGTATGATAAGAGAGTAGATACTAAAACATGGACAATTTTCATTTTTTGAGTATCCTATAAGGATATGCTATACTAGATATATGTTAGATTTGGAGAAATATGGCGTGTCCATGTGGGAAGAGGAGAAAATTCTGTCTTTCCGTCAAAAACTTTTAGCCTGGTATGATGAAAATAAGCGGGATTTACCTTGGAGAAGGAGCAAGAATCCCTATCATATCTGGGTGTCTGAAATCATGTTGCAACAGACCAGAGTCGATACCGTCATTCCCTATTATGAACGTTTTCTAGAATGGTTTCCGACTGTAGAGAGTTTAGCAAATGCATCTGGAGAACGCTTATTAAAGGCTTGGGAAGGTCTTGGATATTATTCGCGTGTTCGCAATATGCAGACTGCTGCTCAGCAGATTATGAATGAATTTAATGGAGAATTTCCTTCAACTTACGAAGGTATTTCAAGCTTGAAAGGGATAGGTCCCTATACAGCCGGAGCTATTTCAAGTATTGCCTTTAATCTAGCACAGCCTGCAGTTGATGGGAATGTCATGCGTGTTTTGGCTCGTTTATTTGAAGTCAATCACGACATTGGTAATCCAAGTAATCGCAAGATATTTCAAACCATGATGGAAATTTTGATTGATCCAGAACGTCCAGGTGATTTCAATCAAGCCTTGATGGATTTGGGTTCAGATATTGAGGCACCCGTTAATCCGAGGCCAGAAGATAGTCCAGTTAAAGATTTTAGTGCTGCCTATCAAAATGGAACAATGGATCGCTATCCCATTAAAGCGCCAAAGAAAAAGCCAGTTCCCGTCTATCTTAATGCTTTAGTTGTTCAAAATGCTAAAGGACAGTTTTTACTAGAAAAAAATGAAAGTGAAAAGTTACTAGCTGGATTTTGGCATTTTCCCTTGATTGAGGTAGATGAATTTTCAAAAAATGAAGAACTAAATCTCTTTAATCAGGTAGCTGAACCATCTATTCAACTTGGGCCATCACCGCAAGAAAGTTTTAAGCAGGATTATGATTTAGAAGTTGAGTGGCAGGATAGTCATTTCGAAGAAGTCAAACATATCTTTAGCCATCGAAAGTGGCATGTACGAATCCTATCCGGGCAAGTAGTTGATAGCAAAGAATATTGTGATAAAGAGGTAGTTTGGTTAACTCCTGAAGAGTTTGAACTATATCCACTAGCAAAACCTCAACAAAAAATTTGGCAAGCATATTTAAAAAGATAGGATAATACCAGTCTTTCGTGTCTTCTTTGCATTTTTTTGGTATAATTGATATAAGGAAAAAGGTGACTATATGAAAAAAATATTGATTGTAGATGATGAAAAACCAATCTCAGATATTATTAAGTTTAATATGACCAAGGAAGGTTATGAGGTTGTTACAGCCTTTAATGGACGCGAAGCGATCGAATTGTTTGAAGCTGAGAAACCAGATATTATTATCTTGGATTTGATGCTTCCAGAAATTGATGGTCTTGAAGTGGCTAAAACAATTCGCAAGACAAGTAGTGTTCCAATTATCATGCTTTCAGCAAAAGATAGTGAATTTGACAAGGTTATTGGTCTTGAACTTGGTGCGGATGATTATGTGACTAAGCCATTTTCAAACCGTGAACTACAAGCGCGTGTTAAGGCTCTTCTTCGTCGTACGGAGTTAGTTGCAGTTGACAACCAAGAAGAAGAAGATACTAAATTGCAAAGTCTTCAAATTAGGGATTTAGAGATTCTTCCAGATGCTTATGTAGCCAAAAAATATGGAGAAGAATTGGACTTAACTCACAGAGAGTTTGAGTTGTTGCATCACTTAGCTTCTCATCTTGGTCAAGTTATTACCCGTGAACATCTCCTTGAGACTGTTTGGGGTTATGATTATTTTGGTGATGTTCGTACTGTCGATGTTACCATTAGACGTCTACGTGAGAAGATTGAAGACACACCAAGTAGACCTGAATATATCTTAACTCGTCGTGGTGTGGGTTATTATATGAGAAATAATGATTGATATAATTAAACAAACAATTTTAACCAGAGATTTCGTCTTTGTACTCATATTAATTGGTTTTATTATGCTCGTTAGCTTTCTCTTGCTTGAAGGCCGTAGGGATAATATTCGACTCAAACAGTTAAATCAAAAGATTAAAGATTTAATTGCTGGTGATTATTCTCAGGTATTAGATATGCAGGGGAATACTGAAATCACTAACATTACGAATAACTTAAATGATTTGTCTGAAGTTATTCGTCTAACTCAAGAAAACCTTGAGCAGGAAAGTAAAAGATTGCATAGTATCCTGTCATACATGACTGATGGGGTTCTTGCAACCAATCGTCGTGGTCAAATCACTATGATTAACGATATGGCCAAAAGACAACTTGGAGTTGAAAGTGATGACGCGCTCAATCAAAACATTTTAGAGTTGCTCAAGATTGAAGATGAGTACGAGCTTAGAGACTTAATTACGCAAAGTCCTGAAATGATGATTTATTCCCAAAATGTAAATGGGGAGTATATTAGTTTGCGTGTGCGTTTTGCCTTGATTCGTAGAGAATCAGGCTTTATCTCTGGTTTGGTAGCAGTTCTACATGATACGACTGAACAAGAGAAGGAAGAGCGCGAGAGAAGACTATTCGTATCAAACGTTAGTCATGAATTGAGAACTCCGTTGACCAGTGTAAAATCTTACCTAGAGGCCTTGGATGAGGGTGCATTATATGAACCTGTTGCTCCTGATTTTATCAAAGTATCTTTAGATGAGACCAACCGTATGATGCGAATGGTAACGGACCTCTTGCATCTATCGCGTATTGATAATGCAACTAGCCATTTAGATGTTGAATTGATTAACTTTACAGCTTTCATTACGTTTATCCTAAACCGTTTTGATAAGATGCGAGCCCAGGAGCAAGAAAAAAAATACGAGTTGGTTCGAGATTATCCGATTACATCGGTCTGGATTGAAATTGATACAGACAAGATGACTCAGGTAATCGATAATATTCTTAACAATGCCATCAAGTATTCGCCTGATGGTGGGAAAATTACGGTTAGCATGAAAACCACTGATGACCAGATGATTTTATCTATTTCGGACCAAGGACTTGGGATTCCTAAAGAAGATTTACCGAAGATTTTTGACCGTTTCTACAGGGTTGATAAGGCTAGAAGTCGTGCCCAAGGTGGGACTGGTTTAGGTCTTGCTATAGCAAAAGAAATCATCAAACAACACAATGGTTTTATCTGGGCCAAGAGTGAATATGGCAAGGGTTCAACCTTTACCATTGTTCTTCCTTATGATAATGATGCTGTAAAAGAAGAAGTATGGGAGGATGAAGTAGAAGACTAGAATGAGTGAAACAGGCTTTAAATATAGTATTTTAGCATCGGGTTCTAGTGGAAATTCCTTCTATCTAGAAACCCCCAAGAAAAAGATTTTAGTGGATGCCGGTTTATCTGGTAAAAAAATTACAAGCTTATTAGGTGAAATCAATCGTAAACCAGAAGATTTGGATGCTATTTTGATTACGCATGAGCATGCTGACCATATACATGGTGTTGGAGTTTTAGCTCGTAAGTATGGCGTGGATCTTTACGCCAATGAAAAGACCTGGCAAGCTATGGAAAATAGTAAGTATCTAGGTAAAGTTGACTCTTCACAAAAGCATATCTTTGAAATGGGAAAAACTAAAACATTTGGAGATATCGACATTGAGAGTTTTGGAGTTAGCCATGATGCAGTTGCTCCCCAATTCTATCGTTTTATGAAGGATGACAAGAGCTTTGTTATGCTGACGGATACAGGCTATGTTAGTGACCGTATGGCTGGCATTGTCGAGAATGCAGATGGTTACTTGATTGAGTCTAATCATGATGTGGAAATCCTGAGAGCAGGATCTTATGCTTGGCGACTCAAGCAACGCATCCTGTCTGACCTTGGCCACCTCTCAAATGAAGATGGAGCAGACGCCATGATTCGCACACTAGGTAATCGTACCAAGAAGATTTACCTAGGACATCTATCTAAAGAGAATAATATCAAGGAGCTAGCCCACATGACCATGGTCAATCAGTTAGCTCAAGCAGATCTAGGAGTAGGAGTAGACTTTCAAGTTTACGATACATCTCCAGACACTGCAACACCACTAACAGACATATAAAAAAGAAGGCAGACGCCTTCTTTTTTATATATTTTTACAATCCAGCAAATTCTTTGATTTCTTGAGCTGACATAGAAGAATCACAACGGACCTTAATCTCACCATTTTCAACATGAACAAAACCTGGTACAGTTGGGATTTCGTAACGTGATCGGAAGTCTTGCAATGCATCTAGTTGACTTGGTTCTTCACTATTGATGAAATAGATGTGTGCTTTTGTTTCAGCTACCACACCAGCCAAAGTGCCAGCAAATTTACGGCAGTAAGGGCAAGTCTTGCGTCCAACAAAGAAAGTCGCTGTTTCTTTTTTGTCGATGGCTTCTTGTGCACGCGCAACAGTTGTCACTTCAAGATCTTTAATGTTTTCTAAAAATTGTTCCATGAGTTTTCCTCGCTTTCTTTTAAATCTAGTATGCCATAAAATTTTTAAAAATGCTTAGATTTGATACGAAAAAAGATGAGATTGGTTGATCTCATCTTTTAATTGTTTATTTTACAAAGGCATTGATTTCAGCTTCGATATTAGCAATCTTAGCTTGTGAATCTTCGTTGCTTTCTCCAACAACGGCAATGTAGAACTTGATTTTTGGTTCAGTACCGGAAGGACGAACTGCAATCCATGAACCATCAGCAAGTGTGTATTTCAAGACATCACTTGGAGGAGTAGTCAAGGCTGTTACAGTACCGTCAGCAGCAGTGGATGTTCGTGCTTTAAAGTCTTCTACGACAGTGATTTCTGTTGCGTTCCATTCTTTTGGAGCATTGTTACGGAATTTCGCCATGATCGCTTTGATTTGTTCAGCACCATCGACACCTGAAAGGGTAACAGAGATTGTCTTTTCTGCGTAGTAGCCGTACTCTTTGTAGATTTCCTCGATACCGTCAGCAAGTGTCAAACCACGTGAACGGTAGTAAGCAGCAAGTTCAGCAACGACAAGGACGGCTTGGATAGCATCTTTATCACGTACGAATGGCTTAATCAAGTAACCGAAGCTTTCTTCAAATCCCATCATGTAAGTATGATTATGTTTTTCTTCGAATTCTTGGATTTTTTCAGCGATAAATTTGAACCCAGTCAAGACGTTGAACATAGTTGCGCCGTAGCTTTCAGCAATCTTCGTTACCAAGTCAGTTGATACGATAGATTTACATAGGGCTGCATTTTCAGGAAGAGTTCCAGCATTTTTATGAGCTTCCAATATGTATTTAGCCATGATAGCACCGATTTGGTTACCTGATAGGTTGAGGTAGCTACCATCTTTTTGAAGAACTTCAACACCAACACGGTCAGCGTCAGGGTCAGTTGCCACAAGAACATCAGCGCCTACTTGGCGACCAAGTTCTTCAGCAAGGGCAAAGGCTGCTTGACTTTCTGGGTTTGGAGATTTAACAGTTGAGAAGTCTGGGTCTGGAGTTGCTTGAGCTTCCACGACTTGTACAGAGTCAAATCCTGCTTGAGCAAGAGCACGACGAGCCAACATTTCACCAGTACCATGAAGTGGTGTGTAGACAATCTTCATGTCTTTACCGAATTCTTCAATCAAGGCTGGGTTGATGTTTACGTCCTTCACCTCTTTGAGGTACTCAACATCGACAGCTTCACCGATGACCTCAATCAAACCAGATGCTTTTTCAGCTTCCACATCCGCAACTTCTACAGCGAAAGGATTGTCGATAGCACGGATGTAGGTAGTCAAAGCGTCTGCATCGTGTGGAGGCATTTGACCACCGTCTTCACCATATACCTTGTATCCGTTGAACGGAGCAGGGTTGTGGCTGGCAGTAATCATGATACCTGCGAAACAATTGAGGTGACGAACAGCAAATGAAAGTTCTGGAGTTGGACGGAGACTTTCAAAAACATACGATTTAATACCGTGTTTAGCAAGAACTGCTGCTGATTCAAAGGCAAATTCTGGAGAGAAGTGACGGCTATCATAAGCGATGGCAACACCACGTTCTTTTTCGTTTCCACCTTTTGATTCAATCAAACGAGCCAAACCTTCAGTTGCTTGGCGAACAACGTAGATATTAATGCGGTTTGTACCAGCACCAATCAATCCGCGCATACCAGCAGTACCGAATTCAAGGTTTGTGTAAAAGGCATCTTCTTTGGTTTTTTCATCCATGTTTTCCAAATCACGACGAAGGTAATCTGGTAGGTCAGCGAAATCAGCCCATTTTTGGAAGTTTTCTTGATAAGTCATAGTGCAACTCCTTATTTCTATAATTAATCGCTTAAATTATACCACGATTTGAAGTTTTAGTAAAACGTTAGCATGAGTTTCTGAAAAAGTTATGAAATGTACCTAAACCACAAGTCTTGAACGGCTTATCGAAACATGCTATACTAACTGTATGATTATTTTACAAGCTAATAAAATTGAACGCTCTTTTGCAGGAGAAGTTTTATTTGATAATATCAATCTCCAAGTAGATGAAAGAGATCGTATTGCTCTCGTTGGGAAAAATGGAGCAGGTAAGTCGACGCTATTAAAGATATTAGTCGGGGAAGAAGAGCCAACTTCAGGTGAGATTAATAAGAAAAAAGATATTTCCCTTTCTTACTTAGCACAGGATAGTCGATTTGAATCCCAAAATACTATCTATGACGAGATGCTTCACGTCTTTGACGACTTACGTACTACTGAAAGACAACTTCGCCAAATGGAACTGGAGATGGGGGAAAAGACAGGTGCAGATCTCGATAAGCTCATGTCAGACTACGATCGTCTATCTGAAGAATTCCGTCAAGCTGGAGGATTTACCTATGAAGCTGATATTCGCGCCATTTTAAATGGTTTTAAGTTTGATGAGTCTATGTGGCAGATGAAAATTGCCGAGCTTTCTGGAGGTCAAAATACAAGACTAGCCCTAGCCAAAATGCTCCTTGAAAAGCCAAATCTCTTGGTTTTGGACGAGCCAACTAACCACTTGGATATTGAGACCATTGCCTGGCTAGAAAATTACCTAGTAAACTACAGTGGTGCCCTCATTATTGTCAGTCATGACCGTTATTTCCTCGATAAGGTAGCAACTATAACGCTCGACTTAACAAAACATTCTTTAGATAGATACGTTGGAAATTACTCCAGCTTTGTTGAGCAGAAAGAGCAGAAGTTACTGACTGAAGCTAAGAACTACGAAAAGCAACAGAAGGAAATTGCTGCTTTAGAAGACTTTGTTAACCGAAATCTCGTTCGAGCATCGACAACCAAACGTGCCCAATCTCGACGTAAACAACTGGAAAAGATGGAGCGTTTAGATAAGCCTGAAGCTGGGAATAAATCATCCAATATGACCTTTCACTCTGATAAAACATCTGGTAATATTGTGCTGACAGTTGAGAATGCTGCTATTGGATATGATGGAGAAATATTATCAGAGCCTATCAACCTCGACCTTCGTAAGATGAATGCCGTAGCAGTTGTAGGTCCGAATGGGATTGGAAAGACAACCTTTATCAAGTCTATTGTTGATCAGATCCCTTTTATAAAGGGTGAGAAGCGTTTCGGTGCAAATGTTGAAGTTGGCTACTATGACCAAACTCAAAGTAAGTTGACATCAAGCAATACAGTTTTAGATGAACTTTGGAATGATTTTATATTGACCCCAGAAATGGAAATCCGAAATCGTTTAGGCGCCTTCCTTTTCTCAGGTGACGATGTTAAGAAATCTGTAGGGATGTTATCGGGTGGAGAGAAAGCTCGCTTGCTACTGGCGAAGTTGTCTATGGAAAATAATAACTTCCTAATACTTGACGAGCCGACCAACCATTTGGATATTGATAGTAAGGAAGTTCTGGAAAATGCCTTGATTGACTTTGATGGAACTCTTCTATTTGTCAGCCATGACCGTTATTTTATCAATCGTGTAGCTACACATGTTCTGGAATTGTCCGAAAATGGTTCGACCGTCTATTTGGGTGATTATGACTATTATGTTGAAAAAAAAGCAGAGTTGGCAGCAAGTCGGGAGGAAGAAGCGAGAGCTTATAGCCAAGAAAAAGAGTCTTCTCCAGTTAATGACTACCAAGCTCAAAAGGAAAGTCAAAAAGAACTTCGTAAGTTAATGAGACAAATTGAAAGTCTTGAGACAGAAATCGAAGAGCTGGAAACTCAGTCCCAAGCCATTTCTGAACAAATGCATACAACCAATGATGCGGATGAACTCATGCAATTGCAGGCAGAACTCGATAAGATTAGTCAGCGCCAGGAAGAAGCTATGCTTGAGTGGGAAGAATTGTCGGAAAAAGTTTAATAATAAAAAAGCAACGTCAACCGTTGCTTTTTCCTTTATATCTATCCACCCTGAGGGAATCGAACCCCCATCTCAAGAACCGGAATCTTACGTGATATCCATTACACTAAGGGTGGAAACTCTCATCATTATATCAAAAATAGGAGTTTTACTCAAGACTAAAACCAATGTAAAAAGAGGAAGAAAAAAAGATTTAGACAATATCTAAATCCTTTTACATTTTTATTTTTTTTCAAGAAGTGCTTTGATTTCTTGAAGAACTTCCAATTCAGTTGGACCTGCTGGAGCTTCTTCAACAACTTCTTCTTTCTTACAAAGGTTTTGAGCTTTTTCAATAGCTTTAATCATGAAGAAGAGAACAGTACCAATTACAACGAAGTTGATAACAGCGCTCAAGAATTTACCATATGTAACACCATTCCAAGCAAGCTCCGCAATGTTTTGTACATTTGCAGCTTCCAAGGCTGGGTTCAATAGAAGTGGAGTGATGATATCATTAACAAATGAATTGATGATAGCACCAAAAGCAGTCGCGATGATCACACCGACAGCAAGGTCAACGACGTTGCCACGGAGCAAAAAATCTTTAAGTTCCTTTAACATAATATTTTCCTTTCAAAATTTATCAAATTTTTACAGAGACATTATATCGTAAATTTATGTTGAATGCAAGAAAAGTGATTATTTCTTTTTAAATACAAAAAGCTTACTAAAAACGTAGTTGAGAACAACCATCGTAACCTGTGCAATAAAGATTTCAACTGTATTAATTGTATTAATATCATTTCCAACAAAGTAACCAATGATCTGAGGGAAGCTTGTCACAAAAATAAAAGTTAGTAGAAGATCCAATAAAAAGGTTATAAGTCTTGCAGAGGTAAATTTAATTAATCGGTTAAACCAGTTTTTTCTTTCTTGCTTAAATACAAATGTGTCATTTGTAAAGAAAGCAAATAGGATTCCAGTAATATTTCCCAAGGCAGTCGCAACTAATTCTTGATGAGTAAGATAAAAGATGACGATGCGGACAAATATTGATACTACGGTAGTCGCAACTCCGAAAAATAGATAGGATAAAATCTCGTTATCAAAGAATTTTTTTATATATTTTTTCATAAGATTAGTATAGCATAAAGCTGATAAATGTGCTATACTTGTAAAGTTGACTTGCTCAACCCTTGGTGCTTAGCTTCTTTCACCAAGCATATTAAACGCGGTGGAGCCGCTAAAGGAGAAAACATGAAAAAACTTACTGTCCGCGATTTAGCAGATATTGCCATTGTCGCAGCAATTTATGTCGTTTTGACTATTACACCACCACTCAATGCCATCAGTTATGGCGCCTATCAGTTCCGTATTTCTGAAATGATGAACTTCCTAGCTTTTTACAATCCTAAGTACATTATTGGTGTTACTCTTGGATGTATGATTGCTAATTTTTTTAGTTTTGGACTCATTGATGTCGCTGTAGGTGGAGGATCAACTCTTGTCTTCCTAAGCTTAGGAGTTTGGTTGTTCAGTAAATATAGTAAAGACTATCTTTTTAATGGATTAATTCGAAAAGATCATTTCTTCTTTTCAATTCTATTTTCAATTTCAATGATCACTATCGCTGCTGAATTGAACATTGTAGCAGAAGCACCATTCTTCTTTACATGGTTCACTACTGGTATCGGAGAATTCGCTTCACTAATTGTTGGTGCAATTATCATTGGTAAAATTGGTCAACGTATTGATTTGACTAGATAAGATTATTCATTTTAAATATAAAGAATAGAGCTGGACTTTGTTCAGTTTTTTTCTTTGTCCATGAACCTAGAAGCTCAACAAAAGTGGTATAATAAGGTAGAAAAGGCGGTTTAATTATGATAGATTATTTTTTGATTGGGATAAAATTGATGATGAAAAGCTCGGTTTTGACTTTTGCTATTTACTTTATTTCCTTCCTTCTTTTACTGATTTTATGGCGTCGTTATGTCATTGTGCGTCAAAGTGGTGGAAACTTTTTTGCCCCGTTTCATATTGCTAAGGGAAGATTTTATATCCATAATGCTTATGTTTTTAGAAAGCGCATTATACCACTGAATAATATTAAAAAGATTGAGGTCCATTTTATTCCAAGTGTTAAATTGAATGGAGCTAGATATTTTTTGACTATCGAACAAAAGAGCGGAAAATCTCTAGCCTTTTTCTTTGGCAAATCAAAAGAGAATGATCAACTAGTCAATAACTTAAAGAATGAAACAAAAAAGTACAATATCAGGATCCGTATTTTAGAATCATAGATTTTAATTTTTTTTAAAATTTCAGAAAGCCTTTCCATAAAGTTGATTTTATGTTATAATATTCACAAATAAAAGTTTTAGGAGTTTTTATGGTCTCATCAGAATTTATTTCAAAAATCGAATTTGCTTGTAAGAAAAAGGAAAGTCTTTACAGTCAAAGTAAATTCAAATATGCAATTCGTTCAATGTTTGCAGGTGCTTTCCTTACCTTCAGTACAGCAGCAGGAGCTGTAGGTGCTGATTTGATCAATAAGATTGCACCAGGTAGTGGACGCTTCCTTTTCCCGTTTGTTTTTGCTTGGGGATTAGCTTATATTGTTTTCTTGAATGCTGAATTGGTAACGTCAAACATGATGTTCTTAACAGCGGGTAGTTTTTTGAAAAAAATTAGCTGGAGTAAAACAGCTGAAATTCTTCTATATTGTACCTTCTTTAACTTAATTGGTGCGCTTATCGCTGGTTGGGGATTTGCTCATTCAGCAGCCTACGCAAATCTTACACATGATAGCTTTATTTCTGGCGTTGTAGAAATGAAGTTAGCACGTTCGAATGAATTAGTATTGCTAGAAGGTATTCTAGCTAATATCTTTGTAAACATCGCCATTCTTTCATTTGTTTTAGTTAAGGATGGTGGAGCAAAACTTTGGTTGGTTCTATCAGCCATTTATATGTTTGTATTCTTAACAAATGAGCACATCGCCGCAAACTTTGCTTCATTTGCGATTGTGAAGTTCAGTGTTGCTGCTGATTCAATTGCAAACTTCGGTATTGGAAATATTCTTCGTCACTGGGGTGTAACCTTTATTGGTAACTTCATCGGTGGTGGTCTTCTGATTGGATTGCCTTACGCTTTCTTAAACAAGAACGAAGATACATACGTAGATTAAAAGTTGGATTGATTCCAACTTTTTCTTTTTGTTTATCCATGCTATAATGAATGTAGAATAGTATGATATAGAGGAAAATCATGAACGAAATTAAATGTCCAAATTGTGGGGAAGTTTTTACAGTAAATGAAAGTCAATATGCAGAGTTAATTTCTCAAGTTCGAACTGTAGAGTTTGACAAGGAATTGCATGAGAGATTGGAGCAAGAGTTGACATTGGTTGAGCAAAAAGCCTTAAATGAACAACAGTCAAAACTGTCTCAAAAAGACCAAGAAATAGCCCAGCTTCAAAGTCAAATTAACAACTTTAATACCGAAAAAGAATTAGCTAAGAAAGAAGTTGAGCAAAGTGCGAGTCAAAGCTTGCTAGAGAAAGAAAAAGAAGTCCAAGCACTGGAGAATCAATTGACTACCTTGCGCTTAGAGCATGAAAACCAGCTGCAAAAGACTTTATCTGATCTAGAGAAAGAACGGGATCAGATCAAAAATCAGCTCTTACTACAAGAAAAGGAAAATGAACTTTCCCTAGCTTCTGTCAAACAAAACTATGAGGCCCAGCTTAAGGCGGCTAATGAGCAGGTTGAGTTCTATAAGAATTTCAAGGCCCAACAATCAACCAAGGCAATCGGAGAAAGTCTGGAGCAGTATGCTGAGAGTGAGTTTAATAAGGTTCGCAGCTTTGCCTTTCCCAATGCTTACTTTGAAAAAGACAACAAGGTCTCTGCTCGTGGTTCTAAAGGCGACTTTATCTTCCGTGACTTTGATGAAAATGGGCTAGAATTCATTTCCATCATGTTTGAGATGAAAAATGAAGCTGATGGGACTGAAAAGAAGCATAAGAATGCGGACTTTTACAAGGAATTGGACAAGGACCGACGTGAGAAAAACTGTGAGTATGCTGTTTTGGTAAGTATGCTTGAAGCAGATAACGACTACTTCAACACCGGAATTGTTGACGTTAGTCATGAGTATGAGAAGATGTATGTGGTTCGTCCTCAGTTCTTTATCCAGTTGATTGGTCTCTTACGTAATGCAGCTCTCAACTCTCTTAAATACAAGCAGGAATTAGCACTGATTCGTGAGCAAAATATTGATATCACTCACTTTGAGGAAGATTTGGACGCTTTCAAGGTTGCCTTTGCCAAGAACTACAATTCTGCTTCTGTCAACTTTGGCAAGGCCATTGATGAAATTGACAAGGCCATCAAACGCATGGAAGAGGTCAAGAAATTCCTTACCACATCCGAGAACCAACTCCGCCTTGCAAACAATAAGTTGGACGATGTTTCCGTTAAAAAATTGACTCGTAAAAATCCGACCATGAAGGCTAAGTTTGATGCGCTGAAGGGGGAGTGACCTTGACTATCAAAAAGACTCTAAAATTTATGGATGTATATATTGCCTATTTACCATTGGTTGTTTTTTTGCTCAATTTTTTATACGGCTTTTTGAACTTAGAAGGCTCAACAGTTTCTAACGAAAGATCTAGATATGACTTGCTTTTTGGTGTAGTTGGGCTTCTTCCAACTATTTTTGGCTATATTTTTAGCTTTCTTGCCAATCTTATTGTAGGTATAACTTATGTGATAAAGGCAAAAAATCGAACGAAGTGTCTGATTGCATTCCTATTGATTGGCAATGTTTTTTTAGCATTATTTCTCATGTTTTTATTAAAGTTTAAGATGATAGTTTCCTTTGACTTTATAAAAGATCTGGATCTTTGGAGTTTCATTTTTTCTTTATTATTATTTCCGTATATAGATTGGATTTATCAAAATGATGAGTACGATCAAAAAGTGAGTAGAATGATACTCATTATAATTTTAGCGGGAATTTTTTCTCCATTTCTAGGTAGTGAAATTCAAACTTACTTGAGAAATAATGCCAAAGTACAACAATTACATGAGTTTTATCATTCTAGGGGTTTGAACTACGAGTTAACACTTAAGTCTACCTACTATGATAGTAATATTTCCGATGTTGGTGTTTTTGATGTTGTCGATAATGGAGTTACCATAAGAGTGGGTGCTAAGTACACGCGTCAAAAATTAAAATATGTTACTTTCATTGATCAAGACTACGGCCTAAAGGAATTTATAAAAAATGCTGTTACAAGTGATGAAGCTCAAATAGTTCTAAAAGATTTTAGGTCAGTAGTGGAAGATGCTATTAAAAAGAAAGGTTATGATTTATCTGTATTTGATGATGAAGATCAGCCATTAGCTAGTCCAGGTTTTCAAATATCACGTTCATTTAGAATCACTTCTTTTATTAAAGAAAAAGCAGTTCAAAATCAAAACTCATCTAGTCCAGAAAAACAAGCATTTGGAGGATATGCAGCAATTTCTCTTAAAGATTATATGAAAGAGGGAGCCCTTCGTTTATGTTTAAGACTTAGTGAAAGTGACAAATTAAAGTTAGAAGACATTGATTTTTCAAGACTTTCCGATGGACACTACAAGATCAATAATGACTATTTTATCGTTAACAACGGAATGTATACAATAGTTGAAGATGAAGGTGATTTTGAAAATTTTTTACTTAGAGAATCTAGTAAACAATTTTATTTGGAGGATTTTTATAAAATTGAAAAGCTTGATTAAATTATTAGCAAATAAAGATGTAAAATTTCTTTATAATATTTGTATTCGATTATCTTCATATTTAGTAGTCGTTGCAGTTTATATGGCCATTTTGGGTTTGTTTTTATTGTTTAAACAAAATATTATTGCAGTACGTTATCTGTTGTTTTTGTCGGTATTATTTATAGTTATTGGCATCTTTTTAAGTTTATTGACTTGGGAAGTTTTACTATATTGGAAAGTGGTTTTGATTGATTTTAAGAAATATCAATCTTACTTTGTATACAATGTTAGTCATTCCAATAAGTTTAATAAGAAATTTAATGAAGTAAGTTTTGAATTAATCACAGGAGAATTATCTTACCTCAGAGGAGATTTTTTATTATCACTTAGTCAATATTCAAATATCAATCTTTCTAATGTTTCTAAAAAAAATAGAAAAATATTTGAATTGAAGAAATTATATTATGAATTTCTATCTTCTATCCATCTTCAAGATGAGCAAAATATTCCTTTCTTTGAGGAACAGTTGTCCAAGGCGCCAGATTCGAAAGGTGGTAAGGTTAAATTCGTTGCTCAAGCCCAAGCCATAAAAGATATTGTGTTCAATCAAGAAGTGAACGACTACTTCGATACCACTGAACCAGAAAATAATCTAGCTCGAATCATGTTTTCTTATTACGGCGCTCTCAATGCCCAATTAAAAGGAGATGAAGCTTTTACTCGCAGTTTGTTTGAAAGCATCGCCCATGAAAATCCAGAACTCTTTTATGTTCAGGAAGCGCAGAAATATTTAGGATCAGAGGAATAAGAGAGTAACATATGAAATTAGTAAAAAAAATAGTCAGTTCAGCGACGGAGGATGTCTTACTTAAAATAGAGACTATTAGTCAAATTAGCTCAATTATTACACTTGTTTTGGATGTGTTGGCTGTGTTTTTAATTTTCCAAAGTGATACGAAAAAGTGGGGAGTAATATTATTATTAGTAGTAGTACTACTTGCTAGTCTAGTTTTATACTTACGTTTTGTCCTAAACAAGGTTATTTATCTAATGTTAAACGATGCTATTAATCTTAAGCTCTATGTGGACATGTTCAGAGTTCAATCAGAAAAATCTATTAAGCCTTTTAGGGCAACATATCGTGAGTATTACCAATTTATCCAAGGTCAAGTAGCTTATCTAAAAGGAGATTTTCAAGTTGCCAAGGAAAATATGTCCAAGTATAATTTGAAAAAAATTTGGGGCAGATTAAGAGACTATACATTTTTAATATCAACCTATGAACTATTAAAAGTTTCCATCCATCTTCAAGATGCGCGAGACATTGCTTTCTTTGAGGAACAATTGTCCAAGGCACCAGATTCGAAAGGTGGGAAGGCCAAACTCGTTGCTCAAACTCAAGCTATAAAAGATATTGTGTTCAATCAAGAAGTGAATGACTACTTCGACACTGCCGAACCAGAAAATAATCTAGCTCGAATCATGTTTTCTTATTACGGAGCTCTCAATGCTCAGCTAAAAGGAGATGAAGCTCGTGCTCGTAGTTTGTTTGAAAGCATCGCCCATGAAAATCCTGAACTCTTTTATGTTCAGGAAGCGAAGAAATATTTAGGAAGCAATAATGTTTCCTAGTACCTTTCGTTTAAATTAAGTAAAAGAGAGTAACCAGGTCAAACAAGATTACGCAACAGTTAAAACGACCACTGAAACAGGAGTGAGAAGGATGGATCATCTCACTCAAACTCTTAATACAACTGCTGTAGTTGCATTATTTGTAGGGATTACGGCGTTATTTAATAGCTAGTTATGGAGTGTTATATGAAAAGAGCTATAAAAATTATTAGAACATGGTCAGTTGATAAAATAGAATTAATTTTTCTTAAAATTATATTTAAATACCTGCTGTATTTTTTAGTGTTTTCAACAGTAATTGTTTATGTCTATATTTTTAACCATTCATCGACCACTTACACAAAGGCATTAACAATATTTCTTGTCTTTGTTATACTGTTTATTCTTCTATCTAAACTATTACTTGATAAGGCTTTAATTGATATTTTGTCTCAAGATATCAATTTAGCAAAGTATCAAGAAATAGTTGCTAGAGCTGAGGAAAATTCTTTAAACAGAAATGTTCAAGTTCTTCCAAAATATTTGGCAAATGCAAGAGTATCCTTTTATAGAGGACACTTCCAAGATAGTTTAGAATTGCTGAATAACATAAAAAATAGTAATCTAAAGAAATCCAAAAATCTGTACTATGTATTTAATATCAAGTATTATAGCATCCTAAACTTGCTTCATTTGAATAATTGTTTAGAATTAAAAGAATTGATGGTAGAAATTGAAGGACTAACAAGTAATGTTCAATCGCAAATTTTAAAATATCAGGAAGAAATTTTGAGTTTAAAGGCTATTGTTGATATCTATTGTAATAAAATATCAAACGACTACTTCGACACTGCGGAACCAGAAAGTAAATTAGCCCGAATCATGTTCTCTTATTACGGAGCTCTCAATGCTCAGCTAAAAGGAGATGAAGCTCGTACTCGCAGTTTGTTTGAAAGTATCGCCCATGAAAATCCAGAACTCTTTTATGTTCAGGAAGCGAAAAAATATTTAGGAGCAGAGAAATAAGAGAGTAATATATGAAATTAGAAAAAAAGATAGTCAGTTCAGCGACAGAAAACACTCTTCTACAAATAGAGACTATTAGTCAACTTACTTCAATTGTAGGATTAGTTGTAGGAGTGTTAGCATTATGCTTAAATACTAAAAATGATACAAAAATGTGGGCGATAATATTTATATCATTAATGTGGGTTGCTCTTATTTTAGTCTTGTATTTACGATTTATTTCCAATAGAGTAATCTATTTAATGTTACATGAAGCTATCAATCTTGAACTGTATGAAACTATGTTCAAGGTTGAAGCTGAGAAATCTATCAAGCCCTATAGAGCAACGTACCAAGAAAATTTCCATTTTGTTAAGGGGCAAGTCAGTTTCCTAAAAGGAGATTTTCAAGTTGCGAAAGAAAACCTAGCAAAAATTAATTTTAAAAAAATTTGGAAGAGATTCAGGGGAGACTTATTTCTAAGAGCAAGCTCCAATCAATTGCTAGTGTCTATTCATCTTCAAGATGCGCGAGACATTGCTTTCTTTGAGGAACAGTTGTCCAAGGCGCCAGATTCGAAAGCTGGTAAGGCTAAATTCGTTGCACAAGCCCAAGCCATAAAAGATATTGTGTTCAATAAAGAAGTGAATGACTACTTCGACACTGCGAAACCAGAAAATAAATTAGCCCGAATCATGTTCACTTATTATGGAGCTCTCAATGCTAAGCTAAAAGGAGATGAAGCTCGTGCTCGCAGTTTATTTGAAAGCATCGCCCATGAAAATCCAGAACTCTTTTATGTTCAGGAAGCGAAGAAATATTTTGGAAGAAATAATGTTGTCTAGTACCTTTCCCCTAAATTAAGTAAAGAGAGTAACCAGGTCAAAAAAAGACTACGCAACAGTTAACACGACCACTGAAACAGGGGTGAGAAGTGTGGATCATGGAGAACAGATATTAAAAGCGGGGAAAGTAGTAGTTGCTACAGTTTTTGTTATTGGTGCTATAATTTATGGTGTTACAGTTAGTGCATCTACATTTGGATTTGGAGTCTCGATAGCGGCTCCAGTAATAGCGAGCGCTTTCTTATATTTAAGTTCTACAATGGAGGATAATGATGAAAGAAATATTAAATAACTATTCGTTGAAAATATCTGGATTTGAAATTCCAAAATTATATAATTTGACAAAAATAGTATACATTTGCTTATTTCCTATAGTTTGTCTAGCATTTATAGGGATGGTTGTTGAATTATTTAAAGGTGGGGAAATGAATTTTATGAAATTCATTACTTATACGGTAGTATGTTTTGGGTTTGAGACACTCCTTTCATTAAACAATAAACTAGTTAAATTAGCTGTAGATAATATCCTTTTGACGGATATTAATTTCGACAAGCACATAAGTTATTATCGTTATGTGGCTGAACACTCAGTCAAGTCTCAACAACTGTTTAATAATGCAAATTATTTACTAGCTATTGCCCAAGCGTCATACTACCAAGGAAAGTTTGAAGAAACACTTGATAATTTGGAACGAATAAATTTTGAGGATAAAAATTTTAATAAGAAATTTGAGATCCAATTGTCCACAGCTTACTTTAAGGTTCTTTCTCTAATCCATGCTGATAAAACAGAAGAAATTTCGAACCAAATCGATATGTTAGCTACATTAAAAGTTCGAACAAATTCTCAGGTCACTAGGCAGACGAATGCAATAAACATAATACAAGCTATAGAGGATCTTGTTTTAAATAAAATATCAAACGACTACTTCGACACTGCCGAACCAGAAAATAAGTTAGCTCGAATCATGTTCTCTTATTACGGAGCTCTCAATGCTCAGCTAAAAGGAGATGAAGCTCATGCTCGTAGTTTGTTTGAAAGTATCGCCCATGAAAATCCAGAACTTTTTTATGTTCAGGAAGCGAAGAAATATATAGGAGCAGAGAAATAAGAGAGTAACATATGAAATTAGTTGAAAAAATAGTTAGTAGGGCGACAGAAAACACTCTGTTGCAAATAGAGACTGTTATTCTAATTAGTTCAGTTGTAGCAATAGATATTGGAGCAATAGGAGTTTTTTTAGTATACCAACCTGATACCAAAATTTTGGGGCTGATATTTGCTTCACTGATGTGGGTTCTAATCATCTGGATCTTATATCTACGTTTTTTCCTAAACAAAGTTATTTATCTAGTGTTAAACGATTCTATTAATCTTAAGCTCTATGTAGATATGTTCAGGGTCCAATCTGAGAAATCGATTAAGATTTATAGGGCAACATATCAAGAGTATTATCAATTTATCCAAGGTCAAGTAGCTTATCTAAAAGGAGATTTTCAAGCTGCCAAGGAAAATATGTCCAAGTATAATTTGAAAAAAATTTGGGGTAGATTAAGAGACTATACATTTTTAATATCAAGCTTTGAACTATTAAAAGTGTCTATCCATCTTCAAGATATGCAAGATATTGCTTTCTTTGAGGAACAATTGTCCAAGGCACCAGATTCGAAAGGCGGTAAGGCCAAACTCGTTGCTCAAGCCCAAGCCATAAAAGATATTGTGTTCAATAAAGAAATGAATGACTACTTCGACACTGCCGAACCAGAAAATAAGTTAGCTCGAATCATGTTTTCTTATTACGGCGCTCTCAATGCCCAATTAAAAGGAGATGAAGAACGTGCCCGTAGTTTGTTTGAAAGCATCGCCCATGAAAATCCAGAACTCTTTTATGTGCAGGAAGCGAAGAAATATTTAGAAGGAGAAAACTGATGTCAGAACGTACCGCTCTACCGATTGTGAGTGTTGTTCGGGCGAGAGAAGGTGTAGAGCCTGTCATGGTTGTTAATCATTGTCCAGATACTAAAAAGCAGAGGCAAAAATGAAACTAGGACCATTTGGATTGGGCTTATCAATAGGGGGGTGAAACATGGAAATACAATTAAAATTACGTGGAAACTCAGAAGGATTTATCCTTCAGTCAAAATTACCTGATGATGAATATTGGACTGAAAGAATTGAAATCGTTCAAGAAGAGGAAGGTTATCGTCTATATGCAAAAGATGTAGAAATTCTTGTCTTTAAAAAATCAGAATTCATTTCTAAGAGGAAAAGAATAGTCGCAAGAGGGTTAAATAAGGATTTGATTTATTATGAAGAAAAAAGATTTGAACATTTATGGGAACAAGCGTACTGGCATGGAGTTTTTCAATTCAATTTAAATAACTATGAAATGAGGAGTGTAGGTTCAGGTAGTAAAGGAGATATTTTACCTGTTACAAAAGATGGAATTCCGATTGCCGTTTATGCTGAAAGTAATATTGCAATTGCTGGAAAGAGAAACTTTTCTCTCTATACTGAAAATATTGACGAAATTGACAATTTACTGATGTTTTACATAATTGATTATATTAGGGGGTATGACTTTTTAGATATTGATTCTTTATCTGCAAGATATCGTTTCTTTTATCGATTCGATAATCGCTCAGCTATAACGAAGGAACATTTAGATATGCTTCCAGAGGAGAGAAGACCTTCTAAGTTAGAGGCGTTTATCATTTATTTTTTATCAGCCTTCCTTGTTGTAGGTGTAAGCTTGGTATCATTACGCCCTTTGTTCGCATTTTTAGTAGCAATACTGATACATTTAATTTATACTATCATAAAGAATTGGAGAGATAGAGGTGAATAGTAGATTATTTACCTATTGATTTATTATTGATACTGCATTAAAAGAAATATTAAATAGGTGTCAATAGCCTAATTAAAGGCATGAGAGGATGGTTTAAATGATTATTGAAAGAATCAAAAAATATTTTGACTTTCAAAAAAGTAGAATAAAGGGACCAGTTCCTCTCTGGGGCGTATTAAATGGGATTTTTATTTTATATCCTTTGGCATTTTTGTTTTTTCTTGCAGGAGGGTTAGAGGTTCTAAAAAATGAGGACTTATATCAAGGACTGCTTATTTCAGGGATTGTTGTTTGGGTTTTAAATTTAGTATTTTTACTAGATCTTAAGAGAGGGATTTTAACCAGTTTTGGAACCTATCTCATGTATTTGACTGGTCATGTTTATACTATTATTGGATTTAGTAGTTTGAGTGGGGACCATAACTTTATTGGTCTAAAGCTATCCCTCCCTCTTATTCAATCCATTATTGTTATAGTCGTCATGAGCTGCTTGGTCAATTTGGACTCTGAAGAAATTATCTCGCAGAAAGCCAGCAAATTTATGCTTAACTTTGTATTCGCTCCTCCACTTATTTTATCGTGTGTCTGTATATTTTTAGCGATAATTGGATATGAATATTTTTGGGGATGGGGTGTATCCTTATTTTCGATGACCTTTGGACATTTGTTTTATGCTACGTGGTTTATAATTATCTATGCCTACCAACATCGTCATGATATTGAGGAAACAAGACCAATCAAGCATATAGAAGTGTCTTCGGATTTGATTCAAAATAAAGAATTTGATAAAAATAGATTTAAAAAGGAAAAGTGTTTATAGGATGGTTTAAATGATACTGGAACGAATTAAAAAAACATTTGAATTTCAAAGAAGTAGAATAAAGGGACCGGTTCCTCTTTGGGGGGTGTTAAATGGGATTTTTATTTTGTATCCTATAGCATTTTTTATGTTTATGGCAGGAGGGTTAGAGGTTCTAAAAAATGAGGACTTATATCAAGGGCTGCTTATTGCAGGAATTGTTGTTTGGGTTTTAAATCTAGTATTTTTACTAGATCTTAAGCGAGGGATATTAACCAGTTTTGGAACCTATCTCATGTATTTGACTGGTCATGTTTATACCATTATTGGTTTTGGTGCTATGAGTGGGGACCATAACTTTATTGGTCTAAAGCTATCCCTCCCTCTTATTCAATCCATTATTGTTATAGTCGTCATGAGCTGCTTGGTCAATTTAGACTCTGAAGAAGTTATCTCGCAGAAAGCCAGCAAAGTTATGCTTAATTTTGTTATCGCTCCTCCACTTATTTTATCGTGTGTCTGTATATTTTTAGCGATGATTGGATATGATTATTTTATGGGATGGGGAATGTCTTTATTATCAATGACTTTTGGACAAGCTGTGTACTTACCTTTGTTTTATATTATCTATGCCTACCAACATCGTCATGATGTTGAGGAAACAAGACCAATCAAGCATATAGAAGTGTCTTCGGATTTGATTCAAAATAAAGAATTTGATAAAAATAGATTTAAAAAGGAAAAGAAACATGATTAAAGAAATCCAAATTCATATGGAACATTTGATGACAGACCAGGTCCAGATTCAAGCGGACGAACTATTAGAGTTGTTTGTCCACACAGAACTCTTACCCTACACCAATGGCATCTATAAAGATGGTCCGACCATTTTTGAAATGACTCCAACTCAATTTGACGAAGAAGAACAGGACGTTACCATTTATATACCTGTCATTTCAGAAACAAACTCAACGAGCCAACTAAGGTATCAAGCTAGTTTAAGTATTGAGGGTATCAGCAAACGTGTACCTTTTGAGGATGGCTTGGACCAGTCCATCTACGAGATGAAGGATTACATCAGAGACCATGGTTGGGAGTTGCAAGATAAGTTGTATCTTGTCTTGATTCCAGTTTATGATGATTTGTTTGTAGATTTGATTATCCCAGTGGAGAAGTAAAATGGCAGAAATTACATATGGTATGAATCAATCATTAATGATGAGTAATGTCTTAAGTGTCGATTACAACATTACTGGTGATGAAATTGCAGTAGCCTTTCAAGATATGGTTCAAACAGCCGTAGCAGCTGGATATACACCTAAAAGTAATCCATTTTACTCATGCCCTCATATCGGAGAGTTGGATGATGGGACATACAACATCACAGTCTATCTTCCTGTCCATGAGGATTATTTAGGAGAGAATGAATTACTGGAAGTGACAGCCTATAACAGTTATTTTTTAGTTCCTAGAATGGTAGGAGCTAGAGTTACTGGGGAGGAAGCAGTCAACTTTGATAAGGCTATATACGGCTTAACCAATTTATTGATTGATAATGACTTAGAAGAATCTACACCCGTATTTTATATTTCAAGTAAGATAAATGATGTTTTGTATACAGATATCATGGTAGGAATACGAGCTAAAAGAGATTAAAAGTTGGTAGAGGACTAAAAGAAGGAAGTCTCAAAAATAACAAATGATGTAGTAAAAGCAGGTAAAGAAGTTATAGATGGTGTTGGTAATGCAGTATCTGACTTTTTAGTGGTATTGGATCTGTATTTCAGTGATAGGAGATTCTCTTGGACGAAAATAAAATTATAAAGTTAAAAGACGTTGAATTTGTAGGAATTGGTAATTTTGAAGGGGAAACAGTTTTTTTGATAAGAAAAGAGGCAAGATGTTCTTAGGTCATTCTAAAACGAAGTTTAAAGTGTCTCCTGTCGCTTTCTTGACAGGAGCAGCACTTATTCTTTTTGTTCTTGTAAGAGAAATAACAAAAGTTCAGGTGTTCAGTGGGTTTTGGCCCTTGATTTTTGGTTTTTTTCTAATGATCATTGTCTCAAAACTCCTCTACAGACCAGCTTTGAAGGAAGACTAGGAGGCTCCTATGCAGATACGAAAAGCAACCATAAAAGATGCTGAAGCACTATTGTCTCTATATGAAGACTTGGGCTATCCAACGACCGCTTCTAAGCTGTCTCGACGTTTAGAAATGATTCTTTCTCAGCCGCATTATGGCTGTCTTTTAGCTGAAAGAAACGGAGAAATTTTAGGTTTCTTAGGTTACGCAAAGCTCTTCTTTTTTGAAGCAGATGGATCTTACTATCGTATTTTGGCTTTGTCAGTTGCAAAAGAAACAAGACGACAAGGAGTTGCTAGTAGGCTAATTGATGAATTGAAAAAACAAGCGGTAAAAGAAGGAGTTAAGGCACTGGCTCTAAATAGTGGTTTAACCGCTGAACGAAATGCTGCACATCAGTTTTATCAGGCGGTTGGATTTGAAAAAGTTACTCTCGGCTTTGCCTTGCATTTAAAAACTCAACATAAATAAATCATGAAAAAAAAGTGGAGGGAATGAGGTAATGTCTTCAACAAAAGGGATAACCTTATATTTTAACGATAAGAGCATGGATTATGTGACCTTTGGTAAAGGTAAGCAGCCATTAGTGATCATACCAGGCTTGGGGGATGGGTTGCAGACGGTTAAAGGAAAGGCCCATCTCTTTTCCCTCTCTTATCGTCTACTTGCTAAGCGCTATAAAATCTATGTTTTTTCTCGAATCAATGAGTTGAGGCAGGGTTATACGACACGGGATATGGCAGCAGATGTAGCAGAAGCAATGGAGACACTAAACCTAGATGCCGCCTATGTTATGGGGATTTCACAAGGTGGAATGATTGCCCAATGGTTGGCAGTTGATTTTCCTGAAAAGGTTCAAAAGCTCATCCTAGCCGTGACAACAGCTAAACCTAATCAACTTGCTAGAGAACGAATTGAGCGTTGGCAAAAACTCAGTCAATCTGGAAATTTTAAGCATCTCATGCAGGATATTGCACAGCACTCCTACACGCAAAAGAGCTATCAAAAGTGGCGCTTGCTTTATAATGTTATGGGAATCTTTGGTCGTATTAAAGATAAACAACGTATTGATATTCAGTCTGTATCTTGTTTGAAACATGATAGTCTAGATTTTTTGGAAAAAATCAACTGTCCTACGTTAATCATTGGAGCAGAAAAAGATGATGTTCTTGGCGTAGATGGTTCGCTTGGATTGCATCAGCATATCAAAGATAGCCAGCTCACCATTTTGCCAGAGTGTGGGCATGCACTCTATGAACAGAATAAGGATTTCCAAAAAAGAGTTTTAGTATTTTTAGAAAGTTAATAAATGAACGGTATTATCAACTTAAAAAAAGAAGCGGGGATGACCTCGCATGATGTAGTCTTTAAACTGCGTAAGATTTTAGGGACTAAGAAGATTGGCCATGGTGGGACCTTGGATCCGGATGTTGTGGGCGTTTTACCTATTGCAGTTGGTAAAGCTACGCGCATGGTAGAATTCATGCAGGATGAGGGCAAGGTCTACGAGGGGGAAATCACTCTGGGATATTCTACAACGACCGAGGATTCTAGTGGGGAAGTTGTCGCAGAGACTCCTGTTTTGTCTCCACTGGATGAAAAGCTTGTCGATGAAGCCATTGCCAGTCTGACAGGGCCTATCACCCAGATTCCACCAATGTACTCAGCTGTTAAGGTCAATGGTCGCAAGCTCTATGAGTATGCGCGTGCTGGACAGGAAGTTGAGCGTCCAGAACGTCAGGTGACCATTTATAGTTTTGAAAGAACCAGTGCCATTTCCTATGATGAGGAACTTGCGCGTTTTACCTTCCGAGTAAAATGTAGCAAGGGAACCTATATCCGTACCTTATCGGTTGACTTGGGCGAGAAGCTTGGTTATGCAGCTCACATGTCTCATCTTACACGGACTAGTGCAGCTGGTTTACAGTTAGAAGATTCCTTGACCTTAGAAGAAATTGCTCAAAAAGTAGAGGCTGGTGAATTAGACTTTCTCCATCCGCTCGAGATTGGGACAGGGGATTTAGTAAAAGTAAACTTGACTCCTGAACTGGCAGATGAAGTCCGTTATGGTCGTTTTATTGAGTTAGAGTGTAGCGAGAAGGAAGTTGCCGCTTTCGAAGGTGAGAAGTTACTTGCTATTATGGAGAAACGTGATTATCTCTACAAACCAAGAAAGGTTTTCTCTTAAAATTATACTGAATAAACGATTCTTATCTACTAGTCGAAAGATGAGATGCTCTCATCTTTTTAAAATATTAGCCAATAAATAGTTTTTACATTTTATGTCTTAAAAAACCATTGAAAATACAGTGTTATTTGACAGTTTTGCTTACTTATGATAAGATTTAATTTAAGAAAAGCTAGAGAAATATAGAGGATATTATGAGTATTGAAATGACTGTCAGTGAGATTGCTGAGGTCTTGGGACTATCCCGACAAGCAATCAATAATCGTGTCAAAGAATTACCAGAAGAAGATATTACAAAAAACGACAAGGGTGTTACTGTTGTTACTCGCAGTGGATTGATCAAACTTGAAGAAATCTACAAAAAGACTATCTTTGAAGATGAACCGGTTAGTGATGAAGTTAAGCAACGAGAACTCATGGAAATTCTTGTTGATGAAAAGAACGCTGAAATCATTCGTCTTTATGAGCAATTGAAAGCTAAAGATAAGCAACTGGCTGAAAAAGATGAACAGATGCGTGTCAAAGACCGCCAAATCGCTGAAAAAGATAAGCAATTGGACCAACAACAACAGTTAACCCTTCAAGCTATGAAGGATCAAGAAACACTTCAGTTGGAGTTGGATCAAGCTAAGCAAGAAGTTCAGGCATCGAAGAAAGGCTTCTTTGCTCGCTTATTTGGAAAATAAGAAAAAACTGCTTGGTTTCTAGAACTAGACCAGGTGGTTTCTTTTTACAAATCAATAAGGATTGATAAGATGGAAACATTAAGAGAATATATCTCCTTTGACTTAGAATTTAATAAACACCAGGATAAGACTCATTTGATTCAAGTATCAGCAGTGCATTTTAAAGAAGGTGAAGAAGTAGGAGCATTTGACTCTTATGTCTACACTGATGTTCCTTTGAAGAGTTTTATTAATGGTTTGACGGGGATTACTTCAGAGACATTGAAAGGCGCACCAAAGGTAGAAGAAGTCCTGCAAAAATTTCAAGATTTTGTTGGTAACTTGCCTCTAATTGGTTATAATGCAGAAAAAAGTGATTTACCAATTCTACTAAAGCATGGATTTGATTATAGTCATCAATATCTAGTTGATGTCTATAACGAAGCACTGGAGCGACGTAGTTCTGATCTTCATGGAATTGCTAATCTAAAATTACAAACTGTGGCTAATTTTCTAGGTTTTAAAGGGCAATCTCATAATAGTTTAGAAGATGCTCGTATGACTGCTCGAGTGTATGAAGCTTTTTTGGAGTCAGATGAAAGTAGACTGTTACTCAATTCTCAAAGTAGTCTCAATTCGAATCCATTTGGTGCTTTGGATTTATCAAAACTTTTTGATTAGGAGTTTTTATGAAACCTGAAAAACCGAAAAAATTGGGTTTTAAAAAGATTTACCTTAATCTAGATAAAATCCTCTTTCTATTCTTTCTAATTTTTATGTTGGTCGACTATATCTGGTTGCCACTAAACTCAGTGATAGCTGGATTTTTACTAAGTCAGACTGGATATTTGTTTATTTCCTACAACAATATTTTTGAGATAATAAAAAATGCTCCCATTGTCAGTCTTGGCTTCGTAATCTTAATAGCCATCAATCTACTAGTAGCCTATTTTCAACTTAGTATTCTCTTTATTGGAGCTCGCCACCTCCTATATCACGAAAAAAGGACTCTTATAGAATATAGTCGAAAAGTATTTCGTGAAAGCCTTGCTTTTATGAAAAAGATGACTATTTCAAAAGCTTTGTTTATCTTTTTATTTGTAGCAATGCTATTTCCTTTTATCAGGAAGATATTTAAGATTTATTATTTCAATAAAATCGTAATACCAGAGTTTATTCAAACCTACATGGAAGATAAGTACTGGATGTGGTGGATAGCCATTATTATCTTATCAGTCTTATTCTTCTATGTTTCTGTTCGCTTGATGTTCACTCTACCTAAGGTCTTTTATGAAAAGATGACGGTCAAGGAAGCGATCATTTATAGTTTGGATAAAACTAGAAATTATTTTTGGTTTTATGCCTGGCATTTATTCTTAATTATTGTAAAAACCAATTTATTCTTCTATCTTCCTCTCATCCCTTTACTATCAACCCAGTATATAGTGGATAGCCTTACTCAGAGAGAGTCTCTGGTCCTAGCTATTTTGAATTTTGTTCTTATCAAGAATTTCCACTATATGGCACTGACCTATTTCCTTGTGAAATTTACGTCCTTCTTAACAGGAGAAGAACTTGACATTATGCCAAGGCGAGAGAAGGACCATATCATGAGATGGGGTGTCATGGTGTGTGCAAGTATTTTCTTTGCGATTGAAGGATATAATTATCTGGAAGCTCCTGTAGTCAATCCACCGCTTGTGATTTCACACCGTGGCGTATCGAATGGAAATGGTGTCCAAAATACAGTAGAATCCTTAGAAAAGACAGCGCAGTTAAAACCAGATTTAATCGAGATGGATATCCAGGAGACTAAAGATGGTCAATTTGTTATGATGCATGATGCTAATCTTAAAGGCTTAGCTGGTATTAATAAAACACCCCAGGATTTGACCTTAGAAGAGTTAAAGCAGATTGACATTCATGAGAATGGTTATGAGACAAAGATTTCAAGTTTCGATGATTATCTGACTCGTGCAAATGAATTACATCAGAAACTTCTCATTGAGATTAAGACCAGCCACAAAGATAGCCCGCAGATGATGGAACATTTTCTAGACAAATACGGTGCAAAAATTAAGGTTTATGGTCATCAAATGCAATCCTTGGATTATAAGGTTATTGAAAAAGTGAGAGAGTATGACAAGGATATTCCTGTCTACTTTATTCTTCCCTATAATTCTGTTTTTCCTAGAACGGTTGCTACAGGCTACACAATGGAGTATTCTACTTTAGATGAATACTTTGTGACGAAACTATGGAATACTGATCAAAAACTCTATGTATGGACAATTAATAGTTCGGATTCATTTAATAAGTCTTTTCACCTAGGTGTTGACGGAATGATTACGGATGACTTGGAAAACATAAAAGAAGAACTAGTAACTGCTCAGGAAGACCCTGAATATAGTGACTTATTGCTAAATAAAGCAACTGAGTTCTTTGCTTATTAACATAAATTAAAAGAGGCTGTAAACCAGCCTCTTTTTGAGAATATAATTAAAATGGTAACTTACCAGCAAATGCTCCAAGTTTCTTTTTAGTAGTTTCATCAATTTGTTCAAGAGCAGCGTTGAGCGCTTGAACAGTCATATCTGAAAGTGTTTCAATATCTTCAGCATCCACAACTGCAGGTTCAAAATCAATTTTTACGACTTTTTTATCACCTGTTAAGGTAGCAGTTACAAGGTTTTGAGCAGAAGTCCCAACAAATTCTGTGGCAGCCAATTCAGCTTGGCTTTGCTCCATTTGTTTTTGAAGTTTTTGGGCTTGACGCATCATGTTTTGCATATTCATCATGGTGGTTTACAGTTTCCTTTTTTCTATTATTTTCTTTCTTATTTTAACAATTTTAGGATTAAAAGTCTAATATTAGTTAGTTATATTGTTGAGTATAGCTTGAACAATTGATATTTTTAAATTACTAAAAAAATCTTACGTTTTTCCTAGCTTATTTTTGTATTTTAAAAAATGTGTTTAAGCTTTCTTTAAGGTTTTTATTATATTCTGAAGAACTCTATGTTAACCGAACGTTAAACAGAGAATATAGAAGATAACCTAATTTTATTTCTTAATTTGTTATGATCTTTTTGGATTTAGTTTCTAATGTTCACTTTTTGGTTGAAATAGTGTGTTGATTCGGCTAAATGGAGCTCTATCTTTTCTTCATGATAAAGATAGATTGTGATATAATAGATGGTAATGAGTTTTTTCAGAATAAACAAAGGAGAAAATATATGATCTATGCAGGAATTTTAGCTGGTGGAACCGGCACGCGCATGGGTATTAGTAACCTACCCAAACAATTTCTTGAGTTGGGAGATCGCCCAATCCTAATCCATACAATTGAAAAATTTGTCTTGGAGCCAAGTATCGAAAAGATTGTAGTTGGAGTTCATGGAGACTGGGTGACACATGCAGAGGATTTGGTTGAAAAATTCCTTCCACTCCATAAGGATTGTATTATCATCACAAAAGGTGGAGCGGATCGTAATTCTAGTATTGAAAAGATCATCGAAGCTATTGATGCTTACCGTCCAATCACAGAAGATGATATCGTGGTCACTCATGACTCAGTTCGTCCTTTTATCACACTTCGAATGATTCAAGATAATATTGCTCTTGCACAAAATCATGATGCTGTTGATACAGTAGTTGAAGCAGTAGATACCATTGTTGAGAGTACTAATGGGCAATTTATTACAGATATTCCAAATCGTGCGCATCTCTATCAAGGGCAAACTCCTCAAACCTTCCGTTGCAAGGACTTTATAGATCTCTATGGTTCTTTATCAGCAGAAGAAAAAGAAATTTTGACAGATGCATGTAAAATCTTTGTCATTAAGGGCAAAGATGTAGCATTAGCAAAAGGTGAATACTCAAACCTTAAAATTACAACAGTTACAGACTTGAAGATTGCTAAAAGCATGATTGAGAAAGACTAAAGACATGATTAATCAAATTTATCAACTGACAAAGCCAAAGTTTATCAATATCAAATATCAAGAAGAAGAGATTGATCAAGAAAATCATATTCTCATTCGACCAAATTATATGGCGGTTTGTCACGCGGATCAACGCTACTACCAAGGTAAACGTGATCCAAAAATTTTAGCGAAAAAACTTCCAATGGCTATGATTCATGAGTCTTGTGGTACAGTCATTTCTGATCCAACGGGTACCTACAAAGTTGGTCAGAAGGTTGTGATGATTCCAAATCAGCCACCTATGCAAAGTGATGAGGAATTCTACGAAAATTACATGACTGGAACATATTTCCTTTCAAGTGGTTATGATGGGTTTATGCGAGAATTCGTTTCTCTACCTAAGGATCGTGTGGTCTCTTACGAAGAAATCGAAGATACAGTTGCTGCCATTACAGAGTTTGTCAGTGTGGGCATGCATGCTATGAATCGTTTCATGACGGTATCTCACAGCAGACGTCAACGCATCGCTGTCATTGGTGATGGAAGTTTAGCTTTTGTCATGGCCAATATTATCAACTACACTTTACCTGAAGCAGAAATTATCGTCATCGGGCGCCACTGGGAGAAATTGGAACTCTTTTCATTTGCCAAAGAGCTCTATATTACTGATAATATCCCAGAGGACCTTAGTTTTGACCATGGTTTCGAATGCTGTGGTGGTGATGGATGTGGACCTGCTATTAATGACTTAATCCGTTACATCAAACCACAAGGTACTATTCTGATGATGGGTGTTAGCGAGTATAAAGTTAATATCAATACTCGTGATTCATTGGAAAAAGGTTTATTACTAGTTGGCTCTTCTCGTTCTGGGCGAGTTGATTTTGAAAATGCAATACAGATGATGGAAGTTAAAAAATTTGCAAATCGTCTGAAAAATATCATCTATCTAGAAGAACCAGTAAGAGAGATTAAGGATATTCATCGAGTTTTTGCAACAGACCTAAATACTGCCTTCAAGACAGTATTTAAGTGGGAAGTCTAATGGAGGCTAATCGTGGAGAAAATCATCAAAGAAAAAATTTCTTCTTTACTATCTGAAGAAGAGGAAGTCCTCAGTGTTGAACAACTGGGAGGCATGACCAATCAAAACTATTTGGTTAAAACATCCTCAAACCAGTACATCGTTAAGTTTTTCGGTAAAGGTACGGATAAATTAATCGATCGCCAGAATGAAAAGTTCAATCTTGAATTGTTGAAAGATTTGAATCTCGATGTTAAGAATTATCTTTTTGATATTGAGTCAGGAATCAAGGTAAATGAGTACATTGATTCTGCCACAACGCTTGATTCCACTTCGATTAAGACCAAGTTTGAAAAGATTGCCCCAATTCTACAGACCATTCATGCATCAGGCAAAGAACTAAGAGGGGAATTTGCACCTTTTGAAGAAATCAAAAAATACGAATCATTGATTCAAGGGGAGATTTCTTATCCAAACTATGAAGCTGTCAGAAAGGCTGTATTTTCTCTGAAAGAAGAGCTTGAACAAATTGGAATTGATAAGAAATCATGTCATATTGATTTGGTTCCAGAAAACTTTATTGAAGGTCCAGACGGTCATCTTTATCTAATTGATTGGGAATATTCTTCTATGAATGATCCTATGTGGGATTTGGCAGCCCTCTTCCTAGAATCTGAATTTACAAGTGCAGAAGAAGAAGACTTTTTAAGTCATTACGAGAGTGACAAGACTCCAGTTTCAAGGGAGAAAATTCGTATTTACAAAATCTTGCAAGATATCATTTGGAGTCTTTGGACTATTTACAAAGAAGAAAATGGTGCAGATTTCGGAGATTACGGAATCTCTCGTTACAATAGAGCAGTAAAAGAATTAGAGTCTGAAGGAGATTTAAATGAAAACTAAAAATGGAGTTTCTTTTGGGCTACTATCAGGTGTGTTCTGGGGATTAGGATTAACTATTAGTGCTTATATCTTTTCAATATTCACGGATTTATCGCCCTTTGTAGTAGCAGCAGCACACGATTTCCTAAGTATTTTTATCTTGTTAGGATATCTTCTAGTTAAGGAAGGCAAAGTTCGTTTTTCAATCTTCTTGAACATTCGAAATGTCAGTGTTATCATCGGAGCTTTACTAGCCGGTCCGATTGGTATGCAGGCCAATCTCTATGCGGTTAAGTATATTGGAAGTTCATTAGCTTCGTCAGTCTCAGCTATTTATCCGGCAGTCTCAGTCTTGCTTGCCTTCTTCTTTTTGAAGCACAAGATTTCCAAAAATACAATTTTTGGTATCTTTCTAATCATTACTGGGATTATTGCTCAGACCTATAAAGCAGAGCAGGTTAATTCTTTCTACATAGGTATTCTATGTGCTTTGATTTGTGCTTTTGCTTGGGGAAGTGAAAGTGTTCTGAGCTCCTTTGCTATGGAAAGTGACCTCAGCGAAATTGAAGCTCTCTTGATTCGTCAAGTTACATCCTTCTTGTCTTATCTTGTTATTGTGCTTTTCTCGCATCACTCATTTGCAGAAGTGGCAAATGGCCAATTGTTTGGTCTATTAATTGTCTTTGCAGCATTTAATATGATTTCTTATCTTGCCTACTATATGGCTATCAATCGATTGCAACCAGCAAAAGCAACTGGTTTAAATGTCAGTTATGTAGTTTGGACTGTCCTGTTTGCAGCGATGTTCTTGGGGACACCTCTGACTGTCTTGACCATTATAACTTCATTTGTTGTAATGGCTGGTGTTTATATTATCATTAAAGAATAAAGGAGAAAACGCGTGAAAGCGATCATCTTAGCAGCGGGATTGGGAACTCGTTTACGTCCTATGACAGAAAATACTCCCAAAGCCTTGGTTAAAGTCAATCAAAAACCTTTGGTTGAATATCAAATTGAATATTTAAAAGAACGAGGAATTGATGACATTATCATCGTCGTAGGTTATTTGAAAGAACAGTTCGACTATCTCAAAGAGAAATACGGTGTGCGTTTAGTTTTCAACGATAAGTATGCGGATTACAATAACTTTTACTCTCTTTACTTGGTAAAAGAAGAGTTGGCTAACAGCTACGTTATTGATGCTGATAATTATCTTTTCAAGAATATGTTCCGCAATGATATCAAGTGTTCAACTTATTTTAGCGTTTATCGTGAAGACTGTGATAATGAGTGGTTCCTAGTTTATGGAGATGATTACAAAGTTCAAGATATCATTGTCGATAGCAAAAATGGTCGCATCTTGAGTGGTGTTTCATTCTGGGATGCTCCAACTGCTGAAAAGATTGTCGGATTTATTGACCAGGCCTATGAAAGTGGCGAGTTTGTTGACCTTTACTGGGACAACATGGTTAAAGATAATATCAAAGAACTAGATGTTTACGTAGAGGAGTTAGAAGAAAACTCTATCTATGAAATCGATAGTGTTAAAGATTATCAAAAATTAGAGCAGATTCTTTCATCACAAAAGTAAGTAACTTTTATGAACTGATACCTTACCTATTTTTACTTGACTTTTCAAGTTTGATACAGTATACTAGTGAAAATTTAACCTTTAAGGGCAGTCCAGAGAGACTCACAAGGTGTCAGAGAAAAGAAACTACGATTGAAGCAAGTAAGCACGTGCTTACTTGGTACTTTTGTGTGAATATCTTAACTGAAACCTTGCAATTGCAAGGTTTTTCTTTATCTGATCCCCTTAAAATTTAAGGAGGAAAAGTCATGAATCCAAATTGTAAAAAGCGCATGGGTGCTATTCGCTTAGAAAACATGAAAGTGATTGAGCAAGAGGAAATTGCGCCAGCAATCTTTGAACTAGTTCTAGAAGGAGAAATGGTTAAAGCTATGAAAGCTGGGCAATTTCTTCATTTGCGTGTACCTGATGACGCCCATCTTTTGCGTCGTCCGATTTCAATCTCATCCATAGATAAGCTTAAAAAACAATGTCATCTGATTTATCGCATCGAAGGTTCTGGTACAGCAATCTTTTCAAGCTTAAAACCAGGTGATAGTTTAGATGTCATGGGACCTCAGGGGAATGGTTTTGATTTATCAGATCTAGACAAGCATAGTAAAGTTCTTCTTGTTGGTGGAGGAATCGGTGTGCCTCCTTTACTTGAAGTAGCTAAACAACTGCATGAGAGAGGTGTAGAAATTACAACTGTTCTAGGATTTGCTACTAAAGATGCTGTTATTTTGGAAGATGAATTATCCAGATTTAGTCAAGTCTTTGTAACGACTGATGATGGATCTTATGGTATTAAAGGAAATGTTTCTGTAGTGATTAACGAATTTGACACTGAATTTGATGCCATCTACTCTTGCGGTGCACCTGGTATGATGAAATATATCAATCAAACCTTCCATGACCATCCCAGAGCTTACCTATCCCTAGAATCTCGTATGGCTTGTGGCATGGGGGCTTGCTACGCTTGCGTATTGAAAGTACCAGATAGTGAAACAGTTAGTCAACGTGTGTGTGAAGATGGGCCTGTATTTAAAACAGGAACTGTTGTTTTATAAGGAGAGTGTCATGACTACAAATCGATTACAAGTCTCTCTACCAGGATTAGAATTAAAGAATCCTATCATTCCTGCTTCAGGCTGTTTTGGATTCGGTCAAGAATATGCCAAATACTATGATTTGGATCTTTTAGGATCTATCATGATTAAAGCTACAACCCTTGAACCACGCTTTGGTAATCCTACTCCACGAGTGGCAGAAACACCTGCTGGTATGCTGAATGCTATTGGTCTACAAAATCCAGGACTAGATGTTGTTCTCTCTGAAAAATTACCTTGGTTGCAAAGGGAATATCCGAATCTTCCAATCATTGCCAATGTTGCTGGATTCTCAAAGCAAGAATACGCAGCAGTTTCTAGTGGTATTTCTAAGGCACCTAACGTGAAAGCCATTGAGCTCAATATTTCTTGTCCAAACGTCGATCATGGGAATCACGGACTTTTGATTGGGCAAGACCCAGATTTAGCTTATGATGTGGTAAAAGCAGCCGTAGGGGCATCAGATGTGCCAGTTTACGTTAAATTGACACCAAGTGTAACTGATATCGTGACCATCGCAAAAGCAGTAGAGGACGCAGGTGCTAGTGGCCTCACTATGATCAATACCCTTGTTGGTATGCGCTTTGATCTTAAAACTAGAAAGCCGATTATCGCAAATGGGACAGGAGGTATGTCTGGTCCTGCAGTCTTTCCGGTAGCTCTTAAACTAATCCGTCAAGTAGCTCAAACAACTAATCTTCCAATCATTGGTATGGGAGGAGTTGATTCAGCTGAAGCCGCTATAGAAATGTATTTGGCGGGTGCGTCAGCAATAGGAGTCGGTACAGCAAACTTTACCAATCCTTATGCCTGTCCTGATATCATTGATAACCTACCAAAAGTCATGGACAAATATAATATCGAAACTCTGGAGCAATTGAGAAAAGAAGTAAAAAGTAACTTATAGTTTTTTAAATTCGTAATATTTTGAATGCCTTCTTCTTTTTGGTATAATATGACTATGATTGTAACAATACCTATAAAAACTGAAAAAGACATTGCAACACCAGGTCCAACAGTCCTCGTTTTAGGATATTTTGATGGAATTCATCTAGGACATCAAAAATTGTTTAGTATTGCTGGTGAAATTGCTGCTAAGAAGAGATTAAGCGTTGCTTTAATTACCTTTCATGAATCACCAAAATTAACCTTAAAACCCTATTCACCAGAAAATTTACTTCATATCCTGAATGCAGAAGAACGTGAACGCAAGTTTAAACGAGCTGGTGTCGAAAATCTTTATTTAATGGACTTCTCAAGTCGTATCGCTAATATGACAGCTCAAGAGTTTGTAGATACCTTTGTCAAAGAAGTTAAAGCAGATACCATTGTAGTTGGATTTGACTATAGTTTAGGTTCAGATAGAAAATCAGCAGAAGATTTAAAAGAAATCTTTGATGGAGAAGTAGTCGTAGTACCTCCTGTAGAAGATGAAAAAGGAAAGATTAGCTCTACTCGTATTCGTCAAGCTATCCTTGAAGGGAATGTGAAAGAAGCAGGTCAGCTGCTTGGAAGTCCACTTCCTACAAGAGGAATAGTCGTACATGGCAATGCTCGCGGTCGAACAATCGGTTATCCAACTGCCAATCTCGTGCTCTTGGATCGTACTTATATGCCAGCAGATGGTGTCTATACTGTTGATATCGAAATCAAGAGAAAACTCTATCGAGGAATGGCCAGTGTCGGGAAGAACGTTACTTTTGATGGAGAGGAAGAGCGTTTTGAAGTGAATATCTTTGATTTTGATGAAGATATTTATGGCGAAACAGTGACCGTCTATTGGTTAGATCGTATCCGAGATATGGTAAAATTTGACGGTATTGAACAACTGGTCAAACAACTCGAAGAAGATGAAAAAGCGGCAAGAAAATAAAAGAATCAAAAAGTTCCGATGATTGTCCGAGCTTTTTGTTTTTCAAAAGTAGTCGATTAAGAGTTTTAGAATTATTTTTTCTATTGGTAAAATTTTGGGAAAAATTAAATTTCTAGCTTGACATCCTATTTTTTTAGGAGTAGAATATTTACTAGTTAATTAAATGGTTAAATACTAGTTAAGGAGTTCTAGTGAAAAAGAAAATACTAATAGGTATGCTATCTTCGGTACTTGCCTTATTTTTAGGAGCTTGTAGTCAAGATAAGCAAAATGATGTCAAAGAATCTCATGGAATGAAAATAGTTACCAGTTTTTATCCTGTATATTCTATGGTAAAAGCAGTTTCTGGTGATCTTAATGATGTAAGAATGATTCAGTCTAGTTCAGGCATTCATTCTTATGAACCGTCAGCAAATGATATTGCAGCTATCTACGATGCGGATGTATTTGTTTATCATTCTCATACCTTAGAGTCTTGGGCGGGTAGTTTAGATCCAAGTCTAAAAAAGTCCAAGGTTAAGGTTCTAGAAGCATCTGAGGGTATGACCTTGGATAGAGTATCTGGCTTAGAAGATATAGAAGTAGGAAAAGGTGTGGATGAGAAAAGTCTTTATGATCCCCATACTTGGTTAGACCCTGAAAAGGTAGCTGAGGAAGCACAAATTATTGCTGATAAATTATCAGAATTAGATAGTGAGAATAAAGAAATATATCAGTCGAATGCGAAGAAGTTTATTGATCAAGCTCATGAGTTAACAAATAAATATAAACCTATCTTCGATAAAGTGGAGCAAAGAACGTTTGTGACACAACACACTGCTTTTTCTTATTTAGCAAAGAGATTTGACTTGAAGCAACTTGGTATTGCTGGTATTTCTCCTGATCAAGAACCAAGCCCAAGACAACTGACTGAAATACAAGAATTTGTTAAGACCTATAAAGTTAAAACTATTTTTACAGAGAGCAATGCTTCGTCTAAAGTAGCTGAAACGCTTATCAAGTCAACAGGTGTGAGTCTTAAAACTCTAAATCCTTTAGAGGCAGACCCACAAAATGATAAGTCTTATTTAGATAATTTAGAAGAGGATATTGCAATACTAGCAGAAGAATTGAAATGAGGAAATTATGAATAAAACAAAGAAATATTTAGCTGGATCAGCAGTAGTTATTGCGCTTAGTGTTTGTGCTTATGTTTTAAATCAGCACCAAGAAGCAGAGAAGAAGGAAGATAATCGTGTATCTTATGTTGATGGGAAAAACAATGAGTCTAAAAAGAACGAAAATTTGACTCCTGATCAAGTTAGCAAAAAGGAAGGCATTGAGGCCGAACAAATTGTTGTGAAAATTACTGATCAGGGATATGTGACTTCTCACGGAGACCATTTCCATTACTATAATGGTAAAGTTCCTTTCGATGCGATTTTTAGTGAAGAACTAGTCATGAAAGATCCAAGTTATCAATTGCGTGATGAACACATCGTTAACGAAATTAAAGGTGGTTACATCATCAAAGTTGATGGAAAATATTATGTCTACCTAAAAAATGCTAGTCAAGCTGAAAATATTCGAACCAAAGAACAAATTGAAAAACAAAAACAAGGGCATACATCTGACCAAAAAAATGATTCTAAGGAAGTTGTGGCAGCTAGAGCTCAAGGACGTTATACAACTGATGACGGTTATGTTTTTAACGCTTCTGATATCATTGAAGATACAGGAGATGCTTATATCGTTCCCCACGGAGGACACTTCCATTATATTCCTAAGAGTGATCTGTCAGCGGGTGAATTAGCTGCCGCAAAGGCTTATTTATCTGGCAATAGTTCAGCTCTCAGTCAACCCTTGTCACTGACACCGAATAATGGTGTTACTGCAGCAGATGATGGTTATGTCTTTAACCCTAATGATATTGTCAGAGATACTGGCGATGCTTATATCGTACGACATGGGGACCACTATCACTATATCCCTAAATCATCTCTTAACAATCATCAAGCACAATCTAACACTCCAAGCTTAGAAAGTCCTTCTAATTCTACACCAAATAATCCGTTACCACATGTTCACCATGAAGAAGAGGAACACGATCATGGTTTTGATGCAAATAGAATTATAAGTGAAGATTCAGAAGGTTTTATTATGAGCCATGGAGATCACAATCATTACTTCTTTAAAAAAGATTTATCCCCTGCTCAAATCAAGGCCGCACAAGATCACTTGTACGGAAATAAACATTCAGAAACTAACCCAGATAACCATAGTAGTCAAAAACCAGAAGAACACCATCATGAGGAAGAGCACGATCATGGTTTTGCAGCAGATCGGGTGATAAGTGAAGATGAAAAAGGATTTGTCGTTTCTCATGGAGATCATAACCACTATTTCTTTAAAAAAGATTTAACAAAAGATCAGATTAAAGCTGCTCAAGAACATTTAAACAGTCATAAAACTGAGTCTGTTAAACCTCTTGCAAAAGATGTAGAAGCATTTTCTAGAGATGCCAGTGATAAAGAAAAAATGGAGTACATTGCTAAGACCTACGGTGTACCGCTAGAAGCCATTCGTATCTCAAATGGATTCTTTGTATTTGGTAATCCTGATCAAGACTATGACCCAACTCACATTCACCCTTACGCCGTTCGTAAGGAACACGTTCGTATTCCGATTCAAACTGGAGATGCAGAGCTTGATTTCCTAAATGAACTCTATACAACCGCTCTACGTGATGGAGTCTCTCCTTATAGCTTGCAGGTTGAAAATGGTAGTTTCGTCATTCCTCATGGTGACCATAACCACTACATCAAGGTTCAAACCAAAGGTTATGAAGTCGCTTTGAAAAACAAAATTCCTGCATTACAGTCAACTTACCAACCTGGTGCTTTTGATGAAAAAGCAGTCCAGTATAAGATTGATCAACTCTTGGCAGAAAGTCGCGAAGTTTATAAAGATAAACCAATTTTACAAAGACAGATTGAACTTGCTTTGGGGCAATTTTCTGAGAATATGAAGAAGCTATCAACCAACTCTACTGCAGGTTATTTGGCAGCTTTGGATTTGTTTGATAAGCAGTATATTCACATTGACTCAAGTGTCAAACCAACAGAAATCAGTCCTTTAGACAAGAAATATCAAGCTTTAGTAGATAAGATTAATACCTTAGACACAGATGCTTATGGACTTCCTAAGAAGGATCTCTTGGTACAATTACAGGAAAGCAAACTAGCCCAAGATGAAGCAGGTTTAGATGCAGTTGAAGCTAAGTTACAAGCTTTGCAAGATTTTAATGACCGTACTGGAGTTACAACAGTAGAATACATCAAGTATTTCTACCAACATCTATCTGACGGTCGCTTAAATGACACTCTTAGAAATAAAGTTGCCAACCTAACGTGGACACTTTATCAGTCACAATCCTTCCTTAAGGCAACCGACTTGAACAAACTCTTCCCAGAAATCTATCAAACAAAACTGGAAGTAGAGGAAGCACTGAAAAATGAGCCAGTTGCAAGCAAGACTTCTGAAACAATCTTAGATACAGAAAAAGTGGATGGACATAGTGCTAAAACTGCAGTCTATGAGTTCTTGAAAGGTTTGTATGATGATCTCAAACCTGAGGAACAAAGTAACCATGTCTTAAAAGGGCAAGTAGGAGAGTTACTAACAAAAGCTGAAGAATTAGTGAATCAAGTCAATGAGGATGGGGTTAAAGCTTCACTCTCTGACGAAGTGAAAAATCTGAAGGCTGCTTTGGAGAAAGAAGACGCAGACCTTGATGAATTAAATACACAGGTTCAAGATCTTTTGAAACGTATTTCACTAACAATCCAAAATGAACGTGATAATTCGAAACAAGACCCAGAGGTTGTGGCTCTCTATCAACAGCTTTATAATGGTATCATTGCCCTTCATAGCTATTTAGAGATGAATAATGGTTCAGATGCTGACTTTGAGAAAGTAGATGCCTTGTTTGATAAACTAGCAGCAGCAAGTAAGGATAAGCAGGCTCTTCTAGCAGTTGCCCAAGAAATAGTCTTGTTAAATCAAGAGCTTAGAGCTAAAGCAACGCCAAGTCAAGAAACACCTGTTGAAGCAAAACAAGAAACACCAGGTCAAGCAAGCACTGATGAGCAAGTAGAACCAGGCTCACATTCAACAACTACAAGTCCTGAAATAAGTGACAAAGAAGTAAGTTAAAAAGAAGTAGCAATGCTACTTCTTTTTTAGTCTTTGTAAGATACGATACCAATGATGGTATCAACTGCACGTTCCATTGTTTGAAGGCTGACATATTCAAAACGGCCATGCATGTTTTCACCGCCAGCGAAGATATTCGGCGTTGGAATTCCCATAAAGGAAATCTTAGAACCATCTGTTCCTCCACGGATAGGCTCGATAATTGGTGTAATATCAAGACTTTCCATTACTGAT
Organism: Streptococcus infantis; assembly: GCF_047463175.1. Taxonomy (GTDB): domain Bacteria; phylum Bacillota; class Bacilli; order Lactobacillales; family Streptococcaceae; genus Streptococcus; species Streptococcus infantis_AC. The sequence continues at coordinate 150,343 of NZ_JASHEJ010000001.1, forward strand.
TTAGCGATGGTGATTGGAGTCATATCCTTTTCAATGACTTCCTTCATGTTGTAATACTGGTCTGTCAAAGTCAAGGTTACACGATTGCTAGCAAGTTCTTGGTTCATCTTATCAGCGATAGCTTGCATAGCAGCTTTACGCGCTTCAAAGGTTTCTTTTTCGAAGTCACGAATGATGTAGCTGGCACGCGCTTCCTCAACAGTACCCGAAACATCCATTAGATGGTAGAATCCTTGGTACTCCTCAGTCAATTCTGGTCGGTCACCAGCTGGAAGTTGGTTGTGGAAATCAATCGCTAACTGAAGGGCGTTAACCATTTGTCCTTTAGCTGTTCCTGGGTGAACATTACGACCTTGGAAGTGAAGTTCTGCACCTGCAGCAGAGAAGGTTTCGTATTGAAGTTCACCAAGAGGTCCACCGTCGACTGTATAAGCAAAGTCAACATTGAAGTCCTCTGCATCAAATTTATTGGCTCCAACACCAATCTCTTCATCAGGTCCAAATCCGACACGGATTTCACAGTGTTTAATCTCAGGATGAGCGTTCAAGTATTCGATAGCTGTCATGATTTCTGCGATTCCTGATTTATCATCAGCACCGAGAAGGGTAGTACCGTCTGTCGTAATTAACGTTTGTCCATGATATTTCTCTAAGCTCTTGAAATCTGCTGGATCAAGCTTGAAACCAGAATTACCAAGCTCGATAACCCCGCCATCATAGTTTTCAATAACTTGAGGGTTAATCCCTTCAGCATTAAAATCAGCTGTATCCATATGTGAGATAAAACCAATCTTACGAGTCAAACTAGGATCGTTAGCTGGAAGAGTACCAATAGCAAAACCATTTGGCAAGTAATAGACATTTTGCAAACCAACACGTTTCATTTCAGGGATAAGAACATTAGTCGCAAAGTCTACTTGACTGTGAGTACTTGGTGTAGTAGTTGAGTGTTCATCTGAACGTGTGTTAACTTTGACATAAGTCAAAAAACGCTCTAGTAATGTAGGGTATTTCATCATAACTCCTTTTTTTCCTTCTTTAAAACCATTGTATCATAGAAAGAAGAGAAAAACAAAATTTGGAAAGTTGATAACAGCCTTATGTTAGCGTTTACTTATTATTGGTTTAGTGATACAATGGAAAAGATAAAAATATCACAAGGAAGCAGTTATGAAAAAAGCAATTTTAATGATGACTTTCGGTTCCCCAGAAGAGATTACCTTCGAAGGTGTGGCTGATTTTTTCACAAATATTCGTCGTGGGGTGAGACCTCAAGACCACGAGATTCAAACCCTCTATGACAATTATGTACGAATTGGAGGAACTCCTCTGCAAAAAATTACCCGTGAAGAGGTTGCTTTGGTAGAAGCTAGATTAGGAAATGAATACAGTGTCTATTTTGCTAATAAGTTTTCTAGACCCTTTATTCCAGATGTGATTGGTCAGATGGAAGCAGACGGTATTGAGCAGTGTATTTGCTTGATTTTGGAGCCCCATTATTCTTTCTACTCTGTTATGGGCTATGAGAAATTTTTAGAAAGCAAACAAATTCAGTTTTTAGTTATTAGGGACTGGTATCAAGAAGAAGCACTATTAAACTATTGGACAGCTGAAATTGCTAAGATTTTAAAAGAAAAAGTGAAACAAGATAGCTTTAAAGTCATCTTTTCTGCCCACAGTGTGCCCATTTTTGCCTTGGATTTTGGCGATCCCTATATCGACCAGATTTTCGAAAATAGCAAGTTAATTGCTGAGAAATTAGGTTTGAAACCAGAGCAATATATCAACACTTGGCAGAGCGAAAGTGATATTGGTATTCCTTGGATTAAACCAGATGTATTGGAGTATCTTAGAGAACAGGAAGAACATCCAGAGCATTATATTTTTGTGCCTATTAGTTTTATCAGTGAGCATATTGAAGTCTTGTTTGACAACGATGTGGAATGTCATGACTTGTGTCAGGAATTGGAGGTGAACTACCATCGTCCACCAATGCCAAATACAGATTCTCGTTTGATTGATGCCTTGGTCAATATTATCCGAGCTAATGAACATAAAGAATTTAGAGAATTCCTCCCAGAAGAAGAAACCTTTGATGAATTAGTCCCTTCGGAGGAAACTAAGAATATTTTAGATGAATCACAAGACTTACAAATGCCAGAATTTGTTAAAAAATTAATTGAGAAAAAAGGTCGTGAAAATGTCAAGATGCCCTATTTAATCAAAAAAATGCTTGAAAAAGCTGGCAAATTACCTAAAGACTAAGTGAAAATAGAAAAGAACTGGTAAATTTTGTTTCAAACATCTGCTAAGGTAGGATATACTTAGAAGGTGAAAGAAAAGGCGGTGGGACAGAAATCGATAGACAAAGTCTTGATTTCGTAGTCCCAGCCCCGCGAGGATGATTAGGAGCTTTTTGGAGTCTAAAAGACGAACAAAAAGTTCAATCAGCTACCGCGTCAAATTATGATTGATAATAAAAAGTGAGGTCGGGATCTTTTTGTCCCAACCTCTTTTTAGGTGACTAGCATTTTTATGACCTAGTTTTTATGTTATTTACCTAAACAAAATTGACTAAACAACTGGGTAATCAGTTCATCTGGCGCAGCATCACCAGTAATTTCTCCAAGGATTTCCCAGGTGCGAGTCAAATCTACTTGAAGAAGGTCAACTGGCATACCCAGTTCAAGACCTTCGTTAACTGCTTGTAAGCTTTCAACAGCCTTTTCGATTAATGAAATATGACGGGCATTAGACAAGTAAGTGGCATCTTGTTCGACAAGTCCCGCATTTTCGAAGAATAGATTATTGATTCGCTCTTCAATTTTATCAATGTTTTGATTTTTCAGGACTGAAATGCGGATGATATCTTCTGGAAGTTCCTCTGTTTCAATAGCTTCTGGCAGGTCAGTTTTGTTGAGAAGAATGATTCGATTAGTATCTTGACTAATTTCAAGAAGTTGTCGGTCTTGAGCAGTCAGAGGTTCACTAGCATTTAGAACCAGTAGAACCAAGTCAGCTTCCTTGAGGGCTTTCTTGGAGCGTTCAACACCAATTTGTTCCACGACATCATCCGTTTCACGAATACCTGCAGTATCAATCAATTTCAGTGGAATACCGTTGATATTGACATATTCTTCAATGACATCTCGAGTAGTCCCTGCAATATCCGTTACAATGGCCTTGTCTTCACGCAGGAGATTGTTGAGGAGACTCGATTTCCCAACGTTGGGACGACCAATGATGGCCGTTGAAATTCCTTCACGGAGAATTTTACCACGACGGGCTGTCTTTAGAAGATTGGTCAAGAGTTGTTCAAACTCCATAGTTTTTTCACGGACAACAGCAGTAGTGGCTTCTTCTACATCGTCATACTCAGGGTAGTCAATATTAACTTCAACCTGAGCCAAGGTATTGAGAATTTCCTGACGAGTATTGTTAATAAGGTCAGACAGGGATCCATCTAGTTGTTTGACTGCTATATTCATGGCCTTGTCAGTCTTAGCACGGATGATATCCATCACTGCCTCAGCCTGTGTCAAATCCACACGACCATTGAGGAAGGCACGCTTGGTAAATTCTCCAGGTTCTGCCATGCGAGCCCCTTCACGGATAGCCAGCTGCAGAATTTCATTGGTTACGGCAATCCCACCGTGGGTGTTAATCTCGATAATATCCTCGCGAGTGAAGGTCTTTGGAGACTTCATAGCTCCTACCATAACCTCGTCCATAACCTTACCAGTCAAAGGGTCAATAATATGGCCGTAGTTCAGTGTGTGGCTAGAAACTTTGCTCAAGTCTTTGCCTTTAAAAATCTTTTGCGCAATGGCAAAACTGTCTGTTCCGCTCAAGCGGACAATACCAATGGCTCCTTCACCAAGAGGTGTAGAGATTGCAGCAATGGTATCAAATTCACGTGTAATCATGTTAATTCCTTTTTAAAAATTGAAGCCTTTTATTTACTAATATCTCTTAAAATTGTAACAAAATAAAGTTATTTATTCAACGAATGCCACTTATAAAGAAAAGCCTAAGCGTATCGCTTAAGCTTTACTTAGTGCGCATTTCCCCTTGCGGGAAGTAAGTTCCTTCAGGCATATCGTTAATAATAACGTGAATAGCAGACTGGGGTGCTCCAGTGTTACGAACAACAGCTTCAGTTACTTCCTTTGCTAGAGCTTTCTTTTGCTCAAGAGTGCGTCCTTCAAATAAATCAATGCGTACAAATGGCATAATAGTTCCCTCCACTCACTAAATGATTTCTTTTATTTTACCATAATTTGCCATTTAAAGCTTTGAGAAAATATGATATACTAGAATGTAGCAAAAAATTAGAAATGGACGTGAAATAGAAACATGGCACAGTTGTATTATCGTTATGGGACCATGAATTCAGGAAAGACCATTGAGATTCTTAAAGTAGCCTATAACTATGAGGAACAAGGCAAAAGTGTTGTCATCATGACTTCAGCTCTTGATACGAGAGATGGTGTTGGCTATGTTTCAAGTCGAATTGGGATGAAAAGACCAGCAGTTGCTATCGATGATACTACGGATATTTTTGGATTTATTCGTGATTTACCTGAAAAGCCCTACTGTGTTCTTGTTGATGAAGCCCAGTTTTTAAAGCGTCACTATGTTTACGACCTAGCGCGTGTTGTAGATGAGTTAGATATACCTGTTATGGCATTTGGTTTAAAGAACGACTTTCGTAATGAACTTTTTGAAGGATCTAGACATCTATTGTTACTAGCAGACAAAATTGATGAGATCAAAACCATCTGCCAGTACTGTAAGAAAAAGGCGACCATGGTACTACGAACACTAGATGGGAAACCCACTTATGAAGGTGAACAAATCCAGATAGGTGGTAATGAAACCTATATCTCGGTTTGCCGTAAACATTATTTTGCCCCTGAAATCAATAAGGAGAATCAATAAGAATGAACATCTATGATCAACTACAAACTGTAGAAGACCGTTATGAAGAATTAGGAGAATTGCTGAGCGACCCTGATGTGGTCTCTGACACCAAGCGTTTCATGGAGCTTTCAAAAGAAGAAGCTTCAACTCGTGATACCGTAACAGCCTACCGTGAATACAAACAAGTCCTTCAAAACATCGTTGATGCTGAAGAAATGATTAAAGAGTCTGGTGGAGATGCTGACTTGGAAGAAATGGCAAAGCAAGAACTCAAGGATGCTAAGGCAGAAAAAGAAGAGTACGAAGAAAAATTGAAAATCTTACTCCTCCCTAAAGATCCAAACGATGATAAGAACATCATCCTTGAAATCCGTGGAGCTGCTGGTGGAGATGAGGCAGCACTTTTTGCTGGTGACCTTCTAACCATGTACCAAAAATATGCTGAAGCCCAAGGCTGGCGCTTTGAAGTTATGGAAGCCTCAATGAACGGTGTCGGCGGTTTCAAAGAAGTGGTTGCCATGGTTTCAGGTCAGTCAGTTTACTCTAAGCTTAAGTACGAGTCAGGTGCCCACCGTGTGCAACGTGTCCCTGTGACAGAAAGCCAAGGTCGTGTTCATACTTCGACAGCAACTGTCCTTGTCATGCCTGAGGTAGAAGAAGTAGAGTACGATATTGATCCAAAAGACCTTCGTGTTGATATCTACCACGCATCTGGTGCTGGTGGACAGAACGTCAACAAGGTTGCAACTGCTGTTCGTATCGTTCACTTGCCAACCAATATCAAGGTTGAGATGCAGGAAGAACGTACCCAGCAGAAAAACCGTGAGAAGGCCATGAAGATTATTCGTGCGCGTGTGGCAGACCACTTTGCACAGATTGCCCAAGATGAACAAGATGCTGAACGTAAGTCTACTATCGGTACTGGTGACCGTTCAGAGCGTATCCGTACTTATAACTTCCCACAAAACCGTGTAACAGACCACCGTATCGGTTTGACTCTACAAAAACTTGATACAATTCTAGCTGGTAAATTGGATGAAGTTGTAGATGCCTTGGTTCTTTATGACCAAACACAAAAATTGGAAGAATTAAACAAATAATGAAATTAGCTCAAATTTTTAAAGATTTTGAGGAAAAGTTGATAGTACAAGGAGAGGAAGCAGAAAGCCTCTCCTTTGTCTATCGTAGCCAAAAAAAACTATCTTTTACAGACTTTGTCTTTTCCCTTCAGCAAGAAGTAACAGAGGAAGAGAAGCAATTTGTAGAGGAAATCTACAAAAAATTGGCAGCACATATACCTGCCCAGTACATTATTGGTCATGCTGAATTCTTTGGGATGCAGTTAAAAGTAGATGAGCGGGTTTTAATTCCCCGCCCAGAGACAGAAGAGTTGGTGGAGCTCATCCTAGCCGAGAATCTAAAGGACAATCTCAAAGTTCTGGATATCGGAACAGGAAGCGGTGCAATAGCCCTTGCTTTAGCTAAAAACAGACCAGATTGGTCGGTCACAGCTGCGGATATTTCACAGGATGCTTTAGACTTATCGATGGAGAATGCTAACGATCAAAATCTAAATCTCTCTTTTATCAAATCTGACTGTTTCTCTGAAATTTCTTCAAAATATGATATAATTGTATCCAATCCACCATACATTTCTCGTGAAGATCAAGAAGAAGTTGGCTTGAATGTTTTGCATTCAGAACCACATTTGGCACTTTTTGCTGACGAGGATGGCCTATCTATCTACCGTAGAATAGCGGAAGACTCCAAGGACTATCTAAATGATGGTGGTAAGATTTATCTTGAAATTGGCTACAAACAAGGTCAAAGTGTACCGGATCTCTTTATGAAAAATTTTCCAGAGAAACGAGTTCGAACGCTTAAAGACCAATTTGGCCAAGATAGGATGGTAGTCATTGATGATGGAGAAAATTAAGCAAGAGTTGGAAAAAGGTAGAGCAGTAGTTTTGCCAACTGAGACAGTTTACGGTCTCTTTGCAAAAGCATTGGATAAAAAGGCTGTTGACCATGTCTACCAGCTAAAACGTCGTCCAAGAGACAAGGCACTTAATCTCAATGTTGCTCATCTAGACGATATCTTGAACTTTTCTAAGAATCAGCCACCTTATTTACAAAAACTTGTTGATAGTTTTCTTCCTGGTCCATTGACCATTATCCTAGAAGCTAATGACAAGGTCCCTTACTGGGTCAATTCAGACTTAACGACTGTTGGATTTCGCATGCCCAGTCACCCTATAACACTAGAATTGATTCGTGAGTTTGGTCCCTTAATCGGCCCTTCTGCAAATATTTCGGGTCAAGCTAGTGGTGCTAGCTTTAAAGAATTTTTAAAAGACTTCGGACAAGAGGTTCTTGGGATAGAAGATGATGCTTTTTTGACAGGTCAAGATTCGACTATTTTAGATTTGACTGCTTGTAAGGCAAGAATTCTACGCCAAGGTTCGATAACTCGAGAAGATATCCTTGCCAAGATACCCGAAATTCCTTTTGAGGAGGTATAAGATGCTACGTGATTTGAAAGCAACAGATGTTGAATCGATTCATGAGATTAACAAAGATGCTTTAGGTTATGATTTTAGCCCTGAGAAAACGGCTAGTCAACTAGCTAAGTTGTCTCAAGACCCCCATCACTTCTTACTTGGTTATGAGGATGATACTAGTCATGAACTCCTTGGCTACGTTCATGCTGAAGTCTACGAATCTCTCTATTCCAAGGCAGGATTTAATATCTTGGCCTTGGCAGTTTTACCTCAAAGACAAGGGAAGGGGATAGGTAAAGCTTTACTTGAAGGGTTGGAGCAAGAAACAAAAAGACGGGGTTATGAGTTTATACGTTTAAACTCTGCAGACCATCGTATTGGCGCTCATACTTTCTACGAAAAAGTTGGTTATACCTGTGATAAAATGCAGAAACGATTTATTAAGTTAATTAAAGGAGAAGACCTATGATTTTGGACAAAGAAGATTTTAAAGCTTATGATGCTGATCTTTGGAATGCCATTGCCAAAGAAGAGGAACGCCAACAAAATAATATTGAATTAATCGCTTCAGAGAACGTTGTATCTAAGGCTGTTATGGCTGCTCAAGGTTCTATCTTGACTAATAAATATGCTGAAGGATATCCTGGACGTCGTTACTATGGTGGTACTGATGTAGTGGATGTTATCGAAAGTCTAGCTATTGAACGTGCGAAAGAAATCTTTGGTGCTAAATTTGCCAATGTCCAACCTCACTCAGGAAGTCAAGCTAACTGTGCAGCATACATGGCCTTGATTGAGCCAGGTGATACGGTTATGGGGATGGATTTAGCTGCGGGTGGGCACTTGACTCACGGAGCTCCTGTCAGCTTCTCAGGTCAAACCTATAACTTTGTTTCATATAGCGTTGATTCAGAGACAGAGCTATTGGATTTTGACGCCATCTTGAAACAAGCTCAAGAAGTGCAACCAAAACTTATCGTTGCTGGTGCCTCAGCCTATTCTCACATTATTGATTTCTCAAAATTCCGTGAAATTGCGGATGCCGTGGGCGCAAAACTCATGGTCGACATGGCTCACATTGCTGGCTTGGTTGCAGCTGGTCTTCACCCAAATCCAGTTCCATACGCACATATCACAACGACAACGACCCACAAAACTCTTCGTGGACCACGTGGTGGGTTGATTTTGACGAACGACGAAGACCTTGCTAAGAAAATTAATTCCGCTATTTTCCCAGGTATTCAGGGTGGTCCTTTAGAGCATGTTGTTGCTGCTAAGGCTGTAGCCTTTAAAGAAGTATTGGATCCAGCCTTTAAAGAATATGCTGCTAATGTCATCAAGAACAGCAAGGCCATGGCAGATGTCTTCTTGCAAGATTCTGATTTCCGTATTATCTCTGGTGGTACTGAAAACCACCTCTTCCTTGTTGATGTAACCAAGGTTGTAGAAAGTGGAAAAGTAGCCCAAAACTTATTGGATGAGGTCAACATTACCCTTAATAAAAACTCAATCCCTTACGAAACATTGTCGCCATTCAAGACAAGTGGTATTCGTATCGGAGTGGCAGCAATTACTGCTCGTGGTTTTGGTGAAAAAGAAAGCCGTCAAGTTGCTGAACTTATTATTAAAGCCCTTAAGAATGCAGAAAACGAAGCTGTCTTAGAAGAAGTGAGAAGTGCAGTCAAATCCTTGACAGATGCCTTCCCATTATATGAGGACTAATATTTTATGGATATTTATATTAAGAAAGCCATTATCCATCAGTTCAGCCCTGATGACACAGAGTTGTTCTTGGCGGATAAGTTTCTCAATATCACTCCTAAAATCGAGGAATACTTGCGTAAAAAAGTGGAGCGTGTGTATTCGGATGATGCCAAAACTGGTATTTTTGAAGAGGATAATCCTTTTTTCAATCACATCACAGAAGATTTAATGGGAACATCTGTTACAATTGCTAATCTCTGGAAAGAGGAATTCTCTGTATCTGAAAACCAAAAGACTAATGACTTGGTTTTTGTCCAGTTTTCAAAAGAGGGAGTAGACCACTTTGCCTTTCTACGAATTGCATTGCGTGAAACCTTGACACACTTGGGTGGAGAGGTCGATAATCCTATCAGGCTGACTCAAAACAACTTACCTGGGTTTGGAACTGGAGCAGATGAAGCCCTAGTTGTTAATCTTCAAAGTCGCAAGTATCACTTGATTGAAAAACGTATCAAGTATAATGGAGCCTTTTTAAACTATTTTTCTGAGAATCTTATCCAAGAACAACCAAAGATTTCACCTAAGAAATCCATTAAGGAACTAGAAAAAACGGCTCAAAAGATTGCCGAAACCTTTAACACAGATGATTTTCAATTTCAATCTAAGGTAAAATCAGCAATTTTCAATAATCTTGAAGAGAATAATGAGCTCTCTCCAGAAAAATTAGCCAATGATCTTTTTGACAATAATCTTACTGCTCGACTTAGCTTCATTGACCAGGTCAAAGAAACAGTACCAGAGCCAGTACAGTTTGATGAGATTGATGCCAGTCGTCAGTTAAAGAGATTTGAGAATCAGAAACTTTCGTTGTCAAACGGAATTGAACTCATCGTACCAAACAATGTCTATCAAGATGCGGAATCAGTTGAGTTCATTCAAAACGACAATGGAACCTATTCTATCTTAATCAAAAACATCGAGGATATAAAAAATAAATAATGTTTAAATTTATACGAAGAATGCTGGTACTAGCAGTCTTCCTTTTCGCTGGATATAAAGCTTATCTGATTCGTCAGGATGTCAAACAAGTCATGACCTACCAACCCATGGTTCGCGAAATCTTGAATGAAAGAGATACCCCAGCAAACGAAGAGCTTGTGCTCGCCATGATTTATACAGAAACTAAGGGTAAAGAAGGAGACGTGATGCAGTCAAGTGAATCTGCTAGTGGCTCTACTGATACCATAAACGATAATGCAAGTAGTATTCGGCAAGGGGTTCAAACCTTGACAGAAAATCTCTATCTAGCTCAAGAAAAAGGAGTGGATGTCTGGACAGCCATTCAAGCTTATAATTTTGGGCCTGCTTATATCGATTTTATCGCCCAGAATGGGAAAAAGAATACTCTTTTCCTAGCTAAGCAATACTCCAGAGATACAGTTGCGCCTATATTAGGAAATACAACAGGGAAAACCTATCGCTACATCAATCCCATTTCTATTTTTCAGGGTGGAGAACTTTATGTGGACGGGGGAAACTATTATTACTCTAGACAGGTTCAGCTAAATCTTTATATTATGAAAATTTTTAATCTATTTTAAGAGGCTGGGATAAAAGTCCTAGCCTCTCAATTGTCTTTGGATTATCGAGCAAGACGCAGTGGTTGAGTGGGCTATACTACGCTGATTTCATCAGCTTTTACAGCCCTACTCAACTGTGCGGAGGTGGGACGACGAAATCGAATTCTAACGAATTACCGATTTCTGTCCCACTCTCTTTTATAAGTTTTCTTTAAGGATACTTTAATATGCTAGACTAGAAAAGGAGGAACGTCTCATGCGAAAGAAATTCTTTCTGACTAGCGCTGCTGTTCTTTTGGCGGTTGCAACATTGCAAAGCGTTCAAGCAGCAACTAATATTCAAAAAGTCATTGATGAAACCTATGTTCAACCTGAGTATGTCTTAGGTTCTTCATTAACGGAAGATCAAAAAAATCAAACACTTAAAAAACTTGGCTACGATGCCTCTAAAGATACAAAACAGTTGAAAACTATGACACCGGATGTCTACTCAAAGATTATGAATGTAGCAAATGATTCAAGTCTTCAACTTTATTCATCAGCAAAAATTCAAAAATTAGGAGAAAAATCTCCCCTTGAGGTCAAGATTGAAACACCTGAAAATATCACAAAAGTCACTCAAGACATGTACCGTAATGCTGCTGTTACCTTGGGTGTAGAGCACGCGCGTATCACTGTTGCTGCACCAATTCCAGTTACTGGTGAAAGTGCCTTAGCAGGTATTTACTATTCCCTTGAGTCTAATGGTGTTCAGTTACCTCAGGAAAATAAAAACTTGGCTCAGGAGGAGTTAAAAGCCTTGTCAGACATCAATGATGAAAACAAGGACAAATCTGGCTATGATGCCAATAAACTTAATGTAGCCCTTGCTGATATTAAGGCTGCTATTGCTAAAGCCAAAGAGTCTAAGGGTGAACTTACAGAAGATGATGTTCGTAAGATTGTCGAAGATACCTTGAAAAACTACAAACTGGATCAAGTAGTTACTGGCAACCAAGTCAATGTCATCATCAACTTTGCCTTCAATCTTTCAAAGAGCGATATTCTTAATAACGAAGACTTTACTAAGACGCTAAAAGATCTGAAACAAAGTATCGTTGCACAAGCAGGTGATAGTTTCAGCAATATCGATCTAAACTTTGATGCTAATAAAGCTATTCAAGACGGTGGAAACATCCTCAGCTCAATTTGGCAAACTATCCTTGATTTCTTCAAGAGTTTTGGTGCTTAGATCAATTCATGGTATAATAGATGGTAACAGGATTGTTGCCGTCTTTTTTTGTCGGCTTATAGAAAGTGAAAATTATGTTAAAGAAAAATGATATTGTAGAAGTTGAGATTGTCGATTTGACCCATGAAGGAGCAGGTGTTGCCAAGATCGATGGCTTGGTCTTTTTTTTAGAGAATGCTCTGCCGACTGAAAAAATTCTTATGCGTGTCCTTAAAGTCAACAAGAAAATCGGCTTTGGTAAGGTTGAGGAATATCTTACACAATCTCCACATCGTAACCAAGACTTAGATTTGGCTTACCTACGTTCAGGCATTGCTGACTTGGGACATCTAGCTTATCCGGAGCAACTCAAGTTTAAAACCAAGCAAGTAAAAGATAGCCTATATAAGATTGCTGGAATCATGGATATAGAGGTCGCAGATACTCTTGGCATGAAAAATCCGATCAAGTATCGTAACAAGGCTCAGGTTCCTGTTCGTCGTGTCAATGGTGTTCTGGAGACTGGTTTCTTCCGTAAGAATTCTCATGATCTTATGCCTCTTGAAGATTTTTATATCCAAGATCCAGTCATTGATCAAGTTATTGTGGCTTTACGTGATTTGCTTCGTCGCTATGACTTAAAACCCTATGATGAGAAGGAACAGTCCGGCTTGATTCGTAACCTTGTCGTTCGTCGAGGACATCATTCTGGAGAAATCATGGTCATTTTGGTCACCACTCGTCCTAAAATTTTCCGAGTTGAACAGTTGATTGAACAAGTCATCAAGCAGTTCCCAGAGATTGTGTCTGTCATGCAAAATATCAATGACCAGAATACTAATGCCATTTTTGGAAAAGAATGGCGAGTTCTCTATGGTCAAGATTACATTACGGACCAAATGTTGGGGAATAGCTTCCAAATTTCTGGACCAGCCTTTTATCAGGTCAATACCGAAATGGCAGAGAAGCTTTATCAGACAGCTATTGATTTTGCGGAGTTAAGAGAAGAGGATGTGGTGATCGATGCCTACTCAGGAATCGGGACTATTGGCTTATCAGTCGCTAAGCATGTTAAGGAAGTTTATGGTGTCGAAGTCATCCCCGAAGCAGTAGAAAATAGCCAGAAGAATGCAGAGTTGAACGGTATCACCAATGCTCATTATGTTTGTGATACAGCAGAAAACGCCATGAAGAATTGGCTTAAGGAAGGCATCCAACCAACCGCCATCCTAGTCGACCCACCACGTAAGGGCTTGACTGAAAGCTTTATCAAAGCAAGTGCCCAAACAGGAGCTAACCGTATCGCCTATATCTCCTGTAACGTCGCCACCATGGCGCGTGATATCAAACTTTATCAAGAATTGGGCTATGAATTGAAGAAAGTCCAACCGGTGGACCTATTTCCGCAAACGCATCACGTGGAGTGTGTTACTCTGCTCTTAAAAGCTTAGAAACCTTTGAACGAAAGGGATAATGAAAGCCTTGATTGCAAGGCTTTTTGCTTTATGGTGGGTAAGTATCAGAGTGAGAAAATTTTTGGAATGAGTAGAAGTGATAGCTAGAAATTATCAGTTTCTATTTCCATTTACCCTGTGGGTACGTGTTTGTTTCCATTGACAAGGAGTTTGTGGGAATAGAAATGTACCCACCTTGTTTGAATCAAGTGAAGTGTAGTTGAAGGAAATCTGTTGAAAGCAATACTTCATTTTACCGAATAAGTAATAATTTAGGCAACTTCAAATCGATTAAAAAAAACTATTTTAAAGGTTAAGAGTAGACAAAAATTGTCCACTCTTTTTTGTAAACTCAATTTATCAATAAATGAAATGAGGGAATGTAAAATGAAATATTTTGAGGTTGAGTTAGAAAATCCTGATGAATTTTTAAAACTACAAACAGAAGATTTTGTGAAAGCTAATCGCTTGCTACTAAGGAAGATAATCCAGAGCGTTACAGTCTATGAAGAACACTTCGTCATATCCTTTAAATCTGGCATCGAATTGGAAGTATGAGACTCATTCCATAACTTTTATATTGAACATATCATCTTGTTGTGTTATACTATAAATTGATATAAACAAAGATGTAGGAGGAACCGAAACTATGACAGCCTCAATGCGTTTAAGATAAGCTGGCAATAAGAAAAGCAGAATCTATACCCGATGATAGGCTTTTTTGTTGTGCTTATTTATACGATATTGAGCATTCATTAGTTACGGTGAGGATATTGGTTATTTAACTATACCTTTATTTAACTATGTCTTTAATATGAATGTTTCCAAATTGTATGTATGCAGACCAAAAGCCACATTGTGGATTTAGGCCTGCATTTTTTTATTGCCTATAATGCTATTCAAAATAGAAATTTAAGCAAAATAATATGCAGGAGATAATATAAATGGAAAAATACAACAATTGGAAACTTAAGTTTTATACAATATGGGCAGGGCAAGCAGTATCATTAATCACTAGTGCCATCTTGCAAATGGCGATTATTTTTTACCTTACAGAAAAAACTGGATCCGCGATGGTCTTGTCTATGGCTTCACTATTAGGTTTTTTACCCTATGCGGTCTTTGGACCTGCAATTGGTGTGCTAGTGGATCGTCATGATAGGAAGAAGATAATGATTGGTGCTGATTTAATTATCGCAGCAGCTGGTTCGGTGCTTACTATTGTTGCATTCTATATGGAGCTACCTGTCTGGATGGTTATGATAGTATTGTTTATCCGTAGCATTGGAACAGCTTTTCACACCCCGGCTCTCAATGCGGTTACGCCACTTTTAGTACCAGAAGAACAGCTTACGAAATGTGCAGGCTATAGTCAGTCTTTGCAGTCTATAAGCTATATTGTTAGTCCGGCGGTTGCAGCACTCTTATACTCCGTTTGGGAACTAAATGCTATTATTGCCATCGATGTATTGGGTGCTGTGATTGCATCTATTACGGTAGCAATTGTACGTATTCCTAAGCTGGGTGATCGCGTGCAAAGTTTGGACCCAAATTTCATAAGAGAAATGAAAGAAGGAATGGCTGTACTACGGCAAAATAAAGGATTATTTGCTTTATTACTCGTTGGAACATTATATATGTTTGTTTATATGCCAATTAATGCACTATTCCCTTTAATTAGCATGGATTACTTTAATGGAACACCTGTGCATATTTCTATTACGGAAATTTCCTTTGCATCTGGAATGTTGATAGGGGGTCTATTATTAGGGTTATTTGGGAATTACCAAAAGCGAATCTTATTAATAACGGCATCCATTTTTATGATGGGGATAAGCTTAACCATTTCAGGATTACTTCCCCAAAGTGGATTTTTCATTTTTGTAGTCTGCTGTGCAATAATGGGGCTTTCTGTTCCGTTTTACAGCGGTGTGCAAACAGCTCTTTTTCAGGAGAAAATTAAGCCTGAATATTTAGGACGTGTATTTTCTTTAACTGGAAGTATCATGTCTCTTGCTATGCCAATTGGATTAATTCTTTCTGCACTCTTTGCTGATAGAATCGGTGTAAATCATTGGTTTTTACTATCAGGTATTTTAATTATTTGCATTGCAATAGTTTGCCCAATGATAAATGAGATTAGAAAATTAGATTTAAAATAAACAATATTGGAGGGATATTTATGTATCTTATTTTCATGTAATTCTTCCTGCTAAAATCGCAGGGTTTTTCCTGCGTACAAGCAAATGAAAGCATGCGATTATAGACAGGAGGAAATGTTATGGAATTAATATTAAAAGCAAAAGACATTCGTGTGGAATTCAAAGGACACGATGTTTTAGATATAAATGAATTAGAAGTATATGATTATGACCGTATTGGTTTAGTAGGAGCAAATGGTGCAGGAAAAAGCACTTTATTCAAGGTACTTTTAGGAGAATTAATTCCCCCAGGATGTAAAATGAATCATCTGGGTGAACTTGCCTATATTCCCCAGTTGGACGAAGTAACTCTGCAGGAGGAAAAAGATTTTGCGCTTGTAGGCAAGCTAGGTGTTGAGCAATTAAATATACAGACCATGAGCGGTGGTGAAGAAACAAGGCTTAAAATAGCACAGGCCTTATCGGCACAGGTTCATGGTATTTTAGCGGATGAACCTACGAGCCATTTAGACCGTGAAGGAATTGATTTTCTAATAGGACAGCTAAAATATTTTACAGGTGCACTGTTAGTTATTAGCCATGACCGCTATTTTCTTGATGAAATAGTAGATAAAATATGGGAACTGAAAGATGGCAAAATCACTGAGTATTGGGGAAACTATTCTGATTATCTTCGTCAGAAAGAGGAAGAACGTAAGAGACAAGCTGCAGAATACGAACAATTTATTGCGGAACGTGCTCGATTGGAAAGGGCTGCGGAGGAAAAGCGAAAACAGGCTCGTAAAATAGAACAGAAGGCAAAAGGTTCTTCAAAGAAAAAAAGTACTGAAGGCGGAGGGCGTTTAGCTCATCAAAAATCAATAGGAAGTAAGGAAAAAAAGATGCATAATGCCGCTAAATCCCTAGAGAACAGGATTGCGGCATTAGGAAAAGTAGAAGCTCCGGAAGGCATTCGCAGAATTCGTTTCAGGCAAAGTAAAGCATTGGAGCTCCATAATCCATACCCTATAGTCGGTGCGGAAATTAATAAAGTATTTGGGGATAAGGCACTGTTTGAAAATGCATCTTTTCAAATTCCGCTAGGAGCAAAAGTGGCATTAACGGGTGGTAATGGAACCGGAAAAACAACTTTAATCCAAATGATCTTAAACCATGAAGAAGGAATTTCTATTTCACCTAAGGCAAAAATAGGTTACTTTGCACAGAATGGTTACAAGTACAACAGTAATCAGAATGTTATGGAGTTTATGCAGAAGGATTGTGATTACAATATATCAGAAATTCGTTCTGTGCTAGCATCTATGGGGTTCAAACAGAACGATATTGGAAAAAGCTTATCTGTTTTAAGCGGTGGAGAAATTATAAAATTGTTGCTTGCTAAAATGCTCATGGGTAGATATAACATCCTAATAATGGATGAACCCAGTAACTTCCTTGACATACCAAGTTTAGAGGCTTTGGAAATACTAATGAAGGAGTACACCGGAACTATCGTGTTTATCACCCACGATAAACGATTACTCGAAAATGTAGCAGATGTAGTTTATGAAATTAGAGATAAGAAAATAAATCTGAAACATTAAATTTAAGGTAGTCGCTGGTCAGTATAGTCTGTTCTGGTTGGCGACTCCATTGTTAAAGAGTATAAAGACTTTAGATTTTATGAATATTAAAAATAGGAACAGTAAATCGAACTGCTCCTATTTTTCTGCTAAATATGATGTAGTTTTCTTATATGTATAATGATAGATTAGTGGATTCTCTTCTAAGGTTCTTACTTCAAATATGAAGAAGTGATCGCGGTTATCTTTGGACTTCTCCTTATTCAGGACAAAGTAATTCTTACGTGAAGTCGCCATTGTTTTGAGGATATCATCAGTCAGAAAGGTCAATGGAATATTCATGTTGGAGTAGCGGTAGAAGTCACGTTCAAAATCTTGGTAGCTCTCGCTGTAATAGTCCATTTGCAGGTGATTACGCTGAAATTCAAGCTGATTCATAGAGCACCTCCTCTACAAGTTCAATACTAACAATGTCTTTCAATTTCAAATTAATGTGACCTGTTGGAGTTTTTATTAATATGAAATCTTTGGTCAGACTTGGTATTGTTCCAGTATAGGAAACTCGATTGTTTTTTTCAACGACATGAATGCGCGTGTTCAGTTGCCCAGCATACACCTGACTGAGGAGTAATAATTTCTTCTCCAGTGACAAATCTGACATATACGTTACTTTGTTTGCATCATCAGTGAGTGCTGATGTATGTTCAGATAGGAAAAAGCCCATCCATTTTTGCATCTTTGTATCCTGGTACTCTCTTGCTGACTGAAATGGTAAGTATGAACGGTCAATCATTTTAATCCCTCCAATCCACCAGCGGAATGACCGCCGATAAGTTTACTGCGTTCAATATTTCTGGAACCTTCAGTTAGGACGGTTCCTTTTTGAATAGCTAAAAAGCCAAACTGTTCTCTGACAACATCAATAGCTGTCTGAAGTCTATTTTCTTTTTCAATTTGTTCTACATCATCAAATAGTGATAGTAGAGTATAGTTTTCATCTACGAAGCCACTATAAGAGACACCAATTTGTCTCACTGCACCAGAGGTGTATTTCTTTCGGAATAATTCAAGTACATGGCTTACCATTGTTTTTGGGAGATTTGCGGGGTCAATTTTTTTCTGAGCATTTATAGATTTTTTCATTTCAGTCCTAGAATATCCAATATGAATAGAAACGATAGTAGCTTTCTTATGGGCTGAACGCAGTCGATTAGCAACCTGATCAGCCATTTCAGCTAATACGATTTCAATTTCTCTTTGGGTTCTGTAATCTCTAGGAAGTACTTGTGAGTTACCCAATCCTCGTGATTTTGGTTTATAGGGTTCATGGACGTTGCTCTCGTCAACTCCATTGGCGTGAAACCAAAGTTGAACACCGACTTTACCGAATTCTTTTTTGAGAATATCAGGATTGAAATTGGCTAGTTCTTTGATTGAATGAATACCAAGTTTTTGTAAATGAATCTCGGTTTTACTACCGATCCCCCAAAAGTCTGTTAATTTTGGAATGGCCCATACCTTGGTTTCTACATCTTCGTATGACCAGTTAGCTCTCATTGTAGCAGTTTTCTTAGCTTCATTATCTAGAGCTAGTTTAGCTAGAAGAGGATTGGAATTGCTCATTCCGACAGTTGAGATAATACCTGTTTTACGGTAAATCTCTCTCTGAATCATAGCCGAAACATTATCTAACTTATCTTTCCTTGACATTGACTTATCAGAAATAAAGTAAGAAAGTGAACTAGTAAGGTCAATAAAGCCCTCATCGATTGAATAGGGGAGAATGTCATCTGGAGCAGCATAGTCTTGAAAGATATGCTGAATCTCTAGATTCTTCTCAATATATCTGTCCATTCGAGGAGGAACGATGAGTGTACGCTTTGCCCAGTGTTCAATAAACGATTGATACTTTGGTGTTACCTCAATTCCCTGTTTCCATGCATTTTGATAGCTGAATTTTCGAGTGTTGATATCAAATGGCAAGTCGTAGGAACGACCTACATTTGCTTTACCGAAGACTTTCTTGAACATTGGAGAAGAAGCGAGAATCAATCCTGCCGAGTTGTCTGCACGGCTCATGACGCACAGTGATGTGTAGAGTGGATGTAAACCTCTATCCACACATTCTACGGAAGCGTAGAAGGACTTCATATCGAGGAAGGCTATGTCACTTTGAGGTTCAATAGAATAGTCGATATAGCCCATAGGATTATCTCCTTTTAAGTTTTTCTAGCTCTTCGATAAGTTCACCGATGTAATCTGTGATGTCGTATTCAAATTTGTCAGGGGTGAAGATAATACGTTCGTCTTTGATGTAAATCAATTCTTTAACATTCATTGGTATTGTCATCCTCCTCGGTCATAGCAATTAAAATAGAATCTTCAATCAAAAAAGCGTAAGGATAGATTTTAGCATCCTCATTTTGAGGAATAAGAATTTCATCGAATCCTTCATTTTCTAGTCGTTCTTCAAAGTTGTCCATATTGAATATTTCAACTTTACAATCAGGGTTGAAACCATACATTCCAAGTTCTAAAATATCCTTTAGCTTCATGATTATACCCCCACTACAGGCATGAAGTGGCCTACAACTAGACCAACAATTCTTGGCTCATCCTCATAAGGGATGAATTTCTCTGGATAGTCCTTATTCAAGGATACCATTCTAAATCCATCCTCATCACGGTAGAGTTTTTTGATATAGACAGAGTCTTTCCATGATAATGCATAGACCGCACCATCATAGTCGAAACCGTTCGAGCGAATAAGTGCGACTTCACCGCTCTTATAAACGGGCTCCATAGAATCTCCCTCAATCCATGCGGCAATATCGTAGCCGTATTGTTCCTCATCAGAGTAGACTGTTTCGGTTTCAAACTCGTCAAAGAATCCTTCTCCGAGACCAGCTGAGAGTTGGATATCTGATAGCACTTGGACTGAGAAGAGTGGAGTTACGTTAGAGGTTTGTTGAGAAAGAAGAAGCTCCTCTACAAAGTCTTCTGCTTTTGCCTGATTGTCAGGAGATAACTGAAGATAGTTATTGACGATATTGTACTCAGATTCGAAATAGGTGACTGGTACATCTAGGATTTTGGCGAGAGCTGTTAGGTTTTTTTGGTTAGGGATAGATTTACCAGATTCCCAATTATGAAAGGCAGTTCTGTTGATTCCAATTTTCGAAGCAATTTCGGATTGTGATAACTTTTTTTCATTTCTTCGATTCTTTAGACGTTCTTTTGAAAACATAAAATCCTCTTGTTAAATTATAACTTAACAAAATTATAACAAAAATACTACAAATTGCAATATAAAATAGCCATACACGAGTAGGGCTATTCTATGTTTGTATGGATAGAAGCTAAGAAATCAGAAATTGGTTGTATAATTGCCCTTGCTAGCAAGACTGGGACAGCATTTCCAATTTGCTTATATGCTTTATCAAGAAGTGCATTTTCTGAAATAGGCTTACCGTTTTTTCCAATTGGTGAACCTAAACTGAAATCATACCAATCTGGGAATGTTTGTATTCTCTGAATTTCTTTTACAGAAAGACGTCTATTTTCTCCTTTAAATATCCATTTATTATGTCCTATTTTTTCCATTGGTTCACCTCCAGGATGTTGAGGTGCCTGACGTCCACTGGCTTGTATAGTGAAACTTTGTTCATCCCAATTTTTTTTTCTATTTCGACTCATGTAGATAGTACTATAAGAACCTTTAAAATATGGGCCAGGGTTATTTTCTAAATCACCGATAGCTTCTTTTAATGTAACCCAAGGCTTTCTTTCAGCAAAAAGGCTTATTTCGTTGGGGTTGCCATGAGTAGGTTGTGGAAGGGAGTAGGAATAGTTAAATTTTTTCACTATTTTTTCTTTGTGGACTCCAATTAAAAATACACGTTCTCGAGATTGAGGTACACCATAGTCCCTCGCATTGACTAGATGGGCAGTAACTTCATAACCAGCACTTGAAAAATCTTCAATAATTTGTTTAAGAACTTCACCTTTTCCAAGTGTCATCATTCCTTTGACATTTTCTGCTACAAAGAATTCTGGTTGTGTTTGTATCAGTGCGCGAATAAAATGTAAGTAAAGAAAATTACGTTCATCATCAATTAGCCTTGGTCCTGCTTCGCTAAAACCTGGACAGGGAAAGCCTCCAATCATTAGTTGATTATTAGGAAAGTGTGCTACTTTTCGTATGTCTTTTTGATGCTGAAGAATTTTATGATTAAAGTTTTTTTTGTAAGTTTTATTAGCTTCTACAAACATATCATTTGTATATACGGTATTAAAAATTGATTTTTTTCTTTCATTTTCATAGATTTCTTTTGAGCGAAACGCATCAAAAGCTTTATCATATCCGATTGAAGTAACCAGACCGGCTAATTCTGTACCTAAGTCTAATCCACCAGCACCTGAAAATAAACTTACAACATTAATTTTATTTTTAGGTTGGAAATTATTACATTCTTTAATTAATTCTTCATCCAACTCATCTTCAATGATTTTTGATGTTTCTTCTTTTATTTTGTTAAGTAACACTGACTGAATCTCATCTAGTGATAAGTCTTTTGCAGGTTTAAACTTACCACGAGAACGTTCAGTGGATTCGGATGTCTTGATATTACTTTCAAAATTTTGATGTGGTTCTATGCTTGTACTTAACATAATCTATGATTTTCTCGCACTCTCTATTAAATTCTGTAATAATCATTTTACCATATTTCTTTACATAAATCGAAACAATAGCTAATAAAGAATTTTTATTATATTTTGGTATGATTAGTATTTTCAGAAATTGATATTATCATATTTTTTTGTTTAGGATTATTATAGAAAAGAGAATAAATAAGTATTTAGAATCATTGTTTTTAACAATTAGACTTTAAACACTCTAATTTTAATAATTTCCACTGTGTTATGATTCTTTACGTGGAATTTTGATATTATAGTCTCTCTCTAATTCATCTAAAATATGATTGTGATTGATTTTAGTAGGTTCAACGGTAACAAACTCTCCGAGTTCAAATAGTTGTTTGGCACTAGAAATCGTCGTAAGCTCATCTAAACGCTTATATGGTTTAAATTTAGAATAAACATTCTTACCCCTATTTGATTTTTCTGTTATAGGGTTGATAGGTCTGTAGGCAACTTTAAATTCCTCAGTTACTTTATTTATGTTCTCAATACTAATTTCATCTAAACTTTGAATAAGTTCGGAAAGTGTATTAGCAGGAGTATCAGCAATATACATACAGTTAGCAACAGAATCACTTTCTCCGTATCCTTTTGCTACAGTTAGAATATCCTCAATGTTAAATATATCGGTAAAATTATCAAAAGTTTTTCCAGCTCTCTTACCGAAACAAATACTAACGCCTACAAAAGGTGCATTTGTACTTTCACTCCATTTATTAGCCCAACAAGTAGCAGCAGTAGTCATCCTTTGAAATGCTTTGCAGCCAAATTCATCTATAAACCTTTTATGCCCATACCAATTTCCAAAGTAGTCAGCATTTAATAACTTTGCAGAAATTTTTATTGGAGCCCCTTCTGATAAATGAATAATCACATCTGTTTTATTTTTACTGTCTTTGCTACCTATACCTTTTACATCTTGAATTATAGCTCCTGGTACAATACCTTCGTCAATCATCCATTTGGGTAATTGACTTGGCAAAGGTTGGTTAATATTCTGTTTTACAAATTCCACAATATTATTTTCAAATTCATCAGATCTTTTAGACATGGCATTACCTCCTAATTTATAAAATAATTATATCAAAAATCGTAAGCCTTTACAAAATGTGTTATAATCTTATTAAAAAATACACTTACTTAAAGGTGATTCATTGTTCGATAAATATATTTTTGATACTTACCATGAGTTAATCATAAAAACTGTTAGAGGATTCATTTTCAATAATAAAGATAATACTGATTTATCTACTTACATGGTGCCCGAACCTAATGGATATATTGAGTTTGATGATTTCGAACTATATAAGATTTACTATGAAGTAGTTGATAATTCTAAACTGAAACTTGAAATTATTGTGATTGCGGATGTTATTGTTCGTCAGTACATCAAAGGTGAAATGGAACTAGATACGAAATCGAAGTACGTTTCAGTCTATGTAGATATGGAGCTTGATTCAGGTATTAAAGTTTTTAATATTTACAATGCAGAGTTCAAATCTGACCAATATAAAAAAAATAAAAATTTGATGCTTAGTAGGGATTGGGTTCCGTACATCCCTAAGAAAGAATTTGATAACATTGCAGAATCATTTCTAAAAAAATATTATCCTGTAGCACTTAGGCAGCCAACTCCTATACCGGTAGAGTTAATTGTCGCTGAGATGGGACTTTCGATACATCGAGAGAAGTTAACATTTGACGATTCAGTTTTTGGTAAAATGGTTTTTAAAGATACTAAAGTAGAGGTGATAGAAAATGACCAACTTGTCTCGAAGCATTTTAGCAAAGGAAGTATATTGGTAGATAAAGATGTTGTCTATAAGAGAAATGTTGGATCTTTCAATAATACTGTCATTCATGAGTGCGTGCATTGGGAATTACATAAAGTATTTCACGAAGTAAGAATGATACTTGATAATAGATACTCAGTATCTAGTAGTTGGACAGAGGAAAATCAGGCAGATTCTAGCATGTGGTCTCCACTTGATTGGATGGAGTGGCATGCTAATGGGATTGCTCCTCGAATCCTTATGCCAAAAGTTCAAACGAAAATTAAGATTAGAGAGTTATTTCAAACTTTAACCTTAGTAAATCCTGACATCAGTCGCTCTGAACTTGTACGTGAAGTGGTTGATGAACTTGCTGAATTCTTTAATGTATCCAAGCAGGCAGCAAAAATTCGAATGATTGACTTGGGCTTCAAAGAAGCAAACGGTGTTTACAATTACTTAGATGATAGGTATATGCACAATTTCGCTTTTGAGCTTGAAGCTTTTGATAATGGAAGTAGCTATACAATCACTTCGAATGATTTATGCTTTGAATATTGTTTTAATGAGTCATTCAGACAAATCATTGATGGAAATAAGTTTCTTTACATTGATAACCATCTTTGTTTAAAAGATAAAAAATATATATCCATGACAAAAGATGGACCAGTGATGACTGATTATGCTTATGAACATATGGATGAATGTTGTCTCCTTTTCAAGGTAAAGTCGAAGAAATATACTACCATATCTGACGAAGACTATTATGATTATGTATTGAATCGTGGGGTAACAAGAGAGAGCGAAATAAAAGCTGACTTTGTGGAGATTTTACAGAATCCGAGTTTAATGGATCAGTTACCACCTTTAGAAATGGTGAAACTTTCAAAAAATATTTCTGATTTATTAAAGGAATTACCTTTTGAATTCTCTGGGACATTACGTAGTCACAGAAAGAGGAAAAAATGCTCTCAACCATTATTAGCGAATATTGTTGGTATTACGGAAAAAACTCTCAGAAGTTATGAAACCAAAGAAGATAATCTACCTAAGCTTGAGTTAGCATTGGCATTTTGTTTTGCTTTAAAACTTATGCCTCCTATAAGCGAAGATATGCTTGAAAAGGCGGGACACAAATTAACTAAAATTCACCAGCATCAAGTTTATAAACTGTTACTAACGACAAGTTATTACAAACCATTAGCTGAAATAAATACGATATTACAAGCAGCACAAATGAAGACACTATAGACTATCAAATTTTTGATGGTCTTTTTTTTTTTAATCCAAAAAGCGGAAATTGAATTTCCGCTTTTTGCTCATTAATTGATTATTTCAAGGCTTTTTCTTATCAAGAACATTATAGCCAATAGGGTTTAGATACGGAAGTCTAGACTACCTGTTTTTTAGGGTTGCAAAGATCTATACTTATGTTGTAAAGATTAATCCTACATTTTATTGACTTCTTAAAGATACTTTGTAATGGGGAAATTATCCTACGTTATAGGCTTTAACTGTGTCTTTAAGAAATAGCAGTTCAGCTATAAAGCCAGCTGACCATGATTTAGCAAAGGAACTGCTGATGTGGTCAGAAACAAAATTTAATAGTTCTTTTGGCATGTCCAATTCCTTTGTGTACGAAGGAAAAGGAGACAACACATGTCAAATAATGAACAAAATCGAAACTCAAAATATACTCCAGATCGCTATCAAAGTGAAAAGTCTTATAATGGTGTAGAACCTACAGATACACAAGTATTAGCTCCTTTCGTTTTTAGAGATAAAACGATGCTAGTTAACGAGGATGTAAATCGAGATAATCTCAAAACATTTAATATCTATGGAAAGCGAATTCTTGTTGGATTTGTACCTGTTGAGCGAGAAGAGTTTGCGAATGTCCTTCGTGTCTTTAACATGGATACCAATGAATACTTGAGCCGTCATTCTAAAGGTAAGCATGATGATTTATCTTTAGATGAGATGTTACAGAATATGGATAATGATGAGAAATTTGGATACGATCCAACTGGAATCCCATCTCACGAGGAGAAACTGATGCTTATTGAAATACTTGAAGAATTGATTGATGTTGTTTATCAACGTAATGAAAAGTACGGTAAAATCCTCAAACTGATTTACCATGATTTCACGATAAGCAAACAGGAAATCATTGAAAAACTTGGTCTGAAAAAGACCCAAGGGTATGATGCAATCAAGAAAGCCCATGCACTCGCAAAGGAGGTATATAATGAACTAAATCAATAATTGAAAATCGCCATCTCAATTTCTGAGGTGGCGATTTTTTGCTAATCTTTCTGATAGAATAAGCATTCGTATCCGTCAGCACGAAGGTTAATATCAGACAACCAATCTGGTGCAATCCCCATTAATGACGCAACTTCATCGAGTTTTTGTTCCATTGGGCATTCTATAATAACTTCATCATGTACATGGCCTACAATTTTAAACTTTTTCAGTTGCTTCAAAGAGTAAGCAAGAATATCACGACTGATGGCTTGGACGATATTCTCCACAAATTTTGGGCCGTAACTTTCGAGTCGTTCCCAACGTTTGGCAGTTCCAGTTCCTTCGTAAGTGATGGACTCTCCACCGAACTGGTTCTCGCCAATTCTTGGCTTGATATACGCTAATTTACGACCAGAAGGAAGGGTGATGAACAATATGCCACTTTTGACTTCAAATTGAATATTTTGAGTAGATGTTGGAATTTGTTCCTTTACAGCAGTCTTTACAGCATTATCGACATCCCACCATAAGAGAACGATATTGGGATTTGCTTGTCGCCATGAGTTAACAAGTGGTTGGAGTTCGTCCTCTGATAGTCCCATATCAAGTGCACCCATGGCTTTGAGTGCACCAACTGCTCCACCATAGCCACAGGCCAACTCCGCAATCTTCCCTTTTTGACGTAGGTCTGCATTTTGACCATGTTTCTCAACTGGCACACCGAACATTTGTGACGCAGACATACAGTAGATATCCTTACCTTGTTCAAAGACCTTACTACGCCATCTCTCACCAGCTAAGTGGGAGAGTACACGAGCTTCGATAGCTGAAAAGTCGCAAACAATGAATTTCTTTCTTTCACTTGGAACGAAAGCTGTACGGATAAGTTGCGATAAGGTATCCTGAGTATCGTAGAGTAGCTCAGTAGCTTCTAAGTCACCTGTTCTGAAAAGTTCTCTAGCTTCCTCTAGGTCACGAAGGTGATTCTGTGGTAAGTTCTGAAGTTGCACCAAACGGCCAGCCCATCGACCAGTTCGGTTTGCTCCATAGAATTGAAACATCCCCCTTGCTCGACCGTCCTTACAAACACAGTTCATCATCGCTTGGTATTTGGAAACACTTGATTTGGTAGCTTGCTGACGAAGTTTGAGAACTTGAGCAGTTGTTTCATCAACTGTTTTGAGAAGTTCTTTCACAGCTTTTTTGTCTAGAGAATCTGTTGCTACTTCGTGTTCTCGTAACCAGCCAATCATCTGCAGAACAGAGTTGGGATTTTCAAGGCCTGTTAAGGTTTTTAGTTCTTCTTGGATTTTAGCTTTGCTCTCTGAATCAATTTTGATAGCCGACTGAACAAAGTCAATGTCAATACCAATTCCACGGTCATTGATAATCTGATCTTGGTGGTACTCATCCCACATAAAGGCAGGTACTGGGAAGTTTTTTAGCCGTTCCTTGATGGCCAATTCGACCTCAACATCACGTCTGTTGTAATCGATAAAAGTAGACCACTTGTCAGGCGCGTGATGAGGGAGGTTACGTGTCCGTCCACCGTTAATTTTCGTCTGCTTACAAGGTACGCAGAAGTAGCGAATGAGGTCAGTCCCCTCTCTCATCTTTTGGTCTTTGAGTTTGAGAACTGTTCCAACTCCCTCAAGGGAGAGTGGAAGTCCTAAATAGGCTGACCAAATCATGCTACACCTCCATGAAATTGGTGAGAGAAATCCATCTGATAACAATTCGGGATGAAGTTTCTTGAGCCAGTTGGATAGACAAATTCGTTCAAATGAAGCGTTGAAAGCCCATTTGATAACATTATCGTTTACTAAAGCTTCAAGAATATCTTGTGGTAACTTCTCCTTAGTTAAGTCGTAAACAGTCACTGGTCTATTATTGACAGATACAGCAAACAAAAGGATTTCAAAACTGTCATCTTCCGCATAGCGATAGACACCAGATTTTCGTAGGTCAATCTCACAATAGGTTTCGATGTCAATGCTGAGTTCTTTAATTGGCATAGTACGTCCTTTCTGAAAAAGGTGACAGAAGTACTGCCACCTAAAGTTCTATTTATTTTTTCGACTGAGTGGTGTTTGGCTAAGTTTTTCTTTATTTTGCTTCGCCTTTCGTTCCAATTCATTTCGAATATCATCTCTAATAGTCATATACCCGAAGTATAGTCCGATAAGCACCCAAAGTCCCATAATTGTACAAGTTAAAATAGTATACATCATCAATCTAATTCTCCATTTCTAGTTCAAAAAGTCATCATCATCTTCAGTCGCAAAATCATCCTCAGCACGAGTGCGTCCTCCGAGCGGCTCACCATCACGTAATTTTTGTAAGTTATTCAAACCGCAAGCAATACCTTTGTTGCCATTAGAATTGAAAGCATAGAAGGTAATAGAAGCACGACCGTAGATACCTGAGTACAATTCTGAAGTATCAATGATTTCTTGACGATTGCCATCAACCACACCAGGTTTATGCGGAGAGTTAGCATTTACGAAGTAAGCATTTTTGTATGCTTCATCATCAGGGCGTTCAAGGTCACCGTCACGAAGTGGAGTTTTCAGAGTAGATAATGCAGGTACAGATTTGCCATTGCCTTTGAGTTTTGACTCACCTTCTTTGTAAGCTTGCTCAATGGCTGCTTTAATCTTGTTAATGGTGACAGTATCCTCTTTTGGAATAATGAGTGAGGCACTATACTTGGGAGTGCTACCATTGATAGATTTTGGTTCGTTGGCATTTAAGTAGCTGAAGCGAGTGTTTGGTCCTGTAATTACTTTAGTTGTCATATAGTTATTCCTCTTTAAATTCATTTTTTGCTAGATTCATCTCTTGACGGCTATCGTCAATTGGAACGAGTGTTGGTTTACCACTTGGTTTTATTACGAGACCACCAAGTAGGTCGTTAAAAGTTTTCTTGCCAAGTAACTTTGTCATGGCAGTGATAGTGAGCAGCTTCTTCTCATAAGGATCATAGCCTGCTTCAATCACAGCTTGGCTAACGGCTGACTCATCTGAGAATTTACGAACTGAGCGACCTTCAACCAGTTTGTATCCTGGGATAGGATATCCATCTGTGGCTTGATTTAATGCATAAGCTTTGATGTCGTTTGCCCATGAAATCAACAAGTCTAGTTTAGGCAAAATCTCTGCAATGTCCTCGTTATCAAGAGTAGCTGGATTTGCAAACTCCATCTTGGCAAGAGCCAAATTATCCTCCGAACGTTTGCGACAGATATTCTTTAGTTTACAGAATTGGCAGTGTTTACCAGACTGCATATCCCCCTCACCTTTGAATGCAAGTTCAGCTTTTGGAGCGAGTACATTTTCAGCCCATTTAAGCAACTCAGTCTTTTCTATCTCAAAGGTAGATATGTTATGTTTTCGTGGTTGAAAGATAGTCATGGTAACTTTATCAAAATCATAAAGACCGTCAAACATCTCAAGAGCACCAAGTGCATAACACATCATTTGCGGGTTATAGTCTGCATCAACTAGAACACCAAGTCCGTGCTTATAATCAATAACCTGAAGAAGTCCGTCTGCCACAATAAGGCAATCTCCAGTTCCAAATCCTTCAGGTACCCACTTAGAAAAGTCCAGTCGTTGTTCGACAAGAACTGTAGGGTCACGTGAGTAGCCTCTGGCTTTCTCGATTTGTTCCATGACATAATTGCAGTATTCTTCTGCGCAATCCTGCATTTCATGATTGTAAAATGCTAAATCCTCAGTTGGATCACGCGCATTCCTACCTAAAGCTTTCTCGACTAGATAAGCACATAACTCGTGAGCATCCGTACCTTCAAGGGCAAACTCAGAGTTTACATCTGGCATATCTTCAGTTAACCGAACGGAAGGTGGGCAGTTCAACCAACGATGTGATGCAGAAGCAGATAGAATGGCGTGGTTAGTCATTACCAATCCCTCCAGCTTCTTCAAGGACTGTCGCAAAGTATTTAGGGTCAAGAGCTGATAGAGAAGAAGCACCGTAAGCATTTAGAAGAGCACGAACCTCATTCTTAAAGCCATCTTTTGCCTTTATAGCAAGGACTGCACGGACATCCTCCAGTTGAATTTCCCTTTTTGATTCAGATTTTGGTGATATTGGTTCAGGAACTGTTTCATTATCATTAGATAGGAGTTTTTTGAACTCATCCACCAAGCGAAGGTAGTACTTTGCGGTTTCTTCCATATCATGAATTAGTCTATTCAGTTCTTTCATTTTGCTCATTGTTTTCTTCCTCCTTTATCTTACGAGCGAGTTGCTTTGAGATGACGCTGATGGCAGTTAGAGTATCGACCAGTTCATCATTGTGATTCACAGTTATTTCTTTAGTCATTTTGTGACCTCCTATCTTATTAGGTAGAGATGTGAACAGTAATTCCGGTTTTTATTAAAAATTTTTTTGAATCGATGTTTTTCATCTCTTACACCTATATAGGTAATACTGGGTTGAAATTTTCCGCTTTTTTATAAAAATTTTTTTAATTTGTTATGCAATAAAATAATCTTCCTCTAGCTATATAAAGGAAGATTATTTTTTTTGAAAAAATTTTTATTAAGAGGCGGAAAAATGAGTCGTAGTTCTACCTATTAAGGTAGGAGGGAAAATCTCCCCATATCATTAATTACATTTGGAGGGCGCATAATGCAATTTACCTTATCTCATTCTGGACAGACTGGGGTTCAGACAACCACGGTCTATCCCAATCAAGTAACCATTATTGATGAAATATCATTACAAACTGTTGTGCAATTTGACCATGTGGCAGGGATATTCTTAAACAATGCACGCTCAAATGCCAATTTTATCAAGTCGGACGTTTTGGTCATGGATATTGATAATGACCATTCTGAAAATCCAGATGAATGGATGACAGTTGAGCGATTAAAAGAAATCTTTGCGGATTGCAACTTTGCCTTGGTAACTAGTCGAAGTCATATGCAGGTAAAGGCAGGAAAAGTTCCAAGACCTAAATTTCATATCTACTTCCAAATCAACGAGGTGGCAGATAAGGATATCTATGTGGCCATGAAGGAAGAACTTTGTAATCAGTACAAGTTCTTTGATGATAATGCCAAAGATGCGGCACGTTTCTTCTTTGGAAATCCACAAGCAGAAGTTGTTTGGCATGATTCATGGCTAACTATTGATGAAGATTTGTTTCAAGCTGTTTCTATTGATGACGAGGAAGATTTTGATGCAGAATTCTATACTCCACCAAGTGGTCCAATCCAGCAAGGGAGTCGTAATTCAACAATGTCGGTTTTTGCGGCTAAGATTCTCAAACGTTTAGGCGTGACCCAAGAAGCAAGAGATGGCTTTGATGAGCAGGCACAGAAATGTGTACCGCCACTTGATAAAGCAGAGTTGGATACCATCTGGGGAAGTGCAATCCGATTCTACAACAGAACTATTAAAACCTCGCAAGGTTATGTGGCTCCAGATGCTTTCAATAGAGAAACATTAAAACCGGATGATTACTCGGATGTTGGGGAAGCGGGAGTTCTTGCTAGAGAGTATGCCAAGAAGTTAGCTTACACCAATGCAACGGACTATCTTTACTATGATGGAACTCACTGGCGTGAGAATAAGCAGTTGGCATTAGGTGCAGTTGTACACTTTACCGATGAACAACTTGCTGAAGCGAATGTACTCTTGGAATCTGCAGAGAAGCAACTTCAGTCTTCAGGTATTGAGGAATTGACCATTAAGGCAGGAGGAAAGCGTCTAGAAAATGCAGTTGAAACTCCACTCCAATTAAAATATTTAAAAGCCTATCTTGCAGCCAAAGAGTTTCATAAATTTGTTATGAAACATCGTGACTATAAGAATTTGATGGCTGTCTATAATACAGCAAAACCAATGCTTTCAGTAGAATTGTCAGAATTAGATAGTGATGACTTATTACTCAATACCCCAGAGGCTACCTATGATTTACGAAAAGGAATAAATGGGTCACAAGAACATAATCCTGAAGACTATATAACTAAAATAACCGCAATCTCTCCTAGTGATCAGGGACTGGGATTATGGCAGGAAACATTGGCTACCTTTTTCTGTAATGACCAAGAATTAATTGATTATGTTCAAGAAATAATTGGTATGGCAGCTATTGGAAAGGTCTACCAAGAACACATGATTATCGCATACGGTGGTGGAGCAAATGGCAAGTCTACTTTTTGGAATACCATCGCTCGTGTGCTAGGGAGCTATTCAGGAAAACTATCTGCGGATGCTTTAACCATGTCAAACAAGCGTAACGTGAGTCCTGAGCTTGCTGAGCTAAAAGGGAAACGACTGGTCATTGCTTCTGAGATGGCAGAAGGCATGAGACTCAATACAGCTGTTGTTAAGCAGATTACTTCAACTGATGAAATCCAAGCTGAGAAAAAGTACAAGGATCCTTTTCACTTCGTGCCGTCACACACGCTAGTTCTTTACACTAACCATCTGCCTAAAGTAGGAGCGAACGATGATGGAACGTGGCGACGTTTGGTTGTTATTCCTTTTAATGCTAAAATCACTGGCCGCTCTGACATCAAAAACTTTGCGGACCATTTGTATGACAATGCGGCACCAGCAATTTTATCGTGGATTATTGAAGGAGCGGAAAAAGCCATCAAAGCAAATTTTAAAACATCAGTTCCAAAAGCAGTAATAAACTCTGTCAAATCTTACCGTGAAGCTAATGACTGGTTGGGGCATTTCATCAATGAAAGTTGTGTCGTGGGAGAAACATTAAGTGAGAAATCAGGAGAACTGTACAGTAAGTATCGTGCATATTGCCTTCAAAATTTGGAATACACACGAAGTACAACTGATTTCTATGCTGCACTTAATCAAGCTGGTTACGAACGAAAACGAACTAATAAAGGGAATTTTATTATGGGGTTATCATTAAAAGCTGATGACGATGATTTTCTAAACTAATGACTTACACAGTGAGGCTGTATCACCAGTAGATTTTAAATGAAGTATTTTTTGAGTGTAAGTCGTTGAAGTATTCAGTGAAAAATAATTTGTGAAGTATGGTCAAAAAGTTTATGGATTAAGTTCCATGACTTCCATTTCTTTGTTTAGTGTAAGTCAATGATGGTCTTTTCTAAAACTATCTCTATAGGAAATATAACTAAGAAAAAGTATATAAGGAAAGTTTAGGATATGACCTCATTAGACCTCCACCATTTAAATCTGATGAGAGGACAAGTATGAGAGAAAAAGTGATAGAACAAAAGTTAGCAAGCGAGGTTTTAAAGCGTGGTGGTATCTGTCCAAAGTGGGTATCACCTTCCTTTTCAGGAGTACCTGACCGATTGGTATTCTTACCCAATGGCAAGTTTGGTTTGGTGGAAGTAAAAGCACCTAATCAACATCCTAGAGCTTTGCAGGTGTCACGGCATAAGTTATTTGAACATTTAGGATTTCGAGTCTATGTTTTAGATAATAAGAAAGATATTGAGGGGATATTGGATGAAATTGAAACTGCATGACTATCAAGAAGTCACCAAAGACTTCATCATAAAAACTCCTTATGCAGCAGTCATTTTAGACATGGGGATGGGAAAAACAGCTACAACCTTATCAGCTATTAATGAACTGATGTTTGATCGCTATGAGGTCTCAAAGGTCTTGGTAATTGCTCCACTTAGAGTCGCAAATACAGTATGGAGTGACGAAATAGAGCAATGGACAGAACTGTCTCATTTGAGATATTCAAAAATTGTGGGTACTCCTAAACAACGACAAGAAGCACTCCAAAAAGATGCAGATATCTACATTGTAAATCGTGAAAACATCCCTTGGTTAGTTGAACAGTGTCATCCGCATTTCAAGTGGGATATGATTGTCATTGATGAATTAAGTTCATTCAAATCATGGCAATCAAAACGTTTTAAAGCTTTTATGGCCATGCGCCCCTACATGAAACGAGTGATAGGTTTAACAGGAACACCGAGTTCCAACGGATTGATGGATTTGTTTGCGGAGTTCAAGGTCATTGATGGTGGTGTCCGTTTGGGTCGTTTTATTGGAGAATACCGAAGTCGTTATTTTAGAGAGGGACGTAGAAATGGAAACGTCGTCTATGAATATATACCAATGGACTATGCAGAGTGTCAAATCTTTGACAAGATTGATGACATCACAATTTCTATGAAAGCAATGGATTATCTACAAATGCCAACATTAATCTCAACGAAAAAATTAGTCCATCTCACAAACGCAGAAGCAAAAAGATATAAAGAGTTTAAAAAGGAATCTGTTATTTCTGATTCTAACGAAATTGAAGTAACAGCAGCAAATGCTGCTAGTTTATCCAATAAACTGGTTCAAATGGCAAATGGTGCAGTTTATTCTGATGATCATAGAATTATCAAGTTACATGATCAAAAACTAGATGCACTTGAAGATATTATCGAAGCAGCAAATGGAGAACCTGTGTTGGTTGCTTATTGGTTCAAACATGATTTACTTCGTATTCAAGAACGATTGAATAAACTTAGGATTCAAAGTACAGTTCTTAAAAGTGAAACTGATATTCATGAATGGAATAAAGGGAATATCTCTGTGGGTTTGCTACACCCAGCTAGCGCAGGACATGGTCTAAATTTACAAAAGGGAGGTCATCACTTAGTGTGGTTTGGGTTAACTTGGTCTCTTGAACTGTACCAACAAACCAATGCTCGACTTTGGCGACAAGGGCAACAATCAAACACAGTGATTATTCAGCATATTGTAACAGAAGGTACAATTGATGCTGATATTCTAAAAGCTTTAACTGCCAAAGACGCACAACAATCACGTTTGATTGAAGCAGTAAAAGCACAAGTAGGAGGTTGATATGGATAAAGTAGACTACTATTTTCAACACTATCAAGATGCAAAAAGAGATTTAACAATTGCAAAGAACTTGATTGAAAACTATAAACCCATTTCAGAAGATGCTTTTCTCTATTCTCTTGCTACTAGACAGACAAATGAAGAACGTGTTAAAACGAGTAAAACTAATGTTAGGACAGAAAATATGGCTCTATCTTTTCATGATAAGTTCTTAGCAGAGGAAAAAGAATATCAGGAGTCACTGTTTGAAAAGTACTGTCATTTAAAAACCGATCTCGATTTCTTCGAACTTGCTGTTTCTTCTGTTGATGAAATAATGAGGGATGTAGTTGTTGATTTGGTCTTAGCTGGATTGACATGGGATGAGTTACTACCTAAGCATAATGTTTCTAGAATGACAGTTAGTCGATATAGACAAAAAGCCTTAAAACAAGTAAAAGAATATTACCGTTTTGCTGGTAAAACCTTGAGTATAAATGGATAATGATACTAGGGTGTTACTAAGGTGGTACTACCCTGTTACTAAGTTGTTACTAAGATGGTACTGCTTTTTAAAAATGACTGTGATATACTTAAGATGTCAAAAAAGATAGAAAATCGGCTATGTTCACTGGATAAAATTCTGGTTCTACGGTAATGTACACCTAGAAAAATAAGAGGAGAATAACCATGTGGACCAGAGGGCAGATTCATTATCACGGACAAATAGTTGATTACATAGCAAAAGTCAGTGACCAACCTTCTGATGTAGGTATTGATTTAGGATGTGTATTCAAATTAGAGGTTGATGTTGCTGAAAAGACTATCATTTCTTATGACAGAGGATGGGATATCTACCCAGAATCTGATGAACAGGAAGCTATACTTGAAGTGGTTTTGAAAGCTTTAAAAGTTTAAAAATATCTTTAAAATAATGCACAAACGACTGGATATATCCTGCTCTTAGAGGTAATATGGTTACAACAAAAAAGAAAGAGGATAAAACCATGAAGAAAGAGGATATTTTAACAAAAATCGCAAAAAATAGAATTGGCGCTGAAACACTAGAAACGAGAAATAGTGACAGCCTTGACTTTTATGACATCAGCGTTTGGGCATTGAAAGAAATGCTTGAACAAGCTTATGAAGCAGGTAGAAAAGCAAAATAAAAAAACAGAGCCTTACCCAAATTGGAAGGCTTTTTGCGTGGAGGAAAGAATGATTATTACGAGTGAACAAGTATCTAATGGCCATCCAGATAAAATTTGTGACCAGATTTCAGATGCAGTTCTAACAGTATGTTTAGAACAAGATAAGAATAGTAGGGTTGCAGTAGAAACTCTTATCAAAGATAATCATATAGTTGTTGCTGGGGAAATGAAAACAACAGCCTTGTTTGATTTAAAAACAGTTGTTCGAAATGTCGTTAAACCACTAGGAATGGAAAATATTATTGTGACGAATCTTATCGGTTTACAAAGTGATGATATTTCTCAAGGTGTTGATACAGGCGGTGCTGGAGACCAAGGGATGATGTATGGCTATGCAACTGACGAAACCGATGAATACTTGCCGCTTCCCTACGTTTTAGCAACTCGTGTTCTTGAGAAACTTATGGAACTTCAGCATCCGCTCTTAGGGAAAGATGCTAAGGCACAGGTTTCTTATGATTATGACAATAAAAGAATTACAACATTCTTAGTATCAATTCAGCATAGCGATGAAATAACAATTGAGAATTTAAGATCTATTGTTAAAGAATCCATGATGAAAGTTGCAAAACAGTATAAACAAAACCTTAATTTTAACATTTTAGTGAATCCAACTGGTCGTTTCGTTCTTGGTGGTTCTTATGCAGATGCTGGAGTTACTGGAAGAAAAATTATCGCTGATACTTATGGTGGATTTGCCCATCATGGTGGTGGTGCATTTTCAGGAAAGGATCCAAGTAAAGTGGATCGCTCAGGAGCTTATATGGCACGTAAGATTGCAAAAGACATCGTTCGTGAAGGATATGCTAAACGATGCGAAGTTCAATTAGCATACGCTATAGGGGTCGCAGAACCGGTTTCTATTCATGTAGAAACATTTGGAACAAGTAACTATACGAGCAAGCAATTGGTAGGAATGATTAAAGAACGGTACGATTTAACACCGAAAGGGATTATCAAGGAGTTGGATCTTCTAAACGTAGACTACACTCAATCTACATGTTTTGGACATTTTACGAAACCAACTCTTCCTTGGGAGCAGTAAGATGCCACGTAGACCAAGAACTCCCTGCAAGCAGAATGGTTGTCCAAACCTTGTGACCTATGGAAACAAGTACTGCAATGACCACAAGACTAACCACGTACTTGACGCCAAGACAACCAAAGCTAAAGGTTACAATTCACGGTGGAATAAGGCGCGGATTCGTTACTTAAAGCTCAATCCTCTCTGTGTTTACTGTCAAAGAGAAGGTCGACTGACCAAGGCAACAGTGGTTGATCATATCACTCCCCACCGAGGTGACCAAGAACTCTTTTGGAATCAATCTAACTGGCAAGCTCTCTGTAAATCTTGTCATGATAGAAAGACCAAGACAACGGACCTATATGTGGAATATACCTATCGGTTTTAATATTGTAGTTACGTTCTAAAAATATCTCTCTTTTATAATTTGGGGTAAGGGGGGATAAAATCTCTAAATCCTTGTCCGTAAAAGACCGACGCCCCCTTAAACGTAAAATTTCGCAAAATTGATAGGGTGGGATATAAAAATCAATTCAAAATAGTAAAGAATCCAGTAAGAATATAGAATTAAGTGAGTGTTATTTTCGTAAATTTGTTTAAATTTAGGTACGAAAATAACCTTATTTTTTAGTATAAAAGTGAGGAACAGGTATGAATAACTTTCAACGAGAACAAATTTGGTTACTTAGGAAAAATGGTTTAGGATATGGTGAAGTTGCTAAAGCAATTGGTCTATCTAAGGACTCTGTTAAGAAGTATTGTAAAAGACATCCTGAGTTAAAGGGACAAGGAACATTACCGTATTTGATGGTTGAGAAACGAGTTCAAGATGGTACAAACTGTCCTCAATGTTTTCAACCTATGGTTCCTAATAAAACTGGACGACCGAAGAAATTTTGCTCAGACAGGTGCAGAATAAATTGGTGGAAAAATCATCAAGAGGAGCATGATAAGGAACTAACTGCATATGAAGAAATGACTTGCCAGTGTTGTGGTAGGTCATTTTTATCTTATGCCAATCCTAATAGAAAGTATTGTAGCCATGCCTGCTACATACAGATAAGATTTTACAAAGGAGTCTAAAATGACGAACCAACCAACAATGGAAATAAAAGAACTCTCTCTGAAAGAATTAAAGCCTGCAGCTTATAATCCTCGAAAGAAACTCAAAAAAGGGGATAAAGAATATGAGAAGATTAAACAGTCGCTTCTTAAGTTTGGATATGTGGATCCTATTATTGTCAATGAAGATTTAACTGTAATTGGTGGTCATCAACGCTTGACAGTTCTTAAAGACTTAGACTATGAAACTGCTAAGTGCGTCATCGTTAATTTACCCAAAGAAGATGAGAAAGCATTGAACATTGCACTCAATAAGATTACAGGTCAATGGGATGAAACTCTCTTAGCGGACTTACTTTTGGATTTACAGGAGTCTGATTTTAATCTAGACCTGACTGGTTTTGAACCGCCAGAGATTGATAATATCCTCTCTAATGTCCATGACAAGGAGTTGTCTGAAGATGAGTTTGATGTGGAAGAAGAATTGAAGAAACCAACGGTATCAAGACGTGGCGATATTTGGCAACTCGGAAAGCACCGAGTCATTTGTGGTGATTCTACCAAATCAGAAACCTACGACCAATTACTTGGTGATAAGAAAGCTAATTTAGTTGTAACAGATCCGCCTTATAACGTTGACGTTGAAGAGACGGCTGGGAAAATCCTAAATGATAATATGTCTGACGGTGACTTCTATCAGTTTCTCCTTTCTATGTTTACTCAAGTAGAAAATCACATGGAAGATGATGCGTCTATCTATGTTTTTCATGCGGATACGGAAGGACTCAACTTCCGTAAAGCTTTTAAAGATGCTGGTTTCTATTTGAGTGGGTGTTGTATCTGGAAAAAGAACTCACTTGTATTAGGCCGTAGCCCATATCAATGGCAACATGAACCTTGTTTATATGGGTGGAAGAAAAAAGGAAAGCATCAATGGTTTAGTGATCGGAAGCAAACTACCATTTGGGAATATGACCGTCCTAAGTCTAGTAAAGAGCACCCAACCATGAAACCAATTCAACTTATGGCTTACCCTATTCAAAACTCTTCTATGCGTGGAACAATAGTTTTAGATCCATTTTTAGGTTCTGGTTCTACTTTAATAGCTGCAGATCAGACTGGACGTGTTTGTTATGGAATCGAGCTGGATGAAAAGTTTGTGGATGTCATTGTTAAACGCTATATAGAAGTTACAGGCGATACTGAAGTAACCGTACAACGTAATCATGAGGTTTTAACTTATAACCAAGTGTTAAAGGAGTTGGAGGAACAAGTATGACACTAACATTTCTAGATTTCTTTTCAGGAGTTGGTGGCTTTCGACATGGGCTAGAATTAGCAGGTATGAAATGTATAGGATTTTGCGAAAAAGATAAGTTTGCACGCAAGTCTTATGAAGCAATGTATGATACGAAAGGAGAATGGTTTCATGACGATATCACAACAATCGATCCATTACGATTACCAAAAGCAGATCTCTGGTGTGCGGGAAGCCCTTGTCAAAATGTGTCTATCGCAGGGAAACGAGCCGGCTTATACGGTGAGCGAAGTGGACTCTTTTTTACATTTGTTGAACTCATCAAAAGCCAAAAAGAAGAAGATAAACCCGAATGGGTTCTCCTTGAAAATGTTAAAGGACTTTTATCAAGTGGTGGGGGACGAGATTATCTCGACTATCTCTCTATCTTGGACGAGGCAGGGTACGACCTTGAGTGGCAAGTGTTCAACTCAAAAGATTACGGAGTACCCCAAAACAGAGAACGAATCTACACTCTCGGACATCTTAGAAGAAAAGGTCGACGACAAGTACTACCTCTCAGCAGAGAAAGCAGTAGCCATCTTAAGCAACTTGTAGGCGGTATGCAAAGCTACCGTGTCTACGACCCTAGTGGTATTGCAACAACACTTGTTGGAGAGGGTGGTGGACTAGGAGCTAAGACAGGTCTATATCTGATTGACCAATCGCTAACTGGACCAAAGTTAACTGAAGAAGCAAGATGTATAACTGCTCGTTATACTGCTGGTGCAACAAAGCGTACAGCAATGAACTCTGGAGTGCTTGAGGTTCAACCAATTTTGACACAAGGTATCAAGGTTAGGAACGGAACAAAGCAAGGTTACCAATTGGCGGAGGTTGGTGACTCGGTTGATCTTTCTTATCCAAGTTCATTAACGAGAAGGGCAAGAGTAGGGAGAGGAATAGCTCACAACCTTTCATGTAGCTGCCAGATGGGCGCAGTAGTTTGGAATGGTCGTGTTGTCAAAATTAGAAGACTTACTCCAAAAGAGTGTTTTAGACTTCAAGGTTTTAATGATGACTTATTTGAAAAGGCAAAAGCTGTAAATTCAGATGCACAACTTTATAAACAAGCAGGAAACGGAGTCACAGTACCAGTTGTTTATGCTATTGGTTGTGCTATATTATCTTCAAAATATCATCAGAAATAACTGGATAAAGATGAACTTTAGAGTTAATATGTACTAAACAAAAGAGAAGAGGTTATATTATGGATGATTTAAAAGTGAAGACTTTGAAATCATTGTATCCCAATGGAACTCGAGTCAAATTACTCGAAATGGAGGATCCATTTGCACCACCTATAGGTACTCTCGGTACGGTAATTGGTGTTGATGATATTGGTTCAATTTTAGTGAATTGGGATAATGGACAAAGTTTAAATGTACTTTACGGAATTGATAAAATAATGAAATTGGGATAGTTATGTGGGAAATGATAACTAGAGAGTGCAATGGTCGGCACTATCATATTGGGTTTCTTAGGGAATACAGTACTTATGATCGACATATTGATGGAGCTTGGATAGCAATCCTAAAAATTAAACGAAATAAAGAAATAGTTTTTCATTATGAATATGGTAAAATTACTGACCGAATGGATGATTTGGATAAAATTATCTATCAAGAAATAGTGGATACATACAATAAATTATAATTTGGAACTCAATCTGAGTTCTTTTTATTTTAGGAGGTGAATTAGTGGCAATTAGAGGACGTAAACCGAAACCTACAAATTTAAAAGTTCTAGAAGGTAATCCTGGTAAACGGCCTCTCCCAACGAATGAAGTAAAACCTCAAAAGAAGGCTCCACGTTGCCCCCAGTGGCTTGAAGAAGATGCTAAGAGGGAATGGAAGCGGATGGGAAAAATATTGGAACAAATGGGATTACTGACGGAAATGGATATGACCGCATTTGCAGGTTATTGTCAAGCTTACGCACGTTGGAAAGAAGCAGAGGAGTTTTTATCAAAACATGGTTCTATCTTAAAGACACCAAATGGGTATTTACAGCAAGTTCCACAAGTTTCAATTAGTCAAACTAATTTAAAAATCATGCTGAAGTTTTGCGAACAATTTGGTCTAACCCCATCCGCTAGGAATCGTTTAGCTACTATGGATTCAGAGGTTGGTAATGGTGACGAAATGGAAGATTTGTTGGGAGGTTTACTATGACTTTTCATTATGAACCAACTCCTTTTATGCTAGCTTCATCACATTATGATAAAAGTAAGGCTGATAGAGCAGTGACTTTTATTCAAAACCTTTGTCATACTAAAGGAAAATGGGCAGGTCAGAAGTTCATACTTTTACCTTGGCAGGAACAGATAGTACGAGATATATTTGGGATTGTTAAAGAAGATGGGAATAGACAATTTCTAACTGCTTATATTGAAATTCCCAAAAAGAATGGGAAGAGTGAACTAGCAGCAGCAATAGCTCTTTATCTACTTTATGCAGATAATGAAGCCAGTGCAGAAGTTTATGGTGCAGCATGTGACCGAAATCAAGCTTCTATTGTATTCGATGTAGCAAAACAAATGGTACTAATGAGTCGACCTTTAGAGAAACGTTCAAAAATAATGGGTGCTACGAAACGAATTGTTAACTACTCTAATGCAGGTTTCTATCAAGTTTTGTCCGCTGAAACTGGTACAAAACATGGTCTCAACGTTTCAGGACTCGTGTTTGACGAAATACATGCGCAACCCAATCGCCACCTTTATGATGTCTTAACTAAAGGTTCAGGAGATGCACGAGAACAACCCTTATTTTTCATCATTACTACTGCAGGAACAGATAAGAATTCAATTTGTTACGAGTTACACACAAAAGCACTTGATATTTTAAAGGGCAGAAAGAATGATACATCTTTTTATCCTGTCGTTTATGGTTTATCTGATGAAGAGGACTGGAATGACGAAAGTAATTGGTTAAAAGCAAATCCGTCATTAGGTCATACCATTGGTTTAGACCGCGTCAGAGAAGCCTATAAACAAGCACTCGATAATCCTGCTGAAGAAAATGTATTCAAGCAACTACGGCTAAATATGTGGACAAATTCTACAGTTGCTTGGATTCCAGAACATGTATACAACAAAGGGGATGCACCAATCAATTTTGAAAGTTTGAAAGGTCGTGAGTGTTATGCTGGACTAGACTTGTCAAGTACATCCGATATCACAGCCTTTGTTTTAGTTTTTCCACCTAGGAATGAACTAGAAAATTACATCATTCTACCCTATTTCTGGTTACCAAAAGATACTCTTGAACTTCGTTGCCGTAGGGATCATGTTTTGTATGATGTATGGGAACGGCAAGGTTATCTAAAGACGACAGAAGGTAATGTAGTTCATTATGGCTTTATTGAGAAGTTCATTGAGGACTTATCAAAGCTATACAATATAAAAGAAATCGCCTATGACAGATGGAATGCCACACAAATGGTGCAGAATTTAGAAGATATGGGACTGACGATGATTCCTTTTGGTCAGGGGTACAAGGATATGAGTCCACCGTCAAAGGAATTATTTAAACTAATGATGGAAGGTCGTATCCAACATGGAGGACAACCAGTTCTAAAATGGATGTCGCAAAACGTAGTCATGCGCCAAGACCCAGCAGGAAATATCAAGCCAGATAAGGAGAAATCAGTTGAAAAAATTGATGGAATTGTTGCTCTTATAATGGGGATTGATAGATGTATTAGACACCAAAATAATGATAGTAGTATTTATGATGAGCGAGGAATACTAAGCTTTTAGTTGAATTTTAAATCTAAAGATGATACAATGTATTTACAAAACATCTTTACAAAGAGGTATTAATCATGGCAAGTACTCAACCTGTTAATTTTAGAGCAGATTCGACTTTTTACCAACAAACGAAAGAAATCTTAGCTGATGAAAAGTTAACGCTGTCAGATATTTTTAATGCTGCACTTCGTAAAATTGCGACAGGTGCGGTTGACCCTAAAGAGTTCGTATTTAGTGATTCACAAGAGACCCAATATCAGGTTGCTTTTGAAGACTTGAAAAAAGAGATCTTGTTGGGACATCAAGAAATTGAGCAAGGTAAACTAACCTCTTTAGCAGATGTAAGAAAGGAATTTGGACTTGGTTAATCATAAGCGTTACCATGTTTCTCTTACGGATCAAGCTAAGAAAGACTTGAGAGAAATACATGATTATATTGTACTGAATTTTTACAGCCAACAATCTGCCGATAGTAAACTAGACCTTATTTTAACGGCACTAGAAACTTTAGAAACCTTTCCAGAAGCATGCCCTTTGGTGTCGAGTCGAGGTTATGGTGAATTAACAGATGACGGTAAACGTTACCGATATATGCCAATTGAAAATTACTTAGCTTTTTATTATATAGACAAATATGAGGTTTATGTCTCCAGAATTTTAAATTCCAAGCAGAATTGGGCTAAGTTATTCAATAAGTAAATTCAATTATAATTTGTAGAGCATCTCATAAATGAGGTGCTTTTATTGTGCTCAAAAATGGAGGATTAGATGAGATTTTTAGATTTTATTGGAAGAAAAAGATCACGAGATAAACCGCATAATAGCTATGAAGGGCAGGACTTTTCCTA
This sequence comes from Streptococcus infantis, assembly GCF_047463175.1. Lineage (GTDB taxonomy): Bacteria > Bacillota > Bacilli > Lactobacillales > Streptococcaceae > Streptococcus > Streptococcus infantis_AC. The sequence goes on from NZ_JASHEJ010000001.1 coordinate 194,186, forward strand.
TCTCTTTGGACGAACTTCTAGTGGTGAAAATGTCGATGAATTTAAAGCAATGCAGACAACAGCCGTTTATGCTTGTGTGAGAATATTAGCTGAAGCTGTCGCCTCTCTACCCATTCACATTTATGAAAGAACATCTAATGGGAGGGAGAAAAAATTTGAACACCCTCTATATTTCTTACTTCATGATGAACCAAATCCTGAGATGTCTTCTTTTGTCTTTCGTGAAACTTTGATGACTCATCTTTTGATATGGGGAAATGCCTATATTCAAATCATAAGGGATAAGAGCGGTCAGGTTATCAGTTTGTATCCCTTATTACCAGATAAAATGTCAGTACACCGTGATGAAAATGGGAAACTTTACTACAAATATCAACGTCAGACCGAAGAAAATCCAAATTTCAGGGATAAAGGCAGTGTTATTTTAAAACAAGAAGATGTCCTTCACATTCCAGGACTCGGTTTTGATGGATTGATTGGTTATTCTCCCATCGCATTAGCAAAGAACGCTATTGGAATGACCTTGGCTACAGAGAATTACGGATCATCATTCTTTAAAAATGGTGCAAATCCTGGTGGTGTATTGGAACATCCAGGGATTTTGAAGGATCCAAAAAGAGTACGTGATTCTTGGAATGCGGTTTATAACGGTGTCACAAATGCACATAAAGTTGCAGTTCTAGAAGAAGGGATGAAGTACACTCAAATAGGTATTCCACCAGAAGAAGCGCAATTCTTACAGACTCGGAAGTTTCAAATCAATGAGATTGCACGTTTGTATAGGATACCACCACATATGATTGGTGATTTAGAAAAATCTTCATTTTCAAATATCGAGCAACAATCACTAGAGTTTGTAAAATACACATTAGACCCTTGGGTAGTTCGTTTAGAACAGGCCTTCAAGAGGTCTCTTTTTTTACCTGAAGAAAAGAAGAAGTACTTTGTTAAGTTCAATGTAGATGGTTTATTACGTGGAGATTATCAAAGTCGTATGAGTGGGTATGCTATTGCAAGACAGAATGGCTGGCTATCTACAAATGATATTCGAGAACTTGAAGATTTAAATCTTTTAACAGATGAAGAAGGAGGAAACCTTTATTTGATTAACGGAAATATGACTAAATTAAAAGATGCTGGTGGTTTTATGACAAAACAGGCAATTGAACAACCTCAAGAAAAACCAAAGGAGGAAGAAGATGCGTAAATTTTGGAGTTTTTCAGACGAAGGGAATATTCGCACTCTTCGTATTGAAGGACAGATTGCTGATGAAACATGGTTTGGAGATGAAGTTACTCCACAACTCTTTAAAAATGATTTAAATGCAGGAAAAGGTGATATCACCCTCTGGATTAATAGTCCAGGGGGTGATGTTTTTGCTGCAGCACAAATCTATAACATGCTGATGGATTACAAGGGAAATGTGCATGTCATAATTGATGGCCTTGCCGCTAGTGCTGCCAGTGTGATTGCCATGGCTGGAACAACAGTATCCATGAGTCCTGTTGCAATGATGATGATTCACAATCCGTGGACGATTGCACAAGGTGAAGCAAAAGATATGGAAAAGATTATTGAAATGTTGGGGGAAATCAAAGAGTCCATTGTGAATGCCTATGAGTTAAGAACAGGATTATCTAGGGCAAAAATCTCACATTTAATGGATTCTGAATCATGGTTTAATGCGAGAAAAGCAGTTGAACTTGGCTTTGCGGACAAGATTATATTCGATAAAGATGAACCTAAAGAAGAGCTAGAAATTAGCAGTTATTCATTTAGTAGAGCCACTGCGGATCATAACCTTGTTGTTAAACTTCAAGCCAAAATAGATAGCTACAAACCTTTATCAACGACTCCTCTCAATCAGTTAAGAAAACGATTAGATTTATTGAAATAATGAAAGGAAAACTAACCTATGTCTAAATTACTTGAATTAAAAGAAAAACGAAATCAAGCTTGGGAACAAGCAAAAACTTTCCTAGACTCAGTGCGAACTGAAGATGGTTTAGTCTCAGAAGAAGATTCTCAACGCTATGATGAAATGGAAAGTAAAATCAATCGCTATAATCAAGAAATCGCTCGCTTAGAACGACAAGAAAAGATTGATCTAGAACTTGCTCAACCAACTTCTCAGGCTTTGACAAGACAGCCTACCACTGTCTTAAAAGATAGTGAGGTAGAAGATGAGAAGAAGGGAACAAAGTCTGATGTCTATTCCAAAACCTTTTGGACGAATGTCCGTAAGCGTAACTTCTTTGATGTTAAGGATGTTCTTCGTGTTGGAGAAGATACAGAGGGTGGCCATTTAGTACCTGATGAGTATGAGAAAAAACTAGTTCAAGGTCTTCAAGAAGAGAATTTCTTCCGAAGTCTAGCAACCGTCATTAAAACATCAAGTGGAGAGCGGAAGATTCCAGTTGTTACAGGGCATGGAACTGCGTCATGGATGGATGAAAATGGACTTTATCCTGAAACTGATGAGACATTTGGTCAAGTAACACTTGATTCACATAAGATTGGAACAGCTATTCGAATCTCAGAAGAATTGTTAAATGACTCAGTATTTGATTTAGAATCCTATATGACTAGTGAGTTTGCACGACGTATTGGTACAGAAGAAGAGAAATCATTCCTTATTGGAGATGGCTCAAAGAAACCAACAGGAATCTTTACGCAAGCAAATGTTACTGGTCCTACAACGACGACTAAAGACATTACGTTTGATGACATGATTGAATTGTATCATTCTCTTCCTGCTCCGTATCGTAAAAATGCAGTATGGATTCTTCATGATACAACTGTCAAAGCAATCCGTAAACTGAAAGACAATAACGGAAATTACATTTGGCAACCATCTACACAAGCTGGACAACCAGATTTAATTCTTAACCGTCCATACTATACATCTACCTTTGCACCTCTACCTGAACAGGGGAATAAAGCTATTGCATTTGGTGATTTCTCTTATTACTGGATTGCAGATCGCCAAGGACGTACTTTTAAACGTCTTAATGAACTTTATGCTAATAATGGTCAAATTGGTTTTCTAGCTTCTCAACGTGTTGACGGAAAATTAGTATTACCAGAAGCAGTGAAAATTTTAACTGTGAAAGCAAAATAACCATGATAAGTCTAGAAGAAGCAAAGCTTTACCTTAAGGTAGAAAACAAGGATGAAGATGACTTGATTATGCAATTGATTGAAACAAGTAAAAAGCTATGTGAAGAAACATTAAGGAAAAATACTTATAGTGAGGTTCTAAGAATGGCAATCCTGTACGGGGTTGCCTATCTTTATGAACACCGTGAAACAGCTAATTATAAAGAGTTAAAACAAATGTTATATCACCTACTATTAGCTGATAGGAAGGATATCTTTTGATGAAAATTGCTCCATTACGTGACCGTCTTACATTTGAAGTGCGTAAAATTGTGGTTGATGAAATTGGAAATGAATCTTCAGTTTGGAACACGGTTTTCCAAAGATGGTGCTCTAGTCGCCCATTAACCTTGACAGAAAATGAGGGGAGTGTGTCTAAACTTCTTTATAACAAAATTCAATTTACACTAAGGTACGACAAAGCGGTACTAAATCTAAGTTCATTAAAAGCTAGGATAAAGTACAGAGACGCCTACTTTACGATAGATTCAATTGATGGTGATAGCGTTCCTAGGCAATTGATTTATATTGTAGCAACTAAGGAGAATGACTATGAACAGGATAGGAATGGATGAGTTGGAAAAAGTAATTGATCAAGAGTTGGGTGATTACATTAAAGAGACGACATCTGCAATGCGAGAGGTAGTAGAAGAAGTAACAGATAGTGCTGTAGATACTTTAAAGATCTCTTCTCCACGAAAAACTGGTAAGTATGCACGAGGTTGGAAAAGTAAGACCACAAGTGACAGTCCTACAGGCTTAACAAAAACCATTCATAACCGAACACCAGGCTTAACTCATCTCCTAGAAAATGGTCACGCTAAACAAAATGGTGGTCGAGTAGAAGGGCAAAAACATATTGAAATCGTTGAAAAAAGTGCCGTTAAGTCACTTGAAGATAGGCTGAGACAAAGATTGTGAGGATTTCATGACATTAAAAGATTTCTATAACATTTTAATAAAATCAAAGTTGCCAGTAACTTATCATCATTTTGAAGAAGGAAGAAGTCCAGCTCCACCATTTATTGTATATCTTGTTAAGGACTCTGAAAATACTGGAGCTGATAATTGGAGCTATCATAAGACTCTTAATCTTCAAGTGGAACTATATACCTTAAAGAAGGACTTAGGAATCGAAACTAAGATGGATGACTTATTTGATAGTCATTCAATTTTTTTTGACAAAGTAGAGACTTATATCTCAACTGAAAAACTCTATCAAATTACATATTACATTTCATTAAACGGAGGATAGTTATGACTGAAAAAAATAAAGTTACATTCGGATTACAAGATGTTCATTGGGCAGAAGTTACAACTGAAGCTTCAAATGGTGCATTGACTTATGGAACGGTTGAACGATTACGAGGTGCAGCAGAACTAACCTTGGAACCGACTGGTGACAAAGGTTCATACAAGGCAGATAATATCAACTTTTATACTTCGGAATCAAATGATGGTTATGAGGGAACATTGAAGCTCGCCTTATTAACTCAAGAATTTTTAACTCGTGTCTTAGGAGAAAAATTAGATCCAACAACTAAAACGATTTCTGAAATCGCAAATGCTGAAAAGAAGAATTTCGCTCTGATGTTTCGTTTTGAAGGAGATAAGAAAGAAACACTTCATGTTTTGTATTACTGTTACGCATCACGTCCGTCAATGGGATCAAAAACAAAATCTGGTTCTGATATTAATGAGGTTGAGCTAAACTTTACTGCAAGTCCTCGGCCACTTGATAAGGTGGTTCGTCGCAAAACTACAGAAGAAACAAGTGATGAGATTCGTCAGAATTGGTTCAAGGAAGTCTTTGAACCTCGTGAATAAAGGAGTTACAGATGAGAGATAGTATTACAATTTCAGGAAAGACCTATGAATTAGCTACTAATGCCTATACACCGATTGCTTATAAAGAACAGTTTGGTAAAGATTATTTTCAAGACTTGTTTTCAATGGTGAATACGCAGTCAATTCTCGATAAGATTGAACACCTAAATGAGGAAGAAAAACTCGAAACTGGTGACATTGATCTATCTATCCTGACCAATTTTGATATGACTTTTTTTCACAGAATTTTTTGGGTATTTGCGAAATCTGCTAATCCAAGAATTAAACCATTCAAAGAATTCTTTATGGAGATGGAGGAGTTTCCAGTTCAAGAAGTAGCAACTATCTTAATGAACATGCTTAATCAAGGGATGAATACAAGAAAAAAGCAGATCAAACAGAAACAGCAAGTGAAGAAATCTTTACGGTAGAAAGCTATCTATTTTGTTGTAAGGAAACTGGTTTATCCATAGACGACTTAAAACATATTTCAATTGGTATGGCTCTTGATTATCAAACTGACTATGTAAACTTGCGAACAAATGAAACAAGCAACACAAGAAAAGCGAATCAAAGTGATTTTGATAATTTTTAATAGAAAGGAGATGTGAACATGGCTGGAAATATAAAAGGCATCACAATAGAAATTGGTGGTGACACACAACCCTTGCAAAATGCCTTAAAAGGGATAAATAAACAAGCCGCTGAATCAACTAAAGAATTGAAACAAATTGATAAGGCTCTTAAGTTTGATACAGGAAATGTCACACTCCTTACTCAAAAACAAGAAGTGCTTGCTAAACAAGTTGAAACTACTAAAGAAAAGTTAGCTACCTTAAGACAGGCACAAGCACAAGTTGAAGCTCAATTTAAGTCTGGTACTATTGGTGCGGAACAATATCGAGCCTTTCAAAGGGAAGTAGAAACTACACAGACAGTACTGAAAAGTTACGAAGGCAAACTAGAGGGTGTCAACCAAGCCTTATCGGAAAATGGTAATCGAATAGGTAGTACTAAAAGTCAATGGGATAGCTTGAAACAAGAACAAGCTCGTCTAGCTTCTGAGAGTGAAAAATTAACGAGTCAATTTAAATTACAAGAAAGTGAACTTTCTTCAAGTTCTAGTGAATCTGAAAAGCTAGCTTTAGCTCAAAGAAAAGTAAATGAAAGTTCCTCTTTACTAGAAAAACAGATTCAGAATTTAGAGAAACAGCTAGAACTAACAAAATCTCAGTATGGCGAAAATTCAATTGAAGCCAATAAACTGGAACAGACTCTAAATGATACCAAAACGGCCTATAATCACCTTCAAAATGAGATGGAAGAGATGAGCACTAGTTCAATAAGTGCAAAGGATAATCTATCAGACATCAATCATCTCTTAAAAGCAGAAATCCTAATGGAATTCAGTGACCGTTTAGCAGAATTATCACAAAAACTGATTGATTTTGGGAAACAGTCGCTTGAAGCTTTTAACGAAGTTGATGAAGGGATGGATATCATTGTCACCAAAACTGGTGCTTCTGGCCAATCTTTAGAAGAAATGACAACTATCGCAAAGAACCTTGCTACAGAAATTCCTACAGATTTTAATACTGCTGGAAGTGCTGTCGGAGAGTTGAACACTCAATTTGGTTTAACCGGTGATAGTTTAAAATCAGCTTCAAGTTATCTCATCCAATTCGCGTCTATAAATGGGAGTGATGTTACCTCATCAGCTATTTCAGCTAAGAAAGCTATAGAAGCATATGGCTTACAGGCAACGGATTTGTCTAGTGTTCTTGATACTGTCACCTTTACAAGTCAAGCTACTGGGGTGGGAGTTCAAGATTTGATGGATAAGGTTGTTTCTGGAGCACCACAAATTAAGGCATTAGGACTTTCATTTGATGAGGGCGTTGCTTTAATGGGGAAATTTGAAAAAGCTGGTGTAGATTCATCAGCCTCTTTATCATCCTTATCAAAAGCTTCTGTGAAGTATGCGGCATCAGGAAAGACTTTGCAGCAAGGTTTATCTGAAACCATCGAAAAAATTAAAAATTCAACTAGCGAAACTGAAAAGTTAACCCTCGCTTCAGATATATTTGGAACTAAGGGTGCTCCACGAATGGTGGATGCTATTAATCGTGGTGCTTTATCTTTTGATAACTTAGCTGAAACAGCAAAGAAAGCATCAGGAACAGTCGGCTCAACTTATGAAGCGACACTAGATCCAATTGATAAATTTACAACTGCTCAAAATGAAGCGAAGTTAGCATTGGCTGAAGTTGGGGATGCTATAGCTGTCACTTTTGCACCGATACTAGAGATTTTAGCTGATTTGTTACGTTCAATTGCAGAGTGGTTCTCTAGTTTATCAACGCCAGTAAAACAATTTATCATTATTGTAGGTAGCCTCATTACTGGATTAGGATTATTACTCCCTATATTTTTAGCACTTCAGGCAGCTGCCTTAGCAATGGGTGTCACAATTGGTGGCTTAATAGCAAGTGTAGCACCTGTTATTGCTATAGTATTAGGAATTATAGCTGTTCTAGCTTTGTTAATTGTTAGTATAAAAGAACTTTGGGAACATAACGAGGGATTTAGAACAGCAGTAATGGATATTTGGAATGCTATATATTCTTTTATATCTGCTATCATTCAAGAAATATCAGACTTTATTTTAAGCATTTGGGGGACTCTAACTTCATGGTGGACTGAGAATCAAGAGTTAATTCTTGCAGCTGCAACCACAGTTTGGAATGCAATCTCAACAGTCATAACTACCGTTATGTCAATTCTAGAACCCTATATTCAGGCAGCATGGGAAAATATAAAACTGATTATCGGCACAGCTTGGGAAATCATCAAACAAGTAGTTGAAACGGCAATCAATCTTGTCTTAGGCATTATTAAAGCAATCATGCAGGTTATAACAGGAGATTGGTCTGGTGCATGGGAAACAATAAAGACAGTTATTTCAACAGTATGGGAATCCATCAAGTCAATTGTAAGCTTAGTTCTAAGTACTATTAGTCAACTTATATCCAACACCTGGAATGGGATTAAGAACACAATTAGTAATCTCTTATCAGCAATTAGTAACGTTGTCAGTACAATTTGGAATAGTATCAGTTCAACTATTTCTGGTATTTTAAATGGAATTTCAAGTACAGTGTCCAATGTTTGGAATGGAGTAAAAAATACAATTTCAAATGCAATTAACACTGCCAAAAATGCAGTTTCAACTGCTATAACTGCTATCAAAAATCTCTTTAATTTCAGATTTCAGTGGCCACACATTCCTTTACCTCATTTTAGTGTGTCAGGATCTGCAAACCCTCTGGATTGGTTAAAGGGACAAATTCCTAGAATCGGAATTGAGTGGTATGCAAAAGGGGGAATTTTAACAAAACCAACTGCCTTCGGAACAATAGGGAATTCCCTAATGGTAGGAGGAGAAGCAGGAAACGAAGCGGTACTCCCTTTAAATGAATCTACTCTTGGGGCAATCGGAAGAGGTATTGCAAGAACGATGGATTTAAGAATGCCAGACATCAACATTTCGATTACTGGAAATATTATCCGAGAACAGGCAGATATTGAAAAAATAGCAAATGAAGTAGCAAGTCGAATTGCAGAAGAATTAGCACGTCAAAAACAATTGAGAGGAGCCACTATATGATTAAAAGAAACGAGTTACTCATAGATGGAATTGGAACTTCTAGTTTTCCTTTTAAGGTGATTGTCCACGAATCGCCTTCTGTTATCCTAGCGGAGAGTAAGACGAGTTTATTAGAACATAAAGGAATGAGTGGGGCTCTTTCGCAAACAAATCGGCACCGAGATTTGATTGAAAAATCATATACGATATACATTGTTAAGCCCTCAGAAGAACAACTTCATCAATTTATGGGTCTATTTATCAAGGAGCAGTTTTGGCTTGAGAGTGAACGGATGAAAACCACACGTCTTTGGTGTTACCGAGTAAAATGTACTGAGGTAAAACAAGAGAGAGATGGTGTGTATGCAACGAAAGCTACCTTTATTTGTCATCCTACAAAGTTTTTTAAATCAATGGATAGACAAACTTTGACATCAAACGGTGTACTTAGAGTTCAAGGGACGTCTCTAGCGTTCCCCAAAATAACGATAATGGGGAATTCGGCAACTGAGACTCAGTTTACGATTGGAGATCAGGTTATTAAAATTGAAAAACTTACAGAACCTCTTGTGATGGAAAACGAACCAAATAGTCCAAGTTTTCTAACGGTTAGCAAAAAGTACATCAAATGGTCTGGTGATTTTATCACTATTGATCCAAGCGCTAAAAAAGAAGTGGGTGTTGTTCTTGGTAGAGGTATTACTTCTTTAAGCTTTGAAACAAATTGGGGGTGGGCTTAAATGCTATATTTGTTGAACAAAGATGTTAGAACTGCAAAGTGGAATGGATTACCTCTTCATGAAACTAGCTCTGCTATTGTAAAAGAAACCCTGAACGGTGATTTCACCTTATCTATTCGCTATCCAATTACCGATTCTGGTATCTATAAACAAATAAAAGAAGATATGCTTATCAAGGCTCCTGTGCCTGTCTTAGGATTCCAGTTATTTCGTATTAAAAAACCAATTGAAAACGATGATAGTTTGGATATAACCGCCTACCATATTTCAGATGATATTATGCAACGGTCTATCGAACCAATTAGTGTTCTTAATCTTACTTGTGGTATGGCCTTATCCCAAATGGTCCAAAATACTAAGACCAATCTTGGTGATTTTTCATTTACGAGTGATGTTACAGATCGCCGTACTTTCAATACAAATGAAGTAAAGACACTCTATGCTGTCTTAATGGATGGTGCCCATTCTATCATAGGAACTTGGGAAGGGGAGTTGATTCGTGACAATTTGGCTCTGACAATCAAGAAGAATAGAGGTGAAAATAGGGGTGTTGTCATAACAACACATAAGAATCTAAAGTCTTACAAGAGAACCAAATCAACTCAATCAATCATTACTCGTATTCATGCAAAATCAACATTTAAACCAGATGGTAAAGATAAGGACCAGACAATTAAAATTACTGTCGATAGTCCTCTAATCACTTTCTATCCATATATCAATGAAAAAGAGTACGAAAATAATACTCTTAAAAGCATTGAGGAGTTAAGGAAGTGGGCTGAGGCTAAGTTTAAGAATGAAGGAATTGATAAGTTATCGGATGCTATTACGATTGAAGCCTATGAACTCGATGGGCAGGTTGTACATTTAGGGGATACAGTAAACATCAAGAGTTTGAAACATGGGATCGATATTCCCAAAAAGGCAGTTGCTTATGAATTTGATGCACTGACACAAGAATATATCTCGATTACTTTTGATGATAAACCAATGGTAGGTAGTTCAACTTCGAATAGTGCAATTTCAACTGTCGCAAATGAAATTTTAGACTCTGGTTTCACATTACAAGAAGTCGCAATTGAAAAAGTTTTGAGAAATGCGAACACAGCATTTGATGCCGAATTCACTAAACAAAAAGAATCAATTCTAGATGATATTGAAAAAGTCAAAGCTAGTGCAGAAGTTTACGCAAATGGTATTCGTCAAGAGATTGAAGGAAAGATTGCTGATGTTGATTCTAAAGTTCTATCTAATGAATTACTTAATGAAAATAGATACAACGATGTGTTGGTTAAAGCAAATAGTAGTAGAGATTTAGCTAATCATGCCTTAGAGGTCAGTAAAGAAGTTAAAGAAACTACTAATACAGTACTAACAGATACCTTAAATTATAAAAAAGAAGCTATTGCTGAAGCAAATCGGTTGGTTGAACTCAGCAAGAATAGCTTATTGAATCAAATTACGACAGTAGAATCTTCAATTGATAAGCTTAAGGGGGTTATTACTAACAAGGTTTCAAAGACAGACTTCGATGCTATCAAAAATACCGTAGAGCAACAACGAACGGAAATATCACAAGCCAAGGATAAAATAAATCTAAAAGCTGAAAAGACCTATGTAGAAATTATTAAACAAACAGCTAGTGAAGCACTCCAAAGAATATCAGAGAACGCATTAGCAATATCTAAAACTAAAGCTGATTTACAAGTTGCTGCAGATGCTATAAAGACTAAAGTATCACAAACAGATCTTAATCAAACGACAAATCGACTTGCTAGTACTGAAACAACAATTAAAATTCAAGCAGGTGAAATAGCCAAAAGATTGACTAGTAGTCAGGTAGAAACTGTAATCAATTTAAAAGGATTTCAAACTAAATCAGATGTTGATAAAAATATTTTAGATAGAGGTTATGTAACGAACTCTAGCGTGCAAAACTTAGTTAGAGAAACATCTAATAGTTTCACTCGGACTATTAGTGAAACTAAAGCTTTAATACCAACTAGTGTTTCTCATCGAAACTTAGCATCTGGTTCCAGTGATAGTTGGACTTCATACAAAGAAATAAACTCGAAAATCAATTGGATTCAAACATTAGGAAAAATTCCTTATGGTGATTCGACTGGCATTTATGCAGGGACAAAAATCAATCTATTTGTTTATATTTCTGTCGATAATGTTGTTTTAGATTCAACCGTTACTCCTAGAATTATCTTACAAGGTCCAGGCTATAAAAAATCAGATAATAGTGCTGTATGGAGTGTTCATTCTAATCCCTTTCATACCTCTTGGTCTAGTGCCTTAAAAACTGGTACAAACTACCATCTTATTAAAATTTCTCGAATCGTAACAGATGAGATGTTCAATAATTTTAAAAACTTTGAATTACAATTTCGTATTGATGGAGCAAGTTCAGGTAAGTTTCATTGGAGAGCTTTAATGATTACTACTGGAGATATCTTTCCAAATTATTGGACTAAGCCTATCGAAGATTTAACAACTGTAACGGCTTTTAACGAAGTAAAAGATACTCTAGTTAGTCATACAAGAACTATTAGTGAACAAGGCAAATCAATTAGTCAGGTTATGCAAACATCTGAGGGACTGATAACAAGAGTCAGTGATTTAATTGATAACCAAAACTTAGTATACGATCCAACCAATTTTAGTAAATATAGAGAACGTGAACCGAATTCGAATTTAGTTATGACTGGAACTAATGAATACAAGCTGCTAAGAATTGCACAAAGTGGTAGGACAACAAATGGTTGGCGTGGTTTCCAAATGCCTCTTCATAGTCAAAAATTTGTTGCTGGTGAGAAACTTTCTTATAGGGTCAATTTATGGATAGATGTACTACCTGATGGAAAAGTTGGTTTTGAAATTAAATCAGGTAACTCAATAGGAGGTTTCACCATTAGTCCGACTAGAACGGGCGCAGCTCAAATTTTTACAGGAACTTTTACGATAAATAAAACCGTGACAAAAACAGATGATTTTGGGCTTCATATTTGGCTAGAAAAGAACGGCACTGTGGCAGTTGGCCAAATTTCAATTGTTCGAGGTAGTCAGCCACCTAATAACTTTGTAGATAGTACATCCTTTCAACAAATTGCAACAGAAAGTCTTGTTCAGCAACATCAAGGTTCCTATTCGATTCAAAATTTAACTAATGCTGGATCTTTAATTTCAGGGATTAATTTAGGTGCAAATGGAATCAATCGAATTATTGGCAAGGCAACTCATATCACTGGGGATACTTTAATTGATAGAGCAGTCATTAAATCAGGAATGATTGATAAATTAAAGACATCAAACTTTGAAGCTGGGTCTGTAACTACTATGGTATTAGCGTCAAATTCAGTAACTGCAGATAAAATTGTCGTGGATCAAGCGTTTTTTAATAAGTTAGTTGCAAATGAAGCTTATTTACGACAGCTGTTTGCTAAGAATGCTTTTATCAATAGTGTACAAAGTGTTAGGATCGATGCTAGTCAAATAAAGTCAGGCTTACTAAGTGGTGACAGAATTCAGGGTGGCACAATAACTGGAACCACAATTTCTGGTGGATTATTAACTGGAGAAACAAAAATTAAGTTAGGTGCTTATGGTTCATTTGACGCTATCAACGGTGGATTACAGATTAATGTTCCTCGTCAGTTTAATTCTAAAGATGGTTTAGGCGTACAATTTATAGGTTCTTATGGCCGAGGAGACAATGTTCCTTACGGCTTATTTATTTACAAAGATTCAGATTTTACTACTGGAAACACTGCAAGTGATAGTGATGATTTTCTATTGACGGTCGAAGGATACATTAAGGCAAAAGGAATTGGCTGGTTAAAGTACGGCAAAAGTAGCATTAATGGCTCAACTACAGGAACTATTAGTTATTGGAATTCTAATAATGTATCTCTAGACTTTGGTGGATCAGGAAATGATATTTACTACTCATATAACGGAAATGCTTATAGCTTATGGCAAATTGTTAACCAACATTTTTCTGATAAAAACTTAAAAGAGAATATAGGCTTATCTAACTATAAAGCACTCGATTTTATCAAAAGATTTCAATTTAAAGAGTATGACTGGAAGAAAATAGGGAATCGTATTCAAAAGGCTCATACCAAAATTGGACTCATCGCTCAAGATGTTCAACAAATTGACTCGTCACTTGTGTATGAAAATGGTGGTTTTCTGAATCTTGATAATACAAGATTAACGAATATCGCTTTAAAAGGAATTCAAGAGTTAATACTTGATATTCGAAAATTAAATAAACGATTGGAGATGTTAGAAGATGAACACAGATTTAATCCATCAATTAGCAATGGAGTCGTTGACTAAGAAACTAGCACAAACCGAAGGTCAAGCAGCACAAAATGAGGCTCTTTATTTGGTTGTTGCAAGCGAATTGCAGTTAATGAAAGATGTATTAGAATACGACTCAGACCTAAAAGACTTATTTGAGGAAGTAAAAACTAAAAGAGAGAAAGGAGAAAGTTAATGGCATTAGAAATTACTAAAACAACACGTTTGGTTGGAAATTTGAAGATTGGGGATGAAGTAGTTAAGCAGTATACTGTTGATGTTGATGAACATGGTGTTTCTACAGTATCTGAGTTTCTCTATCATTCAGAGCTCTATGCGGAGCATCGTCTCGAAATGAGAAACCAAGAAAAATTGTTCCGAGATAAACGATATGAATTAGAAGATGCTGTTTTAGCTGAAATTGAGTCAAATAAAAAAGAACTATAGGGAGTATTAAAAATGGATATTGAATTGTTTAATTTTTTAAGAAAGCTCATCGAAACAGAAGATGGGCTTATTTTGTATGCGTTAGCGTTAATTGTCATCATGGAAATTGTAGACTTTGCATCAGGCACATTTGCTGCAATTGTAAATCCTGATGTTGAGTATAAGAGTAGAATTGGAATCAATGGATTAATTCGAAAAGTCTTAGGGATTTTTATGTTACTGTTATTGATTCCGATGTCTGTTTTGTTGCCTGAAAAAACTGGATTTATGTTTCTGTATTCGATTTATATCGGATACCTAGTTTTTACTTTCCAATCACTAATTGAGAACTATCAAAAAGTAAAAGGGAATATTCTACTTTTTAAACCAATTTTAAAAGCTTTTGAACATCTAACTGAAGGAAAGTCTAACGATGATAAGGAGGATAATCATGGAAGTTGATAAAAGTAGATTACGAACAAATCTTCCTCAAATCGGTGAGCAACCCTATCGACAAGTTCATGCTCACTCTACAGGTAATCCTAACTCAACAGCACAAAATGAAGCGGATTACCATTTGCGTCGTCCAGTTGAGTCAGGATTTTTCTCCCATGTGGTAGGGAATGGTCGTATCATGCAAACTTGGTTAGTAGACCGAGGTGCTTATGATGTTGGTGGCGGATGGAATGTTGAAGGTTACGCTCAAGTTGAACTAATAGAAAGTCATGAATCTAAAGAAGAATTCATGAGAGATTATCGACTTTATGTCAAGCTATTACGTGAGTTAGCTGACGAGGCTGGAATCCCTAAAACTCTAGATTCTAGTAGTCTTGCTGGGATTAAAACTCATCAATTTTGTACTTACAACCAACCAAATAATGGAAGTGATCATGTAGATCCCTATCCATACCTTGCAAAATGGGGCATTAGTAGAGAACAGTTTAAGAAAGATATTGAATCTGGTCTAACTGAAGGAAACTGGAAACGAAACGAAGTTGGTTGGTGGTGGGAAGAAGCAGATGGCTCTTATCCAAAATCTCAATGGAAAAATATCAAAGGAGAATGGTTCTACTTTGATAATAGAGGCTACTGTTTCATCAATAAATGGTTCAATGATGGCAAGGATTGGTTTTATTTAGATAAGCGTGGTGCCATGGTTACTGGTTGGATGCATATCGATCATCGTTGGTACTATTTTAAGTCGGATGGTAGAATGGCTAAAGGTTGGGTAAAATATCGTGAAACTTGGTATTACTTGGATGAAAAAGATGGGGATATGAAATCTAAGCAATTTATTAAATCAGGAAACGGATGGTACTATCTCAAGTCTGATGGTTCGTTATCAGTAAAACCAGAATTTACGATTGAACCTGATGGTTTGATTACTACTAACTAAGAGTTTGTAGATACTACTCTTAAAATAAATCTTTAAACAAAATAAACCACCGAAGTTGGTGGTTCATGTGGTATAATATCTATTGTAGAAAAGTGAAGACGGTGGCTCCTTATACCGAAAGAGAGGTGATGCCTATGGGCAGTTCATCAAAATCTGACGGAAAGGAGGGGCACTCTTTTGACCGCATTTGAAGTTGTACAGACAATACTTGGTTTTGGTAGTTTTGCCATTACTTTGATTGGCTTGTGCTATAAAATCTTCAAAGACAAGGACAAAAAATAATCCGTCCCCACTTTTGAGCGAGTAGGACGGATTAAATCTGTTATACGAGCTACCGTCTTTTTAACGGTTCTACGTTGGAGTTGAGTTGGTAGCTCAGCTCCTTTTTCTATGTTTATTATAACATATTGCGATTAAATTTCAAATAAAAAATCTAAGCCTGGTGAAGTACATCAGGCTTTTTCTTTTTGATTTTTTCTTAAAACCGGAAAAATCTATCTTGAAAGTACCTATTTAGGTAAGAGGACAATAAAGACATTTTGTTAAAGTACAGGGTTGCTGATTACTTGACTAATATAGTGTTTAGAGGGATATATAGTGTGTAAAAACTTCTTGTAGGAGGAAAAATGAATATAAGAAAAATTGAAGCAAAGAATAACAAAAGAAAAAAGAGAATTTGTGCATATGTTCGAGTTTCTACAACCAACGGAAGTCAACTTGATTCGCTAGAGAATCAAAAAGTCTATTTTGAAAAGTTGTATGCTGAACGTGATGATGTTGAGTTTTTGGGTGTTTTTTGTGACAAAGGGATTTCGGGTTCAAAGTATGATAGACCTGATTTTCAAACTATGTTAGGTGCTTGTAGAAAAGGACAAATTGATGTTATCCATACTAAGTCAATATCAAGGTTTGCAAGAGATCTCATCAATGTTCTTGAAATAAGTCGAGAATTAAAAACTCTTGGTATTGATATCTTTTTTGAAGAGCAGAATATCCACACTTTATCAAATGAAGGTGAGGTTGTCTTGACTGTGTTAGCAAGTTTGGCTGAGGAAGAGTTACAAAGCATGAGCGGAAACCAACGATGGAGTTTTCGTAGAAAGTTCCAGAAAGGAGAATTACTCATTAATGCTAAACGGTTTTTAGGGTATGATTTAAACGAAAAAGGTGAACTTGTTATAAACAAAGCAGAAGCGCAAATAGTAAGAACCATCTTTTATAGTTATTTGGAAGGAATGGGTACACATAGGATTGCTAAAAAACTTAATGAGGGCAAGGTTTCAACTGTAACAGGAAAGAAATGGTATGACAGTACAATTCGTAATATCTTAAAAAACGAAAAATACAAAGGCTCTTTACTACTTCAAAAATACTTTCATGACGGTGTAAACGGTCCAAAGAAATTAAATCAAGGGCAGGTTGAACAATACTATATTGAAGATAATCATGAAGGAATTGTATCTAAGGAAATATGGGAAAAGGTTCAGGTAAAAATGAAAAGCCGTTCTCGGATCCAAGGTACAAATAAAACCTATAAATTTTCTAGAATGTTAAAATGCCAATATTGTGGTTCAACATTAAAAAGACAGGTATCTTATAAGAAAAAGATTGTTTGGTGTTGTTCCAAATATATCAAAGAAGGAAAAAATTCCTGTAAAGGTATGAGAGTCCCTGAAAGGGATATTGAAGATTGGAAACTAAGTTCACCAGTAATTGTGTTAGAAAGGATTGAAGATGGAGAAAAACATTACAGTTATACCGGCCAAAAAGGTACATCAAACAGTCATATCTCAAATTCAGAAAAAAATCAGAGTAGCCGCTTATTGTCGAGTGTCTACAGACCAAGACGAGCAGCTATCAAGTTATGAGAATCAGGTCAATTATTACCGTGAATACATCTTAAAACATGAAGATTATGAGTTAGTAGACATCTATGCAGATGAAGGCATTTCAGCAACTAATACAAAAAAACGTGATGCTTTTAACCGACTAATACAAGATTGTAGAGATGGTAAGGTGGATAGAATTTTAGTTAAATCTATTAGTAGATTTGCCAGAAATACATTGGACTGCATCAAATATGTAAGAGAACTGAAAGAACTAGGCATCGGAGTAACGTTTGAAAAAGAGAATATTGATAGCCTAGATTCAAAAGGTGAAGTACTACTTACCATTTTATCCTCACTCGCACAGGATGAATCGAGATCTATTTCAGAAAATTCAACTTGGGGAATTCGTAAGAAATTTGAGCGTGGTGTAGTTCAGGTAAACACTACAAACTTTATGGGATATGACAAAGATGAAAAAGGAAATCTCATTATAAACCATGAACAAGCTAATGTCGTAAGGTATATATTTGATAGATTTCTAGAAGGATACAGTCCAGAATTTATTTCCAAAGAGTTAAGAGAACAGGAAATACCAGGTTGCACAGGTAAAGCAAAGTGGTGCCCAAGTGCTATATGGAAAATGCTTCAAAATGAAAAATACAAGGGTGATGCTTTGCTTCAGAAAACCTATACCGTTGATTTCCTGACGAAGAAAAGAATTGATAATGATGGACAAGTTAATCAATACTATATCGAGAACAATCATGAACCAATCTTAGATAGAGAGAAGTGGGAGATTGTTCAGTTAGAAATAGCAAGAAGAAAGAAATTTAGAGAACAACATAAGCTCCAATTTTATATCATGCAGAAAGAAAACAATCCCTTTACAACAAAAGTATTTTGCGCCGAATGTGGTTCAGCATTTGGTAGAAAAAATTGGACTACAAGTCGTGGTAAACGGAAGGTATGGCAGTGTAATAATCGATATAGGATTAAAGGCCAGATTGGATGTTTAAACAATCATATCGATGAAGAAATGCTTGAGAAAGCCTTTATGAAAGCAGTTGGACTGTTGCAAGAGCATAGATCTGATATGGTAGCTAAGTGGCAAAAGCTAGAGCAAGGAGCAAATCTTCTCCATAAGCACTATGCAAAGCAGATGTATCAGATACTAGATTTAGATAAATTTGATGGAGTTATCATGAATCAAGTTCTCGACCACATCAGTATTTCAGAAGCTGGACAAATTGTAGTAACTTTCCTTGAAGGAACTGAGGTAGATTTATAAGAGACTGTGACTGGGAAGTTGCAGTCTTTTTAGGGGGTTAATGGTATAATGAAATTATAAATGTGGATATTGTTTAAATTCTCTGGAGGACACATAATGTTGAATTTAGTAAAAGGTCACCAAGTTAGCTTGGTAGAAAACCTGTTTGAATCATTTACAAAGTTAACTGAACATCATTTGACGGCCAATGTACACGCAGAAAAAATATTAGAGGTTTTTCAACACTTTATTGCGATTCATGATGAGCCCTTGTTTTTTATTTTGGAATTGCCTGTCAGTGTTGATAGAGAAAAAGTGATAGCAAAGAATATTATCAAGGAAACCCATAAGGATGTTTATTATATTGATGGTTGTTCAAGAGAGGAATGCCTAGCACTGTTGATTAGATACGGTGACTTACTTGTTAATGATGGACTAAGTAAGTTTGGATTTGGTGGGCATAAAAGTCAGGATGAGATCATGCTTGATAGCTATAATGTTGTGACAATTTATAGTGAAGAACTATCGAAATTTAATGACTTTTTTGAACCTCATAATATTCAATTTGTAGAAGAACTAGTGACAGCTTGGGGAACTTTTTCTAAGACTTCACCAGGAATCTCTGAAATCTATGAAAGTAATGGGAAAACTGTTTATGATTTGCCTAGAGAATTAGCTGAATGGGGAATATATTTAGCTGAAACTCGAACTGAATAGGTATAACTATAGATTAGAAAGAGAATATATCAATTCCTTAAAATTTGATTTAGAGCAAGGTGGAGATTGAAGTTGTAAGATAAATAATGGTTATTTATGGCAGAACTCTGATTCTGCCTTTTTTATTTATGAAGTATATGAAATATGGCATAAAAGACTAAAGAAAAAAATGCAAAACGTTTAATATATTAGAATTTTCTTGCTACTTTTTGAAAAATATTTTTTCCTTACAGAATCCTTAAAAATATTTTTTATACTATTTACAAGATTAAAGGAGGAACAAAATATGAGCAAATATATTTTGGAAACAAATGAGCTAACAAAAGTTTTTGGAAAACAAAAAGCTGTAAATAATGTGTCATTAAAAATTGAGGAAAATTCAGTATATGGATTACTAGGACCTAATGGTGCAGGTAAATCTACGACATTAAAGATGATTACAGGTATGTTACACAAGACGTCAGGTGAAATTATGTTTGAAGGACATGAATGGAGTAGAAATGATTTATCAGATATTGGTGCTTTAATCGAGATGCCACCCTTATACGAAAATTTAAGTGCAAGAGAAAATCTAAAAGTTAGAACATTATTACTTGGATTGCCTGATGCAAGAATTGATGAAGTTTTAGAAATTGTAGATTTAAAAAATACCGGAAAAAAGAAAAGCGGTCAATTTTCTTTGGGGATGAAACAAAGATTAGGTATTGCAATTGCTTTATTAAATAATCCTAAACTATTGATACTAGATGAACCGACAAACGGATTAGATCCATTAGGAATTCAAGAATTACGAGATTTAATACGAAACTTTCCAAAAAAAGGAATAACAGTAATTCTGTCTAGTCATATTTTAGCAGAAGTGGAACAAACTGCTGATCATATAGGAATTATACATGAAGGAGAATTAAAATATCAAAACACAATTAATCATAATGAAAATTTAGAAGAACTTTTTATGAATGTTGTAAAGAATGGAAAGAGGGTGTAGCTTAATGAAAAATTATATTTTTGCAGAAAATTTGAAACACAAACATAGCTTTTTGTTGAAGATATTACTCATTGCCCCGATTATAGCTTTACTAAATGCATTTGTATTAATGTCATCATATTTTAGCATAAACGCATACAATTGGTGGTATGTGATTTTAATGCCGGCAACTTTCGCTTTAATACCTGCAATGATGCATAGAAAAGAAGAGAGAAAATTAAACTACCGAGCAATTTTTCCACTCAATATTGATTTAAAAAAGATATGGATTTCAAAAATATTAACAGCTTCAATTTATCTAAGTATAACTGCTATTTTGCATATGCTAGGAGTATTTGTTTTTCAATTTTTCATTGGAGAACAATTAACAGGAAACTATGCATTCACGACATTATTATTCGCAAGTGTATTATTGGTTATAACTAACATATGGCAAGTTCCATTTTGTTTTTTCCTGGCTAAAAAGTTTGGGTTTATAGTAAGCATTGTAGTAAATGCTGTATTAGGAATTGTGTTAGGAATTTTGTTAGCTGACGGTTCTATGTGGATTTATTGCCCTTATTCTTGGGGGATTAGATTGATGGTACCCGTTATGCGTATTTTACCGAACGGTATCCCAACAGAAGTATCAAATCCAATGATTTTAAACACATCCTTACTTGTTCCTTGTATTTTATCAATATGTTTGTTTACATTATTGACTTTCATTACTGCAAAATGGTTTTCTAAGCAAGAGGTGAAGTAATGATGAATATATTAAAATCAGAGTTTTATAAATTGAAGCATACTTGGATTCCATGGGCTCACTTTATCTTACCTGTTTTATATGCTCTAATATTTTATTGGGCAGCAACATTTACAAGTCTAAAAAATTTTTCTGATATGGATATCATACTGAATTATTTTGTGCTTTTAGGTGCTATCTTACCAATAATATTTGGTGCTATCACATCTAAGGTTGTTGACATGGAAGCAAGTGCTGGACGATTTCAAGTTATTCTATCAACTACAAAATCAAGAAGTAAGGCTTATGGTGGAAAACTTATAATGCTCTTATTGAGTTTCCTATTTTCTATAAGTTTAGCAGTTTTTATATTTGCAATGCTATTTGGTAATCAAGGGACTATGGCTTGGTTAATTGAATTATTATTAGTTTTTATAGGATGTTTATCTACATATATGATTCATTTATGGGTATCACTTATGTTAGGTGGTGGTGCATCTATAGGATTGGGATTTGTGGAAACGTTGATTGCTTTACTTTCAATAACAAGTTTAGGTGAAAATATTTGGTATTTTTTACCTTGTACTTGGGCATCGAGATTATCTGCAACATATATTGTTGGAAGTGAATTGGCTGATAGCTCATATTTAATTAAAGAGTTTACCATGTGGGGCTATGTAGCAATACCTATTACAGTAGTCATTTTTACTGGCTCTTTATTATGGTTCAATAGGTGGGGTGGAAAGTCAATCAGTGAATAATAGCTCTAAATGTATTTGTAAATGGAATATGGTATAATAATAAAATATTTATAAATATGGAGGTGGTTTGGTATGGCAAGAATTCTTGCTATAGATGATGAATTAGATATGCTGACTCTAATCAAGAATATTTTAATAAAAGGAGATCATATTGTTGATATTTACCAAACCACGGTAGATATTGATGAAAATAGTTTGGGGAAATATGACTTAATATTACTTGATGTAATGATGCCAGAGGTTGATGGAATCAGCTATTGTAAAAATATACGTAGCAAAGTGGATTGTCCGATTATCTTTTTAACTGCAAAAGCAATGGAAACGGATATTGTAGATGGCTTATTAAGTGGAGGAGATGACTATATTACCAAACCATTTGGTGTTGGTGAATTGTTAGCAAGGGTAGAAGCTCATCTGAGAAGAGAACAAAGAGAAAAACATTCGAGTTTAAACCTAGGGAATATAAGATTTGATTTATCCTCCAATCAAGTATTTGTGAAGGAGGAAGAAATTCATCTGACAAAGTCTGAATATCAAATTTCGAAGCTTTTAGCAAAGAGAAAGGGACAAGTTTTTTCAAGAGAACAAATATATGAAATGATTTTTGGATTTGATGGGATTGGTGATTCTTCTGCCATATCAGAACATGTAAAAAATATTAGAGCAAAGTTCTTAAAATTTGGTGAAAATCCAATTTCTACAGTTTGGGGGATTGGTTATAAATGGAATTAATTAGAAAAGGACAGTCGCTCAAAATAGTATTTCTTAAATACTTAATGACTGTTGGAGTTGGTTTAGGATGTGCCCTCGTACTAGCTTTATTAACTTTTACAGCGTTTTATAGTGTTGGTTTGATTCTTCCGGCTAACCATACAGAAAATTTATTACAAGAAAATAAATATAAAATTTTAAATAAAATAGACTTTGATGAAGCATTGATACCTAAAGGAGCTAGCTATATGTTTTTATCGCCAGATGGTGAAGTGATAAAAACTAATATGGATGAAGCTATTCAACTGAAAGCTAAGAATTTTCACAATCATGAGGGATTTTCAACTCCATATTCTTCATTTATAGAATTTAAAAGGAATGATGGATATGTATTAATCCATTATTCACTAGAGCCACACTACAATAATGATTGGATGGAAAAATATTTCCCTAGTGTAGATTTACTATTAATATTTTTATTAATCATTTTCTTTTTAATGAGTGCATTTGTGGCTACTCTAATCTGGGCAAAACGAATAACAAGGCAATTATCGCCAATGCTAGAGGCATCAGATAAAATCGCCAACCAAGAATTAGACTTTGAAATAGGAAGTTCAAATATTAAAGAATTTAATGATGTCTTAAATAGCCTTGATATAATGAAAAAAGCCTTAAGTGATTCATTAAGAGAAAATTGGATTAAAGAAGAGAATAAGAGAAGTCAGATATCGGCATTAATGCATGACTTAAAAACTCCGGTTTCTATTGTCCAAGGTAATGCTGAATTGTTAAAGGTAACTGATCTAACTGATGAACAAAAGGATTATGTAGCGTACATTTTAAAAAATTCAACACGTATATCAGATTATACAAAAGCTCTGATGGAGATGAATCAGTCAATTAAATTAAACTCGTTGAATTTACAAAAAGTAAAAGTGTCAGAAATAATCGAAAGAGTTAGTGAAATAGCGAGAGAGATTACACTAATACATGACCGCACTATATCTAAATCTATTAATTGTGAAGATTCAGATGTAATGATAGATATACAATTATTTGAAAGAGTCATTCAAAATATATTTAGTAATGCTATTCAATATTCACCAGACAAATCCAACATTGAATTACTAATAATGACTACAGATAAGATACTTTCAATATCTGTGATAGACGAAGGCCCAGGATTTTCTAATGAGGATTTAAAACGAGGAACGGAGCAATTTTACCGTGGAGATAAGAGTAGACATTCAGCTACAAACTATGGTTTAGGTTTATATAATTCTTGGAAAATAATGTTATTACATAATGGACGCGTCATATTAGAAAACAACTCGGATAAACATGGTGCAAGTGTAAAGTTAGAATTACCATTACTATAATAGAACAGGAATTGTTTTCAAATGGAATTTATTAAAAATATATCCTTTTTGCTTTTGGTGTAGAATAGAAAATTTACTCCGCTATCAAGCAAGAATCTTACATAGTAGAAAGCTAAATGAACTTTGATAACTGAACAAATTCTAAAAGTTAACTTATAAATTTCTAGAAGGAACAGAAGTAAATCTGTGTTTAACTGCAACTAGTAAGTTGCAGTTTTTTATTTTGAATAATGATATAATAGGATAAGAAAATAATGAAAACGCTATATATTTGAAAGTTGAATAGGAAAGTAGAAAGTATGAAAACAATTGATATGATTATTAAATCATCAACTGATTTAGTTATGTATCTTACATAAAGAGAAAGGAATTAATTATCATGAAATTATCTTTGTATAGTGAAGTTGAACATTACCATTCTTTAAGTTCTTATTCTTTAAATGATATTACACATACTGATACCCCAAAAAATATTATTGAAAAGTCTAAAAAAGATAAGGATAGATACCCAATAGTAATACTTAATAAAGACCATAAAGTAATTGGGTTTTTTTGCCTACACCTAAACACTGGTCCTAAAGAGTACGGCCATTATCAAAATGATTATGCGCTTATTAGAGGATTTTCTATTGATGATAATTTCAGAAATCAAGGATATGGTTCTAATGCTCTGAATGGCATATTTGAATTCATAGATTCAACTTTAAAATTAGAAATTAACCATATTATATTAGCTGTAAATGAAAAAAATATATTGGCTCAAAAAGCATATAGAAATTCAGGTTTTTTTGTTGTGAAAAAAGATTTAGAAGGAAAAAGGGGGAAATTAATTATTATGGAGAAAAGCAAAAACTAGTATCATTACTAGTTTCTGCTTTTCACTAAGTCTTTAAAGTTAGTATTCTATCTTATTTCCACATTTTGAGAGAAATGATCTATATACTGAGATTTCATATTTTGCTCTTCTAAAATATCAAAGACTTGGATAGCCTGTTTCATTTTTTCAACACCAGTATCTAAATTCTTTTTAAATTCAAAGTAGCCCTTAGCATAAAGGAAAACAGTTTGTTCATAGTAATTTAATTCGTTATCTAATAGTTTTGTAATCTCTGCAATAAGAAATGTGCAATTATGAAATTTTTCTTTATCAATACTTAATATCAAACAGTTAATGGCAAGTTGAGTAACTAATCTTTTATTTGTTTTGTTTAGGTGTGAAAGATATGGAAAGGTCAATAAAGTTTTATAGAGATGGTTAAGGATATAAGACTGATTGCAGAGAAAATAATCCGTCAGTATGCTTTTTTGATACTCCGGGAACAAAGTTTGAACTATTTCCTTTGGAACAATTAGCAAAAGATATTGATGAAAATAATCCACCAAAAGGGAATGGATTTTCAGGAATTACATTAGCCTACAATGTTGAACATAAAGAAGATGTAGAGACTGTAATTGCATTAGTAAGAAAAGCAGGTTGAAAAATTGTAAAAGAGCCAAAGGAAGTATTTTGGGGTGAATAATCACGCATATTTTTCGGATTTAGATGGATACTATTGGGAAGTTTCATGGGGACCGAATTTTCAATTTGATGAAAATGGATTGCTGAAATTTTGAGGATAAATAGGGAAAGAGTTTGCCATAAAGTAAGGAATATTTGATTTTGAAGGAGGTAACCATAGTGAATGAATTTAATGAATTTGTTCGTGAGATTTTTTCTGCAGCAGGTGATATTGTCATAAGATCCATGATGGGCGGCTACCTTATATATTTTAACGGTAAGCTGATAGGTGACATTTGCGATAATGAACTATTTTTAAAGAGAACGCCGACATCGGACAAACTTCTTGCAGACTCAGAATTGCGTTATCCGTATGAGGGTTCAAAGACATTGATGTATGCATTCGACAGATTTGAGGATATGGATTTGATTAATGAACTACTGAAAGGTATGTATGCGGAACTGCCAGAAAAGAAACCTAAGAAAGCTAAATGAGACAAACAAGCTTCAGTTTGTTGAATTTAGCAAGGTACAAGTTTTTATGAGATGAAGCCTATAAAATTTGTACGGATACTGTAGGGTAAGAAAAGAAAAAATATTTTCATTCTAAAGTTTAAGTTTAAACATTAACTCTATCCCTTTCGTTCTATAATATAGGAGTTTGTTATCACCACATGTTGAGTGTGTAGCTTTGCTCGTAAAAGCCTAGAAAGCTTGGTATGAATCAATAATGAAAAGCCTTGATTGTAAGGCTTTTTTTGTGTTTTTGTGATAGAATATAGGTAGTTATAATCGATAGCAACTAAGAAGCAGTAACAAATATTACATATAAAATAATCAAAATAAGGAAGATAAAATGACAGAAATTGACAAAAAGAATTTAAAAAATTATCTTTATTGTACATTTGGAATTACTTATATAGCTTGGGGGATTCTTGCCATCTTTACGCAATCTCATATTTTTGGATTAGAAACAATTATAGGAAGAACATTACATATAGTAGGTGCACTTGGTCCAGCTATTGCAAGTGGTTTTTATTTGAAAAGGAATAATATAAAATTTCAACATTTTCTATTTAGTAAGAAAGGAAATAGTAGTATTTATTTCATTATTCATTTGTTAGCAATTTTGATACTATTTTCTGTATCTTCCTTAGAATTTAATGAAGTATCAATTTATCTGATGCCATTATTCTTTATACAACTAATTTTTTTTGGTGGTGGACATGAAGAATTAGGATGGAGAGGTGTATTACAACCGTTACTTGATAAAAAATATACTTATTGGCAATCTAATTTGATTGTAGGATCAATTTGGGGAATATGGCATCTGCCTTTATGGTTTATAGTTGGAGAAAGTCATCAAGGATTTCCTTTTATTTTATTTTTTATATATACATTATTTTTAAGTTTTGTTTTAGGGCTTCTTTATCGTCAAACGAAATCTGTGGGATACTGTATATTATTTCATGCGTTCGCAAATTTGTTAAATCTCTATTTTGTGTTAAAAATTAATGTTATTTTTATTATCATTTTTATTGCTTATTTAATTTATACAATATTGGCGAGTAATAGAATTAGTAAGGAAAAGAGTTTGTATCCAAAATAACTGGATAAACTCTAGAAAATGAAGATGATTTTGTTCAAGGTAATAAAGAAGAAATAACGAAGATTTATATGAAAGGTTTAGAGTAAACATGAGTCTCTTATTTGAAGAATTTAAAACCATTTGTTTCCATTTAAATCGAGTTGGAATTACACCGACACTGATGGGTTCTTTGGGATTGGAGTTTAGAACGAAAGAAAATTGGGTGCCGTCTGACATTGACATTCATGTACCTGGTGACCCTAGAGGTTGGGAAGCACCTGACCATCTCAGAATTTATGACTGGGACAAGATAATGAAAGTGATGAAAGACTTAGGCTACGTCTTAATAGATATTCATGAGCATGAATTCCAAAAGGATAGAGAGAGTGTTGAATTTGGAAGTATCGATTCCTTACTTGATTTTGCAGGAGTTTCGGAATCGGATATAGAGCTCATTCACATTGAAGGCATCACTTTTCGTCTTCCAAGTCTGGAGCAGTATCTAAGTATTTACAAAGCTTCTTCTCAAGACTCCTATCGAAATGAACAAAATAACAATAAGGATTTTAAAAAGATCGAGTGGCTGGAAAAACATTTGTAAATTATCATATGAAAAGTAGTAAGTTGTAAGACTGGCTGCTATGTTATTTTTATTGGTTATTTGATTTATACTATATTGGCGAGTAATAGAATTAGTAATGAAAAGGATTTTAAAATTTAGATCAGGATACCCATTATTAAAGGTAACATTCTATCTAGATAATCGATGTTAGAGATTGTCTGTTTAAAGTGGTATCACAGCTTGTTCAAACAGATTAAACAAAGATGTAGCTAGGAATGTCTTACAGTAAGGAGTTTAAATATGAAATTCCATGAATTTGGTGATAAGAATTTGCCTTCTATCTTGCTGATACATGGCGGTGGCAGTTCTTGGTGGAATTATCTTCGTCAAGCACGGATCTTATCGGAGAAGTATCGTG
Organism: Streptococcus infantis; assembly: GCF_047463175.1. Lineage (GTDB taxonomy): Bacteria > Bacillota > Bacilli > Lactobacillales > Streptococcaceae > Streptococcus > Streptococcus infantis_AC. The sequence goes on from NZ_JASHEJ010000001.1 coordinate 222,134, forward strand.
TCATTCTACCCACCTTGAATGGCCACGGCGAAGAATATCAACTTGATTATGTTTCTACTGAAGATTCTGCTTTGGAGATTCTGGACTATATCAAAGCAAACTGTGGTGGGAAATTGTTTGCAATCGGTGGTGTTTCACTTGGTGGTCAAATTACTATGGAGCTTTTGTCAATAGACAGAGATATAGCTGAGAAAGCCATCATAGATGGAAGCCTCTGTATTCCTCAACCAAGGTTGGCTAAAATCAGTATTTTTCTGGTACGTCTATTTGGCAAACTAATGATTAGTAAATTCTCTTGCAAACTTCAGTTAAGCATGATGAACAAACTCTATCCTAAACTCGCTTATCCAGAGGAACTAAAAGATTATTATTTGGAGGATCTGCCAAGGACGCCTATCAAAACATTGGTGACCATTTACAAAACCTATATGGGGCATTACAAGCTAAAGGATACGATTTCTGTTAATAAGGCGCAGGTTCTTTATATTTATGGTGAAAAAGAATTGAACTGTGTGAAAGCATCAGCGAATTTATTTCAACAACTGCATCCAAATACGATTTTGTATGAAGCTAAGGGCTATAACCATGGCTATTTATCAGCTTACCTGCCTCAAGAGTGGATTAATTTGGTGGTGCCATTTTTAAAGAGTGATTCATTGGAAATGTGTAATGAATCTGATATATCATAAGGAGGAATCTGATGCTAGGAGCAATAGTTGGAGATATTGTTGGTTCTGTTTATGAATGGGACAACATTAAAACGAAAGACTTCCCTTTATTTCGTGAGGATTGTTTTTTCACTGATGATACGGTAAGTTCGAACCGCTGAGTGTGTGAGTTTGTTAGTGAAACGTAGTTAATCCTCAAAATAAAGAAACTAAAACTCCATTATTTTGAGATGAAAACCTAAACTGTTTTTAAGGAGGTGAAATATTGATAGAAAGCAGACCTATGTTTGAAAAAATCTCATCCTTTGATGAATTTAATAAATATTACTGGTATCGTGATGAACTTTCACAGATATGCAGGTCATTAGGACTTGAATATAGAGGTACAAAACAGGAACTCAATGATATTATTGAGCAGTACTTCAAGGGGAATTTGATTAAAAAATCATCAGTAAAAAGGAAAAAGAAACGAGTAGAAGTCGTTACTTTAGATACGCCCTTACTTGAATGTGGATTCTCCTTTAATGCAAACTTTAGAGAATATTTCTCAACTTTAACAGGTGTTTCACCCTTTAAATTTACTGCTAATATGGCCACTGCTTGGAGAAAAGTAAAAAAAGAAAATGATTTGAATTTCACAATCCAAGATATGCTAAAAGTCTATTATGGAGATTCAGATTATGCCAAGTATGACCATTCGGTTTGTCAATGGAATCAATTTTTAAAGGATTTCTGTGCAGACGAAAATAGTGGCAACTACTCGAATAAACTAAAAGTAGCTTCCATTCTTTGGAAAGAAGTTAGAAATTCAAGTAATGCAAAAATTTATTCAAAGAATCTTTTAACTAAATATGCAGATAAAATAAAAGAGTATGACAAGTAGAAATGTCAGTCTAAATCAATAGTTTGTAAGGAGGCATGCCATGCTAGGAGCAATTATTGGAGATATTGTAGGTTCAGTTTACGAATGGAACAATATCAAAACGAAGGACTTTCCTTTATTTCGGAAAGACTGCTTTTTTACAGATGATACGGTAAGTTCGAACCGCTGAGTGTGTGAGTTTGTTAGTGAAACGTAGCTAATCCTCTCACCTTTTCATTTTAAGGTAAGAAGGCTTCAAAGCTCCACTGGAGCTTTGAACTCTCCAAACCTTTTGAGTTCCGCAAACGTGCAGAGGCGGTAAGTCTATTAGTGAAGAGTAATTAATTTTCAGAAGGCTTCCTTCTTTTTTAATCCTACGGACGAAAAAATACAGCAAAACCTTATTTTATACAGTAAATTTTCTAACGTTAGAATAATAGACTTGATGCATTTAGATAAACAAATTATAAATAGGAGAATCAAATGTTTAGTTTTTTTAAAAAGAAAAGTCCTAAAAACCTCGAAATCAATTTTCATGACAATTCAATGGTAATGAACGGAACCAGCTTATCTTTTCCTTTGTCCTTGAAAGATATTGAAGCTGTATTGGGGAAGCCTGACCAGGTTGTCAAAAGAGATAATAAGTTTATTAAATACATTTATGACAATATTGGTATTGTATTTGAACATTCTTTCTCAATTAAAAATCATTTAAAAAAATCTAAAACCTACATTGATGAGGAACATTTGATTTCTACTGTTTTCCTCTACTATGGCGATGTTGTAAAATCTATGACTGGAGAGAAAGAATTGCCAAAGCAACCATGTCAAGCTGTGGTATTATCAGATGGAAAATCTCCTTATTTCTTTTCTGATAGGCATAGAGTAGGGGATTTTAACCTTATTTTATGGACTCCTTATGGAACTAATTTTAATGGAATTACAGAGACAATCACAGACACACTTTCTATTTCCTACTTTCCAGAGATAAGACGTGAACGGGAAAGTTACAAGTTAAAAACAACTGATGAAGAAGTGCTTCACTTTGACAATATAACTTTTAAACTAGCCATTATCCAGGTTTTAATGTATGATTTAGAGGTTTTGAAACCTGTTTTTAATATTTTTGATTTTGCAGAGGAAGCCAGTGAGTTGAACATCGACACAGAAAGTATGGAGATTATTCAGCCAGCACTTGATTATATGATAAATCTTCCCATACCAAAGAAATATGCTGAACAAGTTCAAGAAATCGATATGGATGGAGGTAACGAGATTTATATGAATTTGATACCTCAGTGGGACGGTGAAGATGATAGTTTCGATCTAAATGAAGTTAGTCTTAAAGAACTGCAACAGTTTCCAAATCTGAAGAAAGCGACAATTATGACTAGTAATTATGAACACGTTAAGGATATTTTTAAGAGTCAAGGAATAAAAGTAGAACTACTATAAACGTCCTTTTTAACTAGATTTATTAAGTTCTCTCAAGAGGGAGTGTCAAAGGATGACGTTTAGAAATTAGCTATTTTAGATCTGCTCTTTTTAGTAAGTTATTGTATTTGCTCCTCCAAGCTTATAGATGGAGTTTAAATAGTGCAAATGGTATAATCAGTTACTAGAATTTTTGAGATATCTTTAAGGAGAATTATAAATGAAAAAAATTATGGTAATCATCAATCCAACCTCTGGTGGCGAAAAAGCCCTGGATTATAAGGTTAAACTGGAAAATAAAGCTAGAGACCACTTCGAACATGTGGAAATGAAGATTACGGAAAAAGCTCAAGATGCAACAAACTTTGCAGAAGAAGCGTCTCGGGAGCATTATGATGCTGTTCTTGTTTTTGGTGGGGATGGTACTGTTAATGAAGTAATCTCTGGGATCGCGGAAAAAGAATATACTCCTAAACTTGCGATTATTCCAGGAGGAACTGGAAATCTTATCACCAAACTATTAGAAATCAAACAAGATATTGACGGTGCCATTGACGAGCTTGATTTTAGTTCTACCAACAAGATTGATATCGGAAAATCAAATGGAAATTATTTTGGTTATATCTTTAGTATTGGGTCACTACCAGAAGCCATCCATAATGTTGGAATTGAAGATAAAACAAAGTTTGGCATGCTCGCCTATGCGATTAATACCATGAAGTCTGTGGTTACAGATCAAGCATTTAATATTAGAGTTGAGACAGAAAATGGAAATTATATTGGCCCAGCCAGCCATGTTTTAGTTCTCCTCACCAATTATTTCGCTGACAAAAAGATCTTTGATGAGGACAAAGATGGTTATGCTAATATTTTGATTTTAAAAGATGCCTCAATCCTTACTAAATTGTCAGTTATCCCTGATTTATTAAAAGGAGATGTTGTCGTGAATGAGAATATCGAGTATATAAAAGCTCGTCATATCAAAATCTCTTCAGATACTGAATTAGAAACGGATGTTGATGGTGACAAATCCGATAATCTACCTGTAGAAATCAAGGTATTAGGGCAGCATATCGAAATCTATTCTCAACCGAAAGAATGATGTTTTTCACTCTTAACAACAATTTTATTTTAAAAAGGAACGCCTATGAAATATAAAAGATTAGCGTCTATCGGTCTTTTCTCAACGCTTCTTTTGACCTTAGTGGCTTGTAGTCAACCACAAAAGGCAAGCGATGCTACTTCGGAAAACTCAGTCACTCAATCGCAGTCTAATCAGGTTTCCTGGAAAGCTACTTATAGCAATATGAACAGTAAGCCCAGTGAAGAAGAAGTCAGAAAAGCCTTGGCTGCGCATTTAAATAAAGATAGTGTCGATGCATTTTTCAACCTTGTCAATGATTACAACACGACTGTCGGTTCAGTAGGCTTAACTGGAGATTTTTCTACATTTACCAAAACAGACTATGATGTTGCAAAGATAAGCAATCTTTGGACACCTAAAAAGGGAGATTTTGTCGGTACCAACTGTCGTATTAACAGTTATTGTTTATTGAAAAATTCTATTGAAATTCCTAAGTTGGAAAAAGATGACTCCTTGTTATTCCTAGATAACGATGCTATTGATAAAGGAAAGGTCTTTGCTGCAGAAGACAAGTATGCTTTTGATATTTTATTCTCAAGAGTCAAGACTGAAGCGACGACAGATGTTAAGGTTCATGCAGCAAAGATGGAACAATTCCTTTCTCAATTTAAGTTTAATGAACATGCAAGAATGCTATCTGTAGTCGTCCATGATGACTTGGATGGGCAATCCCTCTTTATCGGCCATGTTGGGATTCTTGTACCAAGCGAGGATGGCTATCTTTTTGTTGAAAAGTTGACCTTTGAAGAGCCTTATCAAGCCATTAAATTTGCGAACAAGGAAGATTGTTACAAATATCTAGATACAAAATACGAAAACTATACAGGTGAAGGTCTAGCTAAACCGTTTATTATGGATAATGATAAGTGGGTTCAAGTCTAAAGGAAGTGATTATTATGGATACTTTGCTGGGACTGGTCGTTTTATTCTTGATAGGTATATGGGCTACTACGACAATCAAGGGTACTCAGTACAAACCAAAAAAGAATGAAAAATTTATTGGTTATATCAATCGATACGATGAAGATGGAGAACCCTACCAAGCTGAGATTTGGGAAGTCAGTGAAGATAAGGAGTAAAAATATGGAATTACAAGATTTTACCGAAAAAGAACAAGAAATGATAAAAAAGGGATTAACTTTCTCTAAACTTAGTGATAAAGAAACTGCAGATAAGATTATCGCCTTAATCCCTCAAGAATATATAAAACGTATACCATTTTTTGTTAGAAAACATGCGATTACACGTACTGTTAAGAGAATTTCTCTTGAGTATCCAGAGTTGTATGCTATAGCTGAACAAGAAGGCCAGCTTCCAGAAAAGGAAGCCCAAGAATTGCGACAAATTCTTACAAATATTTTCCAAGAAAAAATGAACAAGCATAAGATTAAGTAGTTTTTAATCATTTACTTAATCTTATACTTGCTCGTATTGTAATGATACTAACCTATTCCCACATACTGTGTTGGGCTCTAACACCATAACTCTCTATGGAACCATCTGAATTGAACTTGGCTTCAATCCTGTATCTTTTCCAGAGGTCGTAATCTGCTGTTTGAATGGTTAGGGTGTAGTTTGCGTCAGTCTCAGCGACATTATAATCAGCAGGATTGACTTTAAAGATATCGTTTAATTTTCGTGTTTGAAAATCTTGAAGCTTGAGATTGGCTAGCTTGACATGATTGATGGAAATTTCTTCTAGTTGATTCTTATCCTTAGGTGTTCTGTAATAGGTGATGACGCAGTTTTTGAGCTGATCAGTATCTTTACCTGTGGGAGTAAGGCTCATAAAGCCGTAGGACTGATTATCTCGCTTTACTTCGAGAAGCTGACCATAGTAGAAGTGGTCGGTTTTTGGGTTGGTGATGGAACTCTCTGGACTTTTATCTTCGAAGCTAAAGCCTTTGTCAAAAAGCTCAGAAGCCTTGGTCTCCCCGATAATGATAGTGGTATCTTGAATGGTTACTGGAACAGGTTGAGCTGGAAGGCCACTCATCATCATGCAAAACATAAACACATAACTTGTTAAAAAAGCTGTCCCGATAACAGCGTTGGTTGATGCATAGGCATGACTGTTATGAAAGTTTTTTCTTATAGCCAGTACAATAAATTTACCAATACTTTTTAAAACCATACTAACAAGTACGATGAAAAATTGTTTTTTCAAACATTCATAAATGGCTTGCGGGAAGCTATTTCCACGATAGTAGAAGCCAGTCAATACGAGTAGATTTACGATTAGATAGATTAGCAAGAACCAATGAATCTCTTTAAGGGCGTTAGCATCAGTGATTTCTTCATAGTCAACGTGAATTCTTCCTTGAACAGCATGGCCAAGTTTATAAATCCATTTGGGAATGTCTTTGCCTTTTTTAACCGCAACTACAAGTCTGATATAGAGGTAGATAGTAAAGTATAATGATAGAAAGAAAAGAGCATAAAAAATCAAAATAACAGTCGTGAACATGGCTATTTCCCCTTTTTTCGCCAATGAATACAGAACAATTTATTAGCTCCATTATAGCACTTTCTTGGGAAATAGAGCCAGAAATATCAGCAAAAACCTTAAAGATAAAAAGATGGGAATCATTGACATTCATGCTATACCGATTGTACGGATAGAAGGTAGTCCTTTCTTACTAATCGTTTTATTAGTTGGGAATTGGACATTAAAGAGAAAGATAAGATTTGAGAGAGAACATAAAGGAGTAGAGAGCCATGGGTAGAACGGTGATTATAGGTACTTTAATAGTTTTTACAATCTTTAATCTGCTACTCGGTCTGGGTTTTTATCTCTTTCTAAAAAAGAGGAAAGAGAATGGACAGTCATTGTACGAAACTCCTGTAAATCAACAAACTCGAACAGAAAAATTGGGTCTAGGTGAGATATTGGTCTACCTGACACTGATTGCAATCGCAGGTATCTTTGCTTTTCAGACCTTAAACAGAGGCGGTGTGGGGAATTCTATTTTAGCCAAAATGATTCTTCTACCTGCTCTGATGGCCCTTTTTAATGCAAGAAAAAGGACTGGGAAATCAATGCTTGCCCTCCTTATAACCTTTATGGTCTTTCTAGTAGGGGTCATGTTTAATCTCACGATTGGTTTGCCACCTCAAGCACCAATTTTGCAAATTAATGAAAGTAAAATCATTTTAGCAGAAACTAAAGCCAGTGAGCTGATGGATGCTGGATTTGATATCTATGTAAAACAGGGCGATGGTGCTAGTGACTACGAAAAACTTCTGACAGATGGCAGTTTCCAAAAGTACCCTGGAGATAAAACAGTCACTATCGAAAAAGGCTTTAGACTTGATAGCAATGCAGTCCCTTACGCTCCATATCTAATAGCAAAAGATGGTATAGTGCTGGGGAGTATTTCCTTTTACGGGGCAGAAGATAAGGACGTGATTCTAGAAGATTCTAAGGTTATTCAAATTCGATTTAATAAGGACAGTATTGAAGAAGCAAAGAAACATTCTATCGCTTTCAAGTTAGATGAACTCGACTTGACTAGTCGACTGGACCTTCCTCTTGTTAAAGAAACTTTCAAAAAGCATCTATGGTCAATCCCCCCATCAAATACAAGTGATGTCACTCAATTGTGGTATGGATTACAGTGGTCAAGTAACAGTGACTCTCTATTTTGGAATGAGTATTATAGTCTTATCCGTCTAGATGAAAATTATTTGATGACTGATTTTGAACTAGCTGCCAAAGTAGCGCGTGATGAGTAGATATAATTTTGAATAGTTGTATTTACTTATGCTTATCTAAAGGAATTAATTTGTTTAGTTCCTTTTTTTGTTTTTGATTTAAATTTAAAACGATTTCTATTTCTTGGTTGAATAAATTACACGAACTTAAATATTAAATTATTTTAAAAAGTTCTAAAAATACTTTACAAGTCTCTGAAATCATGGTATAGTAATAAAGCTTAGAAAATGAGATGATGTTTTCTAGCAAATATAAACCCGAGTAAAAAATGCTTACGGACAGGCAGGGTTGAATGCCGAAGCGTGGTTGAAAAGCCGCATTATTGATAGGGTTAAAAGCCTACTTTTATAAGTTGATGTTAGGACATTAGTTCTAATTCGTATACATTTGTTAGTGTGGTGAAAGCACACGTCATCTTGTGAAACGATCAATAAAGTACGTAATATTTGCTACTAGAGAGTTAGGAAACATCAGGAACAGACATACTCAAAAGAAACAAACATAAACACGTCAGTAGATTGTAGAGCAGGTGCCAACCTGCTCTTTTTTCATAAGTATCCTTTAGAGCCTTACACAAGGTGAAAAAAACTATGATAAAGGAGTATGTCTCTATAATGTTAAATCAAAACCAAGCTCCTATTTATGAGGGACTGGTCAAGTTACGAAAAAAAAGAATTGTACCTTTCGATGTACCAGGTCATAAGCGTGGCCGTGGGAATCCAGAGTTAGTTGAACTTTTAGGGGAAAAATGCGTTGGTATTGATGTCAATTCTATGAAGCCCTTGGACAATCTTGGGCATCCTATTTCGATTATCAGAGATGCAGAAGAGCTAGCAGCAGAGGCTTTTGGAGCTGCCCATGCCTTTTTAATGATTGGCGGGACAACCTCATCCGTGCAAACCATGATTCTTTCCACCTGTAAAGCAGGTGATAAAATCATCCTACCACGAAATGTCCATAAATCAGCCATCAATGCACTCGTTTTATGTGGAGCTATTCCCATCTATATCGAGATGAGTGTGGATCCCAAAATCGGTATTGCTTTGGGGCTTGAAAATGATCGTGTGGCACAAGCTATTAAGAACCATCCGGATGCCAAGGCTATCTTAATCAACAATCCTACCTACTATGGGATTTGTTCAGACTTAAAGGGGCTAACAGAGATGGCCCACGCTGCAGGAATGAAAGTCTTAGTAGACGAGGCACACGGTGCTCATCTCCACTTTACAGATAAACTTCCTCTATCTGCTATGGATGCAGGAGCAGATATGTCAGCCGTATCTATGCATAAGTCTGGTGGCAGCTTGACTCAAAGTTCGCTTCTTTTAGTTGGCGATCAGATGAATCCTGAGTACGTGCGTCAAATCATTAACCTGACCCAATCAACATCAGCATCCTATTTGTTAATGTCTAGTTTGGATATTTCACGCCGCAATTTGGCCCTTCGTGGTAAAGAGTCATTTGAGAAGGTCATTGAGCTATCTGAGTACGCTCGTCGTGAAATCAATGCCATCGGTGGCTACTATGCCTACTCAAAAGAGCTAGTAGATGGTGTATCGGTTTGTGATTTTGATGTAACCAAGCTGTCAGTTTACACTCAGGGTATTGGTCTAACAGGGATTGAAGTTTATGATCTCTTACGGGATGAATATGACATTCAAATTGAGTTTGGTGATATCGGCAATATCTTGGCCTACATTTCAATTGGTGACCGCATTCAAGACATTGAACGCTTGGTAGGTGCTTTGGCTGATATCAAGAGACTCTACTCGCGAGATGGAAAGGACTTGATTGCTGGCGAATATATCCAGCCTGAGTTGGTGCTATCTCCTCAGGAAGCCTTCTATGCAGATAGAAGAAGCTTAACATTAGACGAGTCCATTGGCCAGGTATGTGGGGAATTTGTCATGTGTTATCCTCCAGGAATTCCAATCCTAGCGCCAGGTGAACGGATTACACGAGAAATTGTCGATTATATCAAATTTGCAAAGGAACGTGGTTGTTCCCTCCAAGGAACGGAAGATCCAGAGGTCAACCACATCAATGTTATTGAAAGAAAGGAGAACTAGATGGATTTATGGTTTTCTGAAGTTCATACTCCAGATGTGAAATTGTCGCTTAGAACTGCTAAACAACTCTATGCTGGAAAAAGTGAGTGGCAGGATATTGAAGTATTAGATACTCCAGCTTTTGGGAAGATTTTGATTTTAAATGGGCATGTCTTGTTTTCAGATGCAGATGACTTTGTCTACAACGAAATGACAGTTCACGTTCCTATGGCTGTCCATCCCAATCCAAAGAAAGTCTTGGTTATTGGGGGTGGTGACGGTGGTGTTGCCCAAGTATTAACACTCTATCCAGAATTGGAACAAATCGATATTGTAGAACCAGATGAGATGCTGGTTGAGGTTTGTCGAGAATATTTTCCAGACTTTGCTGCAGGACTTGATGATCCTCGCGTCACCATTTACTACCAAAATGGGCTTAGATTTTTGAGAAATTGTGAAGATGATTACGACATTATCATTAACGATGCGACAGATCCATTTGGCCATACGGAAGGGCTCTTTACCAAGGAATTTTACGGCAATAGTTACCGTGCTCTCAAAGAGGACGGAATCATGATTTACCAGCATGGTAGTCCCTTCTTTGACGAAGATGAGTCAGCTTGCCGAAGCATGCACCGCAAGGTCAATCAAGCCTTTCCAATCAGTCGGGTCTATCAGGCCCATATTCCAACTAGCCCAGCTGGCTATTGGTTGTTTGGATTTGCATCGAAAAAATATCACCCTGTCAAAGATTTTGATAAGGGAGGCTGGAAAAAACGCCAGTTATTTACAGAATATTACACTGCAAACTTGCATATTGGTGCCTTTATGTTGCCTAAGTATGTAGAAGACATTTTAGAAGAAGAGGAAGGAAAAAAATGAGTCGTTTATTAGTTATTGGATGTGGGGGAGTTGCCCAAGTTGCTATTTCAAAGATTTGCCAAGATAGCGAAACGTTTAAAGAAATTATGATTGCTAGCCGTACCAAGTCAAAATGTGATGACTTGAAGGCTAAATTAGAAGGCAAAACAAATACTAAGATTGAGACAGCTGCTCTTGATGCTGACAAGGTAGAAGAAGTGATTGCCTTGATCGAAAGCTACAAACCAGAAGCTGTTTTGAACGTAGCTTTGCCTTATCAAGACTTGACTATTATGGATGCTTGTTTGGCAACAGGTGTGCACTATATCGACACTGCTAACTATGAGGCTGAGGACACAGAAGATCCTGAATGGCGTGCTATTTATGAGAAACGTTGTAAGGAACTTGGTTTTACAGCCTACTTTGACTACTCATGGCAATGGGCTTATCAAGAAAAATTCAAGGAAGCAGGATTGACAGCTCTTCTTGGTTCTGGTTTTGACCCAGGTGTAACCAGCGTTTTTTCAGCTTATGCACTCAAACATTACTTTGACGAAATCCACTATATCGATATTTTAGACTGTAATGGTGGTGACCACGGTTATCCTTTTGCGACAAACTTCAACCCAGAAATCAATCTACGTGAAGTTTCTGCACCAGGTTCTTACTGGGAAGATGGAAAATGGGTAGAAGTCGAAGCTATGTCTATCAAGCGTGAGTATGATTTTCCTCAAGTTGGCAAAAAAGACATGTATCTCCTCCACCATGAAGAAATTGAATCATTGGCCAAAAACATTCCAGGAGTCAAACGCATTCGTTTCTTCATGACTTTTGGTCAATCTTATCTAACTCACATGAAATGCTTGGAAAACGTTGGCCTCCTTCGTACAGATCCTATTAACTTCAATGGCCAAGAAATCGTTCCAATCCAATTCTTGAAAGCCTTGCTTCCAGATCCTGCAAGCCTTGGCCCACGCACCGTTGGTAAAACCAATATCGGCTGTATCTTTACAGGTGTCAAAGATGGCGTTGAAAAGACTATTTACATCTACAATGTCTGCGACCATCAGGAATGCTACGCTGAGGTTGGTTCACAAGCAATTTCTTACACAACAGGTGTTCCAGCTATGATTGGGACAAAATTAGTCATGGATGGCACTTGGAAACAACCAGGAGTTTATAACCTTGAAGAGTTGGATCCAGATCCATTCATGGAAGCTTTGAATCAATACGGTTTGCCATGGGTTGTGGTTGAAAATCCACAAATGGTGGACTAATGAAGTTAGAACAAGTACCAACGCCTTCTTATATCATTGATTTAGCAAAACTAGAAGAAAATTGTAGCATTCTACAAGAGGTTGAGGAAAGAGCTGGTTGTAAGGTTTTGCTAGCTCAAAAGGCTTATTCTCTCTATAAAACCTATCCTTTGATTAGTCAGTATCTGTCAGGTACGACAGCTAGTGGACTCTATGAAGCTAAGCTAGCTAGAGAAGAGTTCCCAGGAGAAGTTCATGTATTTGCGCCTGCTTTCAAGGAATCAGATATGGAAGAGCTACTGCAAATATCTGATCATATTGTTTTTAACTCAGAGAGACAACTACGAAAATATGGTCAACTTTGTCGTGAGGCTGGTATCAGTGTCGGTTTGCGCATTAATCCACAATGTTCAACACAAGGTGACCACGCGCTTTATGACCCTTGCGCTCCTGGCTCTCGTTTTGGAGTGATATCAGACAAGATCCCAAGTGATTTATTGGAATTGGTTGACGGACTTCATTTTCATACCCTCTGTGAGCAAGGGGCAGATGATTTGCAAACAACTTTGAAAGCAGTAGAAGACCAGTTTGGTGCCTATTTGCATCAAGTTAAATGGCTTAACATGGGTGGTGGTCATCATATTACAAGAGTTGACTATGATGTGGACTTACTGATTTCTGAGATTAAACGCATTCGAGAAACTTATAACGTGGACGTCTACATTGAACCTGGAGAAGCTATTGCCCTTAATGCGGGCTATCTAGCGACAGAAGTCTTGGATATTGTTGAAAACGGGATTGAGACCTTGGTGTTAGATGCTTCAGCAAGTTGTCATATGCCAGATGTACTTGAGATGCCTTATCGCCCACCATTGAGAGATGGATTTGAAGCGCAAGAAAAACCTTATACTTATAGACTCTCTTCCAATACCTGCCTAACAGGGGATATTATTGGTGACTATAGCTTTGAGAATCCAGTTGAGATTGGAGATAGACTATATTTTGAAGACATGGCAATCTACTCTTTTGTTAAGAATAATACCTTTAACGGTATCGGGCTTCCAAGTTTGTATCTCATGGATAAAAAGGGCGAGTGCAGTCTAGTCAAAGCATTTGGCTACCAAGACTTTAAGGAGAGATTATCATGATGGACAGCCCAAAGAAATTAGGTTATCGTATGCCTGCAGAGTATGAACCCCATCATGGGACTCTCATGATATGGCCTACTCGACCAGGCTCTTGGACTTTTCAAGGAAAAGCTGCAAAAAAAGCTTTTACCCAGATTATCAAAACGATTGCTCAGGGGGAAACAGTCTACCTTTTAGTAGACCAGGACTATCTATCTGAAGCACAATCCTATCTTGGAGACAATGTTGTTTATCTAGATATTCAGACAAATGATGCCTGGGCACGTGATACTGGTCCAACTATTCTCCTCAATGATCAAAGGGAAAAGTTGGCGGTAGATTGGTCTTTCAATGCCTGGGGTGGTGCTGTTGATGGTCTCTACCAAGACTATGAAGCAGATGACCAAGTAGCCAGTCGTTTTGCAGAAGTCTTAGATATACCTGTTTATGATGCCAAACCATTTGTACTGGAAGGCGGAGCTATTCATAGTGACGGTCAAGGAACCATTCTTGTCACAGAAAGCTGTTTGCTCAGTCCTGGTCGTAATCCTCACCTGACTAAAGAGGAGATTGAAGAGACCTTACTAGAGAGTCTTGGTGCTGAAAAAGTTATCTGGTTGCCTTACGGTATTTATCAAGACGAGACAAATGAACACGTCGACAATGTTGCTGCCTTTGTTGGTCCTGCAGAGCTTGTTTTAGCTTGGACGGACGACCAAGATGATCCTCAGTATGCCATGTCTGCAGCAGATCTAGCTCTTTTAGAGAAGGAAACCGATGCAAAAGGCCGGAGTTTCACCATCCATAAACTTCCAATCCCAGCTATTCATCAAGTAGTTACAGAGGAGGATTTGCCGGGCTATACTTATGAAGAAGGCGAAGAGGAGCGTTATGCAGGTGAAAGACTAGCAGCTTCCTATGTGAATTTTTATGTCGCCAATAAATCTGTCTTAGTACCGCAATTTCAGGATGCTAACGACCAAGTAGCCTTGGATATTCTGACTCAGTGTTTCCCAGACCGTGAAGTTGTCGGAATTCCTGCAAGAGATATTCTATTAGGTGGTGGAAATATCCACTGTATTACCCAACAAATTCCAGAATAGGAGAAAAAGATGAGAAATGTAACGGTTGCAGCTATTCAGATGCAATGCGCTAAGGATGTGGAAACCAATATCCAAACAGCTGAACGTTTAGTCCGTCAAGCTGCTGAGCAAGGAGCCCAGATCATTCTTTTACCAGAATTATTTGAACGTCCCTATTTCTGTCAGGAGCGTCAGTATGACTATTACCAGTATGCCCAGTCGGTATCAGAAAATACGGCTATTCAGCATTTCAAAGTGATTGCCAAGGAGCTAAAGGTCGTTTTACCGATCAGTTTCTATGAAAAAGATGGTAATGTCTTGTACAATTCTATTGCTGTCATTGATGCAGATGGAGAAGTACTAGGAGTTTATCGTAAAACTCATATACCAGATGACCATTATTATCAGGAGAAATTCTTCTTTACTCCTGGAAATACTGGTTTCAAGGTCTGGGACACTCGCTATGCTAAGATTGGTATTGGCATCTGTTGGGACCAATGGTTCCCAGAAACAGCCCGTTGCCTTGCACTAAATGGTGCAGAATTACTCTTTTATCCAACAGCCATTGGTTCGGAGCCGATTTTGGATACAGATAGTTGTGGTCATTGGCAACGTACCATGCAGGGACATGCAGCAGCAAATATTGTGCCAGTTATTGCTGCTAATCGTTATGGTTTGGAAGAAGTCACTCCTTGCGAGGAAAATGGAGGACAAAGTTCCAGTCTTAATTTCTACGGTTCATCCTTTATGACCGATGAAACAGGAGCTATTTTAAGTCAAGCTGAACGACAAGATGAAGCAATCCTCTTAACCACTTATGACCTTGACAAAGGAGCAAGCGAGCGCCTAAATTGGGGCTTGTTTAGAGACAGAAGACCAGATATGTATAAAGATATTGTCAGATGAGAAAAAGCCTCCAAGAGGCTTTTTCTTTATATACTATATTAATTTTTGATAAAGTATTAGAAATCTGATAAAATGAACATAGCATTACTGAGGAGAAGAAAGACTGGGAAGCTCTCAATGAATTTTTCCTTTAATAATTAAGTCGTTATGACGGTAGATATGGTCAAGCAATGAACGACCACAAAGCGCCTGATCTAAATACATATTCGGTTTATTTGGATGAGTTCTTAGCAGAAATTTCTCAAGCTGAATTATTTTAAATGATATTCTATCATTGTAATTACGGTAATTATTTGTTATAATACTTCAAAGGAGGAAATCAGATGGTAGTAAAAACAAGAAAACAAGGAAATTCAATCACCATTACCATTCCAAGTGAATTCAATATTCCAAGTGGTGTTAAATACGAAGCAAAATTGTTACCAAGTGGTGAAATTATCTTTACTCCCGAAGAGTCTGGACATCAGATTTCTTATGTATCTGATGAAGCCTTTGACTTAAATTTGGACAAAATTTTTGATGAATATGATGATGTTTTCAAAGCTTTGGTGGAAAAATGACAGTCTATCTGACAGAAAGGCAAATCGAGAAAATCAATTCTTTAGCAATTCAACGGTATTCACCTAATGAAAAAATTCAAACAGTTAGTCCTTCTGCCTTAAATATGATTGTCAATTTACCAGAACAATTCGTCTTTGGCATACCTCTTTATCCAACAATTTTTGATAAGGCAACGATACTATTTGTCCAATTGATCAAGAAGCATGTTTTTGCAAACGCTAATAAACGAACTGCTTTCTTCGTATTGGTGAAATTTCTACAGTTGAATGGCTATCTTTTTTCTGTAACAGTTGAGGAAGCGGTCGATATGTGTGTAACTATTGCAGTAGAATCCTTAACAGATGAAAGATTATCTAGCTACACCAAATGGATTTCTGAACATTCATTTAGAGTTAATGGCAACAATTAAGCTTGGATGTTTAAATCCTATAAGAAAAAAATAGATAAATAGATAGTATTAGAATTCTGTAATGCAGAAATCTAATATTTTGAATATGTCAAACATTCAACCTTACTAAACAAGAAAAAGTAGCCCCCTCAGGCTACTTTTTAAAATTCTTTGTAAACATAAGGATTCTCTGGTTTGTCTACTTTGATGAAGGACTGGACTTCAAGGGTTGGGAGGACTTGGTTGAGTTCTTTGTGGTAGTGATTGCTAATCTTACCTTTGACTTTCACCCAGGTGTTATTTTCATATTGATTGGTGTTTCCTGTAGTCAAAAGGCCAAAAACTCCTGAATCAGCGATACAGTGCATAATACCAAAGCGAAAAACAAATTGACTATTGGTATGATTTGGATCGTTGTAGACAAAGCCAGTAAACTCTATTTCCTTACCTTCAAATTCGTTTGGAAAATCGTAGATAGCTTCCATGACCTCCAGGTAATTTTCATCATTGATAACTATCCTAGATTGAGCTAAGTATTTATCAGCACTCTTCCGAATGATATTTTCATGAGCTGTTTGTGAATAAAAGCGACTGGTATCCGGCTTAAGATACTGACTGCTCGTTCCTTCACTTGCTTGGATTGCCTTGTCAGTTCCCTCCGACAAAGGGAAATAATATCCTTTTGCCGATACTGTTTGTGAATCCAGAGTAACAGTTGGAAATGTAAATCCAATTAATAAGGGCAAACTTAAGAGGACTAAACTAGCAAGCTTGGCTGAAAAACTATGTAAGTGACTATGTTCTTTCAAACGCTTGAAGCAAATATAGGATTGGACAATGGCTAGTAGCAAAGATAAAAACATAGTGATATAAGCCAGATAAGAGTAGTGGAGGTTTATATACTGATTGAGCTTACCTGATAGGTGCAGATAAAGGGTTAAGATAAAATAGCCAAATAAGATAAAAAATCGAATCATAGCATCACCCCAACTAGATAAGAATAGACAAGAACAACAAGAGTTACAATTGTCATGAATTGCCAAATAAAGCGAGTTTTGAGATAATTCTTCATCATGAGTAAGTTCTTGACATCAAGCATGGGACCTATAACCAGAAAGGCAAGAACTGGAGCAAAGCCAAAACTTGATAGAAGAGAAGATCCGATAAAGGCATCCGCTTCACTACAGAGTGATAGAAGGAAGGACAAAACCATTAGAAGAACAATCGCAAGTAGTGGTGTTGCGCTGATAGATGTCAGGATACGAGTTGGAACATAAACTTGGACTATACTGGCAAACAGACAGCCAAAGATCAAATAACGTCCCATATCAAAGAATTCATCAATAGCTTGAATGAATACCTGAAGGATTTTTTGACTTTTACTCAAGTGAGAAAAATCATGCTCATGACAAGCCAATCTATTTTCTTTTTGGATAGGTCCCTCCCAGACAAAACCAAGAAAGATACCCAATATAGTAGCAACTAGAATAGCGCCCAAAGCTCTTAGAAAAACCATTTGAATTGAATGACCAAAGGCTGAATAAGTCGCAAAAAGTACGATAGGATTAATGATAGGAGCGGTTACTAGAAAGGGAACAGCTGTATAGCTAGGAACCTTCTTTTCTAAAAAGCGGTTGATGATTGGAACGATTCCACACTCGCAAGAAGGGAAGAGGAAACCGATGAAGCTACCAAAAAAGATTCTCCCCAAGCGATTTTTAGGGAGAAATTTATAAACCTTCTCAGGTGTGACATAGACTTCAATGGCACCAGAGATGATGCTACCGATTAAGACAAAGGGTAAAGCTTCAATGATAATTGAAAGAAAAATGGCGCCAGCTTGTAACACACTAGAAGGTAAACTTTGAATGAGTGTCATCTATTTTTTCTTTTCTGCCTTATCTTTCTTTTCTTTGTCGTCTGGAAATGTTACTTGCTTCAAATCAGGTAGTTTAGCGAATTCTTCGAACATCTTATCTAAGTCATCAGTTTTTGTAAATTTAACAGCCATAAGGCATACCTCGATTCTTTTAGTTAACACTATTATACTATTATTTCTAAGAAATAGTTGGATTTTAAAATAAACATGGCTTTTATCTTTATAAAGTTGAAATAAAGCAACAAATTAATGAAAACAAGCTTTCTTCCTTATGGTATAATAGTTTTATGGATAAAAAATATGAAAAAATTTCCCAAGATTTGGGTGTAACTTTAAAGCAGATTGATACTGTCTTGTCTTTGACAGCAGAAGGAGCAACTATCCCCTTTATCGCCCGTTATCGGAAAGATATGACCGGAAGTCTAGATGAGGTTGCCATTAAGGCTATCATCGACCTCGATAAGAGTTTAACTGCTCTAAATGATCGAAAGGAAGCGGTCTTAGCAAAAACCAAAGAGCAAGGCAAGCTAACTAAGGAGTTAGAAGAAGCAATTCTATCAGCTGAAAAACTCGCAGATGTAGAAGAACTCTATCTTCCCTATAAGGAGAAACGTCGAACCAAGGCAACGATTGCGCGTGAGGCTGGACTTTTTCCACTTGCTCGCTTGATTTTACAAAATGTTTCTGACCTAGAAAAAGAAGCAGAAGCATTTGTCTGTGAAGGTTTCGAGACTCCTCAAGAAGCTTTGGCTGGGGCTGTAGACATCTTGGTTGAAGCACTATCTGAGGATGTTCATTTACGTTCAATGACCTATCAAGAGGTACTTAGACGCTCTAAGATTACTTCTCAAGTCAAAGATGAGAGTCTTGATGAAAAACAAGTCTTTCAGATTTATTACGATTTCTCAGAAACAGTTGCAAACATGCAAGGTTACCGTACGCTTGCCCTTAATCGTGGTGAGAAGCTAGGCATTTTGAAAATTGGCTTTGAGCATGCGACTGATCGGATTCTATCTTTCTTTAGTGGTCGTTTTAAAGTTAAGAATGCTTATATTGACGAAGTTATTCAGCAATCTGTCAAGAAAAAAGTATTACCAGCTATTGAGCGCCGTATTCGTACAGAATTAACAGAAAAGGCAGAAGAAGGAGCTATCCAACTCTTCTCAGAAAACCTTCGAAATCTTCTCCTTGTTGCACCTCTTAAGGGGCGCGTGGTCCTTGGATTTGACCCTGCCTTTCGTACAGGTGCCAAGCTTGCAGTTGTAGATGCGACTGGGAAGATGCTGACAACGCAAGTCATTTATCCCGTTAAACCAGCTTCAGCTCGTCAGATTGAAGAAGCAAAGAGAGATCTGGTAGATTTAATTGGCCAATATGGTGTGGAAATCATTGCTATCGGTAATGGTACTGCTAGTCGTGAGAGCGAAGCCTTTGTAGCTGAAGTACTTAAAGATTTTCCTGAGGTCAGCTATGTCATTGTAAATGAGAGCGGTGCATCTGTCTACTCAGCTAGTGAACTTGCTCGTCAAGAGTTTCCTGATTTAACCGTTGAGAAACGCTCTGCTATTTCGATTGCTCGTCGCTTGCAAGACCCACTTGCTGAGTTGGTTAAAATCGATCCCAAATCCATCGGTGTCGGTCAATATCAGCACGATGTTAGTCAAAAGAAACTGTCTGAAAGTCTAGACTTTGTTGTTGATACAGTAGTTAACCAAGTTGGTGTCAATGTCAATACAGCAAGTACAGCCTTACTTTCGCACGTAGCTGGGCTTAACAAAACAATCTCTGAAAATATCGTCAAGTATCGTGAAGAAGAAGGTAAAATCACTTCACGCGCCCAAATCAAGAAAGTCCCTCGATTAGGTGCTAAAGCGTTTGAACAGGCTGCAGGTTTCCTCCGTATCCCTGAAAGTAGCAATATCCTTGATAACACAGGTGTTCACCCAGAAAACTATGCTGCTGTTAAGGAACTCTTCAAACGTTTGGACATTAAAGACTTAAATGAAGAAGCACAAGCCAAACTAAAATCTATTTCTATCAAGGAAATGGCCAAAGAATTAGACCTCGGTCAAGAAACTCTCAAAGATATTATTGCAGACCTTCTAAAACCCGGTCGTGATTTCCGTGATTCTTTTGATGCTCCAGTCCTTCGTCAGGATGTCTTGGATATCAAAGACTTGAAAGTTGGCCAGAAGCTTGAGGGCGTTGTCCGTAACGTCGTTGACTTCGGTGCCTTTGTTGACATTGGTATTCACGAGGATGGCCTGATTCATATCTCTCACATGAGCAAGAAATTCATCAAACATCCGAGTCAAGTCCTTTCAGTTGGTGATTTGGTAACCATTTGGGTGAAGAAGATTGATGTCCAACGAGAAAAAGTAAATCTGTCGCTCCTTGCACCAGATGAATCTAACTAACTACGTTCGACAAGTTTCTTTAGAAGACTTTGGGAAACCTTTCAAACACCAAGCTCAATGGAATACTCGCCTACGGTCGACAGGTGGGCGATTCTTTCCAAAGGATGGGCATTTGGATTTTAATCCAAAAGTCTATCAAGAACTTGGTTTAGAGGTTTTTCGGAAAATTGTCCGTCACGAACTCTGTCATTATCATCTATACTATGAGGGCAAGGGGTATAAACATAAAGATGTAGCCTTTAAGAAACTGTTAAAAGAAGTAGACGGGCTCCGCTTTGTTCCTCCCTTATCAAGTGTCATTCAAACTCCAGTTCTAGTCTATACTTGTCAGACTTGTCACCAAACCTATCAACGAAAGCGACGAATTGATACTAAACGTTATCTTTGTGGTCTCTGTCGTGGCAAACTCATTTTGCAAAATCCGCCTAAGGACTGATGCAGGGTGTTTTAGTTCATGTTATACTTATTTCAAGAATACCGAAAGAGGTAAAAATCATGAATAGAAAATTTTATAAAATGAGACGAAATCGTATGATATCAGGAGTACTTGCTGGAATCTCTGATAAATGGGACCTTGATGTTACTCTTGTGCGCTTTATTTTTGCTATCTTTACAATCGCAAACTTCGGACTTGGAATCATCATCTACATCATCCTAGCCTCTATCTTGCCAACAAAGGAAGATATCGAAGCAGAAATGTATGGAACTGGCCCACGTAAGATTAAAGAGGCTGAACCAATTAATGATAATGAAGGTTGGTTTTGGTAACCATATTACCATTCATTTGAAGTATTAAACCCTTGTAGTATCAAGGGTTTTTCTTTTGCTTAAAAATTTGTGGTAAACTAATAGTAGTTCATATCAAAAAAATAATCCAATCTTACAAAAATGTAAGATTACAGACCTCTTTTGTAAGGTTATGTTATGGAACCAACTCTTTTTTTAGAGTACACTTATATCAGAAAGATAAAGTAGCAATACTATGAAAAATATTTTACAAAAGAAACAAACAAGTAAACCAAGTCCAAAAGAGATCGAGCGAGTTCAGCTCGGTTGCTCTATTATGCAGGCTCAGTTTCAATTAATGGAATATTAAAAAGGAGATTATCATGACATTATTAGATGTAAGACACGTTCAAAAGATTTATAAAACACGATTCCAAGGCAACCAAGTAGAAGCCCTGAAAGATATTCACTTTACCGTTGAAAAAGGCGACTACGTCGCTATCATGGGTGAGTCTGGATCTGGTAAATCTACTCTACTCAATATTCTTGCTATGCTTGACAAGCCAACGCGTGGGCAGGTCTTCCTAAACGGAACTGACACAGCTACCATTAAAAATTCTGAAGCATCAAGCTTCCGTCGTGAAAAGTTAGGCTTTGTCTTCCAAGACTTCAATTTGTTAGATACGCTTTCTGTTAAAGACAATATCTTACTCCCTTTGGTATTGTCTAGAAAGCCTATTACAGAAATGATGAAAAAATTGGTCGTAACGGCTGAAAATCTTGGCATCAATCAATTGCAAGAGAAGTACCCTTATGAAATCTCTGGAGGGCAAAAACAAAGGGTAGCAGTTGCACGGGCTATCATCACAGAACCAGAAATTCTTCTTGCGGACGAGCCAACAGGTGCCCTAGACTCTAAATCATCTGCAGCCCTCCTTGATATCTTTGATCAGATCAACGAGCAAGGGCAAACCATTCTCATGGTGACCCACTCAACAGCAGCAGCTAGCCGTGCAAAACGTGTTCTTTTCATCAAGGACGGTATTCTCTATAATCAAATCTACCGTGGTGAAAAGACGGATCGTCAGATGTTCCAAGAAATCTCTGACACCTTGACTGTTATGGCAAGTGAGGTGAACTAGTATGTTTCGATTAACCAATAAGTTGGCCATATCCAACTTAATCAAAAACCGCAAACTCTATTATCCGTTTGCTTTGTCTGTCATTTTGGCAGTCACTATCAGCTATCTCTTTTACTCTCTAGCCTTTAATCCTAAAATTGTGGATTTACGTGGTGCATCAGCTATTCAATTTACCCTACAACTAGGTCTTGTCGTTGTGACATTTGCATCTGCCATTATCGTGCTTTATGCCAATAGTTTTGTCATGAAAAATCGCTCAAAAGAACTGGGTGTATATGGCATGTTGGGCTTAGAAAAGCGCCATTTGATTGGTATGACCTTTAAGGAACTCTTGATATTTGGGCTAGTAACAGTCACTGCCGGGATTGGAATTGGTGCCCTCTTTGATAATCTGATTTTCGCTTTACTACTTAAACTTGCAAAGATGAAGGTAGAGTTAGTTGCAACCTTCCAATGGTCTGTAGTGCTTTCAATCCTTCTGGTATTCGGTTTTATCTTTTTAGTCATCGTTTTCCTGAACGCTGTACGCATTATCCGTATGGATGCTCTACAGCTTTCTAGAGAAAAAGCAAAGGGTGAGAAGAAGGGGCGTTTCCTAGTTCTTCAGACACTTGTAGGGCTAATTACTCTAGGTGGTGGCTACTACCTAGCACAAAGCGTAAAAGATCCAGTTTCAGCGGTCTTAACTTTCTTCATAGCCGTTATGTTGGTCATTTTTGCAACCTACCTCCTATTCAATGCAGGTATTACAGTTTTCTTACAGTTGCTCAAGAAAAACAAGAGGTACTACTACAAACCAAACAACCTCATTTCTGTTTCGAATCTTATCTTTCGTATGAAGAAAAATGCTGTCGGATTAGCAACCATTGCCATCCTTTCAACCATGGTTTTGGTTACTATGTCAGCAGCTACTAGTATCTACAACGGATCTGAGAATATGAAAAAACTCATGTATCCTCATGATTTTGATGTTAAGGGACAACATGTAGAAGTTGAGGATTTAGACAAGCTTTTGACTCAATACGCTAGCGAAAAGAACCTAACGATCAGCAATAAGGACGTCCTCAATTATGCAAGTTTCGGTCTTTCGAGTCAAGAGGGGACCAAATTAACCACCTTTGAAAAAGGGCAAAACAATGTCATGCCTAAGACAGTCTTTCTGGTTTTTGATCAAAAAGATTATGAAAAAATGACTGGACAAAAGCTAAACCTTACTGGTAATGAAGTAGGACTTTGGGCTCGAAATGATCAACTTAAAGGTCAGAAAGCATTTAGTCTGAACAACCAGAACTATACGATCAAGGAAGCAATCCAGCAAGATTTTGTCATCAATCATGTTTCAAACCAGTATGTTCTTTTGATTTCAGATTATAACTACCTTGTTGTACCAGATCTTCAAAGCTTTTTAGATAAATACCAAGATTCTGCTGTCTACACTCAGTTCTACGGTGGTATGGATGTAACTGCTAGTCAAGAGGAACAGTTAAAGCTAACTGATGATTTTGATGCGTATGTGAACAATTTTAGTCATAATCTCAAGAGTGAAGATGCTATGGTTTACGGGGGTAATGGTTCAAGTGATGCAATTGCCCAAATGAATGTTCTCTATGGAGGTGTCCTCTTTATTGGTATTTTCCTCTCTATCATCTTTATGATAGGTACTGTACTGGTTATCTACTATAAACAAATCTCAGAAGGTTATGAAGACCGTGAACGCTTTGTCATCCTGCAAAAGGTTGGTTTGGATCAAAAACAAATCAAGCAAACCATTAACAAGCAGGTTTTGACTGTCTTCTTCCTCCCTGTAATCTTTGCCTTCCTACACCTTGCTTTTGCCTATCACATGTTGAGTTTGATTCTCAAGGCTATTGGTGGTGTGGATACAGCTATGATGTTAAGTGTAACACTTTCCATTTGTAGTATCTTTGCCCTCATCTACGTACTTATCTTTATGATTACTTCAAGAAGTTATCGCAAGATTGTTCAAATATAATAAGAAGTGTTTGTCAAGGAATCATAGTATTAACCCCAACGAATATTTTGGGAACGTTAAAGTTCACGATAAAAAAGATTATAGATAGACATTTCAAGAAAAAATCTTGAAACGATGTTCGCTTAAATGCATATTGGGATTATTATGGATTCTAAAAATAATTTATGAAAACAAGAGTCCCAATGAAAAGATATGGTAAGTGCTTATGAAATTAAAATTATGTATCATTGGATTCTTCTTTTGTTTGATTGCTGCAATTGGTCTGGTCACTATTAGCGATACCGAAACGCCCATACCTTTACCAATTGATGGTGCTTTTTCTATTCAAGGGAAAAGCAATCTTTCTAATAACGAAATTTACGAAATGATTCGTGACCTATCAAAAACGGAAAATGTTACCATTTACAAGCCGATTGTTCAGAGTTCGGGTCAGTTGAAGTATGTAAATTTCGATGATGCAAACAATGAACAGTTAAAGTCAGTACCGATAATAGGGATGTATTACACCCTTGGGGAAATGGATGTAGACAGTTTGAAACCACTTACGATGACAGGACTACAAACAGTCTATATGGCTTATCCTTGGTATATAGGAGGAATCTTACAATTTACTGG
The DNA here is from genome assembly GCF_047463175.1 of Streptococcus infantis. Lineage (GTDB taxonomy): Bacteria > Bacillota > Bacilli > Lactobacillales > Streptococcaceae > Streptococcus > Streptococcus infantis_AC. Next base: position 246,958 of record NZ_JASHEJ010000001.1, read on the forward strand.
AACTTTAAGAATACTGTTAATGGGTTCCATTTACTTAACTTTATTAGTTGTTTTATTTGTTGTTAGGACGAGGCAGATCAAAGAAGGAGTGATACGACGTTCTTTGGGCTTGCCTGTATACGACCTTAGAAGAGAGTATGGCATTTCTCTTATTTTTGAACTGATTATGATGGCTTTATTGATGATTTCTTACAGTTCTTTTTTGGGAAATGGTTTCTTAACCTATAGTTCTAAGTTATTTTTCTCTCTGCTTATAACGAATTTTATACTATTTCAAATCATTGATCTCATCACCTTTGTTTTATTTTGGTTGACGATTCAGATTGAAAAGCCCATTGAAATTATCAAAAACAAGGCGAAAAACAAGCTTATTTTTGTCGTATGGCTTGCCATTATTTCGATTATTATCGTTGTATCAGGAATTTTTTTACAAGAAACAAAGAGTAGCCAATCCAGTATTAACATACAGATACAGAATTTAGTACCATGGGACACAGTAAAAGACTGGAGAAGGATTGAGTTCCTTGGAATTGAAAATAACTCTGCTAAAAATGGAGAAGTAAGTGATTCGGATGGTCAGTATCTACAGATAGCTGCTTCCTTAAAAAACTTAGATTATTTATATATAGAACGATCCTCGGCCTATGTTCCAGATACATCTCATGCTTTAGAAGACTTTTCTAAACAATTAGAAAATGATGGAATAACGAACCCAGAAATAAATAAAGATCTGATTTATATCAATCAAACAGGTGCTAACCTACAAAATAAAGTGAATGGAACAAACTATCATCTTTTAGATAATAAGATAGCAACCATCTATATTCCTGAAAAATGGAAAGAAAACCAGAAATCTATTGAGAATACAGTTGTAGCAGAACAATTTATTGGAACAAACTATACAAAAGAAGAACTTGCAGTACAAATAATTCCTGATGGTGAAAAAATTTTTTATTTCAATGAGGATGCTGATATCGATCATAAAAATAAAGATATTTTTCCAATGGCAAGTGTAGCAGATAGCAAAGATAACATTGTTGTTGTGTTAGATACAGACAAAATGATCGAAAACAACAAGTTTTCTTTGGCTAGTAATATACTATATAAATCTCTTTTTAGTCCTGAAGCGGTAAAAAAAATAAATGAGATGACTACCCAGTTGAATGTTTCAATGAATCCAGTAGATGTTTACCAAATTGTGAAGTTGAAGATCCAATCCTTAGAGCACCAAATTCTACTGTCACAAATCTTGCAGAAGATAATTTACAGTATTGTCTTTATACTCATTTATCAATATGTCCAACTTTATATTGCCCTAAAACAGAATGAATATGTGAAAAAAATCATTTTGGGTCTGTCAAAAACATATATAGCAATTTCAAGTCTCAAGTACTTTATGATGACTATTACAATGGTTATTCTATTTACATTTCTTATGACAGGGCAAATAGAGCTGCTATATATTGGTCTTGCTTCTCTGCTGGTTTTGATGTTGTCAATAATCATGAGTTTTAGAAAATTATCTGAAAGCTATACTAAAATTTTAAAAGGAGATGAAACATGACAATTGATCTTTTGAACGTTTCAAAAAGTTTCGGCTCAAAAAAGATCTTTACAGACTTAAATTTAAGATTTGAATCTGGAAAAAGCTATGCATTGATTGGAGGTTCTGGCTCTGGTAAGAGTACTCTTCTTAATATTATAGGAAGATTAGAAAAAATTGATAGTGGGAATGTTTTAGTTGATGAACAGGATATTTGGAAGATAAAAGAAAGAACCTTCTTTAAAAATACTGTTGGATATGTATTTCAGAATTATTCTTTAATAGAGAACAAAACAGTATATGATAATTTGAAACTTATCACTAAAGACAAAAAAATAATAACTGATGTACTTGAAAAAGTAGGACTGTCGAGCGACTATTTACATCAAAAAATATATGAATTGTCTGGAGGGCAGGCTCAACGTGTAGCTATTGCTAGAATGTTAATGAAACCACGTAAAATTATCTTAGCAGATGAACCCACAGGAGCTTTAGATGGTGAGATTGGAAAAGAAATTATTCGTTTATTATTAAATGAAAGAGATGAAGACAAATATGTTATTATAGCGACGCATGATCCAGCTGTCTATAATAAAGTTGATGTGATCATTGATATGAAAGATATAGGGGATAATGTATGAAAAAGATAATTTATATTGCTTTGATCTTTGTAGCTGGGTTACTTGCCTTCTTCTTTTTTAGAAAACAAATGATCTCAAAAGAGAATACCAATAAACCAACGTTGGAGTTAACAGTTTTTACGGTTTCTTCTAGTGATACAGAAAAATGGAATAAAGTGAAACAAGTAGAAACGGAAGAAGCTACATACATCATAACTGTGAAAGAAGTAGCGTCTTCAGAAGAAGTATTTTCAAACATCATTGCAAATGGTGCTGCTTCTGGGTTCGGAGTTCGTGAAGAAGAAGTGAAGCAATTTAATAATAATTTAGGAGACACTATTGAGGACTCTAAGCATAATAAACTCATTGGAATAGAATTTTTTACTTTTTCTAATGCTGACGAGGGATTTGTAGTAGCAAATTTTGACTACGGTAATGAAGAGTTGAATTCTCAGAAAAAAGATATAAAAGTGGTATATAAAAAAATATATGAATCTTTTAAAGAAAAAAGTAAGTGATTGCGATTTATTTGCCTGTTTTGATAGAAAAAAAGTCAATTTTTAATCCTAGTATCTTATCTTGATGATTGCGTCTTTAAGTTGGTAATGGTTACAGATTATAACATAAATCAGCTAAGTTTGGAAGTAATTCTGTTCTGTGATATTCTAACAACTCATGAATATTAAATGATTAGTTTATTTGTTGACAGTATCCCAAGTCAAATGTTTCTATAGGAAAATTCTCATACTGGTTACCCTAGATTTCATCCAACTATGCTTATGAAGATGCACTGTTCGCCTATGCTCTTTAAGTGTTCTATGGACATAAAATCGTTCAAATGAACCCTGAAAATGGTAGAGCATAGATTAATTGTTGCTTTGAAGAGTGCGTGTTAGAAACAAACAAGCAGTCGAAACAGAGATAGGATTCATCTTCATGACTATGAATCTCACAAAATTAGTCAAAAATCTAGCCTCTAAAATATCTATTGTTCAAAAAACCACACAGTATTTCTTTCTTCTTGATGGAATTCAAGACTGAAATCACTGTGTGGTTTTATTTTAAAGCTAGTTTTTGCTCAGCGTCAATTTTTAACTTAAATACTAAACAACTGACCCAATAGATAGGTAACTCCCATGGTCAAAAGACCGATACAAAGGTTACGAATCATAGCTGTTTTAGTTGGGGCTTTCCCGAGTTTGGCACTGGTGTAACCTGTAATCAATAGAGAAATCGCAACGATAAAAACAGTAGCAGGGATTCGATAGTCACTTGGAAAGATGGTAATGGAAAGCATTGGTGGTAAACTACCAAGAACAAAAGCGATGAAGCTAGATGCTGCAGCATGCCAAGGATTTGTAAACTCTTCATACTCGATTCCGTATTTTTCCTCAACTAAGGCTTTAAGTGGATTTTTAAGAAAAGCTTTATTGACTAAAAGTTGAGCTGAAGTTTCACACTCACCATTTTGAAGATAAGCAGCATAGAGAGATTTCTTTGCGGCTTCGATATCCTTATCCAAAAGTAATTGCTCACGGGCTACAGCGGCTTCCTCTGTGTCTTTTTGAGTGGATACTGAAACATATTCACCTCCAGCCATAGAGAAGGCACCCGCTAAGATGGCAGCCAAACCTGAAAGAAAGATTATCCAGATATTACTGGTTGCACTGGCAACCCCGATAACAACTCCAGCGATGGAAATGATCCCGTCATTGGCTCCGAGCACACCAGCACGTAAAATGTTTAAACGACCAGCGAAGTTTGAATCAATTTCATGTGTAATTTCTGACATAGTCTTCTCCTTTATATTCATTATAAAGTATAGGAATAGCGAATACAAACTTTTTAAACTATCTGAAAAAAGTTTTTCAATTCTAATAAATGCCATAGCTATTTCTTATCCTATATAATAAAGTTTTATTTGAAACTGACCGCCATAGATGATACAATTAATTTAATGAAATCTTTGGAGGTCTGATGATGACTCGTGAATTTAAATTTGAAACTCTTCAATTGCATGCAGGACAAGTGGTAGATGCTACTACCAAGTCTCGTGCTGTACCAATTTACCAAACAACATCTTTTGTATTTGAAGATACACAGGAGGGGGCAGACCTTTTTGCCCTTCAAAAAGCTGGAAATATCTATACTCGTATTACCAATCCAACAACTTCAGCCTTTGAAGAGCGTATTGCAGCTCTTGAAGGCGGAGTAGGTGCACTTGCCACAGCTTCTGGAATGGCAGCTCTTACTTATACTATCCTTGGACTAGCTCACGCAGGTGATCATGTGGTTGCAGCTTCAACTATCTACGGTGGGACCTTTAACCTGTTGAAAGAAACCCTTCCTCGTTACGGAATCACCACAACTTTTGTTGATATTGATAATCTAGAAGAAGTAGAGGCAGCGATTAAAGATAATACCAAACTTGTTTTGATTGAAACTTTGGGTAATCCAGTTATCAACATTCCTGATATTGAAAAAATAGCTGAAATTGCTCATAAACATCAGATTCCTTTGGTTTCAGACAATACCTTTGCAACGCCTTATCTTATCAATGTCTTTTCACACGGTGTAGATATCTCGGTTCACTCGGCGACTAAATTTATCGGTGGACACGGTACAACTATTGGCGGTGTCATTGTTGATAGCGGTAAGTTTGACTGGGCTGCTTCAGGGAAATTCCCTCAATTAGTCGATGAAGATCCAAGCTACCACAATATCAGCTATACTCGTGATGTTGGTGCTGCAGCCTTTATCGTTGCTGCTCGCGTGCAATTGCTTCGCGATATGGGAGCTGCCCTTTCACCATTTAACTCATTCTTGCTCCTACAAGGTCTTGAGACACTATCTCTCCGTGTTGAACGTCATGTTCAAAATGCTGAGAAAATCGTTGATTTCCTTGTGAACCATCCAAAAGTTGAAAAAGTCAATTATCCAAAATTAGCTGATAGCCCTTACCATGCCTTGGCGGAGAAATATTTACCAAAAGGTGTTGGTTCAATCTTTACCTTCCATGTTAAAGGCGGAGAAGCAGAAGCTCGTAAGGTGATTGATAGCTTAGAAATCTTTTCAAACCTTGCAAACGTAGCAGATGCCAAATCATTGGTCGTTCATCCGGCAACTACAACCCATGCTCAATTGTCTGACTCTGATCTTGAAGCAGCAGGAGTAACTAAAAATCAAATCCGTTTATCCATTGGTCTTGAAAATGTCGATGATTTGATTGAAGACCTTCGACTCGCTCTTGAAAGTATTTAAAAATAGATAAAATTTATCTGATTTAACTTCCTTCTCACGAATAATAAAGTGAGGAGGATTTTTATGTATAGTATATCATTTCAAGAAGATTCACTCTTACCTAGAGAAAGATTAGTAAGAGAAGGAGTGGGAGCTCTGAGTAATCAGGAATTATTGGCTATATTATTACGAACAGGTACCAAACAAGCTAATGTTTTTGAAATTGCGCAGAAGGTTTTAAATCAACTGACATGTTTAACCGATCTAAAAAAAATGAGCCTACAGGAATTGCAGACTTTATCAGGTATAGGACGAGTTAAAGCTATCGAACTACAAGCCATGATTGAACTAGGCTATCGGATTCATAAACGTGAAACAGTAGAGATGGAGAGTATCCTTAGTAGTCGAAAGTTAGCGAAAAAGATGCAAGATGAACTAGGGGATAAAAAACAAGAGCACCTGGTGGCGCTCTATCTGAATACACAAAATCAAATTATTCATCAGCAAACCATTTTCATCGGATCTGCTACTAGAAGTATTGCTGAACCACGGGAAATTCTCCACTATGCCTTAAAGCATATGGCAACGTCTGTGATTCTGGTTCACAATCACCCATCAGGAGCAGTACTTCCTAGCCCCAACGATAATCATGTTACCAAGCTTGTTAAAGAAGCCTGTGAGTTAATGGGCTTGGTCTTATTAGACCATCTAATTGTCTCGCATTCTGATTACTTTAGTTACCGCGAGAAGACGGATATGATTTAAAAAACCTGTATTATATACAGGTTTTACAATTCATTGACCACATAGTCAAAAAGCGTTTTATCTTTTGGACGATTCTCAAAAAGAAATTCGGGATGCCATTGAACACCAAGATAAGGGAAGCCGTCCGTAGTTGTTACAGCCTCGATAATACCATCCTTAGGATCATGTGCTACAACCTTAAGATTGGGAGCTAAATCTTTGATGCTCTGATGGTGGAAAGAATTGATATGAGAGATTTCTCCATAGATTTCTCTTAGAATAGTACCTGGTTCGGTGACAAGTCGCTGAGTGGTGTATTCAGCGGAAGTATCTTGCCAATGATCTTCGATATCTTGATAAAGAGACCCGCCCATGGCTACGTTAAAAAGTTGAGTACCACGACAGATAGAAAAAATAGGTTTCTTTTGCTTGATTGCTTCTTTAATGAGGGCTAACTCAAAAATATCGCGTTGAAGGTGGTAATCGTCGCTATCAATAGCTTTTGGCTCACCATAGTATTTAGGGTCAACATTTTGTCCACCAGTTAAAATAAGTTTATCAATTAAACTAATGTAGTAACCGGCCATTTCTTCATCACCAATTGGTAGGATAATGGGGATACCTCCAGCTTCCTTAACTCCTTCCACAAAGCCTTTGGCAGCGTAACTCATCATAAGCTCATCGTCTGGATGGGCTTTTTCGTTTCCTGTAATCCCAATAACTGGTTTTTTCATAAATCAATTCGCTTTCTAATCCTCTTTTCGCATGAAATAGAGGAGGGTTTGAAGTTCGCTAGTAAGATCGACATACTGAACAACTACGTCTTTAGGAAGATGCAGGTGAACAGGAGAAAAACTGAGGATACCTTTGATACCAGCATCAACCAAAAGTTCCGCAACTTCTTGAGATTTAACACTAGGAACAGTAAGAATAGCAGTTTTAACATCACTATCCTTAATTTTGTCCTTTATTTGAGAGATTCCATAGATTGGAACACCGTCGGGTGTCTTGGTACCAACCTCAGGATGATCATCTAGGTCAAAAGCCATGATGATTTTCATTTTATTACGCTCATGAAAGCGGTAGTGGAGGAGGGCATGCCCCATATTTCCAATACCTACCAGCATAACATTGGTAATAGAATTATCATTTAAAAGATCAGCGAAAAAGTTCATGAGCTTTTTTACATCATAGCCAAATCCACGACGTCCAAGTTCGCCAAAGTAAGAGAAGTCACGACGAACAGTTGCAGAATCAATTCCAATCGCTTCTGCAATTTGTTTGGAATTAGCTCTTTCAATTTTCTCGGCATTAAATCTTTTAAAAATACGGTAATAGAGAGAAAGTCTCTTTGCTGTTGCTTTAGGAATAGCAGACTGTTTTTCTTTCACAAAATCACAACCTTTCTATCTACTATTTTATAGAAAGCTTGTGAAAATTGCAACAATAACGAAAAAAAACTAAGAAAATTCTTAGTTTATCTTCGTTTCGTGGTAAGTTCTTAAAAAGCGGTAGAGGTTACCTAGAAGCCCTTGATAGATTTCAACTCCATCATGTGTTAATGAAGTAATATGAGTAGTATCAGGTAGAGTTACACAACCCGATAGAGAGAGCATCAGAGCTTCATAGTCTTCATATTCTTGCACACGCTCTACTTGATAGGAGTCCTTGTAAGTTAATCGAAACATAATGACCTTCTATCTTTCGCTTTTTGTAAATACGCCACGTTCAACCAGGCTATCCATCAAAAAGTAGAATTTCTCTTGGTGGATATGAGTTTCTTCTGATTTGAAGATATCAACTAAACGTAGACCAAATTTATCAGTGATATTGATTTTTACACCAGTTAAGTCTTTGTTGATGATAATCTTAAGTTGGAATCCTTCTCCGCTATTTGGAACTTTTTCAAGTAGGCGCGTTAATTCATAGTTACCAACTTTAGTTTCAAAAAAAGTATTATCTTTAAGCGTAAATTTTTTAACAGTTGGACTAAGTGTGTATTCGTAACGACAATTTTTAAGTTTAATCGTTTGTTCAAATGCCATTAAGTTTATCCTCCGATGATATTTTTAAGAGTTTTAGCAAGAGTTATCATTTCTTGTTCTGTATTTTGAGGTGAAATGCTGACACGTACAGACTCGTGTAAGCGAGGAGATTCTTCTCCGTAGAAGGCTTGAAGAACATGACTGACCTGAACAACACCAGCTGTACAAGCAGAACCTGTTGAAATAGAAATACCTTCAAGGTCTAAACGAAGTAGTAGTAGATCGTTGCGTTGTCCCGGAAATCCGATATTTAGGACATAAGGGAGTTGCTCTTTACCTTGATTGAGATAATAGGTTGATCCAGCCATTTCACTTAGAAAAACTTTCTGTAGTTTTTGAACTTTATTAAAGTTAGCCTCAAGATGATCTATATCGTCCTTAAGAGCTGCAACCATACCTATAATTGCGGGAAGATTTTCTGTCCCTGCTCTTTTTTTCTGTTCTTGATCTCCACCATGAAGATAAGGATCAAAATCTGTAGAAGCAGCGTATAGGAAACCGATACCCTTTGGACCGTGAAATTTATGAGCAGAAGCACTGAGGAAATCTATCCCTAGTTCTTCAGGAAGAATCTCTAACTTCCCGACAGCTTGAACAGCATCTACATGATAAGCTGCTGAATGGACTTTTAAAATCTGACCAATTTCAGCGATTGGTAAAAGAGTGCCTGTTTCATTGTTAACATACATAGTTGAAACGAGAATAGTATCTTCACGCAGTGCATTTTTTACTTGATCTGCAGTGATTTCTTGATTGTCGGGTTTTAAAATAGTCACTTCAAACCCAAAATTTTCCACCAGATATTCAATTGGTTCAAGCACAGCATGATGCTCGATAGCAGTAGTAATAATGTGTTTCCCGCGATTTTGATGACGAAGACAGTAGCCGATAATAGCTGTATTATTACCTTCTGTACCACCAGAAGTGAAGAAAATGTGTTGGGGTTTTGTACCTAGTAAACCTCCTAACTCTTGACGGGCTTCACGTAATAATTTTCCTGCTTGACGCCCATGACCATGAATACTAGAAGGATTGCCATAAGTCTCCTGCATGACTTGAGTCATTGCTGAGATAGCTGCAGATGACATGGGTGTCGTAGCAGCATTATCTAAATAAATCAAAAACTCACCTAATTTCTATTTAAATTTAAATAGTGGACTAACTGGTTTTCTTTCATGAATACGAACCATGGCATCACCAATTAGTTCGCTTGCGGTAATATATTGTACATTCTTAGGTTTTTTACTTTCTGTCAATACAGAATCTGTAACCAAGACTTCCTTGATATTAGCTTCATCCAACAACTCCGCAGCACCGTTAACGAACAATCCATGGCTTGATACCGCGTAGATTTCAGTAGCACCATCGCGTTCCAAAATTTTAGCAGCTTCAGAGAAAGTACGGCCTGTATTAAGAATGTCATCGATTAAGATTGCTTTCTTACCTTCAACCTCTCCTATAATGTAACCTTGGCTACGTTCAGAATCATCTTGGGCATAGTCAATGATAGCAATCGGAGCATCAAGGTATTCAGCAAGGCTACGAGCACGTTTTACACCTGAGTTTTTAGGGCTGACAACAACCACATCTGGACCAGTTAAACCTTTATCAATGTAGTGTTTTGCAAATAGCGGAATTGTATAGAGGTTATCTACAGGAATATCAAAGAAACCTTGTACCTGAACAGCATGAAGGTCCAGTGTCAATACACGGCTAACCCCAGCTTTTACTAACATATTTGCAACAAGTTTAGCTGTAAGAGGTTCTCGAGAAGAAGCAATACGGTCTTGACGTGCATAACCAAAATAGGGCATGACAACATTAATTGTATTTGCACTGGCGCGGACACAAGCATCGACTGTGATTAAAAGTTCCATTAAATGATTGCTAACTGGATAAGAAGTAGACTGAATGATGTAAACATCATATCCACGTACACTTTCTTCAATGTTAACTTGGATTTCTCCATCGGAGAATTGACGTGATGACAACTTTCCAAGTGGAACACCTGCAGCATCTGCAATTTTTTGAGCTATTTCATGATTGGATGAAAGTGAAAAAAGCTTCATATTTTTTGTATCTGACATTGATAAACCGTCCTCTATAAACTAAGTAAATCGGTGAAAAAACATTTTTAAAGGAAAGTGTTTTCTTTCACAGATTCTATTATTTTTTATCTCTTCTATTTTATCAAAAAAAGAAGAGAATTTCAGTTTTTTTTCATATTTTCTATAAATCTCACTAATTTAGAAGGAGCTTTCTTGTAATGAATATCATTGGCTTGTAAAAACTCCTTAAAATCAAGACTTCCTTGGTCACCATTCTCAACTTCTAGCTCTAGTTCATAATCTACAATATCGAAGTAGCGGCTTTGATCAAGCGCCATGAGTCCAATTGCTGTTTCTTTTTCGTAACGAACAGTAGTTAGGCAACCTAAAACCACCCAACCACTTGTTGAAAGTCCACGGCTAGTTAGTTCTTCTAGAATCATCCCCTGAGGAAGTTTACAATTTTCAAGACAATATTTAGCTTCCTCAAGAGTAAGGGATTGGTTGTATTCCATATTTCCGACTTCTTGAGGAATCTTAATAGTCAATTCAGCGCTTGTATCGAACGTACGAATGCGCATAGCAATTTTATGTTGGCGAAGATAAAAATCAGGCGTATCTAGGTAGTAATTTCTTTGTGTAACAGGAGTGACTTCAGAAAATTGAGCCAGCAATCGATCATATTCTTCTTTACTGAGAAGTGTTTTCATTTCTATTTCTAAATGTTTCATTTTTACAACCTTTTCTTTATATTTGAAAGCGATTTATGGTATAATAAGCATTGTATTTATTGTATATGATTTTCATGAGAAAATCAAAAACTAGATAAATGAAACTGCATAGAGAATTGGACGTAAGAGTTATATGATTACAGAATGGGAAGAATTTTTAGATCCTTACATTCAAGCTGTCGGAGAATTAAAAATAAAACTCCGAGGAATCCGAAAACAATATAGAAAACAAAACCGACATTCTCCAATCGAGTTTGTCACGGGTCGGGTGAAACCGATTGAAAGTATCAAAGAAAAAATGGCACGTCGGGGTATTGGCTATGACACACTTGAACAGGATTTGCAAGATATTGCAGGTTTACGTGTCATGGTTCAATTTGTAGACGACGTAAACGAGGTTGTTTCTATCCTTCGTAAAAGACAGGATATGAGAGTTGTTCAAGAACGTGATTATATCAATCATCGTAAGGCGTCAGGTTATCGTTCTTACCATGTGATTATAGAGTATACGGTTGATACCATTTATGGCGCGAAAACGATTCTAGTTGAGATTCAAATTCGTACCTTGGCTATGAACTTTTGGGCGACAATCGAACATTCACTCAACTATAAATATCAAGGAGATTTCCCAGAGGAAATCAAAGAAAGGCTTGAGATTACTGCCAGAATTTCTCATCAGCTAGACGAAGAAATGAGTAAAATACGTGCTGATATTCAGGAAGCACAAGCGCTCTTTGATCCTTTGCACAGAAAGTTAAATGACGGGGTAGGAAACAGTGACGATACCGATGAAGAATACAGGTAAACGAATTGACCTAATTGCCAACCGTAAACCTCAGAGTCAGAAAGTTCTATTTGAGTTAAAAGACCGATTAAAAAAGAATAATTTTATCCTGAATGATAAAAATCCAGATATTGTCGTTTCTATTGGTGGGGATGGCATGTTGTTGTCTGCGTTTCACAAGTATGAAAATCAACTGGATAAGGTTCGGTTTATTGGAGTGCATACTGGACATTTAGGTTTTTATACGGATTATCGTGATTATGAGTTGGACCAATTGGTCACAAATTTACAATTGGATAATGGAGCTCGTGTTTCTTATCCACTATTAAGTGTTAAAATCTTTCTCGAAAACGGTGAAGTCAAGTCTTTCCGAGCACTAAATGAAGCTAGCATTCGTCGAGCGGATCGTACAATGGTTGCCGATGTCATTATTAACCATGTTCCCTTCGAACGCTTTCGTGGTGACGGCCTAACTGTTTCAACGCCGACTGGAAGTACTGCTTATAATAAATCACTTGGTGGAGCAGTACTGCACCCGACCATAGAGGCCCTACAATTAGCTGAAATTGCTAGTTTGAACAACAGAATCTACCGCACACTTGGTTCTTCAATCATTGTTCCAAAAAAAGACAAGATAGAATTGATACCGACTCGAAATGACTATCACACAATCTCAATCGATAATAGTATTTATTCTTTCCGAAATATTGAGAAAATAGAGTATCAGATTGATCACCACAAGATTCATTTTGTAGCCACGCCGAGCCACACCAGTTTTTGGAATCGTGTTAAAGATGCCTTTATTGGTGAGGTGGACGAATGAGGTTTCAGTTTATTGCCGACGAACATGTCAAGGTCAAAACCTTTCTGAAAAAACATGAAGTTTCAAAAGGGTTACTTGCCAAGATTAAGTTTCGAGGTGGTGATATTCGAGTAAACGGGCATCCGCAGAATGCAACCTATCTCTTAGATATCGGAGATGAAGTCGTCATTGATATTCCGCCAGAGGAAGGATTCGAGACACTTGAAGCAATTGATTATCCTCTAGATATTCTATTTGAAGATGATCATTTCTTGATTATCAACAAACCCTTTGGAGTCGCTTCAATCCCTAGTGTCAATCATTCCAATACCATTGCCAACTTTATCAAAGGTTACTATGTAAAACAAAACTATGAGAATCAGCAGGTTCATATTGTGACTCGGCTTGATAGAGATACCTCTGGATTGATGCTTTTTGCTAAACACGGCTATGCGCATGCCAGATTAGATAAACAGTTGCAAAAAAAAGCTATCGAAAAGCGTTATTACGCCCTAGTCAAGGGAGATGGTCATCTAGAACCTCAGGGAGAAATCATCGCTCCGATAGCCCGAGATGAAGATTCTATCATCACTCGACGAGTAGCAAAGGGTGGAAAATATGCCCATACGTCCTATCAAGTCGTGGCATCTTATGGGAATATTCACTTAGTTGATATTCGTCTCCACACCGGGAGAACCCACCAGATTCGGGTTCATTTCTCGCATATTGGATTTCCGTTACTTGGAGATGATCTTTATGGGGGAAGCTTAGAACATGGCATCCAACGCCAGGCTCTACATTGTCATTACTTATCGTTCTATCATCCTTTCTTAGAAGAGCAGTTAGAGCTAGAATGCCCACTGCCGGATGATTTCGACACACTTATTACACAGTTATCAAATAATAATTTATCTTAAAAGGAGTCAAAACTCATGGAAGTTTTTGAAAGTTTGAAAGCCAACCTAGTTGGTAAAAATGCTCGCATCGTTCTACCTGAAGGTGAAGAACCACGTATCCTACAAGCAACGAAGCGCTTGGTAAAAGAAACAGAAGTTATCCCTGTACTCCTAGGAAACCCTGACAAGATTAAAATCTATCTCGAAATCGAAGGAATTACAGAAGGTTACGAAGTCATCAATCCAGAACATTACCCACAATTTGAAGATATGGTAGCTTCACTTGTTGAACGTCGTAAAGGAAAAATGACAGAAGAAGAAGCGAGAGAAGTACTCATCAACGATGTTAACTACTTTGGTGTTATGTTAGTTTATATGGGCTTAGTTGATGGTATGGTTTCAGGAGCTATTCACTCTACAGCTTCAACAGTTCGTCCAGCTCTTCAAATCATTAAGACTCGTCCTAATGTGAGCCGTACATCAGGTGCCTTCCTTATGGTTCGTGGCACTGAACGTTACTTGTTTGGTGACTGTGCTATCAATATTAACCCAGATGCTGATGCCCTAGCTGAAATTGCTATTAACTCTGCTATCACTGCTAAAATGTTTGGTATCGAACCTAAGATTGCTATGCTTAGCTATTCAACTAAGGGGTCAGGTTTTGGTGAAAGTGTTGACAAGGTTGTTGAAGCAACTAAAATCGCACACGACTTGCGTCCTGACCTTGAAATCGATGGTGAGTTGCAATTTGACGCTGCCTTTGTTCCAGAAACTGCAGCTCTTAAAGCACCAGGAAGTAATGTAGCTGGACAAGCTAATGTCTTTATCTTCCCAGGTATTGAAGCTGGTAACATTGGTTACAAGATGGCAGAACGTCTAGGGGGATTTGCTGCAGTTGGACCTGTTTTGCAAGGACTTAACAAACCAGTAAATGACCTTTCACGTGGATGTAACTCTGACGATGTTTACAAACTAACTCTAATTACAGCAGCACAAGCTGTTCATCAATAAGACTGAAATCCCTCTTTCCCTCTTGGTAAAGGGGGATTCCCCTTTTTTAAAGACATAATTCATCTGCAAAATTAGCCAAAATATGGTAAAATAGTCAGTAATCATCTATGTTTTATAGAATAAGTTTGTATGAAGAAAAGGAAATAAAATGGCAACTATTCAATGGTTTCCTGGACATATGTCAAAGGCGCGTCGTCAGGTCCAGGAAAATTTAAAATTTGTTGATTTTGTGACAGTTTTAGTAGATGCACGATTGCCCTTGTCTAGTCAAAATCCGATGCTGACTAAAATCATCGGGGACAAACCAAGGTTATTGATTCTAAACAAGGCAGACCTTGCAGACCCAGCATTAACAAAAGAGTGGCGTCAGCACTTTGAATCACAAGGTATTCAGACACTTGCTATCAACTCTAAGGAACAAATAACAGTAAAAGTAGTAACGGATGCTGCTAAGAAACTCATGGCAGACAAGATTGCTCGTCAAAAAGAACGTGGAATTCAAATTGAGACCTTGCGTACCATGATTATCGGGATACCAAACGCTGGTAAATCGACTCTGATGAACCGTTTAGCTGGTAAGAAAATTGCTGTTGTTGGTAATAAACCTGGTGTTACTAAGGGTCAACAATGGCTTAAAACCAATAAGGACCTTGAAATCTTGGATACTCCAGGGATTCTTTGGCCTAAATTCGAAGATGAAACCGTAGCACTAAAACTTGCCCTTACGGGAGCAATTAAGGATCAGTTACTTCCAATGGATGAGGTAACGATTTTCGGTCTCAATTACTTTAAAACCCATTATCCTGAAAAGCTTCAAGAACGTTTTAAACAAATGAATCTGGACGATGAGGCTCCAGAGATTATCATGGACATGACGCGTATCCTTGGTTTCCGTGATGATTACGATCGTTTTTACAATCTCTTTGTCAAAGAAGTTCGTGATGGAAAACTTGGTAATTACACATTAGATACATTGGATGATCTCAATGGCAACGATTAAAGAAATAAAAGAAGTATTAGCAAAGATAACTGATCTTGAAAGTCCCTTTTTTAAGGAATTTGAAAAAGATTCTCGTTCAGGTGTACAAAAGGAAATTGAAAAGCGTAAAAAGGCCATCCAAGCAGAAATGGATGAAAATCTTCGCTTAGAAGCCATGCTTCGATATGAAAAAGATCTATATAGTAAAGGGATATCTCTAATTGCAGGTGTAGATGAAGTTGGACGTGGTCCGCTAGCTGGTCCAGTGGTGGCTGCTGCAGTGATTTTACCTCAAAATTGTAAAATTAAAGGTTTAAATGACAGCAAAAAAATTCCTAAGAAAAAACACGAGGAGATTTTTCAGGCTGTCAAAGAGAATGCCCTAGCAATCGGTATCGGGATTATGGACAATCAAGTCATTGACCAAGTCAATATTTATGAAGCGACGAAACTAGCCATGAAGGAAGCTATCTCACAACTTGAACCTCAGCTAGAACATCTTTTGATTGATGCTATGAAATTAGATTTGCCGATTTCTCAGACATCCATCATCAAAGGGGATGCCAACTCCTTATCTATTGCAGCAGCATCGATTATAGCTAAAGTTACCAGAGATAAGATCATGGCAAACTATGACCAAGAATTTCCAGGTTATGATTTTTCTCAAAATGCTGGCTATGGAACTGCTAAGCATCTAGAAGGAATTGAAAAGCACGGTGTCACACCTATTCATCGCACCAGTTTTGAACCGATTAAAACGATCGTTTCAGAAACTAATAAAAGATAATTAAAGGAGAGAATTATGGAGGAACAGTCGGAAATACTTAGTTCCAAGAAAGAATTTGCTTTCGCGTCCAGTACGATCTTAGCTCAAGTTGGGCGAGGTATTATTGTCGGATTAGTCGTAGGAATTATTGTAGGATCATTTCGATTTTTGATAGAAAAAGGCTTTCATATCGTTCAAGGATTTTATCAAGACCAAGAAAATCTGATACGGAATCTATTGATTATTTTATTGTTTTATATCCTCATTTGCTTACTTAGTGCCAAATTAACACGTTCAGAAAAAGATATCAAAGGTTCTGGTATTCCTCAAGTTGAAGCGGAGTTAAAAGGTCTCATGTCTCTCAACTGGTGGAGTATCCTTTGGAAGAAATACATTCTAGGCATTTTGGCCATTGCGAGTGGGCTTATGCTCGGTCGTGAAGGTCCCAGTATTCAGCTAGGTGCCGCTGGAGGAAAAGGAATTGCTAAATGGCTCAAGTCTAGCCCTGTTGAGGAGCGTTCTTTGATTGCTAGCGGAGCTGCGGCTGGTCTTGCTGCAGCCTTTAATGCACCGATTGCGGGGTTATTATTTGTAGTAGAAGAAGTCTATCACCATTTTTCAAGATTCTTCTGGGTTTCTACCTTGGCTGCTAGTCTAGTAGCAAACTTCGTTTCCCTTCTCATCTTTGGTTTAACTCCTGTGCTTGATATGCCGGATGATATCCCTCTCATGAGTCTAAGCCAGTATTGGATTTACCTGATTATGGGAATTTTTCTTGGACTCTCAGGTTTTCTTTATGAAAAAGCTGTTCTGAATGTCGGAAAAGTATATGATTGGATTGGTCAAAAGATTCATCTGGATAAGGCCTATTATCCTATTCTAGCCTTTCTCCTTATCATTCCAGTAGGAATCTTCCTACCACAAATACTTGGTGGGGGAAATCAGGTTGTCTTATCCTTAACAGAACAAGATTTTAGTTTTCAAATTCTCTTCATTTACTTCATCATTCGCTTTATCTGGAGCATGATCAGTTACGGAAGTGGACTTCCTGGTGGAATTTTCCTACCTATTTTAGCTTTAGGATCCTTACTTGGAGCTCTGGTCGGTGTTATTTGTGTCAATCTTGGTCTTGTTAGCCAGCAGCAATTCCCTATCTTTGTGATTCTTGGAATGAGTGGTTATTTTGGTGCTATCTCAAAAGCACCTTTGACAGCTATGATTCTTGTGACTGAGATGGTCGGTGATATCCGTAATCTCATGCCTTTAGGTATGGTGACCCTAGTTGCCTATATTGTTATGGATCTGCTCAAAGGAGCGCCCGTCTATGAAGCCATGCTAGAAAAAATGTTACCTGAATCAGCAACTGATGATGGAGAAATTACACTAATTGAAATTCCAGTATCAGACAAAATAGCTGGTAAGCAAGTACATGAACTCAATTTACCACACAATGTGCTCATCACAACCCAGGTACATAATGGTAAGAGTAAGACAGTTAATGGATCTACAAGGATGTATCTAGGTGATATGATTCATCTCGTGATTCCAAAAAGTGAAATTGGAAAAGTGAAAGATTTATTGTTGTAGGATTAGTTATTTACATAAATTATATTATGTCTTGTATATTAGTGGTCTAAGATTAGTAATTAAAATGATAGACCGAATCATATGAATCAAAACTCGATTCCTAAATAATGGTATCGAGTTTTTATATTGTATTCTAATAAACTTAAACTGTAGAAGCCTTAGAAATTTTTTAAGTCAATAAATTAATGATCAATAATTCAGTTAGCCAATCTATTCGTTTTTTAGAATTATATAGCTTATTTGAACATTCCTAAATCTCCTCTATAACATCTTTCCGAAAAACTATAATTTTCTTGAAAAATATATGTGGATATGCTATACTACTAGTATAGAAAGATTTGGAGAAAAACATGAAACGCGAGATCTTATTAGAACGGATTGATAAACTCAAACAGGTCATGCCTTGGTACGTTTTAGAATATTACCAATCAAAACTGGCCGTTCCATATAGTTTTACGACCTTATACGAATACTTAAAAGAATACGATCGATTTTTCACCTGGGTCTTAGAATCTGGTATATCAGATGCTGACACCATGGCTAATATCCCTTTAGAGGTTCTGGAGCACATGACCAAGAAAGACATGGAATCCTTTATCCTTTACTTGCGTGAACGTCCTCTGCTCAATGCCAATACGACGAAAAACGGGGTTTCTCAAACAACCATTAACCGTACCCTTTCGGCACTTTCTAGCCTTTATAAGTATTTGACTGAGGAGGTTGAAAATGAACAAGGTGAACCTTATTTCTATCGCAATGTCATGAAGAAGGTTGCTACCAAGAAAAAGAAAGAAACCTTGGCTGCGCGAGCTGAAAATATCAAGCAAAAGCTCTTTTTAGGGGATGAAACAGAGGGATTTTTGAATTATATAGATGAGGAATACCCTAAAACTCTCTCAAATCGAGCCTTATCGTCCTTTAACAAGAATAAGGAGCGAGATTTAGCCATCATTGCACTCCTTCTCGCTTCTGGTGTTCGTCTCTCCGAAGCAGTTAACCTTGATCTTCGAGACCTCAATCTTAAGATGATGGTGATTGACGTCACTCGTAAAGGCGGAAAACGTGACTCGGTTAATGTCGCTGCCTTTGCTAAACCTTATTTAGAACAATATCTCGCTATTCGAGACAAGCGTTATAAGACAGAAAAAACCGATACAGCCCTCTTTTTAACCTTGTATCGAGGTGTTCCAAACCGGATTGATGCTTCTAGTGTTGAAAAGATGGTGGCCAAGTATTCAGAAGACTTTAAAGTCCGTGTAACTCCCCACAAACTGCGCCATACTCTTGCAACTCGTCTCTATGATGCAACCAAATCCCAAGTTTTGGTCAGTCATCAGCTAGGACATGCTAGCACACAAGTTACCGACTTGTATACGCATATCGTTAATGACGAACAGAAAAATGCCTTGGATAGCTTATAAGATACATAACATAAATTATGTAAATAATAGATACAAAAAAAGAAGCTGGAAAAAACCAACTTCTTTTTTTGTTTATTCAACAACAGCTTCAGCAATTTCTTCTGCAGTAATTCCTGCGAAGTAACGGCCTAAGTTAATAGTTTGAAGTGCTTTAAGGACATCTTCGCGTTCATATTTCACTCCACGAAGGACATCTTCTACTGCTGCTACGTCTTCGATACCAAAGAAGTCACCATAAATCTTGATGTCTTGAATTTTTGACTCAATAACATTCGCAAAGATTTCAACCTTACCGCTTGGGAATTTAGTTCCTCGACGGACGTTATACTCTGGTGATTTACCATAGTTCCAGTCCCAAGTTCCAAACTTAGTTTCTTTGATGCGATTGATTTCAGCCAATTCTTCATCTGAGAATACATACTCAGTCATCTCAGGGTATTCTTTTTTCATGTATTCCAAGAGTAAGTCACGGAATTCTTCAACAGTGATCTTTTCTGGCAACTCATCGATAATATTAGTTACTCGAGCACGGACTGATTTAACTCCTTTAGACTCGAACTTATCTTTAGATACTTTAAGTGCGTTAGCTAGGACTGACAAATCCACGTCAAAGAGAAGACAACCATGGTGCATGATACGGCCATTGATATAGGCTTGAGCATTACCACAGAATTTCTTACCGTCGATTTCTAAGTCGTTACGACCTGTAAATTCAGCCTTAACACCAAGTTGAGCTAGTGTATTGATAACTGGAGTTGAGAAGCTCTTGAAGTCAAAAGCCTTGTTTTCATCTTCTTTTGAGATGATCGTGTAGTTGAGGTTATTTAAATCGTGGTAAACAGCTCCACCACCGCTAATACGGCGGACCACCTCAATACCGTTTTCGCGTACATAGTCACGGTTAATTTCTTCAATCGTATTTTGGTGACGACCGACAATGATAGATGGTTTGTTAATCCAAAGCAGGAAGATTTGATCCTCATCCAAAAGGTGTTTAAAGGCATATTCTTCCAAGGCGATATTAAAAGCAGTGTCGTTTGAATGATTGATAATGTATTTCATAAGATACCTTCTAATACGATAGAGACTGGAAAATAATTCCAGTCTAGTCTATCTATTTTTATTTTTTCTTAGGTGAATGGATAGCCATTCCAAGAACATCAGCAAATGCTTCGTACATAACTTCAGAGTATGTTGGGTGACCGTGGATTGTCTTAAGCATTTCTTCAACAGTGATTTCCATTTCGATGATGCTTGACGCTTCATTGATCAATTCAGCAGCTGCAGGACCAATGATGTGAACACCAAGGATTTCACCATATTTCTTGTCTGCAATGACTTTAACAAATCCTTGAGCAGCATCTGATGCGATTGCACGTCCGTTTGCGGCAAAGTTGAATTTACCGATTTGGACATCATATTTCTCACGAGCTTGTTCTTCAGTCAAACCAACTGCTGCTACTTCTGGAAGTGTGTAAATAGCTGCAGGAGTCAAGTTCAATTTAGCAACATGGTGATTTCCTTTAAGGGCATTTTCAGCCGCTACTTCACCCATACGGAAGGCAGCGTGGGCCAACATCTTAGTACCATTGATATCACCTGGTGCATAAATACCAGGAACAGAAGTTTCCATGTACTCGTTAACCTTGATACGACCACGGTCTAACTCAAACTCAACTTCTCCGATTCCTTCAAGATCTGGAACACGACCGATTGAAAGAAGAGCTTTATTTGCGATGATATCATCTTTTCCTTCAACTTTGATACGGAGTTTGCCATCTTCTTCAATGATTTCTTGAAGTTTAGTACCTGTCAAGATAGTCATACCTTTGCGTTCAAGAATCAAGCGAAGGTTTTTAGATACTTCTGCATCCATTGCTGGAACAATGCGATCCATCATTTCGATAACAGTAACTTTTGAACCAAATGTCATGAAGGCTTGACCAAGCTCAATACCGACAACTCCACCACCAATGATCACGAGGCTTTCTGGTACTTCATTCATTTCAAGGATATCGTCACTAGTCATAACAAGTGATGATTCCATTCCAGGAACGTTAATCTTGCTTACTTTTGAACCACCAGCAAGGATAATCTTCTTAGTTTCAAGCAATTCAGAACCATTTACCAAGACATTCTTATCTTTAGTAATAGTACCGATACCCTTATGAACATCAACTCCATAGCTACGAAGAAGTCCTGCAACACCACCTACAAGGGTATTGACAACTTTAGATTTAGTTTCTAAAAGTTTCTCCATATCAACTGTGAAATTAGGATTTTCAATCACGATACCACGATTTGCTGCATGACCGATATTCTCGATAATTTCAGCGTTGTGAAGGTAAGTCTTAGTTGGGATACATCCACGGTTCAAACAAGTTCCACCAAGTTCAGATTTCTCAACAAGAGCAACCTTACCACCTAATTGAGCTGCTTTAATGGCAGAAACATAACCAGCAGGTCCTCCACCAATAACAACGATATTATAAGCATCATCGCTCTTACCATCATCGTTTGAAGCACTTGCTGCAGGTGCTGGGCTAGCTTCTGGTGCTGCTGCTCCAGCTGTTGGGATATTTTCCCCTTCTTCACCAAGATAACCGATAACTTCAGTAACAGGAACAGTCTCGCCGTCCCCTTTCAGGATAGCGATCAAGTAACCGTCTTCTTCTGCTTCCAATTCCATGCTGACTTTGTCAGTCATGATTTCCAAAAGGATTTCTCCTTCTTTTACAAATTCTCCGACTTTTTTATTCCATTGGACGATTTGTCCTTCTGTCATATCCACGCCGGCTTTTGGCATAATTACTTCTAAGGCCATATCTTACTTCCTCTATCTATATTTCTAAAACAAATACTTTAAACCAACATTGAGATTGGGTTTTCAATTAAAGCTTTCAAGTCTTTCATAAACTTAGCACCAGCCATACCATCTACGACACGGTGGTCAATTGTTAAACCAAGACTCATAATTGGACGAATCACGATTTCACCATTTACTACTACAGGTTTCTCAATTGTCGAGCTAACTCCAAGGATTGCTGAGTTCGGTTGGTTAATAATTGGACCAAACGATTGAACACCAAACATTCCCAAGTTACTGATAGTGAAGGTTGAATTTTGCAATTCGCTAGGAGCTAGTTTACCATCCAAAGTACGTCCGATAACATCTTTGAAGGCAACTACCAACTCAGACAAGCTCATTTTTTCAGCATTATAAACAACTGGCGTCATCAAACCATTATCCATTCCAACAGCCATCGCAAGGTTGACATAGTTGTGAGTGATAATTGTCTTACCATCTTCCGTTAATGAAGCGTTAATGTACGGGTGTTTCATAAGAGTCTTAACAACCGCAAGTGAAAGCAAGTCTGTAACGGTAATTTTCTTACCAGTTGCTTCCATGATTGGATCAAGGACTTTCTTACGAAGGGCAAGCATTTCAGACATATCGACATCGTAGTTAAGCGTGAAGGTTGGTGCAGTCAAGTATGATTCAACCATACGTTGAGCAATAACCTTACGCATCGGTGTCATTGGAATACGCTCGATTTCCCCATAAGGAGTTACGTTATCTGGAACTTCTTCCACTTTTTCAATCTGAGAAGGTGACTTAATCGTATCGTTTTCAATATTTTCCGGAAGGAAAGCTAAAACATCCTTCTTCATAATCTTACCACGATGACCAGTTCCTTGGATTTCCTGCCATGCAATGTTATGTTCAAGGGCAATTCGTTTTGCAAGTGGTGAAATGCGAACCACATTAGTGTCTTTAAATGTTTCCACGTCTTCTTTGTGGACACGACCGTTTGCGCCTGAGCCAGAAATATCGTAGAGATTAATTCCTAAATCATCCGCTAATTTTCTAGCTGCAGGAGTCGCTCTTAGCTTATCATCAGCCATGACCTCTCCTATTCTATACTAAGATATTAAGGACGTAGAGGGCAATGAAAAAATAGGAGATTGACGATGTGTTCGATGAACACAAGGAAATCTATCTTTTTTTCACAGACCTCCGTCCGAATTCAATTACATGATACTAAGGGCGTTAAAAGTCAAAGTGAAAATAGGAAACTTGACGAAGAAACTTTAGTTTCTAGGAAAGTTTATCTTTTTCACACAGACTTTAGCCCGTGCTCTAATCTAAGATATTAAGGACGTAGAGAACTTTGCATCTATTAGATACAAAGCTTCTCGTCTAATTTATTTACATAATTTATTTTATGTATTATTGTTTGTTGTGAGTTTTACGGATTGCATCTTTGATGCTTTCAACTGTCGGAATCATTGCATTTTCAAGATTTTGTGCGTAAGGCATCGGTACATCTTCACCTGCACAACGGCGAATAGGTGCATCTAAATAATCGAATGCTTCTGATTCTGAGATAATAGCTGAAATTTCACCGATAAAACCACTTGTCTTGTGGGCATCGTTGACAAGAACTACTTTTCCAGTTTTCTTAACTGAGTTAATGATGATGTCTTTATCAAGCGGAACCAAAGTACGTGGGTCTACAACTTCTACTGAGATGCCTTCTTCAGCCAATTCTTCAGCTGCTTGCATGACACGACGAAGCATTTTACCGTATGTTACTACCGTTACATCAGTTCCTTCGCGTTTGATTTCTCCAACACCAAGTGGGATAGTATAGTCTGGATCAACAGGAACTTCACCTTTTTGGTTAAATTCTGATTTATATTCAAGAATGATAACAGGGTTGTTGTCACGGATAGAAGACTTAAGAAGCCCCTTCATATCAGCTGGTGTACCTGGAGCTACAACCTTCAATCCTGGGATATGAGTAAACCAAGATTCCAATGATTGTGAGTGCTGAGCTGCAGAACCTACTCCGTTACCAGCAGCACAGCGGATTGTAATTGGTACTTGACCTTTACCACCAAACATGTAACGAGTTTTAGCTGCTTGGTTGACGATATTATCCATGGCAATAACAGAAAAGTCCATGAAAGTCATGTCAACGATTGGTCGAAGTCCAGTCATAGCAGCACCAGCAGCTGCTCCAGAAATAGCTGCTTCGGAAATCGGACAGTCACGAACACGTTCTGGTCCAAATTCTTCAAGCATACCTACAGATGTACCAAAGTCTCCACCAAAGACACCGACATCTTCACCCATCAATAGTACATTTTCGTCGCGACGCATTTCCTCAGACATTGCAAGGATAATGGTATCGCGGAAAGACATTAATTTTGTTTCCATATTTCTCTGCTTCTCCTTAGTCTGCGTAAATATCTTCAAAAGCTGATTCTAGTGGAGGGAATGGACTTTCTTCTGCAAACTTAACAGATGCTTCCACTGCTTCCTTGACCTGAGCTTGAATTTCTTCAAGTTCTTCTGCACTAGCAATTTTATTTTCAACAAGGTACTTGCGAAGGTTTTCGATTGGATCTTTTTCCTTCCACATATCGACTTCTTCACGTGTACGATATTTACCAGGGTCTGATGATGAGTGACCAAGCCAACGATAGGTTACACTTTCGATCAAGACAGGACCTTTACCAGAACGAACATGGTCAACTGCTTTCTTAAATCCTTCATAGACATCGATAACATTGTTACCGTCTTCGATAAACATTCCAGGAATACCGTAAGCAGCACTACGCTCATGGATATGCTTAACATTTGTCATTTTCTTAATATCAGCAGAGATTCCGTAACCGTTATTAATACAGTAGAAAATTACTGGAAGATTCCAAATTGAAGCCATATTAACAGCTTCGTGGAATACACCTTCATTCGTCGCTCCATCACCAAAGAAACAAACAACAATCTTGCCAGTGTTTTTCATTTGTTGAGTAAGAGCTGCACCTACTGCAATCCCCATACCACCACCTACGATACCGTTAGCACCAAGGTTCCCTGCATCAAGGTCGGCGATGTGCATTGATCCACCTTTACCTTTACAAGTTCCAGTATACTTACCAAGGATTTCAGCCATCATACCATTAAGGTCGATTCCTTTAGCAATGGCTTGTCCGTGACCACGGTGGTTCGATGTTATGAGGTCGTCTTCGTTTAGAGCTAACATAGCCCCAACGTTTGCAGCTTCCTCACCAACAGAAAAGTGCGTCATACCTGGCACTTTTCCTTTTTTTACTAATTGAGCAATTTTTAAATCCATACGACGAATTTCTTCCATCTTACGGAACATCTCAAGCAAAAGATTCTTATCTAAAGTTGACATAATCTTGCCTTTCTAAGTTTAATTTCTTATAGTTCTATTCTAACTTATAGGTTAACTAGAGTCAAAGATTATGCTTGATATTTTTTCACAATATAAAAAAAGAAAAGTCAATGAAATCAAGACTTTTCTTTACGTAAAATGGCTATTTCACAAAGTTATTTTTCAAGGATATTTTCACAAATTATTTGAATCTTTTCATAATAACTTGTAAACGCCACTGATAGAGTAATCCGCTGACAACTAAACTTACGATAAGACCTATCCAATATGAATAAGCATCGAGATTTGTTGAATAATCTAGAAATAAACCAAGAGGTATAGCAACTCCCCAGTATCCAAGGAGACCAAGGTAGAAAGGGA
Source organism: Streptococcus infantis (assembly GCF_047463175.1). Taxonomy (GTDB): domain Bacteria; phylum Bacillota; class Bacilli; order Lactobacillales; family Streptococcaceae; genus Streptococcus; species Streptococcus infantis_AC. Next base: position 272,744 of record NZ_JASHEJ010000001.1, read on the forward strand.
TGACAGTATCTTTGTAGCCTCGTAAAATCCCTTGTAATGGTGCCGCAAATGTATCAGCTAACTGGAAAAATAAGCTATAGGTCATAAAACTAGCAGTCAGTTGAATAAACTCTGGATCATGACCATAGAGACTGGCAACATTTTCTCTAAACACATACAGAAAAGAAAGTGTTAAAATTGCGAATGCCATAGCTGATAGTCGTCCGATTTTTATGTATTTTTTAGCATCCTCTAGACGTTTAGCACCAACTTCGTAAGAAACAACAATAGCCATTGCTGTTGAAATGCTCATAGGAAAAGCGTACATGAGAGATGAAAAGTTCATGGCAGACTGATGACTAGCTATTATCAATGATGAAAACTTCGCCATAATCAAGCCAACGGCTGAAAAAATAGCAACTTCTGCAAATACAGTTCCACCAATAGGTAACCCCAGTTTTATCGCTTCTTTTATTTTATTCCTGTCTAAAGGTAGTCGGTTTTCTAAATGTAGTTCTTTTAATTTTTCTTGTTTAAGAAGGACGAGTATAGATATACCCAACAAGGCCCAATAAGCCATAGAGGTCCCAAGTCCCGCTCCAGCTCCTCCCAACTCAGGAAAACCAAAGGCACCATAAATCAATAAATAGTTAAAACCACTATTTAGAGGGAGTAATAAAAGCATCAAATACATGGACAACCTTGTTAACCCAAGCGCATCCAGTAACGAACGAATAACACTAAAGAGCAAGAGAGGAATAATCCCTATTGCTAAAAACCATAGATAACGAACTGCTATATTTGCTACCGCTACTTCTAATCCCATATTATTTAGAACTAGAGGAGCAACCAGAAAAACTAAAACAAATAGAAAAATGGATAAGCCAAGCGAAAGATAAAGAAACTGATAGAAATCAGAAGCCACTTCTTCTTTTTTTCCACGTCCTAAATGATGTCCAACTATAGGGACTAAGGCAGAAACAATACCTGTTAAAAAAGTAAAGAAAGGATTCCACAAGCTAGTAGCCATTGATACACCAGCTAAATCAATCGTATTATACTGGCCGGTCATGGTTGTATCGACAAAGGAAGCCGAATAATTTGCGAATTGATAAACCAAAATAGGGAAGAAAATCTTAAGAAATAAAATGAACTTGTCTTTAAAATGATGGGTTGGATACATACAGACTCTCTCTAAACTTAAATTTTATAGAGCAGTATTTCATCTAGTTTTTATAAACAATCTGTCCATTACAAATAGTGTATTTTACCTGCCCTTTTAAAGTTTCACCGATAAATGGTGAATTAGCTGCTTTAGAAGCAAAATGTGTGTCTACAATTCGGTCAGCTTTATCATCGAAAATCATAATATCAGCTGGACCATTTTCAGCCAAATATCCTGCTTCAAAATGATACAATTTAGCTGGATTATAGGTCATTTTTTCTAACAATTTCATCAAGCTTAGCTCACCAGCTTCGACTAAGTAAGTTAAACCAAGTGACAATGAAGTTTCCAGTCCTGTCATACCTGAAGGAGCTTTGGTGATATCTTCGACATTCTTTTCGTCTACATGGTGAGGCGCGTGATCTGTCGCAATTACTGAAATGACTCCAGATTTAAGCCCCTCAATAACTGCAAGGCGGTCAGACTCCAAGCGAAGTGGTGGATTCATCTTAGCATTACTTCCCTTAGTCAAGAGAAGCGCTTCGGTCTTTGAGAAATGTTGCGGTGCTACTTCTGCAGTTACGTTTGCTCCCAAACCTTGAGCGAACTCCACAACTTTAACACTTTCTTCCTTGGATAAGTGCTGGATATGAACATGGGCCTTGGTTGCATAGGCAATCATGACATCACGAGCTATCATTGCATACTCAGCGACTCCTGTAGCGCCACAAATATGGAAGTGTTCTTTAGCAATATTTTCATTAAAACCTAGCGTACCATTCAGACCAGGATCTTCCTCGTGTAAGCTGATAAAGGTATTGAGTTTTTTAGCCTCTTCCATAGCTTCCTTGACCACTTTACTGCTTTCAAGCGGAATACCATCATCTGAAAAACCAACGGCTCCAGCTTCTAAAAGCGCCTTAAAGTCAGTCAAGTCTTGGCCATTAAAGTTCTTGGTAATCGTTGCTACAGACTTAACATTAATTTTTTCCTTTGCCGCAGATTGAAGAACTTCCTGCAAAGTCTCAACATCGGAGATGGTTGGATTGGTATTAGCCATCATGACAACTGTCGTAAAACCACCAGCTGCTGCTGCTAGTGCACCTGTATGAATGTCTTCTTTATGAGTTTGACCAGGTTCACGGAAATGAACATGGATGTCCACCAAACCGGGTGCAACTACATGACCAGTTGCATCAATGACCTCTGCTTCTTTTTCACTAATTTGTGGTGCAATTTTGACAATTTTACCGTCTTCAACCAAGACATCACACACTTGATCCAAACCAGACTTAGGATCCATTACTCGACCATTTTTAATTAGTAACATCTGCTTTCTCCTTTATTCGTAGAAATCCACTTGGGTATCCAATAACTTATCACCATCATAAACAAATTTGGCTGAAAAGAAAGGCTTATCCTCTAAGAGCCACTCGACAAAGGTATGGTCCCCTTCCCAAGTCGGTTTGCTTAAAACCTCATCATAAGGAACCCATTCTAATGTCCCTTCATTACAGTCAATCAACTCCCCCTCAAACTCAGTTACCTTAAATACATAGGTGTACCAGTCTAAGTCTGGTGTGAACTCAGGAAAGGTGATTACACCTTTGAGAACTGGCTTAGCTTTCAATCCTGTTTCTTCTAAAATCTCGCGGGTCGCACATTCTTGTGGAGTTTCACCACGCTCTAACTTTCCACCTACACCGATCCATTTTCCTTCATGGACATCATTAGGCTTTTTATTGCGATGAAGCATGAGCAGTTCTTTTCCATTATCTATATAGCAAATCGTCGCTAACTGGGGCATATTCTCTCCTTATCTAAGCCAATCAATCGGCTCTTGTCCTGTCTCTGTTAAGAATGTATTGGCCTTGGAAAAAGGCTTGGAACCCCAAAATCCTCTGTAAACGGATAAGGGACTTGGATGGGCTGATTCGATAATCAGATGTTGAGGATTTGTTACCAATGACTTTTTCTTACGTGCATAAGCACCCCAGAGTACAAAGACTACAGGTCTATCTAGATTATTGACAACCAGAATCACGGCATCCGTGAAAGGCTCCCATATTTGACCAGCATGACCATTGGCCTTCCCAGCAGGAACGGTCAAGCAAGCATTGAGAAGTAAAACTCCCTGATCAGCCCAAGCTGTCAAATCATGGGATGCTTTAACTCCAATATCATCAGCAAGTTCTTTTAAAATATTTTGCAAAGAAGGAGGTGCTGGGATATTATTTGGAACAGAAAAACTCAAACCTTGAGCCTGACCAGGTCCGTGATAAGGATCCTGCCCAAGAATCACCACTTTAACCTCTTCAAGAGGAGTTGTCAAAAGAGCCTGAAAAACCTTTTCCTTGGCCGGATAGACAGTTCCTTGAGCATAAACCTGCTCCATAAAGTGATTGATTTTCCCAAAATAACCTTCCGGTAATTGCTCCTTAATCAAGGCGTGCCAAGATGAGTGTTCCATTGCTTTCTCTCCTTTACAGTATCCATCGAAAAGCACGTCTTAATTCATCCGTACCATTTTTAAAAAAGCATAAACCATGTGCAAGTATAATCTTATCAGGTTCCCAGTTTAACATACGGGTAAAGGAAACCTTTGCCTCTATTTGTCTTCTAAAAAAGGTCATTCTATAATCGATTGGAGTTTGCCCATCAGGGGCTGTTACTCGGGCTAACCGATAGATTTTTCTTCGGATTGGACTAGCTATCTTTTCCGGTTCAAAATTCTCTATAAGGTCCGTTACAATGAGTGTTTTAGTTGATTTATGAAAAAACACCACTTCTTCAATCACAGAACTTCCCTTAAAAATAAGTTGATCAATCTCGTCAGACCATAAGTCAGGAGACTCATCTGTTAAGGGAGCATCAAATACCAGCTTTACTTTCTGACTTTTCGCTCTCTCTTCAACTCCTGGACTAGACCATGCTTGCGCATGAGGATATCTTTTTTTCCAATCTGCAATATAGGTATAGTGAATCTTATTAGGAGAAATCAGGTAAGCGACTCTGCCCATAGCATCCAGTTCAGTAAAGAGCTCCTCGTTTGGCGCGATAGGAGAATGAATCCAGAGTTTGCCATCATTTAACTTAACCACCGTCATACGTGTCTGAAAAGGTAGTTTAAAGACCTTCATATCCATTTGAATCAAATCACCGTCTACTATCCAGATATTTTGATCAACTTCCTTTAGTGTATATAATGGTGCATAAAGAGAAAGAGCTGGTCTTGACATCATTTACTACTCCTTTGTTTTCACTGCCTCTATTATAGCAAAAAGTGGCTATTGTAACCACTTTTAAAAGTATCTATTGAGATTTCGAGAAGTTTTTAAAGAATCTATACCAAAGAGCGTTTATTCAGAATAATCAGAAAGATAACTAATCATTACTAAAAACTATCATGATATCTTTCAAATCTTTTCCTTGCAGGAGTTTTCAAATGCCTTGTAAATCTATGCTTATAACAAACTTAATCCAATCACCCCTTAGCTCGAGCCAGGGGGTGACTACTAGAATTATACTTGAAAACATCTGAAAGATTAAATTTTCATTTTTTGAAGTCACTCAGAAAAGAAACTATTTAACAATCATATAATGTGCATCTTTTATCTTGTAATTTTCTAAACTGATAACTGTTTGTTTCTTATCAACAATATCATATTTAACCAGAGAATCATTAAATAAAAAATAATAGATGTTGTCTTTAAATGTAAAATATGGTGCAATATATTGCTCTGTACTAAAGCCTTCTAGATGAATAATATCTTTTTCTAAATTATCTAGATTGACTGTAGTAAAGGAAAATTCGCCATTATACAATCCTTCATTCTCTATAATCAATTGATTATTTTTAGCATCATAGTGAATACTAGTTGGATATTTATCAGGAATATCGATATAATTCTTGCTCTGACTTTTTAAATCAAAAACCAATAATTTATTTCCTGACTTATATTCCCCATCAGAATTACGCCCACTAAGTGCTTCCACAATATACAAGACATCACCTACATTAACCATTCTCATATATGCTGATGTTTCGTCTAGATTATATTTTTCGACGATGTTGAATTCTTTATCCATTTTCCAAATTTCGGCATTAGGAACTTGAGTAGATAAATTCAGTGTGGTTACAAGTAAGTATAAATAATCATCTACAATAACAAACTGTTGACTGGCATTTAGTTGACCATCATTTGTCATGGTAACATTAGTGACAACTTCTAAATTGCTATCATATTTGTAAAATTCAATTCTATCTGTAAAGACAGCGGTTGCATATAAATAATCCCCATCTGTTATGGATGCATATGCATCACTTCCTTCTGCTAATTTAAACGTTTCACTTAAATTTTCCTTATTAATTCTAGATACATATCTTTTTAGACCTGAGGTATCTTTTGTTTTTGCAGTTGAATAGGATCCTGCTTCCGAAAAACTTTCTGCCCAATAGATATATTTTTCTTTTCTAGCTATATTACCCTTGAATTCATTTAAATCATAATCATCAAATACAGCTATTTTATCGCTATCCCAGATAGCCATTTTATAATCATCTACTGAATTTACCTTATTTGACTGACAGGCACTTAGACAAATCAGGCAGAAACAAGCACTTAACATCAACATGAAGTTCATGACTCTTTTATTTCTTTTGAAAATCATACTCATTTACTCCTATAATTATCAGTTTTATTTCTAACGATTTAAGCTGTTTAACTTGTAATTATATCCTTGTATGATTTATTATATCAAATAAATAAAGCGTTTTCAAATTATATCAAAAAATCCTTGAGCTTCATGTCCTCAAGTTTTTTAGTATCCTTTAGATTACAATTTTAAAATAGCTCCAAGCAATCAAGCAAAGCATGATAAGAGTCAACTTCATACGTCGGCTGGATATTTGTGTTATTTTTCATATGATTCGGATTATACCAGATAGTATCAATTCCAGCGTTATTTCCGCCTTGGATATCTGCTGTCAAAGAATCTCCTATCATCAGGCTTTTTTCTCTAGTAAAATCTGGAATTAGTTGACCAATTTTTTGATAGAAAAGTGCATCAGGTTTTTGAGTTTGCAGTTGTTCTGAGATGAAAATATGATTAAAATATGGAGCTAAACCTGAATGAGCCATACGTCCTGTCTGAATTGTAGTTATCCCGTTAGTTGCAGCATAGAGTTCATAGCCACGATCAATAAGATTATCTAGAAGTTCCATAGCACCAGGATACACCTGCCCCTGTTGAGCCAAATAAAACTGATAGCGTTCAGCTAAATATAAGCCATCTTTTTCGATTCCAAAATGAGCAAACAAACGTGAAAAGCGCGTGTCAACCAGCTCTTGTTTGCTGATTTTCTTTTGCTCCAGATCCTTCCAGAGAGCCTTGTTCATGGGAACGTAATAGTCTTTGTAGGCTTGGACATTCGCAATTCCTTCTTCTTTTAGAAGTTGAGTCAGAGCCACATCCTCAGCAGCATCAAAATCAAGCAAGGTGTGGTCAAGGTCGAAGAGTAGAAATTTGTAAGTCATATAATTTTATTCCATCATTTTATAGTTTTCACTTAGTTCAAAGTATAGCACAAACAAAACTATTAACCAAGTGTGGTAATTTTAAGTTGACAAAATTGACCTGATAAAGTTTAATCTAACAGCGCTTAAATTACTAGTTAGACTTTAAAAAAATATGTTAAATTACTAAAATGTGACAGCAATATAGGATATCATTTAAGCATAAATCTGATACTAAATTTCTTCTATTTTTATGAGAAATGAAACTGATTTTATAAATTTTTCGTCTGTTGAAAACATAATTTATACAATAATTCAAATAGCTTACATTTTAATAATAATTTATCACCTTAAATATTGATGTTCATGTTCGATTGTGATATAATTCACGTTATAGGGAAGTTTTAGTGTTAGACTAGGAGGAGGTTTGGTTAAAGTTTGTCTATAAAATAAACCTATATGACTAACTCGTCTTTCAGTTAGTGATTGACGATACTTTATATTATATTTAGATACTATCTTAAATTTATAAGAAGGATGTATATGATGAACAAAAAGAAAAAGTTTAGTATTTTCTCATTTTTGATCTTTGTATTGACAACTATTTTCGTATTTAGTTTGAATAAAACTTTTGCTGAAACTCCTGAGGTTTCAGTATCTGGAAAATTTGTGGATACAATCCAAAATGTTAAAGTAACAAATAACGAAGGCGGAGTTCTCAACTGGGACTTACAACAGTGGGCAACCTTCCGAATCAACGCTGATTATGATTTGTCTGGAAAAAATGTTAAAGCAGGAGATTCAACTGTAGTTACTGTTCCAGATGCTTTGATGATTACTAACACTTCGTTTAAAATTCTTGATTTAAATACGAAGGAAGTTATCGCAAATGCTGAAGTAAGCCCAGATAATAAATCCATTACAATTACCTATACGGATTATGTTGAAAAACACTCAGATACAAGCGGATCATTCTTCTTTTACGCGCGGATTGATTTCAAAAAACACCCACAAAAAGGTGAGGTTCCAGTAGAAATCACCATTAACAAAGAAACAAAAGTTGCTGGTAAAGTTTCATTTACTGGTGTCGGCGACGGAAATCCTAGACTTTTAACAAAGACTAGTTGGGTAAACGCAGGGGATCAAAGGGAAATTCAATACACGATTTCTGTCAATCGTACAAAGCAAAATATTAAGAATGTTACACTTGAGGATCACTTGCAATTTACGAATGCTTCTTACGAAAAAGATAGCATTAAAATTATTAAAGGTAAATTCTCTTATGATGCTGGGGAATGGGTTTTCTCTGATAGAGTTGATGTAACAGACCAACATAAGATTACAATTAGCGAAGATGGTCAATCATTTGTTATCGATTTAGGTGATGTTACTGAAAATGACCAATATCGTATTGCTTATAATGTTCGTTTAAATTATGATCCTGTCGACGGAGAGGTTTTGAGAAATGAAGCAACTCTTAAAGGTCTAGGTATTGAAACCAAAAATGTAACGAATGCTGCTGCCGTTCAAATTGCTGGTGGTGCTGGTGTTGGTTATGTTTACTCAATCAACATTCATAAAGTCGATGATGCTAACCAACCACTTAAAGGTGCTAAGTTTAGAGTCGTTCGTCAAGCTAATAATCAAGTCATTGGTGAGTTTGAATCAGATGAAAATGGCAATATTGCTGTTGGCAAACTGTTAAAAGATAAATATATCTTAACTGAAATTGAAGCCCCTTCAGGTCATATCATCAAAGTTACAGATACAGAAGTTAACGTTGAAGATTTTGGAGCAGATCATTCAGTAACAAAAACAATTGTGAATCCAAAAGAAGAGACAACTACAACTACGACTTCAACAACCACTACTGAAGCACCTACAACTTCAACAACCACAACGACTACTGAAGAGCCTACAACTACTTCAACAACTACGACTGAAGAGTCAACAACTACTTCAACAACCACTACTGAAGAACCTAAGACTACTTCAACTACAACTACTACAACTGAAGAACCTAAGACTACTTCAAGTACTACAACTACAACTGAAGAACCTAAGACTACTTCAAGTACTACAACTACAACTGAAGAACCTAAGACTACTTCAAGTACTACAACTACAACTGAAGAACCTAAGACTACTTCAAGTACTACAACAACTGAAGAGCTTACTACGACTACAGTAACGACTACTGAAGCGCCTACGACTTCAGTAACCACTACTGAAGCGCCTACGACTACTACAGTAACTACAACCGAAGAAAAACCTGGACTTCCTAAAACCGGAGAAGATAAAGGGGCGTTAGTTACTATCATTGGATTTGTAACTCTAATTTCATCTATCGCTGCCATTGCTTTTTTACGCAAAAATGAAAAGAAATAAGGTTAAAGATTGATTAATTATTTAAAAGGGCTATTTCAAATAATAGCCCTTTTTCATTTCCTCAATGAATGAATAATTTTTTTCTGTTGAACAAGTATAATTTTATACTTAAAACATTTAAATGCTTGAAATTTTATTTATTTGTGATACAATTCACTTTATAGGATGTTTTTTTATTATTGACTAGTGGGAGGTGCATTTAAATTAGTGTTGTCTTGGAAAAGCAACCTATAAAATTATTCATATATTTGTAGGTTTAAGTTTTAATATACAAATAAGTGTAGAATTTGGAGACAAATAGGAGAAGAAAATGAGAAAAAATAATCTAAGTAGGCTTGCAAAAGTCTTCTTTCTTGTATTTTTACCATTATTAATCATAGTATTTTCACGATCTGATGTGGTAAAAGCAGGAGACGTCAGCAACAATATTAGTTCACTGACTGTCTCATCAAATGAAATCACCGATGGCGGACAAACAACCGTTAAGTTTACATTTGACGAGCACGCACAAAAAATTCAACCAGGTGATACATTAAAAGTTAATTGGACTAGTTCTGGGACAGTCTTTGGGGTTGGTTTTAAAAAGACAATTCCACTAAGTATTGATGGAACTTACGTTGGAGACATGGTCATTACTGATGGATCTGCAACTGTTACTTTTAATGAAGCTATCAGAAACCTTCAAAACATCCGTGGTTGGGGGGAATTTGAGATTGAAGGTCATAACAATACAGCAACTGATAAAGAACATGTTGGTAAATTTACTATTATCAGTGGAGTTAAAACAGTAGATTTAAACGTTAAAAAAATGGCTACTGGTGTTAATAGCGCTCCATTCTATCTCAAAGCAGGTGATATGCACGCTGACGATCCTGAACACATTCTTTGGGTATTAACCATCAATGCAATGAACTTAGAAGTGGACGGCGACGTTCGTGTCGAAGACGAAGTTCAAGGCGGACACAAATTAGTGCCAGACAGCTTTAAAATTACAACAACAGGAAACAAACCTGGCTACTATTCTGGTGCTACAGCGATTGAAGATTTCAAAGCAGCGTTCCCTGGATCAACATTTACAGTGGATGCTTCAGGAAAATTTGTAGTTACGATTCCTAAAGACCTTATCAACAAGACCGGCGTTCTTATTTTCTATCGTACAAAAGTAGAAATCGATGCTCAGAAACACTTCAAGAACAACACGAAAGTTTGGTACCAAGTAAAAGGTGAAACTGCGGTTGTGGCCAAAGAAGTAAACGCATCTGTGGCAAACATCAATGCAAACGGTGGTGTGGATGGCGATCAAACTTCAACTACTACAACCACAACTACAACTGAAGAGCCTAAGACTACTTCAACTACAACTACTACAACTGAAGAGCCTAAGACTACTTCAACTACAACTGAAGAACCTAAGACTACTTCAACTACAACTACTACAACTGAAGAGCCTAAGACTACTTCAACTACAACAACTACAATTGAAGAACCTAAGACTACTTCAACTACAACAACTACAACTGAAGAGCCTAAGACTACTTCAAATACAACAACTACAACTGAAGAGCCTAAGACTACTTCAACTACAACTACTACAACTGAAGAACCTAAGACTACTTCAACTACAACTACTACAACTGAAGAACCTAAGACTACTTCAAGTACTACAACTACAACTGAAGAACCTAAGACTACTTCAAGTACTACAACTACAACTGAAGAGCCTAAGACTACTTCAAGTACTACAACTACAACTGAAGAGCCTAAGACTACTTCAAGTACAACAACTACAACTGAAGAGCCTAAATCTACAGTAACTACTACTGAAGCACCTACAACTTCAGTAACTACTACTGAAGAACCTGCACCTGCACCTACAACTACTACAACTCCATCATCTTCTTCTGAAACTACTACTGAAGAAAAACCAGGACTTCCATTTACTGGGGAGAGCAAAGGAACACTTATTGCAGTTCTTGGTTCACTTGTTCTAGTTTCATCGATTATCGTTCTTGCAAAAACTCGTAAAACTGAAAATGATTAGGCATATAGAATATAAGATTTAGATTCTCAAGTCTTCAATCATTATAAAACTAAAAGGATTTACTTTTAAAGTGAATCCTTTTACATTTCTTTTAAATATTTTAAATAAAAAACTTAAACTGAATAAGTATAAAAAACGATAACTAAATCAGTTTAGTTATCGTTTTTTATTTTAGTCTTTTTCACCTAGTTTACTGTTGATGGTCATCATGATACTTGCAATCTTTTCACCCCAATACGGATCAGAAGCGTAAAGAACGTTCATTCCAGATGATTTATTGCCAAGATGGGTTCTACCTTCATCAATATAATTCTCTCTGATCCATTTAGCTGCACCTAGGATTCCCTTATCAACATTGTCGAAACTCTTTGCAGAATCATATGGAGTAGTATCATAGGCAGCAATACCAAAGAAGTTATTCTTATCCTTAGCAATCTGACTACGCCCCCATGCACTTTCTAGAGCGCTGTGAGCCATGAGATAGAGTGCATTCACCTGATAGCGTTTCTCCGCTTCTTTGAAGACCTCTCCTTTACCTGCAAGGCGGCTGCCCTGAATATTCATAAGAGAATAAACCTTATTCAATTCTTCAGCTGTGTAATTAGTTGGTTTTCTTAAATCCCTAAATAAGAAAGGATTTTCAACTGTAAAGTTTTCAAAGTTAATACCATCAGCTGAATAATATTTTTTACCAATAGCCATTGATGAACTATGAGGGGCTACACGGATACTTGCGTATGGTGATAACTCATGATAAAGATAATTTCCATCAGATGAATAGTGAGGAATGAAGTCACTATCTGAGCTGACAGCTACTAAATCACTCTTATTCATATAGCCTGAAAGTCCAGAGATTTTGACTGGAAGTCGACCGTCTTTGGCTTCATCTCCATCAATCGATACAATACTTCCTTGCGAAATATAGCTGAGTTTCTTACCAGAAGCATTATATACATTTGCTGTAATTGGTTTTACTTTATAGTATGCTGCTGTATCAGAAATCCATTTTCCATTGCTTTGGAAAGTATAGTCTTTCCCGTTAATGGTGAAATTACCAGTTACATATGCCCCATCTTCTTTGAGATAATACCAGGCGTTATAACTTTTGTCAAAAACCCACTCATTCTTGGCCATATATCCATAAGATTTGAGATAGTAAGAGCCTTGCCATTGGTTCTCAGCATAAGCACCATCAGATTTTAAGTAGAACCAACTATTGTATTTTTTATCAAAGAACCATTCACTTTGAGCCATGGCCCCACTATCTTTTAGGTAGTATTTATCTTTCCATTGACTACTCAACATGACGCCGGCATAGTCAAATAAGTACCAAGAGCTATTAATCTTTCCCCATTTATTACGAACGACTTTTCCTGAATCAGTAGCATAGTACCACTTTTCATCCATTTTTACCCAGTTCTTTTCAGCCATAGCACCGCTAGTCTGAAGAAGATAGTCATTATAAATAGTTTTGCTTAACATGATACCAGTTTCATTAAAACGATACCATGAACCGTTAATTTTTTCCCATTTGTTGCGGATAATCTTTCCTGATTCTGTGGCATAATACCACTTCTCTTCTATTTTTACCCAAGAAGTTTCAACCATAGCACCGCTTTTATTAAAGAGATAGTCATCATAAACTGTATTGCTAAGCATGATACCATCTTGGTTAAAATAATACCAATGACCAGCTATTTTTTTCCAATTCGTAACAGCATTTTTACTTTCATAATAACGCCATTGACCATTCTCTTTTTGCCAACCTTCTTTGTTGACCTCTTCAGTAATTTCTTCTGTTGAAGAGTTATCCTTGGTAAGGGCTGTTTCTTGTTTCTGTTTAGATTGAGAAGAATCCTTTTCTGCCTTGGTTTGTGTTTCGTTTTGATTCTGCTTATCGTTCTGCTCTTGACCTTGAGCTTGCTTTTTCTCTTTAGCTTCCTTACTCGTTCCATTTGCTACAGTTTTTTCTGAACTTTGTACTTTGTTTGTAGCTTGGTTTTCTTCAGCCAGGACGTTGTTTTTTGAAATCCCAGCCATAGAAAGAACAACTGTACTTGCTAGTAATATCTTTTTCATTTTTATCCTTTCAATTTTATAAATTCATATTCTTTATTTTTTTTATCTCGTTTAAGGACGACAACCATCCATTTTATTATACAATATAATTTCAAATATAAAAGTAAGATCTTTAAGAAGAAAGAAACTTGTAATATTGTTAAAACATTTTAGAAATAAAAGTCAATAAAAAGTAGTCGAACAATAACTGAACGACTACTTTTTATCATTTATCTAAACTTCAGCTGTTCTGACATTCTTCTTCAATCGAATAGGATTTATAAATATAGATAGAATAGCTAAGATCGCAAAACTGATACCGACATACCAGTAGGGTCCATCAAGTGTGGTTGAACGCCCTGAAAGATTGACAATCCCACGGAATAGTGTTCCTGTTGTAGCAATTGCTACTGCTGAATTCCATAAATTTAGACTGATACGAGAGAAATGTGGAAGAACTTTGAGAAAGATTGCTAGTAGAATTCCTCCAATAAGAGGTACCGCAAATAAATAGTGCATATGGACAGATGTCTCTCCAAAACTAAATGCTTCATAAATTCTAGAAAAAGCAAAGAAGAAAATCGTAATTAGTGTATAAGAGATGGCAGTTTTTTTAAAACGTTTTTTGTTAGGATTAATAACCGATGTAGACAATATCACTCACCGCCCTTTCTGAAATTTTGTTTCCTCCAGTCGTTGGTTTATTGATAACCTGACCGTTGAAGTAAAGTGTAGAGGATCCCCCACCATCAAGATTGTAGGCAGTTTTTGCACCATAGGATTTCATAACCTCAGCTAGCTGGTACAAAGAGAGACCTTCACTTTCAGATGTACGTCCGTCAGAAACTACAATAATGTAGTGGTTTTCGTCGATAATACCTATAGCTGTACGTGGATTCGAAGCCATAGCTTGTCCAACTTCTTGGTTTTTTCCTACTACTACTTCACCATTTTCGACCAAGGCAGGACCAAAAGCTAAGAGATTAATAACTCCGTCTTTGACTAGTTGCTCAGCTGAAATCTGATCCTCGTAAATAATCTTGAAAGAACCATCTTTATAAATGGCTAAATCACCATTATTAGAATTTTCACGGACAGTATCACGATAGACAACTCCATTACGGATAACATAACCCGAAGAGTTGGCACCGTAATAGTCGCCATTGACTGCTAAAATTGCATCATTATCTGCAGCAGTGACAGATGTTTTAGCTGTTACGTTTGTTCCAAATGAGTTTTGAGCAAATGCTGTTTTTAGATATTCTGATGAACTTACTGTAACATCTGCAACATATACTTGAGTATGATTAACCGTCGTTTCAGTCAAATTGATAGAGATATTCTCGTCCTTATAACTTGAGTTAGTTACTGTTGCTGTTTTAGCTGCTTGACTAGCTTGAGCTGTATTGGAACTTGTATTAGTTGTTGCTACTGTCGAAATAGTTTCAGCGAGTACAAAAGTTTTCAACATTGAGTAACTAAACGATCCTGTCAAGAGTAAACCGAGAATCGAGGCATAAGCATATGGTTTCTTTAAAAATTTCATAATATAGTTGATGTCCTTTCCTTAAAGATCAATTTCTTTTGCACTGTCCAAGAGACAGCGAAGAGAAGGATGCCGACGATAATTTTGGCAATCAGAAGGTTGATACCAAAGACTGTAAAGAAGAGACGAATCAGTAGCGTGTCTAAGACAAAGAGTCCGACTGCTAGACCAAAGTACCCCATCCCTGTTTTCACAAGGCTATCGTCGTTTTTAAAGACTAGTTTTTTATTTGTAGAGTAGTTAAAAACGGAGCTTGTCACACGAGCTAGTCCGTTAGCTAGGAAAATTCGGAAACTTGTTGGCGCTGTTAGTAAAAACAAGATTGCAATAGCGTAAACAAGGTAGTCTACAATAAAACTACTGAGAGATGATAAAGCAAATTTAAAGATATTTTTATAAATCATGAGCCCATCTTTTATTGGTCGGAAGTGTGAATCCTCGTTATCATTGATATAGACAGTTTCAATGGGAACTTCTAAAATTTGATATTGTTTACTAGCTTCAAGTAGCATATTCATTTCATATTCGTAACGATTTCCATCTATTTTCAACATAAAAGGAATGAGATTTGTTGTAAAAGCACGAAGTCCGGTTTGTGTATCTGTTACACCTACTCCTGTTTGTAGTTTAAAGAGTGCTTTTGTCAAGCTATTTCCGAAACGGCTACGAAGGGGTACTTTACCTGTGAAGGCCCGCACACCCAAGATTAGCTTATTAGGATTTTCAGAAGCTTTGTTAGCCGTACGAAAAATATCCCAAATCTTATGCTGACCATCTGCGTCTGCCGTTACAACCGTTCCATAGCTATTTTGTTGTTGGATATAATCAAACGCTGTTTTAAGTGCTTGACCTTTACCTTGGTTCACTTGGTGACGGAGCACCGTAGCATATTGTTGTGCTTTATCAAAGATATTTTGACACTTTGATGAACTACCGTCGTCGATAACTAGAATACGAAAATCACTCTTTTCGTGGATTTTTTCGATGAGTTTGATAAGTTTATTATCAGGTTGATAAGCTGGAATTACTATATAGTTCATACCGGCACTCCTTTCTTAGTGATGGTATAACTATACAGAACATCGCTTAAAAATACCTTATATCAGTTTTCTTTAAGAAAAAGTTCAGAATAATTTAATGTTTCGAAAAGATTGTAAATCGTTGTTTGTAATAAATATACATAATATCCTTTAAATGCTTCAAACTTCACTTAACAAATCATTCAAATAAAAAAGTCAGCCCCAAAGGGTTGACTCATGTTAAATCTTTGACTGAGACTCACTTATTATCGTGTTTCACTTTTAATAGTGAAATTCCAAAGAATCCCATTAGAATAGCTACGATTGTATAGAATAATTGAGAATTTGACTCACCTGTATTTGGTAGCTCTGTTTGGTCCGCTACAGATTTTGACTCTGCTTCTGTTTCCTTTTCGGAACTAGAAGTCTGTGCCTGTCCAGGTTCTGAACTTGAACCAGCAGTCGGTTCTACTGTGGTTGTTTTTAGCTCTACTGTCGTTGTAGTTGTCGGATCTACTGTCGTTGTTGTTGGCTCTTCTGTCGTTGTTGTTGGCTCTACTGTCGTTGTTGTTGGCTCTTCTGTCGTTGTTGTTGGTGGTTCTTCTGTCGTTGTTAGGATTTCCTTTTCATATTCATAAGTAATATGAACTGTTCCATTTTTTAACGTTCCAGTTTCCGAATCAGAAGAAGTCGAGAGTCCAACAAGACGATATGTGATTCCATCAACCATTATTTTGTCAGGACGTTCAATGCTATTATCTCCGACTTTGTATGTAACCAACTCTCCAGTTGAATCATAAATAGGAAATTCAGAAATCTTGTTGTATGTTTCTTTTAATTTTTGGTTAGTACCTTTGATAAGATAATCTATAATTACATTACCTGTATATAACGCTGAAACATCTTGGTCAGCCATATCTTCTTTTTCAGATACATAATAAACTACTTTCTTGTTTGCTCTTAACGTAAATTTATCAACATAATTGAAAAATGTTGATTTATCTATATTGGTATCTTCAGGGATTCTTGTCCAGTCACCGTTATTTGGAGTGATATAGGTACTTGGATTTGAAACTGACTTTATAAGGTGACCATTCTTTACATGACTATCATCAATCAATGAAGGATCTCCAAAACCACCAATGTTGCCACTAACCAAGTCAACCGCTAAACGATGGTTATCATAATCTTCTAAGTTTTGAGAGCCGGTTTCATAACTCATAACACCACCTTCTTGACTAGATTTCCAAACCATTCGGGCATCAATTGGTAGGTATTTGATTTTCTTAGCTTCATCAATTGGGATTGTAACTTCTACTTTGTAAGCTTGACTATTATCAAAATTGGTAAACAAACCATAAGATTCAACTTTACCATCTGTCATATAACCATATTCGTAGTTGCTGGTATTGACTACGTAAGGTGTTCTTCCTGCTTCCAGTTCCTCAACGGTCGGAGTATTAAAGGTTTCGCGATCATATTTTTCTGTATCATCAAAGCTAATCTCTGTCATTGGCTTATTGACATTGATAGGATTGCCCTTAGCATCTCGTGTACCAACAAGAGTGAATTGTACCGTAGCATTCTTAATCTTTGGAACTCGAATCAAAAGATCATTTACTGTTTGTGCATGGTCACTAGAATGCATTCTCTGGTAAGCAACTATATAGCTATAAGTGACACTCTTCCCATCTTTAGTTATAGTAGCATTCTGTCCCTCTACGTTAACATGGCCACCTTCAGAAATAACATTATCGTTTAGTTTTGTTTCTACGTTATTTTCTTCTGTTACAGCAATAGATGATTCGAATGATTTGTTAGAGTCATCAATTTGGTTTGATGTAGAAGACTCTAGTTTTGAGATGCTATTATCACTATAACCCGAATTTTCTTGGATAGCAATAGTTTCTGTACTTATATTCTCATCAGATTTAACAATGAATTGTGTATATGAATTCAATACAAAAATTGAAAATGATGTAAGCCCTAATTTTACTAATTTATTCATTTGAAAAGACTCCTGTTAAAAATACCAACTATAAAAACAAAATCACTTGTCTAAATAACCATAATCTATTGTAAACGAAAGTTAATTAAAATGCAAGGAATTATACATTTTATATACTTTATAAACGTTTTTTTTATAATTTTTTAAAAGTAACAGAGTCATAAATATTTTTAATTAACTAGCTTAAGCCCCTTCGCTTATACTGGAACAGTATTTCTTCTTTTACTCTATTTTATCTCTTAATTTCTCGACAAAGAGATAGGCTGCGGGACAAGTTAAAGTATTTTTGATAGTCAAATTATTGATTTGATAAATCTTTTTACGGTCGGTATGTGGAAATTCTCTACAAGCCTTAGGACGAACATCGTATATAGAACATAGATTGTCACCACCGAGAAATGGACATGGCATTGACTTAAAGATCTTATCACCGTCTTCATCTACCTGTAAAAATTCATCTTCGAAGGCTGGTAATTTCATTTTAAAGTACTTGGCAATGCGTGTGATATCTGCTTCCTTAAAATCCGGTCCAAGACTCTTGCAACAGTTAGCACAGGCTGTACAATCAATTTCTTCAAACACTTCTTGGTGAATCTCCAGCGCAATCTTATCTAGGTTTTTTGGAGCTTTCTTTTTCAGATTTCCAAGGAATTTACGATGCTCTTTTTGCTTTTGTAAAGCTAATTGGTGATAGTATTCGATATCGATTTCTTTTGACATAGATTCTTTTACATCCTTTTCTGAAACTAGTATACCATAACTGAAAATAAATAAAAACTACTGCCGTTAAGGCAATAGTTTTTACAAGATTAGTTAACTTCGACCACCTCAACCAAATCTTTGCCAAGTAAGATCAAATATTTTTCAACTTGATCTATTTGGTAAGAACGAGACAAGGCTTCTGCATATAGAGATAATTGACCTCTATAACGTTCAATCAGTTGACTTGGATATTCATAATGATCTGTCTTGTAGTCAAAGAGAACAATTTTATCCTCATAAACTAGATAACCATCTAAGATTCCACGAACAACAAACTCTTCCTGACTCTTAGCATCTCTTTTTAACATAGAGAAAGGTTGTTCTCGATAAAGTTTATCTTGATTTTTTAGAATCTCTTGACCAAGAGCTGTATCAAAGAAGGACAAGATTTTTTCTAGATTAACTTTATCTTTAACAGCTGAAGTTGCCTGAACTTGCTCTAAGGCTTCTGTTAGAGTTTCTATAGTTGGCTTCTGAGAAAGGTTGATTCGCTGCATGAGTTCATGGGTGGCACTACCAATCTCAGCTCCAGTGACTTTTTCTGTCTTGGAGAAGTCTGGAAGTTCAAACTGAATCAAATTATCTTTTGGTTTAGATTGACCAGCTACTACTACACCTTCCATATCCATGACTGGTTCGTAAAACTTCTTAATCTGGCTTGGGGTCTGAACACTCGGAAGATTAATCGCAGCTCTGTGGATTTCATTATACACTTCCACTTCTTTCAGCATTTGTAAAGCTTCCTTAATGGTATCAGACTGACGGTTGCTTGCCTGAGAAAGATCTTGGAGCTGGCTTTTAGTTTCCAATTTACCGATAGCTTCTTCTGTCAGTTGTTCTTCACCCTCGAAACGAACACTAAAGTGTAAGTCCTCTTTAGAAAAAGCTTGATAGATGGCCCAAATCCAGTCCTGGAAATTTTGAGCATCTAACCTGGTTTGACGAGTTAGGAGGCCTTGTCCATTTGTCGGGTATCCTTTAGACTCCAACTTTTCCCTCGATCCCTTTCCGACTAGATAAAGTTTTTTCTCAGCACGAGTCATGGCTACATAAAGTAAACGCATCAACTCAGAATAGCTTGCTAATTGGAGCTCCTCCTCATTTTGAGTATAAGTCAAGCTTGGAATGGATAACTTAATCGTAGATGGAAGATATTCCTCTTTTGCATTTGTAGCTACTCTAGCAACATACTTAAGACCAAGGCCATTCTTACGACTTAGGATAACTTCAGACATGGAATCTTGCTTGTTAAATTGCTGATCAATATTGAGAATAAAGACATAAGGGAACTCAAGCCCCTTACTCTTATGAATACTCATAAGCTCCACAGCATCCTTAGGTGGAGCTACAGTGACACTGGCAAGGTCGTGCTTAGCTTCCAAGACTTGATCAATCATAGTTATGAAACGTGATAAGCCTTTAAAATTACTCTTTTCAAACTGGTCAGCTCGTAGTGCTAGAGCATATAAGTTGGCCTGTCTAGCCTGACCATTTGGTAAAGCACCAACATAATCATAGTAGAAACGTTCGCTATATATTTTCCAAATAAGGTCATAAAGCGAATGAGTTTTTGAGAACAAACGCCAAGAATTAACAGTTTCCAAGAAAAGGTTAAGCTTTTTATGGAGTTCAGATTTTATTAAATCCTTTTGGATACTAGTTTGTGCTTGAGCATTGACTAGTTTTTCATAAAAGTTCTCTTGAAGCTTATCCTTTGAATTTTGAAGAGCTAGACGAGCCAATTCATCTTCATCAAAGCTAAACATCGGAGACTTCATGAGAGCTACTAAAGCGAAGTCTTGCAGAGGATTATGGATGACACGAAGAGTATCCAACATAACCTGAACTTCTAAAGATTGCAAATAATTGTTTAGAGCGCCGTCAGTTTTAACTGGGATCCCATATTCCGACAAAGCAAGTAAAACCTGGTCATTCCGACTTCTGCTGGCAGTCAAGAGAGCAATGTCATTGAAAGGAACCCCTTTATCATTATGAAGATGCAATATCTCCTTAATGACCATTCGCATTTCACCAGTCAGTTTGTTGGTCGAAAACTCTTCCTCTTCCTTAGAATCACCGTCAACATCCTTATCATACAAGAGGAGTTCTGCCTTGTTTTCTGGATCAGGGTGTAAATCAGTATTTCCGAAAACAAGTTGATGCATGCCGTCATAAGAAATCTCTCCAACTTCCTCATCCATGAGATGCTTAAAGACATCATTGGTAGCATTTAGTACTTCTGAACTACTACGGAAGTTTTCCTTGAGCAGTATTAACTGACCTTCTTCACTATCTTGAGCAAAACTTTGGAATTTCTCATTGAAGATTTGGGGATCTGCCTGTCTAAAACGATAAATAGACTGCTTGATATCTCCCACCATAAAACGATTATGCCCGTTAGAGAGGAGCTCCAACATTCTTTCCTGGATATGGTTGGTATCTTGGTACTCATCGACCATGACTTCGTGGAAGCGTTCCTGATACTCTTGTCGCACCTGAGGGAAGTTTTCCAATATCTCAATGGTATAGTGGCTGATATCCGCAAATTCAAAGGCATTCTCTTCGCGTTTACGCTTTCGATAGGCGTCAACAAAATCACTCATAAAAACTTGAAAAGTCTTTGCTAAGTCCCAAGACTCTTGATGATATTTTTCCTGGAATTTCAATAAAGTAAGTTGGTCATTTAATGCAATTAACTTTTCAAACTTATCTTTTCTCTCTTGGTTGTACGCTTCTTTCAGTTCTAGGAGTTCAGCCTTGCGACTAGCATTTGTGAGAGCACGGCCACCCTTATCCTTAGAAATACTCACAACTCGCTCTAGGACTTCTTGATATTGATTAAAAGTTGATTCGATGGTTAAAGCTCCAATTTCATCAAGAACTTGTTGGACAGCTTCTAAGTAGGCTGCTTTCCCAAATTCCTTAGCATCATTCTCTAGATGGTAACGGAAGAAACTTTCCAATTCCCAGAGTCTATGCTGAATTTCTTGAGCCAGCTTTTCTTTAGAACTTGTAAAATCAGCCTTTTCGAATCCTTTTAAGAAAGATTCCTGTAGCCAGGCCTGAGGATTACTAGTGGATTGTAAGAACTCATAAATCATATAGACCTGTTTACGCAATCCACGTGCATCCTTGCTTTTACCCGCAAAGTTCTTGACCAACTGACTAAACTGTTCTTGTTCCTTACCTTGGTAGTGTTTTTCAAAAACCTGTCGAAAGACTTCGTTTTTTAAGAGGAGTTGCTCACTTTCATTCTCAAGAATCCGAAAATTTGGAGCGAGGTCAATCAGATAACCATGTTTAGCCAGGAACTTCTGAGTAAAAGAGTCCATAGTTCCAATAGCAGCGTTTGGTAAATCAGCTAATTGTCTTCCAAGATGCTTTTTTAGCTCCATATCTTGAGTCTCTTGGATTTGTTGGCTGATTTTCTTTTCCAAGCGTTCTTTTAACTCGGTTGCTGCCTTTACCGTAAAGGTTGAGATAAAGAGTTGGCGAATTTCTACTCCACGCGCTAGTTGATCAAGAATTCGTTCAGCCATGACAAAGGTTTTTCCTGAGCCAGCTGAAGCGGAGACCAAAATATTTTGACCAGAACTGTAGATAGCTTGAATTTGCTCAGCAGTTTTCTTAGGCTTCTTATCAGAATTCGCTTCTGCTACTTGCAAAGCTTTAATTTCTTCTTGGGATAAAAATTTCATCGCTCTAACTCCTCTCTTATTTTATTAAACCACGCTTCCTTATCATTGCTCTTAGCCACCTTGTCTAACAATCTAGCCTGATCTAGATGGTAATTGGCTTCAAATCCTGTAATAGCTTGATATTGTTGGACATATGGCGCAATACTTCTACCGTCTTCTGTATAAGGATTGATAGCAAATCTACCAGATAAAATCTTCTCTGCTGCCTTCTTGTAGATAAGGGCGTTATAGTCCAGCAACAACTGGAATTCCTCATCAGACAACTGATAGGTCTTGTTTTTATTATAAAGTTCCCCAAGGTTCTTAATTTCTTTTTCAAGAAAAATCCCTTGATACTTCATAGTCTTAGTCGTTTCTGCTAATGCCTTTGAAAGAGTTTTAACAGATTGTAAGGACTGAACTGGCTCCGCCATCTCTAAATACATGGCACCAAAGAAGTCTGTATTTCCTTCTTTCTTAAGCGCCGCCAGATAAGTTGGTAATTGTGAATTAAGGCCGTTATAAAAGAAAGGGAAGTTAAACTGAGTTAGAGATGATTTGTAATCGACAACACCAATCGCATCACTTGTCTTTAAGCGGTCAATGCGGTCAACTTTACCACGGACATAGACATTTCTGCCGTTTTCTAACTGAATAAAAGCTTGTTCTTTACCACCAAAGACTGCTTCTTCCTGAATTGTTTCAATTTCAGAATTATGACGAAGAATGTGCCCAGTTGCACGCGCAACATCCAAGAGGACTTCCTTAGTAAATTGAGCCTCCAAACTTTCCTGATAAATAGCTTGAAACTCACGTTCTTGACTGATTTCAGAGATTGCATGCTCTAAACGTCGATCAAAGGATTCATCGCTCGGCATTTTCAATGCCCGCTCAAAGATACGATGCAAGAAATTCCCATGGCTTCGAGCATCAGGTTTCAGACGCAATTCTTCTTGCAAGCCTAATACATAACGAAGGTAATAACTGTATTCATTACGGTAAAACTCCGTTAGTCCAGAAGTAGATAGATAGAAATCTTGATCTTCAGGATACAAGGCTTTCAAAGTTTCAGAATCTAAAGTCTTGCTCTTTGGACTTGTTGGTAAAACTGGATTTTCCAAACCTTTGCCTTCCAACTTTTTACCCATCACACGTGCCAGAACTTTTACAAAGGTTAAGTCTTGGTCACTTGTCTCCATCTCACCTTGCTGATGATAGGCAACCAGACTAGACAAAAGACTGTGATAAGAACCAATATCATCCTTTGATAGGTTTTTTCGATCGATTCTCTTTTCAATCTTCGTAAAACCAAAATCCTGCAATTCTTTTAGATAAATCGACTCTTTACTCTCATTTTCATTGAGTAAACTTGGTGCAGATAAGACCAATTGCTTCTTAGCAGAGTTTACCAAAGAAAGCATGGTATAGCGATTCTTCTTAAGATTTTCATGGCTAGCAATCAATAATTGAGAGCCATCTTCAGTACCTTGGTTTAAAACTTCTCTTTCTTCATCACTCAAAAGACTCGTATTTTGGGTGATTTTAGGTAGATGATCCTGGGTTAAGCCAAGTGCATAGATGTAATCAGAAGTTAAAGGCGAAATCAAATCATAACTTTGCACCAGAACCGTATCTACAGTTGCAGGGATTGTACGATAATTTGATAAGGACATCCCTGAATGAAGAAGAGCTAAGAAATCATCTAAAGCAACCTGAGTCCCCTCAAATACGGTCGCAAATTGCTCCATTACGTGGCAAAATGCTTTCCAGACCTCTTCTTGTCTTTCTTGCTCTGTCGCATCCATCGTTTCAGATAAGGATTGTAATTGCTTGGTCACAGATGAATCCTTCAAAAAGTTGTTCCATTTTGTAAGGATATTTTCAGTCTTTTGCTTACGACTGGATAATAAAGTTTCTAGTGGATTTAGGACACGGACACGCAGCTCATTTAATTTCTCTAAATCAAATTTTCCATGATGATTTTTTGTAAATTCTTGTTTAAAGTTTGAAAGACCATCAATACCTAAATAGCGGATATATTGTTCAAAGCTATCGATTTCTTCTTGACTAAGGTCGGTATACAATCCAGTGCGTAGGAGATTAATCAAATCTTCTTGACGGAAATAGTACCGTTTGAGACGTCCCACGGATTCTACAAATTGAGTCAAAGGATGATGAGCCATAGACTCACTTTTACCCAGATAGAAGGGAATCTGATATTGATTAAAAATTGTCTGCAAGGACAATTTATAAGACTCTACGTCACCAAGTAAGATACGAAAATTCTTATAGCTCAGTTCTGGTTCTTGGTGCAATTTCTGGCGAATACTACGAGCAACGAGCTCCAGCTCTTCTTTTTGTGTCAGACAAGACCAAATTTGCAAGTCTTCTCTATCCTTAGCATCCAGTTCTAAGCTAATTTCAGAATAATCATAAGCACTTTCCAGAAGTCTTGAGGCTTTGGAAAAAACATCAAGGTTATCATGTTCCTGACATGCATCTTCTGTCTTGGTCTGATATTTAAAAGCTAAATGACGTAGAAATTCAACACTGGCTTGATAGAGGTTCCCTTCACTAAAGGAGCTATTATAGGCTTTCTTAGTCGCATATACACCAATAATAATCTCAACACCCTTACGATGAAGCAAATCCACTAGGTGTTCCTCTTCTGCAGAAAATCGGGTAAAACCATCAATGACTAGGGCGATCTTACTAAAATCACTACTTACCTTGTTTTCTTCGATAGCATCAATCAGATAGGATAATGGACTTCCTTGTGAAACTTGACCTTGATTTAAATAAGCTGTTATCTTTTCAAAAATTAAGAGTAAATCAGAGCGTTTATCAGCATCTGTCAAACTTTCCAAGTCCAAAAAATTCATATTTGCAGTTGAAATTTCATGATAAATCTCAATCAGTTGCTGGATGAATTGCGGATCTTGTTTAATAGCCCCGTAAACACGTAAATCCTTAGCATCTATCTCAGACAGACATTTATAGAAAGCCATACCAAGACCGATATCATCGAGACTTGACCTCTCAGGAATATCATTTAAAACCAGATAACGAGCCATTTGAGCGAAGCGCGTGACTGTGATAGCAAAAGAAGCCTGCTGGCTCAAGCACTCCAGCACGGCACGTTCCTTTTCAAAAGAAAGAGAGTTAGGGGCAATGTAAAAGACTCGTTTGCCTTGGGCAACTAGTCCTTGAGCCTCCTTGGTTAGGATTTCTGTCAAAGAAGTCCGAATATCGGTATAAAGTAGTTTCATCTCTGCCTCATTTGTTTTTGTCATTACCTTTTATTATACCATTTTTTAGGGTATAAACGTTTGACTAGCCTATTCTCATAAGGAAGTAATTAATTTTTTATTGACTATACGAGGACATAAAAAACTATTCTTATTATTTTCAAGAATAGTTATTTGTTGTAACTTGGTAACATTTACTTTTTAATTATTTTACTTGCAAATGAGATTGGAAGATCGTCCCTATATTATCACTTAGAAAAATAATACAAGTAAATAAGCAAAATTAGGTTTGGTCAGCGGACAAAAGAGAGTGGGACAGAAATCGGTAATTCGTTAGAATTCGATTTCGTTGTTCCACCTCCGCACAGTTGAGTAGGGCTGTAAAAGCTGATGAAATCAGCGTAGTAGAGCCCACTCAACCACTGCGTCTTGATCGACAATCCAAAGACAATTAAGAGGCTAGGACTTTTGTCCCAGCCTCTTTTTCTAACAATTGAAATAACTCTTTACAAAAGGTAACTATTTCTTCTAAGGTTGGCAAGAATGAATTTCCGAGAGTAGGTGAGTCATGGAGTTCACATACCCCGATCCCGCATTGTTAAATGCAATTTTTAAAAGAGGAATTAGAATTTGCTTCCTAAAACACTACAGCTTCAATTACAACTACTTTCAGACGAGCAACTATCTTTGGTAAAATATCACTAGAAGCGATGTAGTATTCAACCATGATTAAAGCTTTTCTTTTTTAAGACCTAATTCCCTAACATGACTTCAGACCTCATTAATCACTTCACGACTAATGAAGTGATTGTATCTCTAGTCCAGATCCAAGAAACCTTTATGAGGCGTCATGTTAAAGAAGGTCGCAATATCTTGTAATTCTTGATCTGTAATTTCTTGTTTAATGACTCCGCCTTGAGCACCAATTTGTGAAAAAATCATAGCAGCCTTTTCAATAACTTCAATCATTCCATAAGTCTCATCTAGTGAAGTACCCGATGCAAAGAGACCATGATGAGGCCAAAGAACAGCTTGAAATTCTGCCATTTTTTCTGCAGTTGCCTTCCCAATTTCAGTCGTACCTGGAGTCATGTAAGGTATGACCCCAATCCCTTCAGGAAAGACGACAATCGATTCCGCCTGCATTTTCCAGAGAAGACGTGATAAATGACGCTCCTCTAATGGTTGAGTAAATGATAGAGCGATTAAGTTTGTTGGATGACAATGGAAAACCACACGCTGATTAGGATTTACTTTCATACGTTCCATATGACTCATTAAGTGACTTGGAAATTCTGAAGTTGGTTTTCCTCCGTCATTAAAGCCCCACACCAATTCTGCATGTTGGCCATCTTCTGTGATGCGGACTAATCCAAGATCATTTTCTGGATTTCCTGCTACATTTCTAAAGTAACGGCCAGTTCCTGTTACAAGATAATAATAGCCAGCCAAAGGAGAAGCATCGAAGCTGAGATCAAGTACTTCTTTCACTTCTGTCACATCCTCAAAAGAGGAAACTTCTTCTCCTGTCAACCGAAGTGAAACATTTCCCCCATTTCGTTCGTCCCAATAGCGCTCATAAGATTCTCTTGTCACTTCTCTCATTTTTGTTACATAAATAGATTCTACAAATTTTGTCATTGTTTTCTATTCCTTTTTAATAATTTATTTTTTAATCCACGTATATTTAAAATTCTAGTTTAATTGTCACTGATTAATTTTAACAAGTCCAATCCAAACGGAACATAGTTCATTATAGAGAAGTAACTCCAAACATCACTATATGGGAAGTTCTTCAATTCTTATGTATAAACTGATCAAGATGTGAAAAGAAAGTCCAATTCCATTTGTTTCAATTGCTGACTTAGCTCAAACAATACTTTCAAGAGACCTTTTGTTGTATTTAGAGTTCCAACTACGCAAGTAATAGTACGATGGATAAATATTCCAAAAATGTATTCCCGTTTTCTGTTAGATTTTCTTAGCAAGAAACTTATGAAAAAAATTCTCGATCACTTTCCCAGTTGATTTGTCGCGATATGTGATATATTTTTCAACAACATATAGTTTACCGTAAAAGTATCAAATGTCTACTCGATGCTACAATATCAATCGCCATATTGTAAATCATCTTCACCCTCTTTCCCAATTCCATTCTAACTTTATTTAACTATTTTTAAAAATATGTTACAATGTCTCTAAAACAGTAGAATAGTATCAAATATACAGGTAATTTCAATGCAAAATCTAACCGAGTTTCTCCAGCAAGAAACAGAGATTGAAAAACAACAAAAAAAAACTCAAACATTCGTTCAAGAATTTTCTGAAATGAACCCCCAAACTCCCCATTTGCTCAATGATCTCTTTTTTCACAATCGAGATATTTACATCAGCAAAAAAAATCGCTATGCTCCTTATCCTCTTCATTCACATCAATTTTTAGAGCTAATTTATATTCATAGTGGGTGTTGTGAGCAGATCATTAATGGTCAGGTTTATACTCTTTTTCAAGGGGATATTCTCTTATTGGATGCGGGCGTTCAACATCAATGTAAAAGTTTGAATAAAGGGGATATTGTCATCAAACTACTCATCAAAGATAGTAACATTTCCTTACATGGTTTAGAAGAGATTCAAGGAAATAATAGCCTCTTGTATCATCTACTTCTTAGTCGGTATAGCCATCTAGGAATTACAGAAAATTTTATTATTCTCCGTTCCCAAGAAATCCCAAGAGTACCTCAACTACTTAACCGTATGATGGAAGAATATTTTTTCCAGAATGATTTTTCCCAGGAAATTCTCAAGCATTCTTTGAGTATCTTACTCTTCGAATTAGCGCGTTCTATGCCAAGCGCACAAGAAAAAATCCTTCAAACTAGAAAAGAACCCTTTCTACAAGTCCTTGAATTAATTGATAAAGACTACAAAAAAATTACCTTAGCGAAAGCTGCAGATCAATTGAATTTTAATAAAAACTATTTGAGTAACCTTGTGAAGAAAAAAAGTGGCCATACCTTTACAGAGTTAGTACATCAAAAGAAATTAATGACTGCGAAATTACTAATTCAATCAACGGATTTTTCTATTGAAAATATTTGTCAAACCGTAGGATTCAGCAACAAAACTTATTTTTATAAACAATTTGCACTACTGTATGGAATTAAACCTTCAGAAATCAGAAAGAGGTAAAAGAAAATTACAAATTTTTAAGATCATCCACAAATCCCAAAATGCTAAAATGTTAATCATGATATGGAGCAAAATAGGATAATAGAGAGAATGAGTTTTTCGGTAGAGAAATGCACAAATTGCTCCACCACTTGCATAGGTGAAAAAGGCGAGTGGTGTTAAACCTGAACTGACAAGCACATAGCCAAAGACACAGGCTGATAGTAAAACATCTCCATACCAAGGTGAATCTTTCAAAAAAGTATTCATCAGAACTCCTCGATAAACCAATTCTTCTGTAATTGGTCCTAGCAGACAAGTAATAAGCAATAAATATAGTAACTCTTGTCGCCCTGTCATCTCAGTCAATTCATTTAAAGCGATTTGATTGGACGTTGCAGGGGTTAAAAAGGAAAACACAATATCTGAAAGATAACTGACTCCATAAGCAAGAAGCAAATAAACTGGATATCTCCATTTCCACTTCAACTCAAAAATTCTTCTACCTTCGAATACTAGTAAATAAAGAATAGCTAGAAGAATAACGATAAACTCTAAAAAAGCAAGAATTTGAAAAAATTCTCGACTAGCAGCTACAAATCTAGCTGTAAAGTGATTAAAAATCCACCAAAACCAAGTCTTCCTATAAATGATTACTAATAAGGCTAGTAAAATCTGTACTGTTCTTCTTTTCATAATAAGCCCTCTGCTTTTTCTTCATTATCTCTATAATCTCAACAGCATTGCAAGTTTAGTATAGCATATATTTGCCAATTATCTTCTTCAAATCTTAAATTGTCATCCAAATGTCCTAAATTGACATAGTAATCCTTATTTCCTCCAAAATATGCTATAATATAGGCAAAACACGTGAAAAGGAAATACTATGATTAAACTACTTGCCCTAGATATGGATGGTACTCTTCTCAACGAGGCCAAGGAAATACCTCAGGCTCATATTGATGCCATTCATAAGGCTATCGAAAAAGGT
Source organism: Streptococcus infantis (assembly GCF_047463175.1). Lineage (GTDB taxonomy): Bacteria > Bacillota > Bacilli > Lactobacillales > Streptococcaceae > Streptococcus > Streptococcus infantis_AC. Next base: position 302,313 of record NZ_JASHEJ010000001.1, read on the forward strand.
GTCAAACTAGTTCTCTGTACTGGACGACCTCTCTTTGGGGTTCTTCCCTACTACAAGAAACTCGGTCTTGATTTGCAAAATGAATACGTTATTGTCAATAATGGTTGTTCTACCCACCAAACCAGTGACTGGAGCCTTGTTGACTGGCGGGAACTTAGCAAATCTGACATCGAATACCTGAATGACCTGGCTGAAAAGAGTGAGGTTCAGTTAACTCTCTTTGATGAGGAACACTACTTCGTTCTCGGAGGCAAACCAAATCCTATCGTTCAATATGATGCCACACTTGTTTTTGCCGATCTGACTGAAATCTCACTGGAAGAAGCTACTAGTGGTAAATATCGTATGTTCCAGGGAATGTTTTTAGGGACAAAAGAACAGACAGATGACTTTGAACAACGATTTGCTGATGAACTTTGTCAGAGATTTAGCGGTGTTCGTTCTCAACCTGTTATCTATGAAGCAATGCCACTTGGTACAACCAAGGCTTCTGCTCTTTCTCGTTTGGCTGAGATTTTGGATATCCAACCTTCTGAAATCATGGCTATGGGTGATGCCAATAACGACATTGAGATGTTGGAGTTTGCTGGGCTGGGGATCGCCATGGGAAATGCCAGCGACCACGTCAAATCTCTCGCTGATGCCATAACTGCTAGCAATGAAGAAGATGGTGTTGCACGCGCTATTGAGAAATATATTTTGTAGAAAATAAGCCCAGTCAACTAGCGTTTCTAGCCACTGGGCTTTTATTTTTTTTTAAATTTAAAAACTTTAGAAACTCTTTAGAAATGCTTGACGATTCTTTGATATCTATGCTTTATACTAGAGTTATAAAAATAAAACATCTTATACTTTTCGAAAATCAAATTCAAACTACGTCAGCTTCACCTTGCCGTACTCAAGTACAGCCTGCGGCTCGCTTCCTAGTTTGCTCTTTGATTTTCATTGAGTATTAAAGATTAAAGGAGAAAACTATGAAAACAGTCCTCGAAATCCATGGCTTGTCCAAACAATTTGGCAAACAACCCATTCTACAAGATCTCAATCTCTCAGTTAAAGAAGGAGATATCTATGGACTTATCGGAAAGAATGGGGCTGGTAAAACAACTTTGATTAAAATCATTACCCAATTATTATCTGCTGACCATGGAACTATTTCCCTCTTTTCTAGTCAAGGGTATAAGGAGTGTACGAAAGCCCTATCTCGAGTAGGTTCAGTCATTGAATCCCCAGTAGCTCACAATCATTTAACAGCCTATCAAAATCTAAGATACTATTGTACTATTCGACATATCCCAAATGCCGATCAAGTCATTCAGGAAACATTAAAGTATGTGGGGTTAACAGATACAGGTAGAAAAGTTTTTCGAGATTTCTCTCTTGGGATGAAACAACGCTTAGGCATTGCGATTGCCCTCCTATCAAAACCAGACTTCCTGATTTTAGATGAACCTATCAATGGACTTGATCCAATCGGTATTCAAGAGTTTCGTCAAATGATACAACGTCTGAATCAAGAACTAGGAATAACAATTCTCATCTCTAGTCATATCTTGTCAGAGCTCTATCTGGTTGCCAATCGCTTTGGAATTCTTGACCAAGGGAAAATCATTCGAGAAATCAGTAAGACCGAATTTGAGACATTGAATGAAGACTATATCGTTCTAAAAACAATTGACAAAGAAAAAGCTAGTCAAATCTTAAAAGACAAAGTGCATCTTGAATTTAAAGTTGTTAATTCAGATAATGAGATTCATATTTTTAGTCATGAACAAGATATCAAACGAATTCTCAAAGAACTTACTCTAGCAGATATTGAGGTTGATGAGATTTACTATGCTCGTCAAAATCTTGAAGAATACTTCACACAATTAGTAAAATAGGAGGATAACCATGATACATACTATTCAAGCAGACTTTTACCGTCTTTTCCGTTCCAAAGGTTTTTGGATTACAGAGCTCGTTCTCTTTGTACTTATGTTACTGGGAGCTGTTTTTGGGGCTACTGGTCATCTGATGGCAATCCAGACAGAAGAACCAGATATTCCAACCCAAGGTTGGAATGGTGTACAAGCCCTGATCAACGCATCTAGTCAAGGTTCAAACCTCGTTTTTCTCTGCATCGTTCTAGCATGTCTCATTCTTGGTGTTGATTTAATCGGCAAACTCTATAAAAATAATTTAACAGTGGGTGTTTCTCGTACCGAGTTTTTCCTTGCCAAAGCCTTTGTATTGACTTGTATTGCACTTTCGCAAGTCATCATCTGTCTTGTGATTGCCTTTATTCCAGCAACTATCTTGAATGGATTTGGAACTATGCCTGATGGCTTTGTTGGCAATCTACTGGTAACCATTTCCCTTCAATTTCTTTGCCTCCTTGCTTGGCTTTCCATTGTTTCCTTCATTCTCTATGTTAGTCATTCTTATATTGCGGTATTTATTGGTTATTTTGTCAGCGCTACCTTACTTTCTATGCCAATGCTCCTTTTTCCAAATATCAAAATTTTACCATATCTATCATTGCAATTTGTCTATGCTATGACTGCTAATAGTGAGTCAATTCACTACACACTTATAGTTACTTTAGTTGTTATTGTAATCTTTAATATAATTGGACTGACAGTTTTCAAAAAGAAAAGTCTATAAAAAATGACCTCCTCTGTTCAAAAAGAGGAGGTTTCTTGTTTTATACTCAATGAAAATCAAAGAGCAAACTAGGAAGCTAGCCGCAGGCTGTACTTGAGTACGGCAAGGTGAAGCTAACGTGGTTTGAATTTGATTTTTGAAGAGTATTAAAAGAGTATTTTAACTGTAAACCAAGCACCATCTGTACTTAGTTGTAGTTCTGCACCAAGTATATGGGATAATTCTTCTGTAATATAAAGACCTAAACCAGAGGATTCTTCAGTATCTGAGAGGTTTTCAGAGTAAAATCGTTGACTGAGATTTTCAATTTTACGAATGGGTTGTTTAACCAGATTAGCAATTTCCAAACAGATATGATTGTCCACTTCCTTCAGAGAAAATTTCGCTTCATCTTTACCATGTTTTAGAACATTGCCAAGCAGATTTTGTAACATACGGTCTAATAAATCTGAATCTGTCAGTAAATACAAACCAGGTTCTATTTGCAAATCAAGGTTAATCTTTGCCGTCTGAAATGAATCATAATAGGTTAGTAATTTTTGTGTCATAAATGTCGAGACTTCTAACTCAGATAAATCAGGTTTAACTGCTCCTTCCATTAACCGACGATAGTCCAAAAGAGCCTCTAGCCGTTTTGAAACTTGATTGAGATGATGGGAAATTTTTTTCAAACTCTCAGACTCAGGATTTTCTGTTTTAAGCAATTGCTGAGTATAACCTGACGCAATCGTTAAAGGTGTTCGAATATCGTGTGCAATATTGCTAATAGCCATGTCTAAAGTCTGCTTCTCTCGCTTCATAATCAAGCGTGACTGCTCAACTTCTTGAAAGAGATGATTGATTTGCTGGTAAAGATGTAAAAAATCCTTGGAGAAAGTGGACACTCCGATTCTCTTCATACTTCCAGTCAGAATCTTGTCCTCAATTTGTTGGCTCAAGTTTACGAGTGCTAAATGATAGCGAATCAAGCCTATCGTCAATAGGATAATAACCAGCAGTAGCAAAGAAAGTAAAATATAGATCATTGCTCATCTCCTTTTAACCGAACACCAACTCCCCAGATAGTTTCAATATGCTCTTGCTCTGGATCTAGTTGGCTTAATTTTTTACGGAGATTACTTAAATGAGTGTTGAGAGTATTGTCGCCTGGTAAATAAGTATCCTCCCAGACCAATTCATAGAGTTCTTCTTTCGTGAAAATTTTCTTAGGATGTCTCAGCAAGGTTTGGAGAATCAAGCATTCTTTCTTAGCTAGGCGAATAGTTTTCTGGCAATTTTTGATTTCAAAACTATCTGGATCAAATTGAATATTTTTTAACTGTTGAATCAACTTGTCAGGATGTTCCATCTCAGCTGCTTGCTTGTCACTTTTTTGACGTAATTGTACCGTAACCCTGGCAAAAACTTCATCCAAATCAAAAGGTTTTAAAATATAATCATTAGCACCATCTAAGAGATATTGACTGATGAGCTTTTTATCGCTTAGGGCAGTTAGCATGATGACAGGAACTGAACTATCGTGTCTAATGGCTTTTAAAACCTGATCACCATTTTTTCCCGGAAGCATAATATCTAGCAGGATTAGATCAATGTCACCTTGTTCAAATCGTATCATTCCTTCAGTACCAGAAAAAGCCTGAATCACCTCATGCTCCTCAGAAAGAAGAGTTCTCAAAATTTCTTGAATCTCATTATTATCTTCAACGATAAGTATTCTAGCCATAAACACCAACCTTTCTAATAGTATTATATCATGTTTTTTTAGGAATTTCGGATAAAGAAAAACTCTCCTTCATGATTAAATATGAAGAAGAGTTCACTCTATATATTTAAATTAAAGCTGTCAATGCGGTAATAAGCCCAAAAACGATACCTGGAGCATTAGCTGCTGCCAAAGGGATATCTCGTTCTTTTTTAAAGAGATCGTAGTAAACCCATAGACTACAGTTAATTGCAGCTACTGCTAGTTGGATAAAGTTTCCTTTTTGACCCGCAAGGTTGTTCATAATTTGAGGAATATAAGAAACATACATCATAATGGACATAAAAGTTGCAATCCAACCTAAAGTTTTCATTTATTTTTCAGTCATTTTTTCTCCTTTCAAAAACAGTCTCAATTATACACTATTTTTTTAGATAGTGAAGTTTAAAAAGCTATTTGTTAAAAACTAGTAAACTATCACAATCTTGTGATAAGAGAATCAAAAAAATACCCTCTTACTATTTCAAGAGGATATTTTATTCGTTTAGAAAACCTACTTCTTCTCAATCGGTGCTACACTGGCTAGGAGTTTTTTGAGGCCAACTTCTGGGAAAGTGATTTTTAATTCCTGGGTAGCTCCACTACCTAATACTTCAAGGACAGTCCCTTCACCCCATTTTTTATGAAGAGCAATATCACCAATTGACCAATTTGTCTCACTAGAAGAAGATTTACTATTAGATGCAAATTGTCCAAATGGTAAACCACTTGATTGGATCGATGTAGGCGCAGTATTCCGTTTTCGTTCTTGAAGAGCCTGTGCCAGACTCATTCCTTGACCAAATGTAGTGTTTCCACTTGTGTAAGAAGCTTTAAAACTTGTATTAGCTGGACGAGCCAAACCTTGATAGGTCAACAAATCTGAACTAATCTCGTTGATAAAACGGGTCGGACGATTGTAACTTGTACGCCCGAAAAGCAAGCGGGAGTTAGCGTTTGTTAGATAGAGAATTTTCTCGGCGCGCGTGATTCCTACGTATGCCAAACGACGTTCCTCTTCTAATTCATCAGGATCCTCAGAGGCGCGACTAAGTGGAAAGACATTCTCCTCCATACCGATAATAAAGACAACTGGAAACTCGAGTCCTTTGGCAGCGTGTAAGGTCATTAAGGTTACTTCTGACGACTCCTGACTACCAGAGTCCGTATCTGCAATTAAGGCAAGATCATTCAAGAAACGACTAAGTTTATCTAGTCCTGTTTCCTCTTCTTGGCTTTCAGGATTGTCATCGAAGTTTTTGGTAACAGAGAGGAACTCCTCGATATTTTCAACCCGAGCTTTACTCTCCAATGTTGCTTGTGCATTTAGAATATCAACGTAACCTGTTTTTTCAAGGACAGTCTCAACCAACTCCGTAATTGTTAATTGGTCCAATTGCTCCCTCAAATCAAGAATCATATTTGTAAAGTCCCAAATAGACTGGGCTGCCTTACCCTTAATTCCTGATAACATGATATTTGCTGAAGCATCCAGCATGGACATTTCTTGCAAATTAGCAAAATCACGAATCTTCTCAACAGTACCTGGGCCAATTCCACGCTTTGGTTCATTGATGATACGCTCAAAACTGATATTATCACTTAGGTTGGCAATGAGATTGAGGTAAGCAATGATATCACGGATTTCCTTACGGCTGTAGAACTTGGTCCCACCAACCATAGTATAAGGAATATTAGACTTGAGTAGAGCTTCCTCAATAGTACGTGACTGGGCATTAGTACGGTAAAGAACTGCAAAGTCTTTGTGAAGGAAATTTTGGCTTCGACCAAGTTCATCAATGGTTTTGGCTACAAAAACAGCCTCGTCTTGTTCATCATTAGCACGATAATAGACAATTTGTTCCCCATCCACATTTTGAGTCCATAGATTCTTAGGACGGCGATTTTTATTGTTTTTGATGACATCATTAGCTGCTTGGAGAATGGTTTTGGTTGAACGGTAATTCTCCTCTAACAAGACAACCTTGGCATCTGGATAATCTTTTTCAAAATCCAAGATATTCTGCATATCAGCACCACGCCATCCGTAGATAGACTGGTCAGCATCCCCAACTACACAGATATTTTTAAAGCGAGAAGCCAACAGTTTGACCAGTTGGTACTGGGCATGGTTAGTATCTTGATACTCATCAACATGGATATATTGGAACTTTTGCTGATAGTAAGTCAAGACATCGGGATTTTGATCAAAGAGACGCAAGGTCAACATAATCAAATCATCAAAGTCAACTGACTCAGATTGACGGAGTTCCTTTTGATAGGCCTCATAACACTTAGCGACAATGTTTGTATATAAATCTCCTGCTTGTGCAGCATAAGCAACATCGTCAATCAGATCATTCTTAGCATTAGAAATGGTCCCTAAAATAGAGCGTTCATTCCACTTTTTAGGATCCAAGTTTAACTGCTTGAGAATGCGTTTCATCAGTGTTCGTTGCTCACCTGGATCGATAATGGTAAAGTTACGATTGTAACCAATATGATCCGCATCACGACGTAAGATACGAACGCACATAGAGTGAAAGGTCGCAATCAAACAGTCCTGTGTAGCTGGATTGAGCCCATAGGCACGTTCTTTCATTTCACGAGCAGCCTTATTGGTAAAGGTAATGGCTAAAATATTCCAGGGATTAACCATCTTTTCATCAATTAAGTAGGCAATACGATGGGTCAACACACGCGTCTTACCAGAACCAGCCCCCGCCATGATCAGCAGTGGACCTTCTGTTGTTTGGACCGCTTCAGCCTGTCGGTCATTCATACCGTTTAATAAAGGGTTCATTTTCTCTTCCTATTCTTCAAATCAATGTTTCTATTATATCAAAAAAGACCGAAAATAACTCTGTCAGAGACAAGCTTGCTTTTTTCCTAAAAAAAGAACACTAATAAGTGTTCTTTTTATATTAATCATGAATTGATTGTAAAAGTGTCAAGAGCGCCTGAGCGGAGCGACGGCCAGCTTCGACGATAAATTCATCAAATGAGATAGAAGCTTCGTGGTTAGCATTATCACTCATAGCACGGACAACTAAGAAAGGTAGATTAAGCACGTGAGCTGCTTGAGCGATAGCCGCTCCTTCCATCTCAACCGCAAGCACCTGAGGAAAATGTTCTTTTATAGCTTTAATCTTATCTTCACCTGCAATAAAACTATCACCGGTCGCTATCAAACCTAAATGCCATTTTTGGCTAAGTTTAGACAAACTCTCTTGAATCAAATTGACAAACTTCTTGTCAGATTCGAAATAGAGTGGTTGTTGGGCCATCTGACCGTATTCATAACCAAAGGCAGTCACATCAACATCATGATAAGCTAGCTTATCAGCAATCACTACATCTCCAACTTCGATTCCTTCAGCTAGAGCTCCAGCTGAACCAGTGTTGATAACAGCATCTACTTTAAAGTGGTCGGCTAGGATAGCTACACTCATAGCAGACATGACTTTACCAATTCCACTCTCGACCAAGACAAGCTCGACTGAACCAATTTTACTCGTATGATACTTATTTCCTAATACCGTCTCTTCTTGAGCGTTTTCTAAATGTTGAATCAGATAAACTAGCTCTTCTGGCATAGCTGCTATAATTCCAATTTTCATGACATTCCCCTTAAATAAATCTCATTGCTAAAACTAGCAAAATCAAGAGAAGAATAACAGCAAATAGAATCTTATTCAGTTTTGAGTTAAAAACATTTCTCTTAGTATTTTCAATTCGACGACTTTTATGGATTTGTGGTTCAACATCAATCGTTAGGGTATCTTGACTAAAACCATGGTCACTTGAACGTGAAGCTCTATAATGTTGAGATGAAGTCGATAATATCTTTGTTTCTTGATCATCTACTAAAGTAGGACCAGAGATATCTTCACCACGATTTGCACGCTCGATTATTTCGTCTGTTAATAAAGGTTTTCCCATAGGTTCCTCCCCTATTTTTCTTGTAATTCCCAGTACTGGATAGCCATAATAGTCTTGGCATCACAGATATCACCAGACTGGATCAGTTGTTTAGCTTCTTCAAGACTAACTTCAAGTAATTCTAAAGTTTCATCTTCATCCTGCGGACGTGGATTCTTAACCTTTGTCAAATCACTTGCCAAATAAAGTTTTAATCTCTCATTACAGAAACCAATAGAAGAATAGAAATCAAACAAAAGAGTTAGTTTTCCAGTGTAGGCAGCTTCTTCTTCCAATTCGCGAAGGGCTGCTGCTTCAGGATCAGCATTTTCTCCAATTTCTAGTTTTCCTGCAGGAATTTCAACAGAAACTTTTTCAATCGCCTTGCGATATTGCTTGACTAAAACAATCTTATTTTCTGGAGTAACTGCAAGAACACATACTGCACCATTATGGAAAATCAAATCACGTTGAGCTGTCCCTATTCCATTAGGAAGTTCAACCTGGTCTTGTACCAATTGGAAAATAGGACCTTTATAGATTTCTCTACGGCTGAGTGTTTTCTCTTCAAATTCCATGATTAGCTCCTATTTGTTTTTAGGATGGTGAGGGAGATGAGTTGCATATTCGTCTTTGTTAACTTGGCGGCCACGACCGATGGCAATAGCATCAGCAGGCACGTCTTTAGTAATGGTTGAACCTGCGCCAACAAGAGAGTTATCTCCTAGTTCAACAGGAGCAATGATGGTTGAATTCGAACCAACAAAGACACTGTTGCCAATGACTGTCTTGAATTTATTTTTCCCATCATAGTTCACTGTTATAGTACCAGCACCAAAGTTGACGTCACTGCCAACTTCACAGTTACCAATGTATGTCAAATGGCCAGCTTTTGTATTTTCTCCAATGCTAGAACCTTTCACCTCAACAAAGTTTCCAATATGAACATCTTTTGCTAGGCTAGAACCTGGACGAATATGAGCGTAAGGTCCGACTGTAACACCATCAGCAACTGTGCTCTCCTCAATCATAGAGTTGGTAATCACTGCACCTGAACCGATAGTACTATCGACAATATAAGTTCCATTCGTCAAAATAGTCTCAGCACCAATTTTACTAGAACCTTTGAGGGTTACATTAGCTTCAATTTGTACATCTGGAGCAATTTCAACATCAATATCAATATAAGTCGCTTCTGGATTTACAAAACTAACGCCATTAATCATGTGAGCTTGGTTAATACGACGACGCATAACAGCTTCGGCTGTGGCGAGCGCTACACGGTCATTTACTCCGAGACTTTCATCAAAGTCTTTAAGAGTATAGGCTCCGACTTTTTCACCAGCTTCACGGAAAATACCAATCACGTCTGTAATATAGTATTCACCTTGAGCGTTGTTGGTATTGATGTTTTTAAGAGCTTCAAAGAGACGCGCATTATCAAAAACATAAGTACCTGTATTGATTTCTTTAATTTGTTTCTCGAAATCAGTCGCATCCTTTTGTTCTACGATACGTAGCACTTCAGCATTTTCATTACGGACTATACGACCATAACCAAATGGATCTTCAGCTTCTGCAGTAAGAATTGTAGCTACGTTCTTATGATTTACGTGAAAATCAATCAAGTTCTTTAAACTCTCACCAGTGATTAGCGGTGTGTCGCCAGCAATAACCAATGTTTGTCCAGAAAGGCCCTCAAGAATTGGCTCGGCCATCATAACCGCATGACCAGTTCCTAATTGTTCGGACTGTCTCACAAAATCAGTTTGATCAGCTAAAACTTGTTCAACTAGCTCTGCCTTATGACCAATAACCGTTACTGTTTTTTCAGGCTTGATTGCCCCTACACTACGAAAAACATGCTCAAGCATAGAAATTCCTGCAACCTTGTGCATAACTTTAGGTAGATCTGATTTCATACGGGTACCCTTACCCGCTGCTAAAATAATTGCATAATTTGCCATATTTTTCTCTTTTCTATAGAAATTCTTTATTATTATACCATAATTTAGTTTACGATACACAAATTTGATGAACTCAACCTAACGCTAATGACTGTCACTACTCCGTTTTGAGTAAATTTTTTGATTTTTTTTACAAATTACGATAAACTATAGGAGTATGAGAAAAAAAATTCGCCCAGCTTTTATAGTTATTATATTTGCTGCTTTTATAGGACTCTTGATTCTCAATCGTCCACGATTCGAAGAACATCCTGTAAAAACCAAACAAAATCTAGTTCAAATAGAAACACAAGCTCTACATAACTTGGATAAGCCTATCATCGATATCTCTGGTTGGCAGAGACCATCGGAAATCAATTACGATATTTTATCTCAAAATATCTCTGGTGTCATTGTTCGAGTCCACGGAGGAAATCAGATTACCACTGAGAACGATGCATCTTATACAAACGGTATTGATAAAGCTTATAAAAGTCATATCGCTGAGTTTCAAAAGAGAAATGTTCCAGTTGCTGTATATGCCTATGTATCTGGAAAAAGTGTAGAGGAAATGGAAAAGACTGCTGAAGCATTCTACAATTCAGCTTCCCCATACAATCCAAGTTACTATTGGTTAGACGTTGAAGAAAAAACAATGTCAGATATGAACCAAGGAGTTGAGGCATTCCGTGCTAAGTTAGAATCACTTGGTGCTAAAAGTATTGGTATATACATTGGTGTGTACTTCATGAAAGAACATAGCATCAGTACAGATAAGTTTTCTGCTATTTGGATTCCATCCTACGGACTTGACTCAGGCTACTTTGAAAGTTCACCAAATACAGACCTTGACTTTGATCTTCATCAATACACCTCAAAGGGTAAATTGGTTGGATTTGAACACCATCTAGACCTAAATCTTATTTCTTTGTCAAAAGATAAGGAAGAGACGTTTAGAAAATTATTCTTAAAACCTTAAATTTATTTAGCAAGCCAGATATTACTTCTGCTTGCTTTTTTTATTTCTCTTACTTTGTGATATAATACAAGAAGAGAATTTTAGAGAATAAATACGGAGAGAGTTTATGTTATCTTGGATTTCAAAAATAATTAAAGGTATTGTTATCGCACTTGGTTTTATTTTACCAGGTATTTCTGGTGGTGTTCTAGCGGCTATTTTGGGTATCTATGAGAGAATGATTCGTTTTCTTGCCCATCCATTTAAAAACCTAAAAGAAGATAGTCTTTATTTTTTACCTGTCGCTATCGGTATGTTACTAGGTATTGGGCTATTTTCTTACCCAATTGAGTACCTCCTTGAGCATTATCAAGTTTATGTTTTATGGAGTTTTGCTGGTGCTATTATTGGTACAGTCCCAAGTCTTGTAAAGGAAGCTACACAAGATTCAGAAAGAGACAAAGTCGATCTTATCTGGTTTTGGGTGACCTTTATTGTTTCCGGAATTGGTCTTTACGCTTTAAACTTTGTGGTTGGTTCACTAAGCGCAAGTTTCACAAGTTTTATCCTAGCTGGTGCTCTTCTTGCTCTAGGTATTTTAGTTCCAGGATTAAGCCCCTCAAATCTTCTCTTGATTTTAGGTCTCTATACCCCAATGTTAACCGGATTTAAAACTTTTGATTTATTTGGTACCTTCCTTCCGATAGGAATTGGAGCTGCTGCCACTCTTATTATATTTTCAAAATTGATGGACTACGCTCTTCGAGTGTACCACTCTCGTGTTTATCACTTCATCATTGCAATCGTTCTTTCAAGTACACTCTTGATATTGATTCCAAATGCGGGTAATGCTGAAAGCATTAACTACAGTGGTTTATCTCTTGTGTCTTATGTGATTGTTGCCTTCTTTTTCGCTCTTGGCATTTGGTTAGGTATTTGGATGAGTCAGTTGGAGGATAAATACAAATAATGGCTAAGAAAGTTAAAGTAAAAAAAACCTTAGTAGAGCAAATTTTGACTAAGGCAGGTGTTGATCATCAAGGCATTCAAATCAATGCTTTAGAAGGAGAACTTCCTTCTGGTTATGATAGAAATCATATCTTTAAGACATTAGCATTATTGGGTGATAAGACTGGTCCGGTAATAGAAATTGTTCCTATCACCGAACACCTTTCTGAAAAGAAATTAGCAAAGATTTCTGGTAATAAAAAAGTGGTCATGATTCCTCAAAAGGATTTAGAAAAAACGACTGGATATATCCATGGAGCTAATAACCCTGTAGGTATCCGTCAAAAACACAACTACCCTATTTTTGTTGATGAAACAGCTTTAGAATTGAAAAAAATGATTGTCTCAGCTGGCGAGGTCGGACACAGTATCATCATCGCACCTAAAGATCTGGCAAACTTTGTAAAAGCTAGATTTGTAGATATCTTGGAGGAAAGTAACTTATGAAACTTTACTTTGTCCGTCACGGTCGAACAGTCTGGAATCTAGAAGGTCGCTTTCAGGGGGCTGGTGGAGATTCCCCTCTTCTCCCTGAATCTATTGAAACTTTAAAAGACCTGGGCCGGTATCTTAAAGATATCCCTTTTGACAAGATCTATTCGAGTGATTTACCAAGAGCGGTAAAATCAGCTGAAATTATCCAAAGTCAACTGACAAATCCATGTCCTTTAGAAAGTGTTCCTGAACTCAGAGAATGGCATCTCGGTAAACTGGAAGGTCTAAAAATTGCGACTTTAAATGCTATCTACCCTCAGCAAATTCAAGCCTTTAAAACTAACTTAGCTAAGTTTGATACTCGCATGTTTGAAGCTGAATCACTCTACACTACAACTCAGCGCACTATCCAATTTATCAAGTCCTTAAAAAATTCTAAGGCAGAGCACCTATTACTAGTCGGTCATGGAGCGAACCTTACTGCTAGTCTTCGAACGCTTATAGGCTATCAGGAAGCTCTGCTTCGTAAAGACGGAGGTTTGGCTAATGCAAGTCTAACAATTATAGAAATTGATGACTTTAAAACATTTACTCTAAAGACTTGGAACGATACTTCTTATCAAAAAATATAGAACTTGATATTAACAATCAAGTTCTTTTCAGTTTTTATAGAATATCCGTGAATTTCTTGACTATTTATGATAAAATGGAGTATCGTGAAAAATTAATTTATTATTTCAAATTTCGATTAAAATTAGGAGGAACTCATGTCAACAGAACACATGGAAGAATTGAATGACCAACAGATCGTTCGTCGCGAAAAAATGGCTGCGCTCCGTGAACAAGGAATCGATCCATTCGGTAAACGATTTGAACGCACTGCTAACTCACAAGAATTAAAAGATAAATATGCTGACCTCGATAAAGAACAATTACACGATTTAAACGAGACTGCTACTATCGCTGGACGTTTGGTAACAAAACGCGGTAAGGGTAAAGTTGGATTTGCCCACCTTCAAGACCGCGAAGGTCAAATTCAAATCTACGTTCGTAAAGATGCTGTCGGTGAAGAAAACTACGAAATCTTTAAAAAGGCTGACTTGGGAGACTTCCTTGGTGTCGAAGGTGAAGTCATGCGTACTGATATGGGAGAACTCTCTATCAAGGCGACTCACATTACACACTTATCTAAGGCGCTTCGTCCACTTCCTGAGAAATTCCATGGACTAACTGACGTTGAAACAATCTACCGTAAACGTTACCTCGATTTGATTTCTAACCGCGAAAGCTTCGAACGTTTTGTTACTCGTTCAAAAATCATCTCTGAAATCCGTCGTTACCTAGACCAAAAAGGATTCCTTGAAGTTGAAACACCAGTTCTTCACAACGAAGCTGGGGGTGCTGCTGCTCGCCCATTCATCACTCACCACAATGCTCAAAACATTGACATGGTGCTTCGTATCGCGACTGAGCTTCACTTGAAACGCCTTATCGTCGGTGGTATGGAGCGTGTGTATGAGATTGGCCGTATCTTCCGTAACGAGGGAATGGATGCTACACATAATCCTGAGTTCACTTCTATCGAAGTTTACCAAGCATACGCAGACTTCCAAGATATCATGGACTTGACTGAAGGCATTATTCAACACGTTGCTAAAGCTGTTAAAGGCGACGGTCCAGTTATCTATCAAGGAACTGAAATCAAGATCAATGAACCATTTAAACGTGTACACATGGTTGATGCAATCAAGGAAATTACAGGTGTTGATTTCTGGAAAGATATGACTTTCGAAGAAGCTAAAGCTATCGCAGTTGAAAAGAATGTTCCTGTTGAAAAACACTACACTGAAGTTGGACACATTATCAATGCCTTCTTTGAAGAATTTGTTGAAGAAACATTGATTCAACCAACATTTGTCTATGGACACCCAGTGGCTGTATCACCACTTGCTAAGAAAAATCCAGAAGATGAGCGCTTTACAGACCGCTTCGAGCTCTTCATCATGACTAAAGAATATGGTAATGCCTTTACTGAGCTTAACGACCCAATCGACCAGCTCAGCCGTTTCGAAGCTCAAGCCAAAGCCAAAGAACTTGGTGACGACGAAGCGACTGGCATTGACTACGACTACATCGAAGCCCTTGAATACGGTATGCCACCAACAGGTGGTTTGGGAATCGGTATTGACCGTCTCTGCATGCTCCTCACAGATACAACTACTATCCGTGATGTACTTCTTTTCCCAACTATGAAATAAAAACTCAAATCTCCTAGTTATCTCTAGGAGATTTTTTTAATAATAACAAAAAGACAAACTCAATGTTGAGCTTGTCTTTAAATTTTCTTATTAGAATAATCCAAGAACTGTACCATCACTTTCAACATCCATGTTGAGAGCAGCTGGTCGTTTTGGAAGTCCAGGCATGGTCATAACGTCACCAGTAAGAGCAACGATGAAGCCTGCACCCAATTTTGGTACCAATTCACGAATAGTAATTTCAAAGTTTTCAGGTGCACCAAGAGCATTTGGATTATCTGAGAAACTGTATTGAGTTTTTGCCATACAGATTGGCAATTTGTCCCAACCATTTTGAACGATTTGAGCGATTTGAGTTTGAGCTTTCTTCTCGAAGTTTACTTTGCTTCCACGATAGATTTCAGTGACAATCTTTTCAATCTTCTCTTGTACTGAAAGGTCATTGTCATACAAACGTGTATAGTTAGCTGGGTTTTCGTCAATCGTTTTGACGAGAGTTTCAGCTAGAGCCACTCCTCCTTCAGCTCCGTCAGCCCATACACTAGCTAATTCAACCGGAACATCGATTGAAGCACAAAGTTCTTTCAATGCTGCGATTTCAGCTTCTGTATCAGATACAAATTCGTTAATTGCAACAACTGCTGGAATACCAAACTTACGGATATTCTCAACGTGACGTTTCAAGTTTGCAAATCCTGCACGAACAGCTTCTACATTCTCTTCTGTCAAAGCATCTTTAGCAACCCCACCATTCATCTTAAGAGCACGAAGTGTTGCAACAATCACTACTGCATCTGGTGAAGTTGGCAAGTTTGGAGTTTTGATATCCAGGAATTTCTCAGCACCAAGATCTGCACCAAAACCTGCTTCTGTCACTGTGTAATCAGCCAAGTGAAGGGCTGTAGTTGTAGCCAAGACAGAGTTACATCCGTGTGCGATATTGGCAAATGGGCCACCATGTACAAAGGCAGGTGTTCCATAGATGGTTTGAACCAAGTTCGGTTTGATAGCATCTTTCAAAATCAATGCCAAGGCACCTTCAACATGTAGATTACCCACTAAAACAGGTGTACGATCATAACGGTAACCAATGACGATATTGGCCAAACGACGTTTCAAATCTTCAATATCAGTCGCCAAGCAAAGGATGGCCATGATCTCTGAAGCAACAGTGATATCAAATCCATCTTCACGTGGAATACCGTTAAGAGGACCACCAAGGCCAACAGTTACGTGACGAAGAGCACGGTCGTTCAAGTCAACAACACGTTTCCAGAGAATACGACGCTGGTCGATTCCTAGCTCATTTCCTTGGTGCAAGTGGTTATCAATCAAGGCAGAGAGAGCATTGTTTGCAGTTGTAATGGCATGCATATCTCCAGTAAAGTGGAGGTTGATATCTTCCATTGGTAAAACTTGAGCATAACCACCACCAGCTGCCCCACCTTTAATCCCCATGACTGGTCCAAGAGAAGGTTCGCGGATAGCAATCATGGTTTTCTTACCAATCTTATTCAAAGCATCAGCAAGTCCGATAGTGATAGTTGATTTTCCTTCACCAGCAGGTGTTGGGTTGATAGCTGTAACCAGGATTAATTTACCGACTGGATTGCTCTCAACTGCACGAATTTTATCAAAACTAAGCTTAGCCTTGTATTTTCCGTATAATTCCAAGTCATCGTAAGAGATGCCAAGTTTTTCAACAACATCAACGATTGGTTTCAATTCAATACTTTGTGCAATTTCAATATCTGTTTTCATTCAAAACTCCTCTACCTCAAATGTGTTAATTCATTATATCATAAAATAAGATTTTTAACAGTCATAAAGCTTGATAACGTTCGTAAATATCACAACACTTCAGTTTTTCTTGGCTTCTTTTTAAATTTTTATATGCCTTTATAGGTTTTAACTATAGTTGAAAGCTTAGATTTCACATAATATTTTATCGCTTTCATTTTACTTACTGTTCATTTTTTTGTACAATAGTTCTATGAAAATTTTAGTTACATCTGGTGGTACAAGCGAAGCCATTGATCGAGTTCGCTCCATTACCAACCACTCTACTGGTAGACTTGGCAAAGTTATAACTGAGACTTTACTAAAAGCTGGTCACCAAGTTTGTCTGATTACTACGCAACAAGCACTAAAACCAGAGCTAAACCAGAATTTAACCATTATTGAAATAAAAAACACTTCCGATTTACTCCAAGAGATGAAACGGATTGTCCCTGATTATCAAGTCTTGATCCATTCAATGGCTGTTTCTGACTACAGCCCTGTTTACATGACTGGTCTTGACCAAGTTCAAGCAAGCCAAGATTTAAATGAATTTTTACATAAGAAAAATATGGAATCAAAGATCTCCTCTAAGGATGAGGTGCAAGTCCTATTTCTCAAGAAAAATCCAAAGATCATCTCTCTTGTTAAAGAATGGAATCCAAGTATCCATCTCATTGGCTTTAAACTCCTTGTCGATGTTACTAAGGAGCATCTGATTCAAATCGCTAGAGAAAGTCTTGTAAAGAATCAAGCTGACTTGATTGTCGCTAATGACCTCACTCAGATTAATGCTGATCAACACCTGGCATATCTAGTAGAAGAAAAAGATTATCAGATTGCTGCTAGCAAACAAGAAATTGCTGACTTTTTAGTGAAAAAAATTCAGGGATTTGATCGTTAGAAAGGAAAATTATGGCTCGTATTACACTCGCTGTGACAGGCTCTATCGCCTCTTACAAGGCTGCTGATTTGGTAAGTGGCTTGAAGAAACAAGGGCATTCTGTTACTGTACTCATGACCCAGGCTGCGACTGCCTTTATTCAACCTTTAACCCTTCAAGTCTTATCTCAAAATACCGTACATCTCGATCTTATTCAGGAACCTTATCCTGATAAAGTCAATCATATCGAGCTAGGAAAAGAAACAGACTTGTTTATCCTTGCCCCTGCAACCGCTAATACGATTGCGAAAGTCTCGTACGGTTTTGCCGACAATATGGTGACTGCTACTGCTCTTGCCTTGCCACACTATGTTCCAAAACTAGTAGCACCTGCTATGAATACCAAAATGTATGACCATCCAGCAACTCAAACAAACTTAAAAACTTTAGAAACTTATGGTTATACAATTATTGCTCCAAAAGAGTCCCTACTGGCCTGTGGCGATGTAGGACGTGGTGCTCTTGCTGATCTTGATACTATTTTACAACAGATAAAGGATAAAATTCATGAACAAACGCTCTAATATTGCTCCAATCGCTATCTTTTTTGCCATTATGATTGTTATTCATTTACTAAGCTCGATTTTATTTAATGTACTTCCCTTTCCAATCAAACCAACCATCGTTCACATTCCAGTAATTATTGCAAGTATTATCTACGGACCAAGAATTGGCGCAACCTTAGGTTTTCTGATGGGAATGCTTAGCTTAACTGTTAATACTCTCACAATCCTGCCAACAAGCTATCTCTTCTCACCATTTGTACCAAATGGTAACTTCTATTCAGTTGTGATCGCAATTGTTCCTCGTATCTTAATCGGTTTGACACCTTATTTCGTCTATAAACTAATAAAGGGAAAAGCTGGACTCATCTTTGCAGGTGCACTTGGCTCACTCACGAATACAGTATTTGTCTTAGGTGGTATCTTCTTTCTCTTTGGTAATGTTTTTGATGGAAATATTCAAAAACTATTAGCGACTGTTATCTCAACAAATTCAATCGCAGAATTAATTATCTCAGCCCTCTTAACACTCGTCATTGTTCCGAGACTTGAA
The DNA here is from genome assembly GCF_047463175.1 of Streptococcus infantis. Taxonomy (GTDB): domain Bacteria; phylum Bacillota; class Bacilli; order Lactobacillales; family Streptococcaceae; genus Streptococcus; species Streptococcus infantis_AC. Next base: position 321,004 of record NZ_JASHEJ010000001.1, read on the forward strand.
AAAATTAAACAATAAAAACTGTATCAAGAGATACAGTTTTTTTAATTATTACTGGGCTAAACGAGCCTCTTCTAAAATCTTTTCAATCTTTGTTGTCAGTAAATCAATTGCTACTGTATTTGTCACTCCTTCTGGAATAACGATATCTGCATAACGCTTTGTTGGCTCGATAAATTGATGATACATAGGTTTTACGACACCAAGGTACTGATCAATGACGCTATCCAAACTACGACCACGCTCTTCCATATCACGCTTAATACGACGGATGATACGAACATCATCATCAGTGTCCACAAAAATCTTTATATCCATCAAATCACGAAGACGTTTGTCTTCCAAAACCAAAATTCCTTCTACAATAAAGACGTCTTGAGGTTCTTGGCGATAGGTTTTCGAGCTTCTTGTATGAGCTGCATAATCATAGGTAGGAATATCAACAGGACGTCCTGCCAACAATTCTTTGATTTGCGCAATCATCAAGTCAGTATCAAAAGCAAAAGGATGGTCATAATTAGTTTTAATACGTTCTTCAAAGGTTAGATGAGATTGATCTTTATAGTAGGAATCATGCTCAATCATGGCAATTTTTTCGTTGGGAAAATGCGATAAAATTGCTTTAGAAACACTGGTTTTTCCTCCACCAGATCCCCCTGTTACTCCGATAATGATTGGTCTATTTTGCATAGTTGCCTCCGTATTTTTCCTTTGTCTATTTTACCATATTTTTAGAAAATTTTACAGGTGGACTTTTGAAATTATCGTACAAAAAACCTTGTAGTTTAGTTCTACAAGGTTTTAATGTTTTTAATCAAAGTTAACGTATTCTTTAGAAAGTTCAAGAACTTCTTCCATTGTTGAACATTCAGTAAGAGCACGGTTAGCGTATTCTTGCATCTTAGCTGTGTCAAGTTTCTTCATCAAGCTACGTGTACGAAGTACTGAAGTAGCTGACATCGAGAACTCATCCAAGCCCATTCCGACAAGAAGTGGAACAGCAGTTTGGTCACCAGCCATTTCACCACACATACCAGCCCATTTACCTTCAGCATGAGCTGCTTTGATTACGTTGTTAATCAAACGAAGGATCGATGGATTATATGGTTGGTAAAGGTATGAAACTTGTTCGTTCATACGGTCAGCAGCCATTGTATATTGGATCAAGTCGTTTGTACCAATTGAGAAGAAATCAACTTCTTTAGCAAATTGGTCTGCAAGCATAGCTGCTGCAGGAATTTCAATCATAATACCAACTTGGATGTCATCTGCAACTGCAACACCTTCAGCAACCAATTTTGCTTTTTCTTCTTCAAGAATAGCTTTAGCAGTACGGAACTCCTTCAACAAAGCAACCATTGGGAACATGATACGCAATTTACCGTGAACAGATGCACGAAGCAATGCACGCAATTGTGTACGGAACATTTGGTTACCAGTTTCAGAGATAGAGATACGCAAAGCACGGTAGCCCAAGAATGGGTTCATTTCTTTAGGAAGATCGAAGTAAGGAAGTTCTTTATCCCCACCGATATCCATTGTACGAACGACAACAGGTTTACCGTTCATACCTTCAAGAACCGCTTTGTAAGCTTCGTATTGGTCGTCTTCCGTTGGGAAATCTTGAGAATCCATGTACAAGAATTCTGTACGGTAGAGACCAACAGCTTCAGCACCATTTTCGTTCACACCTTCAACATCTTTAGGTGTACCGATATTAGCTGCCAACTCAAAGTGTTTACCATCTGCAGTAACAGTTTTAGCATCTTTCAAAAGAGCCCATTCAGCTTTTTGTTTAGCGTAAGCTTCACCAGCTGCTTTGAATTCTGCAATTTGTTCTTCAGTTGGGTTGATAACCACTTCACCTGAAATACCTGAAACAGCCAAAATGTCACCATCTTTTACAAGTTCAGTGATGTTGTTTGTACCCAATACAGCTGCAATTTCAAGTGTACGAGCCATGATAGCTGAGTGACTTGTACGTCCACCAATGTTTGTTACAAAAGCTTTTACAAAGTTTTTGTCCAATTGAGCAGTATCAGACGGAGTCAAGTCATGTGCAATCACAATCACTTCTTCATTGATTGAAGCTGGGTTTGGCAATTTCTTGCCAAGAAGATTTGCCAAAACACGTTTGGTAACGTCGCGAATATCTGCTGCACGTTCCTGCATGTATGGGTTGTCTTCCATGCCTTCAAAGATTGTGATAAACATGTCTGTAACTTCTTTCAGACCTGCTTCTGCATTTACTTTCTTAGCACGGATAGTTTCTTTGATTTGACCAATCAATTCAGGGTCAGCAAGAACCATCAAGTGAGCGTCAAATACTTGCGCCGCTTCTTCACCAAGCGTACCTACAGCCTTCTCGCGGATAAGAGAAAGCTCGTTTTGAGAAGCTTCAAGAGCAACATCCAAACGAGCCTCTTCTGCATTTGTATCTTCGACTGTAATAGTCTCGAATGATAAATCCGGTTGAACGAGTAGATATGCTTTAGCAACTGCAACACCATCAGATGCTGCGATTCCTTTAAGCATTTCTGTCATATCCTTTATGCCAATCCTTCTTTTTCCATTGTTTCTGAGATAGCAGCGATAGCGTCATCAGCGTCTGCACCTTCAGCAGTGATTGTAACATCAGCACCTTGACCAACACCAAGGCTCATAACACCCATGATAGATTTAAGGTTAACTGATTTACCTTTGTACTCAAGAGTAATATCTGAAGCAAATTTGCTAGCAGTTTGTACCAACAATGTTGCTGGACGTGCGTGAATACCTGTTTCTGCCACTACGTGGAAATCTTTAGAAGCCATAATTTGACTCTCCTTTAAATGTTTTCTTTTTGAGTTATATCTGATAACCCTTACAATTTGGTATTATATCACCTTCTAGGATTTTTTTCAAGCATTTTATGGGTTTTCTTCTTTTTCCTTTCAGATAACTTGCTGAAAATCTTCTATTTTATGTATCAAAATACATCATATAGTTTTTTATGATTTTAACATTTAGAAAACGCTGTTATTTATGGGTTTTATTTTTTTACAATCACTATATATTGTGTTTAGATAACTCTCATCTAAAAAAAATCTACAATATTTAGTTTTTCTTCGTTGACAAAGATTTTTTTTCTGATATACTTAAGAAGTAATTAAATTTTGAAAGAGGAGTTACAGAATGGTAACAGTTTATTCTAAAAACAATTGTGTTCAATGTAAAATGACCAAACGATTCTTAGATAGTAACAACATCGTATATCGCGAAATTAATCTTGATGAACAACCTGAATTTATTGAACAAGTTAAAGAGCTAGGCTTCAGTGCTGCTCCTATCATTCAAACACCAACTGAAGTTTTCTCTGGTTTCCAACCAGCAAAACTTAAAGAACTTGCTTAAGTATCAGGATTAAAAGCTTCTATGTCAATCTTAGAAGCCTTTCTTTTGTAATGAATTAAAGGAAATTTTATGGGATTAAAACAACTTGAGGATGTAACTTACTTCCGTCTAAATAATGAAATCAACCGTCCTGTTAATGGACAAATCATGCTCCACAAAGATAAAGAAGCCTTGGACGCTTTCTTTAAAGAAAATGTTGTACCAAATTCTATGGTTTTTGATTCTATCACTGATAAAATCGATTACCTTATTAAACAAGACTATATCGAAACAGCGTTTATCAAGAAATATCGTCCAGAATTCTTAGAAGAGCTTTACCAATTTATTAAGGATCAAAACTTCCAATTCAAGTCTTTCATGGCAGCATACAAGTTTTACAATCAATATGCCTTGAAAACTAATGACGGAGAGTACTATCTTGAGAGCATGGAAGACCGTGTCTTCTTTAACGCTCTTTACTTTGCTGATGGTGACGAAACTATCGCAATTGATATTGCCAATGAAATCATCCACCAGCGTTACCAGCCAGCTACACCTTCTTTCTTGAATGCGGGCCGTGCACGTCGTGGTGAACTGGTATCCTGTTTCTTGATTCAGGTAACAGATGATATGAACTCTATTGGACGTTCTATCAACTCAGCTCTTCAACTTTCACGTATCGGTGGTGGTGTCGGAATTTCCCTCAGCAACCTTCGTGAAGCTGGAACACCTATCAAAGGGTATGAAGGTGCTGCTTCTGGTGTCGTACCAGTTATGAAGCTTTTCGAAGACAGCTTCTCTTACTCTAACCAATTGGGTCAACGTCAAGGGGCTGGGGTTGTTTACCTTAACGTCTTCCACCCAGACATTATTGCTTTCCTTTCTACTAAGAAAGAAAATGCTGATGAAAAAGTTCGTGTCAAGACTCTTTCACTTGGTGTTGTGGTACCAGATAAATTCTATGAATTAGCACGTAAGAATGAGGAAATGTACCTCTTCAGTCCTTATTCTGTTGAAAAAGAGTATGGTGTACCTTTTAACTACATCGATATCACAGAAAAATACGATGAATTGGTGGCAAATCCAAACATCCGTAAGACAAAAATTAAGGCCCGTGATTTGGAAACAGAAATTTCTAAATTGCAACAAGAATCTGGCTATCCTTATGTAGTCAATATCGATACTGCTAACCGTGCAAATCCTGTCGATGGTAAGATTATTATGAGTAACTTGTGTTCAGAAATTCTTCAAGTCCAAGAGCCAAGTCTTATCAACGATGCGCAAGAATTCCTTCAAATGGGTACTGACGTTTCATGTAACCTTGGTTCAACCAACGTTGTAAATATGATGACATCACCTGACTTTGGACGTTCTATTCGTGCAATGGTTCGTGCTTTGACATTTGTAACAGATAGCTCTCACATCGTTGCTGTTCCAACTATCGACCACGGAAATAGCCAAGCTCATACATTTGGACTTGGTGCTATGGGGCTTCACAGCTATCTTGCTCAGCAATTAATCGAATATGGATCTCCTGAGTCTGTTGAATTTACAAGCATCTACTTTATGCTTTTGAATTACTGGACTTTGGTAGAATCAAACAATATTGCACGTGAACGTGGTATTACCTTCCACAACTTTGAGAAATCAGACTATGCAAATGGTTCTTATTTCGATAAGTATACGTCTGGTCAATTTGTTCCAAAATCTGATCGTGTTAAAGAACTCTTTGAAGGAATCTTTATCCCGTCTGTAGCTGATTGGGCTGAACTTCGTGATAAAGTTAAATCAGATGGACTTTACCACCAAAACCGTCTTGCTGTAGCGCCGAATGGTTCTATCAGCTACATCAATGACGTGTCTGCTTCTATCCACCCAATTACTCAACGTATTGAAGAACGTCAAGAGAAGAAAATTGGTAAGATTTACTATCCTGCTGCAGGATTATCAACTGAAACTATTCCTTACTACACTTCTGCCTATGACATGGATATGCGTAAAGTTATCGATGTCTATGCTGCTGCAACTGAGCACGTAGACCAAGGGCTCTCACTTACTCTCTTCATGCGTAGTGATATCCCAACAGGTCTTTATGAATGGAAGAAAGAGAACAAACAAACAACACGTGACCTATCTATCCTTCGTAACTACGCCTTTAACAAGGGCATTAAGTCTATCTACTACGTTCGTACCTACACAGATGACGGCGGTGAAGTTGGTGCTAACCAATGTGAAAGCTGTGTGATTTAAAATCTCACTAAAATCTTGTTTACAAAGATAAGGTAACATCAAAAAGTCGGAGTACCGACTTTTTGTGCGGTAACCCAATCACACAAGGCTAGAACATTCATCACTATTTTAATAAAATCAAAAGAAAGAGATTTGTAATGGAAACTTACTACAAAGCCATTAACTGGAATGCCATCGAAGATGTCATCGATAAATCAACATGGGAAAAACTAACCGAACAATTTTGGTTGGATACACGTATTCCCTTATCTAATGACTTAGATGACTGGAGAAAGTTATCAAATCGAGAAAAAGACTTGGTAGGAAAAGTATTTGGCGGTTTAACACTTTTGGATACCATGCAGTCTGAAACAGGGGTTCAAGCGTTACGTGCAGATATCCGTACTCCTCACGAAGAAGCTGTTTTTAACAACATCCAATTTATGGAATCTGTCCACGCTAAATCTTATTCTTCTATTTTCTCAACCTTGAATACCAAGACTGAGATTGAAGAAATCTTTGAATGGACTGATACAAACCCATATCTTCAGAAAAAGGCACAAATCATCAATGAGATTTACCTTAACGGAACCCCACTTGAAAAGAAAGTGGCTAGTGTATTCCTTGAAACCTTCCTCTTCTACTCTGGTTTCTTCACTCCACTCTACTATCTAGGAAATAACAAGTTGGCAAACGTTGCTGAAATCATCAAACTCATTATTCGTGACGAGTCAGTTCACGGAACATATATTGGTTATAAATTCCAACTTGGTTTCAACGAATTACCAGAAGAAGAGCAAGAAAAGTTAAAAGACTGGATGTACGACCTCCTCTACACTCTTTATGAAAATGAGGAAGGTTATACAGAAAGCCTTTATGATGGTGTTGGTTGGACTGAAGAAGTGAAAACATTCCTTCGCTACAATGCCAATAAAGCTCTTATGAATCTAGGACAAGATCCTCTCTTCCCTGACTCAGCTGACGATGTAAACCCTATTGTTATGAATGGAATTTCAACTGGTACATCCAACCACGACTTCTTCTCTCAAGTTGGTAATGGTTATCTACTTGGTGAAGTTGAAGCTATGCAGGACGATGATTATAACTACGGATTAGACTAATTAGACTAATTAAAAAATATAAAAACATCTGAGTTAAAAACAAACACAGATGTTTTTTGTTTTTGTTTATTTTTGTTTTATTTAAGTTGCTTAGATGTTTAAAATGTGATAAAATGATATTGGATATGGGGGTGATTCAATGCTAAAACAAGAAAAACTAGATGTGATTTTAGAGATTGTCAATACAAGAGGAACCATCACAGTCAAAGAAATAATGAATCGTTTAGATATTTCTGATATGACTGCTCGACGTTATCTGCAAGAGTTAGCTGACAAGGATCTACTTGTCCGTGTTCATGGTGGTGCTGAAAAGCTTCGTACTGGTTCTCTTCTATCTAATGAGAGATCTAACGTTGAAAAACAAGGTCTTCAAATTGCTGAAAAACAAGAAATTGCTAAATTTGCTGGCCATCTAGTTGAAGAAAGAGAAACCATATTTATTGGCCCTGGTACTACTCTCGAGTACTTCGCGCGTGAACTACCAATCGATAATATCCGTGTTGTTACCAATAGTTTACCTGTTTTTCTGATTCTAAATGAACGTAAACTTACTGATTTGATATTAATCGGTGGTAATTATCGTGAAATTACTGGAGCTTTTGTAGGAACCTTAACACTCCAGGATATTGCTAGCCTTCAATTCTCTAAAGCTTTTGTTAGTTGTAATGGAATTAAAGATCAAGATATTGCTACTTTTAGCGAATATGAAGGTGAAGTTCAAAAACTAGCACTAAAAAATGCGAATAAAAAAATTCTCTTAGCCGACCACAGTAAATTTGATAAGTTTGATTTTTACACTTTCTATAACATTGCTGATATTGATACGATTATTTCAGATTCAAAACTTAGCAAAGAAACCCAAAAAGCTTTGTCCAAGCAAACTAAAATTATTAAGTCTACATCTTAAAAAGTCTCACCAATGGTGAGACTTTTTTTATTATATTTTTTACTCGGATTTACACACGTTCAGTCCATGAAGTTGCTGTTGTTTTAAGAACTTTATTGAGTTCATCAATGTTCTCAAAACCATTTGTACGAAGCCATTCTCGAGCTGCTGCTTCACCGTCTTTGATATAAGCTTCAACTGATCCGGCCCATGTTGCACGTCCACAAAGAACTCCATTGAAGTTTGCACCTGATTCGTGCGCAAATACAAGGGTTTCTTGGAAGAGCTTAGCTGATACACCTGCACTCAAGTAGATGTATGGCAAGTTAGTAGCTTCGTCTTGAGCTTTAAAGAAGTCTGCTGCTTCTTCACGTGTATGAACGATTTCGCCATCACCAAATCCTTCAACGTATTTCACGTTAACTGGAACTTCCACTTTCAAGACATCGATGTTAAAGCGTGGGTCTGAGAAGACCTTCATAGCACCGATAACCTTGCGTGGTTTTACTTTAGCGTATTCGGCAGAACCTGCGTCCGCAATCTTTTCATCGTAAGCCAAGATTTCAAGGAAGAATGGAATGTCTTCAGCTACACACTCAGAACCAATACGTTCAATGTAGGCTTGTTTTTGTTGGTTGAGTTCGTCAGAGCTATCTACGTCATAGTAAAGCAAGAACTTAACGGCATCTGCACCTTGTTCCTTGATACGTTTTGCAGACCAAACATCCAAGCAGTCTGGCAAGCGTTTTGTACTTGTTGTATCGTATCCTGTTTTCTCATAAGCAAGGAGAAGACCAGCATTTGGATCAAGAGATTTTGTAGCTGGAAGTCCATACTCAGGGTCAAGTAGCATAGATGAAGCATATTTAGTCAATTCATCTGCCACTAATACTTTTAGTTCTTCCATTTGAGCAACTGTTGGCTCTTCTGTTTGGTATTGAGCCATGAGGCGTTTCAAAGCACCACGTTGGTCAAAAGCAAGAGCTGAGATGATACCATTCTCATCAGAGAGTTTTTGCATACAAGCACGTTTATTTTCTGTTAAAACCATTTTATACCTCTTTTACAATTAATTGGTCATATAGACCTTGATAGTTAGCCATATTGACATGGCCGATCATTTTTTCTTGATCATTAAGCATACCAAGGACATTTGCCTTGATCAACAGTTCTTGATCCGTTTCTCTATGGAAAAGACCTGAAGCAATACCTGCCACTGTTGAATCTCCAGAACCGACTGGATTTACTACTTGAATTCTTGGAATATCTACTTTACCTTTAATCAAGTCTTCATTGATATCTTTTACCATAACTGCGTCACACTGTACATCGTATCCACGACTTGAGAGTTCTTCTTCTAAAGCGCGCTTTTAATTTGGCGACTTAAGTTAACACCTGCACCACATGCAGCAAGAGTTTTAATCATTTGGATTTCCTCCGTTTTATATTTACTTTTTATTTATGAATTTAAGCGGTTGCTTCTGAGATATACTGGAACAAAGCTTCTGGTTCTGTAATCTTAGAAAGTGCTTCTAGATGACCATTACCTGTAAAGAAGTCCATCAATTGAGCAAGAATATTTGTTTGACTTGAACTGGAGTTATTGATGATAAAGAAGAGCAACGATACTTCTACTTCTTTGTCAGGAGCAATCATATTGTGGAACGTTACTGGTTTTGCTAAGCGAACAACAACAACAACATTTTCAGTTAAATTATGAATCGTATCTGTGTGAGGTATTGCTACATTTGATAAGTCCTTCCCAAGAAATTCCATATCCAAACCAGTTGGGAACATTTTTTCACGTTCAATCAATGCCGATCGATAGGTATCCGTAACAACTTTCTTTTCTTCCAATAGGGTTGCAACTTGATCAAATAGTTGCTCTTGATTATCTGCTTCTAAACAAAAAACTAAGTCTTTGCTGAAGAAATGATCTAGTCCCATGACCTTCTCCCTTCATATTTAACTTTTATGATACAAGTATAACACTATATGAAACCGTTGTCAATATTTTTTTGTTGTATTTTGTTTGATTTTTATTTTTTTTGTTTGATTTTAAACAGCAAATAATTTTAAATAGTTTTGAAAAAAGATAGAAAAAAACAGGACATACATCCTGTTTTTTTTATATTAATTTTTTTTCGTAGTCCAACTTTGTTCAATCAACGGAAGCATATCCTTTAAAACTTCAGGTGTCCCTTCTAGAGAAACGTAACTAAACTTACCATCATCTGATTTAAAGATCCAGATCACTAGATATTTACCATTTTTAGCAATACAGTTTACGACATATGCGTCATAACCACCAATTTTTGACTTAGATCCCCAAACTTTAGAGAAATCCTTGCTTTGTTGTTTAGTTTGATAAACACTAGTAGAGACTTGAACAGCATCAAGAGCAGCATATTCACTTTCACTAACACCAAGGTGCTCTGGTTTAAAAGTATTTAGGGTTACGATATTGATGTCCGTTCCATCACAGTACTGAATATCATCACCACCCCCAACTTCTCTAAAATGAATCCATGATTTTGGGACTTTTACGTAGCCATAAGCATCTGACCCAATTACCTGTGTATCTTTAATTGTTGATTCGGCTACAGTTGTTGTTTCTTGAGCTGTGGTAGTTTCCTGGACTGTTGTTGTATCTGAGGCTACTTCTTTTTTAGATTTTGAAGTATTACAAGCAGCGAGGCAAAGGCAACACACTAAAAGTGTAGATAAGCTGATGATTTTTTTCATGACCCTTCTCCTTTCACTTCTATTCTAATGAAAGAAAAGATAAGTGTCAAAAGATAACTGTATTAGGAATCAATTATTCTTCATCCATACTCAAGACACTTAGGAAGGCTTCTTGAGGAACTTCTACTGATCCAATAGCTTTCATACGCTTTTTACCAGCCTTTTGTTTTTCAAGAAGTTTACGTTTACGCGAAACATCTCCTCCATAACACTTGGCAAGAACGTTTTTACGAAGAGCTTTGATATCTGTACGAGCTACAATCTTGTGTCCAATAGCTGCTTGGATTGGAACTTCAAACTGTTGACGTGGAATGATTTTCTTGAGTTTATCAACGATGAGTTTCCCACGTTCATAAGCAAAGTCCTTGTGAACGATAAAGCTGAGAGCATCCACCTTGTCCCCATTGAGAAGGATATCCATTTTAACCAGTTTAGATGGGCGATACTCTGACAGTTCATAGTCAAAGCTTGCATAGCCACGTGTTGAAGATTTGAGCTTATCAAAGAAATCAAAGACAATCTCAGCTAGTGGAATTTGATAGATAACATTGACACGATTATCATCGATATAGTCCATCGTGACAAAGTCACCACGTTTGCGCTGAGCTAGTTCCATAACAGCTCCTACAAATTCCTGTGGTACCATGATTTGTGCTTTAACATAAGGTTCTTCAATAGTTGCAATTTTAGTAGGATCAGGAAACTCGGATGGATTCGATACATCCATAGACTCACCATCAGTCTGATTGACCTTGTAAATAACGGATGGTGCAGTCATGATCAAGTCAATGTTGAACTCACGTTCCAAACGTTCTTGAATAACATCCATATGAAGGAGACCCAAGAATCCACAACGGAAACCAAAACCAAGAGCTTGCGATGTTTCGGGTTCAAACTGAAGACTAGCATCGTTCAACTGCAATTTTTCAAGGGCTTCACGAAGGTCATTGTATTTATTTGACTCGATTGGATAAAGACCTGCGAAAACCATCGGATTCATCTGCTTATATCCAGATAGGGGTTCTGAAGCAGGGTTTGCCGCCAAGGTAACTGTATCACCGACACGAGTGTCTTGAACAGTCTTGATAGATGCTGCAATATAACCAACGTCACCTGTCGCAAGGAAGTCACGTCCTACTGCTTTGGGTGTGAATATTCCGACCTCAGTAACATCAAAGGCTTTACCGTTGCTCATGAGCTGAATCTTATCACCTGGCTTAACAACTCCATCCATGACACGTACTTGGAGGATAACGCCACGATAAGTATCGTAAACTGAGTCAAAAATCAAAGCCTTCAGTGGTGCTGATACATCACCAGTTGGTGCTGGAACTTTTTCTACAATTTGCTCTAAAATATCTTCAATTCCAATCCCAGCTTTTGCTGAAGCTAATACAGCCTCACTAGCATCCAGTCCGATGACATCTTCAATTTCTGTACGCACGCGCTCTGGATCTGCAGCAGGTAAGTCAATCTTGTTAATAACTGGAAGGATCTCCAAATCATTATCTAAGGCAAGGTAAACGTTAGCTAATGTTTGAGCCTCAATCCCTTGGGCGGCATCAACAACCAAAATTGCGCCCTCGCAGGCAGCTAGAGAACGTGATACCTCATAAGTGAAGTCCACGTGTCCTGGTGTGTCAATCAGGTGGAAAATATAGGTCTCGCCGTCTTTGGCAGTATAATTAAGCTCGATGGCATTGAGTTTGATAGTAATCCCACGTTCTCTCTCTAGGTCCATACTATCAAGAAGCTGAGCTTGCATTTCACGACTAGAAACCGTCTCTGTAGCCTCCAAAATACGGTCCGCCAATGTTGACTTCCCATGGTCAATGTGAGCGATAATGGAAAAGTTTCGGATCTTCTCCTGACGTTTTTTCAATTCTTCTAAATTCAAGATTCTCTTCCTTTCAGGGTATCTATTAATTATAAATTGTTTTTATGTTTTTGACAAGACCATAATACCCTGTAGAGAGTATTAATCTTCAGCAACAAAGCCGTCATTTTCGATGAAATAGTGGTCTGTCATACCTTGGTCAGTAAAGACAATTCCATGAAGGACACCACCATAGACAGCTCCTCCATCCATTCCAATCTTTCCATCTTCTGTCATCCAAAGCTCTGGAGCACCTGGTTTTTGATCCAAAAGTCCGTAGACTGGTGTATGCCCAAAGACAATCGTTTTTCCTGTGTAATTAGGTGCCTCGTGGAATGGTTTTCTGAGCCAGACTTTCTTGTAATCTGTAGTTTCATGCCAATCATCCAAAGTTAAATCAATTCCCGCATGAACAAAGATATACTTGTCCGTTTCAATCACGAATGGCATTTGTCGGATAAAAGCAACCAAGTCTGCTGCTTCAGTTTCTACACGCTTAGCGTCTGCTACTCCATCTACTTGTACATCCAGTGGACGCCCCAGAATAGAATTAATAGTTGTATCCCCACCATTACGACGATAGTGGTCATAGCTTTCTTCAGGGTTATCCAACCAAGTTAAAAACATGTACTCGTGATTTCCTGAAATGCAAATCGCTCCTTGATTTTCTACCAAGTCCTTGACCATTTCAAGAACACGTCGACTATCTTCTCCTCTATCAATCAAATCTCCAAGAAAGAGTAATTGAGTCTTACCATCCCATGTTTTAAGAAGATCTTCGAGCATTCCTGCTTTCCCATGGACATCTCCAATAACATAATAGTCTGTCATTTATTTCTCCTTACTTTGTAACAATTCTCTCGCTTGACTAAGTGCTGCTTCAGTCACATTCTCACCAGCCAACATTTTAGCAACTTCTTCCACCCTTTCTTCAACTGTCAACAAGCGAACTGTTGAAACAGTTGAATGGTCATTACTAATCTTTTCAATAAAGAACTGATAATCTGCAATCGCAATGACTTGAGGAAGATGAGATATAGCTAATACTTGTCCATTCTGACCAATTTTATGAATCTTTTGAGCGATAGCTTGAGCCACACGACCTGATACTCCTGTGTCCACTTCATCGAATACAATACTAGTCTTACCTTCCTTACGAGAAAAAGCAGACTTGATCGCCAACATGAGGCGAGACAATTCTCCTCCAGAAGCTACTTTAACCAATGGTTTAAAAGCTTCTCCAGGGTTGGTGGAGATGTAAAATTCAACACTTTCATTTCCTTCACGAGTAAACTTACCTTTAGCAAATTGAACCTGAAACCGAGCTTTCTCCATATAGAGGTCTTTGAGTTCTTGCTGAATCTCATTTTCTAATTGTTGAGCTAAGTTATGTCGAGCAGATGTAAGCTTAGTTGCTAAGTCAACTAGACTTACTTCCAATTTTTTGAGTTCTACTTCCATATCATCTGAAGATAAATGATTTCCAGTCAGAAGGTTGTATTCTTCTGTGATTTTAGCAAAGTACATCAATACATCGTCAACATTCCCACCATACTTACGTGTGATGGCGTGAATGAGATCCAAACGGCTTTCAATCTGCATTAGACGATTACCGTCAAAATCAAGATCTTCAATAATATCCTCTAAACGTTTGGTAACATCTTCTAGAACATAATAAGATTCAGATAAGGAAGTAGAAATTTCACGATATTCTACATCATACTCTTCTATACTTTCCATATCATTCATAGCTGAACGCACGTTAGCTAGACTTGAAAATTCTTCATTATCTAACATTGTATAAGCATTAGTCAACGTATCAGCAATATTTTTATGATTTAGAAGTTTATCTCGTTCTTGGTTTAGTTTGAGGTCTTCACCTGGCTGTAAGGATGCAGATTCAATTTCAGCCATCTGAAATTCCAACATTTCAATACGAGCCTTGTGCTCTTCTTGATTTTTCTTAATCTCAAGAAGTTGCTTGCGCATTTTACGATAAGCATCAAAGTTTGTCTGATAGGCTTGCTTCAGTTCCAGAAAATCTGTATCACCAAACCCATCAAGCATATGAATATGCAATTGTGGACGCATTAACTCTTCTTGGTCATGTTGGCCATGGATATCAACAAGATACTGTCCAATTGAGCGAAGAACAGATAGATTAACCATCTGTCCATTGACACGACTAACACTACGCCCGTTTTGTAAAATTTCACGACGGATGATGATTTCATCACCTAACTCTATTCCTTGCTCATCAAAAATCATTTGCAAAGCATGACTGTTTTCAACCGAGAAAAGACCTTCGATTTCAGCCTTAGGAGCACCATGACGAATGACGTCCGTTGTAGCTCTGGCGCCCAGCATCATATTCATAGCATCGATGATGATAGACTTCCCAGCACCGGTTTCTCCAGTCAGAACTGTCATCCCCTTCTCAAAATTAAGTGAAATAGCCTCAATGATGGCAAAGTTTTTAATTGAAATTTCAAGTAACATAAGGTCCTACCACTTTTTAACTTGCTCAACAATCTCTACAGCTGCTTCTTCAGTTCGCGCCACAATTAAAATTGAGTTATCATCTGCTAAACAGCTAAAAATCATATCCGAAAATGTTTGAGTCAATTGACTTTTAACAAAAATTGTATTCCCAGGAATAACATCTAAGTTGATGAGATTACCCATTCTTTCGAAACTTTCGATATTGTTCTCAGCTAACTGTAAACTTTTAACTACTGACTTTGGTAATTCATAGACATATGTATTGTCTTTCAAAGGAATTTTTACAATCCCTAATTCTTTGATATCACGTGAAACAGTTGCTTGAGTAGCAGAGATGCCTGCTTCTCTCAAGTGTTCAACGATTTCTTCTTGTGTACCGATTTGATAGTCAGTCACAAATCTTCTAATTTTTTCAAGTCTTTCTTTTTTATTCATCTTTAAACTCTCTATGTGCTTTTTCTACTACTTTTTCTATTTCAGAAACTACTTGGTTGCTTGCATGTTCTTCTTTACGTAAATAAGCAAGAAACTCAATATTCCCATGTCCACCTTGAATAGGAGAGAAATCCAATCCTAAGACTGAGAATCCTTCATCAACTGCCATTTTAGTAACTGATTCTAAAACATTTTGGTGAACTTTGGCATCTCTGATAATTCCATTTTTACCAATCTGTTCTCGTCCTGCTTCAAACTGTGGTTTTATGAGTGCAACAACTTCCCCTTGGTCTACCAATATTCTATGTAGAGCCGGTAAAATGAGACTCAAAGAAATAAAACTCACATCGATACTTGCGAAACTTGGCTCTTCTTCAAAGTCATTTTTTTCAGCATAACGAAAGTTAAATTGCTCCATGCTGATAACACGTGAATCTTGACGTAATTTCCAGGCTAGCTGATTGGTCCCAACATCAACGGCATAAACCAGTTTTGCACCATTTTGAAGCATGACATCCGTAAAGCCTCCTGTTGAAGCGCCAATATCAATGGTCGTTTTACCTTCAACTGATATTTCAAATTTTTCTAAAGCTTTCTCAAGTTTCAAGCCGCCTCGACTAACATACTTGAGTTTCTCACCCTTGAGTTTTAATTCAGTATCATCAGGAATTTTTTCTCCTGGTTTATCAAAACGCTCACCATTTAGGACTGCAATCACTAATCCAGCCATTACGCCCCGCTTAGCCTGTTCTCTTGTTTCAAATAAACCTTGTTTGTAGGCAAGTACATCTACTCTTTCCTTAGGCATTGATTCTCAAACTTTCTACTATTTTTACAATTGGTTCTTTATCAAAGTCAACTAATTGGCTAATCACGTCTAACTTTTCATTAGCCTGATCCAAAGTTCGGTTACAAAAAACTTTTGCCTCATCCAATCCTAACAAAGCAGGATAGGTTGATTTCTCAGCTTGCAAATCTTTTTGTGGTGTTTTACCAATTTCCTCAAAACTAGCAGTAACATCTAGGATATCATCTCTCACTTGAAAAGCAAGCCCAATCAGCTCTCCAACTGTTTTCAACTGTTTTTGAAGATTTTCATCCAATCCTGCAATAACTCCTGCCGCTTGAAAAGGGAAGGCTAAGAGTTTACCCGTTTTATTAGCATGGATGGTCTGAAGTTCTTCTAGGTTTAAATGTTTACCTTCACCTTCCATATCCAAAACTTGGCCAGCGACCATCCCCATACTTCCAGAAGAAAGAGACAAAGAAGCTATTAAATCTACCTTAATTTCGTTTGGCAAGTCTGCTTGCGCTATCAAAGCATAAGGATCTAAAAAGAGGGCATCTCCTGCTAAAATTGCTAGTGCTTCACCAAACTTCTTATGGTTGGTTAAACGACCACGACGAAAATCATCATCATCCATAGCAGGAAGATCATCATGAATTAAGCTTCCTGTGTGAATCATTTCAAGCGCTGCTGCAACCTGGGCATGAGCTTTAGTGATTGGTACCTGCAAAGACTCCAAAACTTCTAAAAGTAGGTAAGGACGAATTCGTTTCCCACCTGCATGGATAGAATAGAGAACAGCTTCTCTGAGATTAGCAGCTAATTGCTGGTCTCCATAAAACTCCTCAAGAGCTGACTCAACCAAAGCTAATTTTTCTTGCTTGTTCATAGAAGTTCGCTTTCTGTTCCATCTTCTTGCATGACTTTAAACAAGGTCTTTTCTGCTTTATCAAGTGTTGCTTGCAATTCTTTTGAAAGAACCATTCCTTTTTGAAATGCAGTAATAGCATCTTCTAAAGCAATTTCACCATTTTCTAAACTCTGAACAATAGTTTCAAGCTCTGCTAAATTATCTTCAAATTTCTTCTGTTTTGACATCTTTAACCTCTAATTCTACATGACCATCTCTCATCATCAACATCACCTGGTCATTTTCTTTCAAATCATTTGCTGAAGATACCACGGTATCCTCTTTTTTAACAATCGCATATCCCCTTGCTACAATACGACTCGTATCTAACATGAGTAAAGCTTCTGACAAGCGTTTTACTTCAGCAACCTTAGCATCATAGATCACAGCCATCTGGCTACGCATTAATTTTTGTAACTGTTGAATACGATCTTGGTAGCGCTGAATCTTGACATTTGGCGATAATTGCTCCAAACGGTGAATTTGAGCTTGAACCTTCTGTTGATTTCTAACTAACTCACCATTCAATCCCTGCTTCAGTCGAAGTACTAACTGATCCAAGCGTTGCAGATATCCATCATATAAACGCTCTGGTTGCCTGAAGATGACTGATTGACTAAGCCCTCTCAAGGCTTCTTTTTTCTTTGATAAAGTATTTTGTACAGCAGTAGCCATTCGTTTCTCTTGATTTTTAAGGTAGGTCAGTAGATCTAACTTAGTCACAGGTGTAGCTAACTCTGCTGCAGCAGTTGGTGTTGCTGCTCTCTTGTCGGCAACAAAATCAGCCAAGGTTACATCCGTTTCGTGACCAACACTTGAAATAATCGGTAAACGAGATTCAAAGATAGAACGCACTACAATTTCTTCGTTAAAAGCCCAAAGATCCTCAATTGATCCACCACCACGACCAATGATAAGAACATCCAAGTCTTCTCGTTCATTAGCTCTAGCAATGTTACGGGCAATCTCCTCTGCTGCCCCTTCGCCTTGAACCTTGGTAGGATATAAAACAATCTCAACCCCTGGGAAACGTCTGCTAACGGTAGTAATAATATCCTGTATAACAGCACCACTACGACTAGTCACAACCCCGATACGTTTTGCAAACTGAGGGATTGCTTGTTTAAAGCGTTCTTGAAAAAGGCCTTCTTCCGATAATTTCTTTTTTAATTGTTCGAACTGAATCGCAAGAGCCCCTACACCATCAGGCTCTGCCTTTTCAATGATGATAGAGTAGCTCCCACTTGGTTCATAGACTTGGACACGACCGATAACATTGATCTTCATCCCTTCTTCCAAATCAAAACCTAGTTTCTGATAAATACCTGACCAAATAGTCGCTTGGATTACAGCTCGATCATCTTTTAGAGAAAAATATTGATGAGTTGGACGCTTCCGGAAGTTAGAAACCTGACCAGTTAAATAGACCCTCTCCAAGTATGGGTCTTTATCGAATTTCATTTTCAGATACTTAGTCAAAGTTGTTACCGACAAATACTTATCCATCTCAACCTCCTTCTTTCTCTAGTTTTTCCTGGGTATTATTATACCAAAAAAACGTTTAAAAATCTCTCTTTTCACCTCTAGAATACGAAAACAAGACTGGATTTCTTTGGGCTTGTCTAATAATATACAAAAGCCCTCGGAAAAATCCAAGGGCTTTCATTAGTTCACTGAACTATTTTATTTTTTAAGGTTGTAGAATGATTTCAATCCACGGTATTCAGCTACTTCACCAAGTTGATCTTCGATGCGAAGCAATTGGTTGTATTTAGCGATACGGTCTGTACGTGAAAGTGAACCAGTCTTGATTTGTCCTGCGTTTGTTGCAACTGCGATGTCAGCGATTGTTGAATCTTCAGTTTCACCTGAACGGTGTGATACAACGGCAGTGTAACCAGCTTCTTTCGCCATTTCGATAGCGTCGAATGTTTCAGTAAGAGTACCGATTTGGTTAACTTTGATAAGGATTGAGTTAGCAGCTCCTTCTGCGATACCTTTTTCAAGGTAAGAAGTGTTTGTTACGAAGAAGTCGTCACCAACCAATTGAACTTTACCACCAAGACGTTCAGTAAGTGCTTTCCAACCGTCCCAGTCATTTTCGTCCATACCATCTTCGATAGTGATGATTGGGTATTTGTTTACCAATTCTTCAAGGTAGTCGATTTGTTCTGCCGCAGTACGGACAGCAGCTCCTTCACCTTCGAATTTAGTGTAGTCGTATACTTGACGTTCTTTATCGTAGAATTCTGATGATGCACAGTCAAATCCGATAAATACGTCTTTACCTGGAACATAACCAGCAGCTTCGATAGCAGCAAGGATTGTTTCTACACCATCTTCAGTTCCGTCGAAACGAGGAGCAAATCCACCTTCGTCACCTACGGCAGTTTCCAAACCACGTGATTTAAGGATTTTCTTAAGTGCGTGGAAGATTTCAGCACCCCAACGAAGAGCTTCTTTGAATGTAGGTGCACCAGCAGGTACGATCATGAATTCTTGGAAAGCGATTGGAGCATCTGAGTGAGATCCACCATTGATGATGTTCATCATTGGAGTTGGAAGAACTTTAGTGTTGAATCCACCAAGATAGCTGTAAAGTGGGATTTCAAGGTAGTCAGCAGCAGCGCGGGCTACAGCGATAGACACACCAAGGATTGCGTTTGCACCCAATTTACCTTTGTTAGGAGTACCGTCAAGAGCGATCATAGCACGGTCGATAGCTTGTTGGTCACGTACATCGTAGCCGATAATTGCTTCAGCAATGATGTTGTTAACGTTGTCAACAGCTTTTTGTGTACCAAGACCACCGTAACGAGATTTGTCACCGTCGCGAAGTTCAACTGCTTCGTGTTCACCAGTAGAAGCTCCTGATGGAACCATACCACGTCCGAAAGCACCTGATTCAGTGTAAACTTCTACTTCAAGTGTTGGGTTACCGCGTGAGTCTAGGACTTCGCGAGCGTAAACATCAGTAATAATTGACATTTTTTACTCTCCTTTGAGTTAAATTATTTTACACCTCTATGATACATCAAAAAGATACCTTTTTCAAGAAAAAACGTTATCTTTGTGCAAATTTTCCTTAACTTTGTTAAGTAATCGCTTTCTTTTCCGCCTTATCTATAGACTTTTATGATATACTATATTTATGACTGATATATCTAAACAAATATTAGAAAAAGCCAATGGTGGACTTAAGTTAAATCCAGACGAACAAAGACGTTTTCTTGGTACCTTTGAAGAACGTGTTCTTGGCTACGCTGAACTCGCTACTGCGAATGATGTCAAATTTCAAAAAGGTTTTTTGACTATTTTAGAGTGCTTAAAAAAAGAAACTGAACCTCTATTTGTCAAAATCTCTCCTCAAGTTGAGTTTGAAAAACAAGTTTATTATTTAAAAAATGCTAAAGATTCTGATTGCCAAGCAACCATCGTTTCTGAAGATCATAACTCTTCTCCTTTCGGACTGGTTATCCATAGCGATGTTCCGGTACAAACAAGTGAAAAAGACCTCAGAAAGGCCTTTTCAGACTTATGGCAAGAGAAAGAGACGAAAGCACCTACCTCTCTCTGGAAAAAATGGTTTGGTTAACTCTATCTCAAAGACATGATTTGTGCGATGCTTGCAGCTGTATTTTCTAGATAAACAGCTGCTTTTTTTAGACTCTCTGCTAACGGTTCGCTTTTTTCAAGTATGGAAAAAGCTGCGACTATATTCTCAAATGGTAAGGGTGGTAAATCCTCTGATAAACTACCACAAATAGCAATAACTGGAACACCATTTGGTGTTCTTTTTGCTACACCGATTGGTGCCTTACCTGCCAAACTTTGAGTATCCAACCTTCCTTCACCAACTATAACGAGATCTGCATCTGCGACCTGTTCATCAAATTTCACTAAATCCAAACAAGTTTGGATACCTGATACAATCTCTGCTCCAGCGAAGGCACACAAACCAGCTCCAATACCACCACCTGCTCCTGCACCATCTAATTTTAATATTTCGGGTCCAACTTTACTATAGAAGTCTTTAATAGCAGCATCAACTTCTTGAAATTTAGATGGATCCAATCCCTTTTGTTTCCCAAATGTAAAGGTAGCACCCCGAGGTCCACAGAGAGGATTGGACACATCCGCTAAAATTTTGATACGAACATCTGCAGGAACAGATGAGGCTTTATCTTTCGAAATATGACTAATTTCAAACAAGGACTGGCCACAAGCCTCCAGTTCAATTCCATTTTCATCATAAAATTGATATCCGAGTCCTGCAGCAATTCCAATTCCACCATCGTTACTAGCCGTGCCACCGACACCAACGTAGATATCTTTGATTCCTTGTTCTATCAAATGGAGAATAAGTTGACCAATTCCCTTTGTTTGAATCTCTAGAGGATTTCGTTTTTCAAAAGGGATTTTAGCAAGACCTACTAAATTTGCAACTTCAAATAGTGCTAATTCTCTTTTTTGAAAGTAAGACATCAAAACCTCATCACCAAAAGGTCCAGTTACCTGGACTCTTTTTTCTTCCAAACCTAGAGAACTTTTAATGGCGTCTACTGTTCCTTCACCTCCATCACCAACAGGTAAAAGTAGACATTCAGCATCTGGTATCACCCTTTTAAATCCTCTTTTTATAGCTTCTGCTACTTCGTTTGCAGGTAGACTCTCTTTGAAAGAGTCCGGTGCGATAACAACTTTCATTTTGATTCCTCTTTCTATCTAAAGGAAGTCTATCATTTCCATAACTTTCCAAAAATCTCTATCATCTACCTGAAGATTTATTTCCTTTTTTACAATATCCTTGGCACAAAAAGCTATACCAAGTCCTGCACTTTTAAGCATTTTTAAGTCATTAGCTCCATCACCGATTGCAATCGTTCTATCAAGTGGCACTTCTAATTCTTCAGCCCATCTCACGAGGGTTGCTTCTTTTACTTCTCTGCTTATAATAGGGCCAATTAGATTTCCAGTTAAATGATCATCTTTGATTTCCAGTTGATTAGCAGTAAATAATGATATTCCTAAATCTTTTGCTAATCTTTCTACAATAGTGGTAAATCCGCCTGATACTAAACCGACTTCTATCTGATTTTCTTGAAGAACTTTAATAAACCGGGCAGCTTTTTTACTAAGGTGAAGTTCATGATAAATCTTATCAAAAACATTGATAGAAAGACCTTTAAGAAGAGAAACACGTCTTTTTAAACTTGCTTCGAAGTCTAATTCTCCTCTCATAGCTTGAGCTGTTAGCAGTGCTACTTCTTCTTCGCACTCTGCCTCTTTCCCTAATAAATCAATAACCTCTTCTTCTATCAGAGTTCCATCTACATCGAGCACACAGAGACCGTTGATTGTTTTCATTTATAATCCTTACTTTATTATCTCAAAAAATCGTATGAAAGCATCATACGATTTTATTTATTTAATTTGCTAAGCTGTGATACAAATCAAGGTAAGACTGACAAGCTGTATCCCAAGAGAAGTCACATTCCATAGCTTGGACTTGAAGTTTCTTCCAAACATCTGGATGATTATAATAGACATCCAAGGCTGTTTGCAATGCCCAATTTAGCCAGTATGACGTCAAGTTGTCAAAACTAAATCCTGTACCCGTTCCTTCAATTGGATTGAATGGTTGAACAGTATCTCTCAACCCACCTACCTCATGAACAAGTGGTAATGTTCCATAACGCATAGCCATCATTTGAGAAAGTCCACATGGTTCAAAACGACTTGGCATGAGGAAAATATCACAGGCTGCATAAATTTCTTGTGCTAGCTTGACATCAAAGGTAATATTGGCAGATAGTTTATCTGGGAATACTTGACCAAACCATGAGAAGGCTTGTTCAAAACCAGGATCACCTGTACCCAAGAGAACGATTTGAACATCTTCTTGAAGCATGCGATGCAAACCTTCAACGACAACATCAAAACCTTTCTGTCTTGTCAAACGCGACACAATACCAATCATTGGAACATCGGGACGAACTGGGAGACCAACTTTTTCTTGAAGTTTAGCTTTATTCTGAGCTTTTCCTGATAGGTCTGATTTATTAAAATGATAATCCAACAAAGGATCCGTTTCTGGATTATAAAGATCCGTATCGATTCCATTTACAATACCAGAAACCTTACCAGACTCCATTCGTAAAATCTGATCCAAGCCACATCCAAACTCTGTTGTCATGATTTCATAAGCATAGCTTGGCGAAACAGTAGATACACGATCTGCATAGAGGATACCAGCCTTCATCCAGTTCAGGCAGTCATTCCAGCGAACTGTACCATCCGCATAGCGTTCAAATCCAACTCGGAACAAATCCCAAAGCATACCTTCAGAGAATTGACCTTGGAATTCCAAATTATGGATCGTTAAGACAGTCTTAATGTTTTGATAGGCTTGAATCCATCTGTATTTTTCCTTCAACAAGAAAGGAATCATAGCTGTATGATAATCATGAGCATGAAGAACATCTGGAATAAATCTAATGCGCTCCAGAGCCTCCAGAGCTGCAAGTTGGAAGAAGGCAAAACGTTCACCATCATCGAAATCACCATACACATGACCACGGAAGAAATAATACTGGTTGTCAATAAAGTAGAAGGTAACACCATTTAAAACAGTCTTCTTAATGCCACAAAATTGTCTACGCCAACCAACATATACTTCAAATTGAAGAACATCTTCAATTTGATCACCAAACTTGGATTCCACCATGTCATAGTATGGCAGGATAACAGCAACTTCATGACCAGCTTTAACTAATGATTTTGGAAGAGCCCCGATAACATCTCCCAAGCCACCTGTTTTAGAAAAAGGGGCTCCTTCGGCTGCTACAAATAAAATTTTCATGAAAGAATGTCCTCTGTTACTTTTTCACCTTTTTTGATGACAACAGGATTTTCTGCTGTACCACGAATAACAACTCCATCAGCTACTTCAGCACCCTTATCAATAATTGCATACTCAACTTGAGCACCTTCACCAATGACAACACGAGGGAAAACAATAGATTCTTTAACTAAGCTATCTTTATGAATTTGAACATTACGCGAAACAACTGAACGAACAACCTTACCTTCGACAATACTACCAGAAGCAAACTGCGAAGTATTTACTTCACAACCAGGTGCATAATAAGTTGGTTCTTCGTTTTTCACCTTTGTGTGAATCTTTTGATTTGGAGAGAATAAAGAGTAGAATTTATGCAGATCAAGCATATCAATATTGGCTTGGTAGTATGTTTCTACAGAATGAATATTTGCTAAGTAACCAGTATACTCGTATGCAAAAGCGCCTGATTCCGCTGCTAAATCACGTAGAACATAACGTAGTTTTTCTGGGTGTTCTTTCTGAGCTTCTTCTTCCAGACGTTCAATCAACCATTGAGTATCTACAACAAAGATATCCGTTGACATGTTGTAGTATTCTTGTTCAGCTTTTTTATCGAAGAGTTTGTGAGAGAGCACGTGGTCAGTTTCATCAATATCTAGGATTGCATTTACTTCTGAAATATCCTTTTTAGGTAGTTTCTTATAAACAACCGTAATAGGAGATTTTGTAGTATTATGCAAATGGAAAACCTGAGTAAGATCAATATTTACCAAAACGTCACAGTTCAAGGAAACTGTTTGGTTAGATCCAGAACGTTTTAAATAAGTCAAGAGTTGTTGATAATACTCTTTACCAACAGTACTACTTTCCACACGAGTATTGTAGATTCCAAGATAGTAGTGACTAAGAAGGGTATTCAAGCCCCATTCACGTCCTGAACGAATGTGGTCAAATACAGAGCTGATGTTATCTTGTTGGAAGATTCCAAAGACACTTCGAACACCAGCATTTGCTAAACTTGAGAGTGGGAAGTCAATCAAACGATACTTTCCTCCAAATGGCAAACTTGCCACTGGACGGTTACTTGTCAAGGTTGACATATCATGGAAACCAACGGTATTTCCTAAAATCGCTGAATATTTATCAATCTTCATCTGTTGCTACCCCCACTACTTCGTTATATCCGACTACTTGTACTTCTTCTGTACCATCAATTTCAACACCATCGGCAATAATTGCACCTTCACCGATGATTGCACGTGTAATTTTAGCACCTCTACCGATAACTGCTCCACTCATGATGACAGAATCAACAACTTCTGCTCCCTTACGAACTTGAGCAGCTGTAGAAAGAATGGAATGTTTTACAGTACCATTCACGTAACATCCATCTACTACTAGAGAGTCTTCTACTTGAGCAAATTCTCCAAGGTAGTTTGGTGGAGCGATAAGGTTACGAGAATAAATTTTCCATTGACGATTTCGGCTATCTAGAGCATTTTCTGGAGAGATGTATTCCATATTTGCTTCCCAAAGAGATTCGATTGTACCAACATCCTTCCAGTATCCATTGAACTCATAAGCATAGACACTTTCACCAGTTTCAAGATAATTTGGAATAACATTCTTTCCGAAATCAGACATATCTAGGTTAGCCTTTTCAGCAGCAACTAGCATGTTACGAAGTCGTTTCCAGTCAAAGATATAAATCCCCATTGATGCCTTGGTTGATTTTGGTTGGGCAGGTTTTTCTTCGAATTCAACAATGCGATTATTAGCATCTGTATTCATGATACCGAAACGGCTAGCTTCTTTTAGTGGTACATCCAAAACAGCTACTGTCAAGCTGGCATTGTTATCCTTGTGTGATTGGAGCATATCATCGTAGTCCATCTTGTAGATATGGTCTCCTGAAAGAATCAAAACATACTCAGGATTAATGCTATCGATATAGTCAATATTTTGGTAAATCGCATGACTTGTACCTTCAAACCAACGATTTCCTTCACTTGCAGAGTAAGGTTGAAGGATAGAAACACCTGAATCAATTACATCAAGACCCCAACTAGAACCATTACCAATGTGGCTGTTGAGAGCTAGTGGTTGATACTGTGTAATAACCCCAACATTATGGATGCCAGAGTTGGCACAGTTAGAAAGAGCAAAGTCAATGATACGATAGCGCCCACCAAATTGCACAGCAGGTTTTGCAATGCTTTGAGTGAGTTTACCGAGACGAGTTCCTTGCCCACCGGCAAGGATTAAAGCTAGCATTTCATTCTTCATTTTCTACTCCTTTTTGAGATTTATTTGATTCTTTTTTAGCGGGTTTCAAGCGACGTTTGATTTTCCAGATACTTGCCCCCATAGCTGGCAAAGTAAAGGTCAAAATCTGCTCATAATCCTTCCATAACTCTTCTTGAGTTTGAACAGTTTGATTGTGTTCTTTCCAAACACCTCCCCATTGTTCTAGCTCAGTATTCCAAATTTCTTCGTAAACGCCTGCAACTGGTAGTCCAATTGTGAAATCAGGACGTTCAACTGGTGCCATATTAAAGACACAGACTAGCATCTCGCCTTTCTTTCCTTTACGAATAAAGGAAAGAACACTCTGATCTCTATTATCTGCATCGATAATTTCAATTCCATCATAGCTTGTATCAATTTCCCAAAGACAACGGTGGTCCTTATAAAGTTGATTCAACTGAGATGTGAAGTATTTCATCTTGGCATTCATTGGATCTTCAAGGTTTGACCATTCTAATTGCTCTTCTGATTTCCACTCTAAGAATTGACCGAATTCGCTACCCATAAAGAGCAATTTCTTACCAGGATGACAAATTTGATAAGTATAAAGATTTCTAAGGCCTGCAAATTGATTGTAACGATCCCCCCACATCTTATGCATCATACTCTTCTTACCATGTACAACCTCATCATGTGAGAATGGTAGGAGATAATTTTCATTAAAGACATACATAAAACTGAAGGTTACAAGGTTAAAATCATACTTGCGGTAAATTGGATCTTCTTCGTAGAAACGTAAGATATCATTCATCCAGCCCATGTTCCACTTGTAGTCAAATCCAAGACCACCCATCTCTTTCGGACCTGTTATTTTAGTTGCCGAAGAGCTTTCTTCTGCAATCATCATGACATCAGGGTGAGCTAGCTTAATAACAGTATTTAAACGCTGAAGGAAATAATAGCCTTCGTAGTTAAGATTTCCACCGTCTTTATTTGGTGTCCAAGGTGCATTATCATAATCAAGATAAAGGATATTACTTACGGCATCTACACGGATACCATCTAAATGATAAAAATCAATCCAGAACTTAATGCTAGAAATTAGGAAAGATTGTACTTCGTTTTTCCCTAAGTCGAAGTTTAATGCCCCCCAACCATAGTTATGAGCTTTGTTATGGTCTTGATATTCAAAAGTCGGAGTTCCATCATAGTAGGCTAAGGCATCGTCATTGATTGTGAAGTGACCTGGAACCCAGTCCACGATAACACCGATATTGTTTAAGTGACACTCCTCAACAAAGTCTTGAAACTCTTCTGGTCTTCCGTAAGAATGTTCTAAACCGAAATATCCCATCAGTTGATAGCCCCAACTCAAACCTAGCGGGTGAGCCATCAAAGGCATAAACTCAATATGAGTGTAGTTCATTTCAACTAAGTAAGGGATCAACTCTTCTTTTAATTGAGCAAAACTATATGGAGTTCCATCTGGATTTCGTTTCCACGAACCAGCGTGTGCTTCGTAAATATTAACTGGCCTTTCGAAGAATCCCAAACGTTTTCTACGAGCTAACCAAAGTCCATCCTTCCATTTCTTTTCTGGAATTTCTGTTAACACTGCCCCTGTTCCTGGACGTGCTTCATACCGAACAGCTAAAGGATCAATCTTCATAAGCTGATGACCGTTAGCCCGTGTGATATGATATTTATAAATCTGACCCTCTTGGGCAAAAGTTGTAAAAACTTCCCAAACTCCAGATTCATTTCGAACCATAGGGATTTGATTTTCAACCCAATTCGTGAAATCACCGACTAGATGAACAGCCTGCGCATTCGGAGCCCAAACTCGGAATGTGTAACCCCATTCCCCGTCCTTCTCCTCACGATGTGCGCCCAAATAGTGCTGAAGATGGAAATTTTCGCCTGTTGTAAAAGTTCTTAAAGCTTCTAATGTATCCATAAATCCCCCTTTATATTGTAAGCGTTTTCTATATTTCTATTATACTATCTTTTAAGAAAACTTTCAACCAATTTCCGAATTATCATAAATATTTTTTAGAAAATCTTCAAGTAATTATCTTGACATTTCTTATATTTTCAGTATTTATTGATATTCTACCTTGATATCAGTTTTTGTATCATTAAATCACTTACATTATTTTTTTCAATGCTAATTTTGCAAAACAGATACTTTAAAAACTTAACATTATTTTCATGAATAAAACTTTTTGTTCGGATAAAGTATCTTAAGTACAATTTTATCAAATTTTCTGAAATTTTCAACTATTTTTAGTAATATTCCCATATTTTTTATTAGGACAAATTTATATAGAAAAAAAACTCAAGATTAATCTTGAGTTTTATTTTTTTAAACTAAAACATTCATAACTGCAACGCTCACATTATCAAGAGTGTTTTCTTGGTTTGAACGACTATTTGTTACCAACATTTCTAGATTTCCAGCATTTTCATAATAGAAAGATGCACCTTTGGCATTAAATACAACCAAGAAATGTTCTTTAGTTCCCTGAATCTCATAGACAATCCAGCCACTATTTTCAATAGCTGTGTGAACAAAGACGTGACGGTATACTTCCTCGTATGTAGGATATGAAAAGGCACTAGTCTTTGTTTTAAGACCTATAATCTGACGAATAAATTCAATGCTTTCTTGACGCTCATTAATTAAGTTCCAGTCTACCTGGTTAACAGCGTCTGGAGCATTGTAACTGTTCATAGCGCGTTCGCGATCATCATGAGTCAACTCACCGTTTTCACCTGTAGGAACCAGTTTAGTACGTCCAAACTCTTGACCAAGTTCCATAAAGGAGATGCCTTGCATGAGTAGATTCATTGCAGTTGCTGTTTCTACCTTTTTCATGATACTTGCTTGGTCTTCTGTTGGATGAAGTGTTGCTAATAAATCATGCAAGTTATAGTTATCATGGGCTTCTACATAGTTGACAACCTGGTTAGGGCTTAGATAAGAGCCCAGTTCACGACTACCAAGGATAGCTTTGGCAACAATTGGTTCAGTGGCAGCACCACTTACGAAGCCTGATTTGATATCACCATAAACTTCAGCACCCTTAATCGCATTACGTTGATCATCATTGAAAAAGCCAATATTAGGTAATTGATAGGCATTGTCTTTCTTAGCCTTATCATAAGGAGCAAGACCAGTTCCCATATCCCAGCCTTCTCCATAAAGGATAATTTTAGGATCAACTTCATCCATAGCCCAACGGATCATCTGCATCGTTTTAACATCATGGATTCCCATCAAGTCAAAGCGGAAACCATCAATATTAAACTCATTCACCCAATAAAGAAGTGAATCAATCATGTACTTACGGAACATTTCGTGTTCGCTAGCAGTCTCGTTTCCTACACCAGTACCATTTTGATAACTTCCATCGCGGTTCATTCGGTAATAATAGTCTGGAACGGTTGTTTGGAATGGGGCATCAACAGTTGAAAACGTATGGTTGTATACCACATCCATGATAACGCCGATTCCAGCATCATGATAAGCTTGAATCATCGTCTTCAAATCGCGGATAACTTGACCTGGATCATTTGGATTCGTAGACATGCTGGTTTCTGGTGCATTGTAGTTTTGTGGATCATAACCCCAGTTGTAGGTCACATTTCCATCTGCATCATACTCTTTGTGACGATCAGCAATTGGTTGCAGTTGAACATAGTTAACACCAAGTTCCTTGATGTAGTCAAATGCAGTAGATTGACCGAAGTGATTGACTGTTCCAGTCTGGGCAGCACCCAAGAATGTTCCTCTTAATTCTGGAGCAACACCAGAAGTTTCAGACTTGGTCAAGTCACGAATGTGCATTTCGTAAACAACCGCTTGACAAGGATTTTCCAATCGCCAAGTTGCTTCCGTTCCATTCTTAACTTCAAAACCTTCAACCTGACGTTCTTTTTCTGAAAGAATCGCTGAACGTTTGCCATCTGGACTTGTCGCAATGGTATATGGATCTCGTGTCAATGATTGATGATGTGGAAAATTAATCTGATATTGATAGGCACGACCAGCAAGACTTTCAGGAACTGTCAAATTCCAAACGCCAATTGTATTATCCTTGTGACTATATGAATAACTGTTACCACGTTGCATTTCATAAGTCTTTAGAATAGCCGCATCATTACTTGCTGATTCATAAACTACAACTTGTACAGTTGTTGCTGTTGGCGACCAAAGTTTAAAGCTTGTTTCTTCTTCGGAAACCTGGCATCCCAACTCTCCTTGGTAACCCCAGTGGTGATCAAAACTAGCACTGTTAATCGCTTTATCAAAAGCAAATGGATTTTGATCTTTATAGTGTGGACTTGCAATGGCTGGATTTTCAGAATAATAAACTGTGTCATCTCCATCTAAAATCCAAACTTCTGTTAAGAGTGGATAATGATTGAATCGGATAGGATATTCTTTGCTTACTCCATCTTTATCAACTGTAAACACCATTTGTTCAAGAGGTGTTTCACTTGATTGGGTAAATGAAAACTTCTCTCCAAAGTATTCTTGCTCTTTGATAAACTCTACTGAATCAGCTGGCCTTTTACTAAAGTTGCAACTCTGATATGCTTCATCCTTACGATGATAATGAATAAGTACAGGATAATTGTACATAGTTCTCCCTAATTTCTAATTATTAAATTTATATAGTAACATTTCTTGATTAACTTATTCGAATAGAACCAAGAAATGATAGCTGATTATTCTAAACTGTGTATACCTTACAAACTCTCAAGCCAAGCTTCATCACGAATCTCAATTCCCAACTCTTGTGCTTTTTGGAGTTTGCTGCCTGCATCTACTCCTGCCACAACAAGGTCTGTTTTTTTTGAGACACTACCAGTAACCTTGGCTCCAAGACTTTCTAGTTTATTTTTAGCTTCTGAGCGGTTTAAACGCTCCAGCTTACCTGTCAATACGACAGTTAGACCTGATAAGGCAGCATCTGCTGCAACGACCTGTCCTTTATAGTCTAGATTAACACCTGATTCTTTTAATTCTCTTAAAAGAATTTTAGAACCTTCTGTAGCAAAATAAGTCTGTAGACTTTGAGCAATAACACTTCCGAGACTTTCGATGCTTGCTACTTCTTCAGGATTTGCTTGAGCAAGTGACTCGATTGAATGGAAATGTTGTAAGAGTAACTGACTTGCCTTGCTTCCAACATGACGAATCCCTAAACCAAACAAAAGTTTTTCAGCAGAATTTTCTTTAGAAGCTTGAATAGCCTGATAAAGCTTTTGAGCTGATTTCTCCTTGATGCCGTCTAACAAGAGAAAATCTTCAACTGTCAAACGATATATATCTGCAACATCTTTAACTAAATTGGCGGCAAATAATTTTTCTACGATTGATGGACCAAGGCCAGAAATATTCATGGCGTCACGGGATGCAAAGTGAATCAACCCTTCCTTAATCTGAGCAGGACATCGAGGATTGATACAACGAAGAGCAACCTCATCTTCAAAGTGTAACAGCTTGCTCTCACAACTTGGACAATTTGTTGGAATGTCGAGTTTTTCTTCAGATATACGCTTGGATTCTACTACACGTAAAACAGCTGGAATGATATCCCCTGCCTTATAAACAATCACTGTATCATCCTTGCGGATATCCTTTTCAGCGATATAGTCTACATTATGAAGCGTTGCACGACTAACTGTTGTACCTGCCAATTGCACCGGAGTAAGATTAGCAGTCGGAGTTACGACACCAGTTCTTCCTACTGTCCAGTCAACAGAAAGCAATTTTGCTTCTTTTTCTTCTGCAGGGAACTTATAAGCGACTGCCCACTTAGGCGCTTTAACTGTAAAACCAAGTTGCTCTTGACCAGCTAGGTCGTTGACCTTAATAACAACACCATCAATATCATAAGGCAACTGATCTCTTTCTTGACCAATTTCTTGGATAAACTGCCATACCTCATCCATGCTGTGCGCTAATAGTCGTCTAGGGTTAACCACAAAGCCTAACTGTTCCAGATGATTTAAAACCTTCTCTTGGCTGTCTCTAGTTGAAGGACTTGCTTCCTGATAGAGGAAAGTTGCAAGATTACGCTTAGCTACTACTCCAGTGTCTAACTGGCGAAGGGTTCCTGCAGCTGCATTTCGTGGATTAGCAAACTCCGACTCCCCATTTTCTTGACGAGCAAGATTGACTTGATTGAAAGAAGCTCTTGGCATATAACATTCACCACGAACAGTGATATCTAATTTCTCTGTTAAGGATAAAGGAATGTCCTTGACACGTTTGAGATTTTCTGTGATATTCTCACCGACTGAACCATCACCACGAGTAGCCCCAGCAGCAAAAATTCCTTGCTCATAAGTCAAGGAAATCGATAAACCATCAATTTTCAACTCACAGATATAAGTAACATCATCCAATTCTTTACGAACACGCGCATCAAAGGCATCGAGCTCTTCACGAGAAAAAGCATCCTGCAAACTATAGAGAGGATACTGATGACTATATTTTTCAAAACCATCTAGAATCTTACCGCCAACGCGATGGGTCGGACTATCTGGCAAGATATGCTCTGGATGAGCTTTTTCCAACTCTACCAGTTCACGATAGAGACGATCATACTCACTATCAGATACAGATGGGTTATCACTTGTATAATACTCTGTCGCATAGCGATTGAGCAACTCAACGAGCTCTTTCATTCTTTCATTCATAGAACCATTTTACCATAAAAAGGACTATAGAAACAATACAGAAGCTCTAAAAAACAAAATGAGAAGGATATTTCTATCCTTCTCACTTATTTTTATTTTTTACGATTCAAAATAGCATTCAAGATAATGGCTACAGCACTCGCAATGACAATACCATTTGAGAAGAACATTTGTAATTCTGTTGGTAGAGTATTGAAGAGGTTGCTTCCGTTTAATCCCACACCAGCAGCAATAGAAATTGCTGCAATGAGGAAGTTATGTTCATTATGTTCGAAATCCACACGAGATAAGATCTGCATCCCTTGAAGTGAAACGAAACCGAACATGACGAGCATGGCTCCACCTAGAACAGGGCTAGGAATAATCTGTGCCAAGGCACCAAACTTAGGCAAGAGACCAAGTAAGATGAGGAAACCACCAGCGTAGTAAATCGGTAAACGTGTACGAATACCTGATAATTTAACCAAACCTACGTTTTGTGAGAACCCTGTATAAGGGAAGGTATTGAAAAGTCCACCAAGTAACACAGCAAGACCTTCAGCACGATAACCATTACGGAGACGAGTGCTATCGATTGGATCTTTAGTAATATCAGAAAGGGCAAGATATACACCAGTTGATTCTACCATTGATACTGTAGCGATAATACACATCATTACAATAGAAGAAATCTCAAATTGTGGAGCACCAAAGTAGAATGGAGTTGGGATATGAACAAGTGGAGCTTCTGCTACTGGAGAGAAATCGACCAAGCCCATAGTCGCAGCGATGATAGTACCTGCAATCAAACCAATCAAAATAGAAATTGACTTAATAAATCCTTTTGTAAAGATATTAACCAAGAGAATGATAAGAATAGTGATTGTTGCTAACGCTAAACTTTGTCCCGTTGGTTTTTCGACGTTATTTCCCATATTTCCGATAGCTACTGGAATCAAGGTCAATCCGATTGTTGTAATGACAGAACCCGTTACGATTGAAGGGAACAGATTAGCAATCTTAGAAAATACGCCTGCTACAAGAACGACATAAATACCAGAAGCAATCAAGGCACCAAACATAGCACCACTACCGTGACTTTGTCCAATCATAATAAGTGGAGCAACAGACTGAAAGGCCACACCCAGAACAACCGGTAAACCGACACCGAAATATTTATTTAATTGTAACTGCAATAGAGTTGCAACACCACACATAAAGATATCTGTAGAGATAAGGTATGTCAGTTGTTGAGGTGAGTAACCTAGGGCACCTGCAATCATGATTGGTACCAGGATTGAACCTGAGTACATGGCAAGTAAGTGTTGCAAGCCCAATACGGCCGCTTTTGAGTGGTTTTCTTTTTGATTCATTAGATGTCTGCCTCCTTGAAGATAACTCTTCCATTTTCAAAACGCTCTAAACGAGCAAGTGATACGACCTGATGACCTGATTTTTCTAACAGTTCACGACCATCTTGGAAAGATTTTTCAATCACAATCCCGACGGCCTCGACTGTAGCACCAGCTTGTTCGATAATCTGAATCAAACCATTAGCTGCTTGACCATTAGCTAAGAAATCATCAATAATTAATACTTTATCTCCTGGAGATAAGAACTTCCCTGCAATGGATACGGTACTAGTAACTTGTTTAGTGAAAGAAAATACTTCTGCAGTTAAAATTCCTTCATTCATGGTAATATTTTTTGCCTTCTTAGCAAAAATCATAGGTACATCTAATTGTTCTGCAACATATAGAGCTGGAGCAATTCCTGATGCTTCAATGGTTACGACTTTGGTAATACCTGCATTTTTAAAATATTCTGCAAAGGTGCGACCAATCTCGCGCATTAAGGAAAAATCCACTTGGTGAGTCAAGAATGAATCCACCTTAAGAATATTCTCACCTAGAATATTCCCATCTTTTAAAATACGTTCCTCTAGTAATTTCACAATAACCTCCGAAATAAAAAGGGACTTACATAGTAAGCCCCTTAGAAAGATTGAAACAGATATCCCTGCTTCTTTTATCTCTCTTCGACTTACTCATTGTTAGGTATTTACGGTACCTTGTAGAAACGCCACGCCAATTCGCAGCATAAATAAGTAATCATATTTTTAGTGAGCATCTCCATTCCAGATAGAGTTCTTCACAATCACATAATCTACATGTCTAAGATCAGCTACCTTTCGACCTCCAGCATAAGAAATCGAACTTTGCAAATCTTGTTCCATTTCAGTAAGGGTATCTTGTAAATGTCCTTTGGCAGGAAGAAGAATTTTCTTACCTTCGACATTCTTATAGGCACCTTTTTGGTATTCTGAAGCGGAACCATAGTATTCTTTAAATTGTTTACCATCAACTTCGACAGTTTTACCAGGGCTTTCGATATGGCCTGCAAATAAAGAACCAATCATAACCATACTTGCACCAAAGCGGATTGACTTGGCAATATCTCCGTGTGTACGGATACCACCATCGGCAATAATCGGTTTACGCGCAGCCTTAGCACACCAGCGAAGAGCAGCTAACTGCCAACCACCAGTACCAAAACCAGTTTTAACCTTAGTAATACAAACTTTACCTGGACCGATTCCGACCTTAGTAGCGTCAGCTCCAGCATTTTCAAGTTCACGAACTGCCTCGGGAGTACCAACGTTACCAGCGATGACAAAGGTATCTGGAAATTCTTTCTTAATGTGCTGAATCATTGAAATCACACTGTCGGCATGTCCATGAGCGATATCAATAGTGATGTACTCTGGAGCATCTTCCTTTAATTGACTAACAAAATCATATTCGTAATCTTTAACACCAACAGAGATAGAAGCAATCAACCCTTTTTCATGCATGCGTTTCACAAAAGGAATGCGCCCAGCTTCATCGAAGCGATGCATGATATAGAAATAACCACCTTTTGCAAGTTGTTCTGCAACATCTTCATCCAAGATAGTTTGCATATTTGAAGGAACAACTGGTAATTTAAAGGTGTACTTCCCTAGTGTCACTTGTGTGTCAGCCTCTGCTCGACTTTGAAGAACACACTTATTAGGAATTAGCTGAATATCTTCATAGTCAAAAATCGGAAATTCGTTTAACATTTCGATGTCTCGTTTCTTTTATAATGACCTACCTATGCTTGCGCATCACTACGCCTTTTCCGACGTTTCCTTTAAAGATTATAAACTAAGGTAAAGTTTTTGTCAATTATTTTGAAACCTAAAATTTATAACGTTCGGATTTTACTCGTAATTTCACAAAAAATAGAGAGTTTATAGACTCTCTAATTTTG
Source organism: Streptococcus infantis (assembly GCF_047463175.1). GTDB lineage: Bacteria > Bacillota > Bacilli > Lactobacillales > Streptococcaceae > Streptococcus > Streptococcus infantis_AC. The sequence continues at coordinate 356,942 of NZ_JASHEJ010000001.1, forward strand.
TTTTATATTAATAATACTCACCCTGACGGTAGTCCCATGAGTTAAAGGTGTCTGACAGATGCATCATGATTTTATCAATGTCAAGTCCTTTACGAATCACAACTGGTGCTGGTGAGATTGAACGTTCTCCTCCTTGTTCTGGAATAAGCTTGCCGGCTTTATCAACCATAGATACCATCACACCTTGCTCGTAGCGAGTTTCGATTGTTTTGTCTGGTTGGATTGAAGCAACATAGTCGTCTGCTTCGATGACAAGGTCCACTGATCCTTCGATACGCTCCCCAATTCCCTCAACCTTACCACGATTTCCTTTTCCAGATGGGTTGGCTGATGAAGCGTAGACCATTTTCCCTTCTTCCCAAAGTTTGGCAGCTAATTGTTCACCAGCTTTACCAAACTTGATGACAAAACAGCTCGTTCCACGAACGTCAGTCATGAGTTCTTCACGTCCATCACCGTATGCTTTTAATTTTTCAAAAGCTTCTGGTTTCCAAGGAAGAATACAACCAAGGAGAATATCTTCGTCCCAATGTTTTTGATAGAAGGCTTCGATTTCAGGATTTAGCTGTGCTAAAGCGCGTAGTTCGTCCATGCTACCACAGAGGACAACACCTGGTTTGTTACGGTTACGTTCTTTGGCTTCAAACTTACGCTCAAGTCCTGCCTTGTCACTAGTCATGATAATGTAACCGACTTTAGTAGGACAAACGATACATCCGCCCTCACCTTTTAAAATTTCATAGCCTTCTTGTGAAAGTGTTCCGTTCCATTGAATGTGTTTTGTCATAGTTCTATTTCCTTTTCTATTTTTTCTAATCCTGCCAATAGGCTGGGCGTTGTTTTTCATAAGCAGCAATCAAGTCTTCATACTGCAAAGTAATACCGATATCATCTAAACCATTTAAGAGCTTGTGTTTCCATTCGCTATCAATTTCGAAAGTGAATTCTCCGACTAGTGAGATGATTTTCTGTTTTTCCAAGTCCACAGTTACCTGATCGCTTGGTTTCAATTGGGCTAGCTTTTCTCTAACCTCCCTAGGCTGAACAATAGGCAACATGCCATTATTGAGCTCATTATTGTAATGAATATCTCCAAAAGAACCTGCAATTACGACTTTAAAACCATAGTCTGCTAGCGCCCAAGCTGCGTGTTCCCTCGAAGAACCAGCTCCAAAGTTATCTCCCGTGACGAGGATAGTAGCTTTGCGATATTCAGGTCGGTTAAAGACAAAATCTGGATTTTCAGTGTACTTATCGTCCAGATAACGCCAAGCATACATGAGGTATTTGCCAAAACCTTTCTTGTCAATCAACTTCAGAAACTGTTTGGGAAGAATTTGGTCGGTATCGATATTGTCATTCATCAGAGGAACGGTTGTTCCTGTATAAACTGTAAATTTCTCCATATCCTCTCCTTACTGGGCTTCTGGCATTTGCCGTACATCTACGAAACGTCCTGCGATTGCTGCCGCAGCTGCCATGGCTGGACTACAGAGATGAGTCTTAGCACCAAAGCCCTGCCGATCCTCAAAGTTACGGTTGCTAGTTGAGGCACAATGAACACCATCTGGTACTTTATCAGGATTCATTCCTAGACACATAGAACACCCTGGATCTCTCCATTCGAAGCCAGCATCTAGGAATACCTTGTCCAAACCTAACTTCTCAGCAGCTCGCTTGACAGGTCGAGAACCAGGTACCACGATAGCCGTCAAATTTGGTGCAATCTTCTTCCCTTCGACAAATCGAGCTGCCAGTTGCAAATCACTGAGACGAGCGTTGGTACAAGAACCGATAAAGACATAACCTAGTTGGATATCTGCTGGTTTTTGACCTGGTTGCAAAGACATGTAATGATAGGCTCGTTCATCATTCATATCCTTAATTTCTGGGAACCTAGAATCAAAGTCAACACCCATAGCTGGATTAGTACCCCAAGTCACCATAGGAGCCAATTCTGAGACATCCAAACGAATAACCTTATCATAAACTGCATCTTCATCACTAACCAGTCTTTTCCAATCAGCTACTGCTGCAGCAAAATCCGTGGGAACACACTCTCGACCCTTCAAATAATCATAAGTCCTCTGATCTGGATTCATAATTCCCATTTTGGAACCAAATTCTATGGACATATTGCAGATAGTCATTCGCTCTTCCATGCTAAGTGCATCAATGGCCTGACCTCGATACTCCACCACGTAACCAACACCACAAGCAACACCGTATTTGGCAATCAAGGCTAGAATGAAATCTTTGGCATAAACCCCTTTTTGAGGAACTCCTGTGAATTCCACCAACATTTTTTTGGGTTTAACCTGCCAAATGGTTTGGGTTGCAAAGACATGTTCGACCTCACTGGTTCCAATACCGAAGGCAATCGCTCCAAAAGCTCCGTGGGTAGCTGTATGGCTATCTCCACAGACGATAAATTTTCCTGGTTGTGTTCTTCCTGTTTCAGGTCCAACCATATGAACAATACCTTGTTTTTCCGAACCGTGGGCAGCATGTTCGATTCCAAATTCCTCAACATTTTCTGCTAACTTATCAATCTGAGCTTTGGAGATTACATCTCGAATATCATATATATTGACCGTCGGGACATTGTGGTCAAAGGTACCAAATGTTAAATCTGGTCGTCTCAATATACGTCCTGCATCTCGCAATCCTTGAAAAGCTTGAGGACTGGTCACCTCGTGAATATAGTGCTGATCTACATACATGAGTTGAGGCTGTCCTTCTTCTCCTGTAATCACATGGAGGTCCCATAATTTATCAAAAATCGATTTTCCTGCCATCCATTACCTCCATATCAAATACAAAGCTACTAGTGTAGTCACTATTCCTAGGAACCAAACCGTTTTAAAATACCATTTTCTAGTCTTGTGATGAAAGGTAACACCTGCCAACCAAGCACCAAAACCACCACACAAGAATGCAAATGATAATAAATATTTTTCAGGGATGCGCCAAGCACCTCTTTTTACTTTTGATTTATCAATACCATAAATCATAAATACCAATAGATTCCAAATCAAAATAGCAAAAGTAATTCCTTGATTTATCTTCATAATCTTTCAATGATGGCTTCCGTCATTTCCTTGGTCGAAGCCTGTCCTCCTATATCTCTCGTTAAAATTCCGGTAGCTAAAGTTGCTTCAACTGCATCTTCAATACGCTTAGCATCCTCATATCGCCCAAAACTATCTTGCAACATCATAGAAACTGATAAAATCATAGAAATAGGGTTGGCGATTCCTAGGCCTGCTATATCAGGCGCCGAACCATGAATGGGTTCATAGAGACTTGGTCCATTCTCAGAGTGACTGGCTGATGGCATAACACCAAGTGTACCAGATAGAACACTTGATTCGTCTGAGAGGATATCTCCGAAAAGATTCTCTGTCACGATAACATCAAACTTGGCTGGATTAATAATCATGATCATAGCAGCTGAGTCGACTAGCTGGTGTTCCAAGGTTACGTCGGGATAATCTTTTGCGACTTCCTCAGCCACTCTTCGCCAAAGTTTTGATGTTGCCAAAACATTTTGCTTATCAATACTGGTAAGGATTTTTCTCCGACTTCTTGCGATTTCAAAAGCCTTACGAATAATCCGCTCTACTTCCTCATAACTATAATCATTGATATCACGCGCTTTTCGGTCTTCAAGGATATGATCACCAAAGTAAATCCCACCTGTCAACTCACGTACTACAACAAAGTCAACTCCCGCAATTCGTTCAGGTTTGAGAGGCGATAAGTGCTTAAGACTATCAAAAATTTTAACTGGACGAATATTGGCATAAAGATTAAGTTCCTTGCGGAGTGCCAAAAGCCCTTGTTCGGGTCGAACTGTAGCATTATCATACTGAGGACTACCGATAGCCGCTAGGAGGATAGCGTCCGCTTCTCTAGCAGCCTTAAGAGTTGCTTCTGGTAAAGGATGTCCTGCTGCATCAATTCCTGCACCACCAAAAGGTTGTCTGACTATCTCAAAATCAAAGTTTGTTTTTTGGGCTATAGATGCTAGAACTTCTAAACCAGCTTCCATGATTTCTGGTCCAATCCCATCACCTGCTAGGGCAACAATTTTCTTTGTCATGGTATTCTCCTTTAAAGACTAGGCATGTCGCGATAGGAAACATTTGGACCTATCTCTCCGGTATTCTCTTTTTGAACAAAAGTATTAGCATTAATGTAAGCAATAGCTGAAGCCTTCAACACATCGAAATCAATTCCGGCTGCGTTAAATATTGTTTCTGTTTCTCTATTTTCAACAGTAACCAAGACCCTTGCCTGAGCGTCTATACCATCCGTTACTGCATCTATGGTGTAGGATACCAGGCGAACAGATTGATTAAAGAACTTGTCAACAGCGTTAAAGATAGCCTCAACAGAACCTTGTCCAGTCGCATTAAAGTCGACTTTCTCACCATCCAAATTAGCCAATCTGACAGTCGCTTTAATTTCATTTTCCGCATGAGTTTGAAGTTGTAAATCATCAAAGTGAAAGCCTTCTGGGTTTTCAATCATGGTTCCAGCTACCAGAGCACGAATATCCGCGTCTGTGACTTCTTGTTTCTTATCTGCAAGTGATTTGAATTTGTCAAAGAGTGGCTTGATATCCTCTTCTGTGAAGTCTAAGGCCAGTTCTCTCAGTTTTTCTACAAAGGCATGGCGACCAGATAATTTTCCAAGCGGAAGACTATTACTCTTTACACCCACCAATTCTGGTGTAATAATTTCATAGGTAAGTGGGTTTTTAAGAACTCCGTCTTGGTGAATACCTGATTCATGAGAGAAGGCATTTCCACCGACAACTGCCTTATTTTTAGGAACTGGAATCCCTGAGAAGCGAGAGACCATTTCAGAAGTATTGATGGTTTCGTTTAGGACGATACTTGTCTCTGCTTGGTAATAATCTTGGCGAATATTGAGAGCTACTGCTATTTCTTCTAGAGCAGCATTCCCAGCTCGTTCTCCAATACCGTTAATGGTTCCCTCGACACGTCCTGCACCATTCTTAACAGCAGCGAGGCTATTTGCTACTGCCATTCCGAGGTCATCATGACAGTGAGGAGAATAGATAATCTGACGATTGGTTTGTACATTGTCAATCAGATATTTAAAGATACTTCCGTATTCCTCTGGAGTTGTAAAACCTACTGTATCAGGAATATTGATATAAGTCGCACCCGCATCGACCGCAGTTTGAACGACTTGTAGGAGAAAGTCCAGCTCAGTTCTAGTAGCATCTTCTGGAGAGAATTCTACTACTTCAAACTTACTCCGTGCATAGGAAACATGTTCACTGATCGCTTCCAAAATCTCTTCCTTACTCTTATTGAGCTTATACTTACGGTGAATCGGACTGGTAGCGATAAAGACGTGAATCTGAGGATACTTTGCATCTTTAAGTGCTTCATAGCAAGCGTCAATGTCTGATTTAACAGAACGAGCTAAGCCTGTCACGGCTGTTTTTTTCATAGCCTTAGCAATTTCTTGGACAGCTGTAAATGAATCTGGACTAGCAGCTGGAAAACCAGCTTCGATTGCTGAAATTCCCCATTTCTCAAGCTGTTTTGCTATAGCAACCTTTTCCTTTATTGAAAAATTGACACCTGGTGTCTGCTCACCATCTCGGAGACTGGTATCTAAAAACTCAACTACACGCATGAGAATGCTCCCTTCACATTTTCGATATAGAAAAAACATCTCGCTCGGAGTTCCAAGCGAGATGTTGATTTACTCCCGCTTGGTAAGCCAAACAGGACTAATGCTTTTGCACTAGTCCGAGTACCTCAACAACAAAGCAAATTGATTAAACTTAGCTGTTTTCATGTTTGGCTTTCTCCTTTGTTTGATGTCTTGTTTAGTATTCTAGCATAGGAAAAATCACTTGTCAAGAAAAAATCCAATATTTTCTGAAAATTTCTTCAATAAAGAATATTTTGCGAATTGAAAGTATTTGAAAACTCAAATATGTTTATTTATTTCTTAGAAGTCAAAAACCAACTTCTCTCAAACAATTCAAGGACCTTTTCGTCAGTTAGAGTGTCATCGAGTGGAAGACTAATCCAATAGCGTTTATTCATATGAAAGGCTGGATAAATTCCCATTTGTGAAAGCAAGTCAGCTACTTGGTCGTGTTTGAGGTTGACTACTTCCACTAGCCCTTCTCTCCCCTTATCTAGCCTATCCCAAGAAATTCTCATTAAAATAGCATACCACTTTTGATTATCTTCATGGCGCAAAACAGCCGTATCAGGCGATTTCTCCCATAGATATTCCAGCTGATTGCCATACTTTTCTTGAACAAACGCCATGATTCTCTTGGTCTGTGAACAGAGAAATTCCTGTACCTCAAAACAAGCCTTTCGAATGCCATAAAGAACTTCTAAACATGCCTCTCGAACGCTTCCGACAAAAGTACCTCTCATACTTTCCATATAAACTTGAGGATAAAGGTCACCAGTTTCTTGGTCATAAACTTGAAAACTTAAGTCCCCATCCTCAACTGTAATCTTCATAAGAAAATCACCCTGCAAGATAGTCGAACTATAGGTCCATACACCTTGATTTTCTACAAATCCATACTCTTTAGCCTTTTTACTATTAAACTGATAGGCCTTAAAAATTTCAAACATAAGCGAAAACTGCTACCAAAAGCTAGCAGTTCCTTTCTATTTTTTAAAAGACAACCTTTGTTCCATGTAATTGTGTCACGCCCAGTTGATCGATAAAGGTTTGACGGTTGTCCATGTCAATCCCCCCACCAGGTAAAATTTCAATTTTTCCTGCAGCGCGTTCTAAAATTCTGTGGTAGTGAGCAAAGCGTTTCTCTAAAGAGTCGCCAGATACACCAGCTCGAGTGAGGATACGTGTTACACCAGCCTGGTTGAGCCAATCAATGGCTTCCAACTGTTCTTCATCGCTCAAATCATCGAAAGCCATATGGAAGACAATCTCCATACCTTTAGATGCAGCAATCAACTTTTCAAGGTTAGCCTTATCCAACTTCTTATCTGCTGTTAAGGCACCAAAGACAACCCCTTGGCTACCTGCTTGAGCAGTTAGACGAATATCCTCGAGCATAATAGAAATCTCGAGGTCATTGTAAACAAAGTCACCACCACGTGGACGAATCATTGTCATGATAGTTGTATCGTAGTTTGATGCAAGTTCAACAGCTGCCTTGGTTACTCCGTAGCTTGGTGTCGTTCCACCAACTGCTAAATTATCACAGAGCTCAATACGGCGAGCTCCAGCTTGCATAGCCTTTTCAAGTAAGGTTACATTTTCAGCACAAAATTCGTAAATCATTTGATACTCCTTGAAGGTTTCTTTAATATTATTATATCATATTGTTTTAAGTAACCCCTACTTTTTATCAAGGAAAATCATTACTTTTTTAGCTATTCTTTATCTGGTATTACCTTAAAGAGATAATAGGTTATAAATACTGTTAAGCAGCCTAAAGCAATTTTTACAGGTAAGAGCGGAGCAAAATAAATGGAGATTCCCATCAAAATATAAATCGATACGATAATCTTCTTCTTTCGTTCACGCGCAATAGACTTAGTTTCTCTAAAGTCCGCCACGTAAGTCTGATAAAGTTTGGTATGATAGAGCCAATCTTCAAAACGTTTAGAAGATTTTGAAAAACAAGCAATTGACAACAAGAGAAAGGGTGTTGTCGGTAATAGCGGCAAGGCAACTCCAACGATTGCTAAAGCTAAAGAAATGAATCCAATGCAAAGATAAATAATGCGCATATCTGCTCCTAAGTAAGAATAATCTTCTTCTAGTTTCCCATAAAATGATAAGTTCTGTCAAGTTTAAATTAAAAAGAGCTGAAATTATCATTTCAGCCCTAATTATTTTTATTTAATCTTTTCTTCCTCGTAGTCACCATTGCTACATACAATCTGTTTTCCGCCACCACGGATTTTTTTCTCCATGAGGAAGTGGCCACATTTAGGACAATCACGTCCAACAGGTTTATCCCAAGAAGTAAACTCACATTCTGGATAACGATTGCATCCATAGAAAATACGATTACGTTTGGTTTTGCGTTCGATAATTTGCCCTTGATGACAATTTGGACATGTAACACCGACTTCTTTAACAATGGCTTGCGTATGTCGACAATCTGGGAAATTGCTACATGCGTAAAACTTACCGAAGCGTCCAATCTTAATTACCATAGGACTACCACAAACTTCACAGTCAAATCCAGCTGGCTCATCCTTGATTTGAATTTTTTCCATCTCTGCTTCAGCTTTAGCGACCTCTTTAGAGAATGGTTTGTAAAATTCATCAATAACCCGTTGCCACTCCTCTTTTCCGACCTCAACATCGTCCAGTTTACCTTCCATTTCAGCGGTAAATTTCACATTAACAATGTCTGGGAAATATTCGACAATCAGCTTGTTAACGACTTGACCTAGATCAGTTGGTTCAAAGCGTTTAGACGCAAGTCTTACATAGTAGCGTTTTTGGATTGTTTCAATGGTTGGAGCATAGGTAGATGGACGTCCAACTCCATTTTCTTCCAAGGTCTTAATCAAAGTAGCCTCAGAATATCGTGCCGGTGGTTGTGTGAAATGTTGTTCAGGTTTGCTATTAACCTGTTTGACCACATCTCCTACTTCCATATCAGGCAGCATCTTATTTTTATCAGAATCGTTGTAAATGGCTAAATAACCATCAAACTTAACCTGACTACCATTCGCCGCGAATTGAACACCATTTTGCGAAAGTTTAACAGCCATGGTATCAAAAATTGCACCAGTCATTTGACTCGCTACAAAGCGGTTCCAGATAAGAGTATAAAGTTTTAGCTGGTCTTTATCCAAATACTTAGCAATTTTCTCAGGTGTATTAAAGACACTTGAAGGACGAATAGCTTCGTGGGCGTCTTGAGCGCCAGAGGCATTTTTCACCTTACTACCATGTTTAGAATACTTACTACCAAAACGTTCATTGATGTAGCTAGCGGCTTCATTCTGAGCAACTGGACTGATACGAGTAGAATCCGTACGCATATAGGTGATCAAACCTTGGACACCTGTACCAATATTGATTCCTTCATAGAGTTGCTGAGCAACCATCATAGTCTTTCTAGTACGGAAGTTAATCTTGTTAGCAGCATCCATCTGCATAGAAGACGTTGTATATGGAAGAGGAGCATTGCGCTTTCTTTCCTTTTTATCTACTTGATCAACTGTAAAATCCTTGCTGTTCAAATGAGATAAAACTTTTTTGACTTCATCATTGGTAGTCAACTTCATCTTCTTGCCATTCATTCCATAAAAAGAAGCTTGGAATTGCTTGGTACCTTTTTTAAAGATACCATCAATCGTCCAATATTCTTCTGGTTGGAAGGCATTGATTTCATTTTCACGATCAATGATTAGCTTAAGAGCAACAGACTGAACACGTCCTGCTGATAAGCCTTTTTTAACCTTTTTCCAAAGAATTGGTGAAATTGAATACCCCACTAAACGGTCCAAAACACGACGGGCTTGTTGGGCATCGACCAAATCCATATTGATTTTACGAGGTTCTTTAAAGGCATTTTTTACTGCATCTTTGGTAATCTCGTTGAAAACAACACGGTTGGTATCATTCTCGTCTAGATCTAAAATATGCGCTAAATGCCATGAAATAGCCTCCCCTTCCCGGTCCGGGTCACTTGCAAGAAAGACTTTATCGGCTTTCTTAGCTTCTTTTTTCAAATCATTGATGAGAGGACCTTTCCCACGAATATTGATATATTGCGGTTCGTAATTATTTTCCACGTCAACTGACATACTTGATTTTTTCAAATCACGAATATGTCCTACGCTGGCTAAAACCTTATAATTACGTCCTAGATATTTTTCAATCGTTTTCGCCTTAGCAGGCGACTCTACGATAACAAGATTTTTTTTACTTGTTGATTTTTTCTTTTTGGTTGCCGTTACCACAGTATCACACCTTCTCAAAGTAATTAAACTTTATAAAGTGTAAACCATTTTTAAAAACCTGTCAAGACATAACACCCATATAATAGAAGAAAAGTTTGTTAAATGAAATCATTTCATTCATTAAAATTCAAATTCTGCTAGTATATCCTGCCCACATGTTGCTAGTTTTGCTCCTTCTTGGATTAAATGATGACAGCCGTCTGAGCGTCCATCTAAAATGGAACTTGGAATCGCGAAGACATCTCTACCTTCCTCCATGGCACGCTCACAAGTGATTAAGCTACCAGATCTCATTTTAGCTTCTGCAACGATGACTCCTCGACACAATCCCGCAATAATTCGATTTCTGGCAGGAAAGTGATATTTCAAGGGTTCTTCTCCTGGACCGTACTCACTTAGAAGCAAATGATGTTCTCCAATGTATTCTTGAAGGCGTTTATTGGAGCGGGGATAATAGACATCTAAACCAGTCCCAATCACTGCAATCGTTTTGCCCCCAGTTTGTAGAACAGACATATGGGCTGCTGTATCAATTCCTCTAGCAAGTCCACTCACCACAACTAATTCATTTTCCAGTTCTTCAATAACTTTACGAACTGATTTGGTTCCTATTTGACTACAAGAGCGGCTACCAACAACAGCAACCTTGGGTAATTTCAAGAGATTTAAATCTCCTTTATAAAAAAGCAATACAGGTGCATCATAAATTTCACTGAGTGAAATGGGATAAACATCATCCAAAATTGAAAATGATGGGAACTTTTCAAAATCTTTCTTCAGACGTTCCATGCTTTCAAAAGTCAGTTTATGATACCGCTCCATAAAAACTACTGTATTACGACACTCCGATGCTTCAGCGATTGTCTCTAAACTCAATTCCTGATCATAAATTTCTCCGTATTGAAGTACTTTCAGAACTTGCTGATTACTTAAACCTGCTTGCTTTAACTTATAAATCTCAAAATTATCAATCTTAATCTTCATTATTAACTCCTTGTTTCCTATCTCTATTTATATATTCGTAGAAAAAGAAAAAAACTCCCAACAATTTTACTTGTAAGGAAGTTTCTATTTATCTTTGTTATGTTAGTAATCAGGTCGAAGAACTCCGGTGACAGTCGCTTTAGTTGCTTCGTAGTCTCCATCAATAACAACCTTGATAATGCGTTTAGCATCCTCTTCAGGCGCAGGAACCAATGGGAGACGAGTTGGACCAGCTTCAAATCCCATATAGTTGAGGACTGCCTTAACAGGTGCAGGACTTGGGTATGAGAAGAGAGCATTAACCTTGGGAATAAACTTACGTTGAATAGCTGCCGCTTTCTTCATATCACTCTCTTCAATCGCAGTGAACATTTCATACATTTCATCACCATTGGTATGAGAAGCAACAGATATAACTCCGTCTGCACCAAGGTTCATAGCATGGAAAGCATCTCCATCTTCACCAGTGTAGATCAAGAATTCTTCTGGTTTGTGCTCAATCAAATAAGCCATATTGGCAAGACTGGTACATTCTTTGACACCAATGATATTTGGATGTTCCGCTAAGCGAAGCATGGTTTCTGGTGTTAACTCAACTACTACACGACCCGGAATATTATAGATAATAATTGGCAAATCAGAAGCGTCTGCAATAGCCTTAAAGTGCTGGTACATACCTTCTTGGGATGGTTTATTGTAGTAAGGAACAATTGCGAGACCAGCCGCAAAGCCTCCAAACTCCGCTACCTCTTTGACAAACTCAATAGAGTCTCGTGTATCATTAGTACCAACACCAGCTATTAAAGGAACACGGCCATTAACAACCTTCTGAACAGCTGCAAATAACTGTAACTCCTCATCGTGAGTAAGAGTCGGACTCTCAGCAGTCGTCCCCGCCAAGAGAATTCCGTCTGTATGATGTGCCAATAAATGTTCAATCAATTTTGGTATCGCGTCGAAATTTATGGAGCCATCTTCATGAAAAGGAGTAATAAAAGCAGTGATAATTTTACAATCTTTTAAATCTTGATAAGACATAGAAAAAACCTTTCTATATATAAGAAAGAGGCTGGGCTTTACTTGCCTTTGCCTCCTGTTCTGTACATAAAATAAGAGGAAAAAATCAAACTCTTCGAGTTACTGATTTCTGTTTTGCTCCCTATTTCAATTCAAATTTTAATTCAACTGTTGGGCGTACTAGACCACGTTCATGTAAAGTCTCTGCAATTTGAACTGAGTTCCAAGCAGCACCCTTGAGAAGGTTATCTGAAACCACCCACATATGAATTCCCTTTTCTGCATCCAAGTCTTTACGGATACGACCAACAAATGTGTCACGAGAACCAACCGCATTGATAGCTTGTGGATAGATTTGGTGAGCCACATCGTCTTCGAGAACTGCACCCGGGAAGGCAGCAATCGCAGCTTTGACTTCATCGATTGGTGCTACTTCTTTTGTTTCAATATAAACAGACTCAGAGTGAGCTGACAAAACTGGAATACGTACGCAAGTTGCTGAAACGGCAATGCTTTCGTCTTCCATGATTTTCTTAGTTTCGTTTGTCATCTTCATTTCTTCGTAAGTGTAATCATTATCAGTGAAGACGTCAATTTGAGGAAGGGCATTAAAAGCAATTGGATAGTGTTTCTTATCGCCACCTGATGGCAAGATTTCCGCATGCAAATCACGTGGATTTACACCATCATTCAATACTTCACGCAATTCACGTTGTGTCTCAAGAATGGCTCCCATACCTGCACCTGAAACAGCTTGATAAGTTGAAACGATGATACGATCTAAGCCCCACTTTTGACGAACTGGTTCAAGTGCTACCATCATTTGAATAGTTGAACAGTTAGGACATGCGATAATTCCGTTGTGAGCATCAAGAGCATGGGCGTTTACTTCAGGAACAACCAATGGCACATCTGGATTTTGACGGAAGTAAGAAGTGTTATCTACAACGACTGCACCTGCTTTAACAGCATATGGTGCGTATTTTGCAGAAGTTGAACCACCAGCTGAGAAGAGAGCAATATCAATCCCTTCAAAAGCTTCTTCTGTTGTTTCTTCAATCGTCACATCTTGGCCCTTGAATTGCAAGACCTTTCCTGCAGAACGTGCAGACGCAAGGTAGCGAATCTTATCGATTGGAAGAGTTGATTCTTCCAACATTTTGATCATTTGAGCACCAACGGCACCTGTAGCACCGACAACAGCAACTGTATATCCCATAACAAACCTCTTTTGGAATTTTCTAAAAATTTCTATAATAGAAACATTATACTACTTTTTGGAGGAATTGAAAAGTCTTTACCTAATCTATTTTCTGAAATTGACAAGAAAAGGCGGTGGGACAGAAATCGATAGACAAAGTCTCGATTTCGTAGTCCCAGCCCCGCGAGGATGATTAGGAGCTTTTTGGAGTCTAAAAGACGAACAAAAAGTTCAATCAGCTACCGCGTCAAAGTTTGATTGCTAATAAAAAATGAGGTCGGGCTCTTTTGTCCCAACCTCTTCTACTATTCATAAAATTGTTTATATGGCTTATTAAAAGCATCTAAAATATTTGATGGAGTATCTAAATAAGATTTTGTCTCAGTCCAATTTCCTTTAACAATAATTCTTTCAGCTGCATTAGCATCTTCACAGGTCACTAGGGTGATTTCATTAATCCCCTCATGATCCTCAATTAAATCTACTCGGTCAGGAGTAACAATTTTAACTTCATCTATCTCATACGTATAGACTTTTTCTTTATCTGTTAGATAAATTTTCATCCCTTTCTCAGCTCGAGCTAGAGGTGAAAATAATTTCTTGTCTGCATTATTACCAGTAAATATACGGTGACTAGCTAGAGAATAGTTCCCTTCTCCCATTACTTGATTAGCTTTCATTGTACCAGCACCATAAAAAAGGTTGACGTTATCGAGTCCCTTAAATATTGGAAGATTCATTTCAAGTTCTGGAATAGCAATTCCTCCAATAACCGGGAGTTGCTGAGAATTCCATTGAGCTGAAAGAACTGCCTCTGATGAAAGTGCTTTGACAGAGTCAAAATCAAAATTTCCACTAGCAGTTTTATTTTCCTCAATTTCCTCTTTTGAAACCTGACTTACTTGATATTTATTGGTATTCCAAATCATAATTACATCACGTATCTTCGAATTAAAAATCAAAGCTAGAGACAAAAGGATTAGAAATCCAGCCAAAATATTAATCAGCAGATTCTTACGCTTATTTTTTTTACTTTTTATTCTTTTTTGAGACATTATTCTTCACTTTCTGTTTCGTTTTCTGTCCCAACTTCTTCTTTCTCTGTTGCTGCAACTGTTGTAAAGGTTACAATCTTAGCATTTTCATCTAGACGCATAACTTTTACTCCCATAGTTGAACGTCCAGTCTGTGAAATATTAGCAACATTTGTTCGAATCATGACACCTGTATCTGTGATAACCATCAAGTCTTCATCGCCTTTTACTGTGAGAAGGCCTGCAAGTTGACCGTTTTTATCAGTAATATTAGCGGTTTTCATACCTTTACCAGCACGACCTTTAGTTGGATATTCAGTGGCAACTGTACGCTTACCGTATCCTTTTTCGGTTATAATGAGGACCTCATCTTGGTCAGTGATTACTCTAGCTCCAACTACAGCATCTCCTTCACGAAGATTTACCCCTTTAACACCAGTAGCACTACGACTCATGCTACGAACGGATGACTGGTTGAAACGAACTGCATAACCTAATTTAGTACCGATAATGATGTCAGTATCTTCTTGAGTAAGAAGAACATTAATCAATTCGTCCCCATCTTTCAAATTCAAGGCTTTTAGACCATTTTGACGAATGTTGGCAAATTCTTTAACGCTAGTTCTCTTAACAATACCTGCTCGAGTCGTAAAGAAGATGTATGCATCATCACTACGTTCTGATTCGACATTAATGATGGTTTGAATGCTTTCTCCCTCATCCAGTTTCAAGAGGTTAACTACTGGCAATCCCTTGGCTGTACGACCATATTCTGGGATTTCATAACCTTTCAAACGATAGACACGACCTTTGTTAGTAAAGAAGAGCAAGTGATCATGGGTGCTAGTAGAAACCAATTCACGCACAAAGTCATCGTCCTTAACTCCTGTTCCCTGTACGCCACGTCCACCACGTTTTTGAGCAGTGAACTCATCTTGGTCCAAACGTTTGATATAACCTTTATTTGATAGAGTGATAAGAACATCAGACTCTTCAATCAAGTCTTCATCTTCGAGCGTCAAAACCTCTCCCACCATCAACTCTGTGCGACGTTTATCAGCAAATTTGCGCTTCACTTCATCAAGTTCTTCTTTGATAATTTGCGCAACACGTTCTGGTTTAGCAAGAATATCTGCCAAATCAGCAATCAAAGCAATAAGGTCATCATATTCAGATTGTATCTTATCACGTTCCAAACCTGTCAAACGACGGAGACGCATGTCAAGAATTGCTTGACTTTGACGTTCAGAAAGCTTGAACTTGCTCATCAATTCTGCTTGAGCTTCTTGGTCAGTTTCGCTGGCACGGATGATACGAATGACTTCATCAATATGATCCAGAGCAATTAGCAAACCTTCCAAGATATGCGCGCGTGCCTCAGCTTTTTCTTTATCAAATTGAGTGCGACGAGTCAAAACTTCTTTTTGGTGCTCAATATAAGCATCCAAGATTTGACGAAGAGAGAGAATCTTTGGAACACCATTTTGGATGGCCAGCATATTAAAACCAAAGCTAGTCTGCATCTGAGTCATCTTGAATAAGTTGTTCAAAATAACATTAGCTGATGCGTCGCGTCTAACTTCAATAACAAAGCGAACACCCTCACGGTTAGATTCATCACGAACAGCTGTAATTCCTTCAATACGTTTCTCTTGAACCAGACGCACAATATGTTCATGTACTTTGGTTTTGTTGACCATATATGGGAATTCAGTAACAACGATACGTTCGCGACCTGTTTTAGTTTCTTCAATTTCCGTACGAGAACGAAGAACAATAGATCCCTTACCAGTCTCATACGCCTTATGAATACCTGATTTACCCATAACTAGGGCACCAGTTGGGAAGTCTGGACCAGGCAAAACTTCCATCAAATCTTTGGTTGTAACTTCAGGATTGTCCATGACGAGTTTAACAGCATCAATGGTTTCACACAAATTATGAGGTGGAATATTGGTCGCCATACCAACGGCAATACCTGTGGCACCATTGACCAAAAGATTTGGGAAACGAGCTGGTAAAACAACAGGTTCTCGTTCATTGGCATCATAGTTATCTACAAAATCAACGGTATTTTTATTGATATCACGAAGCATTTCAAGAGCAATCTTGCTCATACGTGCTTCGGTATAACGTTGCGCGGCAGCACCATCACCGTCCATAGAACCAAAGTTACCGTGCCCATCTACAAGCATGTAGCGGTAGCTCCACCATTGAGCCATACGAACCATAGCTTCATAGATAGATGAGTCCCCGTGTGGGTGGTATTTACCCATTACGTCCCCTGTAATACGGGCAGATTTCTTATGAGGTTTATCAGGCGTAACTCCTAATTCGTTCATTCCGTACAAAATACGACGATGAACAGGTTTCAACCCATCACGAACATCAGGAAGAGCACGCGATACGATTACACTCATGGCGTAGTCGATAAAGCTAGTCTTCATCTCCTTGGTCAGATTGACATTCACTAAATTTTTATCTTGCATTAACAAATGCCTCGTTTCACTATTAGTAATTACATATATTATACCATAGTTTGGACTATTTTACAGTCTAACAACACGTGTAAAACGTTTACATGTTTATCCCGAAGGTATATCCGTGACAAAGCTTAGCAAAAGTGATAGAATGAAATCAAATGGGGTTTCCCTCTTAATAAAATAAAGGAGATGTTTAGACAAATGACAGCAACTAAACAACACAAAAAAGTTATCCTCGTCGGTGACGGTGCCGTAGGTTCATCTTACGCTTTTGCCCTCGTAACACAAGGAATTGCACAAGAACTTGGTATCATTGAAATTCCTCAATTGTTTGAAAAAGCAGTTGGTGATGCTGAAGATCTTAGCCACGCGCTAGCTTTTACTTCACCTAAAAAAATCTATGCAGCTAAGTACGAAGACTGTGCGGATGCTGACCTTGTAGTTATCACTGCTGGTGCTCCTCAAAAACCAGGCGAAACTCGTCTTGATCTTGTTGGTAAAAACCTTGCTATCAACAAATCAATTGTTGAACAAGTTGTTGCATCTGGATTTGACGGTATCTTCCTTGTTGCTGCTAACCCAGTTGACATTTTAACTTACTCAACTTGGAAATTCTCAGGATTCCCTAAAGAACGTGTTATCGGTTCAGGTACTTCACTTGACTCAGCTCGTTTCCGTCAAGCACTTGCTGAAACTATCGGTGTTGATGCTCGTTCAGTTCACGCCTACATCATGGGTGAGCACGGTGACTCAGAATTTGCCGTTTGGTCACACGCTAACGTTGCCGGTGTTAAATTGGAACAATGGTTACAAGCTAACCGTGACTTGAATGAAGCAGATCTTGTTGAACTCTTCATCTCAGTTCGTGACGCTGCTTACTCAATCATCAACAAAAAAGGTGCTACATACTACGGTATCGCAGTTGCTCTTGCTCGTATCACAAAAGCTATCCTTGATGATGAAAATGCGGTTCTTCCACTTTCAGTCTTCCAAGAAGGACAATACGGAGTTGAAAACGTCTTTATCGGTCAACCAGCTATCGTTGGTGCGCACGGTATCGTTCGCCCAGTTAACATCCCATTGAACGACGCTGAAACTCAAAAAATGCAACTTTCTGCTCGTGAATTGCAAGAGATTATTGACGAAGCATGGAAAAACCCAGAATTCCAAGCTGCTTCTAAAAACTAATTCAATTTAATTTTAAAAAAAATGTCTAGACAAAACAGTCTAGACATTTTTTATAACGTTAGTCCATTTGTGCAAAAGCTGCTTCCGCGTCTGCATTACTAATGGCACCTAACTGAATCTTAGCAATTTTACCGTTTGAATCAATTAGGTATTCAGTTGGGATACTTCGAATCTGATAGGCTTGGAAGGTAGTTCCCTTAGTGTCATATAAGACAGGTATATCCTTATAGCCCTGCTCCTCAAACCATTTTGGAAATTGGTCTATCGTTTTTTCGCCTTGAAGGCCGGGTGCAATAACAGATAATATTTCAAAATCACGATCTTCTTTTGCAGCAAGCTCCATCAATTCTGGCATACTCTTACGGCAAGGCCCACACCAAGAAGCCCAGAATTTTAGATAAACTTTTTTACCTTTAAAATCAGATAGTTTGACTTCTTTTCCATCCATCGATTGTAGCGTAAAATCAGGCGCTTCTGCTCCTACAGCTATTTGCTTAACCGTTGCTTGTTGTTGTGTTTGAGTCTTTTGATTTTCTTGACTTGATTCCTTCTCTTCCTTGACACAAGCAATCAAAAGAAAGATAGATAAGAAACTAAGTCCAAAATAGATTGTTTTTTTCATAGATAACTCCTTTTATCCTAATATTCCAGATAAGACATTTAACTGTCCCAACATTAATAAAATTCCCATGAGAATAATTAGTAAACCACCAATTCTTTTCAGTAAGAGTAGGTGAGATTTAATTCTACTAAAATAAGGCATGATCAGACCTGATGCCAAGGCCAATACTAAAAATGGAAGCGACATTCCAAAAGTATAAACTAGGGTTAATAAGGCCCCTTGAAGAGCTCCATTTCCTCCTGAGGCAGCTAATGCTAAAATTGAACTTAAAACTGGACCAATACATGGAGTCCAACCAAAGCTGAAGCTAATACCTAATAGAAAGGCTGATAGATATTTACTAGACTGTTTTTGATCAAATCTTACTGTTTTTTGGAACTCTAATTTTCGTAAATGAAGGATTTCCATCTGATGTAAGCCTAGTATGATAATAATACCACCCATAACATAACGAAACCAATCAGCATAGAGTAAGTTGCCGAGAAATCCTGCTCCAAACCCTAGAATAAAGAAAATGAGAGAGATACCTGCGATAAAACAGAATGTCCGAATTAATCCTGACCACGCAACATCCTTACCTAAAAACCGAAATGTCTTTGACTGCTCTTGGTCATCTAGCAAAACACCTGCATAGACTGGTAACAAGGGAAAGATGCAGGGTGAGAAAAACGATAAAACCCCAGCTAAAAATACAGAGATAAAAAATATAATACTTTCCAATTAAGAACCTTCTTTCAAAATTTTCACTTTATATTTTACTACAAATAACATTATAAGTCTTAACTTTGCTACGCTATTATTTTATAGAAAACAAAAAGGAGCTTAGCTCCTTGAAAATCTTATTAATAAGTTCCCTCTTCACCTTGACTTGTCAAGATTACAGGGCCATCTTTGGTAATAACAAACTGATGTTCGTACTGACATGACAGACCACCGTCGATAGTTTTATGTGCCCAACCTGTCTTCATATCTGTATCGATTTCCCAATCACCTGTATTAATCATAGGTTCGATTGTCAAAACCATACCTTCACGAAGACGAAGACCACGACCAGCTACACCATAGTTAGGAACCATTGGTTCTTCATGCATAGTTGGGCCAACACCGTGTCCTACAAGATCGCGGACAACACCGTATCCACGACTTTCAGCATATTTTTGAATCGCTGCACCAATATCGCCAATTCGGTTACCAACAACAGCTTGCTCGATACCCTTATACATAGCTTCCTTGGTCACGTCCATCAAGTTTTTAACTTCTTCTGATGGTTTACCAACTGCGTATGCCCAACAAGAATCAGCCAAGCCACCCGTAAAGTTTTGAGTATATTTTTTCATCTGCTCAACGTTGTTAAAATTGAGTTTAGAAACATTGAGGTCGGACTTCGCGATTGGCCCACCAAGAACCATATCAACCTTGAGGAGGTCACCCTCTTTGAGGATATAATGACGAGGGAAGGCGTGTGCTACTTCGTCATTGAGCGAACAGCAGGTTGCATATGGATAGTCCATCATTGCTCCATCAACACCAATCTGTAGTGGAAGGAAATTCTCTTCTTTACAACGACGGCGAACATACTCTTCTACTTCCCACATATCAACACCTGGCTTAATGATATCACGCAAGCCAATGTGGATACTTGCAAGAAAATCACCGGCCTTATCCATAGCTTCGATTTCTCTAGCTGATTTTAATGTAATCATGTTTACTCCTAGATTCTAATTAATTTTTACAGTTACATTTGCTTTTGATACAATTTGATGATTGAGATAAATGTCATAATCAATAATAGCCGATCGTCTCGTATGATGAATAATTCTAGCTTGAATTCGTAGAACATCATCAATCTGAACAGCCTGTAAAAAGTAAATCAACATTTGTTCAATGATGAGGTTACGCCCGCTATTAACGACCAAGTCTTGCGTCATATGAGTCAAGATTTCTGAAAGAACACCATTAGCCAGAACACCATTTTTTTCTAACATAAAGGGTTCGACTGTAATAACAACTTCATCATGATGATAAGATAGCTTCTGTCCAATCTGTTCTGAAAAGGTTGGTAAAGTTGAGACCTGAGAACGACTCATTTTTTCCATGACATCACGTCTAGTAATGACACCAAGCAAGGTTTGATTGCTCCGTACAACAGGTACCATTTCAAAATCCTCAGCAATCATTCTCTGGCTCACGTTAGCAATGTTTGTGGCTAAACCGGTCATGTAGACCGTTCTTGTCATGACCTTATCAATGGTAGTCCCTGGTGACTTATCTCCAGCATCACGCATGGTCACGACACCCACAACAACCTTATGCTGATTGATAACAGGGAATCGACTACTTCTATTCTTACGAACTAAATCTAAGTAATCTTTAACAGTATCCGTTTCCTGTAAAAAACCATATTCATGACAAGTGCGATAGATTTTTTCAACCGTTAAAATATCTGTCTTTATTTGTACATTTGACAAAGCTCGGTTAATCATGGTCGCAACGGTAAATGTGTCATGTTTACTGCGTAACACTGGGATATTTTTCTTATTAGCAGCATCCAAAACATCTTTATGAACTTCAAATCCACCTGTTACCAAGACAGCATTTTCATTCTCAAGTGCCAATAATTGGATTCGTGTTCTGTCACCTACAATAAGTAGACCACCATCATGAAGATAAGAAAGAATGTTCTTTTCTGTCATGGCTCCAATGGAGAATTTACTGAATTCTCTCTCCAAACCAGCTTGACCAGCTAAAACTTCCGAACCAGTGACTTCTGCAATTTCTGCAAAGGTTAATCTCTCAATGGCAACTTTTTTGGACTTGACACGGACAGTTCCACTTCGAGGACGTGTTTCAACCAATCCTCTATTTTCAGCTTCTTTGATAGCACGATAAGCTGTACCATCACTCACTCCCAGACGATTTGAAATACTTCGAACACTAACCCGTTTTCCGACTGGTAATTCTTCTAAATAAGCTAAAATTTCTTGGTGTTTACTCATTTAGCTCTCCTTTTGTATAGCGAAATTCTAGATAATCCCGCATCTTACGAGTATAGCGGTCACTACCCTTGAAACGACGATATAGAACGAAGCCTGATTTTTGTGCAACCTTTTGACTAGCACTATTTTCTAAATGCGTCACAATAGAAAGTTGCTTTAATTCAAACTGGTCCATAGACAAATCGCGTAATTTAGTCACTGCTTCCGTCATATATCCCTGAGACCAATAGTTTTTCCTTAAAAAATAGCCAATTTCTGCTTCTTTACGGATTTCATCCAGCTTTTCAAACTTGATGGCTCCAATCATCATCTGTGCTTTCTTATCACAAATCGCCCAAATTCCCAAAGGTGATTTCATAAAGTAGTTAGCAAGAGCATATTGACTTTCCTCAATGCTGGCTTGCGTAGGAAAAATAAATTGGAGATTTTCAGGGTCTGATGCTAGAGCATGAAAGTCATCTACATCCGTAAAAAAGAATGGACGGAAATACAAACGTTCCGTCTCATAGAAAGAATACATTGCTAATTTTGTCCAGATATTCATTGTGTTCCTCAAAATGGCTAATCTTCGATTAGCTCAATATCTGCTCCAAGCTTACGTAATTTCTCAATAATATTTGAGTAGCCTCGTAGGATGAACTCTACACTAGTAATCTCTGTTCTACCTTCAGCCATTAATCCAGCAATAACCAAGGCTGCACCTGCACGTAAGTCAGTCGCTCTTACACTTGCACCGTGTAAAGAATTACCACCCTTATAGATAATGTGATCATTAGTCGTTGTAATATCTGCGTTCATTTTAGCTAATTCAAAGACATGGTTCACACGTTTTTCATAAATGGTATCAATCAGTGTCCCTCGTCCTTCTGCTTTCAACAAAAGTGGTGTAATCGGTTGTTGAAGGTCTGTAGCAAATCCTGGATATGGAGCAGTCTTGATATTAACAGCTTTTAGATTTTTCTGCTCTTCAACAAAGATACTATCTTCAGAAACAGTCATATGAACACCCATTTCTTCAAGTTTCGCAATGAAACCTTCTAAATGTTCATAGAGTACATTGTTAATAAGAATTCCTTGTCCCACAGCAGCAGCTAAAGAAATATAAGTACCAGCTTCGATACGATCTGGAATAACTTGATGACGTGTGCCGTGTAGAGATTCAACACCATCGATAGTAATCATATCCGTACCTGCACCACGAATATGAGCTCCCATATTATTTAACAAAGTAGCTACATCAATAATTTCAGGCTCTCGAGCAGCATTTTCAATGACTGTACGTCCTTGAGCTTTTACCGCTGCAAGTATCGTATTAATAGTTGCTCCTACACTTACAGTATCCATATAAATACTAGCACCCTGTAACTTAGAACCATTAGTTGAGAGATTCATATTGTCTCCCTCATAGGTTGTCTTAGCACCCATAGCTTCAAAAGCTTTCAAGTGCAAGTCAATAGGACGAGGTCCCAAGTCACATCCACCAGGTAAACCTACTGTTGCTTCACCAAAACGTCCAAGAAGACTACCGTAGAAATAATAGGATGCGCGAAGACTGTTAATCTTACCGTATGGCATTGGCTTATTTTGAACACCACGAGGGTCAATCTCTAAAACATCGTCATAGCGCTTAACACTCGCACCCATAATTTCCATAATATCAACCAAACTAGCAACATCAGAGATATCAGGAACACAATCCAAAATAACTACATCATCTGACAAAATAATAGCTGGAATCAGAGCTACTACACTATTTTTTGCTCCGCTAATGGTAATCTCACCCTTTAATGGACGTCCACCGTTAATGACTATTTTTTTCATTATTTTTTATATACTCTTTCACTATTTATTCATAAGGTCTCACTCTATATTATACCATATTTCCTTCTTATTATCTATCATAATAAATCAAATAAGCTCCTTAAGATTTTATTGATTTAAAACAGTTTCTCAAGTAAACTTTAAAAATAACTGATACTAATATTGTTCAAGAAAAAAAGCTTTCCAAAAATCTTGGAAAGCCTTTTTTTAATGCTTATTTAGCGATTGGGTAAACAGAAACTTGTTTCTTATCGCGACCTTTACGTTCGAAACGTACTACGCCTTCAACTTTAGCGAACAAAGTATCGTCTCCACCACGTCCAACGTTTACACCTGGGTAGATGTGTGTACCACGTTGACGGTAAAGGATTGATCCACCTGTTACAGTTTGTCCATCAGCTGCTTTAGCTCCAAGACGTTTAGCTTGTGAATCGCGTCCGTTTGATGTAGAACCTCCACCTTTTTTGTGGGCGAAAAGTTGCAAGTTGTTAAGAGTCATTTTTAACATAATGTTTTCCTCCGTGTTAGTTTTCTGTGATAACTCTGGTTTGGACGAACTCAGAAGAGTTCTCCGATAAGTTTGCCATACCTAAGAAAAATGATTCAAAGAATAATTGTGTCATTTCTCTCTGGTGAGAAGGAAGATCTTTTGGAATTTCAACCATCAGATAGCCACCTTCATCTTCGTTTAATTCTAAGATTGGTTCATAGCCTGCAAATTTCTCAATAGAATTGATAAAGTTTATGGCAAGCGTAGAAACCGATGCACACACGACATCTAGGCCGTATTCGCCACTCTCGGCGTGTCCAGTAATCTCCGCACTCCTCAGCTCGCCATCTTCGGCTCTCTCAAAGACTGCTTGTATCATGTGTTCTCCTTAAAATTAAGCGTTGATTGCGTTGATGACAACTTTAGTGTATGGTTGACGGTGACCTTGTTTACGGTGGCTACCTTTTTTAGGTTTGTACTTGTAAGTAACAACTTTCTTTTGTTTTCCTTGTTTTTCAACAGTTCCAACTACAGTAGCTCCAGCAACAAGTGGAGTTCCGACAACAGTGTTTTCACCACCAACAAGAACAACTTCGTTAAAAGTAACTTCTTGACCAGCTTCAACGTTCAATTTTTCAACGTAAACTGCTTGACCAACTTCAACTTTAACTTGTTTTCCGCCAGTTTTGATAATTGCGTATGTGCTCATTATGCACCTCCTATGATTTTTTGGGGTTTCCCCGAATTTTTGTGAAGACTCGCCTAGCATCGTGGGACGAACCACTTAAAAGAAGAGCTCTTAGTATAACAAAGAATAAACTAGGAATTAAGCCGAAGACATAACTTATGTTAGCCAAGGCGATAATGACGAAGTTTAAATTTGTTATACGACGAGCAACGATGTTCGTGCGGTTGCACAGGATCGTGCATAGTCAACTCTACAAGTATAGCATGATTCCAAATTTTTGACAAGTATTTTCATTCAAAATTCAGCCTTTTATTAGACTTTTTTCGCAAAGAAGATAAAATCATACTTAGATAAAAAATACTCATCATGATAGGGACACCTAAAATTGTTTTTTCGTTGAAGATAATCGTTAAGTAAGCTGAAAATACTACTCCTAGAATGAAACTAACAAGTAGGCTCACAAAAATCAATCCTTCCATCAAAAAGGCTGTATGCTTGGTCCGGACGTATTCGCCAAAAGCCAACATGGTGCGTTTGATATTTCCCGTCATAAAGGCATTATTATAGGCAATTCCAGAAACCTCTCCAAAAGCTGTTGTAACCAGACCCATACAAAAAGCCAGAGGAGGAATAATAAACATGTTATCAACACTCAATGGAACAAAGCCGATTATCAATGATAAAATAGCTAATGGAACAAGTGATAGAATGGGTTTTTTAACAATGCGAAGTTTTTCCTTGTAAATCGTAAGCAAAAAAACGCCTAACATGAAAGATAAAAGTGTCAATATCTTTATTTCAGCATCAGCCAAATTTCTCTGAACGATTCCGACTGATAGAAATACCACATTCCCTGTTTGCCCAGCGACTAAGGTATTCCCTCTTACAATAAACGTATAGGCATCTACATAGCCTGCACAAAAAGTCAAAAAAAGCGCCAATCTTTTTGAATGACGAGAAATTTTTCTCATAGGTAATAATCTCATACTAATCTCCTAAATATACTGTAACTATTGTACCATTTTTTCTAGAAATTTCGAAGTATCAAAGCAAAAGAATTATCTTAACTTATCTAGTTGACTCTTTCTATGATATAATGAAATCAATCATTACTTGTGGAAAAGGAGTAACTATGCTAAAACTTGGTATCATAGGAACTAGTTCAATCAGCCATCATTTTCTAGAGGTTGCCCATACTAGCGGAAAATTTCAACTGGGTGCAGTCTATTCTAGAAAAATAGAAACCGCAGAAAAGTTTGTTGAACAATATCAAGGCGTTAAGCTATTTGATCAGTTAAATGATTTCTTTAATGATTCATTCGATGTGGTATACATTGCTAGTCCGAATTCCCTGCATTTTAGCCAAGCAAAGATGGCTTTATCTGCTGGAAAACATGTTATCCTTGAAAAACCAGCCGTCACTCAACCACAAGAATGGCAGGATTTAGTTCAAACAGCTAAAGATAATAAATGTTTTATCTTTGAAGCAGCACGTAACTATCATGAAGATGCTTTTGCCACAATCAAAGGCTTTCTTGCCAACAAACAAATTCTTGGTGCAGACTTTAACTACGCTAAATACTCTTCTAAGATGCCTAACCTACTTGCTGGCGATACTCCTAATGTTTTCTCAGACCGTTTTGCAGGTGGTGCACTTATGGATCTTGGTATTTATACTCTATACGCAGCAATCCGCTTATTTGGAAAACCGACTCATGCAACCTATCAAGCTCAGAAACTAGATAATAGTATCGATTTGAACGGTGACGGCATGCTCTACTATCCTGACTATCAAGTACATATCAAAGCAGGAAAGAATATCACTTCTAATCTTCCTTGCGAAATTTATACGACAGATGGAACACTGACACTTGATACTATTGAACTTGTTAGTTCAGCTATTTTCACAGACCATCAAGGAAATGAAGTTAAACTTCCTATCCAGCAGGCTCCTCACAACATGACTGAGGAAGTTGCTGCTTTTGCAAACATGATCAAGCAAGCAGACCTGAATCTCTACCAATCTTGGATTGATGATGCGGCACACGTCCACAACCTACTTTACACCATGCGCCAGAATGCTGGCATTAGATTTGAGGCAGAAAAATGAAAACTAAACTACCTACCGAATGGCAAGAATTGATTGTTCAACTGGGCTTCCAAGAATTTACTCCCATTCAAATTCAACTTTTTGAGCCTATAACAAAAGGTGAAAATCTTCTTGGAGTCAGTCCAACTGGAACAGGAAAGACTTTAGCCTATCTCCTACCTAGTCTTCTCAAACTGCAAAAGAAAAAAGCCCAACAATTATTGATTTTAGCACCTAATACCGAGCTTGCTGGACAAATTTTTGAAGTTACTAAAACCTGGGGTGAGGCTATCGGATTAACAGCTCAGCTATTTCTATCTGGTTCGAGCCAGAAACGCCAAATTGAACGACTTAAAAAAGGACCAGAAATTCTGATTGGAACACCTGGTCGTATCTTTGAACTCGTCAAATTGAAAAAAATCAAGATGATGAATGTGGAAACAATCATTCTTGATGAATTCGACCAACTCCTTGATGATTCTCAAATTCATTTTGTTGAAAAAATTACCAACTATGCACCTCGTGACCATCAACTTATTTACATGAGTGCCACTACCAAATTTGACCAAGATAAGATTGCACCTAACACGCGCATCATTGACCTATCAGACCAAAAGTTAGACAATATCCAACACTTCTACATGCAAGTAGACCAACGTCACAGAGTAGATATGCTTCGTAAACTGGCACAGGTTGAAGATTTCCGTAGTCTTGTCTTCTTTAATAGCTTGTCTGACCTTGGAAGCGCCGAGGAAAAATTACAATATCGCGATGTTTTAGCTGTTTCACTTGCGAGCGATGTCAACGTTAAATTTAGAAAAGTTATTCTAGAAAAATTCAAAGATAATCAACTGACACTACTTCTTGCCACAGACCTTCTCGCTCGTGGTATCGACATTGATAGCTTGGAATGCGTGATTAACTTTGATGTCCCTAGAGACAAGGAAACTTACACTCACCGTGCAGGTCGTACAGGACGTATGGGTAAAGAAGGCTATGTCATCACTCTTGTCACCCATCCAGAAGAGCTTAAAAAACTGAAGAAATTTGCAAGTGTACGTGAAATCGTCCTAAAAAATCAAGAACTCTATATCAAATGAGAGTGGGACAGAAATCGGTAATTCTTTAGAATTCGATTTCGTCGTCCCACCTCCGCACAGTTGAGTAGGGCTGTAAAAGCTGATGAAATCAGCGTAGTAGAGCCCACTCAACCACTGCGTCTTGCTCGACACTCCAAAGACAATTGAGAGGCTAGGACTTTTGTCCCAGCCTCTTTTTCTTATCCCCAAGTAATTTCTAAACGGTAGTTGGCAAATGGAACTCCTTCTTTGTTTTGTAGTTGGTAGGCTAGTTCAATCTTCTCTTCACCAACTTCGTAGTGGCTTGTTTGGATGATAAACTCCTGCAGTCCCATAGGTGTTGGGATATAGGCTAAACTATCAGAATCCTTGAGAAAACGCATGATAGTCTTGGGATTTGAGAAACGTGACATGACCAGTTCCTCCCCATTAAATTTCAAAACTACTTTTTCTTGGTCTTCATTGTAAAAAAGGAGATAGGAAAAATCGCCCTTTTCCCGTAATTCAACATCATAAAGTTGGTCGATTACTTCCAATTGTTCATCGAACTTGATGGTATTTCTCATTCTAATCTTCACAACTATTCCTCTTTCTTCTCACTTATCCCTACTATTTTACCAAAAAGGCAAGGAATTTGCTATAATGGTCTTATGAATGAAAAAGTATTTCGTGACCCAGTTCACAACTATATCCACGTTAATAATCAAGTCATTTATGACCTGATCAATACCAAAGAATTTCAGCGGCTCCGTCGCATCAAACAGCTTGGGACATCTAGCTATACTTTCCACGGTGGAGAGCATAGTCGTTTTTCTCACTGTTTGGGTGTCTATGAAATTGCCCGTCAAATCACTGAGATTTTTGAGGAGAAATATCCTGAGGAATGGGATTCTAACGAATCACTATTAACCATGACTGCTGCTCTTCTACATGATCTCGGACACGGTGCTTACTCTCATACTTTTGAAAATCTCTTTGACACTGACCATGAGGCAATTACCGAGGAAATTATCCAAAGCCCTGATACAGAGATTCATCAGGTCTTGCTACAGGTGGCGCCTGACTTCCCTAAAAAGGTTGCTAGTGTCATAGACCACATCTATCCCAACAAACAAGTGGTTCAGCTCATTTCTAGTCAGATTGATGCAGACCGTATGGACTATCTCCTACGCGACTCCTACTTCACCGGTGCTTTTTATGGGCAATTTGACCTGACACGTATCCTTCGTGTTATTCGTCCTGTTGAAAATGGTATCGCCTTTCAACGGAATGGGATGCATGCCATAGAGGATTATGTACTCAGTCGTTACCAGATGTATATGCAGGTTTATTTCCACCCAGCTACACGAGCCATGGAAGTCCTTCTGCAAAATCTTCTCAAACGTGCTAAGGAGCTCTACCCTGAAAATAAGGACTTCTTTGCCCTTACATCCCCACATCTACTGCCATTTTTTGAGAAGAAGGTAACCTTATCTGACTATCTTGCACTTGACGACGGGGTTATGAATACCTATTTCCAACTCTGGATGACTAGTACAGATAAAATTCTAGCCGACCTTTCCCAACGTTTTATCAATCGTAAGGTCTTTAAATCTATTACTTTTTCTCAGAAAGATCAAGACCAGCTTGAAATCATGCGAAATTTCGTAGAAGAAATTGGTTTTGACCCCAACTATTACACAGCTATTCATAAGAATTTTGACCTTCCTTACGATATTTATCGACCAGAGTCTGAAAATCCAAGAACTCAAATCGAGATTGTCCAAAAGAATGGCGAGCTGGCAGAACTTTCTAGCCTATCTCCTATCGTTCAATCTCTTGCAGGAAGCCGTCATGGTGACAACCGTTTCTACTTCCCTAAAGAAATGCTTAAGCAAAATAGTATTTTTACAAATATCATTCAACAATTTTCCCATTTGATTGAGAATGATCATTTTACTCCAGACAAGAAATAACAGAGGAAATTTATGAGTATAAAACTAATCGCCGTCGATATAGATGGTACCCTAGTTAATAGCAAAAAAGAAATTACTCCCGAAGTTTTTGCAGCTATCCAAGATGCCAAAGCAGCTGGAGTCAAGGTTGTCATTGCAACAGGACGCCCCATCGCTGGTGTTGCTAAACTCCTTGACGACTTGCAGTTGAGAGATGAAGGTGACTATGTTGTGACCTTCAACGGTGCCCTTGTTCAAGAAACTGCTAATGGCCATGAGATTATCAGCGAATCCTTGACTTACGAGGACTATCTGGATATGGAATTTCTCAGCCGTAAACTGGGAGTCCATATGCATGCAATTACCAAGGACGGCATTTACACTGCCAATCGCAATATCGGAAAATACACCGTACACGAATCAACCCTCGTCAGCATGCCAATTTTTTACCGTACACCTGAAGAGATGGCTGATAAAGAAATCGTCAAATGTATGTTTATCGACGAACCAGAGATTCTCGATGCTGCTATTGAAAAGATTCCAGCAGAATTTTACGAGCGCTACTCTATCAACAAATCTGCTCCATTTTATCTAGAACTCCTTAAAAAGGATGTAGACAAGGGTTCAGCCATTACGCACCTAGCTGAGAAACTTGGACTAAGCAAAGATGAAACTATGGCGATCGGTGATGAAGAAAATGACCGTGCCATGCTAGCAGTCGTTGGAAACCCCGTTGTTATGGAAAACGGAAACCCAGAACTCAAAAAAATCGCCAAATACATCACCAAAACAAATGATGAATCCGGCGTTGCCCATGCTATTCGTACTTGGGTCTTGTAAACTGAATAGAATATAATAAAAGCACCCCAGAAGTTAGAGAAAAAGTCTAACTCCTGGGGTATTTTCATTACAGATTACTCTTCTGATTCCCTTTTTATTTTTGGGATTTTTTTATTATCCAGTTTAGGAATGCCCTTGTTCTCAATCTTGGGAAGGTTCTTTAGTTCATCGGCAGTAGGTACCTTCTGGTATACCTTAGCAGGCCTATAGAGTAAAGCAAACGATAAGAACAAGGCAACAACGCTCCCAACAGTTGCTATGTTTCGTTTACTCGCTTCTGTCGAAGGGACCCTGGCTCCGCTTGTACTAAGGTCCTTCCATTCAGGATGCTCTGCTTCAATCGCTTTTTTCTCTTCCCAAAGTGGAACGAGTAAAAAATGGTTAAATGGCACAACTGTAGCCATTGCTGTCGCGCCTAGTGGAATAAATCTATTGAGATTTATGATGAGCAAGATACTTAGGATAGAAAATAATACGAATAGAAGGATTACTAATACTAGTCGAATTTTATATTCTTTTTTTAGTCGAAGGTATTCTTCTTGGGACATCTAACATATTACCTCTTTCTCCAAAATTCTATACATCTGAAAAGCATTAGTCCAGTGACTCCTGTTGTAAATCTTTGATAAACTTCACAACTTGATGATTCTCAATCTTCACATAATAGCCACCGCTATTATTGACAAGTTTATCCCCTTCATATTTATCAATCTTTACAGCATAAAGACCGCTTGGAAGAGGTAGATTGTTAAAGAATTCTTTCATTTGCGATTCAAGGTCTTTAAGATAGGCATCATATAACTGATCCTTCTTGTCTTCTGGAGTGTAGTATCGAAATTGAAATTCTGGTATAAAAATATCTTTTTGGAAAAGATATTGAGCATCCATAGGATACATCCCTTGTAATGCTTGTCCTTTTCTTTGATTTTCCTCTAAGATTTCATCATAAAGATACATATTGCCAGATTTACTATTAAATTGAAAATCAATCCCATCGTATTTCAAAGCAGTCATTTTAGGATCTGTTATTGAAGTATCCAATTTTTTTAAAAATTCGCTGGTACCTGGACTAATCTCAATTCCTAGATAGGCTAATTCTGGAAAAGCCTGATAAATTTTTTTGTTTTGTTCATAATCTACTTCTGCATCCGTCTTTTTATACTTTTTGTTTTCCGAAGGACGAGTATAGTATTCAAAACGGGAATTAGCCTGATAGGTTTTACCATCTATATTTTCAGTGTAAGTACCATGGATTACAAATCCTCCTACACTTGTATAGTTTTTTTCGTATTTTTCTAACTCAAACTGACCTGTAAGACCGTAGTTCTTATAAGAACGATGTACAGCTTGCTCAAGTTCATTCCGACTGGCATGGGCAAATAGACCCCACATATCCATCATTGCAATAATAGGACTAAGTATTATGAGCATTGCAATTGGAATAACCACGGATAAGCAGCCAATTAATATGCCTTTTTTCATCTCTTTCTCCTAAACATTCTATACCTATTATAGCATAAAAAAGAGAGCGGTTTTCTTCTCCCTATATATTTTCATGGCCTCTTATGAGTTAATAAACAAAAAAACACTGAACTTCAGTGTTCTTTATGTTTCTTTATGCTTCTTATTATGCCCCCTGCATACAAACTAGCGTTAAAATAAGTTATAATAAATAACCAAAACACGATGAAATCAAGATATTATCACACGCTAGCTAGTATTGAAAATTACAAAGTTGACCAAGAGTTGACCAAATAAATTTTTAGTTTTTTGCTATAATTTCTAAGTTAAAAATTTAATAATCACAGTTTTTGATACATAGTTCGATACCGTATTCGGCACAATCGGTATATTCCAATATTCATTCACAAAACTAGTTTAAATAGCGCAGTCTTTTCAACTAGTTTTATGAATACAAAAAATCTTCCTACATATGTAAGAAGATTTTTTATTATTCTAGTTCTTTCTACGTACCGTTACAAGTCCAAATCCTCCAAGAATTGCACCGAGTACCAACATTGCAATACTCGATGATTCGCCTGTTTCTGGCAATGATTTCGCACGTTCTACCCGTGAATAAGTCGGCTTACTTGATGCCTGTTGCTGACTTGTATATGTTTGACCCTTTACGATAACATTTCCTTTGTTGTCAATAGTCACATTTTTATCACTTGTGTACGCCTGCTTTGATTTATCAGTGTTCGTTTTTGGATGTTCAACACTAATTGGTTTTGTAGCACGTACAACAACTTTTCCGTCAACAATTTCAACATCTTTACCTGAAGCAATAGCATCTTTTAGTGCTTGAATATCAATTTCAGGACGCTCTTCAGAAATCGGTATTTCTTTAGGAACAGCAACAATTGTTCCATCAGATAATCTTGTAACTATGTTGTGTTTTGCTTTTTCTTCTAAATCTTGAAGCTTATCAAACGTGTCTTGAAGCTTAGCTAGTTTTGCTTGCTCCTCAACAAGTTTTGTAGTAATAGCACTAACGTTATTCTTTGCATTTTCTTCTTTTTCTTTAACTTCAAGAAGTTTTGCTTCTTTTTCTTTAAGCTCTGCTTTTGTTCGTGCAAGCTTTTCTGAACTGTCAACATAACCTTTTAATTCTTCAGCAAGAGCTTTAGCTTCTGTAACTAAACGGTCTTTTTCTTCAACCAATTTAGCTTTTAGAGCTTGAAGATTTTCAAGTTTGCTTTGTTGTTGAGCAAGTTCAGTTTTAGCATCAGTAACAGCTTGAACTTTTTGTTCTTGAACTAATTGAGCTGATTCAAGAGCTGATTTAGCATCATCAAGAGCTTGTTTCTTAGAAGCAAGGTCAGCTGAGAAGTTATCAACTGTTTTTTGAGCTTCAGCTTGACGTTTTTGTGCACTTTCAAGAGCAAGTTTTGCAAGACGCAAGTTGTTTTCCGCAACTTGTGTTTGAATTGGCGTAGAAGTAGCGTCAGCTAATGTCTTTTCAGCTGAAGTCTTAAGTTCTAAAGCACTTGCATAGTCAGCAGATGCTTGTTTAAGAGCGTCATTTGCTTTTTCTGAAGCAGTTTGAGCTGTAGCTTTTTCAGCTTTAGCAACGTCATAAGCTTTTTGAATAGCTTCAGCATCTTTTGGATTTACAAGGTCTGTACCTTTATCACTGAAAGCAATTACTAACCAGTAGTAACCATTGATGTTTGCAACATCAAGACCAACTTTTGCTCTTGATGCAAAGTCAAGGTTAGCTTTCAAGTGTCCCCATTTTGATGGGGCATCACCGAATGATGTATGAAGTAGAGAGTCAACAACGGCTTTCTTCAAGTCATACATTGATGTGAAGTATTCTTTTGTACCTAAACCTGCAAGGTTTTCAACGCCTAGACCAATGTGACCGTGAGTTACTGGACTTTGACCACGTTCTTTGTACTCTTTAGCTCTTTCAGTAGCAAGTGCAATAGCTTCTTTTGTTGTACCTGTATTTTCTTTTGATGCAACTGAATATTTACCGTTATCTTTTAATTGTTCACGGATTTCCTTCAATCCTTGGATGTACAAATGAGAAATTTCTTCTTTTTGTGCATCTGTTAAGTTATCAAGGTCAACAGGTTCATTCTTAGAGCTTTCTGAGATTAAAGATTCTGATTTTGAATTTTCCCAGATTTTAGCACCAGTGCTAGTCATCAATTCATCGCTACCTGAAGCAATAGCTTTCTTGAATTGAGTCAAATCTGGAATTTTGACAATATCAATGCTATTTAGAGCTTTAGTAGCTTCATTAAATTTATCTTTAGCTTGAGAAAGTGTTGATGTAGCATCATTAGCTTTTGTAGTAGCTGAAGCAAGTTTGCCTTTAGCCTCATTGACGACAGTTGTTTTAGCGTCAACATCTGTTTGAGCGTTGTCAATAGCTTCTTGACGTTTTTGGTCAGCTTTCTTAGCATGAGTCAATGCTGTATCTGCAAGAGTAACATTCTTTTCAGCACCCTTAGTTTCAGCTTTAGCTTCGTCAAGTTTATCTTCAGCTTGAGCAAGTCCAGTTCCTGAGATTGCGTCTTTAGCTGATTGAACTTGTGTTTCTTTAGCTGAAACATCAGCTTTAGCTTCATCAAGAGCTTGTTCAGCGCTAGACACGTTTGTTTGAGCTTGAGTTACAGCGTCAGCCTGAGTTGCGATATTTGCATCAACAGTAGCTGTTTCTTTAGCGTTAGCTTCTTGGTCATCAAGATTAGCTTTTTGGTCTTTCTGATTAGCTTCAATATTTTGAGGTGTAGCTTTAGAAGCAAGAGCTTCAGCTTTTTCAACATCATATTGAACATCAGCTACGTCTGATTGAGCGTTAGACACTTGCTTGTTAGCGTCATCAACTTTAGCTTGAGCTTCAGTAAGTTGTTCTTTAGTTTGTTCAACAACTTTCTTTTGAGCATCAAGTGCAGGTTTTACGTCTGATGATTTTTCAACAGTTTTTGTTGTAGGTTTTTCTTGAACTGTTGATTTATTTACACTTGTTGCCGTAGATACATCAGAGTTAGCTTCTTGAGCAAATGTAGGCACAACAGCTGATGCAAGTCCAATAACTGCTGTTGTTGTTAGGGTTTTAATAGTATTTTTTGACATAACATCTCCAAAAATTCACATTAACAACTATATATAGTTGTTTTTTCTTTAATTATACCGTACTTAACCAACCTTGTAAAGTCATAAGCAATCTTTTAAGAACTAAAATATATAGTAAAAAAACTGTAGTATTAAGTTCGAGAGGTATTACATGAAACAATCATTAAGAAAATATATAGGAAAACGAATTCGCCTTCTAAGGTTAAAAAAAGGATTTACACAAGAACAAATTGAAGAAAGAGCAGACCTTGGAACAAACTATGTTTACAAACTTGAACATCTAGAAACAAATATAACAATTAATACCCTTGAAAAAGTTATGAATGCCCTTGAATGTGATATTTCATCTTTCTTTGATATTACAAAAAAAGATGAAAATCCTGAGATTGTTGAATTAATTACGAATATAAAAAATTTACCTGATAGTAAACAAAAAGAAATACTTTCTGCATTCCATACAATTCTTAATAATGTAAAATGATAATTTAGTTTAAAAAACGCATAATTCTAGACGAACATGCTAGAGCTATGCGTTTTTATTTTATATTCATCAAATCAACAGTCCACCTATTTAAACTATCCGTTAAAACTATTTCTTCTTCCAATTGTTCTTGATAATGAATTATAGATTTTATAAAAGTATCTACTGATTTAGAAAAATCAAGTTGCGGATGAAATTTAGAATCAACACCAGGTAATGAATCAATGTTCATTTCAGCAGTCAATGATAAATTTTGTAAAATTAAATTAAAAAATTCTTTTCCTCTATTAAATAGTGTACCGTTTGAAATCATATCTAATAGTTCGGTTTCAAAAAAATTAGTAATTTTTTTATCTAATTTTGTAGTATACAAATCACTAAAATAATTAGCATGTCTTTCAAAAAACTCTTCCTTATAATGATTGTATAAAAGTTGCATAGCTAATAAACTTTTTTCATTACCTTTTTCAATCTCAAAGTTTGGAAATAATAAGCTAATTCCATTACCATATCTATTTTCCAATTCTCTGATAGCCAAATCATATGCGTAAGGAACATAGTAACTCAAAGATTTTTCTATTAACCTTGTTTCTTTCTTTAAAAGATAATTCATACCTGTAAAAAATAACATCCCAAAGTAAGATTCACGTTCCATTTTATTTCCCCAAATTAAAGTATATGAATCTGTAAACTTCAAATTTTTAACAATTTCAAAAGCAAAAGCCGGTGTCAAAAGATACGGATTTTTTTTATATCTTTTATTATTGACAATATTACTAACAACATTTGGGTCACTTAACAAAATATCAATATTTTGTAACTTTTTATCTTTTTTTCTATATTTCACACGTTGACTAATCATTCTATAAATTTCTTCATCAATTTTCATATAGTTCCTCTTTTCTTTAGTTTGTAATATTAGTATAACATAATCTTGGGTGGTTTTTCAAATTTTTTATATAGAAAAACAGTCAATTCAAACCCAATAATTATAATTATAATAGATTCATGATAGTCGATAGCTATCAAAAATAATTTAACAAAGGAGGCCTATTATGGCATTTTTTAAAAAAACTAACGGCTACAGTGCTAGCCTCGCGGAACAAGCTCTTTCAGATGAAGTTGTGAAGTTAGCTGGTAAACAACTAGAAATTCAATTCGAATTTGAGAAAACTGGGGAATTTGTTAATGGTAAAGAAAAAATGAAACGTACGGATAACATTCAAAGTTATCAAGTCTACGTTGCAACTGACAATCACAATCCTTTCAAAGTCAAGTTTTTACCTGAAGATAAACCAGTCCTATCTAAGATTGATATCGGAGATGTCGTTGAATTTGAAGGGTTAGAAGCATTTGAAAATAAATACGGACAGCTTTTTTTCAGAGCATCAAGTATCAAGAAAGGAAAATAACTGATGGCTTTTCTAATGAATAAAAGTCAAAGTCATGCTACATCAGCAACTTCTGCTGATGTAGTTGAATTTGGCAAAAATAAATACGAATTAGCTCAATTCATTCTAAGAAATTTGAATAATGCACTAGATATTAATGATGAGTCATCCTATCTAAATTCATTTGACATCAAGGTTCTAAGCAACGATAAGGGGTTCTTATTTATACCTAACTTGCCTGTATCTTACTCTATTGATGCTAAATTATACTTTGAACTATATGCAATTTGTTCTGGTATTTTATATCCTTTCAAGACCTTATTGGCACAAAATAATGCTTATTTCGTTTCATATGATACAAAAAATGAAAACCAAGCACGAGCATTCTTCTTCCCTTGGATTGATGGGGTTCCAAATCGCTTAAAAATAGATAATTTACAAACTTTTATTAAAGAAAAAGTATCAGAAAAGCATATTCCTATAATGTCAAATAATGTTTCAATTGATATGACAAAAGTTGTTCATGTTGCAATAAGTGGCTCCAGCGGTTCTGGAAAAACTCATTTTGTTCAATATCTCATTTATTGTTTAAAATCAATTACAAATCAAATCGTCTGTATTGATCCTAAATTATCAGATATCTATTTATTAGCTAAAGAACTTCAACTTGAAGTTTTTTCACCTCAAAAAGGCTCTAACTTAAATAGTTTTATTACAGAAATTAATGAATTACTTGGTCGTATCATAAACAAAATATACGAACGACAAGAGTTATTACTAGAAAAACCAGATAGACAATTTGAACGTATTTATATTGTAATAGATGAATTACTAGCGTTAGTTCAAGGCAGTTCAAAACAAGCTCGTGAAGCATTTTCTCAATTATTAGGAACAATAGCTTTACTGGGTAGACAAACGAATATTAGTTTAATTTTATTAAGTCAACGCTTTGATGCGACTGCTTTTGGCGGTAATACAGCAGTACGTGAACAAATCAATTGTATTTTTATCTTGGGTGAAATAAATGCAAACACTTGCCAATTTTTGTTGCCAAATTTTAACGTAGAAAATATTGTAATACCCTCCGGAATTGGTACAGGAATCATCAAGTATACAGATAGCGAACATAGAACACAGATTATGCCACTTTTGACGCCAACATACACTATTAGAAAGGAACAAAGTACATGAGAAATTATTTCAATAAATATAATGTAATAAATTTTACAATTTTTATTTCATTAATATTCTTTATTTTTGAACGTTTAGCTACGTTTTTAATTATTCAAATTCACTTAGAAACGTTCTATTATTTTGTAATGTCTATTTGGATATTGCGTTTAATTACAGTAAGTGCATTTTCTGTCTTATTAATAACAATTGGTACAGATTTTATATCTCGAAGTGCTAATTCTGATTCTTTCATCAATGGCATCAAATCTTATTTAGCTACTAGGAAAATTCGTCGTTATTGTACTCACATCAATGTAGAGCCGTCAATGGAAGAATCTTCACGGTATTTGAATACAAAACAAGTCATTGTAAAGAAAGCCAATCGTTCATTAAAAGCATTGACTGTCACTTATTATAAAGATTGTGCAGTATTAAATGGAAGATTGCCCTTAAACAATGAAAGTGCTGATATTATTGAAAAATTATTCCCAAAAATAAAAAAGGAATTAAATTATTTAGATAAAGATTATCAATTTAACGATATTATTAGAGACCCTGAAGGTAAAAATTTTTCATCTGTTGCTAAATGTAATATTGGTGAAGTCTATCCTATTAAAAATAATGATGGTTAATAGTGCGGTGTACTGCTACTGAAGGTAAGCAAGTACACCAGCACCATAGATTTTAAGCAATTCACGTCCAATGAATAAGAATTTTATGTTGTGCTGTGTCAAGTAAATATGATGTTTGTTTGGATATGGCTACACAGTTTTCTCCGTCTGTGTAGTCATATCCAAATCAAAACAACTCCTCTCAAAATCAACACACACTCATTATTTTGTGTCAAAATCAGAAAGGATTTTTATGAAAATTAATCAAAATGATAGAAAAAGAAAATTTTTTGGTCAAATTTCATTTGACTATGAACATAATGCAAATTCAAAATTAACTGAAAAAGATTTTCGTGAATCAGTTATTCAACGTATTCATGATTATTGTAAAAATGAAGAAGATAGGTATCATATTATTTTTCACGATAAAGATTTAAAAGATGACGGAAGTTCAAAACCACTACATGCACATTTTTATATTGATTTCAAGCATGCTCATACTTACACATCAGTATTTAAGGCTCTATCAATTTCAAGAAAACAAAATTTAGAATTTGTTCGTAGTTCGATAAAAGCATGCCGATATCTTACACATCGCAACGAACGTAACATGGAAGAACATAAATTCCCCTACGAAGTCGCAGACGTTATTTCATCAGAAAATGCAAACTATATCGATGATATTATGGGAAAAATCAAAAATCACAGCAAAGAAAAAGCTGACAATGGTCTAGAAATAGACGATTATTGTTTAGAATTAAGCTATCTAATCTCAGAAGAAGGCTTACTTACAACTGAAGCAAAACAACAATTGTTTGAGCAATTCACTCAACGTATAGCACAGAAAGCGTGGAATTCAAATAAAAGACAATTTGAAGAGAACAGACAAGAATTTATTCAGAAGGAGTTTATTCGAATGAGCAAAGGGGAACGGAATCATACAGGTATTTATATTCAAGCTGAAGGGGGAACAGGAAAATCATATCTAGCACGTTTACTTGCAGAAGAACATGATAGGTTAGGAGCACATACCCCATCAATAAATAAAAAAAGATTTGATTTAGGTTCAGGTTATAAAGGAGAAAAAACAATTGTAATCAATGAATTAGATGCAAGTTGTGGTATGACTTTTCGAGAGTTATTTCAGATACTAGAACCAGATTCAGCAACTCAGTTAAGTTCACGGTTTAAAGATGCGTATATTATTAATGACTTAACAATTATCACAAATTCAGATACTTATTGGGATTGGTGTGATTCGTGGTTTGGGGAAAAAAATAAAGAATATCATCAGCTAATGCGAAGAATTAAATTTGTAATCAAAATGATTCATGATGATAAAAATAAAGGAATTAATATTGAATTATGGTACTACAATGCAAATCGGGATTTAAAAGAAAAGGCGAAAAAAGAATTCAAAAAAATACAAACGTATACACTAAGTAGCGTTAAAAATGAAGAAAAATTTCGAAAAATTGCTTCAGATATATTGGAAAGAATTAAGAAAGAAAAAAATATTGATAGTAAAAGAAAAGTTATCGCTACAAACCCAACCGACCAAAGCAAGGGTAGCGATAACTAAAACTAGTAGAAATAATTAATACTATTTCTGCTTCTATTTTATCATAGAAAGAGAAAAATTTATATGACAGATAAGATTTTAATCAAAATAGACAATTTAGAAGTAAAGTTGCCTGCCACACATATCATTGTTG
This sequence comes from Streptococcus infantis, assembly GCF_047463175.1. Classification (GTDB taxonomy): domain Bacteria; phylum Bacillota; class Bacilli; order Lactobacillales; family Streptococcaceae; genus Streptococcus; species Streptococcus infantis_AC. Next base: position 397,343 of record NZ_JASHEJ010000001.1, read on the forward strand.
AAAAAGAAGAATATCTCAACTTAAAAACACAAGCTTCAGATGGGAAATATATGAGCTTATCCGAGGTTTTAGAGATGATTTCAGTATCTCGACCGTGGTTATTAGAAAATGTTCTCTATCGTGCAGATATTCGCTCAAAAATTGATATTGATAAAAACAAGGATGGTTTTGTGAAATATCCAAATAATCAGGGTGGACGGTACTACTTCTTAGCTAGCAAAACGAAACAATTTTTTGAAGAAAATTTTGCAGAAATTTTTAGTTTATGATACGATAATCAAGATAATATCTTGTTTATCGTCTTTTAGAAAGAGGTAACATGTCAGTTTCATACAGAAAACGAGGAAAAAAGAATTTATGGGATTATAGAATTTTTGATAAAGATAAAAAAGTAGTTGCTTCTAATTCCGGATTTAAAACAAAACGAGAAGCTGAAATTGAAGCTTTAGCTCTTGAATTAAAATTAATTAATGGAGCTATTATAGATAAAAATATTACGTTTTATTCACTTTGGGAAAAATGGTTAGAATTAACAGTAAAACCACTTAGTAAAAGCGATATCACATTTTATAAACATATTTTACGAGGAAGATTCATCAAAGATTATTTTAAAGACAAACCAGCCTTAAAAATCAAAGCGAGTGAATATCAGGCTTTTATAAATAAGTACGCTGAAACAAATTGTCGTGATAATGTTAGTAGAATGAATGCGGAAATTAGAAATGTGATTGTGTTTGCAAAACGAGATAAACTTAATATAGAAGATTTTACTGAGGGTGTAATTCTTTCAGGACGACCTCCAAAGAAGCGAAAAGATGAAAAATACATTCATAGCTTTGAAGATTATCAAAAATTAGTAACATATTTAGAAAATAATCTTGATTTAGCAACTTCCATAGTACCGTATTTACTATTGATTCAACTGAAAACCGGAATGCGTGCAGGAGAGGTTGCAGGTCTTACATGGGATTGTATCTTGTGGGAAAATTCAGAAATCAAAACTTATCAACGATATGATACAGCAAGAAAACGGTGGGCAAACGCTAAAACAGAAGAGTCAATCCGTACAATTCCAATTGATAATGCTACGTTAACAATTTTAAAAAAATTAAAACAAGAGCAATCTGTATTCATTAAAAATGGGATGATTACAAATAATGAAAATATGATTTTTATTGATTTGAATTACAATGTTGTAACAAATGCAGGAGTGAACAAGCATTTAAAACAAATTTTAAAAACCTTAAAAATTCATCCTCAAACGATGACAAGTACAGGTCTGAGACACACGTACTGTTCAACAATGTTAGCAATGGGTGTTGATATTTGGGCAGTATCAAAATTGATGGGACATAAAGATATAAAACAAATAACTGAAACTTATGGACATTTAATAAAAGAAAAAGCTGATATTGAAAATAATAAAGTGCGTGCAGTATTAACTAGTTTAAATAAAAAGGATATTTTTTGACCAAACATTGACCAAAAAATAAAAAAACGTTGTTAATTCAACGTTTCTATAGTATATTATATGCCCCCTGCAGGAATCGAACCTGCAACTACTCCTTAGGAGGGAGTTGTTATATCCATTGAACTAAGGGAGCTAGAGAAAAACCCTGCCTTGCAGCAGAGTTTTGTTCATCGAATTAACGACGGATTTCTTTGATACGAGCTGCCTTACCTTGAAGAGCACGCAAGTAGTACAATTTCGCACGACGTACTTTACCGTAACGAACAACTTCGATCTTTTCAACACGTGGAGTGTGGATTGGGAAGATACGTTCAACACCTACACCGTTAGAGATTTTACGAACTGTGTAGTTTTCTGAGATGCCAGCACCTTTACGTGCAATAACAACACCTTCAAAGATCTGAACACGTTCACGGTTTCCTTCGACAACTTTCGCGTGTACACGAACAGTGTCACCAGGACGGAATGAAGGGATATCTGTACGAAGTTGACCTTCAGTCAAGCTTTGGATTAATGGATTCATTTTATTCTCCTATCTTTGTCAATCTTGAGGAAACTTCCTCAGCGGATAAACTGTATTTTTGTGCGTCCATTACACACAAGATACAGTTTATCAAATTTCCTAGAAAAAGTAAAGAAATTTAAAGCAAAATTCCCAAAAAAATTGCAAGAAAACCAAGCAAGTAGGTTAATAATAAATAACTATAAAATGCCTTCTTGTCACTTAGCAGTTTTTGTAGTTCATCGTTCAAGGTTGAGAAAGTAGTCAAACCACCACAAAAACCAGTTGCAAGAATAAGATAGACTTCTTTTGACTCCACATGGTTATAGCATAATCCAATCAAAAAACAACCTAGAAGATTAGCTATGAGTGTTCCTAGTGGTAGCACTGACACTTGATTATAACGGGAAAAGAAATAACGAACAAGAGCACCCAGTCCACAAGCAAGCGCTAGATAAAATACTACCATTTCTTCCTCCCTAGACAATAAGCAAATAAAAGTCCGCCACCGATGCTCAAAATCAAATAGGTCACTAAACTAAGGTACCGCCCTGTGTCCAGTAATTTCACAGCATCTAATAAGAGACTAGAAAATGTCGTTAAGCCGCCACAGAATCCTGTTCCAAGCGCTAGAATAGTTCCTTTACTACTTCCCTTATAAACCAGATAACCTTTTACAAGGTAGACAAGGAAAAAAATTCCTAAATAGTTGACTACTAGTGTTCCCCAAGGGAAGTCTGGACTAGATGGCAACCATCTCGAAATCTGAAAACGCACAATTCCTCCCAGCATACCAGCTAGAAAGATTCCTAGAGGGTAAAATTTTTCTTTTTTCATTTGATCGTTTTATCCTGATAATCACGTGAACGTTTGAGAATATCTGAAAAAGTCTCAACAATTGTATCTTCGTATTTTTTATTGCCTACACGACTTTTGACTTTCTCAAAGATAACTTCTTCTCTTTTAGTATCTAGAATAGGTTTTCCTGAAGCTTTTTTATAGGCAACTACTCCTTCAACTAAATGCATCCTCTCTTCTAAAAGTTGAACGATCTGGTCATCGATTTTATCGATTTCTTGTCGAATATTATCTAAATCCATAGAGTCTCCTTTTTAATTGAACTATTGTACCAAAAAAGCACTAAATAGGCTAGTAAAGTCCTAATCCTGTTTAATAAAAACTGCACTGACATCTATCATCAGTGCACTTCATGCTTATCCTACTTTAGCAGCCAATTCTTCTGCGAATTGCTCCAAGCGTTCAATATCTTCTTCCTCGGCAGAAAGGTCAACTTTAACGCACTCTGAACCCTTTTCAGCTCCAGTAGCGATAAATACTCGGTCGAAGTCATCAACAGCTTTACAGAATTCATCGTAGAAAGTATCACCTGATCCGACTACACCATAGATTTTACCGCTCAAGTTGAGGTCTGCTAGATCTTCGTAGAAGTCCATCATCTCATCTGGTAATTCACCATCTCCGTAGGTATAGGTTGCGACAATGGCGATGTCTGCTTCTAAAAAGTCAGAAGCGTCAACGGTTGTACACTCATCAACATCCACTTCTAAACCACATTCTCTTAATTTATCTGCTACAATATCAGCGATTTCTTCAGTATTACCGGTCATACTGGCAAATACAATTTTTGCTAATGCCATAAGGTCCTCCTCAATTAATCTTTCTCCATTATATCACATCTTTTTCATTTTAAAAATAAAAACTCTTGTGCTAAAATGAAATGAGAAAGAATTGAGGTTATTTATGGAAATTTGCCATCAAATTTTAGAAAAAATCAAAGCATACAATACTATTATCATCCACCGTCATATGAAACCAGATCCTGACGCTCTGGGGAGTCAGGTAGGTTTAAAAGCCTTGCTTGAGCATCATTTTCCAGAAAAAACGATAAAAGTAGTTGGTTTTAATGAGCCAACCTTAACTTGGCTTGCTAAAATGGATCAGGTAGAGGACACAGACTATCAAGGTGCACTTGCCATTATCTGTGATACAGCAAACACAGCACGTATTGATGATAAACGATATCTTAATGCTGAGACAATTATCAAAATTGACCACCATCCAAATGATGAAGTCTACGGTGATCTTGTTTGGGTAGATACTAATTCAAGCAGCGCGAGTGAGATGATTGCTCTTTTTGCTGAAGCAACTAACTTAGAATTATCCGACTACGCTGCTAAAATGCTCTGCGCTGGAATTATTGGTGATACCGGCCGTTTTCTCTACCCTTCTACTTCTGCACGTACGCTTCGTATCGCAAGTCAACTCAGAGAACATAACTTTGACTACGCTGAATTAACTCGTAAAATGGATACTATGAGCTTTAAGATTGCCAAACTCCAGGGTTATGTTTATGACCACTTAGAAGTTGATGAAAATGGTGCTGCTCGTGTTATTCTCACCCAAGAAATCTTGAAGAAATACGAAGTTACTGATGCGGAAACAGCAGCCATCGTTGGCGCTCCAGGCCGTATTGATACTGTTAGCCTTTGGGGAATCTTTGTGGAGCAAGCAGATGGTCACTACCGCGTACGTCTTCGCAGTAAATTTGTCCCAATCAATGAAGTTGCAAAAGAACATGATGGCGGTGGCCATCCTCTTGCTAGCGGAGCAAATTCATATAGTTTAGAAGAGAATGAGCTCATCTACCAAAAATTAAAAAACTTGCTGAAAAATAGATAAAAAGCTTGCCAAACTTTTCAGAATCTGATAGACTAGTATGGTAACAATCTATGGCTCGCAAAGAGACCATGGCAGAAAGGAAATATTGCAAAATGAAAAAAGATATCCATCCAGAATATCGCCCAGTTGTCTTCATGGACACAACTACTGGTTACAAATTCCTTAGCGGTTCAACAAAACGCTCTAGCGAAACTGTTGAGTTCGAAGGCGAAACTTACCCATTGATCCGTGTGGAAATTTCATCAGACTCACACCCATTCTACACTGGACGTCAAAAGTTCACTCAAGCAGATGGACGCGTGGATCGTTTCAACAAAAAATACGGTCTCAAATAATCAACCGCATCACTTGTATACGGTTAAACGAAAACAACTTCGATTCGGAGTTGTTTTTTTATTGCTTTCATGAACATCATCGATGAGTTTTTAAAATGTAGTTCGACTAGAAGTACTATTTTAACTTCCCCTACTACTTTCATGCTCCCTACAAATAAAAAAGCCTGTCACTTAATATGACAGACTTTTTATAAAATCATTATTTAACTGCTTCTTTGAGAGCTTTACCAGCTTTGAATGCTGGAACTTTAGAAGCTTTGATTTTGATTTCTTTACCAGTTTGTGGGTTGCGACCTTTACGAGCTGCACGTTTACGAACTTCGAAGTTACCAAAACCGATCAATTGAACTTTTTCACCAGCTGAAAGGAATTCAGTTACAGCTGCGAATACAGCGTCAACTGCTGCTGCTGAATCTTTCTTAGTCAATTCTGTAGCTTCTGCTACTTTAGCGATCAAATCTTGTTTGTTTGCCATGTTAATGAATCCTCCAAAATTATTTCTAATTAACACTTATAATCATAACCTAAAATTGCTTTTAGGTCAAGTCAAAAACACCTTTTATCTCAATTTTTCTTCATTTTTTTAGGAATTATAGCGAATTAAGATCGCCCAGGCGTTTTCTCCGGTGTGAGTTTGGATAATTGAGCCTGTTTCTAGAACTGAAATTGGTTTTTCAACGTAAGGTTGTAGAACAGCTTTCATCTCGTTTGCAAATTCATTTGTACCTGCATAAGAAATACCAATCTCAGCTACTGAACGATTTGAAAGAGTGGCTACTAACTCATCCAACCATTTCTTAAAGGTTTTTGAACCACGTCCTTTGACAATCGGTTGAAGCTCATTGTCTTTCATTTGCATAACTACTCGAATATTAAGTAAAGAGCTTAGCAAACCAGTAACACGGCCAATGCGACCACCTTTTACAAGATTTTCTAAAGTTGAAACACCGATGTAGAGTTCAGTGTGATTTTTTACGTCCTCTACATGGGTTAGAATAGTTTCAAGGTCTTTTCCTTCTTGAGCTAGTTTAGCAGCTTCCACAACTTGGAACTTCAAGGCCTGATCTGTGAATGAACTATCCAAAACAGTGACATCTGCTGTTGATAAACTTGCACCTTGACGAGCCGCTTCAACAGTTCCTGATAAAGCATGGGACATGTGAATAGCTAGAATCTGACTACCATCCTTACCCAAATCATCAAAAATTTCTGCAAAGAGTCCCACTGGTGGTTGACTAGTCTTAGGAAGATTTTTACTAGCTTGCATCAAGCGAAGAAATTCTCCTTCTTCAAGATCTGCATCTGAATAAAGGACACTATCAATCATTACAGATAGTGGAACAACAGTAATATCAAATTCTTTAACCACTTCCGGTTCAATAGTAACCGAAGAATCCGTTACAATTTTTACTTTTGTCATTTTGCTAATCTTTCTATTTTTACTTTGTTGATTATTCAACTTATAACTATAACAATTATATCAAAAAAATACTAAAAGTTCATACTCAATCCACCTAAATTTAAAGCAATTTATACTTCTTTTTAATAAAAAAAGAAAATCACCTATGCTTGGTGATTATCTTTTGTATTTAAGATAAATAATCATACAAATCTTGCATTTGTAAATCATCGGGTACTAATTGTAGATAGGATTGAATGTAGTCTTTTGCTTCTTCTAGCTTACCTAACTCTCTTAACAAATAAATAAACTGTTCCAAAAACTCTGGATTATCCTTGAGTTCAGTAGCAAGTTCCTTATAGAGATCATATGCTGCATCTAATTCTTCAGTTTCTTGATAACTTCGAGCAATCATCCATTTAGTCAAGAGATTTTCAGGTTCATAGACTGCTAAAGCTAGAATATCTTCGTATCTTTCTTGTTCTTGGTAGATGGTAGCTAAGCGTAGCAAAATTTCTTCCTGGTCATCAGCATTTTCTTGTGCTTGAATCAGATAAGCTTCTGCTTGCTCAGGTTGATGCAACTCATAAGATAGCTGAGATGCAAGGAGTAAGAGTCGAGTTTCAAAAGGATTTTTTGACAAGCCCTGCTGAGCTATTTTAAGAGCCTCTTCTGTCTGATGCTCTTTATGAAGGGCTTGACTATAACCATATTCATAACCCTCAAAATCTGGGGAAATAGTGTCTAGTTGTTTAAAGTATAGTACGGCTTTCTGGTAGTCCTCTTGGTCAAAATAGAGACTTGCAAGCTCAAAGGCTGTTTGGTCATCATATTCTAACTCTAAGGCTTTTTCTAAAAATTCTATTGCAGATTCAAACTTACCTAAACGTGCATAAGCAAGACCAATTCTCTGATAGGTCGAAATTCCAGTTTGATCGTAGATAGCACGATTATCTAGTTGAGCATAGCCCTTAATGGCTTCTAAATCGTTTCCTAGCTCACTATCTAGTTCAGCTAGTCCAAATATCAGGAGAGGGTCATCAGAGTAGCTACGAGCTTCTAGAAGCTTCTCACGCGCAACATCTGTCAATCCTTCCATCTGATATAAATCTGCTTTTAAGGCAAGAGCTGATACGTACCATTCACTTTCCGGACCAATATTCTCTAAATAATCAAAAGCCTCCTCAATCAATCCATCCTCACCAGCTATTGCAGCTAGATTGATGTAGACTTCTGGAAATTTCGGTGCTAGTTTCTCATAGATTTGTGCTGCCTGTGGATAGAAACCAATCCCTTCGAGATATGCAGCAAGTTCAAGAAGAACTTCATCTGAATCTTCCTCTAGGGCTTTTTGGAAAAAAGATTCTGCTTTTGATAAATCTTGTTGCTCCAAGGCTTCGAGCATTTGTTGACTATTGTTCACCTTCAGTCTCCTCTACTGGTTCATAAAGTCCACTAACTCCTTTATACCAATCAAATATTGCTGAGATGACTACTTTTGCGGAAGCGTAGATTGGAATACCTAGCAATACACCCCAAATACCAAACATGGATCCTGAAGTTAATAGAACAAACAAAATGGTAATTGGGTGAATATTTAATTGACTACCCAAAATCAGTGGAGAAACAAAACGTCCTTCAATAGTTTGCTCTACAATGAAAACGATAATAACCTTTAAGAGCATAACAGGACCAGCAATCAAACCCAAAACAAGGGCTGGAATCATAGCAAGAAAACTACCAAGATAAGGAACTAAATTGAGAAAACCGGCTGTAATACCTAAAGTAACAGCATAACGAAGTCCAATAATCTTGAATAAGATAATAAACATGATGGCGACGATTACAGCCACTGTAATTTGCCCTCGAACATAATTGGAAAGTTGTTGATTGACTTCTGAAAGAACCTTACCAACTGGTTCTCTCAATTTATTTGGTAAGAATTGAGTAATATAGTCTCTAAGTCCTTTTCCATCTCGAAGGAGATAAAAGAGCATAAATGGCATGATGATCAGAGCGACAATGACCTGTGACGTTCCACTGATAAGAGCACTTACCCAGTTAACAGCCTTAGAAGAAATATTACTTGCCCAAGCAGTTGCTTGTGTTGAAAAATTAGCTAAAACTTGCTCCAGTTGTGGTCTAAAGTCATCTGGCAAACGCTTGGTTACAAGGTCATTAATGACTCTATCAGCATCCTCGAGATAACTTGGGACATTTTGCGCAAAAATTACTACTTGACGTTGAAGGTTTGGAATTGCAACGGCTAGTCCAATAATCAAGAGTATGGCAATAATGATAAAGATAATACTGATGGCTAAGACACGGTTAATCTTGTACTTCTCCATCAGATCTACTAGTGGATTTAAGAGGTAAAAAAGTAGACCCGATAAGATAACCGGCAACATTACTACTGATAAAAAGTCTATAACTGGGAAAAATAAAAAGCTAATTTTACTGAGAATAAAAATATTGAGACCTAATAACAAGGTCACCAAGAAAACAGTGGTCGCTTTATTGTCTAAAAACCATTTAAAAAACCAAGATAAGGTAAAGTGTTTCTCTTTTTGTTCCATTTTTTCTTCCTTTCCTTTGTCCTAACATTATACCATGTTTTAAGAAAAATAAGGGTTTTTTATAGTCATTTAGCAAGGGATAAATTTGTCTTCTTGACAAGGGAAGAGCTATTTTTTCTGACTTAGATTTTTCATCTAGCAGGCCATTTTATGTTATAATTGAATTATCTTTTTCTAGAGGTATGAATATGAAAGAAATAGTATATTTTGGAACTTATACACGACGGACTTCCCAAGGGATCTACAAGGCTGATTTTGATACAGAAACAGGCAAACTCTCAAATCTAGAGCTCTTTGCAGCAGAACCAAGTCCAACCTATTTAGCTTTTGATCAAGACCATCATTTATACACGGTTGGAAGCCATGATGGCAAAGGGGGAATTGCCGCATACAAAACTGATGGTGTCCTCCTGAATCACGTCGTTGAAGAAGGTGCTCCTCACTGCTATGTTGCAGTTGATGAGAAACGAGGGCTAGTCTATGGCGCTAACTATCATAAAGGTCAAGTTCTAGTCTATAAACGTAAAAATGATGGCTGTCTTGAATTGGCAGACAAAGTTCAACACACTGGCCATGGTCCACATGAAAACCAAGCTTCTCCCCACGTACACTACACAGATTTAACACCAGACCAATATTTGGTAACCTGTGACTTAGGTACTGACGAAGTCACTACCTATGATGTCGATCTAGAAGGAAAGTTGACGAAACTAGCAACTTACAATTGTAATCCCGGCGCTGGTGCTCGTCACCTTGTTTTCCACCACCACTACAAGATTGCTTATCTCATCTGTGAACTCAACAGTACGATTGAAGTTTTGATTTACGATGGAGTCGGAGAATTTGAACAAATGCAGGTCATTTCAACCTTACCAGATGACTATAGTGGTTTTAATGGTACTGCGGCTATTCGTCTTTCTAAAGATGGCAAATTCCTCTACGCTTCTAACCGAGGCCATGATTCTATCGCTGTTTATAGCATTTTAGCAGATGGAAGCTTGGAATTATTAGAGATTGTTCCAACCAATGGGAAAAATCCACGTGATTTTGATTTGTCACCTGACCAAGAATTCCTTATCGCTGTTCACCAGGATTCTGATAACGCGACAGTCTTTAAGCGCAATCCTGAAACTGGTAGACTGGCAGAAATCTCTAATGAATTTCATGTTCCTGAAGCAGTCTGCATAAGTTTCAATAAATAGGACATAAAAAAATGAACTTGATTTAACAAGTTCATTTTTTATTTTATAATTTATTTCCGACATTAATACGGTTAATAGCACGTTGCAATGCAATTTTAGCACGGCGCTCTTGATCGATTAAGTGTTTGTCTTGTGCTTCTTCGATTTCACGTTCTGCACGAAGTTTAGCACGTTCTGCACGACTAACATCAATATCGCGCGCACGTTCAGCTGAGTCAGCAATAATGGTAATAACATTATTAGCAATCTCAATGATTCCTCCGTTTACCGCAATCCAGTTCACATGAGTATCATCATCGATGCGTTTAACCTTTACTTCATCAACTGCTAGAACCGCAATCATATTTTCATGTCGTGGCAAGATCCCCATCTCACCATCCAGAGTTCGTACCGATACAAAGCTGGCATGGTGATCATAGACGAGGCCATCTGGTGTCACGATCTGGACAGTTAAATGTGCCATAGATCACCTCTTAAAATCCCATTTTTTCAGCCTTAGCAATAACGTCTTCGATTGAACCTACTCCACGGAAGGCATCTTCTGGAAGGTGATCGTATTTACCGTCAAGAATTTCCTTGAAGCCACGAACAGTTTCAGCTACTGGAACATAAGAACCTGGTTGACCTGTAAATTGTTCCGCAACGTTGAAGTTTTGTGACAAGAAGAACTGAATACGGCGTGCACGAGCAACCAAAGTCTTTTCTTCGTCAGAAAGTTCATCCATACCAAGGATGGCGATGATATCTTGCAACTCATGGTAACGTTGAAGCACACGTTTCACTTCAGCAGCTACTGCATAGTGCTCTTCTCCAACAATTTCAGGTGCCAAGGCACGTGAGCTTGAAGCAAGGGGGTCAACGGCTGGGTAAATCCCCAATTGAACCAATTTACGTTCCAAGTTAGTTGTTGAGTCCAAGTGAGCAAAAGCTGTTGCTGGCGCTGGGTCAGTATAGTCATCCGCTGGCACGTAGATGGCCTGGATAGAGGTTACAGACCCCTTCTTGGTTGAAGTGATACGTTCTTGCAATTGACCCATTTCTGTTGCGAGGGTTGGTTGATAACCAACGGCTGATGGCATACGACCTAAAAGGGCAGATACTTCTGAACCAGCTTGTGTGAAACGGAAAATGTTGTCAATGAAGAGAAGAACGTCTTGACCTTCTACATCACGGAAGTATTCAGCGATTGTCAAACCAGTAAGAGCAACACGCATACGTGCTCCTGGTGGCTCATTCATCTGACCAAATACCATGGCTGTTTTTTCGATAACGCCTGATTCTTTCATTTCCCAGTAAAGGTCATTCCCTTCACGAGTACGTTCCCCAACACCAGTAAATACTGAGATCCCACCGTGTTCTTGGGCAATGTTGTGAATCAATTCTTGGATCAATACGGTCTTACCAACTCCGGCACCACCGAAGAGTCCGACCTTACCACCTTTAAGGTAAGGGGCAAGAAGGTCGATAACCTTGATCCCTGTTTCTAGAATTTCTGAAGAGGTAGACAATTCATCAAAAGTTGGTGCTTTTTTATGAATTGGCTGACGCTCTGCATCTTCACCAAAAGGAGCTTCCAAGTCAATGGTATCTCCCAAAACGTTGAAGACACGTCCTAGAGTTTCTTTCCCAACTGGTACTGAGATTGGACGGCCTGTGTCCAATACTTCCAAACCACGGGTCAAGCCATCAGTTGATTCCATAGCGATGGTACGAATCATACCATCTCCCAACTCCAAGGCTACTTCAAGGACGATTTTTGTTTTTCTTTCGTCATTTTTGTAGACGACAAGTGCATTATTAATCTCTGGTAGTTTCTCACCTGCTGCAAACATGACGTCTACAACGGGACCGATAACCTGAGCAATTTTACCTGAACTCATCTACTTCTCCTATTCTGTATAAGATACTGTCGGTTCCTAGCTCAACTAGGTCCTAATACTCTTCGAAAATCTCTTCAAACCACGTCAGCGTCGCCTTACCGTATATATGTTACTGACTTCGTCAGTTCTATCTACAACCTCAAAGCAGTGCTTTGAGCAACCTGCGACTAGCTTCCTAGTTTGCTCTTTGATTTTCATTGAGTATAAGTTCATTTTCATACGAGCTGGACTAGAGCCTATTCTAAGGCACTAGCTCCTGCTACGATTTCTGTAATTTCTTGTGTAATCGCCGCCTGTCTGGCACGGTTATACTGGATAGTCAAATCATTGATAACTTTTTTAGCATTATCTGTAGCTGTTTGCATAGCCGTCATCCCTGCCGCATTTTCAGCTGTCTTGGCATCAATAATAGCACCGTAAATCATACTTTCTGCAAACTGTGGCAATAGTTGATCCAAGATTTCTTCACGACTTGTTTCAAGCTCAAATGTCAAGCTGTAGTTATCATCTGCTTCATTTGGGTCCAAGTCGACAATTGGAAGCATCTGCTCCACACGCATTTGACTTGTCAGTGTATTCACGTGGTGGTTGTAGCAAACATAGAGCTCATCGAAAAGTTCATTTTGATACATTTCAATGGTTTTTGAAATAATCTTACGAACTTCATCGAAGCTTGGTTGACTGGCTAGACCACGCAATTCATAAATTGGCTGAATACCACGAGCTTTAAAGAAGTCTGCTCCCATACCACCGATACAGATGACTTCGAAATCATCACCTGATGGATGGTATTCTTGTTGCAGCTCCATGACAGCCTTCAAGATTGAAGAGTTATATCCTCCAACAAGACCTCGGTCAGAAGTAATGACGATATAGCCTGTTTTCTTGACCGGACGACTAATCAACATGGGATTTGTTGATCCGCCAGCACCATCTCCGTGAAGGATGTCTGTAAGGAGTTTACGGACTTTTTGAGCATAAATCTGGAAGTTGCGTGCAGCTTCTTCAGAACGACCTAACTTAGCTGCAGAAACCATCTGCATGGCGTTAGTAATTTGACTAGTATTTTTCGTTGAGGCGATTTTTGTTTTAATATCATTTAGAGATACTGCCATCTGACACCTCTATTCTTATTGGAAGCTGGATTGGTTGAGAAACTCAGTAATCGCAGCATCCAAGACTGCTTCTTCTGGCAAGTCTTTTGTTTCACGAATAGTTTCCAAAATCTCTGGATGTTGCGCATCAAAGAAGGCATGGAATTCTTCCTCAAAACGAACAATATCATCAACTGATATAGTATCCAAGAATCCATGAGTCAAGGCATACAGAATGGTCACTTGTTTCTCAACAGGTAGTGGTTTATGAACAGGTTGTTTCAATACTTCTACAGTACGACGACCACGGTTCAATTTAGCCTGAGTAGCAGCATCCAAATCTGAACCAAATTTAGTGAAGGCTTCCAACTCTCGGTATGAAGCAAGGTCGATACGAAGAGTACCAGCAACCTTCTTCATGGCTTTAATCTGAGCAGAACCACCAACACGAGATACAGAAGAACCCGCATCAATAGCTGGACGAATACCCGCATTAAAGAGACTATCACTTAAGAAGATTTGTCCATCCGTAATAGAGATTACGTTTGTGGCGATATAGGCTGAGATATCTCCTGCTTGGGTCTCGATAAACGGAAGAGCCGTGATAGAACCACCGCCAAGCTCATCTGAAACTTTAGCAGAACGCTCAAGTAGACGACTGTGAAGGTAGAAGACATCCCCTGGGAAGGCCTCACGACCTGGTGGACGACGGAGCAAGAGAGAAAGTTCACGATAAGCTACCGCTTGTTTAGATAGGTCATCATAAACGATCAAGACATGCTTCCCTTGGTACATGAACTCTTCTGCCATAGCAACTCCAGCATATGGTGCGAGGTAGAGCAATGGTGAAGGCTGTGAAGCTGAAGCTGTCACAACGATTGTGTAATCCAAGGCACCGTACTGACGAAGTGTTTCCACTTGTGTACGAACTGTTGATTCTTTTTGTCCAATCGCTACATAGATACAAATCATATCTTGACCTTTTTGGTTCAAGATAGCGTCAATAGCGATAGTTGTCTTCCCTGTTTGACGGTCACCAATGATCAACTCACGTTGGCCACGACCGATTGGAACAAGGGCGTCAATAGCTTTCAAACCTGTTTGCAATGGTTCTGAGACAGACTTACGTTGCATAACACCAGGAGCTGGTGCTTCAACTGGACGAGTCTTATCAGTGTTGATTGGACCCAAACCGTCTACAGGACGACCAAGGGGATCGACAACACGTCCAATCAAGCTATCACCAACTGGAACTTCCATGATTTTCCCTGTACGACGAATTGTATCGCCTTCACGGATATCTGTAAAGTCCCCAAGGATGATAATACCGACATCTGTTGATTCCAAGTTTTGCGCCATACCATAAGAGCCATTTTCAAAAATCAACAGCTCACCACTCATGGCATTTTCAAGACCATGAGCACGCGCAATCCCGTCACCAATATAGGTTACAACACCTGTTTCAGTCACATCAAAATTGGGTTTGAAATTTTCAATTTGTTGCTTAATTAAAGCGCTGATTTCTTGTGCGTTAATTGCCAAAAGAACACCACTTTCTATTTCAAATTTTCCTTAACAACTTTAAGTTGTTGTTTAATACTCACATCAATTGTCTTGTGATTGGCAAAAATAACAAAACCACCGATTAAACTATCGTCAACTTTTTCCTTAATGCTACGAACTTTTAGAGACATCTTTTTCTCGATTAGAGGAATTAGTCGTTCTTTCTGTTCGTCAGTCAAAGGATGTGCAGACAAAATAGTCACTTCAAAACGATTGGTTTCTTTTTCAAGACGATTCAAGCAATCTACAATCACATCATAAAACAGGTTTGATCTGTGATTGTAAAGTAGAACCTCGATAAAGTTTTGTACTAAAGGTGACACAGAGTCATGGAAAAAACGAACCGTTTTTTCTTTATCCGACTCATCTACTGCCACCTGAGCTAAAAAAGAAGGTAAGCCTGTTTCTTCAGCTACTTGCTTGATTTGAGACAAGTCTGAAAAAATAGAGTCTTCTTCTCCTTTTTCAATCACCAATTGGACAAAAGGCATGCTGTATTTTTCAATTACCTTTAGAGTCTTTTTGTCCATTAAGCTTCTCCTAGCTGATCGATATACTGATCAATGAGTTCTTTATGGGCCTGACCGTCAAGGTTTTGAGAGATAATTTTTCCAGCTAGACTGATTGTCAAGTCTGCCACATCTCCCTTAACACTTTGTAAAGCTTCAGCTTTATTTTGAGCAATTTCTTGGTTGGCTTTTTCTTTTAAGCGCCCAGCTTCAAGTTTAGCTTCGGCCAAAATATCAGCTTTACTTTTCTCAGCTGTTTCCTTTGCATTCTCGATAATCGTTTTAGCTTCGGTACGGCTGCCTGCTAACTCAGCTTCACGTTTGCTAGCAAGTTCCTCTGCCTTTTTACGGGCTTCTTCGGCACCATCAATATCTGAAGAAATCTTTTCAGCGCGTTCATCTAAGACACTGGTAATATTTCCCCAAGCATATTTCTTCACTAAAAAGATCAATAAAAGGAAGGAACCAGCGATCAGAATAAAGTCACCAATAATGGTACTAATAGTTAAATCCATCTTCTAATCCTCCTCTACTTACTCTTCCCCTTCATTTATTTTTTTACCAATGTACATAGATGACAACATGGTAAATACATAAGCTTGAATACATGAAATGAAAATCGAAAATGCTGTCCATAACATGTTTGCAATAAAGGCAAAAGGATACCAATACAAGGCATGTTGTGACAAGGCCAATAGCAATCCTGCTAAAACCTCACCGGCAAAGATATTTCCGTAAATCCGAATCGCCAAAGAGGCAAAATTGGTGAACTCTTCTAAAATGTTCATCGGAGTCATAAAGCCAGGTGTAACAAATGCTCTCAAATATTCTTTAACGCCTCTACGACGAACTCCTTCTACATGAGCGATCAAAGTGATCAATAATGAGAGGGATAAATCGTATCCAAGGTTGGCTGTTGGAGAAGTCCACAAGTTATAACCGTTTGTTGTTTGTACTTTTGCCATTAAACCAATATTATTGGCAACCAAGATAAACAAGAATAGAGAAAATAGGAACAAGGAATAGTCCTTGATGTATGAATCTCCAATGTTTGGTTTTGCAAAACTAACCACAAAGTCATAAATCATCTCAAGAGCATTTTGTTTGCCCTTGGGACGGATGGTCATTTCACGACTTGCCCAATAGACAAAGGCAAAAACCATCAAAACAGTTACAAGAGACATGGCAAGCAGGGTCAAATCAAAGGATATTGGTCCAATATTAACGGTTGGATTCAAACTTTCTTCCATGGTTTGACACCTCCATTTCTAAATAGAGTTGTCTATTTAATGACAAATGCCATCGCTAGGGTTACAAAGAAGGTACCTTCTACAAAGGCAACACCAAGAATTAAAAGGCTGCGTAATTGGTCAATAATTTCAGGTTGACGAGCGGCAGACTTGAAGAGATTACTCATAATCAATCCTTCAGCAATAGATACACCCATACAGGCAAGACAAAGTCCGAAAAATGTTAAATTCATGACGAATTCTCCTTTTTTAAATTAAATTTACATCCCTAGTTTAGTCCTAAAATTTGCTTTTGTCAACTTTTTACTAGTAATGAAAGCGTTTCGAATCATTTATTTCTAATTTTACGATTTTTAAGACAATTATATAGAAAATATTATTGTCTTTTCCTACCACTTTCACTGCCTTTCCTTGTTTTCTGAAAACAAAAAACCGAGTTTTACAACTCGGATTTGTCAGTTCTTATCTGAAATAAATTGAGTAATGATTTTGACAAGCTGGATTAAATGCAGCATTACAAAATGGACATGTGCCCGTCTCTGTATACTCCTCATACGTTAGTGTTTTCCCACAGGATCCACATAAGATAGGTCTATCCTCTTTCAGATTTAAAGGATAGGGAGAAAATACGTGCGACTCCAGTTCATTATGACACTGATAACAGGCATAGTATTTTTTACACTCATAGCACTGAAGTGCTACGATATCCTTATCACTATGGTAATGAACACATCTGCTTTCATGATCTACTAGTAAGCCCTGAGCTTGAACCATTCTTTTTCCTTATCTAGGCACGAACTGTGACGCTTGTTCCATCTTCTTTGTAAAGATTGATGAGACCTTCTTTCAGGGCACGTACCATGTCACCAGCTTCTACTGGTTGAGGAACCTTGATAGTCAAAAGTTCCATTGGATTTGGTGCGCGATCGATTTTATTTCCTTTAGCATCGTGAAGGTCTTCAATATATGTCTCAAAATGACGGAAACCTGGACCGTAGAACTCAACTTGGTCGCCTTCGTTGATAACATTACGTTGACGAATAGTTGCTGTTTGGGTTGCAGCATCATAAGCTACTACTTCAGCAACAAACTTGTATTCTGGAATCTTACGACGAGCACCAAACAGTTGCTCATTTTCAGATGGTGTTCCGTAGTAGAAACCTGTAGCCAACTCACGTTGGGCAACCTTCCACATTTCATCAATCAAGTCTTGCTTAATAGCTTCAAACTTTTCAGGGCTTTCAAGGTAGGCATCAACAGCTGCCTTGTAGCAGTTTGTTACTGTTGAAACGTAGTGGATAGACTTCATACGGCCCTCAATCTTAAGACTGTCTACACCATTTTCAATCATATCTGGGATATGGTCAATCATAGACATATCAACCGCAGACATAGAGAATTCTTCAGGAATTTCTCCCTTGAGACTCTTACGTTCCTTACCGAAGGGCATATCGTAAAGGTCATATTTCCAACGGCAAGATTGTGAACATCCACCACGGTTGGCATCACGCATACTCATATGATTAGAAAGAGTACAACGACCAGAGTATGAGATACACATAGCTCCATGGACGAAGGCTTCAATCTCAACATCTGTACGTTTGCGAATCTCTGCCAATTCTTCCATGGAAACTTCACGCGCCAAAACGACACGAGTCAAGCCAAGTTCTTTCCAGAATTCTAGGGTTTCGTAGTTAGTCGCACTAGCCTGGGTTGAAAGGTGAATTTCAAGTCCTGGTGCTTCTGTTGCTGCAATCATGATCAAGGCTGGATCTGATACGATAACCGCTGCAATCCCAATATCACGTAATTTACGGAACCATTCGCCGGCCCCTTCTTCGTTTCCTTCGTGCATGACCATATTAGCAGCCACATATACCTTAGCTCCATACTTAGCCGCGAACTGTACTCCTTCTTCCATTTGTTCGAAAGTAAAGTTCCCTGCACGGCTACGAAGACCATAGGCCTGACCACCGATAAAGACAGCATCTGCTCCATATTGAACAGCTACTTTTAGTTTTTCAAGTGTTCCTGCAGGTGATAGAACCTCAGGACGTTTCAAAGTTTTTGTCATGTTTTCTCCTATTTGCAATATAAAAGTTTGACACTAATCTTTACCATTTTATAGTAAAAAGGTTCTAAAATCAAGTTTTGATTGATTGTTTAGACAATTTTAATTTTCTTGAAAAGCTAAGTTCAGCGAACTGTTTCTATTTGCCAAGCACCCCAACCTTTAAAACGAATGGCCCCCTTTTGATCCGTTTTGTAAATCGAATTCCCAAGTTCTTGGTTATTTTCCCCATTTTTTTCTTTAAATTTTTTCTTCTTGTCTACAGAAACGACAGTGATTTTAGGCTGAAAGATTTCGAAGACTTCGACATCTGTCTTTTTCTTCGATGCTTGCTGATGAGTTATCACAACATCTGCTTGGATTTTTGAATAAGACTTGTTTAAGAACTTCTCCTCTATATTTCCAGTGACTAGAAAAGTTTGATTTAGTAGCTTTCCATACATTGCTATTGAGGCTTTACTATCCCTGTTTTGATTTTCGATTACTTCTAAACTACTCCCAAAAATAACTAACTGCTCTCCTGTTTTAATAGGACGTACTTTCAAGTTACTTTCATTTAATTTATCCATAAATTCTCTTTTAGATAGAGTTTCTTCAGTTACTAGAATCTCTCCAAGATTGAAGGCTTTACTAATTTCTAGTAGGTGGTCTAGCTGCTTAGGTTCACTATCCGTTAAAACAAGCTGATCAATCTTTGCCACTCCTCTACTTTTCAGATAGGGAATTAAACTCCGTTTGGCAACACTCGAGGTGACTTTCTCCTGCCAAGCTTCTTTTTTCTCAACTGCTAACTTTTCACCGACATCCAGTAATATTGTCTTTCCTGTCATGTCTCTTAGGAAAATGCTCCGTCCCTGCTCCATGTCTAGAACTGTGATTTCATTTTCCAGTGGATGTTTGGTTACTAAGAAAAGGGAAACGATAAATAGGATAAGCAAAGGTGCTTTCTTCAAATTTTTACGATAATCATAAATTAGCGCTAAAGAGACTAATAGACATACCAAAACCCAGAGATTCGGTTGACCAAAAATAAAGGGTCTAGTAGATAGCTGAGAAACATAGCGTATGATGTTCTCTAGCCATTCAAAGAGAAAGTTAAACTGGGTAATAGGATATATCCATGACAGACAGAAGAGCATTGATAAAAGTGGTAGCAAGACCATATCAAATAAAAAAGAAAAGACAAAGGTTAAGAGTATGGACCAAGGTTGAAATTCAGAAAAATAGAATGATAAAATCGGCAGAATTCCTAAGGAAATAATGAAACTTTCTCTCACCAGACCTTTTATCCCTGCTACTTCTTCACCAGTCATGGTCAGGATAAAGGCATAGGCACAGGAGAGCACTCCACCAGCAGTTAGGAAGAAATTCGGCATCACGATAAACAAGACAAGGACTGTCAAAGCAAAGTTATCCAGACCCTTGAAGCCATGCTGAGCCAAAAGTTTTTGCAACAGGCTTCTAATGACAGAAGCTGAGAAACCTGTCAAACCTGCATAGACCAAAGAAAAGGGATAGGCAAGCCATTTGAACTTCTCTTGCGTCAAACCCAATCGTAAGAGTGACTTCTTAAAAGCATTCATGAAGAAACCGACCTGCATTCCTGACAAAGCAAAAAGGTGAATAATCCCTAGACTGGAATAGAGTTCGTTCATTTCCTCAAAATCTGTGTCCAAGTGTCCTAATAAGAGTCCCGTCATATAATTGCGCATGGGGTCAGGAAAATTCCTTTTTATCCAGACAACTGCTTTTCTTCGCAAACTGGATAGATTTTCTCCTATATCCCAACTAGAAATTTGCTTTAATTCGACAATTTCCGATATAGTTAAGGTCTGATAAATCCCCTGTGTTTTGAGATAGTTTCGATAATCAAATCCAGCAAAATTATTTGCTCCTTGAGGAATAGCTAGCTTTCCTTTTACTACTATCTCATGCAGTTCAGATAACTCTTTAAACCTTTCCTTTTCAGACTCTGACTGGAATTTATAATAGACCTGAAAGAGTCTGCCATCAGCCTTCCCACGAAAGGATAAACTATCTCCATTGACCTTGATAGTATCAGGCAAGATTCGTACCGTATTAACGGAGTCAACAAGATGTTGACTCGTTTCTTCTTGTTGCCATTTTTGAAATATAAACCAGCTTCCAAAAAGACCACAAACAAAGAGAACCTTGACCACAGTCTTCCATGGAAATTGAAAAAAGAGGCAGAGCAGTAAAAAGACAAAGCCCAAAAGTGCTAAAAAGCTTGCTGAAAAGATAGCATAGTAGAGCCAAAGCAGGAGAAAACTAAGATAGATTTTAGGGATGGGAAATCGACTAATCCACTGTGACATACTCTTTTAACTTTTCTATCGTTTTTGCACCAATACCAGAAACCTTTTTGAGCTCATCAACTGACTTAAACTTACCGTTGGACTCACGATGGTCAATGATATCCTGAGCACGTTTGGCTCCCAACCCCTTGACTTGTTTCAGCTCCTCTAAACTGGCTTTATTGAGATTGACTTTCTTATTTTCTTTGGTGTTGGAAGCATTTGAATGCGCCTCTTGACTGGTAGTTTCTTCCTTAGTCGGAACATAAACAAGTGCTTCGTCACTAATTCTCTGGGCAAGATTGATAGACTTACTATCAGCATTATCTGTCAAGCCACCAGCTTTTTGGACAGCATCGTTGATACGACTTCCAACTGGCAAATCATAAATTCCAGGTGATTTGACCGCACCTTTTACATCAACAGTAATCAGATCTTGCTCCACCACTTCTTCCTTCTGATTTTTATCTTCCTTTTCCTCCGTCGAATCCTTTGAAACAGTTGTAACTTCTGTTTGCAAATTGCTTTCCTTAGCCGGTGTTTGAGCGACTGGCTTCAGGAGGAAAAATCCGCCTAAGACCAAGCCCAAACTAGCACAGATAACAATGATTTTATATTCTTTGATTTTCTCAATAAGTTCTTCCATATTTTCTCCTCTCTTAGCTTATTCGTAAGAGAAAGAAAAAACAGCTGAAAAATCTTTTCAACTGCTTACTTATTTGCAAAATAATCTTCCTTGGTCAAGACATAATGGACATCTGTTACGAATCTTCCAGATTCACTTTTATCCATTCTAGCATATGGTTCTTCGTGAGAGAAACGCATTCCTGATTTCTCCATGACCTTTCCTGATGCGAGATTATCCTTATCATGAAAGACATCTAACTTATTCATTCCTATCTTTTCAAAAGCCAGTTCAATTACAGCTCGATTGGCTTCAGTTGTCAAACCTTGATTCCAATATTTTTGATTGATAATATACCCAATGGCTGCCTTCTTAAGAACAGTATCGATCTTGTGCAGGTCAATGGTTCCGATAAACTCTCCTGTACTTTTTAATTCAATTCCCCATCGACCTAATGGATTGGCTAGATAAAACTGGGCAATGTTATTCTTTGTTTCCTCTATACTTTGATTGGTTGGAAAAGTGTAGCGTGT
This sequence comes from Streptococcus infantis, assembly GCF_047463175.1. Lineage (GTDB taxonomy): Bacteria > Bacillota > Bacilli > Lactobacillales > Streptococcaceae > Streptococcus > Streptococcus infantis_AC. The sequence goes on from NZ_JASHEJ010000001.1 coordinate 419,368, forward strand.
ATTTTCCTTATCTGAGGCATATTCAAACATGGCTTCTGCATCATCAAGTGTTACAGGTCTAAGTACTAAGCGCTCTGTTTCGATAACGGGATGCTTCGCTAGTTTGATAAATAGTGATTCCATGATTTCACCTCCTAAAATAAGTTGCTAAAAGAATAACATAAAAGAAATAGGTTTACAAGTTTTTCTTGCAATTTATAGCGGTTTTATATAAAATAAGAACATCACAAGAAATGACTGGGTTCTTCCTGTGATGATTTCGTATAAGAACCTAGATTTTAAATAAGGAGCTAATCTCTATGTTAATTGGAATTCCAAAGGAAATTAAAAATAATGAAAATCGTGTTGCTTTGACACCTGCTGGCGTACAAAGTCTTGTTGGTCGTGGTCACCGAGTCCTCATTGAAACAAATGCTGGACTTGGATCTGGTTTTGCTGATGCTGACTATGAAAAGCAAGGAGCTGAGATTGTCTCAACTGCTGCTGAAGCCTGGGCTGCAGAGTTAGTTGTTAAAGTCAAGGAACCCCTTGCTAGTGAGTACCAGTTCTTGCGTGACGATTTACTTCTCTTCACCTACTTGCACATGGCAGCAGCCCCAGAATTAGCGGATGCTATGCTTGCAGCAAAAACAACTGGTGTTGCTTATGAAACTGTACGCAATACTGAAGGTCAACTTCCTCTATTGGTTCCAATGAGTGAGGTTGCTGGTCGTATGGCTGTCCAAATCGGAGCTCACTTCTTGACGAAACAAGCTGGTGGTTCTGGAGTTCTTTTAGGTGGTGTCCCAGGTGTACCAAAAGGAAAAGTAACCATTATCGGTGGTGGTGTCGTTGGTACACACGCAGCACGTATCGCTCTTGGTTTAGGTGCTCAAGTAACTATTCTAGATATCAGCGCTAAACGTCTCTCTGAACTTGAAGATGTCTTTGGACACCAAATCCAAACACTCATGTCTAACCCATTTAATATCGAAGCAAGTGTGCGTGAAGCAGACGTTGTTATCGGTGCAGTATTGATTCCTGGTGCTAAAGCTCCAAAATTAGTGACAGATGACATGGTTCAACAAATGCGTCCTGGTTCTGTCATCGTAGACGTTGCTGTAGACCAAGGTGGTGTTATTGCAACTGCTGACCGTGTGACAACCCATGATGAGCCTGTCTATGAGAAACACGGTGTCCTCCACTATGCAGTTGCTAACATTCCTGGAGCCGTTGCTCGTACTTCTACTATCGCCCTTACAAATGTGACCCTTCCTTATATCGAAGCCTTGGCAGGAAAAGGATTTAAGAAAGCAATCCTTGAAGACGCAGGCTTGTTTGAAGGTGTAACAACTTATCAAGGTCAACTCACAAGTCAACCAGTTGCTGAAGGTTTAGAACGTGACTTCACACCTATCAGTGAACTTGTCTAATAAGAAATTCAAAAAATTAAGAGCAGTTTTTCAACTGCTCTTTTTCTTTATTCTGTTTCTTCATGATTTTCTTCAGCTTTGACAGGTCGAGGTTCATAGGCTCTGATAATCTGAGCAACGACTGGATGGCGAACCACATCCTTGGCTGAGAAGTGTACAAAGTCGATCTGGTGAATATTCTTAAGTTTTTCCTGGGCATCAATCAAACCTGATTTAACATTACGCGGCAGGTCTATCTGGCTAATATCGCCATTGACAATCATTTTAGAATTGAATCCAAGACGTGTCAAGAACATCTTCATCTGCATGATAGTAGTATTTTGGGCTTCATCCAAGATGACAAAGGCATCATCCAAGGTACGTCCACGCATGTAGGCCAAAGGTGCAATCTCAATAATTTCTCTCTCCATGAGACGAGTTGTTTGGTCCTTCCCTAAGATCTGATATAAAGCATCATAGACTGGTCGAAGATAAGGATCCACCTTTTCTTTCAAATCACCAGGTAGAAATCCTAGGCTTTCTCCAGCTTCTACTGCTGGACGAGTCAGGATAATACGCTTGACTTGGCCACGTTTAAGAGCTGTAACAGCCAAGGTCACTGCTAGGAATGTTTTACCCGTACCAGCTGGCCCAATCCCGAAGGTAACATCATGATTCTTAACACTATCAACATAAAGTTTTTGTCCCAGTGTCTTGACCCGAATCGGCTTACCAGTATTGTCTTTGATAATCTCTTCTTCATAGAGGGCAACAAACTTATCGATTTCATTGTTTCTAACCATATTGATGGCTGTCACCACATCTGGAGTTCCGACTGTCATCCCACGATTGACCAAGACCATCAAGGCTTGAATTACTTGCCGTGCTTCTTCACAAGAAGACTCCTCTCCCAAGACTTGTACAATCTCTGTACGAGCATGGATGATAACATCTAACTCATCCTCCATCAAGCGAAGATGGCGTTCATTGGAACCAAAAAGATGAAACAGGTCATCTGGATGACTTAACTGAATGTCTATTGAATGTTCCTTCAAATAAAGAACCTCTCTAACTCTTTAATTTCTTTTTATTATAGCAAAGGCTATTAGAAATTGCTATCCCTAACACCTATGCCTTTTTAATGTTCTAAATATTCCTGCCAGATGCGATCGAAGTCTCCCATATTAAAGGAAAAACTAGCATGTTCTTCTAAAAATCGACTCACCTGATCGAAATCATCCGTATGTTTTGGGAAGGCTGACTCCTCAAAGGCAAGATCCGCTAAAATTGCTTTGGGACTATGACTCTTAGGATTACGCTCTGTCATAAGCCAAGTATAAAATGATTTTCGCATAAGCCTCCCTAAATTAACTCTGTACCAAATTGGTCTTGTTTAATCTTTCCAGCTTTCATTAAACCACCAAGCGCTTTTTTAAACTGACCTTTTGAGATACCAAAGGTAGCCTTGATGTCATCTGGTGAAGATTTATCATTTAAGGTCATAAATCCACCATTACTTTCCAAGTAAGTCAGAATCATTTGTGCATCATTTTCTAACATCTCAAAAGAGCGAGGTTTTAGTGATAGATTAAGAGTTCGGTCAACTTCACGGAAACCAATGACACGCACATCTAACACTTGACCCAAACGTGGCTCTGCATAGCGCTCACTTGGGTGGATAAATCCAAGCATGTTGTTTTCTGGTAGATAGACAAAAGTTCCTGATAACTTAAGACGATAAACGATTGCCGGCCAGTTCTGATTTTGCATGTTGTTGTATGCTGGACGTGCCAAACGTTGGAAGTCTTCCTGATAAGCCAAAACTCCCCAGATACGGTCTTTCTTATCTACTTCTAGACGAATATAGAGCTTATCGCCCTTCTTAGGCCAAAGTTCTTTCAGTTCAGGTAGGATATCAAGTGACACTACGATTTCCTTGTCAGGAAGCCCTGTATCAACAAAAACACCCAAATCCTTACGAACCTCTGTTACCGTTCCCCAACCAAATTGATCCTGAGTTGCAGTCACTTCTTGAGTTGTCAAGCGAAGTTTTTGCTTCATATCCGTGTAGGCGAAACCTTTAACAGTATCACCAACTGTATGCTGACCTTCTTCCTTGGCAAGAGCATAGGTTTGACCATCCTTTTGTACAAAGTAAAAACTGTCATTTTCATCGATGATGAGTCCAACGATAAAACTTGCAAGATTTGTATTCATGTTTCCTTCTTTCGAATAAAACTCAGCCAGCAATGCCAACTGAGTTTTTCTGTTTATTTCTTAGACTTCCAAGATTTCTTTTTCTTTATTGGCAGTCATGTCGTCGATGTGTTTAACAGCATCGTCTGTCGCTTTTTGAATATCTTTTTCAAGAGTCTTCAATTCATCTTCAGTGATTTCTTTTGCTTTTTCTTGTTTCTTAGCTTCATCCATAGCGTCACGACGAATATTACGGATCGCTACTTTAGCATTTTCACCAACTTTTTTCACTTCTTTAGCGAGGTCGCGACGAGTTTCTTCTGTAAGAGCTGGGATTACCAAGCGAATAACAGAACCATCGTTAGCTGGTGTAATACCAAGATCTGAAGCGTTCAAGGCACGCTCGATATCCTTCAATGAAGATTTATCAAATGGTGTTACCAACAAGACACGCGCTTCAGGAATTGTGATAGAAGCGATTTGGTTAAGAGGTGTTTCGACACCATAGTATTCAACAGTAATACGGTCAAGCAAGCTAGCGTTAGCACGACCTGCACGGATACCACCAAATTCACGAGCAAGTGAGTGGTGAGATTGAGTCATTCTCTCTTTAGCTTTTTCTACAATTGCGTTAGCCATAATTTTCTTATTCCTTTTCTTCGATATTGTTTGAAACAGTTGTTCCGATATTTTCACCAAATACAACACGTTTGATATTGCCAGGTTGATTCATATTAAAGACTACCAAGTCAATATCGTTATCCATAGATAGAGTTGAAGCTGTTGAATCCATGATACGGAGTCCTTTATTAATAACATCACGGTGAGTCAATTCTTCAAATTTAACAGCCGTTTTATCTTTCTTAGGATCCGCATTGTAGACACCGTCTACACCATTCTTAGCCATCAAAATAGCGTCCGCTTCAATCTCGGCTGCACGAAGAGCCGCTGTTGTATCTGTAGAGAAGTAAGGTGAACCAATTCCCGCGCCAAAGATAACGATACGTCCTTTTTCAAGGTGGCGAAGGGCACGTCCACGAATATAAGGCTCTGCTACTTGTTGCATGGCAATAGCTGTTTGTACACGAGTATCAACACCAGCTTGTTGCAACGAATCTGCCATCACAAGAGCATTCATGACTGTCCCAAGCATTCCAGTGTAATCCGCTTGAACACGATCCATACCAGCTTCTGCTGCAGGTTCTCCACGCCAAAGGTTTCCACCACCGATAACCAAGGCAATTTCAATTCCTAGCTCGTGAACTTCCTTGATTTCTTGGGCCATACTTTGGACGGTTTTGATATCAATACCGACACCACGTTCGCCAGCAAGGGCTTCACCAGATAGCTTGATTAAGATACGTTTATACTTAGGTTCTACCATTTTCTCTCTCCTTTTTTCATCCTACCTATTTTATCACAATTTCAAGGATTTTTATAGTATCATGAGCGATTCTTTCAAAAAAATTAGACAGATAAAAATTTCTCTAAATCAGACAAGGCGCGTTCTGCAATTTTCTCATAACGAGCCTTTTTATCACGAATACGCTCGCCTTCTAGCTCCTTGATAATCCCGAAGTTAACATTCATGGGTTGGAAATGCTTGCTATCAGCATGGGTGATATAATGAGCTAAACTACCGATAGCTGTAGTCTCTGGGAAAATAGCCTCACTTTCTCCCTTGAAAAGACGAGCAGCGTTTATCCCCGCAACCAATCCTGAAGCAGCTGACTCAACGTAGCCTTCCACACCTGTCATCTGACCAGCAAAGAAGAGATTTGGCTGTTTCTTAGAACGGTATGTCTGTTCAAGAAGATTTGGCGAATCCATATAGGAATTACGATGCATGACGCCATAGCGAACAAACTCAGCATTTTCAAGACCTGGAATCATTTGGAAGACACGCTTCTGCTCTCCCCATTTGAGGTGAGTTTGGAAACCAACGATGTTATAAAGACTTCCAGCTGCATTGTCCTGACGAAGCTGGACAACTGCATAAGGGGTTTTAAACTCTCCATCACGAGGGCCTGTGTAGTCATCTGGATACTCCAGACCAACTGGTTTCATAGGGCCATAGAGCATGGTTTTGATACCACGTTTAGCCATAACTTCAATTGGCATACACCCTTCAAAGTACTTTTCTTTTTCAAAAGAATTAAGGGGTGCTTCTTCCGCATTGACCAAGGCTTCATGGAAATCCATAAACTCTTGCTTGGTCATCGGAGCATTGAGGTAAGCAGCTTCTCCCTTGTCATACCGAGACTTGAGATAGACCTTGCTCATATCGATGGTATTGACGTCTATAATAGGCGCTGCCGCGTCATAGAAATAGAAGCCATCGCCGTCATTAAGGGCATGAATTTTCTCAGCCAGGGCATCGCTAGTCAAGGGACCAGTAGCGACAACTGTAATAGCATCTGTCGGCAATTCTGTAATTTCATCACGAACCACTTCAATTAAAGGGTGATTGGCAATTTTTTCAGTAACCATTTGAGAAAAACCGTCACGATCAACCGCAAGCGCTCCACCTGCAGGAACCCGCGTTGCTTCTGCTGAATCTAAAATCACAGAACCAAGACGACGCATTTCTTCCTTGAGGAGCCCGACAGCATTTGTAAGAGCATCCCCTCGTAATGAGTTAGAACACACTAATTCTGCAAAATTATCTGTTTTATGCTGGGGTGTTGACTTGACACCACGCATTTCATAGAGTTTAACTGGAATACCACGCTCTGCGATTTGGTAAGCTGCTTCCGAACCTGCTAAACCAGCTCCGATAACATTAATATAAGATTGAGACACGACACTAATACCTCTTTGGGTGGAACCTAAGTTCATAACAAAACAAACTACTGGACTGTTTGACACCCACAAATCTTTCTAATTTTTCTTTTACTAGTATAACAAAAAAAGGGAAGAAGGCAAACTTCCCTGTTTAGTCATCCGATTGATTCTCTTCCCATTCATGATAAGATGCATAGAGCTGGCTTTTGTTCCACTGATATATTTTAGCGACTTCCTTAATGGCTTGATTTTTCTTAACACCTTGTAGGATGCGCTCTTGGATCTCTGAGAATAAATCCTCTTCATCCTTATCTTCTACTTCTTGACTAGCACCTTCTACAATCAGAAGACACTCCCCCTTGAGCGGTGTTTCAGAGATACTTTCAACCAACTCAGTGATTTTCCCCCGTTGGTATTCTTCATAAATCTTAGTCAATTCTCGAACTAGAACAACTGAACGATCACCGTAGACCTCTAGCATATTTTCTAGAGTATCAGCCACACGATGTGGAGATTCATAGAAAATCTGGGTCTCAGGATAATCTTTTTTTGATTCGAAAAATTGCTTTTGTTGTCCCGATTTTCGAGGTAAGAATCCATAAAAAATATGAGGTTGTGGAGCTAAACCACTGGCAATCAAGGCAGAAATTCCTGCGCTAGCACCTGGAACTGTGACAACTGCTATATTTTCTTCAATTGCAGCCTTGACTAAATCATGACCGGGGTCTGAAATACTTGGTAAACCCGCATCCGAAACTTGAGCAATACTTTGTCCTGCTTTCAAGAAACCAATCAAATCTGGAATCTTTTCCTTGGCATTGTGCTCATGAAAACTGATTTGTTTTGTTGAAATATCGAAATGCTTCAGCAATAGACCAGTATTACGAGTATCCTCGGCAGCAATCCAGTCCACTTCTTTCAAAGTCTGAATAGCACGAAAGGTCATATCCTCTAGATTCCCAATCGGCGTTGCGACAAGATATAACTTACCATAAGGTGACTGACCTTTAAAACTTTTTTGAATCTGCATGCTTACTCCCTAAACAACAATTCATCACAAAACATACATTCTGCATCTTGTTCACGACGTTGACCATAAAAGTCGCGACACACATGAAAACCGTCGTCATAGATTCGGCTCACGTTTTCTCTAACATGCTTGGTCTTAGTTGGAGCTGTTTCTTCTTCCTCATTCAGGCGCTCTCTCAATTTATCGTTCTCTAAACGAAGAGCTGTATTCTCTTCTACAACACTCTTGAGATTTTTTTTGATAGCTTCGACATCTGCCAAGGTTGCCAACAACTGTTGAGAAAAATCATCTAAGGCATCAAATAATTCTTTCTTGTTCATGAACAGCCCTTTCTTTTTTCTGTTTTCATGTTCATTTTATTGTAAAACTAGGTATTCCAAAGAATTCTGGAAAGACACATTTGCTTTCCACATTTTTCTGGCTTCGAGAAGGTTTTGCAATATTGTACGTGCTGCATTTTTTTGAATCTCTTGACCTGCTAAAACTTCTAAAATTCTAAAGACTTGGTCTTGTTTTTCTTTGTCATCTGCTAAGCTAGCTAATTTTGAGACCTGTAAATAAGATTCCTTTTTTCCAGCATCTAACCAAGAATAGAATCGTTCACTTTCTTCAACTAGAGTCCAAAAACTTGTTTGATTTGTCAGTTTTTCGGCTTCTGCTTGCGATTGACTAAACTCAGCTAAAAACCTTGCTTTATTTTTGACCAATCCTGCTTGTTCAAGTTGATTCCTAAGGCTTTCGACTTGCTTCTTAAATTGGAAAATTTGAGTCCGACTTCGGATAGTTGGTAACATCTGCTCTTGATCATTGGTTAAGAAGAAAATATAAATCTCACTTTGCGGTTCTTCAATGACCTTTAGTAGTGAATTGGAGGCATTGGCATGCATTTTTTCTGCTTGTTCAATGATAAAAACCTGACGTTGATTTTCGATTCCTGATTGAGAAAACTGCCCAACTAATTCTCGGATTCGTTCCGTTTTAATGATTTGATTCATCGGACGAATAATGGTGACATCAGGAAATTCTTCCTGATCAATCAACTTACAATTTCGGCAAGACTCGCAAGGCAAGACACCTTGTTTTTCTGTACAGAACAAACTCTTAGACAGAAATAAGGCCATCTCCATGCTTCCGAAATACCCTGAAAAGAGATAAGCATGATTGAGCTGTCTTTGTTCTAAGATGCGAACAAACCGTTCAAATTGCTGGGGTTGACAAGCTCTTAATTGCTCTTGAATCATTCTGTCAGCCCCATTCTGTCAAATAAAACTTGTTTAGTATTTTCAACCACTTGATTTAGTGGTAAACTCGCATCAATTTTAACAATACGCTCACCTTCTTTCTCAAGAAGGGAAAGATAGCCTTGACGAACTTTTCTGTGCAAGTCTAAACCTTCCAAGTCCAAACGGTTGACTTCGCGATTGCTGTTTGCCGCGATTCTTTCAAGCCCCTTCTCCACTTCAATATCAAAATAAAGTGTCAAATCTGGCTTGAGACCATCTGTCGCAAATTGATTGAGCCAGTCAATAGCTTCAATATTCAAACCACGACCAAAGCCTTGATAAGCAACTGAACTATCAATAAAACGATCCATGATGACCAATTTTCCAGCTGCAAGTGCTGGCAAGACCTTCTCTACTAGGTGCTGTCTTCGACTTGCAATATAGAGAAGCAACTCAGTCTTTGGATCCATCTGAGTATGACTAGGATTTAAAATGATTCCTCGAATCTTCTCACCAATCAAAACACCACCTGGCTCACGTGTTGTTAAAAACTCAATATTCTTTTCTTCTAACAAAGGAAGGATAGCTTCAAGCACACTCGTTTTCCCAGCTCCCTCTGGCCCCTCTAAAGAGACTAAAAATCCTTTTGACATGACGAACTCATTTCTTTTTTTCTTCCTTCTATTCTATCAAAAAAACAGGCATTTGTGAAAAGCTTTTTAACCTAATAAAAATTTATTCTGAAAAACTAGAATATACATTCGTTAATAAATAAGACAATTATTTAATTAAGTTTCTATATTCGTAATCAACTACCATACTGTCTCATTTTGCCTTTGTATAGCTAGAAAAAAAGAACCTTGCATAGCAAGATTCTTTTAATGTCTGACTTAAATAATTGTTCTTCTGGGAACTAAATCGAATTAAGCTTCGATTTCTGTAACCATACCTGAACCAACAGTACGTCCACCCTCACGGATAGAGAATGTAGTACCTTGTTCTACGGCGATTGGGTGGATCAACTCAACGTCGATTGTCACGTTATCACCTGGCATTACCATTTCAGTACCTGCTGGAAGTTCGATTGAACCTGTAACGTCAGTAGTACGGAAGTAGAATTGTGGGCGGTAGTTGTTGAAGAATGGAGTGTGACGTCCACCTTCTTCTTTAGTAAGGATGTATACTTCACCTTTGAATTTAGTGTGTGGGTTGATTGAACCTGGTTTAGCGATAACTTGTCCACGTTCGATTTCGTCACGTTGAACACCACGAAGAAGGACACCTACGTTATCTCCTGCAAGACCTTCGTCAAGTTGTTTACGGAACATTTCAACACCAGTAACAACTGCTTTTGAAGTTTCTTCTTTGATACCAACGATTTCGATTTCGTCGTTGACACGAACAGTACCACGGTCGATACGTCCTGAAGCAACTGTACCACGTCCAGTGATTGAGAATACGTCCTCGACTGGAAGAAGCAATGGTTTGTCAGTGTCACGTTCTGGTTCTGGAATGTACTCATCAACAGTGTTCATCAATTCCATGATGATGTCTTCGTATTTAGAGTCACCTTCAAGAGCTTTAAGAGCTGAACCTTGGATAACTGGAAGATCGTCACCTGGGAAGTCGTATTCTGAAAGAAGGTCACGGATTTCCATTTCAACCAATTCAAGCAATTCTTCGTCGTCAACCAAGTCAATCTTGTTCATGAAGACGATAAGGTGTTTAACACCAACCTGACGTGAAAGAAGGATGTGCTCACGAGTTTGTGGCATTGGTCCGTCAGTTGAAGCTACTACAAGGATAGCTCCGTCCATTTGAGCGGCACCAGTGATCATGTTTTTAACGTAGTCCGCGTGTCCTGGAGCGTCGATGTGAGCGTAGTGACGTTTTTCAGTTTCGTACTCAACGTGCGCAGTGTTGATAGTGATACCGCGTTCGCGTTCTTCAGGAGCAGCATCGATAGACGCATAGTCTTTAGGTTGGTTAACTGCTGAAGGCAAGCGACGTGCCAATACAGTTGTGATAGCTGCAGTTAGGGTAGTTTTACCGTGGTCAACGTGTCCGATAGTACCAATGTTAACGTGTGGTTTACTACGATCGTATTTTTCTTTTGCCATTTGAGTAAAAGCCTCCAATAAAATATATTTTATAGATAGACAGTAGGCAATACAGTCTAACTTTCCTTACTATTTTATCAAATTTTAGCTAAATTGCAAGTGTTTTACAAAGTTTTTATTAATTATTCTTAATCTTACTATAAGTTGTCGATTTATTGATAAAAAAAGAAACAGATGAATCCGTTTCTTTTTAAAATCTTTATTTTTCTCCCACTTCTTGTACTTCTTTATGTTTTTCATAAAGTCGGACTAGGAATTTGGATATTTCTTTGAGAATTGAGTAGGTAGGAACGGCAACGATCATACCTACGACACCATAGATATTACTTGACAACAATAATAGCACGAGAATTGTAATCGGATGAACTTTCATGACTCCACCAACAATACGAGGGTATAGGATATTCCCATCTACTTGTTGGACAATCAGCATATAGATAACTGCTATAATCATCTTTTGAGGATCCGTAAACAGGTTTGAAATAATCATCGGAATTAGTCCAATACTCGGTCCAACATAAGGAATCAAATTTGCTAAACCTGAGAAAATAGCAAATACTAATGCATATTTTAAGCCAATCACACTATAACCGATAAAAGCCAAACACCCGATAATAAATGCATCGATTGATACTCCACTTATGTAACGGGAAATAGTCTCATTCAAGTTTGTTATTAAACCAGATATATTGAGTTTGTCTCGCCTTAAAATAGTTCTTTCTAGCATCGGTAAGAATTTATGACCATCCAAAAGGAAATAAATCAAAAAAACCGGTGTCATAATGATAATTAAAACAGTGCTTACCAAAGCTGAAAGGACACTTCCTACACTATTTGTCACACTATTTAAGATATTTTGTAAAATATCGACATAAGAAAGATTTAATTGTTGGATTGTTTGTTGAATATCTAGCTCTTGGAAAGTAGGATATTTCGATAATTCTATCACTAAATCTTGGATTCGAGAATAGATATCTTGGCTAGAATTAATCAAGCTACTCAACTGATTAATTAAAATCGGCAAGAGATAGACGACAGCTATCACTATGGTTCCAAAGAGAACACAAAGTGTTAACAAAATACCAATGATTCGATTAATGCGACATTCCTTCTCTAAAAAAATGACAATTGGATTTGTTAAGTAGTAGAGAAATCCTCCTAATAAGAAGGGAATCATGATTGTATTTACGACACTTACAAACGGTGTAATAATAGCACCCATTTCTCTCCATAAGTAGAAAATTAAGGTAATTAATAATATCTCAGTGGTCCAGAAGAACAATTTATTTCTCCGAAACATAAGCCACCTCCTCTTTTTCCTATTTTACCATATTTCGAAAAAGATTGATAACCTTCATTATAAAAACAAGAATATTTTTTGTCTTTATGATAGAATACAATTACTATGAAGAAATTATTTTTAACATTAATCACGCTTATTTCATTTGGTTCGGCTACTACTGTTTTTGCTCAGGATTTTGATGTCGCAGCAAAACACGCCATCGCTGTTGAGGCTAACAGTGGTAAGATTTTGTATGAAAAAGATGCGACACAACCGGTTGAAATTGCCTCTATCAGTAAACTACTTACCGTCTACCTAGTATATGAAGCTCTAGAGCAAGGCAAAATCACTCTTTCTACTCCAGTGGAAATTTCCGATTACCCCTACCAGCTCACAACCAACTCCGAAGCAAGTAACGTTCCTATGGAAGCTCGTAACTACACTGTTGAAGAGTTGCTAGAAGCAACATTGGTATCTAGTGCCAATAGTGCAGCTATCGCGTTGGCAGAAAAGGTTGCTGGATCTGAAAAAGACTTTGTTGATATGATGAAGGCTAAACTTCTTGAATGGGGAATTCAAGATGCTACCCTCGTCAATACAACTGGTCTAAATAATGAAACTCTTGGGAATAATATCTATCCTGGTTCTAAGAAAGATGACGAAAACAAGATGAGTGCCTATGATGTTGCAGTTGTCGCTCGTAATCTTATCCTCAAGTATCCTCAGGTTTTAGAAATCACAAAGAAACCTTCTTCTACTTTTGCAGGGATGACTATTCATTCTACAAACTATATGTTAGAGGGATTACCTGCCTATCGTGGTGGTGTTGATGGTCTTAAAACTGGTACGACTGATAAAGCTGGAGCATCCTTTGTCGGAACAACTGTAGAAAAAGGAATGCGAATCATTACAGTTGTCCTTAACGCTGACAACCAAGATACCAATCCCTACGCTCGTTTCACAGCAACTTCAGCTCTTCTAGATTATATCTCATCTAATTTCGCTCTTCAAACAATCGTCAATCAAGGAGAAAGCTACCAAGATAGCAAATCTCCAGTTTATGACGGAAAGCAAGATACGGTTACAGCAGTTGCTAAAGAAGATATAAAAATTGTTCAGCGTCTCGGTAGTCGAGCACAGTCATCTGTTACTTACACACCTGATAGTACTGAGCATACTGCACCACTTGAAGCAGGTACAGTCGTTGGACATCTGACCTATGATGACAAGGACTTAGTTGGTCAAGGTTATATCACCACTGACAAACCAACCTTTGAAATGATTTCTGATAAAAATGTAGAGAAAGCCTTCTTCTTAAAAGTTTGGTGGAATCGCTTCATCCGATTCGTCAATGAAAAATTATAAAAAAATCGCGATAACTCGCGATTTTTCTTTATTCATTTTCAGCTAAAATCGAATGCTTATAGCCATAAGTAAAGTAAGTAATAACTCCTACTACTAAGGCTAATACAAATGCTATCCAAGTTTCAAGATTGTATTGAAGCATAAAGGACAGACAAATCAGAATTGATAAGATTGGTAGAAAAGGAACCAAGGGCGTTTTAAATTCTCCCTCTTTGGGCATACCCTTATCTTTTCTCAATTTGATAATTCCATAGGCTAAGAGAATAAGATAGGCTAAGGTACAGATATTGAGAAAAGCTGCGATACTTGCCAAAGGGAAGACACCCGCTGCAATCGCTGAAACTCCACCTGTTAAAATGGTTGCATTCTTTGGAACGCGACTAGTCTTGGTTACTTGTTTGAAGCTTTGAGGCAATAGTCCATCGCGGGCCAAGCTATAAATCATTCGTGACAAGGCATAGGTCATTGAAATACATACCGTAATCAAGGTAAAAATTGCAACAAGTGAAACATAATTAGCTGCCCAACCAATACCGATACTTCTCAGCGCAAAAGCCACTGCATCATCAACATTGAGCTTGCTATAGTGAACGATACCTGTCAATATCAAGGTAACCATGGCATATAGAATAGTTACAATGATTAAGGATAAAACAATCCCACGTGGAATATTCTTTTGTGGATTTTGAATTTCATCAACTGCCATAGAAATGGACTCAAAACCTAAGAATCCAAAGAACATGAGTGAAGCACCTGCCATAATTCCAGTGCTTCCTCCATAAATCTGACCAAAACCAAATGGTGCAAAATCTGACCAATTTTCAGGTTTAATGTACCAAATACCAACTAGGATAAATAAGGCAAGAGCAGAAAATTTTAAAACAACAAGAATAGAATTAAAACGAAGAGCTGCTTTCGAATTCATGAGGACGACTGCTGTAACAAGCATAATTACTAAAATTGGCAAAAAATCAATATAAGTACCATGCTCAGGATTAAAAGTTCCATTCAAGGCTTGTGGCAAGGTAATTCCGTAATGACTAAGCAAACCCTTAAAATAGGCAGCCCAACCTGAAGCCACACCAGAGACTGCTGTCATAAATTCCATGATAGTTAGCCAACCAGCTATCCAAGCTGGAAATTCTCCCAAAACCACATATAAATAACTATATGCCCCACCAGTTGCTGGAACACGAGAAGCAAATTCTGCAAAAAAGAGCGCCGATAAGGAAACACAGATCGCAGAAATCACGATAGATACCACAAGAGCAGGTCCTGCTAGTGTTGCTGCAGCTGTTCCTGTAATGGTAAAGATACCTGTTCCCACCATAGCACCAATTCCTAAAAGAATTAAATCCCATAATTTCAAATGACGATGCATTTCTGTTTTACTTGGACTGAAGTCTTTTGTTCTAAAAATATTCATTCTTGATCTCCACTAACAATAATTGTTTTATTTTACCACAGATAATGTATTTTGTGAATATTTATAAAATTATATCTAAAAAAACTGAACAAATGTAATATTTGCTCAGTTTTTATTTATAGTTAAAATTCAACAATTATTATACTTCGTAGTATGGGAAAGGACGGTCACTATCTAATGGACGATTTGGTACTTCTTTTTCCAAAATAGCGCGCCAACCAGATACCAATTCTTCAAAAGTCAATTTGGTTTCAGGAGAAGCTGTTGTAAGCTTCCGTCCAAACCAAGCCATGGTTGCAGTTTCAAACTGAAGCATAGCGTAGTCGATTACCGGTACATTTGCCTCTTCATAATTCTCATTTACTGCTTGGGCAACTTCTGTTGCTTGTGGAAGAAGTTGATCGCTGATTTTATCTACAACACTTGCATCCATCTCTCGCCAAGAAAGTAAATGACCATCTACCTGATAAAAGAGCTCAAAGGTTTCTTGATTTTTCTTAAAATTGGTAAGAATAAAAGCACGTTCTACCGCATCGGGACCACCAACAGCCTTGATAGCGTTTATCAAGAGGTTTTGTTCCATTTGTCTCCAATAATCATCAGCTTCTTCTACTAAATCAATTGTGAAAGGTGGAACAATTCCCTCGGCAGAAATTTCGCCTTTATTCGCTTTCTCGATATTACCAAATAATTTTTTTAAGAATCCCATTTGCTTCTCCTTTTTTCCCTTATCCTACCGATCCTTCCATTTCATAGCTAATCAAGCGGTTAAGCTCAACTGCATACTCCATTGGAAGTTCTTTTGTAAATGGCTCTACAAATCCCATGACAATCATTTCAGTTGCTTCGGTCTCTGACAAGCCACGACTCATAAGGTAATAGAGTTGTTCTTCTGAAATCTTAGAAACCTTGGCTTCGTGCTCCAATGCAACTTGTGAGTTGTGGATTTCATTAAATGGAATGGTATCTGACGCTGACAAGTCATCCATGATAATGGTGTCACACTCGATGTGAGAAACAGATTTCTTAGAGTTTTTATTAAAGGTTACTTGTCCACGGTAGTCTACCTTACCTCCACCTTTAGCGATTGATTTAGAGACAATAGACGAGCTCGTATGTGGAGCATTGTGGATCATCTTAGCACCAGTATCTTGGTGTTGCCCTGCATTAGCAAAGGCAATCGAAAGCATGGTACCACGCGCTCCTTCTCCATCAAGGTAAACTGATGGATATTTCATAGTTGTTTTGGCACCTAAGTTTCCATCAATCCACTCAACAGTCGCATCTTTCAAAGCTTTAGCACGTTTTGTAACCAAATTATAGACGTTATCAGACCAGTTTTGAATAGTCGTATAACGCATATAAGCTCCGTCCAAAGCAAATATTTCTACAATAGCAGCATGCAAGCTGTTGCTTGAATATGTTGGCGCTGTACATCCTTCTACGTAGTGGACACTTGCTCCCTCATCAACGATGATTAAGGTACGTTCAAACTGACCTGTATTTTCGTTATTGATACGGAAATAGGTTTGAAGCGGAATATCTACCTTGACACCTTTTGGTACATAGATAAAGGTTCCACCAGACCATACTGCTGAGTTGAGGGCAGCCAACTTGTTATCTGTCGGCGGTACTAACTTAGCAAAGTATTGCTTAAACAAGTCTGGGTATTCCTTGAGGGCAGAATCTGTATCTGTAAAGATAATTCCTAACTTCTCAAATTCTTCCTTCATGTTATGGTAGACCACTTCTGACTCATACTGGGCAGAAGCTCCAGCTAGATAGGCACGCTCAGCTTCAGGAATCCCGATTCGTTCAAAGGTTTCTTTGATTTTTTCAGGAACGTCATCCCAAGAACGGGCTGGTTTATCAGATGGTTTTTGGTAGTAGATCAAGTCGTCAAAGTCAATCTCTGACAAGTCTGCTCCCCAAGTTTGCATGGGCATTTTTTTGAAGGTTTCATAAGATTTCAAACGGAATTCCAACATCCACTCAGGTTCTCCCTTAGCTGCTGATAGTTCACGAATGACATCTTCATTCAATCCTTTTCCTGTCGATAGGACAGGCTCTACATCGTCATGGAAACCAAATTTATATTCACCAAGGTCAATTGGTTTTGGTTCTACTCTTTCTTCAGCCATAATATCCTTTCTTTCATTCTTTATTTCTAATGATTTATAAGACAAAGAAAGCTTGTCTTATTTGTTTTCTTGGTCTTCAATTGTTTTCTTAAGGGCATTCCAAGCTAGGGTTGCGCATTTGATTCGTTGAGGGAATTTGGCAACACCTGATAAGAAAGCTGCATCTCCAAGTTGATCTTGACGCTCATCCTTTTGACCTTGAACCATTTCAGAAAAAATGGTCGCAAGCTCTAGGATTTCTTGCTTGGTCTTTCCTAAAACTGCATCTGTCATCATACTAGCAGAGGCAGTTGAGATGGTACAACCAGAGTTTAGAAAAGCGATATCTTCCAAACGATCGTCAGCACCAAACTTAACAGAGAGGTTGATAACATCCCCGCAGGTTGGATTGTTGAGACTGATTTGCTCAGCATCTTCTAATTTCCCTTGGTGATGGGGATTTTTCGAATGGTCTGCTACCACTGCCATATATAGACTATCTAGTTTAGAAAGTGCCATTGAAAAACTCCTTTGTCTTTAGTAAGGCATCGACTAGTTTATCGCAATCTGCCTTGGTATTGTAGATATAAAAACTTGCACGAGCAGTTGCTGGGACTTCCAAATACTGGAGCAAGGGTTGAGCGCAATGGTGACCGGCACGAACTGCTACACCTTCATAATCCAGAGCTGTCGCAAGGTCGTGAGGATGAAGGTCACCTAGGTTAAAGGCAATGACACCTGAACGTTGAGCCAAATCTTGCGAACCATAAATGGTCAATCCTTCAATTGCCTGTAATTTTGGATAGACGTATGCGATCAATTCCTGTTCGTGAGCTTCAATGACGTCCATGCCAATCTTTTCAAGATAATCCACGGCAGCTGCTAGTCCAATAGCACCAGCCATATTGGGAGTTCCAGCCTCGAATTTCCAAGGCAATTCCTTCCAACTAGCAGATTGCTCGTAGACAAAATCAATCATCTCACCGCCAAATTCAACTGGTGACATTTGCTCCAGATACTTTTCTTTACCGTAAAGGACGCCAATACCAGTCGGACCAGCCATCTTGTGACCTGAAAAGGCAAAGAAATCCACATCCAAATCCTGTACATCAATCTTCATATGAGGCGTAGATTGAGCACCATCTACCACCATGATGGCTCCAACTTGGTGAGCCAATTGAGTGATTTCTTTGATAGGATTAATCACACCAAGGACATTTGAGGCGTGAGCTAGCGAAACAAACTTAACCTTGTCAGTCAATTTAGAACGCAAATCATCCATATCTAGAGACCCGTCCTTAAGATAGACATAGACTAACTCAGCTCCGGTCTTACGACAAGCTTCCTGCCATGGGATAATATTGGAATGGTGTTCCATGACTGAAATCAAGACCTGGTCATCTTCAGTCAAGATTTCCTCAGCGAAACGTGCCACCCAGTTGAGACTAGTCGTAGTTCCTCTAGTGAAGAGTACTTCCTTTGTCGAACCTGCGTTGATGAACTTGCGAATGGTTTCACGAGCAGCTTCATAAGATGCTGTCGCACGCTCTGCCAAAGTATGAACCCCTCGGTGAACATTGGCATTATCCTGTTCATAGTAGCGGTTAATGGCTTCCAGAACAGCTAGTGGTTTTTGTGTCGTCGCAGCATTATCCAAATAAACCAGAGGTTCGTCATTAACAATCTGATCTAAAATTGGAAAATCCTTGCGAATCGCTTCTGCATCTAACATAGGCTTCCCCTTAGCGTTTTGACAATTTTTCTTCGATCGTCGCAATCATTTCATCACGAACTTCCTTGACAGGGATCTCAACGATAACGGATCCAAGGAAACCACGAACAACCAAACGTTCTGCAGTTGCCTTGTCCAATCCACGGCTCATGAGGTAGTACATATCTTCTGGATCAACTTGACCAATAGAAGCTGCGTGTCCTGCAGTAACGTCATTTTCATCAATCAAAAGAATTGGGTTAGCATCTGAACGCGCTTGGTCAGAAAGCATAAGAACACGGCTTTCTTGTTGGGCATCTGCTCCCTTAGCACCCTTGATGATGTGGCCAATACCATTGAAGGTCAAAGTTGCTTTTTCAAGAATTACTCCATGTTGAAGGATATTACCGATAGAGTTGCAACCATAGTTAGTTACTCGAGTATCAATCCCTTGCACCTGACGACCACTTGAAAGAGCTACGACCTTGAGGTCTGCATGGCTACCATTTCCAAGTAGGTCACTATCAAAGTCAGCAACAACATTTCCTTCGTTCATGACACCGATAGCCCAGTCAATACTTGCATCGTTACCTAATTTACCACGACGGCTAATGTAGGCAGTGACATTCTCACCAAGACGATCAATTGCAGCAAATTTCACTTGAGCACCAGAACGTGCAATCACTTCAACAGTGATATTAGCAGTCGCCTTAGCACTACCCTCACCGCGTGATTCTAAACGTTCGAGGTAGCTGATTTTTGAGTTTTTACCTGCAATGATCAGAATATGCTTGTTAAATGGCACATCACTATCACTATCTTGGTAGAAAATTCCTTCGATTGGTTCTGTGATTTCGACATTGTCTGGAATATAGAGAACAGCGCCACTATTAAAGTAAGCAGTATGATAAGCAGCCAATTTGTCATCGTCGTATTTTACTGATGACATGAAGAATTCTTCTACGAGTTCTGGAATTTCTTCTAAAGCCGAATGGAAGTCTGAAAAGACCACTCCTTGTTCAGCCAACTCAACTGGAATTTGCTCAAAGACTGTTTGAGTACCTAATTGTACCAATTTCAACTGATTGTCAATAGCTGTAAAATCTGGAATATTTGCTGTTGGTTCACTTTCAGTGATAGTACCATCACCAAGATTCCAACGGTGAAATTTTACACGCTCAATGACTGGCAATTCCAAACTCTCAATCTTATCAAAAGCTTTTTGACGGAGGTCTGACAACCAGCTTGGTTCAGCGTGCATTTCTGAAAAAAGTTTAATAGTTTCTTTAGTCATTTACTTCTCCTAAAAGATACGAGGGAATTACAATTCTTCCTTGTAGTCATAGCCAAGTTCTTCAGCTAGTTTCGCGTATCCTTCACGTTCCAAGCGTGCAGCCAATTCTGGACCACCAGAAAGAACAGCACGACCTTCCATCATAACGTGTACCACATCTGGTGTGATATAGTTCAAAAGACGTTGGTAGTGAGTAATGATCATAGCACCAAAACCTTCACCACGCATAGCATTCACACCTTTAGAGACAACTTTAAGTGCATCAATGTCAAGACCAGAGTCAATCTCATCTAAGAGGGCAAAAGTTGGTTCCAACATCAAGAGTTGAAGAATTTCGTTACGTTTTTTCTCACCACCTGAGAAACCTTCGTTGAGATAACGCTCTGCCATTTCTTCTTTCATGTTGAGCAATTCCATTTTTTCGTCTAACTTAGTGATAAATTCACGAACTGAAATCTTCTCATCATCTTCTTTACCAGCATTCATAGCTGCACGAAGAAACTCAGCATTGGTAATCCCAGGAATTTCTGATGGATATTGCATGGCAAGGAAAAGTCCCATACGCGCACGCTCATCCACTTCCAATTCAAGGATGTTTACACCGTCAAACAAGACTTCACCTTTAGTGACTTCATAGTTAGGGTTTCCCATGATAGCTGCAGAAAGAGTTGATTTACCAGTCCCATTTGGTCCCATGATAGCTGCAATCTCTCCTGTTTTGAGGGTCAAATTAACCCCTTTCAAAATTTCCTTACCTTCAATTTCAACATGAAGATCTTTGATCTCTAATACTGACATGATTGTTCCTTTCTTTTCATCCTTTTTACTGTATTTACCTGAAATTTAACCTTTTTAAATCCCTAGAAAAACACAGTAAAATGTCAATAAATATACCTTAATAGTATAACAAAAAAAAGCCTAAAAGGCTTTGATTTTGTCTAGAAGCTAGGAGCTACTTCTTCCCTTGAAAATGATCATCTATAGCGCTCACAATTTTACCCATGATATAACTCACGCGAAAATTTCTCAGGATCAAAATAGCCCAAAGCAAGGCCATGATATACCGTTGCTCCATGATGGATTCATTAAAGAAATAAGTCTCAGCAGCAGTAAATAAGGCCATGATAATAAATTGTTGTCTGTTCATAGTCTTTTACCACCAATTCCCTTTAATCTTCAGCTATGGTCACTTTATCTGCTAAAAATTCAAAGCCTTGAGGAAGTATGGACTCTTCGGGTTCTTCCTTCACGACTTGTTCTTGAGAACTTTTAGCTCTGCTTGAAAATGCAGCTCGAACTTCCTTCCATTCTTCCATAGAAATAGCAAGAATCTCTGGAGAAAATCCAGCAGCGCAACTAAGAATATTGCCAAACATAGTGTTTAGATTGTCTCGTTTCATGGTTTGACCGGCATTGAAATTCGATTCAAAAGCCAAAATCGCATGATGTTCATTAGCAGCAACTGGTTTAGAACCAGCCAAGAGTGCCTTATCTGGACCAGATAAGCTTTCAATGACTTCTCCCCAAGCATTCTGAAGACGGATTAAGTTTTGACGAGCTAAGTCTGGATTTTCTACTGCTTCTTGAAGAATAGACTGCACCTTATTTCGGTCTACACGATAGATTGACTTACTGTTAGTCGGACGACTTGGTGTAGAAACAGTTTGTTTGGGATTAGAACCAACATTGGCAAGAGCTTGTTTCAATCGTGCAACTTCTTCTCGAAGAGAAGACAATTCCTCAGCCACCTCACCTGAAAGTTCTGGTTGAGAATCGATTTCTGCTAAACGAATAGTCATCATTTCGGCATAAATTTTAGGTTGTAGGCTAGCCTTAATATCAGCTAGACTTCTAGTAGCAAGACTAATCATCTCAAACAAGACATCCTGCGGAAGAGCTAAGTTTCTCTCAAATGCATCACTATGATGTGTATTTTCTCCACCTGCTTGAACAATTAAGATATCACGGAGATATTGTAGCAAATCAACTACAAAACGTGTCATGCTCTTTCCATTCTCAAAAATCAGATCAAGATTTTGAAGGGCTCCCGGTACATCCTTTTGAGCTAAAGCAGCTACGTAATGATCTAAGGCACTTAAACTAATGGTACCAGTGATTTCTTCTGAGACTGCAGTTGTCAATGTAGCTTCTTGGGTTAAGCTTAATGCCTGGTCTAGAATTGACAAGGCATCTCTCATACCACCTTCAGCTCTTCTAGCAATAATTTCAACAGCTTCTGTTTCGTAATCAATTCCTTCTTTTTCTAAAATCTGGAAGATATGATCTCGAATATCCTGAGTCTTAATAGACTTAAACTCAAATCGTTGAACACGAGACAAAATAGTTGCAGGAATCTTATGAAGCTCAGTCGTTGCCAAAATAAAGACTACATTTGGAGTTGGTTCTTCCAGTGTTTTCAAAAGGGCATTAAAGGCACCTGTTGAAAGCATATGAACCTCGTCAATGATATAGACCTTATACTGAGCTATACTTGGAGCATAAGTTGATTTGTCACGAATATCACGAATTTCATCAACCCCATTATTAGAAGCCGCATCCATTTCGATAACGTCTTCTAAACTTCCATCCGTAACAGCTTGACAGATATAACAGTTATTACAAGGTTCTCCCCCTACTTGATTAGGGCAGTTCATAGCCTTAGCAAAAATCTTAGCCACACTAGTCTTACCAGTTCCACGAGGCCCTGAAAATAGGTAGGCGTGACTAATCTTATCCTGTTCCACAGCCTGTTTAAGGGTTCTAGCAACAATTTCCTGGCCCACTAACTGTGAAAAATTTTGACTTCTATATTTTCGATAAAGCGCCTGATACATTATGCCTTCTCCTCAAACATTGAAAATTTCCATTCTGTCTTATCTTGTAAAATAGACACAAACTCTTCTAAATAGCGTTGATCAATTTCATTATAATCATCAACATGAGATGAGTCCAAATCTAATACACCCAGAAGCTGTCCATTTTTTACCATTGGAAGTACGATCTCGCTACGAGCACTACTATCACAAGAAATATAATTTGAATAAGTCTTGACATCACCAACGATAACTGTTTGACGACTAGCCGCTGACTCACCACAAACTCCTTTTCCGAGCGCAATTCTAACACATGAGACTCCACCCTGAAAAGGGCCTAAAATAAGCTCATTTCCGTCATATAAATAGAAACCTGCAAAGACAGTTCGAGGAAAGTTCATTTTTAAGAGAGCACTGGCATTTGATAGATTAGCCAACACATTGGTCTCACCTTCTAAAAGACTAGAAAGTTGTTCATTTACAATTTGGTAAATTGATTCTTTTTCGGAATGTAACATAAATCCATTATATCAAAAAATACTAGTTGAAAAAAGAAAAATCCCTTGTTTTACAACAAAGGATTTATAATTAGTTCTGATTGATTAAAGTTCGATGTCTCCGAACAAGTCAGCCATTGAGAATCCTGTTTGAGTTTCAGGAAGTTCAAAGTCACGTTTTTCTTGACGTTTTGGACGACGTGGACGTGGAGCACGTTTTTCTTCGTTTTGTCCTTCTTCTTGAGCTGGACGTTCTTCAAGAGCTTTGATAGAAAGTGAAACGCGTTCTGCATCAGCATTAACATCAAGAACTTTAACAGTAACTTCTTGACCAACTGTAAGAGCTTCTTTTGGATTTTCAATACGTTTGTGTGAAATTTGTGATACGTGAACAAGTCCATCGATACCTGGCAATACTTCAACAAATGCACCGAAGTCAGTCAAACGTTTAACTGTACCTTCTACAACGTCACCTTTAGCCAATTTTTGCTCAACGCCATCCCATGGTCCAGGTGTTGTTGCTTTAAGTGAAAGTGATACACGTCCTTCTTCTTCGTTAAGGTCAAGGATTTTCACTTCTACTTCTTCACCAACAGTTACAACTGATTTTGGAGAAACGTTACGTTCGTGTGACAATTCAGTCAAGTGAACCAATCCATCAACACCACCAAGGTCGATGAAAGCACCGAAGCTTGTGATACGAGCAACTTTACCAGTTACTACATCACCAGCAGCCAATTTACCGAAAACTTCTGCACGAGCTGCTGCAGTAGCTGCTTCTACAACTTCACGACGTGAAAGGATGAAGCGGTTTTCTTTAGGGTCAACTTCTTTGATTTTAGCTTCAAATTCTTGACCTACAAAACGCTCAGTGTTACGTACGAAACGAGTATCCAACATTGAAGCTGGGATAAATCCACGCAAACCTTCAAATTCTACTGAAAGTCCACCTTTAACAGCGCGAGTTCCTTTAACTGTAACAACTTCTTCTTCGCGTCCTACAAGTTTGTCCCATGCTTTGCGAGCTTCAAGGCGTTTTTTAGATACAAGGTATGTTACTGTATCAGTATCTTTACCAACTACTTGACGAAGTACAAGAACATCAAATACTTCACCTACTTTTACAAAGTCATTGATATCTGCATCGCGATCGTTTGTCAATTCGCGAAGAGTCAAGACACCTTCAACACCAGTTCCAGAGATTGCAACGTTAGCTTGATTAGCATCAACTGTCAATACTTCAGCACTAACAACATCACCAGGTTCAACTTGGCTAACGCTATTTAGCAAATCTTCAAATTCATTCATCTAAAAAATCCTCCAACAATCAAGTCTTTTTAACTTGACATACTTATAATTTTTTTCCTAAGCACCCGCAACGACATGAACATCTCGAACGTCCTTCAATTATAAAAATAAAATACCCTAAGATATTTTTCTTTTTATCTTGAATTTATTACCTAAGAACTGGGGTAGCTGGATTCGAACCAACGCATGAGGGAGTCAAAGTCCCTTGCCTTACCGCTTGGCTATACCCCATTGATGATATGGAGAGAGAGGGATTCGAACCCCCGAACCCGAAGGAGCGGATTTACAGTCCGCCGCGTTTAGCCTCTTCGCTATCTCTCCGACAATCAACGAAAACTATTATATCATGAAAATTTGCAAAAAACAAGCATTATTTTGCTAAATTATAGTTCTCAATCAATATTTCCACAGCTTTTTCAAGATTCTTGTAAAAACTATCGACATTTCCATTCTTTATGATTGCAAATTGGTCATCTAGTTCGGCAATTTCACCGATTAACTTTTTACCAATTGTTAATGTGTAACCAGCGTACTTATCTTTTCCAACTACTACTTTAGCATCTGACAATTGAATCTCAATTTTTTTATCTTTTTTGCTCATACCATACCTCTTTTCACTTTTTCTATTTTACAAGAAATTCCCTAATCTAGCAAGAAAAAACTCTCTATCATGCTTATCTTGACAGAGAGTTTAAGGAATATTTTTTAATTTGAAATTTGAATTATTAGTGAGTCGCCCCTCCGACTAATTTCAAATCTTTATCTTTATGGTCTACGATAGCACCAATAGCAACTTCGATACCTCGGACAATATCTCTTAAGCACATGGATGCAGTATTAGGCTTATTTACCACTTGTTCTGTCATATAGGGAATATGCATAAAGCCTGCCCTCATATTAGGAAATTTCTTATCCGCTAAATAGAGAGCCTGATACATCAAATGGTTGCAAACAAAGGTTCCAGCTGTATTGGATACTGAAGCAGGTAGCCCTTCTTCTTTTATGGCTTGTACCATTGCTTTGATAGGGAGTGTGCTAAAGTAGGCAGCTTCTCCATCAAGGCGAATTGGAAAGTCAATCGGTTGATTTCCTTGGTTATCTGGAATTCTAGCATCATCTTGATTGATAGCAACTCTCTCAGGAGTTAAACTTGCTCTTCCTCCTGCTTGTCCAATGCAAAGCACAACATCTGGATGGTATCGATTTATTTCTGCTTCTAAAACCTCTGCTGATTTATAAAAGACCGTTGGAATTTCTACCCAATGAAGCTCTGCACCATTGATTTCAGACGGTAATGATTTAACTGCTTCTAGAGCTGGATTAACCTGTTCACCACCAAAAGGATCAAATCCTGTAACTAATATTTTCATTCTATTTCCTTTACTAAAATGCCAAAAAGTACATCAGAAATACATGTATGATAATCATGACAACAGCTACTCCTACTTGCGCTTTGATAACGCCATTTGGATCTTTCATATCCAGAAGAGCTGCCGGTAATGCATTAAAGTTAGCAGCCATTGGAGTCAGTAAGGTCCCACAGCACCCTGCCGTCATTGCTAGGGCAGCGGCTACGATTGGATCAGCTCCCAAGGAAAATACAAAAGGAACACCAATTCCAGCAGTAATGACAGTGAAAGCAGCAAAGACATTCCCCATTATCATGGAAAATAGAACCATCCCAAGGACATAAGCTAACACACCCATAAAACGACTGCCCGAAGGAACTATACCGCTGATCAAGTGAGAAATCAAGTCTCCAACTCCAGCTACAGTAAAAATAGCTCCTAAAGCTCCTAAAAGTTGAGGAACAATACCACTAGTTGAGACTTGCTGAACCATGCGATTGTTTTCTGATAATAAGCTTTTAGGAGAACTCTTAGTAATCAATAAAAGAGAAATGGTTGCTAAAAATGCTGCAAGACTGATAGCAATCTTACTAAACTCAGGGATCATTTTTGCTAATACTAAAGCAATCAAAGCCATCAGCATGACCGGAATAAAAATTTTATTCTTCAACCGTTTAGCTTCAAAGTTTGCCTTGACTTCATCCAGAGACGGTAAGGTTCCGATACGAACCTGTTTAAAGAGAGTTAGTAGGGCTAAGAGCACTACGATAACTCCAATACAGATAGAAGGTAGATAAGAACCACCGATAAAACTGATGCCCAATAAAGCCCAAAACCCAGCTGTTCCATATCGAACTGGGTTTGTTTTGTCTTTGTAGCTACAATAGGCCGTGTGAAGAAATTGACAACCAATCACAATATAGGTTAACTCTAATAACTGTCTTGCTAGATTGGTCATTCTTCTTTTCCTTTACTAAGCTTATTCGCTAGCAATTTTCTATCAAATAAGTAATTGTACAACCCTACCACAAGCAAGGCAACTCCTGCAACAATAAGAGAAGCCGAAGCGATCCCTGCATAATTACTTTCGTAACCTAATTGGTCCAGAGTGCCCCCAACTAAGAGGACACCACCTGCACCAACGAAAGTGTTCTGAGCAAAGAAATTTGCAAAATTATCATTTGCTGCTGCACGCGCTTTTAGCGCTTCGCTCTCCTGCTCCGTTAATTTTCTACCTAATTGTGACTCTGCCGCTGCTTGTCCCATGGGTTGAACCAGAGGCCTTACAAACTGCGGCTGCCCTCCGATACGAATGGCAAAGAAGCTGTCGAGTTCCCGAAAAAAGAAATAAATTGTATAAAAACTTCCTACGGTCAGTCCCTTTATCCTTTGAATCAAGTCAATCGAACGTTGCTTAAGGCCAAAAGTTTCAGATAAACCAACCAAGGGCAAGGTTACCATAAAAATCGTAAGAACTCGTTGATTGCTAAATTCTCTTCCTAAAATTTCCAAGAACTCAACAAGAGAAACTCCAGAAACTAGAGCTGTAACTAAACTAGCTAAGACTACCGTTGCGATGGTATCTAATTTATAGATAAAACCAACCACAATAATAACTATCCCTATTAGTTTAATCCATTCCATATAGGCCCCTTTATTCCAAAAATACTAGTCTGTTTTATTTGACATGACTTTCTAGTTGTTTTTGGTATTTACTGTTTGATTCCAATTTTTCTTTTTGCCATTTTTCAAGAGCTGCTTGATATTCTTTAGCAGATACAATTTCTTTTTGCAATTTCATTCCCTTGAAGATATATGGATCACCCTTAATACCTACTTGTGAGTACGGTTTAGAGAATGGAACGACGTTGCTGACAACTGGTGAACCACCTGATGAAGCGGTTGGCATCAAGAGAGAGCTATCAGTGAGCCATGCTTGAGCCTTAGCATATTTTTCATATCTCTTATCCAAATCGTTTGTCTCAGAAACTGCATCATCCAAGAGTTTCTTATATTCGTCCAGACCAAGTTGAGCTACTACTTCCTTGTCTTTACCTTTCGTAATACCAAGGTGTTTCATAGCAGAACCAGTCTTAGGATCCATGATATTGAGATAACTTGCTGGGTCTTGGTAGCTTGGAGCCCATCCAGTACTGTTCAAGTCATAGTCTTTTTGAGCTGGAACACGCGCCTGCGATGTAATGCTTTCCTTTTCGTTATCGGTCATTTGAAGGACATCGATCACTACATTTTCAGAACCAAGAGTTGACTCGATTGATTGTTTAAAGGAATTGCTTTGTTGAACGGCAATTGTATCTGTCTGTTCAACTGGAACATCCAAGTGAATTGGGAAGGTTACGCCTTTTGATTCCAATTCTTTCTTAGCTTTTTCAAATGAAGCCTTAGCTTTGTCAGGATTGTAGATAGTATCTTTTCCGTCTACAAGCTCAACACCTTTCCATTGGTCTCCATAGCTGACCAATTCTGTTTGAGCGATATCACCAAAGTTTTTACCACCTGATTGTACAAAGTTATCTGGAACTAGACTGTTACGAATAATCTTGTCCGCGCCATCTTCACCATTGAGCTGTGCAGCATAAGAATGACGGTTGAAGGCAAAGTTGATTGCTTGACGGAAGTCCTTGTTCAACATTGCTTCTTTTGTAGAAGTTTTCTGTTCTTCACTTGTTTTCGCAGTCTTATTATATGATTGACGGTTTACGTTGAAGGTAAAGTAGTAACTAGTTGAATCCTGTGGACTGTATGTGATTTTATCTCCGTATTGTTCCAATGTAGAAGCAAAGTTTGAGCTACTTGGGAAGATACGAGCTGTTGTATAAACACCTGAAGAGAAGCTACGGATTAATGATTCTTGGTCTGAACCATCATAGTAGGTCAATTTTACTTTCTCAATTTTAACCTTCTCTTTATCCCAATAATTTGGGTTCTTTTCGTATTCGATTAACGATTTTGAAGTCAATGTCTTCAAAATATACGGACCGTTATAAAGAATTCCAGATGGACTTACTGCTCCGTAGTTCTTACCTGAAGCTTTGAGGAATTCCTCGTTTACTGGCAACATGGTTGCTGAAGTCACTTTCGAATTCCAGAAACTTTCAGGTGCATTAAGAGTATACTGGACTGTGTAGTCATCCAATGCCTTAACCCCAACTGTAGAGAAGTCATTAGTCTCACCAGTCATATATTCATTCAAGCCCTTAATGGAGTTTTGAATAAGAGTGACACCGTCTGATTTACCATCTGCTACGTGTTTTAGTCCAGTAACAAAGTCATGCGCTGTTACTTCAGCGTATTCTTCACCTTCTGACGTGTACCATTTAACTCCTTTACGAAGTTTATAAGTATAAGTCAAACCGTCTTGTGAGACACTCCAGTCTTCTGCTAGTGAAGGAACCAAATTTCCATATTCATCGTTTTCCAACAATCCATCAACAACGTTACCAATAATATCCGTTGTTGAAGTACGAGTTGCAATACTGTAGTCCAAAGATGATGGGTCTACTCCATATACATAAGAGAAGGTTGTAGGTGCATCTGCTTCTTTATCAGCTTTACCACAAGCCACAAGAAGAACTGCTGTACTCAGGACAACTCCTGCTGTTAACATCCACTTTTTCGTTTTCATAAAGATCTCCTTTAATAATGTTTAATCTACTTTTACAATCCAGCCTTCTGGTGCTTCAATGTCACCAAATTGGATACCTGTCAATTCATCGTATAGTTTACGAGTCACTGGACCAACCTCTGTTTCACTGTAAAAAACATGAAAATCATCACCGTGTTGGATTCCCCCAATAGGTGAGATTACTGCTGCTGTTCCACAGGCACCTGCTTCTACAAATCGATCCAGACTATCAATTGGTACATCACCCTCGACAGGCTTCAATCCTAAACAATGCTCTGCCAAGTAAAGTAATGAGTACTTGGTAATGGATGGTAAGATTGATGGACTCAATGGCGTTACAAACTCATTATCAGCTGTAATTCCAAAGAAGTTTGCTGAACCAACTTCTTCAATCTTAGTGTGGGTTGATGGGTCTAGATAAATAACATCTGAGAAATGACGGGATTTAGCCATTTTTCCTGGCAAAAGACTAGCGGCATAGTTACCACCGACCTTGGCAGCTCCTGTCCCATTTGGTGCAGCACGGTCATACTCATCTTGAATCAAGAAGTTTGTTGGAACCAATCCACCCTTAAAGTAATTTCCAACTGGCATAGCAAAGATAGTGAAAATATACTCCTCGGCTGGTTTTACCCCGATGATGTCTCCGACACCAATCAAGAGCGGACGAAGATAAAGGGTTCCACCAGTTCCGTAAGGTGGTACGTATTCTTCATTAGCACGAACAACTGCTTTACAAGCCTCTACAAACATTTCTGTTGGAACTTGGGGCATCAAGAGACGGTCGCAGGTACGTTGGAGTCGTTTAGCATTTTCATCTGGACGGAAGAGTTGAATACTGCCATCCTTTGTACGATAGGCTTTCAATCCTTCAAATGCTTGCTGTCCATAGTGAAGGCTTGGAGATGATTCTGAGATATGCAAGGTTGCATCTTCTGTTAATTCTCCTTGAGTCCATTGTCCATTTTTAAAATAAGCGATATAACGATAAGGTAGTTTCATATAGGAAAAACCGAGATTTTCCCAATCAATCGTAATGGTCATGACAATCTCCTTTATTCTAATCAAGCTTTGTGTTCTATTCTACACTATTCTCCTAAAAATTCAAGTATTATTTGTAATTTTCTGAAAATTTTATTTATAAAAAATCAGTCACTAGGACTGATTTTCTTATGAATTATCTTTTTCTTCTTTAAAGACTTCTTTGAGATAGGCATCGAAAACTTCCTCGTCTGAAATAGTATCTGAGATAAAGCTTCCATTACTTGTGCGCTCTGATAGATTCAAATCTTGCAGAATTGCTTCGTAAATCGTTCCATTATTTGATTGAACAACCAGAGTTTGTTCGCCATCTTCTACTTCTGTACTAAAAAGATCTCCGATATATCCTTGTTCTGAAACAGCACCGGCCAAGAAGACTCGATGCGGTTTACTCTTCAATTCTCTCAGAACTTGAAGACCACGCTTAGCACGACTGGTTGCTGGAATTTCCTCTGTTGATAAACGTTTCAAACTTCCACGTTGCGTTAACAGATAGAAGGATGAAGTATTGCAGATAAAGGCAGCTTGAAGCTCATCATCTGCTTTCAGATTCATAGCTTTGACACCTGCAGCCTTGGCTCCAACAACTGGGACTTCTTCGATATTAAAGCGAAGGGCATATCCATTTTTACTAATCAACAAAACATCATCCAATTTAATCGGAGCTACTGCTACAATCTGGTCACTATCGTCTTTCAACTTAGCATATTTGACAGACTTAGAACGATAGGTTCTCCATGGAGAGAATTCTTTGCGTTCGACACGCTTGATTTGTCCAAGGCGAGTCGCTGCAAAGTAGGTCGTCGCATCATCAAACTGATCCACAACTTCTACGTATAGCACTTCTTCATTGGTTTCAAAGTTTGTAATCGTTTGGCTCAAGTGCTCCCCGATATCCTTCCAACGAATATCTGCTAATTCATGGACAGGACGGTAGATAACATTTCCTAGTGTCGTAAAGATTAAGAGATGTTGAGTTGTCTTAACAGATTGGATAAATAGCAATCGGTCATCATCCCGTTTACCAATTTCCTCTAAGGTTGAAGCTGAGAAAGAACGAGGGCTAGTACGCTTGATATAGCCAGCCTTCGTCACGCTGACATAGGTATCTTCCTCTGCGATAAGGCTAGCTGTATCAATCTCGATCACTTTTGCTGTATCTTCTAAAGAACTCAAACGAGGTGTCGCAAACTGTCTCTTTACCTCACGAAGTTCTTTTTTCATGAGATTGTACATAGTCCGTTCGTCACCGATGATAGCCGCCAGCATAGCAATTTTTTCGCGAAGTTCTGCTTCTTCTTCCTGCAAGACAACTACGTCTGTATTGGTCAAACGGTATAGTTGCAAGGTAACAATAGCTTCAGCCTGCTCTTCAGTAAAATCATAACTGACCTTGAGGTTTTCCTTGGCATCAGCCTTGTTCTCAGAAGCACGGATAAGAGCAATGACTTCATCTAAAATAGAGATGACACGAATCAAACCTTCCACGATATGGAGACGTTTTTCAGCCTTTTCCTTATCAAAGCGAGAACGTGCCAAGATGACCTCACGACGGTGGGCAATATAGCTAGATAAGATAGGCACAATTCCAACCTGACGAGGGGTGAAATTGTCAATCGCAACCATGTTGAAGTTGTAGTTGATTTGTAAGTCAGTATACTTGAAAAGATAGTTGAGAACAAGCTCTGTGTTCGCATCTTTCTTGAGTTCGATAGCAATGCGAAGACCGTCACGGTCAGACTCATCTCGAACCTCAGCAATACCTGCCACCTTGTTATTGACACGTACTTCATCGATTTTCTTGACCAAGTTAGCCTTATTAATCTCATAAGGAATCTCAGTAATAACGATTTGTTCCTTACCACCTTTTAGCTTCTCAATTTCAGTCTTGGAACGAACAACCACGCGCCCCTTACCAGTTTCATAGGCCTTTTTGATCTCGTCACGACCTTGGATAATCGCTCCTGTAGGAAAGTCTGGTCCAGGCAAGAATTCCATCAACTTATCAACCTTAGCAGTTGGGTGATCAATCATGTAGACTGTAGCGTCAATGACCTCAGCCAAATTATGCGGTGGAATATCTGTTGCATAACCAGCTGAAATACCTGTCGAACCATTGACTAAAAGGTTTGGAAAGGCTGCTGGCAAGACAGTTGGCTCTTTCTCAGTATCGTCAAAGTTCCAAGCAAAGGGAACTGTCTTTTTATCGATATCCTGAAGAAGGTAGCCTGCAATCTCTGATAAACGAGCTTCCGTATAACGCATAGCCGCTGGCGGATCTCCGTCCATGGAACCGTTATTCCCGTGCATTTCAACTAGAATCTCACGGTTTTTCCAGTCCTGAGACATACGGACCATGGCATCATAGATAGAAGAATCTCCGTGTGGGTGAAAATTACCCATGATGTTCCCGACAGACTTGGCAGACTTACGGTAGCTCTTGTCAAAAGTATTGCCATCCTTATTCATAGAATAAAGAATACGGCGTTGAACCGGCTTCAATCCATCCCTAATGTCTGGCAAAGCCCGGTCTTGAATGATGTACTTGGAGTAGCGACCAAAGCGCTCTCCCATGATGTCCTCTAAGGACATATTTTGGATATTACTCATATAAGATACAAAGGGACGTTTCGGCCTGCCGAAAATTTCTGTAGAAAAATAGGAAATCGATGTAGGGTTCGATGAACCCAAGGCGATTTATCTTTTTTCATAAGAAATTAGTCCCGTGTTCAGTTACCTCTAGTAACCAAACTATCCTTTCTGTAGTTTAAAATACGTTTTAAAAGAAGCGTCAGGAGTTTTCACACAGCATTTAGGGCGTGTTCAACTCCTTTCAAAAAAAGTAGAGTAGGTTTTATAGAAAAGGATTTCAGTTACTTTATATAACTAAACTATCCTTTCTGTAGTTTAAAAGTTTTGAAAATTTTTATCAGGTTATAACATTTTAGTTTACTTAAATTTAGCT
Organism: Streptococcus infantis; assembly: GCF_047463175.1. GTDB lineage: Bacteria > Bacillota > Bacilli > Lactobacillales > Streptococcaceae > Streptococcus > Streptococcus infantis_AC. Next base: position 452,929 of record NZ_JASHEJ010000001.1, read on the forward strand.
AGTAGGCACTTGTTCAACTTTTCTTTGGACACAAAATAAATCTATGGAAGGGAAAAATGAAATAACAGCGGTCCCAATAAGCAAAGCATTAAATACATTTTGATGTCCATGAAAAACTTCATTCCAATACATAGTATTAACAATATGGAAGGATAAACAAATTAAATAGCAGAGACTAATAACTATAATTTTCCACTTTAATAAAGAATAGATATTAGTTAATCGAAGAGCATAATATACTACTGCTGTAATGAGCATTGGAAAACAAAAAGAAATTAGAAAGAATTGGAATCTTAAAGCATCATCAAAAAGCTCTGTTCGATCTATTGAAACAAGCCAAATATTACACAAGGTTATAACAATCGGGAAAAACAATCCATACACCCTTTTATTTAACTTATTTCTTTTAAGAGCTAGAAAGATAGACAATACAATTATCAGAATTTGTAGTCCTGGAAATCCCATAAAAAATATAACAAATACATATTCTAACATATTAGTTTGACCTTTCCTTCGCATACTCAATCATCCTCTCAGCCACTTCTTTTTCATACTTAAAGCCCATCTTTTGAGCAAGATATTGAGCTTCCTGGTGGAAAAATTCCATGGTTGCTAATAAAGACTGAGTGATTTTGTCTAAACTTGAGAAATCAAGAAGAGCAGAGAATTCCTTCTCCTTCTCAATTGGCAAGTAGTTGAAGAGATACTTGTAATTTTTACCAATGTCGACAGCTCCTCTATCACTTGCTATCTGCCAGGCTAAGATTTTCAAGAGTTCTTGCTGACAAATACCGTAGAGATGGTCAGTCGCATAGATGATTTGCTTGCGACAAATTCCTTTAACCACGTAGGCTGACACCCACCAAAATTCATTGCAAGATTTTTCAAAATCCGAATTACTAGCTGGATGTATCCAGAAACGCTCTGGACTTGGAGAATAAGACTCAAACAAACCCTTCTCATCTACTAAAACTGTATAATCAGCTTCGCTAGCTACCCACTCGTTAATGTGTTCTTTAGGACAGATAGTTAGATCAATGCGATTCCCATCTTCGAAAAGCATGAGATAAAGACGGCGATGTCCCAGAGTAACCTCTTGCTCGATGATACGTTTGCCAAACTGGTCCAACCAAGAAAGGTCAATCGTCAGATTAGTCAAATCATCTACAATATAGACCACATCATAATCTTGAAATTCATCTTTTTGAACTTGGTCATTAGTTCTAGAACCTGATAAAGCCACAGCATCAACCTGTAACTTTTTAGCTGTTTGTAAAATCAGTCCAAGTATTTCCTGGTCAGTTCTCATGTAGTTCTTCCTCAGTGGTCTCTATGTTCTGAATAACAGCATCTTCATTTCTTTGCTGAAGAAGCTTCTGAACTCTTTTTCTTTCAAGCTCTCCGACTATAAATTGAATGATAGAACTAATTCCAAAAAGTGGTAGTAGTAACATAATTCCCATTTCTTCCGTCAGCATTAAAAAGAGGAAGTTAATAATCGAAAATATTTCTAAAAACCAGGCATTTAGCCTAAGAAGTTTTGAGTAACTACTAGGATAATGTTTGAGATGTTTATTGCTCTTATAAATAGCTGTGAATCCAAAAGCTAAGCTAGCTGGTGTGAAAATAAAAATGTCAAAAGTATAGAATAGCAAACCTGAATAAGGATTGGATCTAAAAGGATTATCAAATAAAAAGACACAGGCGGTTACTATAGCTAATAGTAAGAATTCAAGAAAGCGAATTTTCTCAGGTTTTCCTTGTTTAGCTGTTATAAACATAACTGCACCTATAGCTAAAACTATCACAAGAAAAGGAGTATCAAACAATAAACTGATCATGATTTACACCTCTTTTAGAGAGCTAAAATTAAGAAATATAGACGATTTTTCAGATCAATCCTTGAGACTGACGCCATTTATTATAGGTTTCAATGTCTGTTTTGACCATATTCATACAAAGTCCTAGAACAGCCATATCATCCAAGAAGCCTGCTAACGGAATAAAATCTGGAATAATGTCAATTGGGGAAAGGAAATAAATAAGTGCGCTTAAAACGGCTAAAATAGTCCCATAAGGAACCGTGGTGTATTTCCCTTGAACATAATTTTTCACTAAAGAAATCGTGACTGGGATCATTGTAAATTTCTTACCAACCAATGGCATCTCTTTAATTTTTTGCTCCAAACGATACAAAAAATCATCTAATTCATCTTTATCATTTAATAATGTTTCAGATTTTACATAACCACTTTCAAGAGCTTCTTTTACTTGCTCTGACTGCTTTATATAGTTTATAGTCATCATAATTTTTTAAATTTTTCAATGACTTTAGCTCATTTTTTACAATAACTTCTAAAAACTTCTCTGTGCTTAATAACTTTTCCTTATACTTTTCCCCACCCCAAAAATAGCATCTCTTTAATTCTTCATAGCTTGGTTTCTTCACAACCAATTGCTCTTGAAAAATATTTTGAGCTTTTTCATACATTTTTGAAAGAAGATACGGATAAGTTGCTTCAAAGAAAGCTGTCTGAATTACTAATATTAAACAAAAAATACCAACTAGCCTAATTTTGTCTATATCAATACCAATTATAAATGTTAATATCGCTAGAATCAAGAGTGTAAAGCGGTTTTCAGTTTCCATGGATTCAATCTCAAAAATATCTTGTGTCTTTAAAACTAGAAAAAGGGAAATACAAGAACAAACAGATGTTAGAAAAAAAATTAACCAAAATTGATAAGGATGAAAATTAGGAATTTGGTGCAAATCATATTCTTTAAATAAATTTATACAAAAATTCACAAATCTATTATAATTATTATCATCCGAAATACTACTAATTACTATATCTCCAAAAATAAATGCATTTATAAATATTAAATTTGAAAACAAAATTTTTCGTAAGTATTTATTGAAAGAAAATAAAAATAATAGAAAAAAATCCAAAGTAAAAGACAGTGAAAATAATAAAATTAAAATATAAAAAATTTCAAGTAATAAACTGCTAGTTACATCTAAAAAAAATTTATAAGCAATGAAAACACCATTATAACTGAAGCAAAAATAGCCCATTTATAATACTTACTCTGTTTAGTTTTCGAACTAACATTTTCCATTATATAATCTTTGTTTTCTAAAACTTTTAAGGCATCTAGTCTTTTTTGTGCTTTTTTATTTTCCTTCTTAGGATAACTTATATATAAAGTATTACATACTTTTGTAAATCTATTCAACATGTCTAATAAAATTTTAATGATTGACATCTCAAAATACCATCTCCCCACTTTCTTCCAGCGTAAACTTGACATTATCTTCAATCCACTTACGACGTGGTTCAACCTTGTCACCCATGAGGACATTGACACGACGTTCTGCGCGTGCTAAGTCTTCAATCGTGACACGAATGAGAGTTCGAGTTTCTGGATTCATGGTTGTCTCCCAGAGTTGGTCCGCATTCATCTCACCAAGCCCCTTGTAGCGTTGAAGGGTTGCTCCTTTGCCAAACTGCTTGCGTAGTTCCTCTAACTCACCATCCGTCCAAGCGTAGGCCACTTCTTCTTTCTTGCCTTTGCCTTTGGACATCTTGTAAAGAGGCGGAAGGGCGATATAGACATGTCCTGCCTCGACTAGTGGACGCATGTAGCGATAAAAGAAGGTTAAGAGAAGGGTTTGAATGTGAGCACCATCGGTGTCCGCATCGGTCATGATAATGATCTTGTCATAGTTGGCATCTTCAAGGGAGAAGTCTGCCCCCACACCAGCACCGATGGTATAAATCATGGTGTTGATTTCTTCGTTTTTGAGGATATCTGCCATCTTGGCCTTGGCTGTATTGATGACCTTACCACGAAGAGGCAAAATAGCCTGAAACTTGCGGTCACGACCTTGTTTGGCAGATCCACCGGCAGAATCACCCTCGACTAGGTAGAGTTCATTCTTAGCTGGATTTTTAGACTGGGCTGGCGTTAATTTACCAGAAAGTAAGCCCTTATCTTTTTTGTTTTTCTTGCCATTTCGGCTCTCATCACGCGCTTTTCGTGCTGCTTCACGGGCATCACGCGCCTTGATAGCTTTACGAATCAGATTTGAAGCTAATTCCCCATTTTCCATAAGGAAGAAGGTCAGTTTTTCAGCAACAATACTGTCAACGATTGGACGAGCTAGTGGACTTCCTAGTTTGTCCTTAGTCTGTCCTTCAAACTGAAGATGTTCTTCTGGAACCAAGATAGAAAGAACTGCTGATAACCCTTCGCGGTAATCGGATCCTTCCAGATTTTTATCTTTTTCCTTGAGAAGCCCCGTCTTACGTGCATAGTCATTCATAACCTTGGTAATGGCTGACTTGAGTCCTGTCTCATGCGTTCCACCGTCTTTGGTACGGACGTTATTGACAAAGGACAAGATGTTATCTGAAAAGCCATCATTATACTGGAGTGCTACTTCTACTTGGAAACCATTGTCTTCCCCTTCAAAGTAAAGGACTGGCGTCAAGGTTTCCTTGTCTTCGTTGAGGTAGGAAACAAAGTCCTGTACCCCGTTCTCATAATGGAACTCGATTGCTTCATCTGTTCGCTTGTCCGTTAATGACAAGGTTACATTCTTCAAGAGAAAAGCTGACTCATTGAGACGCTCTGAAATGGTATTGTACTTGAAGTCTGTCGTAGAAAAGATACTAGCATCCGGCATGAAGGTAACTTTAGTACCTGTCTTAGACTTAGGTGCCGTTCCAACCTTTTCTAGAGTGGTAACTGGCTTGCCTCCATTTTCAAAACGTTGTCTATAAACTGCTCCATCACGAGTAATTTCTACCTCTAACCAACTAGAGAGGGCATTGACGACAGAAGATCCAACCCCGTGGAGACCTCCTGATGTCTTATAACCGCCCTGACCGAATTTTCCTCCGGCGTGAAGGATGGTAAAGATAACCTCTACCGTTGGAATTCCCATAGCGTGCATCCCAGTCGGCATTCCACGTCCGTGGTCTTGAACCGTTAAACTTCCGTCTTTATTGATTGTCACATCGATCCGGTCACCAAATCCAGACAAGGCCTCATCGACAGCATTATCGACGATTTCCCAGACAAGGTGGTGGAGACCAGCACCGTCAGTCGATCCGATATACATCCCTGGACGTTTTCGGACCGCATCCAACCCTTCTAACACCTGGATGGCATCATCATTATAATTGTTAATATTGATTTCCTTTTTTGACACAAGGAACCTCCTATTTGTTCATCTTTTCTATTTTACAGGTTTTCTAGGGATTTTGCAAAATTTTTCCAGTTAAAAAGCCTATTCCCAAGTCTTTTTTAGCAAAAACATCACTTAGTTATACCAAAAAAAGAAACCAAGACAAAATCTTAGTTTTCTTTTCCTTTAATTTGGTTTGTAGCCACATCTTCACCAAACCATTTCTTGCTTATTTCTTGAAATTTACCTTCTTGATAGAGTTCTTCAAAAGCTTTATTCAAATTTGCTAACAAGGTCTTATCAGCTGGTCTCACACCAACTGCAAAAGACTCACTCTCAAAACCAGCAGGAAAAATCGCATACTGGTCTAAAATTCCTTCAGTTTCAAGATAATAATTGGCGTAAACACGGTCGATTAAAAGGGCATCAATCCGATCATTTTGCAAGTCGATCAAGGCTTCGTTAAAACTCTGATATTGGTTGGCTTTTTGATCTTTTACGATATTTTTTAAGAGTTCTGGTTGGGCTTCGAAATCTATATAACCAGAAGATCCTGCCTGGGCACCCAAAACCTTGCCTGTCATATCAGACACTGATTGTATATTCTGAGATTTCTTAGAGACTAGAACCTGCTGATTCTCCATGTAAGGAATGGTAAAAGCAACCTTCTCACGGCGTTCATCAGTCGCTGAATATCCATTCCAGATAGCATCAATGGTGCCGTTTTGAAGTTCGGTTTCCTTCATGTCCCAATCAATGGGTTGAAACTGTACCTTGAAACCAAGTTTCTCAGAAACAGCCTGTGCTAAATCAATATCAAATCCAGCATATTGCCCATTCTTTTCTTCAAAACCCATGGGAACAAAGGTATTGTCAAACCCGATGGTAATGGTACCCTGTTCTTGGTATTTGTCCCAATTATCGACTTTAGGATCACTAGCTTTTTGTGTGCATCCTACCAGGAAAAAAGCCAGAAAGAATACAAAAACAAGGCTGATTTTCTTTCGATTCATAGACACCTCCTACTTAGGCTCTACTTTGAGAATCTGGTCAGCAATATTCTCTGCAAACTGGAGATCGTGAGTCACGACAATCTGAGTCATGCCTAATTCTCGATTTTGTAGAATCAGTTTTTCAACCTCGAGACGCAACTCAGGGTCAAGGGCTGAAGTTGGTTCGTCATACCCAATCACTTCAGGATCTATCATCATAGCGCGTGCTAAGGCAACCCGTTGTTTTTGACCACCAGATAATGAGTATGGATAAGCATCTGCATGAGCTTCGAGACCCAGACGAGCGAGTAAGTCGGTTGCCTTCTTCTTGGCATCTGCTTCAGACATGCCCATAGTCTTGATGGGTGACAAAATCAAGTTCTCCATAACGGATAAGTGAGGAAAAAGCTGAAAATCTTGAAACACAAAACCTAACAAGTGACGTTTTTCAAGTTCATCCAAAGGTAGGGATTCTCCATTATAAAAAATCTCACCTGAATCAATGGTTTCAAGTCCAGCCAACATTCTAAGCAAGGTTGTCTTCCCACCACCAGAAGGTCCAACGATGGCCAAAATTTGCTTTTCAGGAATTGTTAAATTGAAATTGGATAAAATTTCTTTTTTTCCAAATTTTTTGCTGATATTTTTTAACTCTAACATGGATAACCCTCCTATCTATAGTAGCTAAAGTTTTTCTCAAGTTTCTTAGCTAGGATTGTAACGATACCAATCATAAGCAGATAAATAGCTCCTGCTAGAAACATTGGAATCAAGCTCGCATCACGATTGGCTGCTGTACGACTAGCTAGGATTAAATCTGAAATACCGAGTGCATAGACCAAAGAAGTATCTTTAACCAAACTCATAACCTCATTAAATACACTTGGTAAAACAATCTTGGTTACTTGTGGCAAGATAATATAGCGGACGGTATCGATAGGTTTGAATTTCAAAACCTTAGCTGCTTCATATTGTCCTTGAGGAATCGTTGCAATCCCTCCACGGAATATTTCTGCAAAGTAGGCTGCATAATTAAGCGTAAAGGCAATAATCGCCGCTGGCACCCGATCAAGTCGAATCCCGATACTTGGAAGGACATAATAGATAAAGATCAACTGCAAGAGCAATGGTGTCCCACGCATCACCCAGATATAAACATCAATCATGTAATGGAGGGGTTTCCAATGCACCTGTAAGCAAAAGGCAACCAAAATACCTAAAGGAATTGAAAAGAGTAAGACCAGTGCAAATACTTGTAAAGTCATTGTCGCACCGCTCAATAAACTAGGTAATATCTCAAATAAGTAAGACATATTCCACCTCCTAAAAATAATTGTTCCTATTATAGCATAAATAAACATTAAATCAAGTTTTTCAGAAATTTTCATGAATTTTTAAAACTTTAGCCTTTATTTTTGAATAAAAATGGTACTCATGATAAACTTATCAACTTTGATAAAGTATCAGATGTCACAGCTAGTAAACAGATTCAGTTCCGTTTCTCTCCTAATTCATGGTATAATAGAAACATGATGACAATAGTATTATTAATTTTAGCTTATTTATTGGGTTCAATTCCTTCAGGCTTGTGGATTGGACAAATATTCTTTAACATCAATCTAAGAGAACATGGATCTGGTAATACTGGAACGACCAATACCTTCCGAATCTTAGGCAAAAAAGCTGGAATGGCAACCTTTGTAATTGATTTCTTTAAAGGTACTTTGGCCACTTTACTTCCACTAATCTTCCATGTGCAGGGTATTTCACCAATCGTCTTTGGACTTTTAGCAGTCATTGGCCACACCTTCCCTATCTTTGCCAAATTTAAGGGTGGTAAGGCTGTTGCAACCAGTGCTGGAGTTATTTTTGGTTTTGCTCCTCTCTTTTGTCTTTACCTTGCAGTTATTTTCTTTGGAATCCTTTATCTGGGAAGTATGATTTCCCTCTCTAGTATTTCAGCTGCTATTGCTGCGATTATTGGAGTCCTTCTGTTTCCTCTCTTTGGATTTATTTTAACTAGTTATGACCTACTTTTCACTTTAATTATTATCAGTCTTGCTAGTCTGGTGATTGTTCGACACAAGGACAATATCAAACGTATCCAAAATAAAACAGAAAATCTCATCCCTTGGGGACTTAACCTAACGCACCAAGAACCAAAAAAATAAAACGTCAGTTTCAACTGACGTTTTTTTATGTTATTTAGACTTGATATAGTTGATACCATCTGCCTTCGGCGCAACAGCTTTACCAAAGAAGGCTGCTAGGACGACAATGGTCAAGAGATATGGTGCGATTTGCAAGTAAACGGCTGGTACTCCTTGCAAGAAAGGAAGCTGAGAACCGATAACTGCCAAACTTTGTGATAGCCCAAAGAAAAGACTTGAAAGCATAGCACCAACAGGATTCCATTTACCAAAGATCATGGCTGCAAGAGCGATAAATCCAGGTCCTACGATAGTTGTAACTGAGAAGTTGACGGAGATTGACTGAGCGTAAATAGCTCCTCCGATTCCTCCAAGGAAGCCTGAAATCACAACTCCAAGATATCTCATCTTGTAGACATTGATACCCAAAGTATCTGCTGCTTGTGGGTGTTCACCAACTGAACGAAGGCGAAGTCCAAAGCGAGTTTTAAAGAGGATAAACCAAGCTAGGAATGAGAAAGTAATTGCTAGGTAACCTAGTAGACTAGTTGACTTGAAGAAGATATCTCCGATAACAGGGATATTAGCTAATACTGGGAAGTCAAAACGACCAAAAGTTTGCGTTAAGTTATCCGTTTGTCCCTTATTATAAAGCACCTTCACCAAGAAAACTGCCAAGGCTGGCGCCATCAAGTTAAGCACAGTACCACTGACAACATGGTCTGCACGGAAATGAACTGTAGCTACTGCGTGAACGAGCGAGAAGATAGCTCCGACTAATCCACCAACTAGAAGAGCTAACCAAGGAGTTAATGCTCCCAAATCTTGAGCAAATTCAAGGTTAAAAACAACTCCAGAAAAGGCACCCATGACCATGATTCCTTCAAGACCAACGTTAACAACTCCACCACGTTCTGAGAAAACTCCTCCGATACTTGTGAAAATAAGTGGTGCTGCATAAATCAACATCGAAGAAACCATAAGGGTTAACATTGTTGTAATCGACATCCTTATTTACCTCCTTTAAGTTGTTTTCTTGGTTTGATAAAGCGTTCGATGATGTAGTGAACGCTGACAAAGAAGATAATTGAGGCTGTAACGATACTTACAAGCTCAGATGGTACTTGTGCAGCATTCATACCAGGGGCTCCAACTTGAAGAACACTGAAAAGGAAGGCTGCAAATAGAATTCCAACTGGTGAGTTTGAAGCAAGTAGGCTTACTGCCATACCGTTAAATCCGATTGCCAATGATGAACCTTGAACATAAACGTTTTGGAAGGTACCAAGTCCTTCTACTGCGCCACCAAGTCCTGCAAGGGCACCAGAAATAATCATTGATAGAATAATGGTGCGTTTCGCTGAAATACCTGCGTATTCAGAAGCATTTGGATTGAGACCAACTGCACGGATTTCAAAACCAAGAGTTGTTTTCTTGAGCAAGAACCAGATAACTGCTACAGCTATGATAGCAAAGAAAATTCCAATGTTCATACGAGAGTTTCCAGTCAACTCAGCAAGCCATGGTGTCTGATAGGTTGCATTTGCACTAACACGAATGGATGAGTCAGTACTTTGCATGATTTCTTTAGGGAAGTGATGAATAAAGGCATTGCCCACATAAAGAACAATGTAGTTCATCATGATGGTTACAATAACTTCAGATGTCCCAAGGTAGGCTCTTAAGATACCAGGAATAGCACCAACGATCCCTCCTGCAACTAAGGCAATTACAATCGTCGCAAGAATCATCAATGGTCGTGGCAAATCTGGGAAAGACAGAGCGAACCAGCCACTCATAACCCAACCTGCGAGAGCTTGTCCTGGAAGACCAACGTTAAAGAAACCAGCACGACTTGCAACTGCAAATCCAAGGGCAATCAGAATTAAAGGTCCCATAGCACGGAAGATTTCACCGATTCCACGAACACTACCAAATGCTGTGTAGAATAGTTCTTCATAACCCCAGATAGCATCGTAGCCGAAAATCCACATGACGATGGCTCCGAGTAGAATTCCTAAAATAACAGAAATCAAAGGAACCGAAATTTGTTGTAATTTTTTAGACATCACTCTTCTCCTTTTCCAATTCACCACCAGCCATCAAGACACCAAGCTCTTGCTTGTTGGTTGTTTCTGGTGTTACAATGCCTTGAATCTTACCATCATGGATAACAGCAATTCTATCAGAGACATTTAGAATCTCATCTAGTTCAAAGCTGACTACAAGGACAGCTTTCCCATTATCACGTTCTTGAATCAAGCGTTTGTGAATGTACTCAATGGCACCGACGTCCAAACCACGAGTAGGTTGACTGACGATTAGGAGATCAGGATTTCGATCGACTTCTCGAGCGATAATTGCTTTTTGTTGATTTCCTCCAGAAAGAGCTGAGGCTGGAACAATCTCACTAGCAGCACGCACATCGAATTCTTGCATTAACTGTTTAGCGTACCCGATGATATTGGTGTAGTTTAAGATTCCCTTCTTGCTATGAGGTTCCTTATAGTAGGTTTGAAGAGCAATATTTTCAGAAATCATCATTTCTAAAACTAAACCATCACGGTGGCGATCTTCTGGAACGTGGCCTACACTCATTTCTGTAATTTGACGAGGGTGTAAACCTACGATAGACTGGCCTTTCAACTCCACGCTACCAGATTCAATCTTGCGAAGTCCTGTGATAGCTTGGATTAATTCAGATTGACCATTTCCATCAATACCGGCAATTCCGACAATCTCACCAGCTCGTACATCGAGTGAGAGATTTTTAACAGCAGGAACACCACGGTTTTCGTTTACTACTAGGTCTTTAATAGACAGAATAACTTCTTTAGGTTGAGCTTCCTGTTTCTCAGTTTTAAAGGAAACAGAACGTCCTACCATCATCTCAGCTAAGTCAGCATTAGTTGCACCAGCAATCTCAACTGTTTCAATAGATTTACCACGACGGATAACTGTAACACGGTCAGATACAGCACGAATCTCATCCAACTTGTGGGTAATCAAGATAATTGATTTACCTTCTTTAACCAAGTTCTTCATAATAGCCATCAATTCATCAATTTCTGATGGCGTCAAAACAGCAGTAGGTTCGTCAAAGATAAGAATATCTGCTCCACGATAAAGTGTCTTCAAGATTTCAACACGTTGTTGAGCCCCAACAGAGATGTCTGCAACTTTGGCAGATGGATCCACAGCAAGGCCATAACGTTCAGATAACTCATTGATTTCTCGAGTTGCACGAGCAATATCTAGCACACCATTTTTGGTCAATTCACTCCCCAAAATGATATTTTCAGCAACAGTGAAAGCTTCTACCAACATAAAGTGTTGGTGGACCATCCCAATCCCTAAGCTAGCTGCTTTTGATGGTGAATCTAGTTTTACAACTTGACCGTTGACCACAATTTCACCACTAGTTGGTTCTAAAAGCCCCGCTAGCATGTTCATAAGAGTGGACTTACCAGCTCCATTTTCTCCTAAAAGTGCATGAATTTCACCTTTACGAAGTTCAAGGTTAATCTTGTCGTTAGCGACAAATTCACCAAAAACTTTGGTAATTTCACGCATCTCAATGACATTTTCGTGTGCCATGTGCTCTTCCTTTCAGAATTTTATTTTATTTCAATAAAACCTGCTAAAGAAACTTAGCAAGCTCTATTGAGACAAAACTATTTGTCTCAATTCTTAAAGAAGCGGCCACTGGCCGCTTCCTAAGAAATGACTTCCTTCAATTATTTTTCAGGAACTTTGATGCTACCATCAAGGATTTTAGCTTTTGCATCTTCAACAGCTTTTTTACCTTCTTCAGAAAGGTTTGTCACTGCCAAGTCAACACCTTTATCCTTCAATGAGTAAACGATAACTTGACCACCAGGGAATTCACCTTTTTCAGCCTTGTTTGAGATATCTTGAACTGTTGTTCCAACTTGTTTCAATGTAGAAGCAAGCACGAAGTTAGCTTCTTTACCGTCTTTAGAAGTATATTTACCTTCATCAACTTGGTCACGGTCTACACCGATAACCCAAACTTTTTCGGCTTCATTTTTACTTTCGTTCAATGATTTAGCTTCAGAGAAGACACCTGCTCCAGTACCACCAGCTGCTTGATAGATAACGTCTGCACCTGCAGCGTATTGAGCTGCAGCGATTGTTTTACCTTTAGCCGCATCACCAAATGATCCAGCATAGTCTACTTGAACCTTGATAGATGGGTCAACTGACTCAACACCAGCTTTAAAACCAGCTGCGAAACGAGAAATAACTTCAGATTCCATACCACCTACAAAACCAACTTGTTTAGTTTTTGTAGTTTTAGCAGCTGCAACACCTGCAAGGTAAGCTGCTTCGTTGTCTGCGAAAGTAACGCTAACAACGTTCTTTTGATCTTTAATCACATCGTCAATCAAAACATAGTTTTTATCTGAATGTTCTTTTGCTGCTTCTTCAACAGCGTTGTGAAGGGCAAAACCAACACCGAAAATCAAGTTGTAGCTTCCAGCTGCTTGGTTCAAGTTGTTAGCGTAGTCAGCTTCACTTGTTGATTGGAAGTAAGTGTAACCATTGTCTTTTGAAAGGTTGTGTTCTTTACCCCAAGCTTGAAGACCTTCCCAAGCTGATTGGTTAAATGATTTATCATCAACACCACCAGTATCTGTAACGATAGCTGCTTTAGTCTTCACATCAGAAGAAGATGAAGCTGCGTTACGAGAAGAGCGATTACCACATGCAGCAAGTCCAAATGCTGCTACTGCAACTAGACCAAGGCCTAGCCATTGTTTCTTGTTCATTACTGAACCTCCTAAATAAGATGCGCAACTAAGTTGCAAGTATGAATTGATTGGTCACAAGGACCCTTGCCACTCAGAGAGTGACACAGACTATTGCAAGTCTGTAAAAGAATATGGAAGTAATTCCCCGACCGTCATCTCGACCGTCGTTTTATCTTTGGCGACTAGAGTCACCTTTAGATCTGGTTTAAAAAATTCGACCATAACTTGGCGACAAGCACCGCAAGGCGAAATTGGTTTTTCAGTTTGACCATAGACAATCAATTCTGAAAAGTCTCGTTGTCCTTCAGAGACCGCCTTAAAGATCGCAGTCCTTTCGCCACAGTTGGTCAAGGGGTAGCTAGCATTTTCAATGTTAACCCCTGTATAGATACTTCCGTCCTTGGCTACCAAAACAGCGCCAATCGGAAAATGTGAGTAGGGAACGTAAGCTTTTTTACTAGTTTCAATCGCTAATTCAATCAACTCAGTAGTCGCCATCAGCTAATTCTCCTTTTAAGATTGCAACACCAGAAGATGTTCCAATACGAGTAGCTCCTGCTTCAACAAAGGCAACTGCATCTGCATAAGAACGAGCTCCACCAGCTGCTTTGACCCCCATATCAGGACCAACTGTCTGACGCATTAATTGAACATCTGGCAAAGTTGCTCCACCTGTTGAGAAACCTGTAGAAGTCTTGACATAGTCTGCACCAGCTTTTTGAGCAAGTTGGCAAGCCAGAACTTTTTCTTCATCCGTTAACAAACAAGCTTCAATAATAACCTTAACGAGTTTGTCACCGCTAGCCTCAACAACAGCTTGAATATCTGTCTCAACTAGCGCAAGATTTCCTGATTTTAGTGTACCAACGTTGATAACCATATCTATTTCGTCAGCACCATTTTGGATGGCTTCTTTGGTTTCATAGGCTTTGACAGCTGAAGTTGTAGCTCCAAGAGGAAAACCTACAACTGTACAAACCTTGACATCAGTATCTGTTAGACCATCTTTTGCATGCGAAACCCAGCAAGGATTCACACAAACACTGGCAAAATCGTACTCTCTTGCTTCAGATAGCAAACGATCGATTTGTTGTTCGGTCGCATCTTGCTTCAAAAGCGTATGATCAATGTATTTATTTAATTTCATTTCGGATTTTCCTTAAATTAGGAGATAATTTCGATGATTTCACGCGTTTTAAGCGTTTCATCACTCATTTTAATTTTAACATATTTTTGGAAATCTGTAACTAGTTCCGGAGAAATTTTGCCATTTGCATATACTTTTGCGACAATTTCACCTTTTTTGACTGATTCTCCAACTTTCTTCTCAAAAACAATTCCTGTCTCATAATCAAGAGCATCTGTTTTGACTGCACGACCAGCACCTAATCTCATAGCGAAAAGACCGAACTCCATGGCTGGCAGTGCCTCAATAACACCACCTTCCTGAGCAGGAATTTCTACCACATGATCAACTGTTACAGGTCGATAAAGATCTTCTAAATCTCCACCTTGAGCGAGGACCATCGCTTCGAATTTCTTGAGTGCCTGACCATTTTCAAGATGTTGCCTTACTTCCTCGACTGTTTTTTCAACATTTGCCAGAGAAAGCATAATTTGAGCTAACTCACAGATAAAGTGACTAATATCCTCGCGTCCTTTACCCTGAAGAATTTCTAGTGCTTCTAGAATCTCCAGGCGGTTCCCAATGGCACGTCCCAAAGGTTGACTCATATCCGTAATGACTGCTACGGTCTTGCGACCAACAGCTTTCCCGAGATTCACCATGGTTTGAGCCAGTTCACGCGCCTCGTCAACTGTCTTCATAAAGGCACCTTCACCGACAGTAACATCCAGCAAAATAGCATCGGCTCCAGCTGCAATTTTTTTACTCATGACAGAACTAGCAATCAGTGGAATAGTATCAACTGTCGCTGTCACATCACGTAGTGCATAGAGCAACTTATCCGCTTTGACTAGTTGGTCAGATTGACCAATAACTGAAACTCCGATATCTTGAACCTGTTTGATAAAGTCATCCTGACTGCGTTCGACTTGAAAACCTTTGATGGATTCTAATTTATCAATTGTTCCACCTGTGTGCCCCAGACCCCTACCACTCATCTTAGCAACTGGAACATCAAAACTAGCTACCAAGGGTGCTAGGATTAAAGTTACCTTGTCACCAACACCACCCGTAGAATGTTTATCAACCTTGATACCTTCAATAGCAGATAAATCAAATTCCTGACCTGTCTTGACCATATTCATGGTTAAGTCAGAAATCTCTCTAGTGGTCATGCCTTTAAAATAAATAGCCATAGCAAAAGCTGACATCTGGTAGTCAGGAACTGTTCCTGCAACATAACCTTCAATCAGCCATTGGATTTCACTTGAGGTTAGTTCTTGTCCGTCTCTTTTTTTCTGGATTAGATCTACTGCTCTCATTCTTTCACACTTCTAAGGATATAATATCCCTTGTCTTTCTTCACGACCTCACAATTACCAAAGACTTCTTCCATCTTGTTTTTGGCACTAGGAGCTCCTTGTTTTTTCTGGATGACAATGGTCAAATCTCCACCATCAACAAGATAATCAATACTTTTCTCGATGATTTCATGAACGACCTGCTTGCCTGCACGAATGGGCGGATTCGAAATAACATGATCGAATTGCCCTTCTACCTGCTCATAAATATTGGACTGGAAGATAGTCGCTTGAACATTGTTTTTTACCGCATTTTGCTGGGCTAAATCCAGGGCACGATTATTGATATCCACCATGGTCGCTTGGGCACCATAAGCTCTAACCAAAGACAAGCCGATGGGACCATAGCCACAACCAACATCAAGAATTTTTTCACCTTTTTCGACATCTAGACATCTTAACAACAGCTGACTTCCGAAATCAATCATTTTTTTACTAAAGACACCAGCATCTGTCAAAAAGGTCATCTTTTGCCCAAGTAGCTCAACTCTAAGTTCATGAACATCATGGGCTGCATCTGGATTTTCTGCATAATACATTTTACTCATAGGATTATTTTACCATAAAATTTAGATATTTTAAATCGTTTACACGGTCTATACCAACTAAGGACCTAAGAAGAGATAACCTAGGAACATACTAATAAAAAATGAAAATAGACAAACTAGACCAATCAAAATCAGCCACCATTTCTTTAACAAAAATGCTAAGAAAATATAGAGAATGCCTAAAGTTGGTAATAGCTTAAAAAATACAAAATAGAGCCAGTTGATATTAAATCTTCCAATAGAAATATCAAAGTTCCATAAAATTGCTGATATCCATAAAAGGATGACTAATAAAATAGAGACGGCCAATTTTTTATCAGTTAAAAATTTTGCCATAACCCCACACTCCTTTATTGGTATTCCTTAGCTTTATTTTAACAAAGAAAGCGCTTTTTCTCAAATGATTCAGATGTCTTTCTTTGTAAATTATGGTATACTGAGGTATCAAACGAGGAAATTTTATGACCAACGAATTTATACATTATGAAAAAATCAGTCGCAGAACTTGGCAATCTTTACATCGTAAAACTACACCTCCTTTAACCGAGGAGGAATTGGATTCGATTAAGAGTTTTAATGACCAGATTAGTCTCCAAGATGTAACAGATATTTACCTGCCGCTAGCTCATCTGATTCAAATCTACAAACGCTCCAAAGAAGATCTAGCCTTTTCAAAAGGGATTTTTCTCCAAAGGGAGAGTAAAAATCAGCCATTTATTATCGGAATTTCAGGTAGTGTCGCTGTTGGCAAATCAACTACTAGCCGACTCTTACAAATTTTGCTTTCCCGTATTTTTCCAGAAGCAAGTGTTGAATTAGTGACAACTGATGGCTTTCTGTATCCTAACAGTATCTTAAATGAGCGAAATATCCTAAACCGAAAAGGTTTCCCTGAGAGTTATGATATGGAAAGCTTGCTCGATTTCCTTGATCAACTTAAAAACGGTCAGGATGTTGACATTCCTGTTTATTCTCACGAAATCTACGATATCGTACCTGATATAACACAAAGAGTTCAAGCAGCGGATTTTGTCATTGTAGAAGGTATCAACGTCTTTCAAACACCACGTAATAGCCGTCTTTATATTACAGACTTCTTCGATTTTTCAATCTATGTAGATGCTGCAGTCGAGGATATTGAGAGCTGGTATTTGGACCGTTTCTTGAAACTTCTTAGCTTTGCACAAGATGATCCAAACAACTATTACTATCGTTTCACCCAGCAACCAATTAGTGAAGTCAAAGATTTTGCCCATCAGGTTTGGACAAGTATTAATTTGACCAATCTACAAAACTACATCGAACCGACAAGAAATCGGGCTGAAGTCATTCTTCATAAATCTAAAAATCATGAAATTGATGAAATTTATTTAAAAAAGTGATTTCCCCTTGTCAAAATAATAGTTTTCAGATATAATGGTATAGTTAGTAAATATGGAGGTAAGAACATTGGCAAACATTAAATCAGCTATCAAACGCGCTGAATTGAACGTTAAACAAAACGAAAAGAACTCAGCTCAAAAATCAGCTATGCGTACTGCTATCAAAGCTTTTGAAGCAAACCCATCTGAAGAACTTTACCGTGCTGCTAGCTCAGCCATCGATAAAGCAGAAACTAAAGGTTTGATCCACAAGAATAAAGCTAACCGTGATAAAGCACGTCTTGCAGCTAAACTTGGTTAATCTTTAACTGGATACAAAATGAGCTCTTCGGAGCTTTTTTTGTACACATTTTTCTGGAGGTTATCATGAAAATTGCTATTATAGGATATTCAGGCTCAGGCAAATCTACTCTGGCAGAAAAACTTTCCAGCTACTACTCCATTCCTAAACTCCATATAGACCGATTGCAATTTCAGCCTGGGTGGCAAGATAGCAATCGCGATTGGATGTTAAAGGAGATGAAGACTTTCCTTTCTAAACATGAGGATTGGGTTATCGACGGCAACTATACATGGTGTAGCTACGAGGAAAGAATGGAGCAGGCTGATCAGATTATCTTTTTAAACTTCTCAGCATGGAATTGTTTAGCAAGAGCCTTTAAACGCTATCTAAGATACAGAGGAAAAGTTAGAGAAAGTATGGCAGACGGTTGTCCTGAACGTTTTGACTGGGAGTTTATCCGCTGGATTCTTTGGGATGGACGTAACTCTTCTCACAAAGACCATTATCAACAGATCTGTTCAGACTATGCTGACAAGGTAACCATAATCACTAATCAAAAAGAACTAGATGGCTTTCTTCATAAAAAAGAGGTTTCCTATTAAGGAAACCTTTTTTCTTATTCTGCAATTAAAGTCTCTAGACCAACCTTCATCATATCAGTGAAGGTGTTTTGACGTTCTTCTGCTGTAGTGTCTTCTTCTGGATTAACCAAGCTATCAGAAATCGTCATGATAGCAAGGGCATCGACATGGTGTTGAGCAGCAAGATAGTAAAGAGCTGCTGCTTCCATTTCTACAGCTTTCACACCCCATTTACCAAGCTCGATGTTCTTTTCACCATAGTTTGAATAGAAAACGTCTGATGACAAGACATTTCCGACGTGAGTAGTCATACCAAGGTCTTTGGCAATATGGTATGCCTTGTCTAGCAAGTCAAAACTTGCGATTTGTGGGAAATCGTATTGAGGCCAATCGTTGCGGATGATGTTTGAGTTGGTTGCAGCTGCTTGAGCCAAGATCAATTCACGGACGTGAACATCCTCATTCAAAGATCCAGCCGTTCCCACACGGATCAATTTCTTTACTCCGTAGTCGACAATCAACTCGCGCGCATAAATAGAGATGGATGGCATTCCCATCCCAGTTCCCATAACAGATACACGATGACCTTTGTAAGTACCTGTGTAACCAAACATGTTACGAACTTCGTTAAAGCAAACAGCGTCTTCAAGAAAATTTTCAGCGATAAATTTCGCACGAAGAGGATCCCCAGGAAGAAGAATTTTATCAGCAATTTCACCCTGCTTAGCAGCAATATGGATAGACATAATATAAGATACCAAACCCGTCAAAAAGCGAAGGGAAAATAGGAGTTGCGCGCAGTGAGCGATGCTCGCTAGACCAACTATCTTTTTCCCACTGCTTTTAGGGTGGGTTCAATTCCTTTCTTTTTTAATTTTGATGATTTAGAGGGGAGTAACCCGTATTCAGTTCTGCGAATACGATTAACCCATCCTTTCTGTGTATTTTTATAGAGAAAAGCTTTCCGCTCGTGTTCAAATTAGAACACATGCTCATCCTTTCTTTATTAAATGATATTGATTATAAGTCAAAAATATATTTTGAATTAGAAAAATTAGAGTATTCTTATTAAGTTTCTTTTGTCCTTGTCTTTGGTCGTAAGTATTCCTCCCAAGAGATTCGGTCCAGCATTTTAGCAAAACCAAATGCCAAGTAAGCAGTCACCAAAAGAAAGGGTATAGCCTCAAATGACTGACCAGTGAAGCCCATTACCAATCCAGTTGCAGACAGGGGTGCCTTCAAGGTCACAGCTAAAAAGCAAACCGAACCTAATAGTAAGACTGCCGGCTGATTGCCACTACCTAAAATCATGGTCAAGAGTGCAGCTCCTGCCATCCCCAAGGCAAAAGATGGGGTCAAGGTACCGCCATAGGCACCTGCCCAAAGGGTAACTAAAACGACCAAGGCTTTCAAGACAAACAAGAGGATTACCGTCTTGGCATTACTGCCGTTTAAAATCTCCTGAGCCATCATACGCCCATTACCAAGTAGATGAGGCAAATGGCTAGCCAATCCAACAAGGAAAAGGAATGTTACCGGCAGAGTATAGAGTATCCGCTTGTCCTTTATTCTCTTTGAAGAAGCTTGTTTGTTGAAGCGACTAAAAAGCCAAGCGAGTGGAGTCAGAAAAAGAACTAATAAGGGAACAAGCCACATATCACCTAGTGACCAAGTCAGAGCTGGAATCTGGTAGAGAGCATGATCTGAAACAACAAAGCCTGCTGTAAAGGCTGATACATATGTAGTCAGACCGACCAAGAAAAAACGTTTGACAGATAAAGCAATTCCCAAGGTTTCAAAAACGAAAAACACACTCGTTAATGGAACCTGATAGACAGCCGCTAAACCCGCACCAGCTCCACAGGTAATGAGAAAGATTTGGTCCTTCACGGAGAGAGAAAAAATATTGGCAATAGGTCTTGCAAATAAAGCTCCAATCTCCCGCGGCGCAGCTTCCTTACCGATAGGCGCTCCGCCTCCAACTGCAACAATCTGCCAAATTGAATGAACTAACTGTTTTAAAAAATGAAGTTTGTATTGTATTGTTTCATCTTTCATCTGCGCTTTGATGGAAAAAATCTTTGCTTTTCTTTGCAAGAAATACCAGACCAAGGCAGAACTGACTCCCACGATGATTAAACTGAAGCCTATTCGTGATGAGGCAACACCATCTGTCAAGAATCCAGTGTTATGCTCTGTTTGACCAAAAGCAATCCCTTCAACCAGCTCTAAAAGATAATGGAGCAAAATTCCGAATATACCTGTAACTAGCCCTAGCATGATAACCGCTAGAACTAATTTGAGGTTATATGGGATCTTCTGAAGACTCCTCCTCAACTCATGTACCATGATTATAATTCAGCAAGAATCGCTTTCAGCAATCCTTTGAAGTCTCCTTTGACGCGCTCAGTCACTTCCACTACTTCTTCGTGGTTAAGTTCTTCTTGGAAACCAGCAGCATGGTTAGTGATACATGAAATACCAAGAACTTTCAATCCAGAGTGAGCTGCTACAATAACTTCAGGAACAGTAGACATACCAACCGCGTCTGCTCCCAATGTCTTATAGGCACGGATTTCTGCTGGAGTTTCATAAGTTGGACCTGTAACACCGATATAAACCCCATCATCCAGTTTAATGCCCAATTTGTCTGCTACTTGATGAGCAGTCTCACGGTATTCTGGAGTGTAAGCTTTCGACATATCAGGGAAACGTGGACCAAAGTCATCCAAGTTTTCACCAATCAAGGGGTTTTGACCAGTCATGTTGATGTGGTCAGTAATAGCCATCAAGGTACCAGGACCGAAGCCGATACCACCAGCAGCGTTGGTTACAAGCACTCCTTCACATCCCAAAACTTTCATGACACGGACAGGGAAAGTCACAACTTCAAGAGGATTTCCTTCGTAGAAGTGGAAACGACCTTGAAGAGCCAATACTTTACGTCCAGCAAGATCACCATAAACCAATTTACCAGCATGTCCGACTACTGTGGATTGACCCCAGTTTGGAATGTCAGAGTAGTCTACTACGACTGCATTTTCGATTTCTTCAGCCAATTCTCCAAGACCTGAACCAAGGATCAAACCGAACTCAGGAGCTTCGATTCCTTTGCCCTTCAAAAATGCTGCTGTTTCATTGATTTTATTTAATAATGTCATTGTGTGTCTCCTTTATTAGTTTTTTAGCATTTGACCGATTTTGTCAAAAGTTTTAGCATTACGAATGGTGATTTGGCGGTAGAAAGGCATCTTGAGCAAGTACTTGTGATAGGCAGTTGCATAGTAGGATTCCTCAGAAAATTTCCCCCAGAAAATCCCAAGTCTTCCAAAATGAACGACTTCATCTTTCAGTTCCAAACTGTTCACTTTCTCGATGACTTGATCCACATCCAAGCTCTCAGTGTAAAAGAGCACATCTTTTCGAGCTAGGTCTTTGGTCCACCATTCTGGCAGATTATTCAGCTCTGCTTCATAGTCTTCCTGACTCAGCAAAGAAAAGTTCTGAATAAATGGATAATTGACTGAAAAGAAAGCCTCTAACTTTTTAACCAATTGGGCTTTGGGAGCTGTAGAAGTAAAGAAAATATTGCCACTGTTGATGTAGGTTTCAACCTTTTCCAGTCCCAACTCTGTCAGTTCTTGACGAAGTTGCGCCATGACAACCTTATTTTTCCCACCGACATTAATGCCCCGAACAAGTAAAGCATATCGCGTCATCTTATACCAATTTATCTAAGAAACTTTCACCGATCATGGCTTTTTCAACACCAAAGTTCTCTGCAATCGTTGCTGAGATGTCAGCGAAGTGTCCAACTGGAATTAATCCATTGCCTTTAAAGGATGGACTGTATGCCAAAAGTGGAATATATTCACGAGTATGGTCAGTACCAGCATAGGTTGGGTCATTTCCGTGGTCAGCAGTAATCAAAAGAAGATCGTCTTCTCTCATTGCTGCCATAATTTCTGGCAAGCGCTCATCAAACTCATGCAAACAATCACGATAGCCGTGTGGATCACGACGGTGTCCATATAAAGCATCAAAGTCTACCAAGTTTGTGAAGGAGAATCCTTTTTCAAATTCAGGAAGTCCCATAGTCTTCAATAGTGTATCAATTCCATGACTATTTGACTTATTGTGACCCATATCGTGATTGATACCAGCACCGTTGAAGATATCATTAATCTTACCAACTGCATATGTATCAATACCAGCTTCATTCAATTTGTCCAAAACAGTTGGAGCAAATGGAGATACAGCTAAGTCACGACGGTTAGCCGTACGAGTGAAGTTTCCAGGCTCACCAACATAAGGACGAGCAATAATGCGTCCGAGAAGAGCTGGACGCTCTAAAGTAATCGAACGAGCGTATTCACAGATACGGTAGAGTTCATCCAAAGGAATGATATCTTCGTGGGCTGCGATTTGAAGAACTGGGTCAGCTGATGTATAGATAATCAACTCGCCAGTTTCCATTTGGCGTGGTCCAAAGTCATCGATGACAGCTGTTCCTGAGTATGGTTTGTTGGCTTCACGAATAACCTTACGTCCTGAAAATTCTTCTATTTTAGTAAGGATTTCCTCTGGGAATCCATTCCAAAAAGTATCGAAAGGTTCAGTGATATTAAGTCCCATGATTTCCCAGTGACCAGTCATGGTATCTTTACCTAGAGATACCTCTTCAAGCTTAGTTGCATAACCTGTTGGATTGCTCTCAGCTGGAACTGTCTTCAATGGTGTTTCGCGAGGAATGTTCCCAAGACCAAGTTTTGCCATATTTGGAACATTCAAACCTACTGATTTTGAAATGTGTCCAAGCGTGTCTGATGCACCATCAGGAACACCAGCGTTGACAAAGTTATGAGCATCTGGTGCTGCACCGATTCCTACAGAATCTAGCACCACCAAGTGAATACGATTAAATTTTGGCATAGTGTGTCTCCTTTTTATTTTGATTATTTTGCTTTTGTTGAAGTTAAAATCTGAACGCCCTCTTGTCCAGCAACGATGACCTTATCCACCATTTGGTTAAACAAGCCATGCTCGACGACACCAACGACATGATCCAATTCTTGTCCAAGAGCAATTGGGTCTTCAATCACTTCCAAGGCAAGGTCGATGATAAAGTTTTGCATATCCGTCACAAAACGTTGACCATCCTTTTCACGAAAGCTCGGTTTATAGCCAGCTCGTTCAAATCGACGAAATACCTGTTCGGCACCATATTGAACAACCTCTACTGGTAATTTAAAGGCACCGAGTTTCTCTACTAGCTTACTTTCATCAACTACCCAGATATATTCTTTAGATGGAGTTGCGACAACCTTTTCCATGAGAAGGGCCCCACCACCGCCTTTGATGCCGTTAAACTGACTGTCTACTTCATCTGCACCATCAACTGTCAGGTCTACAAAGTCTACTTGATCAATAGACTTAAGAGGAATATTGAGTCCTTCTGCCTGCTTGCTGGTCACACTAGAAGTCGTTACAGCTGTAATTTGTAAGCCCTCTTCCTTGATACGACGACCTATTTCTTCTACGAAATAGTAGGCAGTTGAGCCTGTTCCAAGTCCGACAACCATACCATCTTTGACGAACTCGGCAGCTTTAATTCCTGCCATTTTTTTCAGATTTTCCACTTATACACCTCCAAATAGACCTACTTCTATTATAGCATGAATACGCTTCAAATTCATCCTTACACTAGAAAAACCCGAACATTTTATTTCGGGTTTTGTGATGTCTATTTAACCATATCAGGGTCATAGTCGTAAAATCCAGTATCCAAGAAACGATTTTTAGGATGGAGCTTGCGAACTTCTTCATCAAGCAAGAAGGCTTGGTCATGAGTAAAGTTACCTTCTTGAATCAAATTGCGCGCTTGGATAAAGAGTTTTGCAATTTCTACAAAGTTTTGGCCTGGAGTGTAGAGACCTTCAAGCTTCCAATGAGTGAAACCATGTTCTACCAACTCAGTCAATTTTGTCATCAAATCAAGGTCATTGTTGGCAAAGATGTGGGTCCCATGATTGTCTTCAAAAATGGAATAGTGACTCTCTGGGTCACTTGGTTCAGCCAAGAAGAGGTCACGCTTGCGAGTCTTTTCATCATCGATATGCGTAAAATTATAGTAATTTTGCAAGAGTGGACGCTTCGAATGGTGGATAACACTAGCACCGTATACCAAGACCTCAGCAGGAATTTCCAAAATCTCAGGCATCTTGAAGAGCTCAGCAGATGGAATTTCACGCGCCAAAACAGCCTCAGATACGCCAGCCTTTTGTCCCCAGAAGTTTATCTGACGACTGCTAGTTACCATAGTCGAAGCATCGTAGATGGTCTTAAATGAATAACCATCGCGATTGACCACGTAAAAGACACCTGCATCCCCAATCGTAATGTAGTCTGTCTTGATTTCTTCCAAGAAATCTAAGAAAGGCTTGATACGATCCATCATATCTTGGTGCATGAGGGCATTGACTGCAACGATCAATTCCTTACCAGCATCATGAACCAGCTTAGCGATTTCACGCAATTGGTCATAACTAAAGGTTGTTGGCAGACGAAGGCCAAAATTTTTCTCACCGACATAGATCCTGTCTACACCAGCTTCAAGCAGTTGTTCAACTTGTTCAATACTTTCAGCAGTTGCTGTAATGATAATCTTTTCCATAAGGAAAATTATACCATATTTCCAAAAAATCAGCTAGATAGAAAAGTGAGTCTTGTTAATCCAAATTTTTAAAAAAGTGAACTGCATCAATGGCAGTTCACTTTTTAGATTTATGCTTGTGTCTTTTCAACAAGTCGTCCGTCATTCATCACATAAATACGGTCAACCTTATCTAGTAAGCGAGTATCATGCGTAATCATGACAACTCCCCTGCCTTGCTCATGGGCAATTGAAGCCAGCATATCCGTAACCTGGTATGCACGTTGTGTATCCAAGCTAGCTGTCGGCTCATCTGCAAGTACGATACTAGGATTATTATAAAGGGCTCTAGCAATTGCAGCTCGTTGGCGTTCACCACCAGAGAGAGCTTTGGGATAGTGATTTTGAACCTTTTCCAGGTCCAACAAACTGAACAACTCTTGTCGGTTACTTTTTTCTGATTTCTTTTTATCCAAACGGTCAATTAAATCTAATTGCTCCTTAACCGTTAAAAAGGGAATCAGATTTGAAGCCTGGAGGATAAAACCAAATTCACTAAAGCGCAAATCCGTTTTTTCTTTTTCAGATAAATGCCCAGTCTCTTTTCCCTTTACTAGAATCTTTCCACTTGAAGCTTCTTGAAGTTGGCCTAGAGTCGTTAAAAAGGTTGTTTTACCTGATCCAGAAGGCCCCACAATCGCTACAAACTCCCCAGCGTTTAGCTGAAAGTTGGTCTCATTGAGAGCTGTAACTTTCATATTGCCTTCGCCATAAGTTTTTGTCACTTGAATCATCTCAATTAATGTCGTCATATCATTCTCCTTATCATTCTGAAATCGCTGTAGTTGGATCCACTTTAAGTAGACGCGGAAGCGAAATGACGCCACCTAGTAGTGCCATCAAGCAAATGACCAGGCTTAACACAAAGTATGCCAACCAATTAGGGTAGAAAAAGAAGGTTGCAGGTAAGACTAAAATGACAGCCCAAATGGCTACTAAGGCCAATCCGATACCCAAAGCAGATAAAAGAAAAATCTGACAGAAAAGGGACCAAACGATGGATTTTATCTGAATTCCTTGTGCTCGCATAATGCCATAAAGACCTAATTTTTGAATGGTAATGATATAAATAAAAATCCCTACAATCAGACCTGTAATGACTATCATTGCTAGAATCATTCCTGAGAATACATTGACCTGAGGGGTATAGCCAGGAATTTTTGAAATCATTTTTTGAATAGAAATCTGCTTCAAGCCATCGCCAGTCACTTCTACATCATTTTGCAATACCAATGCAGAGATAGAGCGATTAGCTTTTGTTGTTCCTTGTAAATTCCAATAGGTTGTCAGGCTCGTAAAAACAACAGGTTCTGTGAAAAATTTATTTTCTTTTGTCAAACCTACAATCTTAAAACTTGTTTCACTCCCGTTAAGTTGAATTGCGTCCCCAAGTTTGATGCCATAATTTTCAAAAGACTGATCCACTACAACTTCTTGGTCATTTTCTGGGTAACGACCTTCAATCAAGCTTGGCGAGACAAAACTGTCCCACCCTTGACCAAAAATAGAGACATTCAACTTATCACTACTATCGACAAGGTTTGTTACCGCAAACATGTAGCTTAGGGGAACAGCATCCTTAGACACTTTATCTTTGTAGTCTTTTTCTGGTATAAAGGATGCAGTCAAATTATCATTTGCATAATCGGATAGCACAACTCCTGTTGCTTGCCAATTATCAATAGCAGCCCTGTTATTTCGAACAAGCCCGAGAGCCAAACTAGTCATAAAAAAGACCATAAAAGCAATGAGAAAAATGGTTGTTAGAATTAAACTGTAACGCAGTTTATTCTGTAAAATTTCTTTGATAGCAAGATACATGCCAATCTCCTTTAAGTATTCTGTTGTCGAGGGAACAAATCTCCTCTTTACCATAGCACTATAGATAGAAAACTATCTCGTCATGAACAACTAGAATCAATTTAAAAGAATCCTGTCCTTACTTCAAAATTGAATTTATTTGCATCTGTGTATGATTTTTATTCGTTTTAACCATCAAATTTCCCCTCATTGAAATAAGAGAAAAATAATAAAGTTTAAACGGTTTACTCATCCTATCATTTTCCCATCAGCATGTCAAGAAAACCGAAATTGGCCTTGATAACAGATTTTATGCAATTTGTAACCATTCTGTAATAATTCTCTCTTTAAAAAGTGATAAAATAGTAATGTACTGTTAAGGAGAGAAATATGCCCGCTAGAAAATTACACCCGTATGAGTTTGAACAAGAAAGTATAAAAACTGCTCAGTTTCAAGATTATGTTCCAGAAAATGCTTCTGTCGCTAGTGTAAAGGAAGTTCTATTTTTTGTAAACATCGCTTGCTTCTGCGTCTTTTTAGCGATTTTTAGCTTTTTGTTCTTATCACTAAAAGTAAACACTGTCTTATCATTTGCTTTGGCTATCGGTCTTAGTCTTGTAGCATTGCAATTTCAGCGTACTTTTATCAAGAAAAAATTCAAATAAAAACCTTCGATGAATCGAAGGTTTTTTTATTTATTCTTTCGTTTGGATGGTGTTGAGATAGTTATCTTGACTTCAAAAATTGTTCCGTTAGGTTTGTTATCTTTCACACTGATGCTTCCTTTAAGAGCATCTACGATTTGCTTAGCTAAAGACAAACCTAAACCGAAACCACCCTTTTGACGTGTCCGAGCCTTATCAACGCGATAAAATCGATCAAAGATTTTCTTTTTATCGGTTGCAGAAATACCAATTCCATTATCTGCTACCTTTAGATAGAGACTGCGTTCTGTCGTTGAAATCTCAAAATAAATATCTCCTTCTTCTTCTGTATACTTGACCGCATTGTCAAACAGAATCGTCATCAATTGCTTGAGGAGGAGTTTATCTGTGATAATGGTGCGATGAACACGATTTTGGAAACGAAAAACACGATTATTCTCGGACGCAATCATCTCATAGTTAGTAAAGGTTGTATTAAAGA
Organism: Streptococcus infantis; assembly: GCF_047463175.1. Classification (GTDB taxonomy): domain Bacteria; phylum Bacillota; class Bacilli; order Lactobacillales; family Streptococcaceae; genus Streptococcus; species Streptococcus infantis_AC. Next base: position 480,983 of record NZ_JASHEJ010000001.1, read on the forward strand.
AGTCTGGCTTTACCTCTCCAAACTCAGGCTTGATTCCATCATCCCTACGTGCCAGATTGAGAAGGTTAGTCGTTAGAAACTTCATATTTCGAACTTCTTCCAAACTAGAAGCGATGCTCTCACTTGACTCCATAATAGTCGCCTCTGGTTTTCTAAAAAGAGTTTCCAGACGGTTCTGAAGAACTGCCAACGGAGTCCGTAATTCATGACTGGCATTTTCCACAAAGCTTTTCTGCTTTTGCATACTTTCAAGTAAGGGTTTAACACTGACACGTGCAAGATAGAGACTGGCTAAGATAGATAGAATCCAGAAACTTGCCATCACCACCACGATTAACTGCTCGTGGTTTTGACTAATTTGCTCTAGTTGACTTGTGTTAATCAGGATAGCAGCATACTTAATATTAGTCGAAACAGAATCAATATTCATTTCCGTTAAGACCACCCGATAAATCTCATCCTGGCCGTAGCTATTCACAACATGAAGTTGTCGGATATGGTTTAAATCCTTTTTATTGAAGGTTATTCTGTCTAATCCCAAAAAGCGATTACCAGTCACTAATTGATTGAGATTCGAATCTAGCAAAATCACTTCAGTATTGGAACTCACATTTGGCTTTTTATCTGAAGCTGAAGCGACACTGCCACTATCTAAATCCTTAACGTCTTCAGTTGCACGATTGACTGCCAATTGAATGATGTCCTGAGGATTGTTGCTGAGAGATAGCAGTTTCTCATCTACTGATGTGTAGAGACTGGAGTGCATAACCTGCAAGATAATCAAGGTCATAGCAGAGAAGATGAGCGTAAAGACACCAAAGTTACGGACAAAGTAGCTGAAATCTTCTGCGTACCAATTCTTTTTTAATTTCTTAAGCATGTTTTAAAATATATCCAACACTACGCAAAGTTTGGAGATTTTCAGCAAAGGCTGAACCTTTCAATTTCTTACGAACTTTTGATACATAGACTTCTACTACAGAGATGGTTGTATCACTGTCAAATCCCCATAAACGGTCAAAGATTTGGGTTTTTGGTAAGATGACATTTTGGTTTTGGAGGAAATAGACCAAGAGTTCAAATTCTTTACCAAGCAGCTCAACAGGGGCATCTTTAACCTTAACTTCATTAGTAGATAGATTGACTGTCAAATCACCGTACGTTAAGGTATTTTCGTTAAATTTCCCTGAGCGTTTGAGAAGGGCCTGAATACGCATCTTGAGTTCTTCTAGATAAAATGGTTTAGTTAGATAATCATCTGCTCCCAGCTCAAACCCATGTCCTTTGTCATCAAGACTTTCCTTAGCCGTCATGATCAGAACTGGAGTTGAAATACCTTTTTCGCGTAGTTCTTTTAAGACTTGGAAACCATTTTTTTCTGGTAACATCAAGTCCAATAGAATCAGGTCATAGACGCCACTTTCAGCCTCGTAGAGACCTTCTTCGCCATCAAATACCTGCATAACATCTGCAAAATCATCCAAAAAATCAAAGACTGAATTTGACAGGCCTAGGTCATCTTCCACTAATAGAATTTTAATCATCAAAAATTCCTCCTTATTATATCCATTATAGCAAAAATATCTTAAAAAAAACTCAACTTTCCTTGTTTTTCTATGAGAAAGTTGAGTTTTTATGTTCTATTTAGTCAAGAAGTTTTTAAGCCTTGCCATATTGTGCAACAACTGCTTCAACTGCTGCTTTCTCACGTTTAATCAATTCAACGCGTGCTGCGATATCTTTGATACCCATGCTGATATTACGGCTAAGAGCTAGGTCAGAAAGTTGTGGTTCAAAGAAGGCTTTATACTCTGCCAAACGTTGTTCTGTTTTAAATATGTGTGATGGGAAAATGACAAAGCTATCAAAGCTCATATCTCCACCAAGGGCTGCCTTAATCCAATCCCAGTTTTCACGCGCCCAAACCCAAACAGTTTCTTGGGTAGCTTGGTGTCCAAGGAATTGGAGGTACCATGCTGAAAGGTCCTGTGGTTTCACAACAAATTTGTCCTTCCAAGTTGCAAGAAGGGTTTGGATGTTTTCTGCATCTGTAGAATATGCAAGCGCAGCTGCTAATTGACGTTTGAAGACTGCATCTGTTGCATGAGTGTAAAGATCCAGATAATTCGCTACCAAGTCCTTAGTCTCATGATGTTTGATCTCATTGATGAGGACTTGAGCACGAATAGCTGCTGGAAGTCCTGCAAGATTTTCTTTATGAGCTGCAAAGATTTGACTAGCAACTTGACTAGCTTCTTCATCATTTGAACGAATCATCATAGAAATGGTTAATTGACGAACCAATTCATCTTCATCAGATTCACCCTCTTTTGCTTCAAAACCAAGTCGTTCATAGTTGTGACGGGCCAACTTAGCAATGAGGTTATTAAAGTCTTTCTCAACTTCTGTTCCTTCATCAATAAAGCGCTCAAGGGCACTAATAACTTGAGAAACTGCAGCAACAACCAGGTAAGATTCTTCCTTGGCAAGTTTATCAAGGACTGGAAGTAAGTCTGCATATGATACATGTCCTGCTTCAGCAAGCAAGCGACGTTCTTGGACGATTTGAAGCTTACTTGTATTATCAAGTTCTACTAATTCTGAAAGGATAGCATCCAGTAATTCACCTTGATAGTCCGTAATGTAGTGGGCAGTATTTTCAGTGTTAAGACGAAGAGCTGTTTTGTTTTCAGCAAGAAGCGCTGCATAGCCAGGAATTTCGATACTTTCAGTTTCCAGAGTATCTGGTAGTCCTTTCCAGTTACTGTTAAGGGGTACTACCCAGAGACGGTTCTTGTCTTCGTGCTCACCGATAAAGAATTGTTTTTGAGAAATCTTCAAAACATCATTTTCAACTGTAGCAGTCAAAACTGGATAGCCAGGTTGTTCCAGCCAAGAATCCATGAAGGCTGCTACATCACGACCAGATGCTTGTCCGAGTGCATTCCAAAGGTCACGGCCAATAGTATTTCCGTATTGGTGTTTTTCAAAGTAAGCATGCAAGCCTTTAGCAAAATCTGCATCTCCTAACCAACGACGAAGCATGTGCATGAGACGGCTACCCTTCGCATAAACGATAGCACCATCAAAGAGCGTATTGATTTCATCTGGGTGTTTGACTTCGACGTGAACAGACTGAACACCATCAGTTGCATCACGTTTAAGAGCGGCTGGCACTCCACTTGTTTGGAAATCTTCAAAGATATTCCAGCTTGGCTCGATGGCATCCACACAGACATATTCCATCATATTAGCGAAGCTTTCGTTGAGCCAGAGGTCATCCCACCACTTCATAGTCACAAGGTTACCGAACCATTGGTGGGCAAGCTCATGGGCAATGACAAGAGCAACTTGTTGACGGCTGGCAAAGGTAGAGTTCTCATCCACAACCAAGTAAACTTCACGGTAAGTCACAAGACCCCAGTTTTCCATAGCACCTGCAGAGAAGTCAGGAAGGGCGATATGAAGCGATTGAGGGATTGGATACTTGACTCCGTAGTAGTCTTCGTAAAATTCGATAGAACGAACAGCGATGTCTAGTGAAAACTCAAGGTTCGAAAGTGGATGGGCCTTGGTTGAGTAGACACCAACGAGAGTACCGTTTTTAGTTGTAGCAGTTACCCCTTGCAAATCACCAGCAACGAAAGCTAGCAAGTAAGAAGACATACGTGGAGTTGTCTCAAATTTCCAGATGCCAGTTTCCTTACGGTTTTCAACATCGATTTCCGGCATGTTTGACAAGGCAAGTTCACCTTCTGCTTGGTCAAAACGAAGTGCTAGGTCAAAGGTTGCTTTAGCTTCTGGCTCATCCACACATGGGAAGGCTTCACGGGCAAAGTGGCTCTCAAACTGAGTCGACAAGACTTCCTTCTTAACACCATCAACTGTGTAGTATGATGGATAGATTCCTGTCATGTTGTCTGTGATTTTCCCTGAAAAAGCAAGAACCAATTCAACTGAACCTGCTTCTGTAAGTTCGATATGAAGAGCTTCGTTTTCGTTATCGACTGTAAATGGACGAGATTGTCCTGCTACTTCAACTGAAGCAATTTCCAAGTCTTTTTGGTGAAGGGAAATACGGTCACTTTTAGCTTGACCAGCAATGGTTACTTTTCCTGAAAACGTCTTGGTCTCACGACTCAAGTCTAAAAATAAATCATAATGTTCAGGAACAAATTTTTCGATATAATGTTCTACTGCTTGCATCATATTCTCCTATTCTAAATTTATGAGCGAATGCTCTAGTTCAAACATACCTATTTTATCATATTTTAAGTCAGAAAAAAGCTTTGGACAGTGATTTCCAAAACTTTCTTCCTTAGAGTAGTCTAGAGAGGATAAACCTTGCGAAATTCTTCTAAAACCACCTTGCTGTCAGGTGTAAACGTCAGACCTGCTTCCTCCAACCACTCCGTAAAAAACTCTTCATGAACCTGACGCCAATAGGCCAGAGATTTGTCACCTTCGCCTTCCTTGTAGGCATGCTCAGCAGACACTTGATAGAAGGGCTGAACAGAAACCTTGGTAATTTCGACAATGCAGACAGCCTGGTTTTGACTGTCTAAAATGACATCGAAAGTCCCTTCTTGTGGAAGGGGTTCGTCCTCTAGTGCGTAGAGGTCATAGGCTGAGGCTGTTGCTGTTTTTTCGCCTCTTAGAACCAAGTCTGCCAAGAGATCTGCTTCCACCCCAAAAGCCCAGGCATCTATCTCATCTCCGATAGAGGGGTTAATTTGCTTGTAGGCATTCCACATTTCTTGAGGTGTCATAGGTTGCTCCTTTGTATTTTTTTACTTTCTTCTTTTACACGTTTGAGATGATCTGGATAGTCAATCTCTAAATTAAAAATCTCTGGAATAGAACTGTAATGGATAATACATTTGATATCCATTTGATTCATTTTTTGTATGAAAGAAGCATTCAGATATCCTGCTACGGCGAAATCTATCTTTTTCGTCCTTGCTTTATCTTGCATCTGTCTCAGCATTTCTAACATAATGGGACTTTCCATATCATGCCATTGACTATTTCTCACAGTCGCAAAAATAAAAGAAGTCAAATCATTCATTCCCACTACAATCTTTGAAATACCCGTTTCCAGTATCCTGTCCAAGTCAAAATAAACTGATGGTAATTCAATCATCGTGCCGACTTTTCCAGTAAAACCATGCTGGCGCAATACTCTAATAGCTTGTTTTAACTGTTCAGCATCATTGACAAAAGGAAAAATAACAGACAGATTGGGATTGGTTTGATAAACTTCTGTAACGACATGTGCCTCAGCCTGAAATTCATCTGGACACGCCAATAAACGCCTAGTCCCTCTATATCCAAATAATGGGTGGCGTTCGTCAAAATACTCTTTAGTCCCGTCTAGACTATTTGCTTCTGCATTTGTTAATTCTGAAAAGCGATACCAGACTTCTTCATCTGAGTATAAATGGCAAATAGTGTCTAGATAATCTTTTACAAATTGCTGACAACTTGGTAACAGGATGTTTTGATTGAGCTCTCTCAACAAGTATTCCCCACGAATCAAGCCGACGTGATGCAATAAATGGGGATAAACTTTTTCAACAATTTTTTCGCCACTAAGAGCTAGTTGATTTTGCATGTTTTACCTTCCAATTCATGTAAGAGGTCTTGTCCAATTCTGGAAATCCTCGTAACTCTGCCTTCACTTTCAATACTAAAGGCGAGGCATTTTCTTCGGTAATCTGCTCAATAGGAAGCCAAATGGCATTTGCTGAATCATTGCTTCCATCAAAAACTTCATGAGGAAGGGATTGTTGAGAGCTCTCTAAATCGAGTACGATATCATAAAAGGCCATGATATGGTGTACTGCAAAATCTTTGCCCTCTTCTTGAACCATCACGTCATAAATTCTAGGATTTAAGTAACGGCTAAGCGTATAGCCTGTCTCCTCCAGAACCTCTCTCTTGAGGGTTTCCGTCAACCCCTCACCGAGTTCCTGACTACCACCCGGTAGGTCAAAACGATGCTGATAGGGGCCTCTTGTTTTTTCAATACAGAGCAATTTCCCATTCTCAAAGCAAATGCCATAGACACCAAAGTGTTTTTTGATTTCCATATTCTACTCTTTTCTAAAAGTCCAAGATCGATAACTTACCTTATCCCTTAAAAGGAAAGAGGCTATAAATTTCATGCTCCTTGATATACTTCTTTAGTATATCCATATTCTCTTCGATTTTTGCTTGGATATCTGTCTCTTCAAACGTTGACTCAGCAATAAAGAGGTGAATCTTCAATAAATCTGTCAGGTATAGCAGACGACGTTCCATTTCTGATTCAAGACTTGAAGCTTGCTCGATTTTTGCAAGCTTTTGCTCCAAGCTATCACCATTCAAAAATCTCTGATGAACTCTCCTTCTTATGTTTTGAGTGGATTCCTCCCCTTGTTCTAACGGAGACAAAAGGAGTTTTTTATAGACGAGTACCTGATGTTCTGTCTCTCTTTCCAGATAGGCCAATAAAACCAGAGAGCTCGCAACAAAGGTCCAAGTGTTATAATTCCCTTCAAATGGAACTTGTATGATCCTATCTAATAATTTCTTAGCCATTTCCTCTTGGCCATCCAGATAAAGTAAATAGGCCAGATGATTCAGCGATTCAAGATAGCTAGCTTGGGTTTTCTTATTCTTTTTGGGAACCTGGTTTAAATACGAGAAGAACTCAGCATCATTTTCAACCTCTTCGATTAGTTCTTTCACATTCATTTCTTTTCTCCTATCCAGTTCATTTTTTTATAGAGAAGGGCTTTAATTGCAAATCTATCCCAGCTCACACTTACCTTAATAGATATTCTTTCGCTGTCGCTTGGGCGTCTGGGGAAATGAAGTTCTCAATCAAATCTCCTGTTTGCTCAATATATTCCTCCAAAGATACATCTTCTCTTTGCTTCCAAAAATTAGTAAAAGCAATATAAAACTCCAAAAACTCCGTCAAACTTTCACTGAGTTTGTAGAAACTAGGATCTCCAGGACTGCCTGCGTAAACGGGAGAACTTTCATCTTTCGTATCACAAAAAAGAATATCGTCTATATCTGTAGTAGCGAATATCTGGTATTGCCCTTCACTAAATTGAGAAACATCTTGTAAGGCCCAGCATTCAACTGTTCTTGCGTACGAATCTAATGGCAACAAAATGATATTAAAATTTTGATTGGCAAAAAACAAATCCTCTTTGAACTCTATATGTTGATAGTAATCAAGCAATTCTCCTGTCAAATTGGAAGACTGGGTACTTAATTTTGTATCTGAAAAACTCACCGATTGGGGAATAAACGTTGTTTCCTCATAGAGTCTAATGATCTTTTTTAATACAGTAACTACTGCCATTTTTATCTCCTTGGTCATTCCTCTAAAGTCTTACTTAAGAATTCCTGCCATAGCTTCACATTTGGATTTATCTCATGTGCTATCTCAGCATGCTTTCTATAATCCATATCCAAGTAGCCTTGTTCATTCCGGAAAATAATAGCTTGCTTAAAACATACTTTAAGTAAAAAAGACTAAACTCTTTAACTTATAAATATATAGGCTTATAACTCATAGCTTTATTTATAATTTCATCTAACGTGAGATCATCCCAAAACATATAGTCCATAATATTCGGATCTGGACTTAATTCTAAAAGCTCATCTATATATGGATTCAACTCCTCTTCAGACAAATGTGGAGAACTTAATATTTTATTTATTAAAAATTTTAATCTATCTATATTACTCATAACTATCTCCCAAAGTGGTAACCCCTATCTAAAACATCTAAATGGAATCTAGGTGTCATCACAGTAATATTATTCATATCATATACCCCACCACCACGTTGAATTGGTGTATTATGGTGCAGAACATAAGAAATTTCCTTACTCAACTCCGTAAAGAAATGTTTATAATTATTCAATACCATCCTCCTTATTAAATTCGATCATGCATTTAACTGCATATTCCACCCATTCCCAAAAGTCATTAAACTCTTTCCGCTGTTCCCATCCTTCTGCAGAAAAATCATGAATGAGTTGGACTTTATTGCCCTTTCCTATTTCAAAACAAGCTGTATCATCACAATCTCCTCTTTTAGCAAATGGAATCAACTTTCGGGTTGGGTACCTTTCCTGCAATCCCTTATACAAAGACAGGGCCCATTCTGAATCCAACAGATACCAAATATCAAAATCAATTAAATTAAGTTCGATCAATTTTTTAAACGATTCAGGATACTGAAATATCCTTTCATCCAGTAAATAGTTCTTCATTTCTTATTTCCTTTTTGGTTACTATTGAAATATCGCTCCCTCAAGAGGGTATTTCTTATACATTGATACTACTATAAATCGATTGCTCATCATTTCACACTGCTACTCTATGATTGTTCCAAGTATCATCTTATTTTGCTCGGATATCTGAAAGTCATTCATGAAATAGGGTAAAAAGTCATCAAGCAAGGGATGGCTAAGCCCGTCGATTGGGAGGCCTCTTTTCTGACGTTCTTTTAGTAAAACTAAGATTTCAATTGGGAAATACTGCCATAGTAAGGTATTGAAGTCTACTAAATGACTATCTTTGGTGTTCGCTAAATGATAATCACACATAGATATAATTGTATGTCTAAAAACATCAACATCCTCTGAAAAAATAGTTTCCATAACCTGTTTATAGGCATCATTCACATTATTATAAGGGTTCGAGTCCAAGGGTTTATATTTAGCATCACAGGCATTTTCGAGCAAGCTAGCTAACCGGTCTCCCTGTCCATTTCCATAAAGAAAAACGACTAAAGGCAATAAACTCTTGGCTGAAAAGAAAATAACTTTTTTCCCTTTTTCAACTTGGGCTTCTTTGAAATAGGCTAATTTATCAATTAAAAATTCGACATAAGTATCATCTAAATAGGCAAGGGCAAATAAGATAGTCAAACAAATATCTGTATCAAAGTTTGAGCCACCTTTCGCTAAATATTTAGCAGAAGCCATATCTGCCATTACAGAACAAAAACAGCCATTTAGCAAAGATTGATAGGTTTCAGATGTCTTGTTTTCAATGAACTCAGAAACCAAAGTATATGGTTTAATAGCATGAACCATCCGTACATGTTTATAGGAGTAGGTTTCTGTTTTCCCGTTTTCCTCCCAATTGATCTCAAGGCTTTTTTTGCCTGCTTTTAATGCTTCTAAAATTGCTTTAGTAGTAAAAAGCTGTGCTTTTTCAAGATCAAAATCTCTCGCCTTTAGTACTTGATTTTTAATGGTTGTTAATTTCCTTTTTTGATTTGAAAGTATTTTATTCATATTGACCTCTAAAATTTCATTTCTTACACTTAACTACCACTGTTTTTTGAAGTACATCTCTTCCTGCATTCCTATACTATCCAGTATTTCACAAGGAAGAATTGATCCACTTCCCATCATCAAGCCATTCTTTCTTATCAATCCACCATTTCCCCTTTTGAAAAACCATTTGAAAACGATAGAGAGTTTCTATACCAGAACGATTCTCCTTGAGATAGAAATAAGCTTGATTCCCATCATGCTCTTCATCAACGATGGGATGTGTTTCTAATTTATAGTCAAACGGAAACCGGACGGATAAAGATACTTCCCTTGCTCTGAGTATTTTTTTAGATGTACAAAACTGATCAAATATAGCAGCTAATTCATCCTTCAACATCTCTTTATCAGCTTTGTTTCTTAGGCTCCTAGTGGCTTTTCTTTCCCAAGTATACATAGCCTGCATAAACTGGAGTAGGGTTTCTTTTGCTAGGTTCGTATGAGTCATGTTTCCTCCTACTTTTCCCATTCTTCGGTTTTTTACATCAGCCCAACATAAATTCAATAAAGTCTTTTCGATAGGCTTCAGGAAGTTGCTCATCGATAATAGCCATGATTCCTGTTAAAAAACCTTCTTTATAGTCCGACAAGTCCTCATCAATGTAGATGTTATTCTCAAACTTGGTGATTTCTAGCTTTTTCATCTGACTATAGGTAGACAAGAAAGTAGATAAAGAGGGGCTTAAGCTATAGAGCTTAGAATTTCCAGGAATCTTGCCAAATACAGGACTAAGCTCGCTAGTTAGATCACAAAAGATTGGCTCATCGCCCATCATGTGGGCAAAAATCACATAACTCTCTTTCCAGCTAGGATCCTGCCATCCTTCTGATGCAGCTTCACATAGAGGGAGAGGAATTAGAGCAAGATCATAGGGAGCTCCTCTAAAATAAGCTTCTTCATCAAAGTCTAAATGCTGGTAGAACTCTTTCAATTGACCAGACAAATCTGGCTTTTCGACATGGAGACAGTCACTAGTAAATATAAGCTCTCCTAAGCCCTTTTTTCTATGATAGACTTCTACGAATTCCTTCAACAAATTGAGCATCATTATTGGACTCCTCTCACATTTTTGGGATTATATTTGGCTATTTTCAACTGACAATTACGTATCATTCTGACCGCTAGTGACAGCCTGAGCCCAAATTCGTTCAAATTCCTCTTGACTAATCTTGATGGAGTCTGATAGATCCAACTCATCTTTTCGACCATCATAGAGTAGAAACCCTACTTCTGGAACATAATCCTGTAGGCAAGAAGAAGCATAAAAGTGCCCATTCAAAACGTTAATTTGTCGACTTGCACGCTGACCAGTAAACTCTGTATAAATAACTCCTAGTCCTGACATAAACTCACTATTGCCATAATAATAATATTCTTTTTCACACATTAGAACCACCTTTACCATTTGTCTCTCCAAGAATGGCATTCTTTCCTCTTTGCCTCTTTCATCGACTAATTCAATGTTAAGCTTTCACATTATAGAATCTACGGCTTCTTAGCCTTATTCTCCAAGACTCTCACTTCTACTTTATCCTCCGCTAAATGGAGATCCAATACTTTTTCCTGGTCTTGAAAGAATAGCGTCAGGTCTCTGGTAGAAAATTCACTAAAATAAGAGGGCAAGAATTCATCCAAAGACTCCATTTGAAACAAGACGTAAACTGCTGAAAACTCCCAAAAAACTAGGATAAACTGCCTGCTATTGCCAACTAGACTTTGAATTGACCTACTTAAATCTTGAGTAGTGTGGGCAACAGGAAATTCATAAAGACAAGGAAGCGGAGAGTCTATAGGATTCAACTCTCCAGCATACCAATCAATTTCTTTAGGTTTATCGGTCAGAAAATGAACATCCTTAATACCCTTCAACTGATTGATTCGTTTTTCTACTTTTAATAAAGATAATCTCTTTTTTAAGTCACTCATTGTTCTTGCTCTCTCGTTAGCTAAAGGATGCTTGCTTCATGAAAAACAATTGATAGGTCAGAATAAATCTCTAGCAAAGCCTCATACTTTTGTATTTACTTTTAAATCATGTTATCTTAAATAGCAAACAGGATCCCTTCAAAATACCCTATCGGCCAATGTCCCATATAATACAAGTTAACAATATTTTCCCAATAAGACCCTAGCGACAAGGACTTTTCTACTAAGTATTGTCTAAAAGCAAAGACCATTCCCATTTTAGCAACATTTGAAAAATCATGCGCTCCGGATACAAACAGGCTTTTGTCCGTCTCTCTTGCCTTTTGGAATATAATTTGACTAACCCTTTTCCTATAATCTACAAGTTCTTCTGGAACCTTAAGATCCCCATAAAAAGGATCTTTATCACTCAGCGACGACGGAAGCCAATTCATTATTTTATATAGATTCTCAAAAGCTTCTTCCGTAGGATTTATAAAAGCTTCATTGACGTTTTTTATAAAGATAACATGATCTATTTGTTCAGTTTCTCCCATTTTAAAAAAGAAATCACTTTTTATAAGACGTTCAATCTCATCATCCCAATTCATCCAGTCTACCTCAATTCTGTCATTTAAAAAAATAATCTGATTTCATAACTAAATCTTGATTCCTCTTGCTTTTAAACTTTCAATAATTCTCTTTTCTAAATGAGAAAAAAGCCAAACTGTCCATTCTTCATAATCCTTGCTCTCCTCAAAAGAAATAAACTTTTCTTGACCATTCTGCCATAATCTTGGCTTTTCATGCGGTAAGGCAGGAAGAACTAACTGTATTTGAGAAAAATGAGAATCTATTTCGCAGTCATACTTCTCTTGTTGTCCGACTTTCGGCCAACGTTTTTTATATATTCCCAGACCATTTATGGCAATTGGCGGAAATAACCTTCCTGATTGGATGATGTCCTCTATTTCAGGAGACAATCCATCGATTAAAGTAAAAACCTCTATGAGTATACCGCCACCACCTAGATCTTTGATGATTCTACAATAGGCGAATTTTTTATTTTTCCCAGAGAAATCAGATTTTTTAAATCTCTCTAAATCAGATCTATCCGATAAAAACAATGGAATTGCGAAAATTTCTCCTTCACGAACATTTGCTAATTTATTCACCATAGTTTTTGACCCTTAATCTTTTGTATTCTATTTTGTTATATGGCCATTTCCTACTATCTTGCTTACTTTCTATTGATAAGTGTTTTATGGACAATGGCTAGTTTTTTGGGGTTCATTCAGGTATTGTTTCCAGCTCTAGCTTGCTCACAACCTCATTCTCTTTATCCAACAGATATAGGAAGTTACCTTTTGCTTCCAGTTTACCAAGCTTAGCCCCATAGTCCATCTCATGAGCAGGGTAGGATTGAATCAACTGACGGATGCTCTTATCCTTTTGCTCTATCTTCCAAAACAAATCCACCTTATCAAGCTGATGCTCCACTTGAATGGAAAAGCTCGTGGATTGGATCTTCTTCCTTTTCCACTCCCAGCTATTTTCGTAACCGTTTTTCTCTATTTCATTGACTACATCCTCTATCAAGGAGCATGGAATAAAGAGCTCCTGAAACACGCGCTTTACCCCTTTTAACAAGGCCTCTGAGAGCATCTTTTTCTGTTCCAATGGACTCAAACTTTCATAGCTAGAAAAATCAAATAAAACCTGAACAGTATAGACGCCAAGTAGATTCATGATAGCTGGATTGCTAATCGTATCTACACATTCTACGATGATTTTCCAACAATCCTGGGTTATAACTGGTTTGAAAAGCCGTTCTACCATAGAGGTCATACATTTGGATTCATATACGAACGCTCTTCGCTGGTCTTTCCAATTCTGTCGGTAGTCTTCAACTCTAGCTTCCTCGTATGTTAACGTAGCTAAGTCCATCAGCTCCTCAATCCTCTGTTGATTTTCCACATAGGGCTTATCTATTTCAAAATACTGTAACTTCATATTTGTGGTCTCGTAGTTTTTTTCTTGTAGAAAGATTTAGCCTTAGGTCAAGGTCTAATGTTTGTGCTCTTCCTTCACTTTTTCCCATAGTCGTGGTGTCCCTCCTAATAATGGTGGATTGTTTGATCATCCTGAATCTCCGCAAATAAGCTAGGAATACATCTTTAAGTATCAATCTTTACAGGAGCAATCTCAGCAATGCTAACTAGGTCAGAAGATCCCGATAACATCACATCATTTTGATTTATAAAATTGAATTCAACCTTATTCTCTAAAAAGAGCAGTTCCAGTTGACCATTCACCTTATGAATCCCCTTAGAATAAAAATGGATTTTATCTAAATTAAAAAACTCTAAATTAATTTTTATGGCATTAAATGCACTTTTCTGCCACTTTTCAGGGAAATTAGTTGGCAAATCAAATAAATAAAAGACAAGATCTAATTTGTAATCGTAACATAACACAGTATCAAGAAATACATTCTTCAAGTCCAAATCACCATCAAACAAATGAATAATCTTTTCCTTCCCCACTACTTTTTCAAACCATTTCACAGTATGAACTCCTTTTTTAAAAATGAATAAAAGTCTTGTTTTTAAGAGTTATTGTTTCGCTCTTTAAGGAGATTTTAGAATAGACTGACCCTCCTGCCGTCCTTTCCTTTTGTAACGTCATTGATTAAGTCCTTGACGATAGATATATCGAACTGACGAGAAAAGTCAACAATTTTCTGGCGATTCTGTTCTGGATATAGATAAGATGCTGCTAAGATAAATAAAAATGGATTTATGACTTGACCAATATGCTCAAGATATTTAGGTTGAGTCACATAAGACATAATTTTGTTAAAATCGTCATCTTTCAGCACAATCTTTCTCTGATATATCGCTGCACAGGCACCTGCAGCTTGAGATGAGTTATTCGATTCCAAGGATTCATAAACAAAAGACAAGTTCTCTGTTTCTAAATTTTCTAGATAAGCAATCGCTACTGCTAGAGAGCGATAGGTTACAGGGGTTGGAATATCTCTCAGCAGTAATGACTTGAGATAGGGGACTTCTTCTGTGCAATCCGTTGCGGCCATGGCGTAGAGTAAGTACATTTGTGATTCCCACGATCTAGGTTTTTCCATCTCGCCTTCCAAGGCTTGATGCAAAAATGGTCCATATCCTTTTAGTTTACCCTTTAAAATTTTTTTCGCAGCTTTTTTTACCAAGGGCGTACGTCCTGAAGTTAACTCATCTACATAGTCCATTTTTAAATCCTCTTTATATCTCCATTTGAATTTACTGCTCTTTGTTCAGGATATAAAAGAGATCATCTCTTAGAACGATTCCATCGTCTTCTATCAAATAGGCCATGTGCTCCCAGAAAGGCAATTCTTGTTCAAGGGGCTTTTCCAAAGCAAGTACTTGGTTCTTCAAATTTGCTGCAATCTCTTCAACTTCATCTTGCTCAATCTCATAAAACTTTGCTTTCAAAAGAAAGATGCCTGATAGAAAGAGCGAATAGGAGGAAACAAAAGTATGTAAGGAAGAATTGACATAAACCCTTGATTCTTGAAAAACTTCTCTTCCTTCTCGATTGCAAAGTAAGAAGACTTGTTCCTCTTCTCCAATCACAAAAGCACCTAAAAAACACTGGCCAAAAAGCCTATAACTCTCTTGCTCTTTCCTTAGTTTTACTAGATCAGTAGCTACTTTGAAAAAAGAAAATCCCATTTTAGAATAATCCTCTAAATATGCCAAAAGGTTGAAACGGACATCATCCAGACTAAATGGTTTCTCCTCTGTAGGCACCACACAAAAACCAAGCTCCTTCACTAATTCATCAATAGTAACTGTCATTTTTCTATCCGATCTCCTAGATTCTTTTCACCCAATTTTTTTAACTTCCAAAGCTTGATAGCCGCATCTTTTCTGAGTCCCATAAAGAGGCTTGCTAAGGTTACTGCTTCCTCTTTTTTATAGACCTGAGAGCTGATACTGGCCCATCCATCTTGCAGGCATTCAATTTTTAAATAGAAATCGCGCTCATGTCCAAGTTTCCCTGTTACATCGTCTATTTCATAAGAAGCGGACAGCAAAGATACTGAGACAAAGTCACCCGGTCTTCGATACATCCGCATAACGGCTTCTTTCTGATTGACAGAGTGGATATCCTCTTTTGTTTCAGCCCTATCACGATCGGATAAAATCACCCACTCCCTATCATCCTCTGATGAATAAAAACGCCATTCTTTCTCAACCATATCCTGCTCCATCTTCTAGTGCTTCTTTTGTTATCGACTACACCTAGTAGTACGCGACTTCCCCTAAACCATATTCTAAAATTTCAAGACTATTGAGGGAGAATTTAAGCCCTCTACCATGCTCCGAATCCTCTCTCAGTCCAAATTCCAAACCAAAAATCAGGTCTATGTCCGTCTGTTCAGACAAAATAAAAATGGATAGGAGTCTGGCGTGCGCTAGTTCTGGAAATTCCTCCTGAATTTTTTCCAAAGCTTTTGAATACCATACTGATGATTGATCCAGGAGATTATCGAGTTTTGCTTTATAAGACGGAGTTAACTCCTCATTGATAACCTTTAAAGAATCACTTAAAGCAAGGCAGACCTTTTCTCTTTCCTCTGGAATCGATACAAACATCTCGTTATGGACATCAAATTTATATTCTCTCATCATTTTCTCTCCTTATGCTCTCAGTCATCAGATACCATTTCTCTAATCAAACTAGCTAATCATTAAAGGGCATAAAGTTATCGTGCTGATGATAATAATTCAAAGCCTCGACCAAGTCTTGGGGACTTGCATCTGGCTTTTCCTCAAGTGCAACCGAGAGAACATCGAACAACTGCTCTCCATAGTAGACTAGCTGGAGATCTTGCTTCGCTACATCCATCGGATAGACATCACGGTCTTCTACGACATCCGGATAATCTGATACCCAATAGAGCCTATCTAGTGCTAGCTCTCCATCCTCCTTGCCATAGAGGCAAAAATCATCTGAAGAAGACTCGTCCACGCGCATCTGCTCGATTATCTGCTCTAGTGAAAGTTCTTGGTATTTCCGCATCCCTTCTCCTTTTTAGTCTCACTCTTCAACAAAGGAATTCAAAAAATCCTCAAAAGATGGCCATTGACCATACAACTCAGCTTTTTCTTCTAAAACATAGAAGTAAACCTTGCCATAGTCCTCTGCCCTTAGAGAAAGAGCATAGTTACCAGATCCAGGATCATAGGCAAAATGGAGCAGGTCTGTTGCCTTAAAGCCTGCAGGTACAGCCTCATCGTCAAACCATTTCAGAGACTTTTTCATCTCCCATACTGAATCAAAGGAATTGAAAGGAAAGAGATGATGATTATCGTGAACACCCCTTACTTGGGGCTGGCCACCGTTGTACTTGAGATAGAAGTTCAGCATGGCTTCCGGTAATTTCTTTCCAAGAATCTCCTCAAATTGTAAAAAGTCTTCTTTTGAAATCGGTGAATCTGCATCTAGCACTCTAAACATGATTTCTCCCTCCCATTTTTACAATCCTTCCTCTAAAATCTTGTCAATAAAGTCATAGACGTTTGCAGCAACTTTTTGCATTTCTAAGGAGCCTAGAGCACCCAATTCATTTTCATAAATGCAATCATCAGTATTTTTCTTGATAAAGTAGGCCAAATCTCCTTCCTGTCCAATCATAAAGTAATCTGGCTCTACTTCCTCAATCTGATAAGTCTCATTACGCTCCTCTAGATCCTCCTCGGCATACAAACAGATACCAGTATCTCCAATTTCATAGGGGTCAATCTCTTTCCAGTCCGATAAAAACTGATAGTAGAGATTGGGCAAGACAAATCCAAACTCATCTCTTTTCATAGCTTACCTCCACATATTCACTGAGTGTCAACTATATTACTTCAAAGACCAACCACCATCAATAGTCAGAATCTGTCCCTGCATAGCACTCGCTTTCCCACTTGCTAAGAAGAGGCTAACTTCAGCTATTTCACTTGGCTCAATCCAGCGTTTGATAGGTGATTCACTGGCCACCCAATCTGCCAATCCACCTGGCTCAAAGTCAGCTGCGGTCATACCAGTCTTTACTGCACCAGGAGCGATCCCAAAGACCTGAATTCCAGCTTCAGCATAGTCTAGAGCCAACTGCTTGGTAAAGCCAGCTAAGGCATGCTTAGACGAGGTATAGGCGAGTCCACCTCCACCAGCTAGATTTGAAGCAATGGAACACATATTGATGATGATTCCTTTTTTATTCTCCAGCATTTGCGTTAAATAATGTCGAGTCAGCTCCACTGGAGTCACATAGTTGATTTCAAAAATCTCTTGGATTTCCTGAGAAGATTGTTCCAGTAAAGGCTTGTAATCATCCAAAACTCCCGCTGTATTACAAAGAACATCTACTTGAGGGCACCAGTCAAAAATTGGTTCCAAGTCAAGCGTTAAATCACGTTGTAAAAAGTGGAAATCGCCATCTAAGACTGGATTTTTCCCTTGATCTACACCATAAACCTGATAACCTTTTTCTAAAAATAGACGAGCTTGGGCAAGACCAATACCAGAGCTGACCCCAGTAACTAAGACACGTTTAGTCATGGACTTCTACCCAATCTGTCGCTAAGACATCACAAGGTGTCGGACTCCACATAGAAAAACCTTCCCCTTCACCAGATACGTTGATGAGGAAATAGGGTGTCACTTCAAGAGCGACCCCATTTTGTTCAATGGTATCAAAGAGCTGGACATAGTTTTCAGCTCCACCCCAGCCAGTACGCACGTATTTTTTCTTAGCCTTTAGTCCAGGCAGAATTTCTTCAAATGTCATGTTTCTCTCCTTAATTATCTATAAATCTTAATTTCATTATAACAAAAAACCGTTTTTCAACGGCTTTTTGACTGTGATTCCTTAAAATGCATTTTTTCCTATGGCAAATCATTCCCTGCTGCTAGGTAAATCTCATACCATTCTTTTCGAGTTAGGTTGACATGACTTGCTTGGCTTGCTTCTATCAAATGTTTAGGGTTAGTTGTTCCTACTACTGCCTGCATCTTAGCTGGATAGCGTAACACCCAAGCGATAGCAATAGCTGATGGGCTTACACCGTATTTTAAGGCTAGTCGATTTAGGACTTGGTTTAGTTGTTGGAACTTCTCATTGCCGACAAAATTCCCTTTGAAATATCCAAACTGCAAGACTGACCAGGCCTGAATAACCATGTCGTTTAATTTGCAGTATTCAAAGACGCTACCATCGCGCAAAGCTGCCTTGTCACCTTCCATATTGACATGGAAACCTGATTCAAATCCTGGCGTGAAAGCTGCGCTTAGTTGTAATTGATTGATAGATAAAGGTTGTTTGACCTCTTTCTTCAGTAATTCCATCATCATAGGATCTTGATTGGACACACCGAAGTCTCGAACTTTACCTGATTTGTGTAGAATTTCAAAGGCTTGAGCCACTTGATCAGCCTCCATCAAAGCATCTGGACGATGGAGAAGCAAGCTATCTAGATAATCAACCTGCAATCTTTTTAGAATCCCGTCTACTGATTCTAGAATATACTCTTTTGAAAAATCAAAATAGGTAAATTCTTCTATGCGAATGCCACACTTGGACTGGATCCACATATTTTCTCGCAGGTCAGGACGATTGTTTAACACTTGACCCAGTAATTCTTCGCAATGACCTCCACCATAGATATCTGCCAAGTCAAAGGCATTGATTCCTACAGATAGGGCTGTTTCAACCAACTCCTCAACCTCTTTAACCGACTTGTCACTGATTCGCATCATGCCGAGAACGATTTCGGATAGTTCTTTTTTCTCTTGACCAAATGGAATGTACTTCATGGCAATTTCCTCCGTTTTTTCTTCATTATAAAGCAGAATGACACTTTTATCAACTGATGCCTTACATAAGAAAAGAACCAGTTCAAACTGGTTCTTTTTTAATCTTAACCGATCACACTTCCGTTTGGTACAGCTGGATCAACTGTTAGAAGGGTTAATTTGCCATCATGTTCAGCTGAGAGAATCATACCTTGGCTGACATATTTTTTCATCATTTTACGTGGTTTAAGGTTGGCAACGATTTGTACTTTCTTGCCGACTAATTCTTGTTCGTTTGGATAGAATTTCGCAATACCAGACAGGATTTGACGGTCTTCACCATCTCCAGCATCTAGGCGGAATTGAAGCAACTTATCAGAACCTTCTACTTTAGAAACTTCTTTGACTTCAGCAACACGGATTTCAATCTTATCAAAGTCTTCAAACTTGATTTCTTCCTTGTTTAGTTTGAGTTCAACTTCATCAGGATTCCATTCTTTTTCAACAGCTGGCTTGTTGCCTTCCATTTGTTCCTTGATATAGGCGATTTCTTCTTCCATATCGAGACGTGGGAAGATTGGTGTTCCTTTAGCAACTACTGTTACACCTACAGGGAAATCGGCCAAGCTCAAGTTTTCAAGGCTAGAAACTTCTGCGAGTCCAAGTTGAGTCAAGACTGCACGACTGGTTTCCATCATAAATGGCTCAATCAAGTGCGCTACGACACGAAGGCTTGCTGCCAAGTGACTCATAACACTTGCCAATTGATCACGAAGAACTTCATCCTTAGCCAAGACCCATGGAGCTGTCTCATCGATGTATTTATTAGTACGTGAGATAAGAGTCCAGACTGCTTCAAGCGCACGTGGATAGTCAACTGCTTCCATGTAGGTATGGTAGTCAGCGATTGATTGTTCTGCCACTTGAGCAAGTGCATTATCAAAGTCTGTTACACCCTCAACATATGCAGGGATTTGACCATCAAAGTACTTGTTAATCATGGAAACCGTACGGTTGAGGAGATTTCCGAGGTCATTTGCTAATTCATAGTTGATACGTCCTACATAGTCTTCTGGAGTGAAGGTCCCGTCTGAACCGACTGGAAGGCTACGCATGAGGTAGTAACGAAGTGGATCTAGTCCATAACGTTCTACTAACATTTCAGGGTAAACAACATTCCCTTTAGACTTAGACATCTTGCCGTCTTTCATGACAAACCAACCATGGGCAATCAAGCGATCAGGCAATTTCATATCCAACATCATAAGAAGGATTGGCCAATAAATCGAGTGGAAACGAAGGATGTCTTTCCCAACCATATGGAAGACTGTTCCGTTCCAGAACTTGTCAAAGTTGCCATGTTCATCTTGACCATAACCAAGAGCTGTCGCATAGTTAAGAAGAGCATCAATCCAAACGTAGACTACGTGTTTCGGATTTGATGGGACTGGTACACCCCATGTAAAGGTTGTACGTGATACCGCTAAATCTTCCAAACCTGGCTCGATAAAGTTTTTTAACATTTCATTGAGACGACCATCAGGAGTGATGAAGTCAGGATGTGATTTGAAAAATTCGACCAAACGGTCTTGGTATTTGCTGAGGCGAAGGAAATAAGACTCTTCTGAAACCCATTCAACCTCGTGACCTGATGGAGCGATACCGCCGGTTACATTTCCAGCTTCATCACGGAAAACTTCCGCAAGCTGGCTTTCTGTAAAGAATTCTTCATCTGAAACTGAATACCAACCAGAGTATTCACCTAGGTAGATGTCATCTTGAGCAAGCAAGCGTTCAAAAACTTGTGCTACTACTTTTTCATGGTAGTCATCAGTTGTACGGATAAATTTATCATATGAGATATCCAGTAATTGCCAGAGTTCTTTAACACCAACTGCCATTCCATCAACATAGGCTTGAGGCGTGATGCCAGCTTCTTCTGCTTTTTGTTGAATCTTTTGGCCATGCTCATCAAGACCAGTCAGATAAAAGACATCGTAGCCCATCAGGCGTTTGTAACGTGCTAAGACATCACATGCGATAGTTGTGTAGGCAGAACCGATATGAAGTTTACCAGATGGATAGTAAATCGGTGTTGTAATATAAAAATTCTTTTCAGACATAATTTTTCCTTTCCAGGCTAATGAAACCTGTTTTTCTAACACTTCATTATATCATATTTTCTGTGATTTTCGATAGAGAAATCCATACAAAAACAAGACAGACAAATGTCTATCTCGTTTTTTATCTTTTAAATTATTCATAACGAAGTGCTTCGATAGGATCCAGCTTAGAGGCTTTGTTGGCTGGTAGAACACCGAATATCATACCGATACCTGCTGAGACCACTAAACTAAAGAGAGCGATAGGGATGGATACTCCAACCTCGATTCCTGCAATCAAGTTTTGAAGAAGAACTCCTGCAAGCATGGTCATTCCTGCAGCAAGCAGTAGACCAATGAATCCACCTAATAAGGTCAAAATCATGGATTCAATCAAAAATTGAACCAGGATATTAGCCCGTGTTGCTCCTAGCGCTTTGCGTAGACCAATCTCACGGGTACGCTCTGTCACCGAAACAAGCATAATGTTCATAACACCCGTACCACCGACAAAGAGGGAAATCCCTGCGATAGCACTTATAATCGTAGTTATAAAGCCGAACATTTGTTGCACTTCATTGAAGGCTTCCGTTGCATCTGCTATCTGATACTCCCCTTGTTGAAGACCTGCAATCTCCGTCATTTTCCTAGCCAGCTCTGGTCCTAAAGTCTGAGTTAAGCTAGTATCATTGACACGGAAGACAATATTTGAAATCTCGTCTGTGTTAAAATTAGCTGCAAGAGAAATATTGGTCGTAATTGGTAGTCCTCCGACTCCAAAGGATTTTACAGCCTTAGCTTCTTTACTTGCATAAACACCAATAACACGGTAACTGATTTCATTTACTTCAACAATCTGATTGAGAGCTTCTTGTGCTGAACCAAAAAGGCTATTGGCAAGTTCTTCATCTAAAATAATCACGTTTGCAAAATCTTTATAATCTTGTGCTCTAAGACTTCGACCTGCAATGACTTTATTTTCGACCGCATCCATATAAGTGACATTCCCACCAGTCATGTTAGCGTGTTCCACCTTTTTATCCTTATAGGTCAAGGTCACATTGGCTGAGTTGGTCACATAGTAACTATCCACTCCCTTGAGCTTAGCAGCTTCCTTAACCCAGGCTTCTTGTGGTTTTGGTGGTTCAACAAAATCTTCTTCTCGTCCTCCAGAAAGGGTTAGAGCAGATTGCTTTTGGGTAAAGGAACCGTCCTTACTCTTTGTAGGTGAGAAAAAGACATGGATGTCTTTCTGGGACTTGGTCATATTTTTATTGACCTGACGAGACATGGAATCTCCCAAGGCCATGATGACGACAACAGAGGAAACACCAATGATAATACCGATCATGGTTAAGAAGGAGCGCATCTTGTGAGCCATGATAGATGAAAAGGCAAATTTCAGATTCTGCATCTTAGTTTTCCTCCTTTTCTATTTGAGCACTATCAGACGAAATGATACCGTCACGAATGACAATTTGTCTTTTGGCGTAGGCAGCAATTTCAGGTTCATGCGTAACCATGATTATAGTTTTTCCTTCTTTGTTTAATTCAACCAAGAGTTGCATGATTTGATTTCCTGTTTTGGTATCCAAGGCTCCAGTAGGTTCATCTGCTAGAATAATAGAAGGATTGTTAACGAGTGCACGCGCAATGGCAACCCTTTGCTTCTGACCACCTGATAACTCCGAAGGCAAATGATGGCTACGCTCTGTCAACTCAACCTTTTCTAGATAATCTTCTGCTAATTTGCGACGTTTTGAAGCTGAAACACCAGCATAAATCAAGGGTAATTCGACGTTTTGAAGGGCATTCAGCTTGGACAAGAGAAAGAACTGTTGAAAGACAAAGCCGATTTCCTGATTTCGAACCTTGGCTAATTGTTTTTCACCCAAACCAGCTACTTCTTTTCCATCTAGAAAATACTGACCACTTGTAGGTGTATCTAACATACCAATGGTATTCATGAGAGTTGACTTACCAGAACCAGAAGGTCCCATGATAGCTACGAATTCACCTTCATGAACTTCTAGGTTAATATTCTTGAGGACTAGGAGTTCTTGGTCACCATTACGATAGCTACGGCAAATATTTTTGAGGCTAATTAGTTGCTTCATCAGTCTTCACCTCTTTTCCTTCTTGCAAGGAAGCTGTCGGATTACTGATGACTTTTGCTCCATCTTTCAGACCAGATGTGATCTCTTGGTTTTCTGCGTCCGCATTGCCCAATCCAACTTCAACTTTTTTGGCCTTTTGATTTTCATCAAGAATCCAAACATAGTTTTTATCTTCTTCCATAACTACGCTCGTAATCGGAACAATCAATGCTTTACTGGTGCTTTTCACTTCGACACTGACTGTAAAGCCCTGCTTCAAATCACCAATTTCACTTGTTACATCGACGGTATAGGGATATTTAGAACCTGAATTTGAGGCAGCAAGACTTGAACTTGCTTCACTATTATTTTTTGGATAATTTGAAATATAGCTTATCTTACCATTCCAAGTTTTATCTGGATAAACTTTAGAAGTAAAGGTGACTTCTTGACCAACAGAAAGGTTAGCTAGGTTGTATTCAGAGAGCTCCCCCTTGACCTGCAAATTATCGTTACTTACGATATGAATCAAAACTTGACTATTTCCTGTTGGAGATTTTGAAACGTTGCGATTCACTTCAACAACTGTCCCCTCCACCGTACTCAATACCGTAGCAGCATTCAATTGGGCTTGAGCTTTTTCAAGTTGCGCTTCTGCATCTGCACGCACATCACGTGCATCGCTGATTTGAGAATCAATAGCAGCTGTGGCAGAACCGGATGACTGAGCTGGCGCTTGTCCAGTTGCTCCTTCTAGACCTGCTTGCGGAAGACTCGGTGTTGCTGCGGCGGTATTTCGAGACTCATTTAGTTCATTGATATGACGGTTTGCTTTAGCAACGGCACGACTGGCAGCATCATAGGCAGCCTGGGCTTCTGCACTACTGTACTTGACGAGAGCCTGTCCTTCGCTGACCTGATCTCCAACAGAAACCAAGACCTCGTCTAAGTCACCCTTGCTTGCATCATAATAGATGTATTGTTCATTTTGGGCAGTAACACTCCCCGATAGGAGAACAGAAGATGCTACTGAACCCTCTTTGGCAAGGACGATCTTAGCAGTTTCATCTTTTGCTGCAGCTTGATTTGGTTGTCTCAATAGAAGAACAGCTGCTGCTCCCACTACAAGTACTGATGCAACTCCAATAGCAGTAAATAAAGGCCATTTCTTAGCTTTTGACTTTTTTTTCATAGCAATACCCCTTTTATAAATATATATGTTAAGATTATAGCACACATCCTAAAAATGGACAATTTATTTCTAACAATCCAAATTTATTTGTAAAATCCTTTTATTGTTGTATTAGTTATATAATACACTTTCTCTTTTATTTTTGCAAGCATTTTCTTAAAAATTTTAAGCGTAGCAAATTTTTGCATTGACCTCCAAAAAAAGATAGAATATGACTAGAAAACAAGCAAAGGAGCTTTCTATGAGAGAATATGATATTATCGCCATCGGAGGTGGTAGCGGAGGTATTGCTACCATGAATCGTGCGGGTGAACACGGAGCCAAAGCCGCAGTTATTGAGGAAAAGAAATTAGGGGGGACTTGTGTAAATTTGGGCTGTGTGCCTAAGAAAATCATGTGGTATGGGGCGCAAATTGCAGAGAGTATTCACAAATATGGACCTGACTATGGTTTTACAAGTACTGGGAATGAATTTGATTATGCAAGGCTTCGTAAAAATCGTGAAGCCTACATTGACCGTGCTCGCTCCTCTTACGATGGTAGCTTTAAGCGTAACGGGGTTGATTTGATTGAAGGACGTGCCGAATTCGTCGATGCACATACAGTCAGCGTTAATGGAGAGCTAATCCGCGCTAAGCACATCGTGATTGCGACTGGAGCACATCCACATATTCCAGCCATTCCTGGCGCTGAACTAGGTGATAGTTCTGATGATGTCTTTGCCCGGGAAGAGTTACCTGAATCTGTAGCTATTCTTGGGGCAGGTTACATTGCTGTCGAATTAGCTGGTGTACTCCATACACTTGGTGTACAGACAGATTTATTCGTCCGTCGTGATCGTCCGCTACGTGGTTTTGATAGCTATATCGTTGAGAGTCTGGTTCAAGAAATGGAAAATACTGGACTATCTCTCCACACTCATAAGGTTCCAGCTAAACTTGAAGAAGCTGAACAAGGCATTACCATTCATTTTGAAGATGGTAGTACTCATACTGCCAGTCAAGTTATCTGGGCAACTGGTCGCCGTCCAAATGTTGAAGGACTTCAACTCGAAAAAGCTGGTGTCACTCTCAATGAACGCGGCTTTATCCAGGTTGATGAATACCAAAACACTGTCGTTGACGGTATCTATGCTCTTGGAGATGTAACGGGTGAGAAAGAACTTACTCCAGTCGCTATCAAGGCTGGTCGTACCCTATCAGAAAGACTCTTCAACGGTAAAACCAATGCTAAAATGGACTACACGACTATTCCAACTGTTGTCTTCTCTCACCCAGCTATCGGAACTGTCGGTCTAACTGAGGAAGAAGCTATCAAAGAATATGGACAAGAAAACATTAAAGTCTATACTTCAAAATTCGCATCTATGTATTCTGCAGTTACTAGTCACCGTCAAGAAGCCCGCTTCAAGCTCGTGACTGCCGGTGCAGACGAGAAGGTAGTTGGCCTTCATGGAATCGGCTACGGAGTTGATGAAATGATACAAGGTTTTGCAGTGGCAATCAAAATGGGTGCTACAAAAGCTGACTTTGATGCGACTGTTGCTATCCATCCAACCGGTTCAGAAGAATTTGTGACCATGCGTTAAAAGAAAAGAGAGACCCCTTGGTCTCTTTTTTACTCTAAATCGGCCGTTACAAATTTGTAACCTTTTATTTTAAAAAAGGTTGACATTTATATCTCATTCGGTATAATAGTTACTATAATTTATAGAAGAGGTTAACTATTTTGAAAAAAGCACACATTTACGCTATCCCAGCTATCGGGGCTGCACTGATTGCTGTATTGGCACAAATTAGTCTGCCGATTGGTCCAGTTCCTTTCACTCTGCAAAACTTTGCTATTGGTCTCATCGCTACTGTTTTTAGACCAAGGGAAGCTGTTCTCTCTGTCGGACTCTATCTCTTACTTGGGGCTATTGGCCTTCCGGTCTTTGCTAACGGTGGAGCTGGATTTCATGTTTTAGTTGGACCAAGCGCTGGTTATCTTTGGTTCGACCTTGTCTATGCAGGGCTTGCTTCCTATCTCATTCACACCAATAGTGGTGTCCTACGTATTTTCTTTGCAAATCTCTTGGGAGATTCACTTGTTTTTGTCGGTGGTATTCTCAGTCTCCACTTCTTAGCTGGAATGCCTTTTGATAAAGCACTGGCTGTCGGTGTTATTCCCTTTATCATACCTGATCTTGCCAAAATAGTAGCCATTAGCTTCATCAGCCGACCACTACTCCAACGTCTTCGTACACAAGCTTATTTTTCAAGCAAATAAAAGGGCCGGGAATTTTCCTAGCCTCTTTTTAATTAATCTTAGATGAAAGTTTATTGATTCTTAAAAGCATCCACCATGATTTGAAATTCTTCATTTGAGAGAGTAATTCCTTTCCCCATCTTGGTGTGGTCAGGACTCCAGCTACGAATGTCAAACTTCGCTGGTGCACCATTAAAGCTGACACGATTGATTTCTTTGGTCCATCCTTTTTCATTTTCAGATAGAGTAAGCAAGTGTTCTTCAATTTCAAATGTAAATTCTGCCATGTTTTTCTCCTTTTTGTTCTCAATTGATTATTCGAAAAATCTTGTAGATTTCATAAAATTTTTATATAATGATGTAAAGAAGGGAGGCCGGAATGAAAGATTTATTAAAACAGGCTTTGCAAAAAGTCCATGATTTTGTCAATGGACATGAAGATTCCATTCCTGAAAAAAGCGATCCCCTAATTGCTAGACTTGAAGAAGCCTTAGCTAAAAAAACAGCTGTACACATCATTTTTGCTGAGTCAAGTTTTACCGGCGATATTATCAAGTATGATACTGACCGCCAACAAATTATCGTTAAAAATTTCGCCAAAAATGTTAGCCGTATTATTCGAGTGTCGGATATTCGAAGAGTAACTTTCGTTCCTTCTACTATCCAAACGGCCCAAAAAAGAAGATTTAAGAAAGAGTGAGATGCTTCTATCATCTCACTCTTTTTATCTTAGCGAATTTGTTCAAAATGAAGGTGAACAGCGATGTGGTCGCCATAACCACTTCTCTCCAAATCACGTTGCAAACGATAAGAGATATAGTGTTCTGCAATTGTAATGTAGCCAGCACCAAGCAAGCGGTGCTCAACCATTGATTGAATCATACTGATAGTCGCACGTTCTACTTTTGCTTCTTCTAAATCCAAAACAACCTTTTTAGTAACTTGAGCTAGATTTTGGCGCAAATCGTCAGTCAAAACATAGACTGTCTGAGCCGCCTTAAGGATAGCTTGGTAGATTTTATCTGGATCAAAATCAGCGACTTGTCCATCACGTTTAATTACTTGCATAGTTTTCTCCTTTTAATTGTTATTTTCTTTAATTTCTGCTAACATTTTCTCTTCTTCTGCTGTCAGTTCATACTCTTCCAGCAAATCAGGTCTACGTTGGTAGGTTTTCTTGAGGCTCTCATAGAGTCGCCATTGACGTATGTTTTCATGGTGTCCACTCATGAGAACATCTGGAACTAGCATTCCACGATAATCGTAAGGTCTTGTGTACTGAGGATATTCCAAGAGTCCTGATGAAAAGCTATCATCTTGGTGACTTGCTTCCTTCCCAATAACTTCTGGAATCAAGCGAACCGTCGCATCAATCATAGTCATCGCTGCTAGTTCTCCACCAGTCAAGACATAATCTCCAAGAGATATCTCATCGGTTACCAAGGTCTTAATACGCTCATCATATCCTTCGTAGTGACCACAGATAAAGATAAGTTCCTCTTCTTGCGCTAAATCCTCCGCATAAGCCTGGTCAAACTGCTTCCCAGCAGGGTCTAAGAGAATCACGCGCGGCTTCTTTTTTTCAATCGCATCAAAGGCGTCAAAGATGGGTTGCGCTCGAAGGAGCATCCCCTGACCACCTCCATAAGGTTCATCATCCACATGACGAGCCTTTTCAGCGTAGTCACGAAAATTATGATAGTGGATATCTAAGAGTCCTTTTTCACGAGCCTTGCCAACGATAGAATGTTCTAAGGGTGTGAACATTTCTGGAAAGAGAGTTAAAATATCAATCTTCATCGTCTAACCCTTCTAAGAGTTCAACATCCACACGGTTATTAGGAATATCTATATTAAGAACTACTGGCGGGATATAAGGTAAGAGTAAGTCTCGTTTGCCTTTTCGTTTGACTACCCAGACATCATTGGCGCCTGGCTGAAGGATTTCCTTGATAGTTCCAATCAAGTTATCTCCCTCATAGACTTCTAAACCGATAATCTCGTGGTAGTAAAACTCACCCTCATCGAGGTCATTGAGATTCTCCTCAGCAACCTTCAGACTGTAACCCTTGTATTTTTCGATATCATTGATATGGTACATATCTTTAAACTTGATGATATCGAAGTTTTTTTGTTTACGGTGGCTTGCAATGACCACTGTGCGCACAAATTGATCTTTTTCATCAAATAAGGCTAACTCTGCCCCTTTTTTAAAGCGTTCTTCAGCAAAATCTGTCACTGACAAGACTCGCATTTCACCCTGCAAACCCTGCGTATTGACGATTTTCCCAACGTTAAAGTAGTTCATCTTGTCTCCTGTATCTGTTTCTCCCTTTATTTTATCATGTTACAGGGATTTTCACAAGTTGAATAGGTCCTATCTTACAAGGCTACTACTTCTTCAAAAAAATCACCAACTATCTGATTAAACTCTTTAGGATGGTCATTCATCGGTTGGTGTTTACTATCTGAAATCGTTACTTGACGTGCATTGGGATTTAGAGCAATGATACCATCGTAGATCATTTTTAGGTGTTTGGGAAAATCATTTTCGCCTCTTACTAATAGCATAGGAGGATTTCCTTTATATCCTTCTATCTCATGGACTGCCAAGAAACCTGTGATTCCAAGGTTCAAAAAAACATCTCGCCCAGTTTCTATAATGGCAGTCTTGACTAATTCTCTTGTGATAGGATTATCTGTACACATTTTTGAGTTCTTATCTGCAATCACCTTCCAAGGAATCGTTTTATACATAAGAGAACTATATTTGATTCGACCTCTTTCTTTATCTGATAGGTAACGATGCTGTCCCCAACTATCTACCATGACTAAGGCTAGAACTCTTTCTGGATGGCGATAGGTGTACTCTTGAAGTGGATTTCCTCCCCAAGAATGACCAACCAATATCACCTTATCTAGCTGGAAATAGGACAAAATAGCATCTACATCTTGAACAGCGCCTTCCAAGTCGGGAAGGCCAACTTTCATAGGTGATTCACCCTGCCCTCTAACATTGACAAAGTAAAGGTCAAATCCATCAAAAGCATCATACTGGTGGGCCCACATCTGACTACGGCCACAAGCTCCATGATAGAAAATAATGTGGCCTTTACTTGCGTTTCCAGGACGATGATAAACAACCAAATCACAATCTAATACTGGTATAATGTGGCGTACCAAAGTCTCGGGTTCTCTGTTATAAAAAGCAATAGCTTCAGCAATATCATTTGGCTTCATTTCTACACTCTCTCCTCTTTATCCTAATATCATTCTTTTTATCTATTTTATCATGCTATATTAAAATCATCGTTTTCTAAGCCTAACTTCATTAAAAATTTTGAATTTTCTGCATCATTTAGATAAAGAAAAAGACTGCTAAGCAATCTTTACTTTTTTCTCATCAGATTCATGCCTAAAATTCCAGCAATAATCATGGATGCACCAAGCAAGTGATAAGCGTAAATTGGTTCATGTAAAAAAACTGCTCCTGCTACAATGGTTAAAACAGTTCCTAGATTTCCAAAAACACTAACTGTTGATGCTCCTAGTCTAACAATAGCATAAATAGATAAAGCCGCTGTTACGATTGAGGCTAGAATTCCTAAATAGAGGATAGAAAAGATATAGCCAACATGACCAAGGGGTTCAAAATAGCCCGTTAGATTGCTACTTGCCATGTAAGAAAAGAGACTTAAGCAATTAAAAACAATAAAGCCCACTAGAATCACAACTACAGTCAGGTCCATAATCTTGTACTGGCCTCCCTTGTACTTGCTAAGGATATTATTAATGGCATTTGAGAAAACAGATCCAAGCATCAAGACATAGCCAAAGATACCTGCCCCTGCATCGAAATTAGCACCCTTACTAAGGAAAATATAAATAACACCTGCTACTGAAAGAAAAAGAAAGAACTTTTGAACCGTCGTGGTTTTTTCCTTTAAAAAGATTGAGGCCAAAATAAGGGTGAAAATGGGCACTAGGGCTTGCAAAATCCCAGCTTCAGATGATGAAATATACTGAAGAGCAAAGGATTGGAACATGAAAAAGAGGATAGGATAAAAGAGGCTCATTGGTAGAATAGAAAGAATGTCCTCTTTTGAAAGTTTGACCTGAATCAGTTTGCTTTGCTGCAATATAAATAGCACAATAGCTGCGACTGTATAGCGATGGGCTAAGTTGGTCAAAGGACTAGCAAATCCTAAGGCAACCTTGGTAAATAGAAAAGAAAATCCAATAATAGTTGAAAAAGATAAGACTGCCAAATAGGCTTTTGTTTTTTCGTTCATAAATTATAACTCCCTTTGCATCTAGATATCATCAAGTAAAAATGTATCAGACTAAGAACTGGTACTTCATGATGATCGCTATTACTATTCTCCTTGCAAAAAAAGCGAGACCATGTCCCGCTTTTCTTATTTTTCGTCAATAACGATTCTTACTTTTTTGTCTTCAGTTGGGACAGAGTAGACAATCGTTCTTATCGCAGAAATAGTGCGACCCTTACGACCGATTACACGACCCACATCGCTCTGGTCAAGATCCAAATGATATTCCAAAAATTCTGGTGTATCTTCAATCTTGATAGTTAAGGCATCTGGTTGTGAAATCAAAGGTTTCACAATTGCAATAATGAGATTTTCAATCGTATCCATCTGTCAACCTACTTTAAACTTATTTTGAGAATTTAGAATCGTGGAATTTCTTCAATACGCCTTCTTTTGAAAGGATGTTGCGAACTGTATCTGAAGGTTGAGCTCCATCAGCTAACCATGCCAAAATACGGTCTTCTTTCAAAGTTACTTGGTTTTCTTCAACAAGTGGGTTGTAAGTTCCAACTGTTTCGATGAAACGTCCGTCACGTGGTGAACGTGAATCTGCTACGTTAATACGGTAGAAAGGTTTTTTCTTAGAACCCATACGAGTCAAACGGATTTTTACTGCCATTTTTAATATCTCTTTTCTTTTATTTTTTATTTCGGTGAAATAGCTAAGCTATTTAGCACATGTTCTATTATAACAGATTTCTGAGAGGTGTCAAGAAAAAAACTTGACAGACTTTAAAATTTTTAAATTTTTTAGAAATTTATTAGACTAATAGGGATAAATTAGAAAGAAAAAATTTATGATACTACTTTTGATACTGTCTATAAAGACTACCCTGTCAAGCCCTATATCTTTCCTAATCTTGATATGGAAGGCCCTAAACCTGTCCCAAAACGCAAAATGGAACTACTAGAAGACAATCTATTAGCAGATGATATCACCCTCCTATGGAGAATCCAGTTTGGCATTTTTACAACCGAAACATGATTTTAAAAACTCCCATTCGAATATGATTCAAAATTAGCTTAAATCAATGTTTTTCCACTTTTTCAGAAAACAAATTATCATCTAATTTAAATAACTTTCAATTAAATGGTGTGAATTTTGCTTAAAATCATCAAAAACACCCCATGGTGTGAACCATGAAGTGTTGTAAATGCTGTATTGTAGCTAGTTCTTAACGTTTAGAGAACTGGCTAGCTTTACGAGCTTTCTTATGACCTGGTTTGACACAGTTGGATTTCAGGTACTTTCAGTTTAGCTTTATATCAACCATCATCAAAATCCAACTATTTTCTTATTTTAAAAAATATGAATAAGTTTGATTGAATGAGGGAATTTCTTTAAATTTTTTCTTAGCACCTATAAGTTAATAATACTATTCTTTAAATTATAGTTTATAATTATCTGATGTTTCAATGACCACAAAACAAAGTACAGCGAATCACTTCCTTTAGTCAAACATATAACTGAACAACATTGTTTATCTTCCTGCACTTTCATATTTTTTCAATCCTTTTCTAAAAATTGTACGACTGATAATAATCAAAAAAACTGTAAAAACTATTTGATAGAAAAATAGGTTCAATGTATCTTTCCCTAAAAATATTAATACTGCAGGATTGGCAATTAATAAATTGGGAACAAATAACATAGTGATCAATCTGTTAATACCTGTAAAAATATTATATGGATACTTAGAAATTCCAATATAATTCAAAAATACATCTACTTTTGAAAATTTAGTTGGGAACCAAAATGAACTAATCGTTATTAGAAACCAAATTGAATAATATATAATACAACCACACATTAAAGAAAGGATATAAAATAATATTTTTAATGAATTTAAATGTACATTTAAATTTCCATAACTTATAAAAATGATCGCAAGACCAAAAAAAGTATTCACGAATTGAACTAAATTAAATGATCTAAAAATATAGAACAACTGAGTATCAAACGGCCTCAATAAAATTTGATCCAAGTTACCACTCAAAATATCTGATTCTAAAATTCCCATACTTCTAATTAACAATCCCATCATAACTCCATCTACAATAGTGTAGGAACCTACCAAAAATAAAATTTGATAATAGTCCCAACCATTAAAAGAGTCTATGTTTAAGAAAATCAATCTAAAAAATACAATAGGTAAACCAATCCACAGTATCGACGAAAATAGACCACAAAAGAAGTCAAAATGAAAATTCATATCAGATTTAAAACCAAAATGAAGTAGCCTAAAAATTACTTTTATTCTAAACATTTTATCCTCCCACATTTGAGAAGTGCTCCACTCCTTTTCTCAATATGAATCTTGATATAATATAAAAAATGATGCACCAAATCAATTGAATACAAATAATTCTCAAATAGTCTATTAATTTATATGTATCATTACTAAACATCTGAAGCGGTTCATATACTAAGTATTTAAAAGGTAATACATCTAAAAACAGACGAAAATTATTTGAAAAAAAACTTAAAGGCAATAATATTCCTGATAAAAACTGAATTACTATTTCTTTAACAGTAAGGACAAAAAATATATTTTCTAACCAAAAAGAAAGCATACCTACACAACATGATATTAAAAACCATAGAACCATAGATAGAATAATTGCAATACTTCCTAAAATAAGAATTTCAATGGTTAATAACTCATTCTTGTAATAAACACTGGAGAATAAAATGACAGGAATGATGATAAATAATAAATGAGCAAGCCTATCTCCAAGCATTTTACAAAAATAATACTTATAAAAAGTAACAGGTTTTATTAATATGCTAAAAAAATTTCCTGAATGAACATCGTCATTGATTTCCCAATCAACTGGATAAAAAACAAAATATGAAAAAATTATAGTCCCCAAATAGTATTGAACCATTGAGGTAAAATCATATCCTGCTATATTTATCTGGTTACTCTGATATATATACGTCCATAAAAATACTGATATCATAATTTGTATACTTGCCTGTAACATTAACAATAGTACACTTGATTTATAGTTCAAAATAGATCGAAATGATATCAGAATAATAGACATTTCTTTTTTCAATTGTGCTCCTTTTTTGTAAAATAGTTTTGTAAAATAATTTCTTCTAAAGATAGATTTGATATTTCAAAATCTTCTATATCTACAAGCTTATTGATTGATTCTAATGTCTCAAAGACAAAATCTCTAGGTATTTTTAGTATACATTCCGATTTTGTTTGAGAAATGACTACTACTCCTTTAACAGAGCATAACTCTGGTACCAAATCTAATGTCATTTTTATCTTTAAATATTTAAAATCAGAAAATTTAGATAAAATAACATCCATTGACTCCTGCAAAATAATTTTTCCTTTGTCAATGACGATTAATTCGTCACAAACAGACGAAATATCATCCATATCATGACTCGTTAAAATAATAGTAGTATGACATTCTTCATTCATTTTCTTTAAAAACGTTCTGATATCTTTTTTAGACTGTATATCTAACCCTATAGTAGGCTCGTCTAAAAATAATATTTCCGGACTTGTTAAAGATGCCGCGATAAACTCCATTTTCATTTTTTGTCCAAGAGAGAGGGTCCGGACCTGCTGGTAAAGCTGATCTTTTACATTCAACAAATTGCTTAATTCCTGAATTCGTTCTTGTAAAATCGCCGGTTCTACCTCATATAAAGTACCAATCAATTGAAAATAATCCATAGCCGAAACATCTTGAAATAACTGTAATTTATTTCCTACTACTATTGAAATTTTTTTTCTAAAATTTATACTTCTTTTAAATGGAATTTCTCCATTCACTTCTAATTTTCCGGAACTAGGATAAAGAGTCCCAGTCAACATTTTAATCGTTGTGGATTTACCAGCTCCATTACTCCCAATAAAGCCAACTATACTCCCTCTCTTAATCGTAAAACTAATATCTTGAACAGCTCGAATCGTTATTTGATTACGTTTCAAAAATCTCTTGATAAATGGGAGTCTTGAATCAAAATTATAAAAATTTTTAGATAAATTCTGAGCATTAATAACTATTTCACTCATATATCTCTCCTTTCGATAAAATATATTTACTTGTACTTTTTCCATACTTTACCAAAATGCTAAAGATTGAGCTAAAATCTTCGGGATGGGTAAAATAATATTTGTCTTTAAAAAGTTTCTCAAAACCTTCAAGGCGATTATTGAAATCATTAAATTTTGTATTGTCTAGCTGGTTGAATGTCTCTTTAATATCCATAAACTTTCTCCGTGATTCTTTATTTAACTTTATAAATAGAAGAGTGTCTATATATTTATAGATCCTCAAGAACTTGCATTTTATCAAGTATAAGTAGAATAGTATGTAAGGGTTTACATATTCATATTATATGATTATTTAAGGAATCCGTCAATTTTCCACATTATTATATGACAAAATGTATTTTTTAAAAATGCAAAAATCTATGAGCAAGATGTTTGACTTCCTTTTTTAAAGTATATATACTTATATTAACCTTAGAAAAGAAAAAATGTTTGAACAGATATTCAATAATAATTACTTTTTTTAAAATTAAAATTCGAACTTTAAATTTTTATCTTTTTTATATTATTGAGTAACCTAAATTGCCCAATTTGTAAAATTTAGCTAGACAAAAAAAGACATCCAAGAGAAATTTCTTAAATGTCTGTAAACGTTGATATAAGCGTGTTGATTAACGTTTTGATAATTGTGATGCTTTACGAGCTTTCTTAAGACCTGGTTTGGAAAGTATAGATTTCAGTTGGATTAAAAACAGCGAAATATCAAGGATTTTAAGAACAATATCTACTTTTTAATTTCATAAAATCTGAATCAATATTTTTAAAATAGGGGTATAGTTTAGGTCTCTAAGCATTAAAATAATACACCTAACTTTGGTCACCGTTTTTTAGTTATTCACTCTTTTTTCGGATAGTGTTTTTAAAGTTATGATGTAAAATGCCGCAATTAAAACACTATACATCATAATCGGAGGATAGAGAATTAGGGATAGAATCAATCCCACTCCTTTAATTATTAGGTCAGGTATCAATAACTTCCTATATTGTGCGGTAGCTTCAAGTAATTCTTTCCGATCTATATTAGGTTTATCAATTACTTTATGTAAAAACCAGTTTGCTACCGTTGAAACAATAACGATTAGTCCATAAAAGAGCTGTGCCGTATGATTCATGAAATGACTACTAACTATTCCAGTAGCATAGGGCATAAATGAAACAAAAAATAAAAGATACAAATTCTTTCAAATTCCTCCCTTTTCAACTTGGCTAACTTGACCTGCATTACCTAGGTCGCTTTGCTTTAAATTATACTTTTTTCTTAAACATTTGATACGAGTAGGTATTTCTTGTGAGTAATTTTCATCAAAAAATTTCATAGATAAGTCCTATATATAATCATGGTAAAGTAGTAAAAATAGTTGTTATCCTAGTTGATTAAAAAAGTCTTTGATTTCCTCATCTTTTATAAAATAATATATAATTTTCCCCTCTCTTCTAGTATCCAAGATGTTTTGATTGGCTAGTTTACGAAGATGGTGGGAGGCAGATGCCATACTGAGATTTAGTAAACAGGCTATATCACATACACAGAGTTCTTCAACAGCAAGAAGATAAAAGATGATATTTATCTGTTTATTATCGGTAAACTTTGATAAAATACGAAGTGATTTTTGGACTTTTTCCTTTTCAAGGTAGTTCGTTGCGGTTGTAACATTTTGTTGATTTATAATATTCACTTGGCAGATACTATCTTTTTTCATAATTTTTTCTCCTAGCCGAACACAGTCCTTAGCATGTCAAAGCTGTTGTTTTCAATCAGGATATACATCCCCAATCCTAAATAAACAACGGCAATAAACCATCTGCTATATTTTTCCAAAGTTTCTCCAACAGAAGGGACTTGTGCCAATTTTTGGGCAGAAAAAACCAAGAGATAAATCATGACTAGAAAGGTAAGTAAAGCCACTATCAAATTCGCTAAATTTAAGGTAATAAAATATGGGACAAAAACACCTATATTGTCAGCACCACAACTTGCAAAAGTAATCATAGCGACTAGAAAAATCAGGTTTTTATCATCTTTGCGCAAACCATCTTTTGCAATAGCTTCTCCATCAGAATCTCCTAAAAGCAAAACTTTGAGTCCTAGGAAAATTGGAATCAAACCGAGAAAACCTAAAATCTCTTTACTAGGAATATAATTTAAGACAAATGCAAAAAGTAAACTTAGCAATATTAGACTAACAGAGCCTAGAAATTGTCCTAAATAGATGTTAATAATGTCTTTTCTGCTTTTTCTTTTGGCAAAAAATAACATTAGGATAATAAGTAAGTCTACGGCTGTCCCAGAATACAGGATTATTGAAGTAACAACATTTTGAACCATAAAACACCTCATTCAAATATATTTTTGAATGTATTTTAACATTAAACTTTGTAGATGTCAACTTCAGCTCCATCAAAGTATAGATAAGAAGGTAGAGATTGGACTGAAATATAGTGAAATGTATTAAAATTGAAAAAAGAAAAAACGCTTGAAATCAGAGTTTTTCTTATGTATTGATTCGTATTGAATGCTTAATTCACTTCTGTAAAAATTAACTTCTACACCTACAAAGCTTATTCTGACAGACTTTATAAGAGTCTAAGAAAAAAAGTAGAGATCCATACAGTATCTAGATTTTCCAAAGATTCTTTATCATCAAATATTATTAACAAAACTATCCAAACCAAATCCGATGCATTGCTTCAAAGAATTCTTTAGTTGTTTGACTAGCGAGGTCTTTAATTAAAAAATTTTTTCAAATAATTACCACATTGACACATAAAATTCTTGCTTTCTAAATTTAAGTGTGATATATTTATAACATAACATTTAAATGTTATATATTTATAACACAAAAAAGGAGTCTATCATGAAAAAAAGTCAAAAAATGCGTGGCCTCATTGCAATGATTGCCGTAGCTCTCATTATTGATTTTATTGTTTTATTTGGTTCTAATCTTAGTTGGGGACCCAAGTTAGTTATTACTGGTATTTCAGTGCAATGTCAAATTGTAGCTATTTGGAGCTGGCTACATATGAAACTATGGTCTCATAAAAGTCAGAAAGGTAAGGGAAAGATTATTTTTGACTTGTCTGCTAAGCTTTACACGATACTTTTGTTTGCAGCAAGTATTTTTTATACATTAGGAATTTGGGTTGCGACCCCAAGCTTAAGTTCTGGTATTAAAGAATGGATTTTGGGAATTGGCCTCGTTATTGAAGTGATTTTATTTGCTTTTTTCTGTTTGAAAAATGTCAAGGAAACTCCGGACGAACGCTTTTATGCTAATTTAGGCAAGGCAGCTAGCTTGATGTTTGTTTTTATACTAGGCGCACTGATGATCCTAGCAGTTATCATTGGGTATATGGGGTCTCTCACTCTTTACATGGGACAGATATTTTTTAGCATAGCTGCCTTGATTTGCATCTTTGCGGTTGTCTATCTTATCTTGGAACGGAGAGGATAAGCATGGCCAAAGAAAGCAATATTATTACTAATCTCAAATCTGTTCGTGAGTCCACAGGCATGACCCAGCAGGAGTTAGCCGACCTCATCGGCATGCGACGCGAGACAATTCTGCACTTGGAAAATAACCGTTACAATCCTTCACTGGAAATGGCTCTTAAAATTGCTCAAGTTTTTAATCTGAAAGTAGAAGACCTCTTTGAACTCAGACAGAAAGAGGAAGCATAATTCTTTTTAAGAACTAGTATTAAGTTCATTGATTAATTAGGAATTGAAGCCAAAGGGAGAGCGGATACTGGAACAATACCAGGACATTTTCGACCGTCATCCAAAGAAAAATCTCTAATCAAACTACTTTTTAGTTGATTTCCTCTTAAACTACCTTGTGACTAATATTTGAAATCCACTTCTTTTTAGGGTACAATGGTAGAAATGATTTTTGAAAGGACTAACATGAAAAAACTAGCTACACTACTACTCATTTCGACTTTTGCTCTCGGTGGATGTACAAGTATCCAACGTGCACTTCGTGGTGATGATTACGTGGATTCTAAGATTGCTGCTGAGGAGAGTTCCAAGGCTGCTTCCCAAGCAGAAAAAGATTTGAAAGACGCTTTAACCAACGAAAATGCGAACTTCCCTCAACTTTCTAAGGAAGTCGCTGAAGACGAGGCTGAAGCTATTCTCCACACTAGCCAAGGGGATATCCGTATCAAGCTCTTTCCAAAGTTAGTTCCACTTGCGGTTGAAAACTTCCTTACTCACGCTAAGGAAGGCTACTACAATGGGGTTACTTTCCACCGTGTGATTGACGGATTTATGGTACAAACCGGAGATCCAAAAGGGGATGGTACAGGTGGTGAATCTATCTGGCACGATAAGGACAAAACCAAGGACAAGGGGACCGGTTTTAAAAATGAAATCTCTCCATACCTTTATAATATCCGTGGTTCCCTATCTATGGCCAATACTGGTCAACCAAGCTCAAATGGTAGCCAATTCTTCATCAACCAAAGTACCACAGACTATTCAGCTAAACTTCCTACTAATATCTATCCTAAGAAAATTATCGAAGCCTACAAAGAAGGGGGAAATCCAACTCTTGATGGTAAACACCCAGTCTTTGGTCAAGTGATTGATGGTATGGACGTAGTAGATAAAATCGCAAAGGTTGAAAAAGACGAAAAAGACAAGCCGACTACTGCTATCACTATCGACAGTATCGAAATTGTTAAAGACTACGATTTCAGTAAACAATAACACCATTGACTATAACTATAAGGAGATGTTAAAATGATTCTATTTTGGGGGTCAAAAGGTTACCAAAAAGTGTTGGGACATACACAAACTGCTATCGAATGTGGCCATTGTAACAATGTTGGTACTTGGGAAATTACGGAATACGGACGTAAGTTTACTCTTTACTGGATTCCGCTCTTCCCTTATGGTAAAACTTATTTCGTTTCTTGCCCGATTTGTCACTACGGTAAAGAAATTCAAAAATCTGAGATTGAAACCTATTTGAATTACTAGTCAAAAAGCCAAGTCACACAGACTTGGCTTTTTCCTATTCTAGTTTTGCGAGTTTCTCTTTTTATGTTAGCTCATTAAAATCCCAGATTTGATCCATCCATCCTTCATAGAAGTCTGGTTCATGGCAAACCATGAGGATAGAACCCTTGTATTCTTTCAGAGCACGTTTGAGTTCGTCCTTGGCATCCACATCCAAGTGGTTAGTAGGTTCATCTAGAACAAGGACATTGTTCTCACGGTTCATCAAGAGACAGAAACGAACCTTGGCTTGCTCTCCACCTGAAAGAACTTGAATTTGACTTTCGATGTGTTTAGTCGTCAAACCACAACGGGCAAGGGCTGCACGAACTTCAGCTTGGTTAAGTGCAGGAAAGGCATTCCAGACCGCTTCTAGAGGTGTTTGGCGATTGCCACCTTCCACTTCCTGTTCAAAGTAGCCGAGTTCTAGGTAGTCCCCACGTTCAACCTCCCCAGCAATTGGTGGAATAATTCCCAAAAGAGATTTCAAAAGGGTTGTTTTCCCGATACCATTGGCACCGATAATGGCAACCTTTTGATTGCGCTCAAAGGTGAGGTTTAAGGGTTTAGTAAGAGGACGGTCATATCCAATCTGCAAGTCCTTGGCTTGGAAGATAAAGCGTCCAGGTGTACGAGCTGTTTTGAAATCAAAGGACGGCATTGGTTTCTCACTTTGAAGCTCGATAATGTCCATCTTGTCCAATTTCTTCTGGCGAGACATGGCCATATTTCGAGTTGCGACACGAGCTTTATTACGGGCCACGAAATCCTTGAGATCCGCAATTTCTTTCTGTTGACGCTCATAGGCTGCTTCCAGTTGCGATTTCTTCATGGCATAGACTTCTTGGAACTGGTAGTAATCGCCTGAATAACGTGTCAACTGTTGATTTTCAACGTGATAGACGATATTGATTACATCGTTGAGGAAAGGAATATCGTGCGAAATAAGAACAAAGGCATTCTCATAGTTCTGAAGATAACGCTTGAGCCAGTCAATATGTTCGGCATCGAGATAGTTGGTCGGCTCGTCCAGAAGCAAGATATCTGGCTTTTCAAGGAGGAGTTTTGCCAAAAGTACCTTGGTTCTTTGTCCACCTGACAAGGCTGTTACATCTGTATCCATACCATAATCCATGACACCAAGAGCACGCGCGACTTCGTCAATCTTAGCATCTAAGGTATAGAAATCACGACTCTCCAAACGGTCTTGAAGTTCTCCAACTTCTTCCATCAATGCATCAATATCAGCGCCCTCTTCTGCCATTTCCATGTAGAGTTCATTGATACGCGCTTCGGCTTTGAATAATTCGTCAAAAGCTGTACGCAAAACATCACGCACAGTTTGACCTTCTTTGAGCACAGCATGCTGGTCCAGGTAACCTGCTGTCACGTATTTAGACCATTCCACCTTACCTTCATCAGGTAGCATTTTACCAGTCACGATGCTCATGAAGGTTGATTTCCCTTCACCATTGGCACCGACCAGACCGATATGTTCACCTTTTAAAAGACGGAAAGACACGTCTTCAAAAATCGCACGGTCTCCAAAACCGTGACTCAAATTTTTAACTTCTAAGATACTCATTCTAATTCCTTATCTTGTTTCTATGTAGTAGTTTATAAAGGACCCAAGCCAGGTAGCCACCCAAAGTATTGGTCCATAAATCATCAATCTCAAATACCCGGTTAAAATCAAAGAAAAAGTCTAAAACTAGTTGCGTACACTCGATGCTCAAGCTC
Organism: Streptococcus infantis; assembly: GCF_047463175.1. Lineage (GTDB taxonomy): Bacteria > Bacillota > Bacilli > Lactobacillales > Streptococcaceae > Streptococcus > Streptococcus infantis_AC. The sequence continues at coordinate 522,882 of NZ_JASHEJ010000001.1, forward strand.
AATAAAAAGCTAAACAAAATTACTTTCTTCGTTTTTCTTAGAGCAGGTATAAGATAGAGAAGCTGGAAAATTAATGGGAAGAGCAAGAGGACATTTAAAGCATTTTGCAAAAAGATCCAAAATAGCTGTGTGATACTTGTTACTTCTCCCAGTTTCCAAAGGGAGTTAAAAGGCGTCAAAAGAAAAACCAGGCGTCCAATAGTTTGAATACCTGGAGTTTCCACTCCTATCGGAAGTTTTGGCTGAGGAGTAAAACAAAAACAGATAATACAGATACTGTATAGCACGACTCCCAAGCTAAGTATTTTTTTTCGTTTCATCTTATGGATTTACTTCAGCTACTACTTTTTGGCGATCACGTTTCATGGTATTTGAACGCAATTGTCCGCATGCGGCATCGATATCTGTACCGTGTTCCTGACGAACAACACAGTTGACACCTTTTTTCTTGAGCGTATCATAGAAGGCCATGACACGCTCTTTGGGACTACGACTATATTGGTCATGCTCACTGACCGGGTTGTAAGGAATCAAGTTGACGTATGACAATTTCTTAATGTTCTTGAGCAATTCTGCCAACTCAAGCGCTTGTTCGACTCCGTCATTGACTTCATTAAGCATGATATACTCAAAAGTCACACGGCGGTTGGTTGTTTCGATATAATACTCAATCGCTGCAAAGAGTTTTTCAATTGGAAAGGCACGGTTAATCTTCATAATGCTTGAACGCAGTTCATTGTTTGGAGCATGAAGGGAAACAGCAAGGTTAACCTGTACTCCTTCATTGGCAAACTCACGAATCTTATGAGCCAAGCCAGAGGTTGATACGGTGATATGACGAGCGCCGATAGCCATTCCCTTATCGTCATTGATGGTACGGATAAAGTTCAAAACGTTATTGTAGTTATCAAATGGTTCTCCAATCCCCATAACAACGATATGGCTAACACGCTCATCTTGACCACGTTCGTCAAAATATTTTTGAACAAGCATAATTTGAGCCACAATTTCTCCGTTATTGAGGTCGCGTTGCTTCTTGATCAAACCTGACGCACAGAAGGTACAACCGATATTACATCCTACCTGCGTAGTGACGCATACTGATAAGCCGTAGTGTTGACGCATAAGTACAGTTTCAATCAGCATACCATCTGGCAACTCAAAGAGGTACTTCACAGTACCATCGGCTGACTCTTGAACGATACGTTGTTTCAAGGGATTGACTACAAACTGCTCGTTGAGTTTGGCAATCAAATCCTTAGACAAGTTAGTCATTTCTTCGAATGTCTGAACACGTTTACGGTAAAGCCATTCCCAGATTTGATCCGCTCGGAATTTCTTTTCTCCTTGCTCTAAGACCCATTCTTGCATACCTTGGCGTGTTAAACTATAAATCGACGGTTTCATCTTTTCTCCTTATTTTCTAGTCTTTCTTACGGATGACGAAATGACGTTGTCCCTTTTCTTCATTCTGAGGTTTCTGTTCTTTACGGCGACGTCTATTTCTCTTGTCCGTATGATTTTTTTTCTTATTTTGAGAAGACTTTTTCCCTTTACGGGTGTCTTTCTCTTCTTCTTTCTTGCGCATTTTTTGGTCAAATGGTGCTCGTTTAGGAGTCTCATTTTCTAAGACAAAATAGGCACATCCATAGCTACAATACTCGAGTAGATAATCTTGTAAACGACTGATTTTCTCGAGAGATTCTTCAGCTCGCTCATTCTTGTAGAATCCTCTCAAGCGCAACTGCTCATTGCTCCAGTCTCCTACAATATAATCATACTTGTTTAAAACTTCCGAAAAGCGTTGAGTAAAAGCTGTTGCATCAAAGGCTTCCTTACTATTTTCAACCAAGTTGAAGGTGAAACCTTCAGCCTCGACTTTATCTCCAGATAGATGAAATTCTGGACCAGGGAATTTATTGTAATTATATAATTCAGGTGCAATTTCTTTACGCATAATATTCCTTTTTAACGTTTACTTAATACTCTATTTTACCATATTTTTGCCATATTTACATCTTTTGATTTAAAATGAAAAAAGTCTGACGATTTCACCCTTTAATTCTAAAAGACACAACTGTACAAAAAAGAAAAAACTGGGAAAACCCAGTTTTTAAATTTTATAGGTAAAGTAATTTGAAAAGTGCTACAGCGGCAATAGCAGCAACAATCGGTGCAACTACTGGTACCCAAGCATACCACCATTTTGAATCACCCTTGTGTTCCCCAAGGATTGATTTAGGAAGTACTGCGTGAAGAAGACGTGGTCCAAAGTCACGAGCTGGGTTCAAACCTGGTCCTGAAGGTCCACCAAGAGATGTTACCAAGGCCATTACTAGGAAACCAAGAGCCAAGTGTGCAATACCAAGACCTGGTGACAAGAATGGAGCCACTTGAGTTTTTGCTTGTTCAAGATATGTAGCGACTTGTTCTTGAGGAATTGTTTGACCTTGAGCAGTCGCTTGTGCCACTTGTTCATTAATCAATGCTTGAGCTTTTGTAACTAACTCAGCACCAAAGAAGTTCTTTGTTAAACCAAGTGCTGCAAAGAAAAGAACAAATGATCCAATAAACTCATTGATAAATCCGTTCACAGTTGCTGCATAACGTGATTCTTTTGTTCCGTGGTCGATACTTGAAATTGTTGAAAAAGTTCCCAAGATGTTATTTGGATTTTCTGTTTTCAAGTAGTAGGGACGGTGAGTCGCAACAACCAAGGCTTGTCCGAAGATTGCTCCCAAAACTTGCGCGATGATGTATTGGGCTACTTGTGACCAAGGGAAGAGACCGCTAACTGCAAGTCCAAGAGTGAAGGCTGGGTTGATGTGGTTACCAGAAACGTTACCAAACATCAAAGCTGGGATCATAACCCCCATACCGTAACCAACAGCGATAACGAGCCAGCCACTTTGGTGACCTTTCGTACCTTTAAGTTCAACGTTGGCAACTGCACCATTACCTAAGATAATCAAGATAGCTGTTCCCAAAAATTCAGTGGCATATTTGACTGCCCATGTGAAATCCATTGATAGATTCTCCTTATTATTTTTTAGACAATCCCTATTCTATCAATTTTTAAACCTTTTAGCAACAGATTTTCTAAAAGAATCCTATGGAAACGCTTTTATTTAGGGATTTTAAAAAGAGAGTGGGACAGAAATCGGTAATTCGTTAGAATTCGATTTCGTCGTCCCACCTCCGCACAGTTGAGTAGGGCTGTAAAAGCTGATGAAATCAGCGAAGTAAAGCCCACTCAACCACTGCGTCTTGCTCGACAATCCAAAGAAAATTGAGAGGCTAGGACTTTTGTCCCAGCCTCTTCATATCCTATTACTGACGCTGACCAAAGTCCTTAATCATCTGCTCCATTTCCTCACGACTTGGTGTCGTAAGCATATAGAGATAGTCTCCTTGCAATTCAGCAAAGGCTGCCGGCATAATTTTCTTTACTTTGAACTGCTGACCATATTTAGCGAGCAAGTCTTCTTCTGAATAAACATAGTTAGCATTGGCGCGACGAGATGTTGCCAAGCAATACTGGGTTTCAAACGGAGACTCTGGGAAGGGTTCACCTGCAACGATAGCTGCATAGCCCTTGTACAAATCCAAGGAATGCGCATAGTTATAGACATCAATAGTGAAGCCACCCGCTGGACGGTTATTGTACTCAATGGCAATATAATCATCACCCTCACGGAAGAACTCGATATGGAAGAAACGTTCTTTCATACCAAACTCCTTGACAATAGCCTCACCATATTTACGCAATTTTTGATCCATATCTTTAAGAACATAGTAAGAATTGTCCATCTTGTAAATCATGAGATCAAGGGGTGTATGGGCATAGTCAAAGGTAGTTGAAAAGACAATATTTCCATCTCTATCTACCAAACCATCAAAGGTACAGATTTCACTAGAGGTAACAAATTTTTCAAAGAAATAAATGGTTGAGTGGTCCCATTCAGCCTTAAAGTGGTTTACATCATCTTCTGTTTCAAGTTTGAAGGTTGCTGCCGCACCTACTCCATTGTCAGGTTTTGCAATCATGGGAAGACCGATTTCTTTCACAGCTTTGTCAACATCTGCTTCTGTTTCAATGACAGCTCCTGGAACGACTGGTACTCCCGCTTTTTTGAAGAGTTTCTTCATCTCAGACTTGAACTTGGTCTTCTTGAGATCTTCTGGTTTGGCACCAAAAACATTGAACTGTTCACGAAGGGCAGCATCCAACTCTAGCCAGTATTCATTGTGTGATTCAATGCGATCAATTGGGCCATGCTTATAGAAAAGAAAGGCAACTGCTCGTTTAACCTCATCCATATTTTCAAGATTATCAACTCGGAAGTACTCCGTCAAACTATTGCGCAATGGTTCATCTAGTTGTTCGTAGGGTTCTTGCCCAATCCCTAGAACTGTGATTCCTTTATTGGCTAACTCAATACTAAATTGCTGAAAATTTTGTGGGTAATAGGGTGAAATTACAAGATAATTCATAAGCAACTCCTTTTATAGACTCATATGACCGAGGAAATAAGGCATTTGTTTGCGCCACCATTCCCAGTCATGGGCAACATCGTGCCCCCATTCTGCAAACCAGGCAGGAATTTGTTTTTGGTCAAAGGCTTCTTTTAACTTGTAGTAAGAAGGAAGGCCATCCTGTTCCCAAGCACCTAGTCCAGTACAAATCACAATCTCAGCCTGACGGTAACGATCAATAAACCAACCATCATTTTGATTCCAGATATAGTCTATTGGTGAATTTTGATAGATAGCATCATCGTTGTAGTAATCTCCAACAAAGAAACGAGCATCATAGACACCACTGAGGGCGATTACCTTGGTAAAGACATCTGGATGTTGGAGGAAGAAATTCAAAGCGTGATAGGCTCCCATAGAGCAGCCTGTTGTCATCATACCGTCAAACCAGCCTGTCTTGTGCTTGATAAAAGGAATAGCTTCTTCAATCACATATCGTTCATAGGCACGGTGCATCTCAGCTTGATCATGACTATTTTTCCAAGTCGCAAGCCAGCTCTCACTATCTACACTTGAAAGGGTAAAGAACTGCACGCGACCTTCTTCAATAAAGGATGCACAAGCATCAATCATTCCAAAATCATAGTATTCATTGTGGCTACCACCTGAAGAAGCAAAGACAACAACTGGGATGCCTGCATGTCCGTATCGATTGACATACATTTCACGGTTAAGATGACCACTCCAGTGGCTAAGATGTTCAATATGCATATCCTGTCTCCTTTATACTAATTACCAATTTTCTGCAAAAAAACGTAGGCAAGCTGGAAGATTTTCTGACCATGGAATTTCATGGTGGATGGCTCCAGCCTGAACCTTGAGAGAGAGATTTTCCAACTCAACTCCTCCTGCTATCAGATCATGATAATAGCGAAGAGAAGAGTCAATATAGGCCTGCTTAATATTACCAGCCATAAGGGTCTTATCCGTGTCATCTGCTTCTTCCGTCCCGACATAGATAAAGACTCGCTGGTCTGGCAATAGTTTTTTACGCTCTATATAGCGATCAAAAGCCTCTTGGTGAAGCCAGTTGGCTGATGAGAACACTCCCAAACACCCAATCTGATCCTGATACTCCAAGCCAATAAACTGGGTAATATTGCCACCTAGAGAAGACCCAACCATAGCAGTGTGTTTACGGTCTGATTTTGTACGATAGTTTTCATCGATAAAGGGTTTGACCACTTCCATGACAAACTCAGCGTACTCGACTCCCTTACCACCAAACTGTTGACCGGGAATATTAGACTCTTGGAATTTCCATGCCGCATACTCATTCATTCGTCCTAGACCATCATTATCAATGGCCACTACAATCATACGGCTGATATCCGGATTACGTTTAATGGTAGGAATGATCTTCCATGAATGACCGACATAGGATTCTTTACTGTAAAAGACATTTTGACCATCATGAAAATAAACAACCGGATAAGTGCGATCCGTGTCTTTCTCGTAGTTTTTCGGGAGGAGAACACGTACACGGCGGTCCTTGCCTGTGTATGGAACCTTGAGTTTATGCTCTCGCATTTTCAGGTAAAAGTAGGATTGATTCATTGTCAGAAAACTCTCTATATTCAAAATTTTACCTAATTATATCATAAAAATAGAAAAAAAGTCAGTTTCCATCCAGATTTAGGACAATAAACTAACTTTTTTTACTTATTTTATCTTTTCCTCTGGTTTTTCTGATTAAAGGAGGTCATCAATTAACTCATCAACCGCATCTTTCTCAGCTTGAGGGGTAATTTCAGTAATCATAATTCCTGCTACTGCTCGCTCAACCAATCCTTCAACATCCATACGTGTTTCATACTGTTCAGCATTCTTAATCTTTGGATTTGTTTTGGGACGATCAGGCGCAAAAATCGTACAGCAGTCTTCAAAAGGTTGGATAGAAATTTCAAAGGTATCAATTACCTGAGCAATATCTATGATTTCCAACTTATCCATGGTCACAACTGGTCGGATAATCGGTGTATTGGTTACGGCGTTGATAGCCTGCATACTTTCTAGGGTTTGGCTTGCCACCTGACCAAGACTTTCACCATTGATGATGACCAAACCATTTCTCACTTCACGGATACGGTCTGTAATGCGCATCATAAAGCGGCGAGTCAGAGTCATGAGGTAAGCTTCTGGTGCCTTAGCCTTAATCTCTTCTTGAATCTCCGTGAATGGCACTTCGATAAACTGGATATTCCCACCGAACTTGGTCAATTTACGGGTCAAATCCTGCGCTTTCTTGAGGGCACCTGGACTAGTATACGGTGGGCTCGCAAAGTGAACAGCCTCGATATCTACTCCACGTTTTAGAGCTAGATATCCAGCAACAGGTGAGTCAATCCCACCTGACAACATGAGCATTCCTTTACCAGAAGTTCCAACTGGCAAACCACCAGCCCCACGAATGGTCTCATAGGAAAGATAAGCCGCCTCTTCACGAATCTCCACTTGCAGATTAATATCAGGATTTTTCATTTGTGCTTGCACATTTGGAATAGCATCAAATACTGCTCCACCAAGAGTTTGGTTGAGTTCACGACTGTCTAACTCGAAGTTATGGTCACTTCGCTTACTTGAGATTTTAAAGGTCATCCCTTCCTTATAGATGTCTTTCATAATCTCTTGAACAGCAGACTTAAGAACTTCTACGGATTTTTCAACCTTATACACTGGAGAAAAGTTTTGAATCCCGAAAACCTGTTTGAGAGACTCTGCTACTGCTGCATAGTCGGCTCCATTAAGATAAGCATGGGCACGGTCGCGATCAGCAGTTACCTTGACTTGAGGATAGATAGATAAAACATCTGAGATATTATTACGTAGTTTATTGATGAAACGCATACGGTTTTTACCTTTGGTTGAAAGCTCCCCATAACGAATCATAATTTCTGAATATTGCATGAATACTCCTATCTTACTTTTCTAGTTTGATTGTAAATTAATTTTAGCTTAGTCAAAAATTGCTCAACTTGACTCATGTCATTTTCTAGGTCTAGACTGAGGCGGACTGCTGACTGAGCCTTATCTTTTTCAACCCCCATGGCAATCAAGGTGCCTGCAGGTTTTCCTGCCTTGGACGAGCAAGCAGAGGTTGTGGAGATGAAAATATTATAGTCCTCAAATGCATGAACGATGACTTCACCACGGACACCCTTAATCCCAAAGGTCAGAATATGAGGAGCAAAATCCTCTTCTCCCGAGAAGACAAAAATATCAGGATAATCAAGAAGGGCTTGACGGATGACTGCCTTCATCTGACTTGTTTTGCTCGTAAACAAATCCAGATTTTCCATAGCCAAACGTAGGGCCTTGGCTGTCGCAGCAATACCCGCTATATTCTCAGTAGTTGAACGATAGTCACTCTCTTGGCCACCACCAGTTAATAGGGGAGTAATCTTTTTACCTGACTTGATATAGACAAATCCAACACCACGAACTCCGTGGAATTTATGACTAGAGAAGGTCACAAAATCCACTCGGTCAGTCAAATACTTTTCTGTCGGAATCTTAGCTAAAGCTTGAACCGCATCAACATGGAAGGAAATCGTTGGCTTATCTGCTAATAGTTCTGAGATAGCTTCAATAGACTGGATTGATCCAATTTCATTGTTGACTGCCATAACAGAGACTAGCGTTGTATCAGGACGAAGTAGATTTTCTAAAGCAACTACATCTACAAATCCTTTTTCATCAACTGGTGCAAAATCCACCTCGAATCCTTGAGCCTGAAGCCAAAGAGCAGACTCCTTAACCGCTGGATGCTCAATTTCTGACACGATGATGTGTTTACCAAACTGAGCTTTTTCAAAAGCGACACCTTTGATAACCCAGTTATCTCCTTCGGTACCGCCAGAGGTAAAGAATACTTCTTCGCTTTTCTTACCAATTAAGTCTGCAATCTGCTGACGAGAAGCTTCTAAAATTCTGGTAGATTGGTCGCCCAATCGATGGAGACTGGAAGGATTTCCTATAATTTTTGAAGCAACTTGCATATAGGTCTCTAATGCTTCTGGGTAAGGCTTGGTCGTAGCTGAATTATCAAAGTAAATCATGGTTTCTCACGCTTTCTAAAATCACTCCTTCTATTGTAACACGAAACAGTTCAGGCGACAAGAAATGCCGTTCAGGTTCATTTAAGTTTTTTTTAAAGATTTTGGGTATAATGAATCATGGTAAAGGAGAGAAATTATGTCTAACTATCGCAGAAAATTAAAACCTAAAACTGAACATATCAAAAAAGGCTTTACCGTCTTTCAAAAAACAATTGCAACTTTAGCCAGTATCCTTGGTTTGATTACAGCTAGTATCACTATCATGAATGCTTTAGATAAAAACAAGGATCATAAAGATACGACTCCACAAACAACCATTATCAAGGAAGTTCAAAAGGAAGCTCCCGCTGAATCCAACGCACCTGCACAGAATCAAGGAAGCAACCAAGAAACTAATTCTGCAAATGGTGGAGTTAACGATAAAAACAATAATGTTCAATCAGAAGAGACTACTCAAGCTTCTAACAACGTCCCAAAAAATCAAACTGATGGAGTTGCTCAATCTGATACAGTTGCGACAGACAATAAAACAAACCCTTAACAATAAAGCTTCTCTCCAGTTTCGGAAAGAAGCTATTTTTTTATTGTTGTAAGACTTTTCGAGGTTTTGTCCCTTCAGCAGGACCAATAACTCCAGCCATCTCTAATTCTTCCATCAATCGAGTTGCTCGGTTAAAACCAACAGATAGACGGCGCTGAATCATGGATGCACTTGCTTTTTGTGTCTCGATGACAAGAGCTTTTGCTTCTTCAAAGAGAGGGTCTCCAGCATCATCGCTAGAGCCAAAATCACCTTCTGACTCAGATACTTCTCCTGGGTCAAAGCTTTCATCATAATCCGCATCAGCTTGAGCCTTAATGAAGTTTACGATGCGTTCCACATCATCATCTGAGATAAAGGAACCTTGGAGACGAACAGGATGGTTTTCATCAATTGGTTTAAAGAGCATATCCCCTCGGCCGAGCAACTTCTCCGCACCATTTTCATCCAAAATCGTACGTGAATCCGTTCCTGAAGAAACAGCGAATGCTACACGTGACGGCACATTAGCCTTAATCAAACCAGAGATAACATCAACTGAAGGACGCTGGGTTGCAAGAATCATGTGAATACCAGCTGCACGCGCCTTCTGTCCAAGTCGGATAATGGCATCTTCTACTTCCTTGCTAGCAACCATCATGAGGTCAGCCAACTCATCCACAATCACAACGATTAAAGGTAGAGGTACTTGTTTGTACTCTGATTGAGCGTTGAATTCCTCAACTTTAGCATTGAAACCAGCAATATTTCGAACTCCGACTTTGGCGAAAAGTTCATAGCGGTTTTCCATCTCGTCAACGACTTTTTGAAGGGCCTTGCTGGCCTTACGAGGGTTGGTTACAACTGGAATCAAGAGATGAGGGATATCGTTGTAAACTGATAACTCGACCATCTTAGGATCCACCATCATAAACTTGACTTGGTCTGGACGAGCCTTCATCAGAATACTTGCGATAATACCATTAACTGCAACAGATTTACCAGAACCTGTAGACCCAGCTACAAGTAAGTGAGGCATTTTAGCCAAGTCAAAACTACGAGCCGTACCATTGACTGCTTTCCCAAGAGGGATTTCTAGAAGGTTTTCAGGCTTAGTTTGAGACTGTTCCCATAGTTCTCGGAAGGAAACTGTTGCGATTTCTGAGTTTGGAACTTCTATACCGACTAGCGACTTTCCGGGAATCGGTGCTTCAATACGGACATCCTTAGCAGCCAAGGCCAGAGCCAAGTCGTCTGCTAGATTGGAAATACGATTGACACGAACACCAACTGCGGGTTTAACCTCATACTTGGTCACCGATGGACCGATTTCTGCTCTTTCTACAGTCACTTTAATACCAAAACTTGCGAAGGTCTCTTCCAAAATTTTAATATTTTCTCGAACGATTTTCTTTTCTTTTGACTGATCTTTTGGTTTATCTGGCGCAAAGAGTTGCAAGCTTGGGAGCTTATACTCCAAGGCCTTTTTAGCAGAAAAATCTACTTCAACCTCTTCGTCATCATCATCTTCTTCAGAGAAAACTTCTTCCTCTGGATAGTCTCCTTCTTCAGGATAATCAAAATCAGCTTGCGGGAGAATAATCTCAGGTTCTACCCATTCCTCCTCTGGAAGTGAAGGAAATTCTTGCAGTGGTTGGTCTGATAAGATTTCTCCAGTTTCCATATCTACAGGCTGCATGTCAAGCAAAGCCTGCTCTTCTCTTTCTTTTTCAAGTCTTGCTTGCTCTTCTACTTCTCTTCGTGCCTTTTCCTCTTCACGCTTGATAAAGCGCTCTTGTTTTTTCTGTTCACGGCGCTCCATCCAGATAGCAAATCGAGCTGAAAGAAAATCGGCGATATCATAGATAGACCATGGACTCATTAAAAGAGCTCCGATTAGGATTAAGATTGCCCCGATGAAATAGGTACCGATATTTGAGAACAAAAAGGCTACCGGAATGTAGAGACCTACCCCTAACAAGCCTCCCCCTGCAAAGCTGGTCACTTGAAAGCTAGTTAAATCTTTAAAGATTTGTCCAATCGTTCCTTGAAAAATAGCATTTGCCATGCTAAGCTTCCAGACAAGATAAGCTTGAAATATGAGGAGTAAACCTGCAAAAATAAAGAAGAAACCTGCTAACAAGCCTTCTTGTTTATGAATCCATTTAAAGAAGAATAGATAAATCAAGAGAGAGAAAATAGCTAAGTATGCTAAACTCCCTACGAGTAAGCGAATCAGGTTATAAACTGTGATTCCGACAGCTCCCCATTTGAGGGCTGCAAAAATTAAACAGATAGCCAAAGCTAAAGAAATCAGCATTCGTTGAATCGCTTGTTTTCTTTCCAATTCTGCTTTAGACGGTCTTCGTCTTGTTTTAGTTGTATTCTTGTTTGTCATGCTTCTATTATATCATATTTCAGAAACTTTTCGAGGGGTTAAAAAATGACTGCCCACTTTCGCGTTCAGTCATTTGAATGTGTTTGTGATTATTTTTCTAATGGTTTACGAAGGTAACCGTAAACTACACCACTAACAAGTGCTCCTACCAAGACAAAGACAAGATAAAGAAGGGCATTTGTTGTAAGGGCGATAACGAAGATTCCTCCGTGAGGTGCCATCAGTTTGATACCTGCAAGACCAACAAGTCCACCTGCCACTGCTGAACCAAGGATAAAGCTTGGGATAGCACGAGCTGGGTCAGCTGCACCAAACGGAATCGCACCTTCAGTGATGAATGACAAGCCCATAACAATGTTAGTCAAACCAGAGTTGCGTTCTTCTTTGGTAAATTTGTCCTTGAAAAGAAGAGTCGCAATGAATACTGCTAGCGGAGGAACCATTCCTCCAGCCATAACTGCTGCCATAGCTACTGAACCACCTGTTGACACTGTTGCTGCAAGAGTACCAGTACCAAAGACATAAGCGGCTTTATTGACAGGTCCACCCATATCGACAGCCATCATTCCTCCAAGAACAAGACCAAGAAGAATAGCAGATCCTCCACTAAGACCAGCGAGGAAGTTATTCATACCAGTATTGATTGCGGCCATTGGGATATTAACAGCTAGCATAACAAATCCTGTCAAGATTGTTCCAAAAAGTGGCAAGAGAAGGATTGATTTAGCACCTTCAAGTGAGCGAGGAACCTTCACGTATTTCTTAACTAAGAGTACCAAGGCACCAGCGATAAATCCACCAACAAGAGCTCCAAGGAAACCTGATGATACACCTGCAAGAGCTGAAGTTGCTTCACCACCTTGAGCATAAGGGATTTTACCAAAGGCAAAACCTTCTTTAGCAATAGCTCCAGCTACGAAACCTGCTACCAAACCTGGTTTTTCAGCGATTGAGTAAGCAACATATCCTGCAAATACTGGAAGCATCAAACCAAAGGCTGCGCCACCGATTTTCATGAACATAGAAGCGAGTTCATGGTAAGATCCAAGATTTCCGAGGCTATCGTTTGGTACACCCATAGCACCATCAATCAAGAAAGCAAGGGCAATCATAATACCACCACCGATAACGAATGGCAACATTTGAGATACACCACTCATCAAGTGTTTGTAGAAAGCACCACCGACACTTTGTTTTTCGTTAGATGCTGTTGAAGCTTGCGCTCCATTTGCAGCACGATATACTTCAGCATTACCAGAAAGAGCCAAGTTGATCAACTCTTCTGTCTTACGAATGCCATCTGCAACTGGACGATTGACCAACGGTTTGCCATCAAAACGATCCATTTCAACTGCCTTATCAGCAGCGATGATAACAGCTTTAGCCTTACGAATATCTTCTGATGTCAATTTGTTGCCAACACCGCTAGCACCATTGGTTTCAACCTTGATACCGACACCCATTTCCGCGGCCACTTTTTGAAGAGCTTCTTTTGCCATGTATGTGTGGGCAATTCCTGTTGTACAAGCTGTAACTGCTACGATAAAGTCACCAGATTCATTCGCAGGAGCTTGTACTGGTTCTTGAGCTTTTTCTGAAGCTTGGTCAAAGAGTTCAATGACTTGATCAGCTGATGTTACTTGACGAAGTTTATCAGCAAATCCGTCTTTCATCAAATATTGTGACAATTCTGCCAAGGCAGCCAAGTGCGTATCATTGGCACCTTCTGGAGCAGCAATCATAAAGAAGAGGTCTGTTGGTTGCCCATCCAAGCTTTCGTAGTCAACACCCTTGTTCGACTTAGCAAAGAGAACAGTAGCTTCCTTTACAGCAGCATTTTTGCTGTGTGGCATAGCGATACCGTCGCCCAAGCCTGTAGAAGTCAAAGCTTCACGCGCTAAGATTCCTTCTTTAAAGGTTTCAAAATCTGTCACGTATCCGTGTTCAACCAAGCTATGAATCATTTCTTCGATAGCTGCTGTTTTTTCAGTTGCTTGCAAATCAAGCAACATGACATCTTTTCTCAATAAATCTTGAATTTTCATCTTTTTTCTACCTCAACTTTTTCATAAGTTTCTTTAATAAATGCTGCAGTTGCTAAATCATCTGAGAAGGTGGTTGCTGTTCCACATGCCACTCCCCACTTGAAGGCTTCTACTACGTCTTTTGATTTGACAAACTCACCAGTAAATCCAGCAACCATCGAGTCACCAGCTCCCACTGAGTTTTTTACTGTTCCCTTGATCGGTTTAGCAAAGTAAGCTCCCTCTGATGTTACCAGAAGGGCACCATCACCAGCCATAGAGATAATAACGTTTTGAGCACCTTTAGCTAGCAATTCTCGAGCGTATTTCTCTATTTCATCAAGGCTTTCAAGCTTGACTCCAAAGATAGCTCCCAGTTCATGATTATTTGGTTTGACCAAAAGTGGTTGATAATCCAAACTATCAATCAAGGTTTGACCTTCAAAGTCACAGACTACTTGTGCGCCTGTCTGACGGGTCAAGGCAATCAAATCCTTATAGATGACATTGCCTAAGTTTTTAGCACTTGATCCAGCAAATACTACTGTATCTTCTGCTGTCAGACTTAAAAGAATGGCTTTTAACTCTTCAAGTTGTTCGGGCTCAACATTAGGACCTGTCCCATTGATTTCAGTTTCTTGGTCTGCTTTGATTTTGACATTGATACGCGTATCTTCTGCCACTTGGACAAATTGCGTTTCAATTTGTTCTTCAGCTAAAGTATCTGTGATAAATTTTCCAGTAAAGCCTCCGATGAAACCTGTCGCTGTATTTGGAATATCCAAACGCTTCAAGACACGGCTAACATTGATACCTTTACCGCCAGCAAACTTATCATCACTATCCATACGATTAACACTACCAACTTCTACTTTGTCCAAACGGACAATGTAGTCTATAGATGGATTGAGTGTGACTGTATAAATCATACTTCTATTACCTCCGTTTTCTCTTTGATAGCTGACAAGAGCTCGTGACCCTTGCTTGTAATGACAATAGCACGTTTTATAGGAGCTACCTTAGCAAAACAAGACTGACCAATCTTGGATGAATCTGCCAAGACATATGTCTGTTTAGCATTTTCTAGGATAGCACGCTTGACGGCGCCCTCCTCCATATCTGGAGTTGTAAAGTAACCTTCATCTATACCATTCATTCCAATAAAGGCACGATCAAAGTGCAGTTGGTTAATCTGATTGAGAGCTACTCCTCCGATACTGGCATCAGTTGTCATCTTGACTCCACCACCGATAATGACTGTTGGGATTTGCTTATCCACTAATTGCACCGCATGGTGAATGGAATTGGTTACCACTGTAATGTCTTTTCGCTCCAATTCCTTAATGAGAAAGGCTGTCGTACTTCCTGCATCCACAAAGATAACATCTTTTTCTTTGATGAGAGAAGATGCTTTTTGAGCGATCAACTTTTTCTCTTGAAGGTTTTTGACAGATTTTTCTTGAATGGTTTCTTCTTCTTGCAAGGAGTGAGGCAACTCTGCTCCTCCATGCACTCGACGAAGTTTATTTTCAGACTCCAATTCATCTAAATCACGTCTAACTGTTGATTCTGAAGTATCTAACAAGCCTACCAATTTCTCTAGAGAGACGATTTTATGCTGTTTCAATTCTTCTAAAATCACCTGTTTTCGTTCACTTTTTAGCATTAGTTTACCTCCTGTTAACGATTACATTATTCATTCTATCATAAAAAATATCAAAGTCAAGCATTTTTTATCATTTTCTTTCATTTTCTATCACTGGCTCCTCAACTTCAAATAAATTTGCAAGAAAGAAGGCTTTATGGTAGACTAGGTTAGTAAACAATGGAAGATTACTCAAGAGGCTTAAGAGGCCGTGTTGGAAACGCGGTAGGCGTGTTAAAGCGTGCGTGGGTTCGAATCCCATGTCTTCCGTTTATTTTCAAAAAGATACCCAAGAAATCTTGGGTATCTTTTTTCTTATATGCTTGTTTTATAACTCGGGTGAATTTCTTAGAAAATATCAAATAACAATTTCACATTGAGAATTGTTAAGATAATGGAAACGATATAGCCAAGGATGGTATTCCATTTGGCATTGGTAAATTCTCCCATCAGTGATTTCTTAGAAGTTAGATAAATCAGTGGGAAGATTAAAAATGGAAGAGCAATCGAAAGAAAGACTTGTGAATAAACCAATAACTGATCCAATGTTTTTTCCTGATGACCAAACAGAACCGCTACAATCATGACAGGCAACAAGGCAAAGAGACGAGTTGCCAAACGAATGAACCATTGAGGTAATCTCATATGCAAGAAACCTTCCATAACGATTTGTCCAGTCAAGGTACCCGTAATTGTCGAATTTTGACCACTGGCTAATAAAGCCAAGGCAAACAAGGTTGATAAGGTCGAGCTAGCTATAGCTCCTGCAATAGTAGAATCCTGCAAGGCATTATACATTTGAGAGAAGGCAGAAATCTCAGATGCATGGCCGAAAAAGAGAGCCGCCCCGAGAATTAATAGAAGGGAGTTAACGATAAAGGCCAAGGACAGTTGAAGATTTGAATCCCAGGTCATAAAGCGCACCGCTTTTCGAACATCTTCCTTGTACTTGTGATTGATTTTCCGAGTTTGAGACAAGGAAGAATGTAAATAGAGGTTATGGGGCATAACCGTCGCACCTACAATCCCCAGAGCTAAAGTTAATTGACTTTCATGTCCTGGCAAAGGACTCTCAAATAAGGTCGAATTGGGTAAATAACCCTCAGCTATTCCCTGGAAACTTGGGTGTGACAAGGCTACTAGATAAGTAAAGATTGCTAAAATCGTTAAAATCAGTGTTGTCACAATAGCTTCAATCTTCTTAAAGCCAAATTTCATCAAAAGCAATAAGAGAAAGACATCTAGAACCGTCAAAAGGATGGCTATCATAATCGGAATCTTAAAGAGAAGATTGAGAGCAATGGCTGAACCTAGAACTTCTGCCAGGTCTGTCGCCATCAAGGCTAACTCCAAAATCACCCATAAGCTATAACGAAGCCATTTTGGTGAGTGATGAGCTGTTGCTTGAGCCAGGTCCATCTGGGTTACAATCCCTAGCTTTCCTGCCATCTGCTGAAGTTGCATGGCAATGAGAGATGAAATCAAGATAACAAACAAGAGACTATACTTATAGGAAGCACCACCGACTACACTGGTAATCCAGTTTCCTGGATCCATATAACCAACTGCGACAAGAGCACCCGGACCCAAGAAGGCCTTTAAATTTTGCCAGAAATGATTGTTATTTGGAGTATCGATAGATTGATTAATCTCAGAGAGTGACACTTTTTTATGAGAAGACATAGATACTTACCTCTTTCTATACCTACTTTTTCATTATTTTCTATTAGAGAAAAATAAGATTGACTTTAAACTATTAAAACAATGAAAACTATATGAAAAACATTTAGTTTTTTCATTATTTTTCTTAAGGCACCTTAATTACAACACAAAATATGATAAAAACTTAAGAAAATTCAGGACTTGATTTGATATTTAGGATACAACAAAATGTTGTATTCTTTTTTTGCAAAAGAATACCAAAGAATACCAAAGAACAAAATAAAAAACGCTGTACTTACAACGTTTTAGAAAGATTTACAAAACAATGTAAATTATTAATGGAGCCGGTGGGAGTCGAACCCACGTCCAAACACCTGCTAACATATTTGTCTACAACCATAGGTTATGTATTGTTTTAACAGCTCCTCGACACATAACTCAAGCCTAGGAACTGCGAGTCTATCAATCTCTTATCAAACTGCTAGACAAAGTTTGATCGTATCTCGCTAAAATTAAGACCTGTCATCAGACACGAGCAATCCGAATCGGGTCACGCCTGCTGGTTTTTAGGCAGCTAGAGCGTAAGAAGTGTTATTTTTTGCAGTTATATTTAACTGAGCGTTTACGTCGCCACACGAGTCGCAAAATATGCCTCATAATGCCTGTCGAATCCGTAACGACCCCAAAGACTATAAAGATATTATACCTTATCTAGGTTAAAAAAGCAAAAATGCAAGTAGATGTTTAGAAAAGTCTAGTTTTCAAGGTTTCTGATAGAGCCTGATAGCCAGAAACGCTAAGGTGAAGCCCATCTGTTGTATAGTCTGATTTGAGTTGCCCTTCCTGATCGAGTAGCTCTTCAAAAACAGACACATATTCTACCTGCATGTAGGCAGAAGCTAGTTCTTGATAGGCTTGGTTCCAGCCCTTGATTTTCTCATTTGTACGAATATAAACTGTCTGTTTGTATTCTTCCCCTTGATGAACTGGCAGAATAGAAACTAGCTTAATCTGTGACAGCGGATAGTCACGAGAAATACTTTGAATCACACTTTCGAGATTGGTTAGTACTTGACTCATTGGAACATCTTTTCCAATGTCATTGGTCCCAATCAAAAGCACAATTTGATCCACTGCATCACCATAGAGGTGGGCATCAAGGTTATCAAGTAAAAGTCCAGTTTGATATCCTCGAATACCTCTATTTACAATGGTCTTTGTTGTCCCTAGCAATTCCTGTAAGGGATAATACTCAACAATAGAATCTCCAATAAAGATGATATCTGGTTCAATTACCGAAATCTGATTGAGTTCACGATACTTGGTTTGAATTTTTTCCTGCTCTTTTAAGAGCCAGTTTTCTAATAGCTGTACTGCCAAGTTATTCTCCTCTTTCTAGCCAGTTTTCTAAAACTTTGTAAACACCTGCCCGACTGTTGGCTGGAGCTACTTTTGTCGCAACTCTCTTAACAGCCTCTTCTGCATTTTCCATAGCGTATGAAATTCCTGCCAACTCTAACATTTCAATGTCATTTTCACTATCACCAAAGGCCATGATTTGTTCAGGTTTTAAGTTCCAACGTTTGAGCAATTCTACTAACCCCCACGCTTTATGAATCCCATCTTGTAAGATATCAATACAGCCATAACCGCTGGAAACAGCTCGCACATGCCCATCAAATAGGTCATTAATTTCCTGTAAAACCGATTCGGATCGCTCTTCACCAACTACCATGCTCATCTTGAGAACACCACCGAAGAGATGAGGGTCAAATTCATCAACAAAGTTCATTCGTTGATAGAGCTTCTCAATCATCTCTGGAGTCATAAATTTATCAAGTTCTGTAAAAACAGTACCTGTCTTTACAAAACCACCATTCATAGCAGTTACGACAAACTGATCCTGACATTCTCTACCTTTAAAGTGCCCCAAAGCTTTATCAACCATGGCATCATCCCAAGTTTGTGCTTGAATCAATTCATTGTTCTCGAATATCCGAGCACCGTTAGCAACTACGAGAACCACTCTCTCTGCTAAATGTCCCAGTAATTGTCTCATACGATGAACTTCATTTCCCGTTGCAATGACAAAACGAATATCACATTGGTCCAGCTTGTCCAAAATTTTCTCTAAGCGAGGAAGGTCTAGTTGACCTCTTGGATCTAACAAAGTACCATCCATATCCGTTGCTACTATCTTAATTTCCATTTTGTCTCCTTGAGATTCAAATCACTACCACTTCAAACCTACATGTTCATTCATTTCTTTATAGGCTGTATCAATCCGTTCCTTGGTAGCCTCGTCTAACTGACTACGGTATTTCCCACCCTCAATAAAGTCTTCCAGGATATAAGTTTGGTAAAGATAGAGTGGGTATCCTTCTGGAGAATAGCCTCCCTTTGGAGTCCTACTCACCCAGCTTGGATGGACTTGGGCAGTTTCGATAGTCGTTTTACCGGATTTCTTCTTAATGGTCACATCCATGAGAACTCCACGTTCCGTCCACTTGGCATTTTCAACATCCTGCATGGTTTCAATCCGTTGATTTGAGATGAAATTCCCCATAGAGTAAATGATAAGCTTTTTATCACCTTCTTTTTCAACCGTTTCAGCTGGTTCAACAACGTGAGGATGACCACCAAAGATAATATCTGCTCCCCAATCAATCATTTTATGGTAAAGTTTCTTTTGCTCCTCAGTCGGCTCAATTTGATACTCAACTCCCATCTGAGGCATGATAATTGTAATATCTGCCTCTTTCTCTGCTCGCTCAATTTCAGCCTTCATTTTATCTTCATTTAAGTCTGAAAGATAGCGATTATAATCCTCTTGAGAAATGCTTTGTTCAATGCCATTAAAACCATAGGAATAGGCTAAAATAGCAACTTTAATTCCATTGACTTCCTTGATAACTAAAGGCGCCTTATCTCTAGATTCATGAGTATAAACCCCGACTGGTATCATTCCTGCCTTTTCAATAGCATCCGCAGTTGATACCACTCCCTCAATCTGAGAATCCAAGATATGATTGTGAGCCAAGTCTAGCACTTGATAGCCTGCATCCTTTATAGCATCCATGACTTCTCCTGGTGCATTAAACAAAGGATAACCTGCAAGATAGTGGTCTTTATTTACGGTTCCTTCAAAATCACCAATAACTAGGTCTGCTTGTTTGAGCCAAGGTTTTACATACTCAAAGTTTTCATGAAAATCATAAGTCCCATCTTCCTTTAGGGCAGTTCGATAAATCGGAATATGATAGAGGAGGTCACCATTTGCCATGATGCGCACACTTGTTTCTTCTTCCGTTACGGAATTCTTACCTTTAGGTTCTGAATTCTGATTCACTGCAGGTGCATTCCTATTCCACAATGGAACTCCCTTAATTCCTTGAGCTAATAAAGTCAAAGCCATCGAAATCGCAACAACAATCAACAACACAACAACAAAGGTTTTATTACTCCACTGTCGATAGTTTTTGAAAAATTGGATAGACTCTCTGACAACTGGTAATCCTGAATGCTTTTTTCTTCTACTACGTTTTTCCATATCTTTTCTCCTTGCTTTTTGATGCAAGTCTCCTTACCTTATTATACCACAGACAAATAGCTATTTCCCTTTATTAGCAACTTCTGTGACTTTCTTTCTCAACTATTTTGTGTTATCATGGAATTGTAATGGAAGGAAGGAGAGAAGATGTCTGCTATAGAACGTATTACAAAAGCTTCACATTTAATCGATATGAAAGATATTATCCGCGAGGGCAATCCAACCCTACGTGCAGTTGCTGAGGAAGTCACTTTCCCATTGAGCGATCAAGATATCATCCTTGGTGAGAAAATGATACAATTTTTAAAACATTCACAAGACCCAGTTATGGCTGAAAAGTTAGGTCTACGTGGAGGAGTCGGACTTGCTGCACCACAATTAGATATCTCAAAACGCATCATTGCTGTTTTAGTTCCTAATATCACCGAGGAAGGTGAAACACCTCAAGAAGCCTATGACTTACAAGCTGTTATGTACAATCCTAAGATCGTCTCACACTCAGTCCAAGACGCTGCTCTAGGAGAGGGAGAAGGTTGCCTATCAGTCGATCGTGCTGTCCCAGGTTATGTTATCCGCCATGCTCGAGTAACTGTCGACTACTTTGACAAAGATGGCGAAAAGCATCGCATCAAGCTAAAAGGCTACAACTCCATCGTTGTACAACATGAAATCGACCACTTAAATGGTATTATGTTTTATGATCGTATCAATGAAAAGGATCCTTTCGCAGTCAAAGAAGGTTTACTCATTCTGGAATAAAGAAAATCCCGTTCGACAACGGGGTTTTATGTTATAATAGAGCCATGAAAACAAATGATATTGTCTATGGCGTTCACGCCGTTACCGAAGCACTGTTAGCAAATACTGGAAACAAACTCTATCTCCAGGACGATTTACGAGGTAAGAATGTAGAAAAAGTCAAGGAACTGGCGACTGAAAAGAAAGTATCCATCTCTTGGACTTCAAAAAAATCACTTTCCGAGATGACTGAAGGAGCTGTCCACCAAGGTTTTGTCCTACGTGTTTCTGAATTTGCCTATACTGAACTTGAGCAGATTCTTGCTCAGACTCGTCAAGAAGAAAACCCACTAGTATTGATCCTCGATGGACTAACTGACCCTCATAACTTAGGTTCTATCCTAAGAACAGCCGATGCAACCAATGTTTCAGGCGTCATTATTCCCAAGCATCGAGCTGTTGGTGTGACACCCGTAGTTGCAAAAACAGCAACGGGTGCCATCGAGCACGTTCCTATCGCTCGCGTTACCAATCTCAGCCAAACCTTGGACAAGCTAAAAGAAGAAGGCTTTTGGACCTTTGGAACTGATATGAATGGAACTCCTTGCCATAAATGGAACACCAGTGGAAAGGTCGCCCTCATTATCGGAAATGAAGGAAAAGGTATCTCAAGTAACATCAAAAAGCAAGTGGACGAGATGATCACTATTCCAATGAATGGACATGTACAGAGTCTCAATGCAAGCGTTGCTGCTGCTATTCTTATGTACGAAGTCTTCCGCAATCGATTATAAAAAAGTGAGGTTGGGACAAAAGATCCCGACCTCACTTTTTATTAGCAATCAAACTTTGACGCGGTAGCTGATTGAACTTTTTGTTCGTCTTTTAGACTCCAAAAAGCTCCTAATCATCCTCGCGGGGCTGGGACTACGAAATCGAGACTTTGTCTATCGATTTCTGTCCCACCGCCTTTTTAACTGTGTTCAGTAATATATTTATAGGCTTCTTGACCTGCAATAGCACCATCTCCAACTGCTGTTGTAACTTGGCGAAGGTCTTTCTGACGAACATCTCCAACTGCAAAGACACCTGCAACACTTGTCTTCATGTGGTCATCTGTCACAATCCAACCTGACTCATCTTGGATTTGTAAATCTTTTGTAAAATCGCTAACTGGATCTAAACCAACATAGATGAAGACACCTCCAAAGGCATGTTCAGTCACTTGATTTGTTTTAACATTTTCAATGACAACTGACTCCACACGGTTTTCACCCTTGATTTCTTTGACAACAGAATCCCAAATGAAGTTGATTTTATCATTGGCAAAGGCGCGGTCTTGCAAGACTTTTTGAGCACGAAGCTCATCTCGACGGTGAACGATGGTTACAGTTTTGGCAAACTGTGTTAAGAAGATTGCTTCCTCAACCGCTGAGTCACCACCACCTACAACCAACAAATCTTGGTCACGGAAAAAGGCTCCATCACAAACCGCACAGTAGGAAACTCCACGACTATTCAGTTCTTCTTCTCCTGGAACTCCTAAGAGGCGATGTTTTGAACCAGTCGCTACGATAACTGTGCGAGTTCCAAATTCTTCATTGTCTGTTATTACTTTCTTAACATCACCATGGTCCTCAATATTTTTTACAAAGCCATAGAGATGTTCAACACCTAGATTTTCAAGAGGTTCAAACATCTTTTCTGCTAACTCAGGTCCACTAATGTTAGCATAACCTGGATAGTTTTCAATGTCAGAAGTATTGTTCATCTGACCGCCAGGAAGACCACCTTCAATCAAAGCTACTTTGAGATTGCTGCGAGCTGCATACAAGGCTGCAGTCATCCCAGCAGGACCTGCACCGATAATAATCGTATCGTACATTCTATTTCCTTCTTTCTTGTTGTAACTATTCTTATTCTAACGGATATAATCCTATTTGACAACTATTAAGCCTTGAGAACCAACAAGATGCTCATGGTTGCAAAAGACAATACTGGAATTGTTAGAACTCCAATCATAATCATATCATAGAGGTGAGCCTGACGCTCCTTAGCAGTTTTATCCACACCTGATAGAGCTCTTAAACCAATCCAAATCCCTAAGACAACCAAGACTAGTAAAATCGTCAACACCAAACTCTCTAAATACAAAGCAAATAGCTGAACTAGCATACTCTCTCTCATTTCTATTATTTTTAAAGAGCAAACCCAGTTAGCTTAGCCAACTGAGTTTTTCTTATCTTCTATTATATCAGATATAGGTCCGTTTGTAACTAGCAAAGAACTCTTTTGTTCGTTCTTCTTTGGGATGGTTGATAATCTCATCCGGTGTTCCAGATTCAATAATCTTTCCTTTATCCAAGAATAAAACCTTGTCAGCTACTTGAGCAACAAACGACATATCGTGACTAACCAAAACCATGGTTTGACCTGATTTTGCAGCATTGGCAATCGATCTTTCTACCTCACCCACCAATTCTGGATCCAGTGCTGAAGTTGGTTCATCCAAGAGTAAGACGTCTGGTTTCATGGCTAGGGCACGCGCTATAGCTACCCGTTGTTTTTGCCCCCCTGACAAGTGACGCGGATAATGCTGTTCACGATCAGAAAGTCCAACCTTAGCTAGCTCTTCCTTAGCAATTTCAGTCGCTTCTTCGTCCGATAGTTTTTTAACGACCACCAAGCCTTCTTTAACATTGTCTAGCGCTGTTCTACGCTCAAATAAATTAAACTGTTGGAAAACCATCGATAGTTTGCGACGAAGAGTTAGAATTTCTTCTTGCGTAATTTGAGAAAAATCAACTTTGAAATCATCAATCTGAATACTTCCACTATCAGGAGTTTCTAGATAGTTTAGGCTACGAAGAAAAGTTGATTTCCCAGCTCCTGAAGAACCGATTAAGGCAACAACTTCTCCTTTTTGAATATCTAAGTTCAGATGATCCAGAACGGTTTGACCTGAAAAGGATTTGCTTAAATTTGAAATTTTAATCATTAGCGAAGCTCTCCTTTCACATCTGTCTCAACATTATCTGGTGCTGTAATAGCCATTTTTCTTTCAATGAAACGGCCAAGATTTTCAATAACGATATTTACCACCCAGTAGACAAGGGCAACTGAGATAAAACGTTCAAAGTAACGATAGTCTGCACCACCCAAAATCTGAGCTTGGGCAAAGACTTCTACAACACCTGCACTGAAGGCTAGGGAAGTCCCCTTGGTCAAGCCAATCAAAGAGTTAATCAAGGTTGGTGTTGCAACTACTGCTGCATTGGGAATAATCACACGACGATAAACTTGCGCACGTGTCATACCAAGACTACGAGCAGCTTCAATCTCACCAGGATTTACAGAAAGAATTGCTGCACGGATGGTTTCACTAGCATAGGCCGCCTCGTTAAAAGCAAAAGCCACAATCGCAAATGTTGCTGCTGGAATAGCATTAATGTTCAGAGAAGTTCCCCATTGTTGATTCAAGGCTTTCAAAGCTAATGGAATCCCATAATAAGTCAACATTAGTTGAACTAAAATTGGAGTTCCTTTTAAGAAACTTACAAAAAAGGCTTGTAATGGGTATATAAATCTAACTCGGTTGATTTTAACGATAGCAAAGATTAGGGCTAGCATGATACCAAAAAAGGCACCAAATACCGTTAACATCAATGTTGTAGGTAATTGCTGTACAATTCTTGGGATCCCATCAAAGACAGAACGCCAACTAAAAAGTTTGCCATCTGGAATATATTGCATCAAATTTTGATACCAATCAGATGCTAAAATCGTTGTAACATTCATAGAAACATCCTCTCAAGATAATGATTCATTCTATCATACTTATGCTCTAATTAAAAATATTTGCTACGAGCATATCAGATTTCATCTACCTTCTAGTGTATCATACTTTAAAAGTGGGAGGTTATATATATTATCTATCAAGGAGATAGAAAAAAACTAATTCAAATCCAAATTATTGTATGATTTACGATAGCCAATTTGTTTTACAAGTCCATTTTCAACTAGTATCGGACGTTTCAACAGCATACCATCACTGGCCAAGAGTTTGGCTGCTTCTTTGTTTGACAATGTTCCAACTTTATCTTTCAAACCCAGTTCACGGTATTTGATACCACTAGTATTGAAAAATTGCTTCAATTCAAATCCCGAAGTTTCGAGCCAGTTTAAAATGACCTTTTCACTCGGAGTCTCTTCAACGATATGAACGTCTTTATATTCTAGTCCGAGTTGATCTAATTCTTTCTTAGCTTTTTTACAAGTTGTACATTTTGGATATTCGATAAATTCTAACATTTTCTTCTCTTTCTATTTTTTATTTTCTTGATAACTTGCACCTTCATGCCTCAAGAGCCAAGCCTTCTTTTCGAGTCCCCAAGCATAGCCTGTCAGACGTCCTCCAGCACCTAGCACACGGTGACAGGGTACAAGGATAGACCAGGGATTGCGACTTACTGCTCCTCCGACTGCTTGAGCAGAAGCCACCTGCAAGTCCTTAGCTATTTGCCCATAAGTAACTGTCTGACCAAAAGGAATTCCCCGCAAGTAGTTCCAGACTCTTTTTTCAAAGTCACTACCGACAGGAGCTAAAGGTAATTCAGATAAGTCTTGATCTTGCCCCTTAAAATAAGTCTCTAAATAGGAAGTAATTTGATTTAAAATGGGATGACTCTCAACAACAGTTACATCATTTTCAGATAATCCCTTCTCAAAATCGCTCTCTTCTTCAATCCATATCCCAAACAAATAGTGGTCATCTGCTACCAGAGATAGGGGACCAATCGGTGACTTGTATAGCATCTTTACATGCTTCTTAGACATTTGATTTTAATTTTTGATAGGCCAAGCGTTCCCCGTCTACTGGAACTTTACCAACCTGTTTGAATCCAAGCTTTTCAAAAATATGCTGCATAGCCTTGTTCTTAGCGTGCGTATCTGAACGAAAATCTAGGTAATCGAAGCCTTCAATCAAGCCTTCTAAAAAGGTCTGAGCAACACCTTGACCTTGCGCGTCTCTAGCAACAGCAATACGGTGAAATACTAAGTATTCTGCTTCATTTCCCTCCCAGTTGCCATCATAAATTGCTTCATAAGCTTTTTCTGGGCTCTTAGTCACTGCTGCATAAGCTAAGAGGTCCCCTTCGTCTAGGGCTACATAAGCTTGACCAGAGATAATATCTTCAATTATGGTATCTGCATCTGGGTAGCCGTTTTGCCACTGAGTGCTACCAGCTTCTGCCAAATATTTCTTGGCTCCCTCAATCACTTGCATAATTGCATCAACTTCGTTTGGAAATGCTAAGCGAATCTCCATCATTTATCCTCTTTTCATACTATTTCTCTCATCATAGCATAAATTATTTCTTTCTACAAGCACTTGAAACTTGACTTATTATTTCTAATATTTTATAATCTAGTTATTAAAACTAGATAAAAAGGAGTTGAAAATGAATACCACTTTTTCCTATCCAAAATGGGAAGAAATTCCAAGTATCAATCTCTATCTGGACCAGGTTCTGCTCTATGTCAATCAAATCTGTCCTCCAGCTTCTCCTGACAAGGAGAAAGGTTTGACAGCATCCATGGTGAACAACTATGTCAAACACGGTTATATCAGTAAACCTGAAAAGAAAAAATACCAACGCAAACAAATCGCACGATTGATTGCTATTACCACTCTCAAGTCTGTTTTTTCTATCCAAGAAATTGCTCAAACCCTTAATACCCTACATACAGACACTAATTCAGAAGAACTTTACAATGCTTTTGTGGACTATATGAATGAAGATATTGATCCAGCTAATCCCATTATCCAGGCAAGCTGCCAAACTGTCAAACTCTATCATCAAACACTTGCACTAGTCCATACAGAAACCGAAAAGGAGGAAACAAATGAATACTAGTTTCAAACTTAGTAAACGACTTAGTTTTGGAGAAGAAATTGCCAACAGTGTCACCCATGCTGTAGGAGCATTTATCATGCTCATCCTACTTCCTATTTCATCAACCTATAGTTATGAGGTGCATGGTTTCTTATCGTCTATCGGTGTTTCCATCTTCGTCATCAGTCTCTTTCTCATGTTCTTATCATCAACTATTTATCATTCTATGGCTTATGGTTCAACTCATAAATATGTGTTACGAATTATTGACCATTCTATGATTTATGTTGCCATTGCAGGTTCTTATACCCCGGTGGTTTTAACCCTGATGAATAATTGGTTTGGTTATCTCATTATTGCTATCCAATGGGGGACAACTATTTTCGGTATTCTTTATAAAATCTTTGCCAAGAAGGTCAATGAAAAATTCAGTCTCATCCTTTACCTCATCATGGGATGGCTTGTATTGGCTATCTTACCAGCAATCATCAGTCAGACAAGTCCAATGTTTTGGAGTCTTATGGTATCAGGTGGCCTTTGCTATACAGTTGGCGCTGGATTCTATGCTAAAAAGAAACCATACTTCCATATGATTTGGCATCTCTTCATTCTAGCAGCCTCTGCTCTCCAATATATTGCTATTGTTTATTACATGTAAAAAAGAAGTTGGGAAAAATCCCAACCTCTTTTTTTATTTACACATATTCATAAAGTACTGATGCAAACGGAGATCATTTGTCAATTCAGGATGAAAGGAGGTTACCAGCATATTTTTTTCTTGTGCCGCTACGATTTGATCGTTCACAATTGCTAAAACTTCAACATCCTCACCAACACTACTGATAATCGGGCCACGGATAAAGGTCATTGGAATTTTACCAACGCCCTTGCAGTCAGCTTCTGTATAAAAGCTTCCTAGCTGACGTCCATAGGCATTGCGCTCTACTACTATGTCCATAGTCGCTAGATGGCTTTCCTCTTGAGAAGTGATTTGTTTTGCTAGCAAAATTAAACCCGCACAAGTTCCAAAGACTGGTAACCCATTGAGAATAGCTTCTCTTAGAGGAATGAGCATCTGCTGATCTCGCAACAGTTTCCCCATAGTTGTAGACTCTCCCCCTGGCAAGATTAACCCCGACAGGTCACTCTGGTGTTGCTGAAAATCTTCTAGGTTTCGCAGTTCAATACTTTCAACTCCTAGTTGATCAAGCATTTTCTCGTGTTCTACAAAGGCACCTTGTAAGGCCAATATTCCGATTTTCATCTATTTTCCTCGCTCAGCCATGAGAATTTGGATCTCGTTCTCGTTGATACCTACCATGGCTTCTCCTAAATCTTCAGAGATTTCAGCTAGAATTTGAGGATTTTGATAATTCGTAACAGCCTTAACAATAGCAGCTGCACGTTTGACAGGATCACCTGACTTGAAAATCCCTGAGCCAACAAAGACGCCTTCCGCACCGAGTTGCATCATAAGAGCTGCATCTGCTGGTGTTGCCACACCACCGGCCGCAAAGTTGACAACTGGTAATTTCCCATGTTCGTGGACGTATTGAACTAATTCTACTGGAACTTGGAGTTCTTTTGCTGCGACATAGAGTTCATCTTCACGGAGATTTTGAATGCGACGGATTTCTTGATTCATCATACGCATATGACGGACTGCCTGAACGATGTCTCCTGTTCCCGGCTCCCCTTTTGTACGAATCATTGATGCTCCTTCAGCGATACGACGCAAGGCTTCTCCTAGGTCTTTAGCACCACAAACAAAAGGAACTTGAAATTCTTTCTTGTCCACATGGAAACGATCATCAGCTGGAGATAGAACTTCGCTCTCATCAATATAGTCAATCTCGATTGCTTCTAAAATTTGAGCTTCGACAAAATGTCCAATTCGAACCTTAGCCATAACTGGAATGCTGACCGCTTCTTGGATTTCCTTAATCATCTTTGGATCACTCATGCGAGAGACACCACCCGCTGCACGAATATCAGCTGGGATTCGCTCCAAAGCCATAACTGCTGCTGCACCTGCAGCCTCTGCAATTCTTGCCTGTTCAGGGTTTTGAACGTCCATGATGACGCCACCCTTGAGCATCTGTGCCAAATTTTTGTTTAATTCATAACGATTTTCAGTCATTTTTTCTTCCTCAATAGTTGTGTTGGTAGCTACAGTTTTATTGTAAAGTAAAAAAGACTGCATAACAAGATAAAATAAATCAATTTGTCCGGGTACAATTATTTTTATCACAAAAAAGTACCCACATAGGGGTACTTTTATTTCTTAGATTTTTTAATACTTTTCACAAGATAAAAGAGATATCCTGAAACCATGTAGGCAACAAAGATAGTTGCTGCCCATTTAAAGACAAAGCCCCAACCATGTTTGGTAGCATTCAAAAAGAAATAAGGGAAGGGACTATCCTTAGCATTAGGGACATCCATCTTTAAAACAAAACCGTTTAAGAGGGCAAAAATCATATAAAGCAAAGGAAGGCTAGTCCAAAGCATGGGATCAACCAACTTATATTGACGACTCTTATCAAAAATAATTGTATCTGCTAAAAACCAGAGAGGGACAATATAATGGCAAAGGAAATTCTCCAAACGGTAAAAATCTGTCGTTAAAGGAGCTAGCATGAAATGATAGATGACACAAGTAATCATAATACTCATGGTGACTCCACCTTTGAGGCGTAGAATCCCAGAACTCTTCCAACTATCACCGCCACTACGCATCTTTATCAAAAGATAGCCTGTAAAGATTACAACCAAAAGGTTAGAGAGGACTGTATAGTAGAGTAACATCCCTAAACCACCACGTTTGGTAATCTCCAAGTATACACCAGTAAAGGCTGCTATAAATAAAAAGATACGACTATAAAATATTACTTTTTCATTTTTAATCATGATTAAATCTTCTTCACAAATTCTGATTTTAGCTTCATAGCTCCAAACCCATCAATCTTACAATCGATGTTGTGGTCACCCTCTACAATACGGATGTTTTTCACACGAGTTCCTTGTTTGAGGTCTTTAGGAGCACCTTTAACCTTCAAATCTTTAATCAAGGTTACTGTATCTCCATCAGCTAGTTTGTTTCCATTTGCATCGATAGCAACAATGCCTTCTTCTGCTTCTGCTTGCTCAGCAGGATTCCACTCGTAAGCACATTCTGGACAAACTAGAAGTGCGCCATCTTCATATACATATTCTGAATTACATTTTGGGCAATTTGGTAATTGACTCATGTTATCTCCTTAAAAAATTTATGATTATTTGATTGTCAAATTTTCTTCAACAGCAACTATTATACCTTAAAACAGACTATTTGACAAATTATGATAAAAAACGACAAACCGAAATTCAGTTCATCGTTTCTATAGTTCTTATAAATGTTTTTGAGCTTCTGATTTAATTTTTTCAACAACTTCTAAAATAGAGAGGCCAGTCGTATCCAAATAGATTGCATCCTCAGCTTGCTTGAGAGGTGAAGTTTCACGATGACTATCTTTATAATCACGCGCAGCAATCTCTTCTTTCAAAGTTTCCAAATCTGTTTCGATTCCCTTTGAAAGATTTTCCTTGTAACGACGTTCCGCACGCTCATCTACAGATGCTACTAGAAAAATCTTCAATTCAGCCTGAGGCAAGACTACTGTTCCAATATCGCGACCATCCATGACAATACCACCTTGTCGGGCAATTTCTTGCTGGAGGGCTACTAATTTTTCACGAACAGCTGGAATCGCTGCAAAAGCAGAAACAGTGTTGGTTACTTCATTTTCTCGGATTGGATTTGTTACATCTACATCTCCAACAAAAACAAGCTGCTCTCCTGTTTCAGCGCGGCCAAAACTAATCGGGTATTGTTCCAATAATTCAAGAAGTTGAGATGGCTCATCTGGGCTAATTTGGTTTCTCAATGCGATGTAAGTCGCCGCACGATACATAGCGCCTGTATCCAGATAAGTATAGCCAAAGTCCTTAGCAATAATCTTAGCTACTGTACTCTTACCACTGGAAGCTGGCCCATCAATCGCAATCTGAATTGTTTTCATTGTCACTCCTATCTTGTCTTAAGGACATCACCAGGATTTGCAAACCAAGTTCCTGAAGACATATGACCAGGATTCAAGGCTTCAAGTTGAGCAATGGAGATTCCAGCGCGAGCCGCAATGGCTGCTTCACCTTCTCCTGGCAAAACAGTAATAGTTCCTTCAGAATCAGTACGTGCCTCTGTATGTTCTTGTTGAGTTGTCTCTGCTTCTGTTGCCTCTGTTGACTGAGCAGTAGTAGCCACTGTTGTAACTTCTTCTACTTTTGGAGCTGAAGAATCATAAAAATCTTTCAAAGCTGAAGTGCGATCACTTCCGCCTGATGACAAGTAGACCAATACGACTACCATCCCAACAACAATCACAAAGAAGAGAATAGCTAGAACCGTTAAAATACGATTGGCAACGACACCTGAACCTTTTTTGTTTCGTTGACGGCGTTCTGTTCTTGATTCCTCTTCTTGGTTTTCATAAATATCTTCTTGCCACGGTTCCTTTTCCATACCTTACTCCTTGAGTTTTTTTTAGTTTCTTATTACAATATAAATATGAAGATTAGACTTATACCTGAACGTTGCATCGCTTGTGGGCTCTGCCAAACTTATTCAGAATTATTTGATTACCATGATAATGGTATCGTCCGTTTTTACGATGAATCTGAGCAATTAGAGCGAGAAATTGCTTGCAACGATGACATTTTAGAAGCCGTTAAAAATTGCCCTACTCGTGCTCTGATCATAGATGAATCTTAAAATTTGGTGGAACATCGATCTCTAATTTCCACTCCTTCTAGTTTAGCATATTTTTCTAGAAAATTATAGTCTTTTGCTAGCTATTTTCATACAATTTTACTTTTATTTGTTCCAGCATTTCAATAATCAATAAACTGTTCTTTTAAGACATTTTTCTATCACTTAAGCACTAATCAAATTTTTATTTCAACCACATATAAAGTTATAAAAAAAGAGGAATTACTTCCTCTTTTTTTGTTTAATCAAACGATTAGTCATCAAATCCATTTGGATGTTTGCTTTGCCAACGCCATGCATCTTCACACATTTCTGTAATACCAAGTCCAGCTTCCCAACCTAGTTCTTCCTTAGCTTTTGCTGGGTCTGAGTAGCAAGCTGCGATATCACCTGGGCGACGTTCAACGATACGGTATGGAATTGGGCGTCCAACAGCTTTTTCCATATTTTGGATAATTTCAAGAACTGAGTAGCCTTTTCCAGTACCAAGGTTATAGACATTGAGTCCTGAGCCTTTTTGAAGCTTCTTAAGGGCGGCAACGTGTCCTTTTGCTAGATCAACGACGTGGATATAGTCACGAACACCTGTTCCATCTTCAGTATCGTAGTCATCTCCGAAGACTTGAACTTGTTCTAACTTACCAACTGCGACTTGTGTTACATACGGTAGAAGGTTATTTGGAATGCCGTTTGGATTTTCTCCTAGGTCACCACTCTCATGCGCACCAATTGGGTTGAAGTAACGAAGTAAGACAACGTTCCACTCTGAATCTGCTTTATGGATATCTGTCAAGATTTCTTCCAGCATAAGCTTGGTACGGCCATAAGGGTTGGTAGCTGAAAGTGGGAAATCTTCTAGGATTGGAACAGTATGTGGATCTCCATAAACTGTTGCTGATGAACTGAAGATAATGTTCTTACAGTTGTTTTCTTCCATTGCCTTCAAAAGGCTAACTGTACCGGCAATATTGTTATCATAGTAGGCAAGAGGGATACGAGTTGACTCACCAACTGCCTTCAAACCTGCAAAATGGATGACTCCTGTAGGTTCTTCCTGTTTGAAAATGTCACGAAGCGTATCTGTGTCACGAATATCTGCTTCGTAGAAAGGAATTTCAACTCCTGTAATTCTTTCCACTACTTCTAAACTTTTACGGTTACTGTTGACCAAGTTATCCACTACAACAACCTGATGTCCAGCTTGGACCAATTCAATGACAGTGTGAGTTCCGATAAAACCTGCTCCACCTGTTACCAAAATCTTTTCTTGCATCATTTTTCCTCTATTCTTAAATTATTTTTTTCATTTTACCATTTTTGATAGGGAAAGTCATTTGCTATCCTAATCCTATCGTAAAAACTAGGTAAAAAGTTTACGATTATTTCTCTTTAATATATCTTTCAGTCGGATAATCCGCTGGATCCAAGACTCCATTTTCCCCTTGAAGCATTTGGGCTAGGTGATAGCCTATAATGGGTCCAGTTGTCAATCCTGACGATCCTAATCCACTCGCAACAAATACTCCTGACAAGTTTGGCACCTGTCCGAAAAACGGCGAAAAATCACTCGTATAAGCTCGAATACCCACACGTTCACCACTTATCATTGCATCTTTTAAGCTAGGGTAAAACGAACTTGCTACTTCAGCCATTTGTTGGAGCAAATTCCTATCAACTGCTAGGTCAAATCCCATGTCATTTTCATGGGTAGCTCCTAGAGATAATTTACCACCGGGAAATGGTATCAAATCCCACTCACCTTCCGGCATAACTACAGGGTAAGCTCCCATGTCTTGTGGCACTTGGTAATCTCGGAGTTGCCCCTTTTGAGGACGAACGTCTACCTCATATCCTAAGGGCTCTAAGATGTGGCCAAGCCAAGCTCCTGTGGATAAGATGACTTGGTCAAACATTTGATCGTCTATCTGATAGCCCGATGATAGGGGGGTTAGACTGACCTCTTTATTTATGACCTTCACTTGACTGGCTTCTAGCAAGCGAGTCACCAAGAGTTGTCCATCTACTCGAGCTCCACCAGAAGCATAGAGTAAACGTTCAAATCCCTCTAGACCGAGAAATAAGTTACTAGCAGTCGCTTGGTCCAAAATGGCTAATTCTCCAATCAAGGGAGATTCATCTCTACGTTGCAGAGCCAGTTGATAGAGCTCCTCTAGCTTAGAGTCATCGTTTTTAAGAAGAAAGACACCAGAACCTTGGTAAAAATCAACTTTTTGACCCGATTTTTCTAGGTCAGCTAATAAATCTACATAGAAATCAGCTCCTAGGCGCGCCATCTTATACCAAGCCTTATTGCGCCGTTTAGAAAACCAGGGACTAATAATTCCTGCCGCGGCCTTGGTTGCTTGGCCGTGTCCAAAATCAAAAACAGTTACTTCGATATCAGCTTCCTTAGAAAGATAGTAGGCAGCTGTGGCCCCTACAATTCCTGCACCTACAATGGCAACTTTTTTCATTGTCTTTACCTTCTAACTAGATTTGATGGAATGGATTGGTGGACGCTTGACTTGCGATAACCTCTAAAGGCCAAGCATTCTCTTCCTTCCATTCATTCAGGAACGCTGCAATTTTTTCAACAAAAAACACCTCAATATAGTGTCCTGGATCTAGAGCCAATAAACCATCTGATAGCATGTCCTGAGCTGTATGGTAATAAATATCACCAGTAATGTAAACATCTGCTCCTTTTGTTAAAGCATCAGAGTAGAAAGACTGCCCACTGCCACCACAAATAGCTACTCTTGAGATTGTTTTTTGCAAATCAGTCTCTTTATAATACACCATACGAAGGCTATCTAGACCAAATACTTCCTTAACATGACTAGCAAATTCTTCAAACATTTGAGGTTTAATATTACCAATACGCCCGATGCCACGTTCAGGACCTGTTTCCTGTAGAAAAATTGTATCCTTAATATCCAATAGTTGGCAGAACCAGTCATTAAGGCCGTTCTCAACGATATCAATATTGGTATGGCTGACGTAAACTGCAATGTCGTGCTTGATGAGGTCGATATAAATCTGATTTTGAGGGCGACTAGCTACCAAGTCCTTTATCGGACGGAAGATAGGCGCGTGCTTAACGATAATCAAATCTACACCCTTTTCAATAGCTTCTGCCACTGTATCTTCACGTATATCAAGGGCAACCATGACTTTCTGGATGTCCTTGTCTAAGGTACCAATCTGCAAACCACGACTATCGCCTTCCATAGAAAATTCTTGGGGGCAATAGGTTTCATAACGCTTAATCACTTCACTTGCTTTCATGGAGCACCTCCTTGATGGCTTGAATTTTATCTACTAAAATTTGACGTTCTTCATGATTCTTTTCTGGGATTTGACTAAGGGCAAATTCGAGCTTACTTGCTTCTCTTTGCCACTTTTGGACAAATACGGGGCTAAGTTCTTTAGATAGAAAAGGACCAAAACGGATATCGCTAGCTGATAAATTCATTTTCCCAGCTTCCACTACTAGAATCTCGTAAAATTTTCCAGCTTCCTCTAAAATACTTTCAGCTACAATCTGAAATCCATGCTCTTGTAACCAACTACGTAACTCATCTTCACGATTATTAGGTTGAAGAATCAATCGCTCAACATTGGCTAGTTTGTCCAAACCCTCTTCTAAAATCGTAGCAATCAAACGACCACCCATTCCTGCAATAGTGATAACAGAGACCTGGTCACTTTCTTCGAAAGCTGCTAAACCATTGGCTAAACGAACCTGAATTTTCTCAGTTAAGCCATGACTTTCAACATTTCTAACTGCAGATTGATAGGGTCCCTCTACAACTTCACCCGCGATGGCAGCTTCAATATGACCTTTTTCAACTAATTCAATCGGTAAATAAGCATGGTCGCTACCGACGTCCAGCAAAACAGCTCCTTGGGGAACAAAAGAAGCTACTGTTTCTAATCTCTTTGAAATCATCTTCTCTCACTTTCAAAAACTCTATTTCCCTTTATTATACCATATTTTATCTGGCAATCCTGCACCTAAAAAAGACCGCAATCATGGATTGCAGTCTTTCTTTATCTTTTAACTTGATAACGACTTGTCAGTATGAAAATCACAATAAAGACGAGCATCATTATGCCATAGATAGGCAATGTTTGACCTGTAAGTGTTGAAATTTCAAGCAATTTTTGGATTCTTGGGAATAGAGCTGTTCCAAGGAAACCTACAACTGACCAAATAATCAATAGCACACGCCACAAGCTAAATGGCAAGCAAGCTCTAACTACAGACATGAAACCAATCGATGCCAATAGATAATACAAAAGTGTCGAAATTTCAATGTCGGTCCAGCCTTGACTGGTTCCAAAAATTTTAACAAAGAGAACACTAAAAACTACCATCAAGGCACTTGGTAAAGCTCGAAGCATGGATTTTCTGAGGAAGTTTTGTTCAACAGGTTTGATATTTCGTTCAAAAGTTAATACAAACGGTGGGAATCCTTCCACAAACTGGTCAATCATAGTTATCTGAATCGGAATGAATGGGAAAATCAAAATCCATTCAGTACGTCCCAACAATGCACTGGCAATACAGATAACTGCTAGCAAGAAGGAATAGATTGTCTTAATCAAGAAAATCGGAGCAATGTGGGCAATATTATTGACCACACGACGACCTTCGAAGAGAATCTCAGGAACATCATTGAAATCTGAATTCAAGAGGACCAGATTTGCAATCTGACGAGTTGCTGGGTCTCCTTCAGCCATAACAATGGAACAGTCTGCCTCACGCAGAGCTAGAATATCATTGACACCATCTCCGGTCATTGCTGTAGTATGTCCTGCTTTTTTCAGAGTTTGGATGATCAGTTTCTTTTGATGAGGTGAAACACGTCCGAAAATGGCTGTTTCCTCAGCCATGGCTATCAATTCTTCATCATTAATTTTCGAACAATCTACATAACTCTGATAGTCTGCAAAACCTGCTTTTTGAGCAATACTTGAAACAGTGACTGGATTATCACCAGAGATAATTTTCAGCCCTACTTCCTGAGAACGAAGATAGTCTAGCGTCTCAGCAGCACCTTCTCGAATCGGATCTAGAATCTCAAGCAAAGCCAAAGCCTGAATATCAGATGGCTTTTGTGGCTTGTGATGGTCAAGTTTTTCTTGACTGAGCGCTAACACCAAGACACGAGATCCTCGTTCAAGAGCTTCTCTAGCTTCAGGAACTTCAGCATTCAACAACATCTCCGGTGCGCCTAGGAAAACAGTTCCTAGACCTTCCAACTCCATTGCTCCCCATTTTCGATCACTTGAAAATGGAAGGCTAGAAATCATCTGATAAGCTACCTCTCCCGCAAAACGCTTTCGAATAGCTTGGGCAGTTGGATTTTTATCCTCACTGTGTGCCATATAACTAGTTAGTATTTTAGCAATGGTATCTTTGTTATAAGCTGGAGTAAGAGGAAGGACCGTCTCAACCTGCATCTTCCCTTGGGTGATTGTCCCTGTCTTATCCAAGCAGAGCATATCTACGCGCGCCAAGGTTTCAACAGAGTACATCTCCTGCACTAAAACCTTTTTCAACCCAAGCTTGATAACAGCAGTTAAGAGAGAAGTGATGGTCAAAAGGGCGATTCCCTTAGGCAACATTCCTAAAAGAGCTGTAGATGAATTGACTACAGAAGACTTGAGTGGCAGACCTTTTAAGGCCAAGGCTTCAAGCAAGAGAGCAATAC
Organism: Streptococcus infantis; assembly: GCF_047463175.1. Taxonomy (GTDB): domain Bacteria; phylum Bacillota; class Bacilli; order Lactobacillales; family Streptococcaceae; genus Streptococcus; species Streptococcus infantis_AC. The sequence goes on from NZ_JASHEJ010000001.1 coordinate 560,437, forward strand.
CAAAAGGAATGATGATTTTCCCAGTAAAGCCAGCTAACCGGTCTAGCGATTTCATGATACGAGAGTTAATTGGCTTCACTGTCTTAGCTTCAAGCATGAGTTTAGCAGCATAATTATCTGCCCCTACATGATGAACTTGAGCAAAGACAGAACCACTCGCAAGAAAGCTACCCGACAACATTAAGTCTTCTACTTCTTTTTGCACCAAGTCGCTCTCACCCGTTAACATAGCTTCATTAACTTCTGCAAAACCTTCTAATACAACTGCATCGCTTGGAATCTGATCCCCTGCAGACAAGCGAATCACATCATCCAAAACAAGCTCTTCAGGGTCTAAAGCAATCTCTTGTCCATCACGGATAGTGGTAATCTTTTCTTTATTCAGGAGATTGAGTTTATCTACCATATGTTTAGCTCGTAGCTCAGTTACAATCCCAGAAAATGCATTAAAACAGATAACCGCAAAGAAAACTAGGTTGCTCCAAGCTTGAACAAAGGCGAGCGCTAGGGCAATGGCAAAGTTTAAAGCATTGAATAAAGTAAAGACATTTCTCTTCACAATCTGCCATGTACTAGTACTAGCTGAAGCTTGGAAATCATTGACCTGTCCCTGTTTCTGACGATCTTTGACTTCTGATTGGCTTAAGCCCATTATTTTATTTTTATCCATAAATTCTATCATATCATTTTTTTTTGAATATTTCTAATTTCATATGAAAAGCTATTCCGCCTAAACAAAAAACATTTGCCTGTCCTAGTATGATAAGGTATAATAAAAGAAAGAAAACTGAAGGAGACATCATGTTTTACACTTATCTGCGTGGGCTGGTTATGTTGATTCTATGGTCAATTAATGGAAATGCTCACTTTCACAATACTGAAAAAATTCCAAGTTTAGATGAAAACTATATCCTTGTTGCGCCACACCGTACCTGGTGGGATCCAGTCTATATGGCTTTTGCAACAAAACCAAAGCAATTTGTCTTTATGGCAAAAAAAGAACTCTTTTCAAATCGCATCTTTGGTTGGTGGATTCGCATGTGTGGTGCTTTTCCTATCGACCGTGATAACCCAGGTTCTTCTGCTATCAAATATCCAATTAATGTTCTTAAAAAGAGCAATCGTTCACTGATTATGTTTCCAAGTGGTAGTCGTCATTCCAATGATGTTAAGGGTGGTGTAGCCCTCATCGCAAAGATGGCTAAGGTTCGTATTATGCCTGTTACCTATACTGGTCCTATGACTCTAAAAGGGCTTGTCAGCCGTGAACGTATTGATATGAACTTCGGAAATCCGATTGATATCTCAGATATTAAAAAGATGAATGATGAGGGAATTGAGATAGTTGCAGACCGCATCCAATCTGAATTTCAACGACTGGATGAGGAAACAAAACAGTGGCACAACAATAAAAAACCAAATCCACTGTGGTGGGTCATCCGTATCCCTGCCTTGATTCTAGCAATTATAATCGGAATTCTGACAATCCTCTTTACCTTTGTTGCAAGTTTTGTTTGGAACCCAGATAAAAAGAGAGAGAAATTACAATAGTCTAATTTTCACAGCCCAAGTTTATTACTTGGGCTTTTCCAATGAGTTAGCATACTAATTAGCATATTGACAAAAGCTTAAATCTATAGTATACTTTCAAAGTAAGCTGATTTAGCTCAGTAGGCAGAGCGCATCCATGGTAAGGATGAGGTCGCCGGTTCGATCCCGGCAATTAGCATCAATTCATCAGTTCCTTTTTTAGGGACTGTTTTTTTCTTGACAAAGTATTGGCTCTATAGTAAAATAAAATCTGCGATGAGTCGATATGTAGCGAAAGCTACAATTGCGCAAAGGAGGTCATAACGCAGGAGCGGACCTTGAGAAATTGTGTGAACCAGTTTCTCACATGGAGATGCCTCTCACACTCTCTGGTTTTTCCAGAGAGTTTTTTTCTTAAACGAATCGTGTTCTGGATCTTATGAAACAAAAAAAGACCTATCATACAAGCTGTAAAGCCTGATATGATAGGTTTTTAATGTTAGATTAACGTACAGTGCGGATACGCATTGTGTTTGTACGAACTGCTTCACCAAGTGGCACACCTGCAACGATAACGATATCGTCACCAGATTGTACAAGACCTGCTTCAACTGCTTTACGTTCAGCAATTTCAAACATGTCATCAGTTGATGATGGAGCTTCTGTCAACATTGGGATAACACCCCAGTTCAACATCAATCCACGTTCTGTCAATTCGTCAAATGTCAATGCCAAGATATCAGCATTTGGACGGTATTTAGAAATCAAACGTGCTGTGTGACCAGTCTTAGTCAAAGTTACAACCAATTTGATATCCATTGAGTTTGCTGCATCTTTAACTGCTGATGCCATAACTTCTGTTTTAGAGTTACGTTCAAATGAATCTGAGTTCAAACGTCCGTATTCGTTAAGAAGAGTTTGAGCGTTCTTGTCGATTGTAGCCATTGTACGAACAGACTCAAGTGGGTATTTACCGTTTGCAGACTCACCTGAAAGCATCGTAGCGTCAGTTCCGTCGATAACAGCGTTAAATACGTCTGATACTTCTGAACGAGTTGCACGTGGTTTTTCAGTCATTGTTTCAAGCATGTTTGTTGCAGTGATAACAACTTTACCAGCAGCGTTCACTTTAGTGATGATCATTTTTTGATAAACTGGAACCATTTCGAATGGTACTTCGATCCCCATGTCACCACGAGCGATCATGATACCGTCAGCAGCTTCAATGATTTCGTCTAAGTTATCGATACCTTGTTGGTTTTCGATCTTAGCGAACAATTGAACGTGACCATTACCAGTTTCTTCACAGATTGCACGAACTTCGTTAACGTCTTTAGCAGTACGTACAAATGAAATCGCGATGAAGTTGATACCTTGTTCAAGACCGAAGCGGATATCAGCGTTATCACGTTCAGCAAGAGCAGGGAAAGGAATTTTAGTATTAGGGATGTTCACACCTTTTTGTTTAGCGATCACACCGTCATTTTCAACTTCACAAACGAATTCACGACTTGCGTCGTCTTTTTCTACAACACGAAGACCCAATTTACCATCGTCAACCAATACTTGGCGACCAACTTCAACGTCATCATAGATGTCAAGCGCACCTGCAACGTTCAAAGCAATCACTTCACGAGTTGATTTGATTCCTTGTTTAGTTGCAACACGGATTTTTTCACCAGTTTTGTATGAGTACTCTTTAGCTTCACCTTCGAACAATTCAGTACGGATTTCTGGACCTTTAGTGTCAAGAAGGAAACCAACTTTTTTACCTGCAAGTTTTTCTGCAAGTTTAACAGTTGCCATACGGTCACCTTGTTCTTGGTGGTCACCGTGTGAGAAGTTGAAACGGAAAGTGTTAGCTCCTGCTTCAATCAATTGAGCAATATTTTTAGCTGAAGCTTCAACGTCAAGTTTTTCACCCCAGTATCCGTCATCACCGAATTTTTTACCACCACGGATTTCTACCGCAGGACCCAAAGTTGCAACGATTTTTACACGTTTGTTCATGATTTTGTGACTCCTTTATATAATTCGACCTTTTATGGTCATTTTACCAGATTAGTTAAAGTTGATTAAGACAAGCTCTTATTTAAAGCAGAAAGTTCAATATCAGCTTTGTGAGGGTTATTGACAACAATCTTACCATCAGCTGTTAAGCTAAACAAAGCTCCCTCTTCTGCTGTTCCAAGAATTGGATTTTCAACCATTTTCTCGTTACGAATACCGACAGCGACACCACCGATTCCTTGTTTAAGGAGTTTAACAGCATGTGCACCCATACGAGATGCCAATACACGGTCACGAGCAGTTGGTGAACCACCACGTTGGATGTGACCAAGTTCTGTGACACGAAGGTCGCTTGTATCGCCAGCTTCTTTTAGTTTTTGACCAAATTCAGCTGCTGACATAACACCTTCTGCTAAAACGATAATGTTGTGTTTTTTACCGTGTTCATATCCAGCTTTGATGCTTGCTACGATATCTTCAAATTTGAAGCCTTCTTCAGGGATGATGATTTCGTCAGCACCAGTTGCGATACCTGCCCAAAGAGCGATATCACCTGCGTTACGTCCCATTACTTCAACAACGAAAGTACGACGGTGACTTGATGATGTATCACGAATCTTATCGATTGCATCCATTACAGTCGTAACTGCAGTGTCAAATCCGATTGTAAAGTCAGTACCTACGATATCGTTATCGATTGTTCCAGGAAGTCCAATAGCAGGGAATCCATGCTCAGTCAGTCGCATAGCTCCATGATAAGAACCGTCACCACCGATAACCACGACACCTTCGATACCGTGTTTTTTCAATTGCTCAATCCCTTTAAGTTGACCTTCGAGTTTTGCAAACTCAGGGTAACGAGCTGAGTGAAGGAAAGTACCACCACGTGAAATGATGTCTCCTACTGAAGCAGCATCAAGTGGATAAATTTCACCAGCAACCATACCAGCGTATCCATCATATATACCAAAAACTTCCATTCCTTCTGAGATTGCTTGACGAACAACTGCACGAATGGCAGCATTCATACCAGGGGCGTCCCCACCACTAGTCAAAACAGCAATACGTTTCATTTGGTTTTGCTCCTTTTTCTTTTAACATTCTAACTGATTATACCATATTTAAATTTAAAATTCTTTTATTTTCATTGATTTTTAACGATAAATCGTTTTCATGACAATCTGTTTTAAAGATTCTTGTAAGCCAGCGTCTTTTGCAACTAAATAACCAGGCAAAAGAATATTTTTTTGTTCATTTTCATAACGAACGACAACAGGAATTTGTCCCTTGTACTGATCTAAAATATGATAAATTTCAGAATCGTGGTCATGATTGGGAACTTGAATCCAAAAACGCTCACTCACTGCCTCTTTTAAATTATTTAAAACTAATTGAAGTCGTCCGTCCCTAGCCTGAACTTTCCCATTTAGGTAATAGAAACTTCCTTCGTTCAAAAGATTTTTAAATTGGCGGTACTGTTCAGAAAAAACAGTGACCTCCAGACTTGTTTTACTATCAGTAACTTTCAAAAAGGCCATGTTTTCACCTTTTTTAGTTCGAATCACTCGGATAGATTGAATCTCAACGAGCACTGTAGCTGTCTGTCCCTCGGAAAGCTCAGATAAACTCACGATCGGATACAAAGGATTCTTCGCTAAAACCAGCAATGGGTGTTGGCTAATTCCAACTCCTAACCATTTCTGCTCTTTTTGGAATTTCTCAATATTTGAAAAGTCCTCTGTATCTGTCCAACTATAGCTAGAATCTGCAAAGAGGCTACCTAACTCTTCTACAAAGATAAATAGAGTTGGTAGGTTGGTTAAGATTTTTCGACGATTTTTCTCAAAGTTATCAAACAATCCAACTTCTACCAGAGGAATTAATAAACTCTCCTTTTGATAATTTTTGGGTAATCGTGTGATAAAATCTTCAACACTGCTAAATGGACGATGCTCGATAATCCAGTAGGCAAAATCACGGGGCATTCCCTTAATACTCTTAAGTCCTAGATGAATTGTCTTATCTGCTAGTTTATCTTGATATGGAACCGTATTGATAGAAAGCGGAGCTAATTCAAAGCCCATTTCAAGTGCATCTAGAATATAATCCCCGCTGGCATAATTGAGCATGACCTGATAGAAGATTGCTGGAAAATGTGTTTTAAAGTAGGCAAGCTGAAAAGCTAAGGCAGCATATGCATAAGCGTGCGAACGGTTAAAACCATAACCGGCAAATTTTTCCATTACGGCAAAAACTTCTTGGGCCTGTTTTTGTCCATGCCCTTTTTCGAGGGCCCCTTGGATAAAACTCTCCTCCATTCGGTGCATCTCAGCCGCATTCTTTTTCCCCATAGCACGACGTAACATATCGGCTTTCCCGAGGCTAAAACCAGCGTAACGCTGAGCTGCTTGCATCACCTGCTCTTGGTAGAGCATAATACCATAAGTCGGAGCTAAGATATCTTCTAGCACAGGGTCCAGAACCGTAACCTTTTCTTTACCATGTTTTCTGGCAACAAAGTTATCTATATAGTCGCTCGCACCTGGTCGGTTCAAGGAAGTCGTCGCCACTACTTCTTCAAAATTTTGTGGTTTCACACGTTTCAATAAGCGTATGGCTCCAGGTTGTTCAAACTGAAAGATTCCCTTGGTCTTACCTGCAGCAAAGAGGGCTAAGGTTGCCTTATCTTCAAGATCAATATCCTCAATTCTTAGTGAAATACCTTGAGTTTCATATAAGAGCTCCTGCATTTTTTGAGCGAAGGTTAAGTTTCGTAGGCCCAAGAAATCCATCTTGAGCAAGCCATTTCCTTCAACTCCATGCGCATCATATTGGGTAATCAGCATATCCTCGCCATACTTGAGAGGGATATAATCTGTTAGATTTTTATCACTGATAACGACACCAGCTGCATGGATAGAAGTCTGTCGTGGATAACCTTCTATCTTTTTAGCAATAGAGAAGGCCTTTTGGTACTCAATCTTACTCTGAATGAGTTGTCTAAAACCTAGATTTCCTTCATAGGCTGTCGTTAGAGTATCTTTAGACCCAATTTTTTTCGTAATGGCCGTCAATTCATATTCAGGGACACCATACCGTTTAAAAATATCTCGGATGGCTTGCTTGGCTCCAAAGGTTGAATAAGTAACAATCTGAGCAGCATGGATACTACCATAACGGTCACGAACATAACGAATAAACTCAGGGCGATAGATATCTGGAATATCAATATCAATATCTGGCATGGTGTAACGTTCACGATTCAAGAAACGCTCAAAGATAAGATTTTTAGCTACAGGATCAATTCCAGTGATATCTAAGGCATAGGCCACTAGACTTCCAACTGCAGACCCACGGCCCATCCCCATATAATATCCTTGAGAACGACCGAAACGTAAGAGGTCCCAGACAACCAAGAAATAATCATCGAATCCCATATCATGAATCACTGATAACTCTTCTTCTAAACGAGCCTGATAAATCTGATTCCATAATCCTTTCTGTTCCAATCCCTGAATCGCTCTTCCCCGAAGTTCTTCAACAGCAGGTCTCTCTGGATTAAAACGTGGAAGCTTGAGACTACTATCAATCTCGTAGGAAGTTTCCTTAATCAATCTTGCAAGGTTATCCAGTGCAATTGGGAACTTCTCTAGAAAAATCTGTTCAAGACGGTCAGCCGGTAAAAATAAGCCCTGTTGAGATTGAACATCAACCTCTCTCAAAGTCACGTTCTCTTTAATCGATTTAAGCATCTGTAGAACTTCTAAATCCTCAGACTCGAAAGAGTTAACACGATAAAGAGGGAGAATGGGGTGAGAAAAATTCGACTGAGCTGTATCTGGATAAACTCCGATATAGTAGTCATGTCCCAAATCCAAATTTACTATTTCCTGAAAGTAGGGAACAATGATGCAAATATCTTCAAGGTAGGAAGAGAAATCAGCCCATTCTCTTTTACCTGTCATCTTTAGAGACGACAGCTTCATCAGGTTTTGATAACCTCGGTTTGACAGGGCTAGAAAACGTAGATTGATCCATTCATCTTTATGATGAACAGTCATCTCAAGACCTAATAAAGGCTGTATTCCTTGTTTTTGGCATTCTTTGATGAAATAATAGGCTCCATAGAGATTGTCTTCATCCATGATTCCAAGTGATGAATAGCCATATTCTTTCCCAAGGCTGACATATCTCTTGATTGAAACCATACTCTCCATGAAACTATAGACAGTTTTCGTATCCAGTTGGGCAATCATTCTTTCTCACCTCCCTTTTTCTTTTTCTATTATACCATTTTAGAAAATAGAAACACAATTTCTTTCTAATCATGAAACTAAAAAACCACAGCCTTAAAGGCTATGGTTTTATGATATGAAATAAGTTCGAAGAAGAGTTGCGCCTGGCTTTTTTAACTTAGTTACTTGTATCTTTCGTTAAAAATATCCCGATTAGAACTAGAACTAGTGAGAGATAAGGAAAAACCCTAAACATCTGCCAATCCGGGTCGAATGCTAAAAGTCCGGAAAGCAAATAAAATCCTGCACTCGCATACAAGAAATTTCTATTTACTTTCTTGATTCCTATCCTAGTTAAAAAAGTTGCTATAACGTAAGTAATTAAATTAGGACCTAGAAAAATCAAGAATACAATTCCCCATGGAGCAGTAAATAAAGCAAGAGTTATAAATAGAAGAATATAGGTAAGTGCCAAATAAAATGAGAAAGATAGAAGAGCCGAAGGTTTCTTAACTGCTTTTGGACCATTCTTCATATCTTCTACCGAATTATTTTCTACAATTAGTTTATCTTCTTCTTTGTTTAGCTCTACATTTGGATTTTGGTCTGACATTTTTTTCTCCCACTAATTTGTTAAGTTATTTTTATTATATCCCAATTTGTCACATTAAGCTAGATAGAAAAAGCCATCTATGTTAGTCTCAGATAAACGCTCACATTTGTCTGAAAGAAACTAACATAAATGACCTACACTACTCCGTATCAAGTTTTTCTGAGTCAGGTAAAATTGTCTCGCTCAATTTGACAAATGAGGAGTTTTTATTATTTTTCACGAATCACTTCTACCTTGTATCCATCTGGATCTTTAACAAAGTAATAGTTTGGTTGTGTTCCTGGAAGTCCATTTGGATTTGTCACTTCGTAACCCTTGTCGCTATGTTCTTTATGAAGAGCCTCAAGGTCAGGTGTGCTTAGAGCGATGTGCGCAAAACCGTCACCTACAACATAAGGCCCATGATCGTAGTTGTAAGTCAACTCTAATTCATAATCATCGCCATCAAGACCTAGATAAACAATGGTAAAAGCGTGTTCTGGGAAGTCCAGACGACGCAATTCCTTAAATCCAAAAGCATCTTGATAAAAAGCAATTGATTTTTCAAGATTTTCTACTCGCAAGCAAGTGTGTAACATTTTTGAAGCCATTTTTTCTCCTTTGTTTAAAAAAGACTGGGACAAATTTGCACCAGTCTTGTGAATAATTATTTACCAAGTTTTGCTTTAGCTGCATCTGCAAGAGCTGTGAAAGCTGCTGCATCGTTAACAGCCAAGTCAGCAAGCATTTTACGGTTAACTTCGATCTCAGCCAATTTCAAACCATGCATCAATTGTGAGTATGAAAGTCCGTTCAAACGAGCTGCCGCATTGATACGTGTAATCCACAATTTGCGGAAGTCACGTTTCTTTTGACGACGGTCACGGTATGCATAGTAGTAAGAGTTCATTACTTGTTCTTTTGCAGTACGGAACAAGATATGTTTAGCTCCATAGTAACCTTTTGCTAATTTTAAAATACGTTTACGACGTTTGCGTGATACAACGCCACCTTTAACACGTGCCATTTATATTTCCTCCAATATTTCCTAGAATTGTTAACTTACAAATACGCGATTATTTCAAGCGAGTAAGCATTGCTTTGATACGTTTGAAATCTCCTGAATGCACCATAGATGCTTTACGAAGATGACGACGTTGTTTCTTAGTTTTTCCGTGGAAACGGTGAGAAGTGTAAGCACGGAAACGTTTAAGTCCACCAGAACCTGTACGTTTGAAACGTTTAGCTGATGCGCGGTGTGTTTTTTGTTTTGGCATGATATTTTCTCCTTTTTTTAACTTTCTGACAGATTATTTCTTGTCAGTTGCTGGGGCCAACTGCATGAACATTTGACGACCATCCATTTTAGCACGTTGTTCGATGATAGCAATATCTTGAGTTGCTTCAGCGAAATCGGCTAAAACTTTTGCTCCAATCTCTTTATGGGTAATCATACGTCCCTTAAAGCGAATGGAAACCTTCACTTTGTTCCCTTTTTCAAGGAACTTGCGAGCACTGCGAAGTTTCGTATCGAAATCACCCTTATCAATAACTGGGCTCAATCGAACTTCTTTCACGGTCACAACGCTTTGTTTTTTGCGTTGTTCTTTTTGTTTCTTCTGGTACTCAAATTTGAACTTACCGTAGTCCATAATTTTCGCAACAGGAGGTTTAGCTTGAGGTTGAATGAGAACCAAGTCCACATTAGCGTCGTCCGCAAGTGCTTGCGCTTCACCAAGTGGTTTGATACCCAATTGTTCGCCCTCAAGACCGATTAAGCGAACTTCACGTACACGAATTTCATCATTGATGAATAAGTCTTGCTTTGCTATGGTTTTCACCTCTTTTTTTATTTTAGAGAAAAACAAGAGCGGACTTGCTAACGCAAATCCGCTCTACATGATTATAGTTCATTTCTGAAACTTGATCTGTAGGGGCCAGACAACGTTAGTCGCAAGGCGAGAAGTTCTCACTTCTGCTTTTCTCATCCTGTATATGATATCAAGTTTTTCCCTACTTGTCAAGATAAAAATAATCTTTTTTAGTTTTTTCTAATAATTGAATTTAAATCCAATTATTGGGTACGAGAATAATAAATACCATGTGATTTCAAACCTGTATTGAGTAGTTCTGATACAGTCACAAAGCTATAGCCTTGACCCTGCAAATACTCGATAACCCTTGGTAGTGAATTTACTGACGTCTGGTGAATATCATGCATCAATATAATAGAACCATCTGTCGTTTGACGTTGAATTTCTGTAAAAATAGCAGCTTCGTTTTTACTCTTCCAGTCCAAACTATCAACATCCCACATGATAAAGCTCAAATCGAGACTATTACGAATATCATCCGAAATAGCACCATATGGTGGACGCATCAATTTTGTGCTCTTCCCAAGCACACTTTTAATAGCATCTTCTGTATCTGTAATTTGTTTCTTAGCATCTTCTAATGGCAGTTTTGTTAAAATTGGATGATTCCAACTATGGTTTCCAACTTCATGGCCTTCAGACTGCATACGTTTAAGAATTGACTCATTGCCTGCAATATTTTTCCCTTGGACAAAGAAGGTAGCTTTGATTTTGTACTTAGCTAAGATATCCAAGGCTTGTGGTGTTGTATTACCATCAGGACCATCATCAAAGGTAAGAGCTACCACTTTTTTATGTTTATCCGCTTGAACTTTTTTATAAAGTTCAGCATCTTTTTCTGTTAGATAGGATGTTTGAATATAATCAAAGAAATCTGAAATAGGCATTGCTATTTCTTCTACATTAGTCATTGCTTTGACTGGATATAGAACCAATTGACTATCTTTGTAAGCAAACTTCCAGCTTGACAATTCTGCAGCTGAGAAATCAGCTGAAACTTGGTCAACAACTGATTGATCTACTTTTTTATCTTGTAGAGTTGACTTAACTCCCTCAAGGATTTTTTCTTTGGCTGTGGATGGGTCTGTAAAGAATTGATCCAAGGTAAAGATAGAGCCATCCTCTTTCAGATACAGCTGGTCTAAAGTAGTATTTTCCAATTCAACGACATTAGAATTTGCCAAGTCATAGGCCTGTTTTTTAATCAAACGATTTTCAACCCCAGTTAAAGAGGAATCCCCTTTTTCTGAGTAATAAAAAATCAATTGATCTTTTCCCTCTACCTTGTCAGTGATGTCCTTTATAATCTCATTCTTAACAGAGGAGATAACACTATCTCCAACCATTGGATAATAGGTGATAATTTCAGATTTTTCCTTGCGAAAATGCTCTTTTTGACTTCCTTGGGAGTAGGCGTCATCTTTTTCCTTCTTGAGACTCTCAATCTTCTGTTCAAAGGCTTGCTTGTTCAACACTTTATAGGTGATCACAATACCGAGTGCTAACATTGTTAGAAACAAAAGCAAGACAAGAGTGCCAAGCTTTTTATTATTTTTCTTCTTTACTTTATTCTGGGGTAATCTCTTTTTTGTCATAGTCTTATCATATCAAATATGAACTATAATTTCAATGAAAACATGGCAGGGAAAGATTTAAAATAAGTAAAGAAAAGTAAAAGAACCCTAGAAAAATCTAGGATTCTTTTATAAATTAGAAACGAATACTTTCTCTTGTTTTTTCATAAGAAGTAACGAAGCGATTGGTAACACCAGGCTCAGCAACTTCTAATGCTTGAGAGATTTTTTCGAAAGATGCTTGGTAATCAAATGTTGTTTCAAAGATATTCAAAGCTTCTTGGAAAGCTTGTTGAATACGATCATCAAATGATCTGTAACGGTTCGAATATTGAAGCAATTGTTCTGTCAAGGTTGCATTTTGAACGATACTGTATGTTTCTTCTTCCAACATATTCATATCATTTGTCGCAATCTCAAGGATGCGATTAACAGATTCGATATTCACTTGCGCTTGTTCCAGCTCAGCCATCAAGTCTTCTGTACTGTGGCTTGCATCAAAGAAGAGCTTCAAGAATTTTTGTGGAATTCCTGGAAGATTTCTCTTCTCCATGTAGCGTTTAATCGTATGCAGACGGTTGACATATACATTTGCTTTTTGACGAGCATTGATGTCATCTTTTTCAATTTGAACGAGACGCTCACTAACACCGATTTGGTCATCTTCGATATCTTTTAATGTAGATTGGAGATTTTCCAAACGTTCTTGTAAGACAGAATATGCTTCTGAAACTTCTGACTCTGCATTATTCATTTCTTCAATAGTAGCATTCAAGGCTGAGATATCAGCTTGAAGACGACGAACTCGATTCACATCGCTTTCTGAAATTAAATAGGTTTTTCCAAGACGTTCGATATCTTTAACTAGTACCTGATTGTTTTCTTTCAAGTGTTTAAGATAGGTAGGAAGGGTAGTTACCAATTTCTCAAAAGCTTTATGGGCTGCAATTTCACGAGTGAAAATATCATAAAGTGTATTGATTTCTTCTTGGATTTGAGTATTTTCATACTCTGCATTATCCAACTCCAATGTACGGATATTTTCGTGATTTTTCTTCAAGGCTTCATAGAGAAGTTGAAGACGAGATTCGATATCAGTTTCTACAAAATGGTAGTTTTCATCTAAAAGCTTGCGGTAACCAGCTTCTAAATCTTCAAGTTGTTCTGGCAATTCAGTAGTAAGCTTAGTGACAATCGCTGGAATTCTTTCAACGATATGTGTCAAAGCTAAAATATGATTTTCAGCGTTATCTAAAATGCCTGCTGCTTCAACCGGATCTCCTGATGAATTCAAGGTTACAAATTGAGAAAACTCAGATTGGATGTTCTCCAATTGTTTTTCAATTTCTGGAAGAGCTTGACCATATTTTTCAGGATCTTCAGCTACAGTATTTTGTAGTTTCTCAAATAAATCTAGGGCATGCAGAACACGTCCACTATTTTTTGACTCTTGTTTTTCCAACTCAGACAAGGCATTACGAATTGCTGCAATATCTTCTTCAACAAGTTGGATTTGACTTTCAATTTGATCAATCTGGTGCTTAGCTTTCAAGAAACGGAATGAGTTATTGTATCCTTCAGCTTCAAAGAGGTTATTCTCAATATCTGCAAAAGAGTTAAGAGACAAATCTACCCATTTTTGGTTCCATTCTCTAAAAGCAATCTGACTTTGACCGATCAGATGCATGTTTTTTACAACCTCTACCTCATCATTAACAGGAAGGTTATATAGTTCTTCTTTTCTTTCTTCTAAAGCTGCAAGTCTACTCTCATTTCGTTTACGTAGCAAAATTGCTACTGCAAAAGCAATAAGAAGCAGGACTGCAATTCCAATCAAAGTAATAATCAACTGATTATTTGACATATCAAACTCCTTTTATACATGACACAATTGTAATGATTATATCATATTTTTCAAACCTTGGGAACTATTTCCCAATATTTTTATACGTCAAGAGTACTGTAAACAGCGTTTTCTTCGATAAATTCTCGACGTGGTTCTACTCGATCACCCATGAGCATATCAAAAATCTTATCTGCTTCTGCAGCGTCATCTACTGATACACGAGCCATGAGACGATGTTCAGGATTCATCGTAGTTTCCCAAAGTTGGTGGTCATCCATCTCTCCAAGACCTTTATAACGTTGAATGGTTGGTTTAGAACGACCTTCGCTGTAACGAGCCAGGGCTTCTTGTAGGCGGATTTCTTGGTCTGCGCCAGGTTGAATATATTCTTTAATTTCACTACCAACTTTGACACCGTAAATTGGTGGTTGAGCGATATAAACATAACCAGCCTCTAGAACGGGTTTCATATAACGATAAATCAGAGTTAACAAGAGAGTACGAATATGTGCTCCATCGACATCGGCATCTGTCATGATAACCAGTTTTTGATAGCGAGCTTTGCTAACATCAAACTCAGCCCCAAATCCTGTTCCCATAGCTGTGAAAAGACTGCGAATCTCCTCATTAGCTAAAATCTTATCCATGCTCGCTTTTTCAACGTTAAGGATTTTACCACGAATTGGTAAGATGGCTTGGAACTCACGGTCACGCCCAGATTTAGCAGAACCTCCTGCAGAGTCTCCTTCGACGATGAAAAGTTCAGTTTCAGCTGGATTGTTTGATGAACAGTCCGCTAATTTTCCTGGAAGATTTGAAATTTCTAAACCAGATTTCTTACGTGTAACTTCACGCGCACGCTTGGCAGCAACACGAGCCTTAGCTGCCAAGATTCCCTTTTCTACAATTCGTTTAGCAATCTGCGGATTTTCCATCAAGAAATCTGAAAATGCCTCACTGAAAAGACGATTCGTGATTTTTACAACTTCACTATTCCCAAGTTTGGTCTTGGTTTGACCTTCAAACTGAGGATTTGGATGCTTGACAGAAATAACGGCTGTCAAGCCTTCACGGACATCCTCACCTGTAAGATTGTCCTCATTATCCTTGAGGAGTTTGTTCTTGCGGGCATAGTCGTTAATAACACGAGTCAAGGCAGTTCTGAAACCTTGTTCATGGGTTCCACCTTCATGGGTATGAATATTGTTGGCGAAACTCATGACATTCTCGTGGTAACCCGTTGTGTACTGCATCGCGACTTCCACTGTAATATCATCCATCTCACCGTCTGTGTAGATTGGTGTATCAAAGATAACATCCTTGTTTTCGTTGATGTACTCAACGTAGCTCGCAATCCCACCTTCGTAGTGATAATGCTTAGTTTGTTCAAGTCCTTCACGTTTGTCAGTAATAGAAATTTGAAGCCCGCGGTTCAAAAAGGCTAGCTCTTGAATCCGTTTATTTAATTTATCAAAATCAAATGTAGTTGTCTCAGTAAAAATTTCTGGGTCTGGAGTAAAGTGAACGATTGTTCCTGTTTTATCCGTATCCCCGATCACCTCAAGGTCTGCAACAACATGTCCACGACGGTATTCTTGGTAGTGAATCTTTCCGTTTTTATGAACGCGAACATCCAACTGAGTAGAAAGAGCATTTACAACTGATGAACCTACACCATGGAGTCCACCAGATACCTTGTATCCGCCACCGCCGAATTTACCTCCGGCGTGAAGAACAGTAAAGACTGTTTCAACGGCAGGACGTCCTGTTTTCTCTTGGATATCAACAGGAATTCCACGACCATCATCGACAACTGTAATTGAATCATCCGGTTCAATAAAGACCTCGATATGACTAGCGAATCCCGCCAAAGCTTCGTCGATAGAGTTATCTACGATTTCCCAGACTAGGTGGTGAAGACCTTCTTTGGCAGTTGAACCAATATACATCCCTGGACGCATACGAACAGCTTCCAGACCTTCCAAAACTTGAATTTGACTGGCATCATAATCTTGTGCCTGTTGGTTTTTAATATCTTCTGTCATTTTTCCCCTTTTTCTTACATGTCTATTGCTTGTTTTAAGGACACAACATCCTCAAAGAGATAGGCATCTAAGCCTGCAGCATGTCCTGCTTCTACATCAATGGCACGGTCACCAATGACTAGACCTGACCTTATATGATACTTATCACGTAAATAAATCATCGATTCAGGATCAGGCTTGCGTTTAAAACCTGAACTAGCCGTCACTACTTCTGTAAAGTAAAGAGCTATCTCAGTTTTTGCTAAAATCTCCAATACTTGATCGTTTCGATGAGAAACCAAGAAGTTACGGCCACCTTGGTCCGAAATATTTTCTAAAAGAGTAGGAATCCCATCAAACAAAACTGGATGTTCAAGCTCTCGGGCTTCATTTTCCTTATATTTTTCAAGAAAGTTTTCAATACCTGGAGCATACTTTTCGATGGCAAAGGCAGTCGAAACCTTCAAAGCCTCGTAAACACTATCGTGTTCCTGCTCAATCCCGAACTCTGCTAATGTTTCTACAAAAGCTGCTGTAGAAGTTTCATAATTATCAAGCAGGGTTCCACCTAAATCCCAGATGTAATCGTGATATTTCATACCCTTCATTATACCATTTTTTATAAAAAAAAGCGATGTTTACCTTGGTTTTTGCCATTAAAAAAGAGAAGAATCTTCTCCATCAAGAAAGATTCTCCTCCGTTTGTTCATTATTTTTCAAATAGGTCTGTGTAGAGCATGCCATTTCTTAGAGACTCAGCATCTCCGCCCAGTGTTTCAACCAAGTAGTAAGCAAAGACTAAAGCTGTTGCTGGTCCACGGCTCGTAATGATATTTCCATCCACTACGACTGTTTCTTTGTGGTAGTGACCGCCAGCAATTTGTTCTTGGACTCTATCATAGCAGGTGAAGTTTCTTCCTTCTAGGAGACCAGCTCGATTCAAAGCAATTGGAGCAGCACAGATGGCTGCCACCTTTTTACCGATTTTCTCAAATTTTTGAAGTTCAGTGATTAATTGTTCATTGTCCCGCAAGTGGGCAGCGCCAGGCATACCTCCTGGAAGGACAATCATGTCATACTCTGATAAATCACCATCAAACACTCGATCAGCCTGAACTTGAATGGCATGTGAACCTGTCACTTTATCTTCAAATCCTACCATATGGCAGGTGATATTTGCGCGGCGCATGACGTCTACGACCGTCAAGGCTTCAATTTCTTCAAAACCATTTGCTAGGATAACTGCAACTTTAGGCATAGCGACCTCCTTATTTCACTTTTTTCAATACAACTTTTTTACGTTTGAATCTTGTTCGACCACTCTTTTCATCAGCCAAATGGGTTTGGTAGCTCATCGATAACAGCAAACCGACACCAATTAGATTACTGATAATAGCTGATCCCCCTTGGGAAATAAAGGGCAAAGGAATCCCTGTCAGAGGAAGAAGACCAGTAACCGCACCAATATTTTCAAAGATATGGAACAAGAGCATCATGATAAATCCAGTTGAGATGTAGGTATAAAATTGATTATTGGATTTTAGGGTAATCTTTAACATGCGATAGATGAGCAGTAGATAGAGTGCAACCACTACAACTGAACCAATAAATCCAAAATCTTCCGCAATTACTGTGAAAATCATATCACTCTCGCGGACTGGAATAAGGAGATTAGACACATTAAAGCCTTGACCAAAAATTCCACCGCTACCAATCGCAATTTGACCCTGCGCCTGTTGATAGGTAGTCGTTTGGGCATAATCAAAGGGATTGAGCCAAGCTAGGATACGATTTATCTGATAAGTTGGCATCCCAATCTGATGCATAAAGGCACGCCCGTCTTTTGTGATAAAGATTGCTAGGAATCCTGCAATCGCCGATACAACTGCTACAAAAATTGGAATAATAATCTTCCAAGAAACACCAGACAATAAGACAAGTCCTGCAAAGATTGCGACAAAAACCATAGCTGTACCAAGGTCACTTTGCAAGGCTAGCAAAACCATAACTGGCATCGTGAAAACAATCATCCACAAAATTAATAAAAAATCTAAACCAATCGTTCGTTCTTTGTCTTTATGTTTCTTGGTAAAGGTTACGATAACGTATGCCAGCATCAAAATATAGGATATCTTCATGAATTCGGAGGGTTGAAAAAGTGTATAACCACCGATTGACACCCAGTTTTTCGCACCAGTTGCAGCTACTAAACTCGGCTTGTAGAAGACTAAAGGCAAGACCATCAAGGCTAGACCGAGTCCATATAAATAAGGCGTGGACTGCCAGAGAAATTTTGTGTTAAAAAACATGACTATGAAGCTAAAAACAATCCCTAGCGATATCCAAGCCAGTTGTTGTCCAAGTATGGACCAAACATTGTTTGGGTAGTCATGACTAACTGCTATATAAATAGCTACAACTCCAATCACCAACAAACAAAATACTGGTAATATTAAACTATAATCGACCCTAGAGTCGAGAGAACGTTTCATAAAAGGCCTCCTTCATTCTTTCAGGTATTCATTTCATTGTTTATTTAAAAATTCTTGAACTTTTGAGAATACTTGCTCTCGGCTAATATTCCTTACTCGACTGGTACGAGACAGAGCCTTGCTGATTTGTTTGCCATATCGTTTACTTGACATACGGCTATCTAAAATCAAAACTGCGGAGCGTTGACCAACTCGGCGCATGGTTCGTCCAATCGCTTGCTTAAGACGAATAATGGCCATAGGAAGCTGATAATCGTAAAAAGGATTTTTTCCTTCCAAACGAAGTTCTTGATTCATCTTTTTAGTAAAGGGATCTTCTGGATTTTGGAAAGGTAGACGAGTCACCACTTCAATAACCCGCGGATGTCTTGAAAAATCGACACCTTCCCAAAAACTTCCCGCCCCAAGCAAGAGCTCCCGCTCGCCTCTTTCAAAGCGTTTTTTTAACTGGGCAGGTTCTCCGTGCTTGTACTGGGCTAGATAGGGAACCCTCAAAACATCTGAAACTTGCAACAATAAATCTTTTGCAGTAAATAAGACTAGAATAGGTTCTTCAAGCTGGAATAATTCTTCTAGAACTTCTACAATTGCTTGTGCATATTCCTCGGATGAAATTTCTGTCACCAACGGAAAATCCTTCACCAACAAGATTTCCTGATTTTCCTGAAACTGTTCGTCCATGCAGTAAAAGGCCGCTTGAGGAAAACCTAACAATTCTGGTAAAGAAACCCTACTACTAATTTCAAGGGTTGCAGAGATTCCTAAAAGTTGACAGGTTTCTGGGAAAATCTGAGAAAAGAGCAAACGATGATTGCGACTAGAAGTGATTTCAACCTTCTTACTAGACACATCTGAAGTCGATAACCAAAATTCTCCCTCAGATGTAAAAAATCTCTGATAGTCTTTAAATTCTGGTAAATTCAACTCAGAAAAATCTTGGTGGAGCTTGTCAATGCTACTAGCTGGACACATCCTACGTTTACCAGATAGAAACTGATCGAGTAGGTAAGAAACTTCAAAACGAATACTTTCTAGCAAGCGTCTTTGAAGCATACCTTCTTCTCTCAATAAAGCTTGGTCTAGTTGATCTAGCAAATCCGTTAACAAATAAGATTTTCGAGAAAGATTTTCCAATGTCAACAAGATTTTCTGGGCTTCATCTAAAATCAAGAGACGCCCTTCTAAGAGACTAGGATCATCTTCAAGTCGGGTAACGAGGTAAGCATGATTGGTCACAAGCAACTTGCAAGAACGAGCCTTTTTCTGACCTCGTTTCCAAAAATCCTCTAGCCAAAAGAGGGAATCCTTGGAAAGTTTACCATCATGAACTAGATTTGGCAAAAATTGTTGATAACGATACAGCTGACCAATTTCATCTAGGTCACCTGTATCTGTTTCTGTTAACCAAACCAATAGTTGCATTTTAAAGCGTGTATAAAGACGATTTGTTTCTTCCTCTTGTAAAGCTAGATGAAGGGCATCGAGTTTCAGATAATTCTGTGGACCTTTAAGACTATGGATTGAAAGATGGAAGACCTCTTCTAGTTTTCTAGCTTCTTCTTGTATAATCTGATTTTGGAGAATTTTAGTAGGAACACTGAGTAGAATCCCTTTTTCATTTTCCAGAGATAAAGCCGGTAACAAATAGCCGTAAGTTTTCCCAATTCCAGTCTGAGCTTGAACAAAGGCAATTTGTTTATCTTGTAGGAAATCAAGAACTTTTTGAGCAAAGTTAGCTTGTGGGAGTCTATCTTCTAAGTCCAATAAAGCAATATTGGTCTGAAAATCTTTGGATAGCTTTCGCGGAGAAAGAAGTGACTTTTCTTTTTTTAAAAACAAGCCTTGAACTTCTATTAGATCATGCTCCATATGAAGGGACTGTTTCTGATAAACTTCCTCAATTACTATATATGACTCATATAATAGACTATCTGATAGGCTCAATAAACGTTCCAACAAACCTTTGGGCAGTTGAAACATTTTTTGCCTCATACAGAGAAAGAGCTCTGCTGTTGCTTGGGCATCAGATAGGGCTGAATGGGCTTGCTCTAGAGGAATCCCCAACTCTTGGCAGAGAATCCCAAGATTATACTTCTCAAGCTGAGGGTAAAATATTTGAGCCAACTCAACTGTATCGATACGAGGCGTGCGCAATTCATAACCCTCAAAAAAGAGGAATTCTGCCAATAAGTTAGCATCAAACTGAACATTGTGCGCAACAAAAATACCGTCTTTGACCAGTTCAAAAATCTTTTCAGCCACCTGAGAAAACTCTGGAGCCTTTGCCAAACGTTTATCAGTCAAACCCGTTAATTCTTTGATATGAGAATCCAAGCGTTCATGAGGGTTGACATCAGTAGCATACTGTTCAACAATCTCACCATCTTCAATGACTACAATTCCCACTTGGATGATTTTTGCCTTGCTTCCGGTACTTGTTGCTTCTAAATCTACAACCACATACCGATTATTTCTAAAATTCATCACTAAAAATTATATCAAAATTTGCACCATTTGACATCCCTGAACTTTATTTGAAGAGTCAAGTTTCTTACAAGATTTGAAAAAAAAATGATTGTATAGAATTTTAGAAAAGGAGGGAACTCATGAACCCATTAGATTTGTTTAATCAAGTAAAAGAACTCATTGAGAACAAAGATTTTTCTGCAGCAAAAACTTTTGTTGAAGAAAACAAGGATCAACTCGGTGAGTACCTAAGCCAAGCACAAGCTTTGGTCTCAGGATCAGAAGGACTTGACGGTCTTGTAGATAAGGTCAAAGGCTTCTTCTAATCATCAAAAGACACCTGATATTTTCAGGTGTCTTTTTGTATTTTTTTCATGAATGCAGGAATATGTTGACTAATCGTGGTTGGCAGAACTACAAAGTTGTCCTCAGCTAATTCTTGAGCAATTGCTGAATGTAGATAGGTCGCCACTGTCACTCTTTCATAAAGATTTGCTTGGGGAAATTGCCCTGCAAAGCCAGCGATCATCCCAGCTAAGGTATCTCCCATTCCTCCAGTCGCCTGATAAGGACCTCCAACACTCAACTGATAACAATCAGTTTGACCAGCTTGCCAAATTCGAGTCGCAGGACCTTTTTGAACTAGAATCGTTCCTGAAGGAAATCTCTTCAAAGTCTCTCCTGTTTCCTCAGTGCCTTGGGAATCCAAATCTAAGCCTGACAAGAATTGCCATTCCCTTTGATGAGGAGTTAAAACAAGATGAGCTTTGGGAAATTTCATTTCAGCCTTCGCTAAAATAGATAGGGCGCCACCATCCAGTATGAGGGTCTGATCTTGATTTGAATGATGAAAGACTGTTTGGAGAAGCTCTTCTCCACGCTCATCATCCACTAGTCCAGGTCCGACCAAGACAACACTCGCTTTCTCTAACTGTTGCTCCAGTAATTGCTTATCGTCAAGAGCAAAAGCCATAGCCTCCGGCAGATGGCTATGCAGAGCTGGAATATTCTCTTTATCCGTTGCTACTGTCACCAAGCCTGCGCCACTTCTAATAGCTCCTAAAGCAGCCATAATAATCGCTCCCCCATAGGGATACGTTCCTCCGATCAAGAGAAGACGACCGTAGTCTCCCTTATGACTAGAACGAGGACGCTCGATGATTACTTTTTTCAGTAAAGCCTGATCAATGACTTTCATAAGCTACTCCTTCATGCTTTCTCTTACTTTGTAGCACTTGATTAACCTTGGTATTCCAAGCCTGTAACCCTTCTCCCTCATAGTCTAGGTAAATCACTCTATCTTGTAATTGACAAGGAATCAAACCTTCAAAACAAGCCTTATCTTTTGATGGGATGATACACAAATGAAGAAAGGTATCCAAATCTAAACTATCTCTTACCTTCGCAACATGATAGCCATCAAAGATATAACCTGGCGCTTGAATTAATTCTTCATACAGAAAATGAAAACTAACGCCAGGAATGAACTTTTCTTGCAATTCCTCCTCAGACGGTGCCCGTCCTAACAAACGCTCCATAGCGAGTCGGTAACCCGAAGACGTATTAGACCATCCGAACATGATATAGTCAAAATAGTCTGCTGGATCAGAAGCTGCATTACGACTATCTGTAACTAGCTCAGCCCCACTTTTACCAAATATTTTTACCGCCGACATGAGTTTTCCAGTCTTAAAAATCGCCTGAGCCACCTCAACTGTACAAGTATGACTACAATAATTTGAAGTAACCAACTTCCTATGAATATCATAGGTAGAAGCTACAAGGCGATGACTTGGTCTGTAGGGAGGAAAAAAGCTATGCTCTTGCAAGTAATCATGAATTTGTATATTTAATTCAAGATCCTCACATTCCATAATGGTCTGACGACAATGGTCCTGTTCATAAGCAATAAACTTTGCTAGCTTCTCCAATTCCCATTCTTGAATCTGTGGATAATTTTCAAGAGCAAATTGATAGATTCCATCCCACTGGAGACTATAATCTGCATTACAAACTTTTACAATCACCTAATCACCTCTTCTTCATTATACTACAAAAAAATAAAGAAAAACATCAATTGAAATAAGTATCTTTACAGCAAATGAAAAGTCGAGATATCACTATCTCAACCATTTTTCATCATAAACTTAATTTTTATCTAGCATTCTTAAAGCAGCCTGATAAGTTTGCTCCATTAGCATGGTAATGGTCATTGGACCAACTCCACCAGGTACAGGGGTGATATGACTAGCAATTGGTGCAACAGCATCGTAGTCAACATCTCCACAGAGCTTGCCATTTTCATCTCGGTTCATCCCTACATCAATGACAACTGCACCTGGTTTGACAAAGTCAGCAGTCACGAACTTGGCGCGACCGATAGCTACGACCAAAATATCGGCTTTAGAAGCTACTTGGGCTAAATTATGGGTGCGAGAGTGGGTCAAGGTTACAGTTGCATTTTTAGCCAACAGTAACTGGGCCATAGGCTTCCCGACAATATTGGAACGACCAATTACGACCGCATTTTTACCTTCTAAGTCAATCCCATATTCATGAAACATTTCCATAATTCCTGCAGGTGTTGAAGGAATCATAACTGGGTGACCAGACCAGAGGCGTCCCATGTTGAGAGGATGGAAACCATCCACATCCTTTTCAGGGTCAATAGCTAGTAAAACAGCTTCTTCATCGATGTGTTTTGGTAATGGAAGCTGAACCAAAATCCCATGCCATGCTGGATCTTGATTGTATTTAGCGATTAATTCTAACAATTCCTCTTGAGTAATGGTCTCTGGAACTCGCACGACTTCACTTTGGAAGCCTGCAGCGATAGCAGAACGCTCCTTGTTGCGTACGTAAACTTGGCTTGCTGGATTTTCTCCGACTAAAATAACGACCAATCCTGGAACCAAACCTGTCTCTTCCTTTAATTTGGCTGTTTTTTCAGCCAACTGTCCTTGCAGCTTGGCTGCTAAAGCCTTTCCATCAATCATCTGTGTCATGTGTTTTCTCTTTTCTAACAAATATTTTCTATTATAACAAAAAATCGTTCTGCATTCTAACACTTCTTACCTAAGATACCCTATAGTCTGAAACTATAAGAAAAAGCCCACTTGGAGCTTTTCATGATATTCTTACAAAACCTTACTCAAGAAATCCTTGGTTCTTTGTTCTTGGGTTTGTTCAAAGACTTGCTCTGGAGTTCCGTCTTCAACAACAACACCATCAGCCATAAAGATGACACGATCCGCCACCTCACGAGCAAAGCCCATTTCATGCGTTACGATAACCATGGTCATTCCTGACTGAGCAAGTTCTTGCATAACTGCTAGTACTTCTCCTACCATTTCAGGGTCTAGGGCAGAAGTCGGTTCATCAAATAGTAAAACATCTGGCTCCATAGCAAGACCACGAGCGATAGCGATACGTTGCTGTTGCCCACCAGACAGACTTTGTGGATAAGCATCTGCCTTATCTGGTAAACCAACCTTTTCCAAGAGCTCATGGGCTCTCTTCTCAGCAACTGCCTTACTTTCCCCTTTAGTCTTAATAGGAGAAAGCGTGATATTTTCCATTACCGTCATATTTGGGAAGAGATTGAATTGTTGGAAAACCATTCCCATCTTTTCACGCATAGCAAAGAGGTCATTTTTCTTATCGGTAATGTCAACACCTTCAAATATAACTTTTCCTTTAGTAGCTTCTTCGAGGAGATTCATCGAACGAAGGAGGGTTGATTTACCGCTACCAGAAGGTCCGATAATAACCACTACTTGTCCTTTTTTGATTTCAAGATCAATTCCTTTTAAAACTTCATTTTTTCCAAAGTTTTTATGAAGGTTTTCAATTTTTATAAGTGTTTCAGTCATTATTTCTTATCTCCTTGTCCCATACGATTTTCAAAAGCTTTCAAGGCCAGTGTCAAGATAGAGGTCATAATCAAGTAGTAAAAGGCTGCAAATAAGAGCGGTGTTAAAGGTAGGTAGGTGGTTGTTGACACCGTAGTAGCTCCATTCCACAACTCCATAACCCCGATAGCTGACAAGAGCGAGCTATCCTTGATAATAGTGATAAACTCATTTCCTAGAGAAGGTAAGATATTTTTGATAGCCTGGGGTAAAATGACATAGCGCATGGCATTTTTTGGGCGAATACCTAGTGAATAAGCTGCTTCTAATTGTCCCTTTGGTACTGCATTAATCCCAGCACGAACTGTTTCTGATACATAGGCACCACTATTCATAGAGATAATCAAAATCCCTGGAATCAAGCGAGTCAGATCAACATCTAAGATCCCAATTTGAATAGTCGGAGCACTAATATGCATCAAGGCAAATGCAATCATAATCTGCACCATCATCGGAGTCCCACGGAAGACCCAGATATATAGATTAGCAAACCAGGCAAGTGGTTTAATCTTTGAACGTTGTGCAAAGGCCAACAGCACTCCTAGAATGGTCCCCAAGAAGACCACCAAGATAGAAATGATAATTGTTACAACGGCACCATAGTTAAAATATGGTAGATATTTGGGTAAAAAAGAAAAATTCATGGATACTCTACTTTCTGTTTTTAATATTTAAACTCAAAACTTGTATAAGGATAACATATATTGCATAAAAATTCAACATTTTCTCCTAATATTTTCAATAAATTTTCAAAGACGATAGAAATAGCGAGAAATCTTAGTTTTTTTCTAGTCAAGTAGAGACTGTTTATGGTAAAATAGTAAAGATAAGAAATGGAGGAGAATCAAAATGGAATCACATTTGGTTAGAATCATCAATCGCTTAGAAGCAATGACTAAAGATGGTGGTAACTTGAAACGTAACTTTGAGCGCGAAGGAGTTGTTGTCGCAGAGGTTGCTTTTAACCACGACGAAGAAAACGGACCACTCTTTACACTTCGTGACGTTGAAGCTCGTGAAACATATACATTTGATAGCATCGACCTCATTGCGATGGAAATCTACGAACTTTTATACTAATAGTTGAATATGGGCTGGAGAAGTCTCCTGCTTTCCCCAATGAAAATCCTTTTTGTATGACAAATGGGATTTTTCTTTTTATCCCTATATTTCATCTACAAAACTCTTTTATCATGAGTTCTAAGACTCAATCTTTTTACTTGCTTTCCCCTTCAATCATGATATAATGAGACTAAAGAACTTTGACTATTTTTGACCTTTCTGTTTTAGTCAAAGCCAAGAAAGAAACGAGGTAGTGATATGCTCTGTCAAAATTGTAAAATCAATGACTCAACGATCCATCTTTACACCAATCTTAATGGACAACAAAAGCAAATTGACCTTTGCCAAAATTGCTACAAAATTATCAAAACAGATCCTAACAATAGCTTATTCAAAGGCATTACAGATTTAAACAATCGTGATTTTGATCCATTTGGAGACTTCTTTAATGATCTGAATAACTTTAGGCCTTCTTCAAATAATAATGTTCCTCCAACCCAGTCAGGTGGTGGATATGGTGGCAATGGTGGTTTTGGTTCCCAAAATCGCGGGCCAGCTCAAACACCTCCTCCTAGTCAAGAAAAAGGACTCTTGGATGAGTACGGTATCAACATAACAGAGATTGCCCGCCGTGGAAATGTCGATCCTGTTATCGGTCGCGACGAAGAAATCATCCGTGTCATTGAAATTCTCAACCGTAGAACCAAAAACAATCCCGTCCTTATCGGAGAGCCTGGTGTTGGTAAGACAGCAGTTGTCGAAGGCCTCGCTCAAAAAATTGTAGATGGTGATGTTCCCCACAAACTTCAAGGGAAAGAAGTCATTCGTTTAGACGTTGTTAGCCTTGTCCAAGGTACAGGAATTCGTGGACAATTTGAAGAGCGCATGCAGAAACTCATGGAAGAAATTCGTGAGCGTAAAGATGTCATCCTCTTTATCGATGAAATTCACGAGATTGTCGGTGCTGGTTCTGCCGGAGATGGCAATATGGATGCAGGCAATATTCTGAAACCTGCCCTTTCTCGTGGAGAACTTCAACTAGTTGGTGCTACTACCCTCAATGAATACCGCATCATTGAAAAAGACGCCGCCCTTGAGCGCCGTATGCAACCTGTTAAAGTTGATGAACCGACTGTGGAAGAGACTATTATTATCCTCAAAGGTATCCAAAAGAAATACGAAGATTACCACCACGTTCATTATACAGATGCTGCTATCGAAGCTGCTGCTACTCTTTCTAACCGCTACATCCAAGATCGTTTCTTGCCCGATAAGGCTATTGACCTCCTAGATGAGGCTGGTTCTAAAATGAACTTAACCTTGAATTTTGTGGATCCTAAGGTTATCGACCAACGCTTAATCGAGGCAGAAAATCTCAAGGCCCAAGCAACTCGAGATGAAGATTTTGAGAAAGCAGCCTACTTCCGTGACCAGATTGCTAAATATAAAGAAATGCAAAAGACAAAAGTAACGGATCAGGATACTCCAATCATCAGCGAAAAGACGATTGAACACATTATTGAACAAAAGACCAATATTCCAGTTGGTGATTTGAAAGAAAAAGAGCAGTCTCAACTCATCAACCTAGCAGACGACCTCAAGGCTCATGTTATTGGCCAAGATGATGCAGTTGATAAGATTGCTAAGGCTATCCGTCGTAACCGTGTTGGACTAGGTACTCCAAACCGTCCAATCGGTAGCTTCCTCTTTGTTGGTCCTACTGGTGTCGGTAAGACAGAACTTTCTAAACAACTAGCTATTGAGCTTTTTGGTTCTGCTGATAGCATGATTCGCTTCGATATGAGCGAATACATGGAAAAACATAGCGTTGCCAAACTCGTCGGTGCCCCTCCAGGATACGTAGGTTATGATGAAGCAGGACAATTGACCGAAAAAGTGCGTCGCAACCCTTACTCACTTATTTTACTAGACGAGGTTGAAAAAGCCCATCCAGATGTTATGCATATGTTCCTTCAAGTATTGGATGATGGCCGTTTAACGGATGGTCAAGGCCGAACTGTTAGCTTTAAGGACGCCATCATTATCATGACCTCAAATGCAGGTACAGGCAAGGCTGAAGCTAGTGTTGGTTTTGGTGCTGCTAGAGAAGGTCGTACCAACTCTGTCCTTGGAGAATTAGGCAACTTCTTTAGTCCAGAATTCATGAACCGCTTTGATGGTATTATCGAATTCAAAGCTCTCAGCAAGGAAAATCTCCTTCAAATCGTTGACCTCATGTTAGATGATGTGAATAAACGCCTCTCAAGTAATAACATCCATTTAGATGTAACAGATAAGGTTAAAGAAAAACTTGTAGACCTTGGTTACGATCCAAAAATGGGAGCTCGTCCACTCCGTCGTACCATCCAAGACTATATCGAAGATGCCATTACAGACTACTACCTTGAAAATCCAAGTGAAAAAGACCTCAAGGCAGTCATGACAAGTAAAGGAAAAATCGTGATTAAGTCCAAAAATAAAACGGAAACAGTCGAGTCAAACGACTAGTTCCTCACATACAAAAGAATGTTCTTGCTTGACAGTGAGAACATTCTTTACTATTATAGAAAGAAAGCGCACTCACGAAGGAGAATTTTATGGCAAATCCAACATTTGGAGAAAAAAAAGAGGGAGTAACCTACAAAAATAGATATGGCGTTTATGCAGTCATACCTGATGCAAACCATGAAAAGATTATCCTCGTACAAGCTCCAAATGGTGCATGGTTCTTACCAGGAGGTGAAATCGAAGAAGGCGAAAACCATCTCGAAGCTCTCAAACGAGAGTTGATTGAAGAATTAGGATTTTCTGCTGAAATAGGCACCTACTACGGGCAAGCTGATGAATACTTCTACTCTAGACATCGTGACACCTACTACTACAATCCAGCTTATCTCTATGAAGCTACTTCTTACCAAGAAATCCAAAAACCTCTCGAGGACTTCAATCACTTAGCTTGGTTCCCAATCGATGAAGCTATTGCTAACTTAAAACGCGGAAGTCACAGATGGGCGATTGAAGCTTGGAAAAAACAACATCAAATTTAAACTATCTTTACCAAATTTCCCAAAAAGTGCTATAATAGACATAGAAATACAGGAGGAAACCCTATGAAGCTTATCAATACTACAAATTCACACTCGCAACTTGTTAAAAGTCAGCTAGAAAGCACCGACGCAACGCTTGTAGAGGTTTATTCTGCGGGAAACACAGATGTTATTTTTACTCAGGCTCCACTTCATTACGAAATCCTCATTTCCAATAAACATCGTGCAATCCGTGAAAAAGAAATGGAAATAATCAAAGAATTTTTCCTCAGTCGTAAAATTAATCAACAGGCTATTGATAAGGCAAATATTAAAACCCTCTATTCTGATAAATTGATTGAGATTTCAATCCCTACAAAATAGAATTAATCTACCCTACAGTTAAAACTGCGGGGTTTTTTAATACCTTTTCTTGTTTATATCTTTAAATAAATTATTGTGAATAAAGCTTTTTTGTGAAAATTTCACATTTCAATCGAAAAATGTGAGAAATTTCGTTATAATAGATAGAGAGATTTTAATGAAGGAGTATGATATGAAAGAAATAGTATACAGAGAAGCCGGGCTAGATGAATACCAAAAAATCGGGAAAGTATTGGCTGGTGCCTTTATGGACTACCCTTTCATGACTCTTATCAAAGATGATTTAAAAAAACCAGAATATTACCCAGCATTCTTAGAATTATTGGATAGCCTTCTGACCAAACTCTATATCAAAGGAGAGACCTGTCTAGTCGCTGAACGAGACGGGGAAATCATGGCCGTTGCCCTCCTGCAACAAAAGGATTTTTCCATTCTATCTTATTTGCTGAATGGTATGGTCAAGCTTTTCCGTTTTATTACTCCTCGCAATCTCTTGAAATATCTTGATTTGGTGGAACGTTCCGAACAGCATTTGAAAAGATCAGGAAATTTTGACTGGTATTTGATGATGTTAGGTGTCAACGCTTCTAGTCAAAACCAAGGAATCGGGAGTGCTTTTCTACAAGAAGGTGTTGAACCTTATCTTAAATCCAAAGGATGCAAACGCTTGGGCTTGATTACTAGTACTGAAAAAAATGTTTGTTTCTATGAAAAAAACAAGTATAAATTACTAGATTCGATGATGTTAGAATACGGAACAAAATCTATTGGAAACTGGGCTTTTGTAAAAATCCTGGATAACTAATTTTAAACATAAAAAAGATTGGTCTAAGGACCAATCTTTTTTTAGTTTACTTAACGGCTTCTTTCAAGGCTTCTACCTTATCCAAGCGTTCCCATGGAAGATCAATATCTGTACGTCCCATATGTCCATAAGCCGCTGTTTGACGGTAGATTGGACGTTTGAGGTCAAGCATTTGGATAATTCCTGCTGGACGAAGGTCAAAGATTTGACGCGCTGCTTTTTCAAGTTTACTTTCAGCTACCGTTCCTGTACCAAAAGTATCGATACGGACAGATACAGGTTGAGCTACACCGATTGCGTAGGCCAATTGCACTTCTGCTTTCTTAGCAAGACCTGCTGCAACAATGTTTTTAGCAATGTAGCGAGCTGCATAAGAAGCTGAACGGTCAACCTTAGTGGCATCCTTACCAGAGAAGGCACCACCACCGTGACGTGAATAACCACCATAGGTATCCACGATGATCTTACGACCCGTCAAACCTGAGTCTCCTTGAGGTCCTCCGATAACGAAACGACCAGTTGGATTGATGAAGAATTTAGTCTCATCATCCAGGTAAGAAGCTGGAATCACTTCCTTGATAACCTTGTTGATTACATCCTCATGGATCTGTTCATTGCTGACTTCTGGATCGTGTTGGGTTGAAATAACGACCGTATCCACGCGCACTGGTTGGTCATTTTCATCATATTCAACAGTAACTTGAGATTTAGCGTCTGGACGAAGGTAACTAATTTCACCAGACTTACGTAGCTCTGCCAAGCGACGAACTAACTTGTGGCTGAGTGAGATTGGCAATGGCATGAGTTCTTCAGTTTCATCAACTGCAAAACCAAACATGAGACCTTGGTCTCCAGCTCCAATCAAATCAAGTGGATCTTGATCATCATTCCCACGAACTTCTAAGGCTTCATTAACCCCTTGAGCGATATCTGGTGATTGTTCTACTAAGGATGGGTGAACTCCTACCGTCTCCGCAGAAAAACCGTACTCTGTATTGGTATAACCAATCTCTGCAATAGTATCACGAACCACTCGGTTAATGTCAACATAAGCATTGGTTGAAATTTCACCGAAAACATGTACTGAACCAGTATAAACAGCTGTTTCAGCAGCAACGTGCGCCTCTGGATCTTGCTCTAAAATAGCATCCAAGATAGCATCTGAAATTTGGTCTGCAATCTTATCTGGATGCCCCTCAGATACAGATTCAGACGTGAATAATTTACGTTCTGACATAAAAATGTCCCCCCTTAAAAAATATTCGTTATAGAGTTACAAAGAACTGGTAGGAAGAGTATTTACAATCAATCCCACCACCTTATCGGGACCATATAACCTAACTATTATAACACGAATCTTTGAAAAATACTCGTATGATTACTATTTTTCTTACTAGGAAAATGTTTTCTAATCATAATCAAATAAAAACTCTTAAAGTAGATGAGTTTCTACTTTAAGAGTGATGTTATAAACTAATTATTTTCTAGATAAAACTCAAACCGTTCTCCGACGTATTGGCTCTTTACATACTCAAAAGCCGTTCCGTCATCAAAGTAAGAAACCTGAGTCAAACCTAAAATAGCATGCCCTTTTTCAACTTCTAGGTAATGAGCTATCTTTTCTTTGGCTAAACGTGCGTATATGGTCTGGTGAGATTTACCAATTCGATAACCATGCTCTTGCAAGGTTTGAAAGAAGTGCTTAGTTACTTCTTCTTTTTTGAAATTCTTGATAAATTTCTCAGGAATCGATGCCACTTCATAGACAACAGGAACTTTATCCGCATAACGAACACGTTCCATACGAATAATATTGTCAGTTGGCAGTATACCTAGTTTAGCCACTTCTTGCTCATTTGGAATCGTACGACGGTAGGAAATCAGATGACTAGATGGCGTTTTCCCTTGAGCTTTAACAATTTCCGTAAAACTAGTTGTTCCACGCATTCTTTCCTGAACTCGTGTACTTGAAACGAAGGTCCCACTACCAACACGCCGTTCCAAAACCCCTTCTTCAACCAAAAGAGAGATTGCTTGACGCAGGGTCATGCGGCTAACGGCAAATTCCTCAGCTAGATCTCGCTCGCTAGGAAGTCTCTCTCCAATTTTCCAATTTCCCTCATCAATGTCTTTTTTGATTTGGTCATGGATTTTCATATAAGCTGGTAACATGCTTGCTCACTTCTTTTCTTTATTTTTTCCATTGTACCCTATCTCATATGTAAAAGTCAAACATCACTTGTTTAGTTGGTAATTACGATTCATTTATGATAGAATATTCAAGAAGATATTTCTTTTAAGAAAGGGAAAAGATGACCAACATTTCAACTGATTTGCAAGATGTCGAAAAGATCATCGTACTGGACTACGGTAGCCAGTATAACCAACTTATCTCACGTCGTATCCGTGAGATTGGTGTCTTTTCAGAACTAAAAAGTCACAAGATTTCGGCTGACGAAGTCCGTGCTATCAATCCTGTAGGGATTGTACTTTCAGGTGGTCCAAACTCTGTTTATGAGGAAGGATCATTTGATATTGATCCAGAAATTTTCGAACTTGGTATTCCTATTTTAGGTATCTGCTACGGTATGCAGCTATTGACTCACAAGCTTGGTGGTAAGGTTGTTCCTGCAGGCGATGCTGGTAACCGTGAATACGGTCAATCAACATTGACTCACACAGAATCAGCCCTTTTTGCGGGTACTCCAGATGAGCAACTTGTCTTGATGAGCCACGGTGATGCTGTTACAGAAATTCCTGCTGACTTTGTTCGTACTGGAACTTCTGCAGACTGTCCTTATGCATCTATTGAAAACCCTGATAAGAAAATTTACGGTATCCAATTCCACCCAGAAGTTCGCCACTCAGTTCACGGTTATGATATTTTGCGTAACTTTGCTTTGAATATCTGTGGTGCCAAAGGCGACTGGACAATGGATAACTTCATCGAGATGCAAATCAAACAAATCCGTGAAAAAGTTGGAGATAAACGTGTTCTTCTCGGACTTTCTGGTGGTGTTGACTCTTCTGTTGTTGGGGTTCTTCTCCAAAAAGCCATCGGGGATCAATTGATCTGTATCTTTGTGGACCACGGTCTTCTCCGTAAAGGGGAAGCTGATCAAGTTATGGATATGCTTGGTGGTAAGTTTGGTTTGAACATTGTCAAGGCAGATGCTGCCAAACGTTTCCTTGATAAATTGGCTGGTGTATCTGATCCTGAACAAAAACGGAAGATTATCGGTAACGAGTTTGTTTATGTCTTTGATGACGAAGCAAGCAAACTAACAGATGTGAAATTCCTTGCTCAAGGGACACTCTATACTGACGTGATTGAATCTGGTACGGATACTGCTCAAACTATCAAGTCTCACCACAATGTGGGTGGACTCCCAGAAGACATGCAGTTTGAACTGATTGAGCCACTCAACACTCTTTACAAGGATGAAGTTCGTGCACTAGGTACTGAACTTGGTATGCCAGACCACATCGTATGGCGCCAACCATTCCCAGGACCAGGACTTGCTATCCGTGTCATGGGGGAAATCACTGAAGAAAAACTCGAAACTGTCCGTGAATCAGACGCTATCCTTCGTGAAGAAATCGCTAAAGCTGGTCTTGACCGCGATATTTGGCAATACTTCACTGTTAACACTGGTGTTCGTTCAGTAGGTGTTATGGGAGATGGCCGTACTTACGACTACACCATCGCTATCCGTGCTATCACTTCTATCGATGGTATGACAGCTGACTTCGCCAAGATCCCTTGGGAAGTTCTCCAAAAAATCTCTGTTCGTATCGTAAACGAAGTTGACCACGTTAACCGCATCGTCTATGATATTACAAGTAAACCACCTGCAACCGTTGAGTGGGAGTAGAGTAATTCATTCAAAAAAACGCTTGAAATCAGTGATTTCAGCGTTTTTATTTTCTTTATAGCACCAATTTAGCACCAAAAACTATTTTTCAATATCTAAATCTAAAATCTTTTTAACAGTTTCAGTACTCTCTTTATACATATCCTTCTTTGATTCTCTAACAATTCTGATATAATCACTATCATCTTCATCTAATTCGTAAACTCGGTATAAATCATTTTTATACTCAAATTCACAACTTAACTCTTTGTTCTGATTCATATCAACCTCATTAAATCATGTTCTTATTTATATATTTATTATAAAACTTCCTACTTTTTTAGCAAATTACTCGGATTTTAGATTTATTTTTCCTTTCACCATATCTGGTGTAAACTTCGATGTTATTTCATATTCAATTGTACTAGGAACATTTTTAAATAATAGTTTAGAAGGAAATGCCATTGAAGTGTTATGTTTTAAGTACTCAATATCAAACCTTAAAATATCAGATTCTGGTTTATCAAAATATCTGTATATAAATATATCGTTTAATGAATCTTTATAATATTCTTTTTGGTCTTCATAACTAAATGTTCTAGTATATGTTAGAAGTGGAGAAACATTTATTTCTTCTGACCGGAAAGAGGGTTGCTGAGGATAATCATATGCACAAACCGAATCAGTTTCACTAATTTCAAATAGTATTTCTTCTATTTTAATTTCCTGTACTTTCTCTATTATATTTTCCCCTGGATATAATAGGTCATCATGTTTTAAAAGACAACCTTTAGGTACAATTAGTTTAATATCAATATCTTCATCATATGACTTACCTATATTAGAAACCATTAACTCTATATATTCAATGTTATCCATGAATGTAAAATATTCCGTGTATTCATTGAACGACACTATTTCCCAGTATAATTTTTTTAATAAAGAAAATCGGTTCCTTTCTTCATCGGTTCCAATATACGAAGTCGCACTTTTTCCGAAAGGCGTTGCCATTTGAAGTTTATTTTTTTTCAAATTTCCTAAACACCAGAATTTCTCATGTAGTTTGATTTCCTCTTTGATAGCAAAGTCGTTTATGAGTTTTTTAAAATCATCACTAATAGTCACATCATCAGCTATTTTTGACAGAAAATTAACGTTATCTTCTTCATTTAGAGAAAGAGTTAACTTTTTAGTATTATTATCTACTTTAGTTGGAACCTCAGAAATAACAGTTTTATTTAATTCTTCAATATGGTCAATAATTTTCTTGTAGTTTTCATTTAAAAACTTTGACTCTAGTAAATTAAATTTTATAGGAACAGAACATTCGTCGGAAGATGTATTCTTATCTCTTATCGTTAAAAGAGGTTTTAATTGTTCATTTTGAAAAGTTTCTTTTTCTGAAATTAATTTTAAAAAATAAAGTGATAGATGATTTGTAAAAAGCCTTTGAAAATCACTCTCGTCATTAACTATAAAAAATATCCCTCTATCTTTATATCTTTCTTTAAATTCTTGCACTTTTTCATATTGCTTAATGTCTATATTAGACGGAATTATCGGAGCTTCTAAAAAGTACATAAAAACTTGTTTATCAGCTGATAGCATCTCCTCAATTTCTTCTTCCGTTCCTGATTCATAATTATCTGTTGCTGTACCAAATCTTGTCCAAAATATAGCAACAGCTGCATCACATTCCCTAACAATTTGCTTATTCAATAATTCCTGTGGTTTATCACCTGATTCAGGAAAGCTATCCGTTGACCAATGCTTGATTGATACTTGTATATTATTCAAACTACCATATAGTTTATTAAAATTATCAACAGCTTCCTTAATTAATTGAAGATAGCCAGTAACATCCCCGGGACACGAAATTAATAAATCGTAAATAGCCACTCCTTCTCTTGGCATCCATGTATCCTCCAAAAATTTAATACTATACA
This sequence comes from Streptococcus infantis, assembly GCF_047463175.1. Lineage (GTDB taxonomy): Bacteria > Bacillota > Bacilli > Lactobacillales > Streptococcaceae > Streptococcus > Streptococcus infantis_AC. The sequence continues at coordinate 596,068 of NZ_JASHEJ010000001.1, forward strand.
AATCTAACCTATTATAATTATAAATCAAAAAAACAATATAATCAAATTCTCTTACTGTTTTATTGGTTATAAACATTGATTTCACTTGTCTAATTATCTCAATTTAATTGTATGCTGATTGCCATTAAATTTACTCTTTCTGATATTATTATCACTCGCCACTACTTTTCCAGCCATTCTGGTTACTTCTTCTCTCATAGCATTTGCTTTTAAATTGGAGTATCTTCCGAGACTACCTTTTTAAATTCCTGAAACCATGCTATAATATAGTAAGTATAAGTTCAATAAACTGACCATAGAAGTCAACAATAAAGATTTCTTACATCATCCGTAAGTGTTATTCTACTCTGATTCATATTATAATGAAAGTAACAAAAGATGGAGGTGTTTCACATGGAAACAATTTTACGAGTAGAATCATTAAAAAAGCATTATGGAAAAGAGCCGAATATCACCAAAGCCTTGAACGGTATATCTTTTCAAGTTGTCAAAGGTGAGTTCTTAGGGATTATGGGGAGCAGTGGTTCTGGGAAAACAACCCTTCTTAACTGTCTCGCTACTATCATCAAACCAACTGACGGCTCCATTCAAATGCAAGAAAAAGATTTAGGTCAGTTAAAAGGTAGTCAGTTAGCTGATTATCGTGGCAAGGAAATTGGTTACCTCTTTCAAAATTTTGAGCTTTTGGACAATCTGACAGCCAAAGAAAATATTTTACTCCCCTTGTCTTTGCACAAGGTCGATGCCAACGAAAGCAAGGTTCGGTTAGAATTGCTTTCCCAATATCTAGATATTTCTGAACTTCTGGATAAGTTCCCATCTCAATTATCAGGTGGTCAACGGCAAAGGGTAGCTGCTGCGCGTGCCTTGATTTTAGACCCTAAGATTGTATTTGCAGATGAGCCCACAGGAGCTTTGGATTCAAAAAATGCGACCATTTTGATGCAAAAATTATCCGAAATGAATCAAGTGGAAGAAACCACCATTCTCATGGTGACCCACGATTCAGTCGCTGCCAGCTTTTGCAACCGCATCTTGTTTATCCAAGACGGAAAACTATTCCATGAAATTCGACGCGATTATCCAAGAGAAAGTCAAGAAGATTTTTACCACAGAATACTAAAGGTCATGTCTGCACTGGCTGGAGGTGATGGCAATGTTTTCTAAATTAGTCTCAAGAAATAGCAAGAGGGATCGAAAGAATAATGGCTTGTATTTCAGTTCCATGGTTCTTTCTATTATCTCCTTTTACATCATCCTTTCTTTGTCCCATCAAGATGTGATGATCTTTCTAAAACAAATAGAAAGTGACGCTGTAAATAAACTCTTTAGCATGATTCCTATTCTTTACGTAGCAACGCTCTTTATTCTCTTTTTTCTAGTCTACTTCGCAAGCAGTATGCAGATGGAAAGAAGAAAACATGAATTTGGTGTGTATCTCACATTAGGCATGCGAAGAACCAAACTGTTCTTACTACTCCTCCTTGAGGATTTGAGAAACAGTGTCCTTGCCCTTGGAGTAGGTCTTCCAATTTCTATCTTGATTTCAGAACTAATCAGCCTAATAACCGCTAAAATTGTGGGACTAGGGATTATTGAACATCAATTTTCTCTATCTACTACAGCTCTACTCTATACAGTCATCGGCTTCCTAGCCGTAAAATTAGCTGTTTTTGTCCTTTTAAGTGCAAAAACAGCCAATAAGGAAATCGGAAACCTGCTTGCCTATTCTCCTTCTGGGACGAAGAAACTACTCCCCAAGGGGGTGTACCTTCTTGCTTCTGTCCTAGGGATTTTACTTCTTGGAACAGCCTATTACATGGGTATGAGTGGACGAGCTTGGGAGAGTGTCATAACCATGGGCATCACTGTTTTCTTGGGGACTCTAGGAACTATCCTCCTCTTCTTTGGTATGCGTTTATTTATAGACTTTTTGGTTAAGCTTGGAAGCAATCGAAAACTTCATGCCTATAATTTTAGACAGATTCAAGAATTAGTTATCCAGCGCTCAACTATACTGGCCATCTGCTCCCTCTTAATCTTCTCTGCCTTGTGCCTCTTTGGAGCAGGTGTTGCCATTGCAAGTGGCAATTCAGGCAATCAAATCCACGTATTGGATTATACATTTAGAGATAGCAAGCAGGAAACAGATGAAAATCTTGATGTAAATACAGTAAAAAAAGAGCTTGAAGCTGCTGGACTGGCATCACAGTTTTCAAAGATTCTACAAATCAAAGTCGGCAAACCGAAAGAACACGAGTCCGTGTCCTTCGAAGAGATCATCAAGGAGTTGAAAAAGCAAAAAGGCAACAAGAACATGGAAATTTTGCTCCAAAGATTTAAACAGTCTACTACTTCCCACCTCATACCAGTTTCCGAATACAATGAACTTAGAAAGGCTGCCAATCTCCCTCCTCTAGAATTAACTAGCAAGGAAGCCTACTTGTATATGGGGAAAGATTTCCTGCCGGATGAGGGTCTCGTCAACTCTGTTCTGAAGACAAATCCTCAAATCAAAGTCATGGAAAATGATGTAAAATTGATTGGAGAGGTGGAGTCTTTACCGATTGTAACGGATCGTGAAATCACCCTCTCTGTTGCCCTCATAGTCCCAGATGAAGTCTTTATGAACTATACAGACGGTCACTACTCGAACTATGTCAGCGGTATCTTGGCTCCTGAGCTGGTCAAAGAAAAAGGCTTGATGAGAGCTATCTCAGATACCAATGAAAAGCTAAATCAAACCTCTCTTGGCTATGAAAGCTATATACAAAATATGGGAAGACAATTATTTTACATTATCTCTGCCAGCTATATCACCATCTATCTGGCTATCATCTTCCTTGTTGTCGCAAATACAATTATCGGCGTTCAGTTTTTGATGGGACAAAGACAATCCTACAGACGATACCAGACCTTAATCCATCTCGGAGCAAACTACGAAACTCTTTGTAAATCTTCGGAAAAGCAAATCAACTGGTATTTCGGTCTACCAATAGCCCTTGCACTTATCAGTAGTAGCTTCGGAGTGAGCTCCCTCCTCACAGGAATAATGCCTGCTAGCGCAAGAATGGTTATGGGGCAGAAATTCATCACAGCCATGCTGATAGTACTGCTCTTAGCTGGATTTGAAGTCATCTATATCAGAATTGTAAAGAAAAATAGCAACAAGTACTTATTGTCATTAATGGAACCCAAAAGAGATGAATAAGGTAGAATAAAATAGGAAAAGGAGGAACCGATATGAAGCATATTCTGGTTATTGAAGATGAAGCCTTGATTCGAGATGAAATTGTCATCTTGTTAGAGAAAGCGGGTTATCAAGTTGATAAGTTGACTGACTTCAAAGATACAAGCCAGCAAGTGCTGCAATACGATACGGATTTAATCATACTGGATTTGAATTTACCAGGAGAAACAGGTTTTCAAATTTGTAAAAATCTCAAGTCCAAACGCTCTGTGCCCATATTGGTTCTCACCTCCCGTGAACAACTAAAAGATGAGATTTACGCCCTAAAATTAGGGGCTGACGAGTACTTAACAAAACCTTTCAAGAAAGGAAGATTCTTGGCTCGTATAGAAAACATCTTGAAACGCTATGAAGGTAGACAAAATTTGCTTGAAAAAGATAATTTCCTGCTGGATAGACAGACCTATACCCTTTATATCAATGGACACTCGATTTTACTCCCTCAAAATCAAGGGAAATTGTTAGAAACCTTATTAGTGGCAACTGATTCTGTCGTCACAAAAGAAGAACTAAGTATGAAACTGTGGAATACAACTGAGTTCATCGATGAAAATGCCCTACAAGTAAACATTGCAAGGCTGAAAAAGGTGATGAAACAGGCTGGCATTGCCCTTAAAGTCAAGTCCGTCAGAGGTATTGGTTACAAGCTAGAAGAGGTAAGTCCAGATGAAACATAATCTAAAATATATAGCTAGTTATCTGCCTTGGTTACTTGTTCTCTTAGCATTTGATCTATTTACAGCTGTCCTGCTTTGGCTTTCAGATGTAAGAATGTTTCAAGCTCTCATCCTTCTCTATATTTTAGCCACCGTCCTGCTTTTTTTCATCCTATCTTTCTTACTTATAAGAAAAGAAAGAAAAAAAGCCGCTGCCTATAAATCCTTCATAGCCAATCCTAAGATCGATACTGAGCTTGAATTATTGAATTTATCAAGTGCCTCAGAGAAAGAAAGCATTGAAAAAATAGCAGATACACTTTATCAAAAGCAGGCTCAAATAGGAAAACTCAACTCATTACTAGCCGAGTACGAGGACTATGTTGAAAAATGGGCGCATGAGATTAAACTTCCTTTATCGCTTCTTTCCCTCCTTTTAGACAATCAAAGTGACAAACTACCTGAGGATACTGCTTTTAAATTGGACTATGTGAAAAATCAAATCCAAGGAAATGTATCACAGATCTTATTCTACTACAGGGTGAAAAGTGAGAAAAATGATTTTCTATTTGAAGACCTTGACCTAGAAGAGTGTATCCAAGATCTTTTGGAGAACTTTGATCCCTTGCTCAAAGAAAAGAATTTTACGATTAAGTTAGAAAACATACAAGGAATCTGCTACACCGATCAACGCAGTTTTGGATTTATCCTGTCTCAAATACTAGCCAACGCCCTTAAATATAGCTCTGACAAACCAGAACTCAAGATTTCTATGTCAAGTGACAAGGGGCGCAAAACCCTGATTATTAGGGATAATGGGTGTGGAGTTAAAGCTTGCGACCTCCCTCATATCTTTGAAAAAGGATTTACAGGTGATTCAGGAGAGACAAGGAAAAAATCAACAGGCATGGGTCTCTATCTTGTCAAACAATTAGCAGATGCTTTAAAAATCGACATTGTAGTAAAATCCGAATGGATGCATGGATTTGAAATCTCTCTTTCTATTTCGTAATTTTTCGATTAAGAAAATTGCCTAGTCATAGAAAGCACATATTTTATCCCAAAAAGGAAAGCTGTACTGACCCCCAAAAGTTGGACAAATAATTATTGAAAGGATTTAGTTCTGTATTGCACAGGGCTAAGTCCTTTTAGTTTGACTTTAATTCGTTTGTTGTTTTAGTTCTGGAGAATAATAACGATTCATCCCTTTCTTGACGATATCTATGCCATAACGGTCAATTAATTTCATCATGTATTTTAGACCAGAAATATCCACACCAAATCTTTTCGAAAGCTTTTTGAAGCTTTGTCCTTGCTTTCTTAGTTCATAAATCTGAACTTTATCTTCATAATTCAATTTCATAATAAAACACCCCAAAAGTTAGATTTTTTCTGTCTAACTTTTGGGGTGCAGTTCAAATTTCTGATGGGATTTTAATATTTCATGATAATTCTTACCAGAAAAACTTTCGATAAATTCTAGCAATCGTTAAAAAGATAGCATAAAGTATGCCTAAGATAGTTAAAACTATTTTTCCAGTACTCACTTCTGAACCGATGACCAATATATGAAAGAGAGGAGCGAGACCAGTACACACATATATCAAATAAACAATAACATTTATTTCACCAATCCCAGCAATAAAGTCTTTCATTTTTATTTTCATTTACCTTCTCCAATAATCTACTTTTAATTTAAGTATATTATAAACTTCAGAAATTTAAAAGAATGATCTGATTAAATTTTAAGTTTTTAACATCATCTACTTATGAATTCTGACAATCCAGATGTAGAACTATCCAAAACAGTAAAACCACTTGGTTCTACTGTCTCAATTCTAAAATGTTTGGCGTTTAGCTTTGCGCTCTGCACGTCCACGGGCACGACTTTCAGCACGCTTGGTCTTCCGGCGTTTTTCATCGACCGCCCATTGAATTTTCTTCTTATAGCCTGGTTTGACTTTTTTCTTTTTCTTTTTGACCAGCCCAATCATTTCGATATCCAGTTTTTCCTGTTTTTTCTCACGATTGGCACGACGATCACGGTCATAAGTGTCTTGGAACTCTCCATCTTTAACAACCTTAGGTACAAACTTAATTCCTAATTTCTCCAACTCACGAATATCAGAGTCATCGCTTGGCTGATAAAGGGTGATGGCTGTACCTGGTAGACCATTACGTCCAGTTCGTCCAACACGGTGAACAAAGAAGGACAAGTCTTGTGGAATGGCATCGTTGATAACGTGGCTGACACCTTCGATGTCAATCCCACGCGCAGCTAGGTCAGTCGCAACGATATACTCAAAATCAAGATTTTTCACCTGATTCATGATACGTTTACGTTCACGAGGAGCAATGTCTCCATGAATCTTAGCCACCTTTAATCCTTGAGCTGTTAGGTAGCTGTGCAATTCATCCGCACGAGTTTTTGTATTGACAAAAATCATGGCGAGATACGGCTGCATGACTTGAGTCAACTCATAAATCTGAGCGTTCTTGTCTCTACCCTTTGTTGAAATCAACCAGTTGTCAATGGTATCAGAGATAACTGTCTTGGTCTTGATTTTCTCCATGACAGGATTGGACAAGTATTTCTTCAAAAATGGTTGTAGTTTTTGTGGGATAGTCGCTGAAAAGACCATAAACTGCAAGTCTTTTGGAAGACTTCCTGCAATCTTATCAACCGTCTCCAAGAATCCCATATCCAAGGTCATGTCCGCTTCATCGACTACAAAGGTCTTAGCTTTGTGAATGGCTAGGTCACCAGACTTGACCAAGTCATAAATACGACCTGGAGTTCCGATAACGATATGGGGCTGATTACTTGCTAATTTGTCAATCTGACGGGCCTTGTCTGTACCACCAACATAGTTGGCAACACGAATTTCTACTTCTGAATGTTCCGCAATCTGGCGAGCTGCTTGGTAAATCTGAGTCGCTAATTCACGACTTGGAGCTGTGATAACGGCCTGCACACTGTCACTCTCTTCATCCAACTGTTGGAAAATTGGAAGCAAGAAAGTATGAGTCTTACCTGAACCTGTTTTTGATTCACCAACCAAGTCACGACCAGCCAGGACAATAGGAATCAACTTTTCCTGAACCTCGGTAGGAGTCGTAAATTTCAACTCCTCCAAGGCTTTTTCTATATATTTTTTAAATTTAAATTGTGTAAATGACATAATTTCCTCGATTCTATCTATCTACTCATTATACCATAATTTAGTCTATTACAGGGGATGGATTTCCGTCAAGAATAATACCATGAACATTTTAACAACCAAGCATACATGAGAAACACTCCTAGTTACCATGAACAAGGAGTGTTATAGGATTAATTAAGCTTCCACTCGTCTCTCAGCCAATCACAAAAATGATGATAACGTTCCTTCAGAGCTTCATGATGCCCATAAGCATCAAATGTGCAATAAGTCGAAGGGACTTTCTCTGATATCAGATCATGTAGATCTCTGGCATAAATAGGAGCCTTAGACAGACGATTGGAATGATTGGCACCTTCTGTCTGACCATTTTGCAGATAAATCAGGCTTTGGCTCTGTATCAAGTCATGTTCTTCACAATATTCTGTAAAATCAGGATACCAGAAGGAACCACAGATAGAAAAGATACAGGTCGCAGGTAGATGACTACTATAAAGACTATAGACAGCAGCAAGACCACCCAGTGAATAGCCACCATAAGCAATTCGACTTTCATCAAGCAAATATTCTTTTTTTAGAATTTTTAAAATTCCTTGAAATAGCTTCTGATGGTATTGGTCTACCTTCCCACCAAAATCCGGAACCCCTTCTTTCAATGCACTAGCTTTCCAAGGTGTAAAGTCATCCAGACGATTTTCTGGAATCAACCCCACCAAAATCACAGATTGGGATAGGTCTGACAAATAATCCAATTTCCCATCGTTTAAAAGCACAACTGGATAGGCTTGTTGAGGATTATAGTTTGAAGGAATACTGATCCTAACTTGAATCCCTTCCCAGTTAAACTCCTTATTTCTTGATAAAGTCATTGATTTTTTCAAGGGAATCAATCACTGCAGGACCGTAATCCATCAACTCATCGTAAGAGATAGTCATGATTTTTTTATTTTTGATTGCTGAGACATTTTCCAAAACAGCATTTGCCTTCATCAAATCCACTGCTTTTTCATCTAACTTTTGATTGCGGTCACTAGTTACATAGATAATCAACTCTGGATCCATTGACACTAGATTTTCCAGGGTCAAACCAGAAGTTCCTGTTGCGACATTGGTATAACCAAGTTGGTTAAGCAAACTTTCCTGAAGGGCTGACTTGTAGGCACCAAAGGTTTCGTCATTGTAGGCCACCATAATCAGAGCTTTTTTCTTTTCACCCTGTGTTTCTGGGTTTGCTTTCTTAACCGCATCGATTTTAGCTTGTAATTGCTCGGCATATTGATTAGCCTTGTTTTGGACATTGAAAATGGTACCAAGATTCTTCACATCTTCTACGATATTTCCTAAATCTTGTTGGATAGTTGAAAGTGAAGCTTTTTGCGTATAAACAGGGATTTTGTTTTCATTCCAAGCACTAATGGTTCCCATTGACTTTTCAGAAAACATCATGTTGCGGCCCATCAAGGCATCTGGTTCATAAGAAAGAACTGTTTCTTGTGAGACAGATTTTTTATCACCAATGTGAGGGATGGCTTCAATAGCATCCTTGTATTTACCAGTTACCGCATTATCAGGATTGAGCATACCGGCAATTTTATCCTTCAAACCGAGTTCAAGTAGGATTTCAGTTGTTGAGAGGTTGTTGGTGATGACCTTTTCAGGTGCCTTTTCAAATACTTGTTCGACTTCGTTTCCTTTAGCATCATAAGTTTTGATAGTTACAGGATAGCTGGTTTCTGTATTAGCTTTTTGACTAGCTTCTGTTGTAGCCGGTGCCGGTGCTGTTTCTTTAGATGCGTTACTACAAGCTGCCAAAGATAAGGTAGCTACTGTTACAAGTAAAATACTAAGTGTTTTTTTCATGTTTTTTTTTTCCTTTTTAATTTTTATAAATAGTGAATCATGGCTTGCTGATCTTCTGTCCAAGTTACCTTACTTTGAACGCCATAGACAGCCTGCAATGACTCGGGTGTGATGGTCTCTTTTGGAGTACCTTGGTAAACAATCTCCCCTTCTTTCATTAGGTAGAGATAGTCTGAATAGCGACAAGCCAGCTGAATATCATGCAAGACAGCTAGCACGTTGATCTGAAGATTTTTGACAATGGTCAATAAGTCTAGCTGATACTTGATATCCAAATGATTGGTCGGTTCATCTAAGAGCAAGAGGTTCGGCTCTTGGGCCAAGGCGCGTGCTAACAGAACCCGCTGCTTCTCTCCTCCTGACAAAGAAGAGTAGAGTCGATTTCTCTTTTCGAGCAGATCTACCTTGATCAAAGCATCCTCAACCAAAGCAAAATCTCTGTCTTTTTCCTTTTGCAAGAAAGAGAGATGGGGCGTTCTACCCAGCATGACAATCTCCTCAACCGTACAATCAAACTGAAGTTGATTAAACTGCGTGATAACTGCCATCTGCTTTGCCGTTTCTTTGACGCTCATTTGGTCTAGAGGCTTCCCATCTAAAGAAATCAAGCCCTGATTCGGCTTTTCCTGTCGATAAAAGAGTTTCAGCAAGCTGGTCTTTCCACTTCCATTTGGTCCCAAAATAGTATGAAATTGGTTTCCCTCAAGTTTAAGTGAGACTCCTTTGAGAATCTTTTTTTCTCCGATTCCAAAGTGAATATCCTGGCACATTAAGTCCATATCAGACTCTCACCTCCCTTCGTCTACTTGCAACCATGTAGATAAAGAAAGGTGCACCTACTAGGGCCGTGAAAATACCAATCGGAAGTTCAGCATTTTGAATCAAAACGCGAGCAAAGACATCTGCCCAGACGACAAAGAGGGCGCCTAGTAAGGTTGCAATCGGAAAAAGCCTTTTGTAATTTGTCCCTACCAAACTTCGGGCTAGATGAGGTGTAATCAAACCGACAAAACCGATAATCCCACAGGTCGATACCAAGATAGCTGTCATCACAGCTACAATCGTTACATAGAGATACCAGTAAAAACGCAAGGGAATTCCCAAAGTCAAAGCCGCCTCATCTCCCATCATCATGGCATTGAAAACACGGTATTGGGAAGAGAAAAATAAAAAGGCGATTCCCACGATTATAGTTGGCAAGGTTAAGTGAGCCCAGGATGTCCCTGCTAAAGAACCCATGGTCCAAAACTTGATGGTCATAACGCTATCAGCATTGGCCCCAATAGAGATAATAAAGTTTGAAAAAGCCAAAAATAGGGCATGCACTACCGTCCCTGATAAAATGAGACTAGAAGTTGTCATCCTGCCCTGCATGGACGCAATGAGTAGAACTGCAACTGTTGCCAAAATCGCTCCTAAGAAAGAGCCTAGACCAATCATAACTTTAAATCCAAGAATAATACTCAAAGTTGCTCCAAAGGTTGCCCCGGCTGAAATTCCTAATACATAGGGTTCTGCTATTGGATTGTTGACCGTTGACTGCATGACACTACCACACATGGAGAGGCCAGCACCAACAATCAAAGCAAGAAAAACCCGTGGCAATCTCATATTCCAAACAATAGCAAGCGTAGACTTTGAAATGTCTCCTATCTCAAAAGGAGCCCCTAACTGACTCAAAATTATCCGATAGGTATCACTCAAGCTAATTTGAACAGACCCCATAGAAACTGCCAGAAACAGAGAAATCCCCAAAGCTCCTAACAGGATAGCTAGTAAAAAACAATATCTCAGGTTTTGATGGCTTCCAGAAAATTTGGAAAGCATGAAACCCTCCTTTAACAAAAATTAAAAATTTAGACAATTTTCATAATTAGTATACCACATTTCTAAATCAGGAACAAGACTAGAAAAAAGCACACAAAAAAGCCCTCTGAAGTCAGAGAGCTTATTTGAGCTCGGGCTAAAATCCTAGTGAAAAAGATGAAATTCCTTGTGTTCATCGAACACTGCGTTCTTTCCCTATTTTCATACGGATTTTTAACGCCCTTAGCATCATGATTCTTGCTGGATAAAACGTTTGTAGACTAGGCGGCAAGCCGAAGATTGTACAAAAATGTTAGTGAAACAAAAAATCTCCCCGAAGGGAGATCATTCTGGTTTATTTTACCTTACAGTGCTAAGAACCATAACCGAAGATTATACTTGAGTATATCGAGGTAAGGTGACAAAAATAAAAAGCTACTCAACTAGAGTAGCCTTATTTTCAAGATGTGCTCAATTGAACACGGCCTAAGCACTTGGCAAAAAAGATAAAATCTCCTAGAAACTGAAGTTTCTTCGTCAATTTTCCTATTTTTGCTTTGTGCTTTTGACGGCCTTTGTATCTTGAATTAACGACGAAGTCCTAGAGAGTTGATCAACTCACGGTAACGGTTAACGTCGTTTTTACGCAAGTATGCAAGCAAGTTACGACGGCGACCGATTTTCTTCATCAATCCACGGTAAGTAGCGTGGTCTTTTTTGTGTTGTTTGATGTGTTCGTTAAGGTGGTTGATTTCCCAAGTAAGGACAGCAACTTGAACCTCTACTGAACCTGTATCACCTTCGTGACGTGCATATTGTGCAATGATTTCATTTTTTTTCTCTTTTGAGATTGCCATGATGTTTCTCCTTTTTATTTGGCTTCATCCGAGTGACAGGTTGGCATGCCTGTAACCAAGAAGAAGTTATTTGTCTTTACGACATTTCTTATTCTACCAAGAACTAAGTTCTTTGTCAACTGATTTACTATTCTTACCGCAAAAGTGCTATAATAGTTATAGGAAGGATATCTAAGTAGACATCTTGAAAAGAGAGGTGATTACCATGCGTAAATTCTCGCAATATCTCCCCTACTATCTGGTCATATTTTTCTTTTATTGGCCACTTTATGAGCTGTTATTATGGACTATTACTAAAAACTATATCTTGAAGGAGCTCACCATCGGCAACGTTATTATCTTCTCTCCACTGGTGACTTTCATAGTATCACTATTCTACTCTTATCGTTTCAAGTTCTCAGTTTGGTGGTTAATTGGAGTTGGCTTGCTCTTTTGCTTTACCATCATTACTTTCGGAGAATTTATCCTTCTCTACTTCCTAGCCTATGAAATCTTTGCCCTCGTGGGTATGGCTGTCGGTGTAGCTATTAAGAATCTAGTGCAAAAACTGAAAAGGAAAAAACTTTCACAAAATCCTTGAAAAATCTCACAATCATGCTATAATAATGCATAGAGACAAGTCACTTAGACCCTTTCTACCAGAGAGTGCGTGGTTGCTGAGAACGCATAGGAAGACTATACTGATACTACTCTACTGACTTTTATGCAAACATAAAACGGTGGCCACGTTAGAGCCAATCAGAGGTGTCCCTCTTTTTTGAGGAACATAAATGAAGGTGGAACCACGTTGCGACGTCCTTTTTGGATGTCGCTTTTTTGTTTTTTTGATGAAGAAATCAAAAAGAGTTTCACTATAACTAAAATATTTAAAAGATTATAAGGAGAAAATCATGATTCAAATTACTTTCCCAGATGGCGCTGTTCGTGAATTCGAATCTGGCGTTACAACTTTTGAAATTGCCCAATCCATCAGCAATTCTCTAGCTAAAAAAGCTCTTGCTGGTAAATTTAACGGCAAACTCATCGACACTACTCGTGCGATCACTGAAGATGGAAGCATCGAAATCGTGACACCTGATCACGAAGATGCATTGGATATCTTGCGTCACTCAGCAGCCCACTTGTTCGCTCAAGCCGCTCGTCGCCTTTTCCCAGACATTCACTTGGGTGTTGGTCCAGCCATCGAAGATGGTTTCTACTACGATACAGACAACCAAGCGGGTCAAATCTCTAATGAAGATCTTCCTCGTATCGAAGAAGAAATGCAAAAAATCGTTAAAGAAAACTTCCCATCTATTCGTGAAGAAGTGACAAAAGATGAAGCCCGTGAAATCTTCAAAAACGACCCTTACAAGTTGGAATTGATCGAAGAGCACTCAGAAGACGAGGGTGGCTTGACCATCTACCGTCAAGGTGAGTATGTAGACCTTTGCCGTGGTCCACACGTCCCATCAACTGGTCGTATCCAAATCTTCCACCTTCTCCATGTAGCTGGTGCTTACTGGCGTGGAAATAGCGACAATGCCATGATGCAACGTATCTACGGTACAGCTTGGTTCGACAAGAAAGACTTGAAAAACTACCTTCAAATGCGTGAAGAAGCCAAAGAACGTGACCACCGTAAACTTGGTAAAGAGCTTGATCTCTTTATGATTTCTCAAGAGGTTGGTCAAGGTCTTCCATTCTGGTTGCCAAATGGGGCGACAATCCGTCGTGAGTTGGAACGCTACATCGTCGACAAGGAGTTAGCTTCTGGCTACCAACACGTTTACACTCCACCACTTGCTTCTGTAGAGCTTTACAAGACTTCTGGTCACTGGGATCACTACCAAGAGGACATGTTCCCAACTATGGATATGGGAGATGGGGAAGAATTCGTCCTTCGCCCAATGAACTGTCCACACCACATCCAAGTCTTTAAACACCATGTTCACTCATACCGTGAATTGCCAATCCGTATCGCTGAAATCGGGATGATGCACCGCTATGAAAAATCTGGTGCCCTCACTGGTCTTCAACGTGTGCGTGAAATGTCTCTCAACGACGGTCACCTCTTTGTGACTCCAGAACAAATCCAAGAAGAATTCCAACGTGCTCTTCAGTTGATTATCGATGTTTATGAAGATTTCAACTTGAATGAATACCGTTTCCGCCTCTCTCTTCGTGACCCTCAAGATACTCACAAGTACTTTGATAACGATGAAATGTGGGAAAATGCCCAAACCATGCTTCGTGCTGCCCTTGATGAAATGGGCGTTGACTACTTTGAAGCTGAAGGTGAAGCTGCCTTCTATGGACCAAAATTGGATATCCAGGTTAAGACTGCCCTTGGAAAAGAAGAAACCCTCTCTACGATCCAGCTTGACTTCTTGCTTCCAGAACGCTTCGACCTTAAATACATCGGAGCTGATGGTGAAGAACATCGCCCAGTTATGATCCACCGTGGGGTTATCTCAACTATGGAACGCTTCACAGCGATCTTGATTGAAAACTACAAGGGTGCCTTCCCAACATGGCTTGCGCCACACCAAGTAACCCTCATCCCAGTATCTAACGAAAAACACGTGGACTACGCTTGGGAAGTAGCGAAGAAACTCCGTGACCGTGGTGTCCGTGCTGATGTGGATGAACGTAATGAGAAAATGCAATTCAAGATTCGTGCTTCACAAACTAGCAAGATTCCTTACCAATTGATCGTTGGTGACAAGGAAATGGAAGACGGAACTGTCAACGTTCGTCGCTATGGCCAAAAAGAAACAAACACTGTGTCAGTAGATGAGTTTGTAGCAGCTATCCTAGCCGATATCGCCAACAAATCACGTGTTGAAAAATAAATCGATCGCAGTCTGAGAAACATTTTTCAGTAAGAAAAAGCAACAACTATTTCAGTTGTTGCTTTTTATATTTTATTTAACCTGAGCTAGTAGTGATTGGTCAAACCACCACAAATGATATTCTCATCAACAATCCTTTCTATCCATTAACTTTTGGATATAGGATATCCTCCCAAGATTTGCTTCCATGAGTTAGATAAGTTGACTATCCTCAGTCCTTGTCTGCCTCAATTTCTTTTACGATGTCATCTTGTGAATCTTTTTCAGAGAGTTTTTGATCAATATACTTGTCAATGTTTTCATAAAATTCCTTGGTCGCTTCACTATCTAATGTTGGCGAGTTCTGAACTTGATTCACTTTCAATTGAACAGATTGAATACCGTAAGAGGCTTGTTTTTGGTGGAGTGTTTCTAATTCTTCTTCTGAAATCGGATCTCCAACAACCGTCAAGACCAATTCATTGTTACTTGACTTGTAGACTTGATTAATAACCGTATAATTGGCGAACTCTTTTCCTACAAACTGTTTGATCCCTTCTTTGCGCGCTTGTTCTATTGTCAGAGTAACTGCCGAATAGCTAGCTGGAAGAATCAACAATACAATCAAAGATATCAAGCCAATTCTCATTTTAATGCTCAGCTCTTTAAATGAAGTTAAAGGAGATTTTCTCATCAAAATTCTTGTTCCAACAATGTTGGCTAGCATGATAAAGACACAGTTGATCAAGAAAAGATAGAGAGCCCCCAATAAAAATCGTACATTCCCATTAGCTAAACCATAGCCAGCAGTACAGATAGGCGGCATCAGAGCTGTAGCAATGGCTACTCCTGGCACGATATTGTTTGCTTCTTTTTTCCTTGAACCGATCACACCAGCAATCCCACCAGCAATAGCAATGAGGACATCCCAAATGGTTGGAGAGGTTCGTGCAATCAACTCGCTACTTGCATAAGACAAGGGAGAAATCCAGAAATACAGAGTCGAGACAAGCAAACTGACCAACACTTGAGTCAATAAAACCTCTAGAGATTGCTTGATTAAACGCGTATCAAAAATAGCTAAACCGAATCCCAGTCCAACAATCGGTGTCATGAGAGGTGAAATCAACATGGCTCCTATAATGACAGCTGTTGAATTCATATTTAGTCCGATAGAGGCAATAAAAATTGCACACATCAAAATCGCTGTATCTCTCAATCGAACATGAAGGTCATCGTATAGTTTCTCGCGGAATTCACGTGTTGAATAATTGGCAGTCATTTGTCCTCTCCTCTTTCCTTATTTAAATTGGTATAATAATTAAAAATAACAGCTGATAAACAGCCAAAAAATATGAGCCCATAAATCGTCAAGAAGACACTGGTAATCCTTCCAATCAAGGTCACAGCTAGGAGATCCCCGTAGCCGACAGTCGTCGAAGTCACAAAAGCATACCAAAGACCGTCTCCGTAATTTGTGATAGCAGGTTCAACTAGGAAAAGCACGCCTCCTGACCCAAAAACAAAGGTCACAAAACTCAGAGCAAACCGAGTAAAACCGGTAACCTGCATAATATGCCATAACATTTTTAAACGTTTCATTTGTTCTCCTTATTCATACTAGCTCCTGACCGAGCCGTTTTTTTCCAATAATCAAAGTGAAGATAGGACATGATCTCCATCAGAGAAAGATAGACAAACTGATAGATCTGATTTAAGCTGATTATCAACTGATATTGTTTGAAAAATGACTGGAAGAAAGACCAGATATGACTGTCTTGAATCAGTCCCTTCTTAATATCAGACAGGATATTAGCTAAAGCTCCCAAGGACTGAAACGGTAAATCCTTGACATTTATATAGATCCGGTCCACCACATCATTCAGACTGGTATCTTGGATGGCATGAAATTCTCCAAAGAGAACTCCTGCCGCTCCAAGAGTAGAAACAAATTCCACCAAATAATTTCTGAGGAAATTTTCTCAACCTTTTCCCATAATGTGTTTAGTGCCATCCATAACGATCCCAACCAGAAAAAGGAAAGAAAACAAGCAAAGAAATTTTGCCGTAAATCCCAAAAAGCTTCAAGACTTGGTGTTGTTGGTTTTTCTAACTCTAAAACCAAGATGGTCATAATAATTGCTAGAACAGCATCTGTCAATACAATTAATCTGTCTTTCTTCATCGGATTGCATCCCCTTTCTTTTTTGTAACATTCTATCTTATCGCATAATATTGGATATTCTTTCATAATCCGACTACAAACAAAAATAAACCAAAAAGTATGTCCCTATTATACTATATTTAACTCTAGAAGTATTCATCCATCTAATTAATAAATATATCATATTTCACAATAAGTGAATACTATCAAAGATTCATCCCCTTTCACTTCATCATGTAGTGTTGCTTAGATTTATCAAAAACAACCAAATTTGTATTAATTTCAAGTATCACCTAGTTACAAAAATTTGGGGTGAACAGAAAAAGCATCCCGTATTTTTGATACGAAATGCTTTCAATAAGTTTAAATAAGTTTTAACGTTTACTAAATTGTGATGCTTTACGAGCTTTTTTCAAGCCTGGTTTGGAAAGTATGAATTTCAGTTGGACTAAAAACAGCGTAATATAAAGACTTTTCTCCGCTTTTATAAAAGCTTTTTTCCAATCAAATTCAACTAATTTTATCCGAATGGTGTGGATTTTACCCCCAAAATTACAGAGAATGGAGCTGATAAACACTAAACGTTCACACCATTAGTTAAATGATTTTTTGTTCATCATTTTTCTTAGATGATAGAACTTCTAATTTATTTCTTATTCAAGCAAAAACAACCTGCTATAAGTAAGAAAGAGGAAGATACAAGAAAAACACGGCGTAAAAACCGATTCAGTTCATTGTCCTCAATCCTTGTCTGCTTCATTTTCTTTTACGAGATCGTTTTGTGAATCTTTTTCAGAGAGTTTTTGATCAATATACTTGTCAATGTTTTCATAAAATTCCTTGGTCGCTTCACTATCTAATGTTGGCGAGTTCTGAACTTGATTCACTTTCAATTGAACAGATTGAATACCGTAAGAGGCTTGTTTTTGGTGGAGTGTTTCTAATTCTTCTTCTGAAATCGGATCTCCAACAACCGTCAAGACCAATTCATTGTTACTTGACTTGTAGACTTGATTAATAACCGTATAATTGGCGAACTCTTTTCCTACAAACTGTTTGATCCCTTCTTTGCGCGCTTGTTCTATTGTCAGAGTAACTGCCGAATAGCTAGCTGGAAGAATCAACAATACAATCAAAGATATCAAGCCAATTCTCATTTTAATGCTCAGCTCTTTAAATGAAGTTAAAGGAGATTTTCTCATCAAAATTCTTGTTCCAACAATGTTGGCTAGCATGATAAAGACACAGTTGATCAAGAAAAGATAGAGAGCCCCCAATAAAAATCGTACATTCCCATTAGCTAAACCATAGCCAGCAGTACAGATAGGCGGCATCAGAGCTGTAGCAATGGCTACTCCTGGCACGATATTGTTTGCTTCTTTTTTCCTTGAACCGATCACACCAGCAATCCCACCAGCAATAGCAATGAGGACATCCCAAATGGTTGGAGAGGTTCGTGCAATCAACTCGCTACTTGCATAAGACAAGGGAGAAATCCAGAAATACAGAGTCGAGACAAGCAAACTGACCAACACTTGAGTCAATAAAACCTCTAGAGATTGCTTGATTAAACGCGTATCAAAAATAGCTAAACCGAATCCCAGTCCAACAATCGGTGTCATGAGAGGTGAAATCAACATGGCTCCTATAATGACAGCTGTTGAATTCATATTTAGTCCGATAGAGGCAATAAAAATTGCACACATCAAAATCGCTGTATCTCTCAATCGAACATGAAGGTCATCGTATAGTTTCTCGCGGAATTCACGTGTTGAATAGTTTCCGGACATTGGTTACTCCTTTTATTTCATATAATCTTGTTTCTGCATGGATGATGGTAGGGAGACTTCTATCTAAACTGACATATTTTTATTCTTACCTGTGATTCTTTTGAACATTATCTTTTAAATATCCATCAGTCCATCCTACATATTATATCAAAAATTTTACAGTCTTTCTCTGAAGAAATCAATTCATTTAAAAGATAGAGAAAGGAAGAAATTTTTGTATCCTTATCCGAAGAAGAAAAACGATATCTCCTCTGAAAGTAGATACCTTTTTAATGTTTAAACATGATGAGTTTGTAGCAGCAATCCTAGTTGATCTCGCCAACAAATCACGTGTTGAGAAATAAGAGATAAAACCTGGGACAAAATCCCAGATACTAAAAAAGAGGCTGGGACAAAAGTCCTAGCCTCTCAATTGTCTTTGAATTATCGAGCAAGACGCAGTGGTTGATTGGGCTCTACTACGCTGATTTCATCAGCTTTTATAGCCCTACTCAACTGTGCGGAGGTGGGACGACGAAATCGAATTCTAACGAATTAACGATTTCTGTCCCACTCTCTTTTTTGATGTTTCTGTTTTTACATTTGAACAATTCTACGATAGCTTCTTGAAGTAATCATAAAGATAAGTACGTAGATGAGGGCAAAGATACCACAAATAGAAAGTGTTACACTTAACATCATAGCTGTATCTACTACCCCAATGACCTTAAGAATCAAACTTAACATATGATAGGCAAAAGCCAAGTGTAGGAAAGCAAAGATTACAGGGAGGAAGAAAACAGTCAAGACCTGCTTGTTAATGGTTTGTTTGATTTGTTTTTGATCCAAGCCCACTTTTTGCAAGATGACAAAGCGTTCACGATCCTCATAACCTTCTGAGATTTGTTTATAGTAAATGACCAGTACAGTACCTACCATAAAGATGATAGAGAGGAAAATACCGATAAAGAGAATTCCACCAAAGAGAGCGTTCATTTCAGCAATTGCATCAGTTTTAGTAGTTCCATTATAAACCATAGCATCTTCACTCTTGAGATTATGGCTAAAATTATTTACATACGCATCAAAATCATCAGCTAGTTTTAACTGTTCCTCTAGACTTGCGGTGACATCCATACCACCATAAAACTGAGGGTAGACAGCAGAATCTTGGTACTGATCCAAAAAGCTTTGAAGATCTGGTACAACTAGGTAGTTAAAATCTGAAACTAAAAGGATATAGAGATTGGAAACATGGTTAGCTAAAAAATCTTGCTGGATTTCTTGCTTGATACTATACTCCTGACTGTTAAGACTAAATGATTTCTGACCTTTTAATTGGTTATTTTTAGCCCAAAGACCTACTTCATTACCAGTAAGATTTAGCTTTTGTCCAGTCATTTTTTCATAGTCTTTTTGATCAAATACTAGAAAAACTGTCTTAGGTAATTCCGTGATTTGTTCTTTAGTCATGATGGTTAATTTAGTTCCATCTTGACTAGAAAGGCCAAAGCTAGCATAGCTAAGAACGTCTTTATTGCTAATCGTCAAGTTCTTTTCACTGGCATATTGAGTCAATAGTTGGTCTAAATTCTCAACTTCAATATTATTTCCCTTTGCCTTAACATCGAAATCATGAGGATACATGATATTTTTTATATTTTCAGAACCGTTGTAGATACTGGTTGCTGCTGACATAGTAACCAAAACCATGGTGGAAAGGATGGTAATGGTTGCTAAACCGACAGCGTTTTTCTTCATACGGAAGATAAGGTTAGAAACAGAGATGAGGTTATTTGGTTGGTAGTAATAACGCTTGTTTTTCTTGAGTAAGTGTAAGAAAACTGTAATACCCGCATTGAATAAGAGGTAGGTCGCAACAATTACCAACAGGACGGCTATAAAGAAAGTAACAGTCGCTGAAACTGGATCTTTTACGCTTTGTGCTAGATAGTAGCCACTACCTAGTGCAATTAGCCCTAGTAAAGTTTGAAGGACTAAGAAACGTCCCTTCTTCTCCCCTTTTACTTTTTCACGAGATAGTTGCAGAGCATCCATACGGATGATACGTAGGGTATTTAGAAACACAAGGACTAAAAAGATAAGACCAAATACTAGAAGAATTGAAAGGACTACGGACCATTGAAAGGTTGCGACTAGCTCTACCTTCATCTTTGCAAGTTTAAGCAATATAGCAAAGATGAGATTGTCAAAGAGGGCACCAATGCCAATCCCAGAAGTCACTGTTACTAAACCAAATATCAGGAGCTCCTTGAAGGTCATACCAATTAAATGGCGCTTTTCTAGTCCCAACATACCATAGACACCCAGTTCTTTTGAGCGATTTTTCATAACAAAACTATTGGCATAAAGGACGATAATGGCTGACGCAAGGGTGACGACAAACATACCAAATCCTAGAGTAGTTTGAATGGTGGATCCTCCACGGATTTCCGCAATCTTGGGATTGAAGGTCAGAGAGTAAAAGAGATAGCTGATAGTAACTGCCAAAATGACAGACAAAGCAAAGGGATAATAGAGTTTGCGGTTTTTAATTAAGTTGGATATGGCCAGCTTAATGGTTAATCGAAACATACTAGTTCACCTCACTTGCCATAACAGTCAAGGTGTCAGAGATTTCTTGGAACATCTGACGATCCGTCTTTTCACCTCGATAAATTTGATTATAGAGAATACCGTCCTTGATGAAAAGAACACGTTTTGCACGGCTGGCCGCAGCTGTTGAGTGGGTTACCATGAGAATGGTCTGTCCTTGCTCGTTGATCTGATCAAAGATATCAAGGAGGGCTGCAGATGATTTAGAGTCTAGGGCTCCTGTTGGCTCGTCCGCAAGAAGAATTTCTGGTTCTGTGATGATAGCCCGTGCAACTGCTACCCTTTGTTTTTGCCCTCCAGAGATTTCATAAGGGTACTTCTCCTGCAATTGATTGATGCCAAGATTTTCGGCCGTCACGACCAATTTTTTCATCATTTCTGTAATAGGCTTTCTAGACAATACCAAAGGGAGTAAGATATTGTCTTTAACAGAAAGCGTATCTAACAAATTGAAGTCTTGGAAGACAAAGCCTAACTTTTCACGACGGAAGCTTGATGCTTCAGAATTTTTAATGATGGCTGTGTCAGTTCCGTTTAGGAAGACCTGCCCACGCGTTGGCTTGTCAAGCATAGCAAGAATATTGAGTAGGGTCGATTTACCAGATCCAGACTCACCCATGATAGCGACGTAGTCGCCTTTTTCAACGGTAAAGTGAATATCTTTCAGGGCTTCTACTTGGTTGCCTTGAAAGCGAGTTTTATAAATCTTTTGAACGTGTTTTACATCTAATAGTGTCATGACAATCTCCTTTTTAATATCCCATTAATTGAAACTGAGCTTGCATCATTTCGATGCCGATTTGAACTCGCTCGATATCCTTTGAACTCGGCTTACTTGTTTGTTTCTTTTGTAAAATTGTTTTCATGGTTTCTCTCCTTTTTCTTTATGCTCTAAGTTTACTCCAAAAAAAGAGGGCTTGCCATAACATAACCTTACAAAAGGGGCCTTTAATCTTACATTTTTGTAAGATTACATTTTTATCTAATTGAAGCCTTTTTTCTCACTATATCAAGGTCTAAAGAAGAGCTTGAAAGGTTTCTTCCAAGCTCTTCACAATTTTTTTCATTCAATCAGTAAATTCACTTCAGAGAACTTAATCCTCACAGTTGTTCCTTGCCCAAGTTCGGATTCTATTTGAATCTGATGTCCTAATTCTTGGCTGATTTTCCGGGTTAGATAGAGTCCAAGTCCAGATGACTGCTGGGTCATTCGACCATTATATCCTGAAAATCCACGTTCAAAGACTCTCAACCGATCACTGTTTTTGATACCAATCCCAGTATCTTTGATGCAAAGGTCTGAACCTTCCATGTAGATTTCAACCCCACCTTCATTTGTGTACTTGAGGCTATTTGACAGGATTTGTTCAATGACTACCAACAGCCATTTTTTATCCGTCACAATACTTCTATCCAAGTCATGCAGATTGATACTAAGACCTTTCTGGATAAAGAAAATGGCATATTTGCGAATGACTTCCTTGACCAGATCTTCTATATTTTCTTTCTTCAAAATCAAATCATCATGGAAGCTTTCTAAGCGTAGATATTGGAGAACGAGGTTGGTATAGGAATCAATCTTAAAAATTTCCTGCTCCAACTGTTGTTTCAGTTGGCGATCTGCCACCTCACTCACTAGGAGTTTACTGGCTGCAATTGGTGTTTTTATCTGATGAACCCAGAGTGTATAGTAGTCCACCAAATCATTATAGCGGTTTTCAGCATCTGATTTCTTTTGATAGAGTTCAGATTCGCTTTTCTCTAATTTTTCAGTTAGAAGGACTTCCATTGGTGACTTAGCTTTTCTTTCACCATAGAGCAATTCCTTACGATAACGTTGCAATTCTATCAAGAAATCAAATATCAAAAACAAAAATGTCAAAAATGTAGATAGAAAGAAGAAATAGTTAAAGTAGGGCCCTTGCTTATCAAACAAGATTTCAAAGAGAAAAAGCAAACCTGTAAGCGATAGAATAAAAGCAAAAAAACGGCTACGCGAACGGATATAAGCTAGAAAAAAACTTTTAAGTTCAAGCATGTTTCAATCCATACCCTATCCCTTTCTTGGTTTCGATAAAACCAATCAAACCTTCTTCCTCCAGTTTCTTGCGCAAGCGAGCGACATTAACAGATAAGGTATTGTCGTCGATAAAAAAGTCACTGTTCCAGAGTTCCCGCATCAAATCATCACGCGCTACGATATTTCCTGCATGTTCAAATAAAACTCGTAAAATCTGAAATTCATTCTTTGTTAAACTGATAGCTTTTCCATTGACATGCACATCCATAGACTTGGTATTGAGAATAACTCCAGCATACTCTAGGAGACTCTCATCCCTTCCAAACTCATAGGAACGACGCAACAAACCCTGTACCTTAGCTAAAAGGACCTGCTGGTCAAAAGGCTTGGTCACAAAATCGTCTGCTCCCATATTAATAGCCATCACGATGTCCATAGCCTGGTCTCTTGATGACAGAAACATAATAGGAACTTTGGAAATCTTGCGAATTTCCTGACACCAGTGATAGCCATTAAAGAGAGGCAATCCAATATCCATCAGGACCAGATGAGGCTCAGACTGAACAAATAGCGTCAGAACTTCCATAAAGTCTTCTACCATGACTACTTCGAAACCCCATTCGGAGAGCATTTTCCCAACTTGCTGACGGATTACTGGATCATCTTCTACTAGTAAAATCTTGTGCATCTGCTCCTCCTTTTTTTATATTATAGCAAAATTCTTCTCACTACTAGCGAAATTGATGCAAATCTGATATGATAAAAGTTAAGAAAGGAATTCTCATGGCCAATATTTTTGACTATCTAACTGATGTTCAATACGATTCTTTTTATGATCTTCCCTTAAATGAACTGGATGTACTTGCTTTGACAGAGCTGACTTATCTGTCTTTTGATAACTTACTAGACGAATCAGATAATCGCTTACTAGATGTCGCAACACGTGTTCCTCGTGACATTAACGTGTTGACTAATAAAGAACGTCTGCAACTCTTAGATCAACTCTCCACACACAAGCGTTTTAAAAATAGCAAGCTCTCTAACTTTGTCAACGATATTGATGAAGAACTCCAAAAGCAATTCGCTGCTATGACCTATCGTCTGAACCTAGATACCTATCTGATTGTCTTTCGTGGCACAGACGACAGTATTATTGGTTGGAAAGAAGATTTCCATATGACCTATATGAAGGAAATTCCAGCTCAAAAACATGCTCTCCAGTATTTACAGGACTTTTTTGCTCAACATCCTAACCAAAAGGTGGTCCTAGCAGGACACTCAAAAGGGGGCAATTTAGCTGTCTATGCTGCCAGTCAACTCGACCCACTTTTACAAAAAAACATTGTCGCCGTCTATACTTTTGATGCGCCTGGACTTCACAAGGAACTGACCGAAACAGCTGGCTATCAAAACATGATGGAAAGAACAAAAGTATTTGTCCCACAAGGTTCTATCATCGGGATGATGCTGGAAATCCCTGATAAGAAAATCGTCGTTCGAAGCACTGCTTTAGGCGGTCTTGCCCAGCATGACACCTTTAGTTGGCAGGTTGAAGACAAACACTTTGTCCAACTAGAGGAAATTAGTAGCGAAAGTCTCCAAATCAAAGACACTCTTAAAGAATGGGTGGACAGTGTGCCCGATGAAGAACTAGAGCTCTACTTTGATCTCTTTTTCGGAACCATCCTAGAATCTGGAATCACTTCCATCAATGATTTATCTTCTAGAAATGCTATCGACCATGTTCGACAACTTGTTTCTCAAGCCCAGACACTAGAGCCCGAGCAAGTTGAAATCTTAAAAAATCTGACACAACTCCTACTGGATGCACGTTTCCAAGCCTGGAAAAATCATTTTTAAAAAGTTAAAAGTCCCTTCCTTTATGGAGGGACTTTCTTGTTGATTCCTTATTTTGTGCTTCTGTGTTATACTAGAAACTGTAAATCTATGAAAGAGAAAATCCTATGAAAATCCATAAAACTGTGAATCCTGTTGCCTATGAAAATACTTATTATCTTGAAGGAGACCAACACCTGATTGTAGTCGATCCTGGTAGCCATTGGGAGGCCATTCGCAAGACTATCGAAACCATCAATAAACCAGTCTGTGCCATTCTTCTGACCCACACTCACTACGACCATATTATGAGTCTTGATTTGATCAGAGATACTTATGGAAATCCTCCAGTCTATGTGGCAGAAAATGAAGCTTCTTGGCTCTATACTCCTGTTGACAACCTTTCAGGTCTCCCTCGACATGACGATATGGCAGATGTCATCTGCAAACCAGCTGAACACACTTATGTCTTTCATGAAGAATACCAGATTGAAGAATTCCGCTTTACAGTCTTACCAACGCCAGGCCACTCTATCGGTGGAGTTTCATTGGTTTTCCCAGATGGACACTTGGTCTTAACGGGAGATGCCCTTTTCCGAGAAACCATTGGTCGGACAGATTTGCCAACTGGTAGTATGGAACAACTCCTTCATAGTGTCCAAACCCAGCTCTTCACCCTTCCAAACTACGATGTCTATCCAGGACATGGTCCGGCTACGACTATCGCGCACGAAAAAACCTTCAATCCATTTTTCTAAAATATAAAAACCAAGGACAATCATCCTTGGTTTTTTGATTACCAAATAATCACACGGTCTTCTGGTGAACGCCACATGCCGTCGCCTTCTTTGACATCATAGGTTGTAAAGAAGTCATCGAAGTTTGGCACTTGGACGTTAACACGGAGTTTAGCTGGGGCGTGCACATCAACGCTGGCCATGAGTTTCATCAACTCTGGGCGACCTTTCATACGCCAGATACGAGCAAAGTTATGGAAGAACTCTTCAGCTGAGAAGTCTGGTTCTCTCTTAGCAGCTTCAAGGGCAGCAGCGATTCCTCCAAGGTCGGCAACGTTTTCGGATACAGTTAGTTTCCCATTGATTTTTGCACCGTAAGATTCTTGACCATCAAACTGGTCGATAACCTTCTGCGTTTTCTCTTTAAAGGCAGCATAGTCGCTCTCAGTCCACCAATCCTTGAGACTTCCATTTTCATCAAAGGAAGCTCCATTAGTATCAAAGGCGTGAGAAATTTCATGGGCAATAACCGCACCGATACCACCATAGTTGGCAGAAGATGACTGATGCAAATCATAGAATGGAGCCTGTAGGATAGCGGCAGGGAAGACAATCAAGTTCTTTTGTGGATTGTAGTAGGCATTGACCATATGAGCAGGCATTCCCCACTCCTTGTAGTCAACCGGCTGATTCCACTTGCTCCAACTGTGCTTGATTTCTACACGCGCAAAGGCTAGGGCATTCTCAAAGAGGCTAGCAGATTCATCCACTACCTTGTCCTTATAGCGAGCTGGCAGTTCTTCTGGATAACCGATATAAGGCTTGATGACATTGAGTTTGACGATGGCTTTTTCTCGAGTTTCAGGAGTCAGCCAGTCATTTTTAGCCAAACGTTCCTTATAAACGTCAATCATGGTCGCCACTTTTTTCTCTACGTCCGCCTTAGCTTCTGGAGAGAATTTTTCGTGGGCATACCAAAGACCGAGGGCTTGTTTAAATGGTCCTTGAGCTAAATGGTAAGCTGCCTTGCGTTTGTCTTGAGCCTCTGGAACTCCTGAAAGAGCTCGTCCGTAGGCACCTGACAAGATACGAATCTCATCTGTCAGATAACTAGTCGAAAGATTAACCACACTCAAGATCAAGCCTGCCTTAAGTAAAGGCCAAGCTTCTTCACTATAGAATTGCTCTGCTGCTTGCCAGAAACGTTCTTCATCTACAATGACCTTATCAGGAACTTGACCAAGAATCGCTTGGAAAAAGTCATCCAATGGAAGGGCAGGAGCAAATTTTTTGAAATCTTCATAAGAATATGGATGGTAGAGTTTAGCATATTCTGAACTTTCTTCATTAGAGAGGACTACTGCTGCGATACGGCGGTCCAATTCCAATCGTTTCTCTAGCAAGTCTTCGATTTCTTCATCTGAGAAGTTATAGGCTTTAAGGAGATTAGAAGTACTTTCTTTCCAAAGGTTCAACAATTCCTCACGCTGTGGATGGTCTTCCGCATAGTAGGTTGTATCAGGCAAGATTGTTCCTGGAGCACTAGCCCAAAGAACATTGGTTCTAGCATCCATAAAGTCTGGTGATACACCAAATGGAAGGAAGTTTGGTTTACCAGCTAATTCAAATGCTGCTAGTTTACTTGCGAAATCCGCAAAACTTTCCAAATCCTGGTATTCCTCCAATAAAGGAAGGACTGGTTCAATTCCATCAGCTTCTCGCTTATCGAAATCTCTCACCATGCTGTGGTATTTGACAAAGTTTGCTAGGATAGGATCTTCTGGAAGATCTTCTCCTGCCAACCATTTGTCAGTCGTCGTTAGCATCAACTCTTCAATTTCTTCGTCAAGGTCGATAAAACCACCTGTTCTCGATTTATCGGCTGGAATAACAGCAGTCTTTTCCCACTCACCATTTATAGCATCATAAAAATCATCTTGATAACGTGTCATCTTGTTCTCGCTTTCCTATTTTCACTTATTCCTAGCTTAGCAAAAATCCCTGGGGAATGCAATTAAAAATACCGTCTTCTCCTGATTGTTTTCTAGTTAATATTTTAAATATTTACAAAAATTAACTTGACTTAATTTTTATTTTAATGTATATTAAAAGATAGGAGGAATATAACTGTATGATACGTATCGAAAACCTCAGTGTCTCCTACAAAGAAACGTTGGCACTAAAGGATATTTCACTAGTGCTCCAAGGACCAACGATTACTGGAATTATTGGTCCAAACGGCGCTGGGAAATCAACATTATTAAAAGGTATGCTGGGAATTATCCCACATCAAGGTCAGGCATTTCTCGATGACAAGGAAGTTAAAAAATCCTTACATCGAATCGCCTATGTCGAACAAAAAATCAATATCGACTACAACTTTCCCATCAAGGTCAAGGAATGCGTCTCGTTAGGACTATTTCCCTCTATTCCTCTCTTTCGAAGTTTAAATGCTAAACATTGGAAGAAAGTGCAAGAGGCCCTTGAAATCGTCGACCTAGCTGACTACGCTGAACGTCAAATCAGTCAACTCTCTGGAGGTCAGTTCCAGCGGGTCTTGATTGCCAGATGTTTGGTGCAGGAAGCCGACTATATCCTCTTAGATGAACCCTTTGTGGGGATTGACTCAGTCAGTGAAGAGATTATCATGAATACGCTGAGAGATCTGAAAAAAGCTGGGAAGACGGTTCTCATCGTCCACCACGACCTCAGCAAGGTTCCCAACTACTTCGATCAAGTCTTGCTTGTCAATCGAGAAGTGATTGCTTTTGGTCCGACCAAAGAAACCTTTACCCAAGCCAATCTCAAAGAAGCTTACGGTAATCGACTCTTTTTCAATGGAGGTGACCTATGATTGCAGAATTTATAGATGGATTGCAAAAATTCCATTTCTTACAAAATGCCTTGATAACAGCTATTGTTATCGGGGTCGTAGCTGGAGCTGTAGGATGTTTCATCATTCTACGTGGGATGTCACTCATGGGAGATGCCATTTCACATGCTGTCTTACCAGGTGTAGCCCTCTCCTTCATCTTGGGCATTGACTTCTTTATCGGAGCCATTGTCTTTGGACTGCTAGCTGCTATCATCATTACCTACATCAAGGGAAACTCGATTGTCAAAAGCGATACCGCCATCGGCATTACCTTTTCTTCTTTCTTAGCCCTCGGTATCATCTTGATTAGTGTCGCTAAAAGTTCAACTGACCTTTTCCATATCCTTTTTGGTAATATTCTTGCTGTTCAAGATACAGATATGTTTATTACTATGGGTGTAGGGGCAGCCATTCTCTTGTTAATCTGGATTTTCTTCAAGCAACTCTTGATAACGTCCTTTGATGAACTCTTGGCTAAAGCCATGGGAATGCCTGTCAATTTCTATCACTACTTACTCATGGTACTCCTAACTCTCGTGTCTGTGACAGCCATGCAAAGTGTCGGAACTATCCTGATTGTAGCCATGCTGATTACCCCAGCTGCAACTGCTTATCTGTATGCTAATAGCCTGAAAAGTATGATTTTCCTTTCCTCAACCTTTGGAGCTACAGCTTCAGTTTTGGGACTCTTTATCGGCTATAGCTTTAACGTTGCGGCAGGTTCTAGTATCGTGCTTACAGCTGCTAGTTTCTTTCTCATTAGCTTCTTTATCGCTCCAAAACAACGATATTTGAAACTGAAAAATAAACATTTGTTAAAATAAGGGGCAAAGCCCCAATAAATTGGAGGATCTAATGAAAAAATTAGGTACATTACTCGTTCTCTTTCTTTCCGTCATTGCTCTTGTAGCATGTGCTAGTGGAAAAAAAGATGCAGCTTCTGGTCAAAAACTAAAAGTTGTTGCCACAAACTCAATCATCGCTGATATTACTAAAAATATTGCTGGTGACAAGATTGATCTTCACAGTATCGTTCCTGTTGGTCAAGACCCACACGAATACGAACCACTACCTGAAGACGTCAAGAAAACTTCTCAAGCTGATTTGATTTTCTATAACGGTATCAACCTTGAAACAGGTGGAAATGCTTGGTTTACAAAATTGGTAGAAAATGCCAAGAAAACTGAAAACAAAGACTACTTTGCAGTCAGCGAAGGCGTTGATGTTATCTACCTTGAAGGTCAAAACGAAAAAGGCAAAGAAGACCCACACGCTTGGCTCAACCTTGAAAATGGGATCATCTTTGCTAAAAACATCGCAAAACAATTGAGCGCTAAAGACCCTAGCAACAAAGAATTTTACGAAAAAAATCTCAAAGAATACACTGAAAAACTAGACAAGCTTGACAAGGAAGCCAAAGAGAAATTTAACGCTATTGATGCGGACAAGAAACTCATCGTAACCAGCGAAGGATGCTTCAAATACTTCTCTAAAGCTTACGGTGTCCCAAGTGCTTACATCTGGGA
This sequence comes from Streptococcus infantis, assembly GCF_047463175.1. Taxonomy (GTDB): domain Bacteria; phylum Bacillota; class Bacilli; order Lactobacillales; family Streptococcaceae; genus Streptococcus; species Streptococcus infantis_AC. The sequence goes on from NZ_JASHEJ010000001.1 coordinate 626,014, forward strand.
AATCAATACTGAAGAAGAAGGAACACCTGACCAAATCAAGACTTTGGTTGAAAAACTTCGCCAAATGAAAGTTCCATCACTATTTGTTGAATCCAGTGTCGATGATCGTCCAATGAAGACTGTTTCACAAGACACAAACATCCCAATCTATGCTCAAATCTTTACGGACTCAATCGCTGAAGAAGGTAAAGAAGGTGACAGCTACTACAACATGATGAAATACAACCTTGACAAGATTTCTGAAGGTTTGTCTAAATAATCATTTTAAAAAACGTCAGTCACCATGAATTGGCGTTTTTTTACGGTCAAATTATTGGTAAATTCTGACCATTAAAGGTAAAATGAAAGAAAAAAGATTGGAGTAGCTTATGACTACATTCCTCGGAAACCCTGTTACGTTTACAGGAAAACAACTACAAGTAGGAGACAAAGCACTTGATTTCTCTCTCACAACGACTGACCTCTCTAAAAAGACACTGGCTGACTTTGAAGGCAAGAAAAAGATTTTGAGTGTCATCCCTTCTATCGATACAGGCATCTGCTCGCTTCAGACTCGTCGCTTTAACCAAGAATTGGCTAGCTTGGACAATACTGTAGTCCTAACAGTATCAATGGACCTTCCATTTGCTCAAAAACGCTGGTGTGGTGCTGAAGGAATTGAAAATGCCATCATGCTCTCAGACTACTTCGACCACTCCTTTGGACGCGATTATGCCCTCTTAATCAATGAATGGCATCTGCTTGCTCGAGCCGTTTTTGTTCTCGATACCGACAACACCATCCGCTATGTTGAATACGTAGACAATATCAATAGCGAACCAGACTTTGAAGCCGCTATTGCAGCTGCAAAAGAACTCAACTAAGTCAAGCTCTTGTAGCAAGAAGCTAGAGAAATCTAGCTTTTTTTGGTATACTAGATGGAGATAATAAACAAGGAAATGCGAATGACACCAAATAAAGAAGACTACTTAAAATGTATTTATGAGATTGGCATGGATGTTCCTAAGATTACAAATAAGGAAATTGCTGCTCGAATGCAGGTATCTCCTCCAGCTGTAACTGAAATGATTAAGCGCATGCAGTCTGAAAATCTCATCTTAAAAGATAAGAAAAAAGGATACTTGCTAACCAATATTGGTCTAACACTTGTATCAGAACTTTATCGTAAACATCGTCTGATTGAGGTCTTTCTAGTTCACCAACTAGACTATACCAGCAATCAGATTCACGATGAGGCTGAGGTATTAGAGCATACAGTGTCAGACCTTTTTGTGGAGCGACTGGAAACTATGTTAGGATTTCCAAAGACCTGTCCCCATGGAGGAACCATTCCTGCTAAGGGTGAGCTTCTAGTTGAGGTTAATAACCTGCCACTTTCTGATATCAAAGAAGTAGGAAACTACCTTCTGACAAGAGTTCATGACAGCTTTGAAATCCTCCAATATTTGGATAAACATGCCATCCATATTGGAGACCAACTCCAGGTCAAGCAGTTCGATGGCTTCTCTAATACCTTTACCCTGTTTCACAACAATGAAGAACTTCAAGTCAGCCTCGAAATCGCTAAACAACTCTATGTTGAAAAAATGAACTAAAGTCTTTATCAGCAAAAAACCAAGCTAGCGGGCTTGGTTTTTCTTATCTATTTTTGGTGTCAAGGATGATGGTTACTGGGCCATCATTGACCAGTTCTACCTGCATATCTGCTCCGAAGACACCTGTTTCAACAGGAACCTCTTTGGCTAGTTCCTGGTTAAAATCTTGATAGAAGGCCTCAGCCATATCTGGTTTAGCGGCGCCTGTAAAGGCTGGACGATTGCCTTTTTTGGTATCGGCAAACAGAGTGAATTGAGAGATAGAGAGGATTTCTCCTTGGATATCCTTAACAGATAGGTTCATCTTGCCTTCGTCATCTGAAAAGATCCGCATATTGACTAGTTTTCTGACTGCATACTCCAAATCCTCTTGCTGATCCTCAGGTCCAACACCCACTAGGAGCAAGAGTCCTTGTTTGATTTGACCATGAATCTGCCCCTCAATAGAAACCTGAGCTTGCTTGACTCGCTGAACGATGATTTTCATAGAAATCCTTTCTGACTGTATCGATCATACTTAACCATTGGTCCGTTTGACTGAGTACACTTCTGGTACACTCTTAATCTTATCAACCACCGTTGTCAACATTGAAAGGTTAGAAATTCCAAAGGATACATGGATATTGGCAAATTTCATATCCTTGGTCGGTTGGGCATTAACCGAAGAGATATTCTTAGTTGTGTTTGATAGGACTTGCAAGATATCATTCAAAAGACCAGAACGGTTGAGTCCATAGATATCGATATGAGCCATATATTCCTTGGTTGAGAATTGGTCTTCCCATTCAACATCTAGCAGACGTTGCTCATAGTTTTCCTGTGAACGAAGGTTCATACAGTCCACACGGTGGATGGCAACTCCGCGACCCTTGGTAATATAACCAACGATATCATCACCTGGAACAGGGTTACAACATTTGGCAATCCGGACTAAGAGACCAGAAGCACCTTGGATGACAACTCCACCCTCATGCTTCACCTTAAGCGTGTCCTTGTTCTCTACTTTGACTTCGCCACCCTTGACCAGTTCTTCTGCTTCTGCCTTAGCCTTGGCACGCTCTTCTTCACGACGTTCTTTTTCCGTCAAACGGTTAAAGACAGTGATGGCTCCGATTTCTCCAAAACCAATGGCTGCAAAGAGAGCTTCTTCTGTCTTGTAGCTGGTTTTTTGAAGGACTTCATCCATGTGGCGCTTGTCCATAAATTTATTGGCCACATAGCCGTTTTCTTGGAGCTGACTAATCAGCATTTCACGGCCTTTATTGATGGACAATTCTTTATCTTGGTTTTTAAAGAACTGACGAATTTTGTTACGGGCCTTGCTGGTCTTAACCATATTGAGCCAGTCACGGCTTGGTCCAAATGAGTTTGGATTGGTGATGATTTCAACCTGGTCCCCTGTTTTCAGCTTGGTTGTCAAAGGAACCATACGACCATTGACCTTGGCACCAGTCGCTTTTTCCCCAATCTTGGTATGAATCTCATAGGCAAAGTCAATCGGTCCAGAATCCTTTGGAAGAGAACGAACCGCCCCATCTGGAGTAAAGACATAAATCTCTTCAGCCAGATAGTTTTCTTTGACCGTATCTACAAATTCCTTGGCATCATCCGCCTGGTCTTGGAGTTCCATCATCTCCTTGATCCAGTTCATCCCAATGGCAGATTCCTTGCTATTAACTTGACCTTTCATTCCTTTTTTGTAGGCCCAGTGAGCCGCAACCCCGTACTCAGCAACCTCGTGCATTTCCTTGGTACGGATCTGGAACTCGATCGGTCCTTTTGGTCCATAAACAGTCGTATGGATAGACTGGTAACCATTGGCCTTACGATTGGCAATATAATCCTTGAAACGGCCTGGCATTGGTTTCCATAGCTCATGAACGTAACCCAACATGGCATAGACATCACTCTGAGTATCTAGGATACAGCGAATGGCAATCAGGTCATAGATCTCCTCAAAGCGTTTTTTCTTGTCCTGCATCTTACGGTAAATAGAGTAGATATGCTTAGGACGGCCATAGATTTTTCCTGTAAGATTGCGCTCAGATGAATACTCCTCAAGTTTTGTCACAACTTCATCGACCAAGGCTTCACGTTCTTGACGTTTCTCCTTCATCATATGAGTTATCTTGTAAAACTCTGTCGGATTGAGGTAACGGAAGGAAAGATCCTCTAGTTCCCACTTAACACTTGAAATCCCCAGACGGTGAGCAAGTGGTGCGTAGATTTCCATGGTTTCTCGGGAAATACGTTCTTGCTTGTCCTTACGAAGATGCGTAAGGGTACGCATATTGTGCAGGCGGTCAGAGAGTTTTACCAAGATAACGCGAATATCCTCTGACATGGCCATAAGCATCTTGCGGTGATTCTCAGCTAACTGCTCTTCTATAGACTTGTATTCGACCTTACCAAGCTTGGTAACACCGTCTACAATCACTCGAACATCATGGCCAAACTCGCGCTCTAAGTCATCCAAAGTAGCATCTGTGTCTTCTACCACGTCATGCAAAAAACCACAGGCAACAGTGACAGCGTCCAACTTGAGCTTAGCCAAGATACCTGCTACCTGGATAGGGTGGATAATGTAAGGCTCGCCTGATTTACGATATTGGCCACTGTGGCACTCTACAGCATAAACCAAGGCCTTATGGACAAAAGCCACATCCTCTTTCGATAAATATTTTTGCGTTAAAGCGACGACTTCATCGCCAGAATAAATTACTTCTTTTGGCATGCATACTCTCCAGTTCTTCCTACCATTTTAACACTTTTTAGTCAATAAGAAAACTAGTAAAGTCTCCTTCTATCCGAGTTTCTAAACTTTATAAAAAAAACACTACTAGAAAAACTCTAGTAGTGTTGTTTTAATTCAAATCTATCTTAGTAAACTGTCTTTTCAGTTTCTACATCGAAGAAGTGAGCTTTGTTCAAGTCAAATCCAAGTTCCACAGTTGCACCAGCTTGCAAGTAGTCACGTGCGTCAACCTTAGCAACGAATTCATCTTTACCAACTTGGCAGTATAGGTGAGATTCTGAACCAAGCAATTCTGATACAGAGATAGTTGCTTTCACAACTGATTCTGGGAATGTTTCAAGGAAAGCAGGTTCTGCGTTCACGTCTTCTGGACGGATACCGAAGATCAATTCTTTACCTTCGTAACCTTTATCGCGAAGAACTTTCAAAGCACCTTCTGGAACTTTCAAGTTAAAGGCGTCACCAACGATGTGGTCACCGATCAATTTTACGTTGATGAAGTTCATAGCTGGGCTTCCGATGAATCCTGCTACGAATTTGTTAACTGGGTTTTTGTAAACTTCTTGAGGAGTACCGATTTGTTCAACACGTCCGATAGTACCAGTACCAGCAGGGTTTTTAGTAGCTGACATGATAACGATACGGTCTGCAAGTGTCATCGCTTCTGTTTGGTCGTGAGTTACGTAGATAGTTGTAGCTCCGATACGACGGTGGATTTTAGCAATTTCAGCACGCATAGATACACGAAGTTTCGCATCCAAGTTTGACAAAGGTTCGTCCATCAAGAATACTTTTGCATCACGGACGATAGCACGACCCATGGCAACACGTTGACGTTGACCACCTGAAAGGTCAGCTGGTTTACGATCCAAGAATTCTTTCAATCCAAGAATTTCAGCTGCTTCTTGTACACGTTTGTCGATGTCTTCTTTGCTATATTTACGCAATTTCAAACCGAAAGCCATGTTATCGTATACAGTCATGTGTGGGTAAAGAGCGTAGTTTTGGAATACCATGGCGATGTCACGGTCTTTTGGAGCTACGTCATTGACAACAACACCATCGATAGATGCAGTACCTTCTGTGATGTCTTCAAGACCTGCAATCATACGGAGAGTAGTTGATTTACCACATCCCGAAGGTCCTACGAAAACGATAAATTCTTTGTCTTTGATGTCCAAGTTGAAGTCTTCAACTGAGTAGTGTTCGCTGTTTGGATATTTTTTGTAAATGTTTTTAAGATTTAATTCTACCATTTCGGTGAACTCCTTTAATTTTTGATAGTTTTATTATATATGAAAACGCTTTACATTTCTATGGCAAGGTGACCAAAAAAATAAAAAAGTTCTGTGCAACTTGCACAAAACTTTAAATAATATCTGGTAATATCAATTGATAGCACAAGGTCAAATCTGTCAGTTCTTTTAACTGAAGCCCTGTCAACTCTTCCCATTTATCAATCTTGTATTGGAGAGAATTGCGGTGTAGATAGAGTTGTTGGGCTGTTTTAGTTAGGACTGCACTATTTTCCCATAAGGAGAGAATGATTTCCTGAATTTGATCCTGATCCAAAATCATCTGGTGTAGATAATCTTTTATCAAACCAAGATCCACCATTTGTTCACCCATACTCCAAAGGTAGAGCTGAGAAAACGTATGGAATCCTTGATGACCTTGACGCCACCAGTTTTTATACAAGTCACGTTCTGCTTTGATGAGATCTGTCAAACTCTGATTTCCTGTTTGCGACCAGACCTGCCCCAGCATGATGGATAAGCGAACCCCAAAGTCGTATTCTACGGCTTCCAAAGTATCCATCAAGATAGAGCGAACAGAAGTGTATTTGTCCTGTTGGAGAACAAATAAGTAATCCTGAGCCCCCACCTGAAGCACTGTCTCGCAGTTAGGAAAGAGGGTTCTCATCATATCCAACCAGGAAGTCAGGTTTTCCTGTTGGTAATAGGAAAGGTGACAATAGACAACTTGTAGCTTTTTAAAACTTTGCGGTGCTTGTCCCTTGCCCTCAATCAAATAACTATACCAAGGATTGAGCGAGATCGTTTGCTCCTGCTGGGTTAAGAGAGCTACCAACTGTTTCTCACGTTCACTGAGTCCAACTTCCTCCAGTAAAATCCACTGTTGCGAGGAAACTGGCAGTGTAAGAAAACCTTCCTTATCAATTGGCTGGTCTACGATTTGAGCTTGTGGAAACCAATCTAGTAATTCTATTGCAATCATTCCTAGCCCTCCACTTTTTGGATACACCAAGAAATCAAGGTTTCAAGGCGCTCCACATTTTCGGTCATATGAAGATAACCCATGACCGCTTCAAAACCTGTAGACATACGGTAGGTAACAACATCTGCGTTCTTTGCCTTGGTATGACTATTGGTATTGCGACCCCGTTTATAAATTTCTTCTTCTTTTTCCGTTAGGACTTCTTCTTCTAACATAAGGGAAATCAAGCGTGCCTGAGCCTTGGCCGATACATACTTGGTTGCCTCTTGGTGGAGTTTATTGGGCTTGGTCATGCCTTTAAGGATGAGGTGACGGCGAATATACATAGAATACACCGCATCTCCTTCAAAGGCTAGCGCAATCCCGTTAATGAGATTGACATCAATCACGTGTCCACCTCACTCCATCCTTGGTATCAAGCAATTTAATCCCTTGAGCAGCCAGTTGGTCACGGATTTGGTCAGCTGTCGCAAAATCACGATTGGCACGCGCTTCTTGGCGTTTTTGAAACAAGGCTTCAATCTCTTCATCCAAAACTTCCTCGACAAAAACAATACCAAAGACCTCTAACATAGCCGTAAGAGCTTCCTTAACCGCTGCATCATAGTTGCCTGAGTTGATCCACTTGGCCATTTCAAAGACAACTGTGATTCCATTAGCCGTATTGAAATCCTCATCCATTGCAGCTACAAACTTATCTTTAAAGGCTTGCAACTCCCCCGCATCTACAGTTCCAGTAAATGGTTGCTCATAAGTGTTCTTCAGATACTTGAGATTGGTCTCGGCATCACGCACAGCCTTTTCCGTAAAGTTGATAGGTTTGCGGTAATGCTGAGTCGCAAAGAAGAAACGCAATACTTGACCGTCGATCGTTTCGAGGGCATCGTGTACCGTAATAAAGTTACCCAAAGACTTGGACATCTTGACATTGTCAATGTTGACAAAACCATTGTGCATCCAGTAGTTAGCAAAGGTCTTACCTGTCTTGGCTTCTGACTGGGCTATTTCGTTGGTGTGGTGTGGAAACTCAAGGTCAGCTCCACCACCGTGAATATCGATAGTGTCACCCAAAATCTCCGTTGACATAACCGAACATTCGATATGCCAGCCCGGACGACCAGGTCCCCAAGGACTGTCCCAAGAAATCTCACCTGGTTTGGCTGCTTTCCAAAGGGCAAAGTCCACAGGATTTTCCTTACGAGTCGTTTCTTCATCTGTGCGACCTGAAGCTCCTAACTCCAAGTCTTCTAGGGTTTTATTGGCTAACTTAGCATAGTTGTGGGATTTTTCCACACGGAAATAGACATCCCCTTGACTTTCATAGGCATAGCCTTTTTCAATCAGGTCAGAGACAAAGCGGATGATATCAGCCATAAACTCCACTACACGCGGATTGCGAGTCGCAGGCTTAACACCAAGAGCCGTCACGTCTTCACGGAAGGCAGCGATGTACTTATCCGCTACTTCTTGAGGCGTGATGCCTTCTTCCTTGGCACGGTTGATAATCTTATCATCCACATCCGTAAAGTTAGAAATATAGGCAACCTCATAGCCACGATACTCAAAGTAGCGACGAATGGTATCGAAGGCTACTGTCGAACGGGCATTCCCCACGTGGATATAATTGTATACAGTTGGCCCACAGACATACATCTTAACCTTGCCGTCCTCGATTGGGACAAAATCTCGCAAATCACGAGACATGGTGTCATAGATTTTAATCACTCACTGACTCCTTTCTGTGTCTTACAATAAGCTTACAACCCCGACGACCTGTGACTGGCTTCTCTAGCATGCTCAAGTTTATTGACGTAGTATTCACGTTTTTCTTCGACTTCGTGAATGGTTGGTTCATCCTTTTGCCCGTGAACTCGAACAATCTTAGCAGGAATACCGACGACTGTTACATCGCTAGGAACATCTGCCACAACGACCGCAGCAGCACCGACTTTGGCATTTTCACCGATTTCCACAGGTCCGATGACTTGGGCATGAGCAGAAATGAGCGCTCCTTTACGCACGGTTGGATGGCGTTTGCCAACATCCTTACCTGTACCACCGAGAGTGACACCATGGTAGAGAAGGACACCCTTCTCAACAATCGCCGTCTCCCCAATTACAAGTCCTGCTCCATGGTCGATAAAGACACCTGAATCGATCTGAGCTCCTGGATGGATCTCAATCTGCGTCCAAAAACGCCAAAACTGGCTGTGCATCCGAGCTAACAGCTTAAAGCCATGTTGCCAGAGAAAATGAGAGAGACGGTGAGCAGCCAAGGCCTTCACACCAGGATAGGTCAGCAAGACTTCCAAGGTAGTGCGAGCCGCTGGATCATTTTCTTTTACGATATCAATGGTTTCACGCCACCATCCCATACATTTTTCCTTTCTTATTCTGAGTCTTTTGGTGTTTCTGTAGTTTCTTTCTTAGGGTTGTGGTCCTTATGATAGTGACGAGGACGATCGCCATGACGATGACGCTTTTCACCTTTTTCTTCTGAATGTTCAGGTTTTGGTGGACGTGGCAAGAGTGCCTTCATAGAAGCATCTACACGACCTTTTTCATCGATCTTAATAACCTTCACATCTACAAAATCACCAATTTGAACTAAATCTTCTACATTATTGGTACGTGTCCAAGCCATTTCAGAGATATGGACAAGGGCATCCGTCTTGTCAAAGAGGTTGACAAAGGCACCGAATTTTTCGATACGCACAACTTTGGCATGGTAGACTTCATCCACTTTCGCTTCACGAACCAAACCAGCAATGATTTCTTTAGCACGGTTAATAGCATCTTGGTCGCTCGAGTAGATAGATACGTTTCCTTCTTCGTCGATGTCAATCTTAACGCCTGTTTCAGCGATGATCTTGTCGATGGTTTCTCCACCCTTACCGATGACAATCTTAATCTTGTCCACATCAATCTTAATAGTATCAATTTTCGGAGCAGTTGGAGCCAATTCTGGACGAACTTCTGGGATTGTTTCTTCAATCACATCAAGGATTTCAAAACGAGCTTTCTTGGCTTGAGCAAGAGCCTCAGTCAAGATTTCTGCAGTAATCCCTTGGATCTTGATATCCATCTGAAGGGCTGTAATCCCGTCACGAGTACCTGCAACCTTGAAGTCCATATCTCCAAAGTGGTCTTCCAAACCTTGGATATCTGTCAATACTGTATAGTTATTTCCATCAGAAATGAGACCCATTGCAATACCAGCTACTGGCGCCTTGATTGGCACACCACCAGCCATAAGGGCAAGAGTTCCGGCACAGATAGAGGCTTGAGATGAAGAACCGTTTGATTCCAAGACTTCTGCTACTAGTCGGATAGCGTATGGGAATTCTTCCAAGCTTGGCAATACTTGAGCAAGAGCACGCTCCCCAAGAGCACCGTGACCAATTTCACGACGACCAGGTGCACCGTAACGTCCAGTTTCCCCTACAGAGTATTGAGGGAAGTTATAGTGGTGCATAAAGCGTTTCTTGTACTCTGGATCCAAACCATCGATGATTTGCGTTTCACCCATTGGCGCCAAAGTCAAGATAGAAAGAGCCTGAGTTTGTCCACGAGTAAAGAGACCTGAACCGTGCACACGGGGAACGAAGTCAACAACCGCATCCAAAGGACGGATTTCATCGACCTTACGACCGTCAGGACGTACCTTGTCTTCTGTGATCAAACGACGCACTTCTGCGTGTTCCATTTGTTCCAAGATTTCAGCTACATCACGCATGATACGGTCAAATTCTTCATGGTCTGCATATTTTTCTTCGTAAACAGCTGTGACTTGATCCTTAACTGCTTGAGTTGCAGCTTCACGAGCTAATTTTTCTTCTACTTGAACCGCTTTTTGAAGGTCACTGTTATAGGCGACGATGATTTCAGCTTGCAAGTCAACATCTACATGAAGCAATTCCACTTCTGCTTTTTCTTTACCGACTGCTGCAACGATCTCTTCTTGGAAAGCAATCAATTCTTTGACAGCTTCGTGTCCTTTGAGAAGAGCTTCCAACATGATTTCTTCTGACAATTCTTTGGCACCAGACTCTACCATGTTGATAGCGTGCTTCGTACCAGCTACTGTCAATTCAAGAAGCGATTGCTCTGCTTGTTCTTGCGTTGGGTTGATGATGATTTCCCCATCCACATAACCTACTTGTACCCCAGCGATCGGTCCGTCAAACGGAATATCTGAGATAGACAAAGCCAATGATGAACCAAACATAGCTGCCATTGGTGCAGATGCATTTTCATCGTAAGAAAGAACAGTATTGATGACTTGCACTTCATTACGGAAACCTTCCGCAAACATTGGACGGATTGGACGGTCGATCAAACGCGCTGTCAAAGTCGCATCTGTTGAAGGACGTCCTTCCCGTTTCATAAAGCCACCAGGAAACTTCCCAGCCGCATACATTTTTTCTTCGTAGTTGACTTGAAGTGGGAAGAAATCCCCAGTTGCCATCTTCTTAGACATAACAGCAGCAGTCAAGACAGTTGACTCACCGTAACGTACCACAACAGAGCCATTTGCTTGCTTAGCAACCTGACCAGTCTCTACGATCAACTCACGACCCGCAAAAGTCGTTTGAAACACATGTTTTGTCATTTTAATCCCCTTTGGATTGATAAAATTATACGCCTTGCCTACAAAGATCAAGATATTTTGGACGGTTCGGCTTGCCGAACATTTCTGTAGAAAAATAGGAAGGTGACGTCGCACTCGATGAGTGCAAGGAAGCTTATCTTTTTTCCTAAGAAATGAGGCCAAAATTCAATTAAGAATTTTTTTGATATTTCACTGACACAGTGCGGACGGGAGCAACTTCCTTCGGAATTTCATCCCTAATTTTTAAGCCTGAAGTCTCAAAAATTCCGTCCTAGAAAATAACAGAGTTATTCTCTAGGATACCACTATAGCGTGAAATATCTTTTAAATACTCACTCCGTTCGTATTTTTTGAGACACCTATTATCATATTTTATTTAAAAAATAATCCACTTTAAACAAACTTCTACAACCTAAATACCCTCATCTTTGTATCAAGTACGTACAGAGTCTATTTTATCATATTTTTCTTAAAAAGTACGGTCTTTTCTATCAAAAAGGAACCATTCCTCTATGAAAAGAAGAATGGTTTGCTTTTGATTATTTTAAGGTTGGTGATTGAACAAGGCATGGGTTGCTTGGTGAATGTACTGAGCAGTGTCTGCATTGTTCATGGTGTAGAGATGCACGCCTGCTACGTCTTGCGTTACCAAGTCCACGATTTGGTCTACTGCATAGGCAAGTCCTGCTGCTCTGAGTGACTCAGGGTCATTCTCATACTTGTCCAAGATAGCCTTAAATTTACGTGGGAGATGGATATTCTCACAAGTCTTCAAGAGACGAAGCGCTTGGTTACGGTTAAGGATTGGCATGATCCCTGCATGAATAGGAACATCAATCCCTGCCAAGGTACACTTGTCTTGGAAATCGTAGAAACGCTCATTGTCAAAGAATAGCTGAGTGACAAGACTTGAACAGCCTGCATCTACTTTTTTCTTGAGATTTTGAATATCTGAGATTTGGTTTGGCGAATCCGGGTGCCCTTCTGGGTAACAAGCTCCAACAATATCAAAGTGCGGTGCCTGTTCCTTGATAAACTCAATCAAGTCTGTGGCGTAACGGAAATCCTTCTGTGGCTCAACACCTGGAATGATATCCCCACGAAGAGCCAAGATTTTCTGAACACCAACTTTATCCAAATCCGCAATGGTCTCAGCCACCTTATCCTTAGTCAAATAGATAGCTGGCAAGTGAGCAATGGTTGGGATCTCCAAGTCATTTTGGATATAGTCTGCCAAACGAACCGTCGTCTCTTTGATATTAAATTTATTATTACTAGCAGTCACACTGATGAAGTGTGGTGCCAAGCCCTGCATGTCTTTCAGGGCTGCGATAATTTTGTCATTGCCTACTTCTGGGTTTGGAGGGAAAACTTCAAATGAGAGGGACGGTGTTTGACGTGACATATGTATGAACCTTTTCTAGTTGATTTCTTACTGATCAACCGTGTAGAGAGAATTGTCTTTTCTTACAATTTTTCACGCGCAGCTTTCGCAGCGTCTACAAGGCGGATCAAGCTTTCTTTCGTTTCTGGGATACCACGTGTTTTCAAACCACAGTCAGGGTTGATCCATACTTTCTTGCTTGGTACTTTAGCAAGGATGGCTTCGATGGTGTGGTCGATTTCGCCTTCGTTAGGCACACGAGGAGAGTGGATATCGTAAACTCCAGGACCCACTTCTGTCTGGAAGTTTTGAGCTTTGAGTTCGTCCAAGATTTCAAGATTTGAACGGCTAGCTTCAAATGAGATAACGTCCGCATCCATGTTGTCGATAGCTGGGATGATATCTGTAAATTCTGAGTAACACATGTGAGTGTGGATTTGTGTATCTGGTGCTACTGTTGAGTGTACCAAGCGGAAGGCTGGAATAGCCCAGTCAAGGTAGTCTTCGTACCAGTCGCTACGACGGAGTGGCAATTTCTCACGAAGAGCAGCCTCGTCGATTTGGATGATTTTCACGCCTGCAGCTTCAAGGTCAAGAACTTCATCCTTGATTGCAAGAGCGATTTGAAGAGTAGAATCCTTGATAGAGATGTCTTCACGTGGGAATGACCAGTTAAGGATCGTAACAGGTCCAGTCAACATACCTTTAACAGGTTTGTCAGTACGGCTTTGTGCGTAGCTAGACCATTTGACAGTGATTGGGTTGAGACGAGTCACATCACCCCAGATGATTGGTGGTTTAACCCCACGCATACCATATGACTGTACCCAACCATTCTTAGAGAAGAGGTAACCTGACAAGTTTTGACCGAAGTACTCAACCATGTCATTACGCTCGAATTCACCGTGTACAAGCACGTCAAATCCAACTTCTTCTTGCCATTTGATCCATTCGTCGATGGTTTCAGCAAGGAAGGCATCGTATTCTTCTTGAGACAATTCACCCTTACGGAAGGCCAAACGTTTAGCACGAACTTCCTTGGTTTGAGGGAATGAACCGATGGTTGTTGTTGGAAGAGCTGGAAGTTTGAAGGCATCTTCTTGGATAGCTTCACGTTCAGCAAAGGCTGGCAAACGAGTGTAGTCTGCATCTGTCAATCCAGCGATACGAGCACGAAGTTCCGCATTTTCACCAACACGTTCAGTCGCAAAGAGTTCTTTGTTAGCTGCAAGTGCTTCTGCACCTTGACCGTTGCGGATAGCATCCAAGTCACGGATTTCATCCAATTTTTCAACTGCAAATGCAAAGTGGTTCAAGATAGCTGGTTCAAATTCTTCATTAGCAGTTGTAAATGGCACATGAAGAAGTGAACATGAACTTGTCAAAACGATGTTTTCAGCTGGGATTTGCTCAAGAACAGCCAAGCTCTTTTCGTAGTTGTTGCGCCAGATGTTCTTACCATTGACAACACCTGCATAGAGAGTCTTGTCAGCTGGGAAGCCACCTTTAACAAGTTCAAGTGTTTTCTTACCTTCAACGAAGTCAAGACCGATCGCATCTACTGGCAATTTCACAAGGTCAGCGTAAACGTCACGAACGTCACCAAAGTAAGTTTGAAGCAAGACTTCAAGACCTTTCTTATCAGCCAAAAGCTTGTTGTAGAGGTTCAAGAAGAGAGCTTTTTCTTCTTCTGTCAAGTCTTTGACAAGGGCAGCTTCGTCCAATTGGATACGAGTTGCACCAAGTTCAGCCAATTTCGCAAAAACATCTTGGTAAGCATCTACTAAGCTATCTACGAAGTCTTCTGCTTTCACGCCTTCTTCATAGTCTGATAATTGAAGGAAAGTGAATGGACCTACAAGGACAGGACGAGTGTTAAGACCAAGTTCTTTAGCTTCTTGGAACTCATCGAAAATCTTGTGACCAGCCAATTTTACTTGAGTGTCTTTTTCAAATTTAGGAACGATGTAGTGGTAGTTAGTGTTGAACCATTTCTTCATCGGAAGGGCACGAACATCCCCTTTTTCTCCTTGGTAACCACGTCCCAAAGCAAAGTAACGTTCAAGATCAGATAATTCTAAGTTTTGTACTGATGCAGGAACTACGTTGAAAAGGAAAGCAGCATCTAGGAAGTTGTCATAGTGAGAAAAGTCATTTGATGGGATTTCAGTGATGCCTTTTTCTTTGACAATGTTCCAGTGTTTTGCACGCAATTCTTTAGCCGCAGCCAAGAGTTCTTCTTCTGAGATTTCTTTTCTAAAGTATTTTTCAGTTGTAAATTTTAATTCGCGGAATTCACCCAAACGAGGGAAACCGATAATTGTAGTTGACATGTTTTGTCCTCCAAAAATTGTTGTTGAAACTATCTTAACAGAAAAGAATCTGTCTGTATAATTGTAAAAAATTAGGCTTTGATATAGTTTGAAACTATATCTCGATTTAAAAAACAAAAAAAGATTTAGAGAAGATTCCCCAAATCCTTTGATAGATATAGATTAGTAGCCTTTCAAGGTTGCTATGTTCTGCGCAAAAAAATAGTGAACTGACAGCTGACTATGGCTTGTTATTAGAAAAGACTATAGGTCTTTTTCTTCATTTTGATATTCCCCTTGAAAAGTGCGGACGGGAGCAAATTACTTCGTAATTTCATCCCTAATTTTTGAGCCAGAGTGTCTCAAAAATCCCATTCTAGATAATAAAAAATTATAATCTAGAATACCACTATAACGGGAAATATCCTCAAAAAGCTCACTGCGTTCGCACTTGGCGTATAAATAGAACACAAAAGTTATCAAAAGTAAATTCAAATACTTATAAAAAGAAGACCTTAGAAAATTCTAAAGGTCTCATTTTTATTATTCGAAAAAATTACAAAAAGAATTATAAATTCGAGAATATCCTAACTATTACTCCAGCTCTATCCCTTTCTCACGGAGATTTGCCAGACATTCCTCATAGTAGGCATGGTCATGTTCACTATAGATAGGACTTTTCAGCTTTTCCTCAGCTAAGTCTTGATAAGGAGAGCAGGTCTTGCCACGGTAGTTCTTGTCCAGCCACTCTGGACTGACCTTATAGCCACGGGCAGACATCTCCTCCATGATCAAGCGATGATAGGCATAGAGACGATAGGGCGAGTGGGTAAAAACATAGTCCACCGTCGCATGCTTTCTGCCCCAGCCATTGCCACGCAGGGCGCAGCACTCTCGATGTTGCCCCAAGAGCTGAGGACGGGGAAGTTGTGAAATCAAAGCCTCATGCCAAAGTCTCATGGGAGTCTCCTTTCAGCAAGGTAGAATGTTGCAGATAAGCATTTGGGTATCGTTCAAGTAAATCTCTAGTCCTAACAATCAAGTCTTCTTTGGTGGCATGACCAGAGTGATAACGCTCCAGTAAGAACATATAATCCTTGCGTTCAGTCTCCGTTGCTTTCTTCTTGAAATAGCCCCAAATATGCTGAAAGGCATTGCAAACCTGACCCCTGTGCTCTGGAATCTGGCAGGCACGGTCAATCATCTCTTGAACCTGACTCACCTCCACCACTTCTTGCTTGAGATACTGGCGAATGTCCTTGTAAATATTGCTGGAATAGCTCAAAACAAGGTATTTGTTTTCCGCCCAGAGTTGCTGACAAAGGGCACGTTGATTGTTAGTTTCCATATTTCTCCTAACTTTCTACTAGTTCCCAGGAAATACGGAAACAAAGTTGTATCTAAATTTTTTAAAGGAATGAATTTTCTTTCTGTTTTATCAATTTTTTGTAAAAAACGAACTATGAGAGACAGGTGCCTTATATCTTGATATAAAAATGAAAATATCAAGTTGTTTTGGTTATGTATTAGTAATAGTCTTTAAGGAATCCATTAAATCTGGATGAACAAATATCTGTTTCTCAGCATGCATTACTTGAAATTCATTAACTAAATTTATAAATGAAATATCTGAGTTTGAAAGAAATCCTAACGTGTTATTCAAATTTTTCATGATGCCTCCCCAAAAGTTCATTGGTACTATTTTAATAAGAATTTTATTGGACAATGGATAGTAGATAAATGTATCATCTCTTCCTACACCGTTGTCAGCGTAAGAAACTGAATTTCTAATAAAATTATACATCACAACTGGAGAGTCACTTGTAATAAAAGGAACACTAGAATTATTAAAATAAATTAACCAAATTTTATCAACTAATACCTTAGAAAGTTTTTCCAGTCTATCTATCTCTGCAATTAATGGAATAGTCATATCTCTTATAAAGTCATTTTTATTATTTACAAAATCTTCTAATATGCCTTTTATTATTTCAGGATGTAATTCAAACTGTTCTGATGTTTCGTTGATCTTTTCATCAAAAATAATTTCCCCATGTTCAAATCTACGTTCTAAAAATCCTGGTACCCGTAATATTTGAAAGGAGATCATTTTAGATAGCGAGTGAATCTGAGAAACTGTTAAAACATCATTCTTTTTTTGAGATAACGTTAATGAAGCAATTATGTTAGTCATCTCTGGTCCATATAAAGGTTCAATCTCGCTGGAGAAAAATTTCTCCCAATGTTTAGAATCTTTTTTATCACTAACGTCATAAAAGTTTTTCCTAAACGCCACATTATCAACTGAATCTATAAAAATTTTATTAGATTTTAATTGTTTAACTGCTATATTATAGCCTTTATTATTCAGATTTTTCTTACCGAATCGTTTTAAATAACTTTTAGGAACAACGTGCTGTTTAATATTTGATTTAATCGTATTCCTCCTATCTATCTAATTCACACAAGCCGACTTCTCGGAAATGAGATAGTATATCTTCTGAACTTAATTTTCCTGTTTTAAACTGTTCAAACATTTTTAAGAAAATAAGACTATCTATTATCAACACATTATTAGCCGCATTCCTGGCTACTTCAATAACATTATTGCTAACAGGAAGCCGTTCCTCAGGTTTTATATCCTTAAATCGATTTACTATGATTATCTTTTTAATTACGTCTGGAACAACTTCTTTTGTTTCTTCATAAATATGTCCGTGAGTCACTAATTGTGAAACATTTGATTTTTTTACATCTTTTGTTAGACCTTTAAATTCAAAAATGTAATGAATCCCATCTTTCTCGAAAGAATAATCTTCATTTTTTCTATCTTCAAATTCACTTTGGACATCACACATTATTTCTAACATTTCACTCAAAATTGCTTCTAATTCTGATCCTGATTTAAATAAAATTGATTCAAAACGTTTATTTTCACGAATTATTTCTTTTGAAATTTTTATTTTATCTTTAGACTCTTCAATCTTTTTATTTTCAATTTGTATAATTTCTGACTGCTCACTATCATCAAAAAATTGTAGTTCTTGAAACCAATCAGGTTCCTCCTCTTCAGTTTTGTCCATCAAAATGTTTTGTATTAAGACTGATAACTCGTTATTGTTTGTAGCCTGTAGTGTAGTTAATGAATATCTACCACATGATACAAATACTAACTTTTCACTTCTATCAGAATAAATCATGTTCTCTGGTAAATTATAACCGTCATAATAATTTTTCACCATTTTTGGGGCAAAATAGAAATCAGCTGATAGTTTTGTATTTAACAAATTTGTATGAGTTTTTTCATAATACAAATCAATATCTATTGGTATAACTTTTTCTAAATTTTTAACCAAATAAGTAATAATATCTTTGAGTTGCTTCCAAGACGAAAAATCTTTTCCTCTACCATTAATGGATGTCGTATATTTTGTTTTAAATCTATTATTTGGAGGTAAAATATATAAGAATTTTGTCTTAGATGAGTTATAAACACTGGTTAATAGTGTTTGAAAGTCATTATCGCAGACTAGCGTTTCAAAATCCGTAATAGAAGAATGATTTAACCAAATTGACGAACTGGTCAAATCAATAATATTTAAATCATAGGAATCTAATGAATGAGCCTGTCCAAATGAATTACACTCCTTTACAACATAATCATTGTCATTACGCCCATTATAATTAATCAACTGTATTTCCATTCTTTTCCTTTCTAAATTACAACAAACACATTTCGCTCTCAATCCTCTTACAAAGATTATACTATGTTGGAGCCAAAAGTACTTTTTCTATTTCAAAGCACTTTTGACCTTTTTCTTAGTGATGATGCGGTCGTTTTTGTTGGCTAGGGATTTGAGTCTGGCTTCGAGCAGGATTTTTCTGCCTGCTTCGTTGCGGGTGTAGACCAGCTGGTAGTTGCCTATGTGTGGTGCGACGGCATTTTGGAAGAGCTGGGCATCTTCCTTGCGTTTTTCAAAGAGGCTTGGGACTACGAAATACTTGGACTGACCTGCTGGTGCTTTATTAGCGACTAGAAGGTAGCGTTGATTGTCCACTGGCGCAAAGAATTCTCCTAAAACCTTGGAAAAAAGTTCCTTGTCTCGCATACTGCCACCTTTTAGATAGGCAAAGACGTTAAAGCTGTCCTTGTTCTCATCGACCTGCACGCGCGACTGATCATCAGACAAATGCCCGGCAGTCACCATGGCTTTGCGAATAGCCTCCCCAATCTGGCGCAAGCGTTTATAAGGACTCTTGTAGCTGTAAAAGCGAAAGGCAGTGATAGCTAGGAAGAGGACACAAAGAGCTGTCAACCATGGCAAGGCAAAGAAGGTTAGTCGAACAACATAAGCTAGGAGACTAATAGCAAATACCATCAGAGCGTAGCGAAGCCACTTTTCAGCATCCGCTAGAGCGAGCAGAGGGATTCGTTTGTTGTCAGTCGCCACTTCATTGACAATCTCAATCTTGTCAGCAACAATGAGAGATTCCTGCCATTTTTTACGAAGGGAGGCACGATCCTTGGATAGTTCCATGATCTTCTCGTTATAGTCTTCGAGTTTCTTTTTCTTAAATGGGAACTCAGGAAAGTTTAAGCGGTCCAAACCTGTTTCAATGGTATCTTCCTTATAGGACAAGCCAAGGAAATGATCCATACGACGGGCAAGGGTTTGCAGATCCTGATATGGATTGAGATCTAGTTTTTCTTGATCTTCCTTAGAAAAGGCTGGATTTTTGTAAGGTTTGATGGCTACTAGGTGCCAGATGTTGCTGGTCTTATCTGGATGTCCTGGCCAGATACGGATGGCACGACCCCGCATCTGATTACTAAGCATAAAGCTTCCGACAAAACTTCCGAGGATGAGAGAGTTGACGCAAGGCGCATCCCATCCTTCTCCCAAGAGAGACTTGGTTCCGACCAAGACCTGGATAGAACCACGTTGGAAGAGCTCAGTCACTGCTGCGACCATCCCCTTACAGCTGGATGGAAAGCCTACTTGGAGATAAGCACCTTGATCGAGTTTTCCAATGGCAGAGAAGCTTAAGCTAGTGTTTGGAATGAGTGCTTGAAGTTCAGCCTTGACACTAGCCGGTATGATCACGACACTACCTGAAAGGACTGCTATGGGGACAGAAAGCCCTTGTTTTTGTGCACTTCTGCGAATAGTTTCAAAGTAAGGGAGGACACCTAATTGCGTGATTGGTGCTTGGTCATCTCCCAGATAAGTGGCAAAATCCTTACGGATATAGTCCGCCAAGACTAACTGTCTCAAATCCTGACCTAGACTAGCATATTCGGTCTCAAAAATAGATGCAATCCCAGCTAGTTTTCCTAGAGATTGGTTGAGAATTTGGTCATTGGCCTTGGATTTGACCAAGAAAACCTGACGTTTTTCAATCAGTCCTCTCGATTTCAGTTCTGCTTCTATCTTTTTCTTTGTCTCCTGCGGATCCTCATACCAGTCAGGAGTCTGATAGAGAAGGCCTTGCAAGAGAACTTCTAGCCAGTAGTAATTAAGGGCAGGCAAGCCTTCAGCTCCTAGTAAATCTCGTAGATACTTGGGAATTTCCAGCTTTTGAGCTTGTAGATAAATGAGGAGCGCTGAGAGATACTTAGGATCTTCTAGGAGTATATCCGCAGAAATTTCCCCTTTGAGAACCTTGGAGCTCCGAATCAACTCTTGGAAGTCAGGATCAACGACTAGTTGGCTGACATACTGCCACTTGGTGTCTTCAAACTCTTCCAAGCGCTTGTCCTCTTCCTTAGTCGGAAAACAGATATAGACAAAGTCCTGGTGAGGGCAAAGTGTATCTTCCTTGACCAATTCTGGCACTGTGATTTCTTGGTCAATCTCGCCACACATCTGGAGATAGCGATCCCAGAGTTCTGGTTCACTGTCATAAGGAGGTGTCGCAGTGAGAGAGATGACTTGCAGTTGCTGGTAGTTTTTACGGAAGTCTTCTAAGCTTTTCCACCATTCATTTCTCAAGTGATGGCATTCGTCCAGACAGAGGGTTTCAACACCCCTTTCTTTGAGTCTGGCAAGCAGGTCAAAGCCTACAAAATCCTCAACCTCGCCGTTATCTTCTTGAGATTGCACCTGTTGCATAGCACTGTGAAAAGCTTGATAGGTGGCAATGGTGATTTGCTTCATGTCCTTGAGATTTTGAGACACGAGACTTGTGACCTGGTTCTCATCCTCTAAAAAGGCCTGGCGAATCCTATCCACCCATTGTTCCCGGATGATAACCGTCGGTACCAAAACGAGAGCAGGCTTATCAAAGCGGGCAATCAACTCGATTCCTATGGTTGTTTTCCCTGAACCTGGCGCTGCAACCAAGTGGACATGACCATCTGCTTGGTATTCTTGGAAATTGTCCAATACCTGTTTTTGGTAATTGCGCCAAGTGCCATTAAACTTCAATCCTAACATGATTTTCCTCATTCTAAGCTGTCATTTTCTTATTCCCATTTTACCATACTTGAGGCAAAGTCACACGAAGTATCCCATCTAGTCTTTCTCCCTAAAATATGGTATAGTAGAATCATACTACACAAGAGGAGTTTACATGTCACACGAGAAAGAAATGAAAGCTGTTTCTCCCCTTCTACAGCAAGCCATTCATATTTCCTCCATCGTCGGTGGAGTTGGTACGATTATCTTTTGTATTTGGGCCTATCAAGCTGGGATCTTACATTCCAAGGAAACCCTATCTGCCTTTATCCAACAGGCGGGTATCTGGGGGCCACCACTCTTTATCTTTTTACAGATTTTGCAGACGGTTGTTCCAATCATTCCAGGTGCTCTAACCTCAGTTGCAGGTGTCTTTATCTACGGGCATATCATCGGGACCATCTACAACTATATCGGTATTGTCATTGGTTGTGCAATTATCTTTTACTTGGTGCGTCTCTACGGAGCACCCTTTGTCCAGTCCATGGTCAGCAAGCGAACCTATGATAAGTATATCGGTTGGTTGGATGAGGGCAATCGCTTTGACCGATTCTTTATCTTTATGATGATTTGGCCCGTTAGTCCCGCTGACTTTCTCTGTATGTTGGCTGCTCTGACCAAGATGAGCTTCAAACGTTACATGACCATTATCATCCTGACCAAACCCTTTACCCTAGTCGTTTACACTTATGGCTTGACCTACATCATCGATTACTTTTGGCAGATGTTTGGCTAATACACAAAAACTCAAGGATTCATCCTTGAGTTTTTCTTTGTTAGGCTTCTTTTTTCAATAAGAGGGAAACAAGCACTGATGTAGCAATCATCCATGCTCCTAGAATGATGAAGGTCATTCGACCATCCATAGTCACCAAGCCAATCCCTGAAAGAACGAAGGGTGTTAATGATGCTCCAAAAGAACATCCCAAAACAGCATAGGAAGTTGCTTTGTTGAGGAGTTTTGCGGGAATTCGTTCAGATATCAACTGAAAGACTGTCGTCAGAGCGATGCTATAGGCAAATCCTCCCAGGATAGAACCTACAACCACCACCCAGAGTGATGGGGAAAGAGCAATGATGATTTGCCCGATACCAAAAGTGACACCAGCGACCAATAGAAGCCTTTCCTTGAAGGTCGAGATCAGGAAAGAAAAGCTGATTCCCGCTAGAATCCCAATCAACTGCATGGCACTAAGTACCAAACTGGACAACTGAGCATCCCCAAACCCTGCCTCAATCATGAGACTAGGGATACGGAAGGTGATAGCCGTATTGGTACATACAATTACTGCGGCTGCAATAGCAAGGAAGAAAATGAGCTTTTTCATAGAAGCAGTCAACCTTACTGCTTCTTCTGTCTGATGCTTGGACTCATGAATTTCTTCCTTGTTGTAAGGGACAAATAGAAGAAAGAGCAGCAAGACTACCAAGCCTGCGGCATAGGCTAGGAAGGTTGCTGTCCAGCCAAATGCCAAGAGCTGACCAACTGCCAAAGTCAAGATGGATGCTCCTACTACCTCAGCCGATCCTCGGAAACCAAGCATCTGGATACGAGTTTTCCCGTGATAGCGTTCACTGATGATCGAGATGGCCTTGGCATTGAGCATCCCCACTCCAATCCCGAAGAGAAGACGTGTAGCAAAGACAAAGTAATAACCCTGATACCAGAAGGGAGCGATCCCGCTGATTGACAAGATCAAAAGTCCTAAGGTCAACTGGAGGCGTTCAGGAAAAATACGCTCTAAAACTCCATTCAATAAAAGCATGGCCATAATTCCAAAGGATGGGAGGCTGACCAAGAGTTCGACCTGACCAGTCGAATAGCCCTGATAATAGTCAAACATGGCAGGTAGGGCGCTCGAAATAGAAAACGATGTGATCAATACTAACGATAGGGAGAGTATGCTCACTTTTTCCAAAAATTGTTTCATCTTTTCCTCATTCATTGTTCATTTTTCATATTAGTAAAAAGGTCCTTTCCTATCATACACTCTTTAACCAAAATTGGCAAGCGACTGAGCACCAAGACCAAAAGAAAAAGCAGGGCATCAAGAGCTGTGAAGTCTTGATGACATCCCACTTTTTTATGTGTTTTATCCAGTTATGTGACTTAGATTTTCAAGAATCGACGCATTGAGATTCCTGAACCAAGTGAACCGATACAGATTCCGATGAGGAACAAGAGACCGATCATCATTGGAATAAAGGTATTCGGTGTAATCAAGGATAGGTTTTGACCAACCAAGGATGGGTTGACAGATTGGAAGACTTTATTATAGATAAAGTAAACCAAAGCTGATGGAAGAGCAGCTCCCAATAGTCCGATAAAGGCACCTTCTAGCAAGAATGGGCCACGGATGTAGCTGTTCTTGGCACCAACCAAACGCATGATTTGAATTTCACGGCTACGTGAAATGATAGTAATACGGATGGTATTTGAAATCAAGAAGACTGCGATAAAGATCAAGAGTCCTGCGATGACCAATCCCCATACACGGATGAAGGAAGCCAACTTGAAGAGACGTTCGGTATTGGCACCACCGTCTTGAACTTCAGAGACACCTTCGATTTTCTTAGCTTCTTCAGCTACAGGTTTTACATCACTTGGTGAATTGGTATCTACGATATAGGCATCATGAAGAGGGTTTGCATCTCCTTCAAATACCTTCCACTCATCACCCATAGTTTCAGTCAGCTTTTGGTACTGCTCTTCTTTACTTGAGAAGGTTACATTTTTAACAGCTGGCAAAGCTTTTAGGGCATTGTAGACCTTGTGGTAGTCATTGTTCGTGACTGTTTGGCCTTCTTTTACAATGGTTTCACTGTTGTCTTCAACGTCTTTACGAACATAAACCATGACGCGGACGTTGTTTTCAATATCAGTTGCTAATTTCGCAGTATTGAAGATAACTGAAGCAAAGATAGCAACCAAGGTCAAGGTAATCATTACTGAACTGACCGCAGCAATGGTCATCCATCCATTACGCTTTAAACTTTTTAAAGCTTCGAACAGATGGCGGAAAAATCTACTAATCATCGTATCCGTACTCTCCTTTCGCTTCATCACGTACCACGCGACCATTCTCGATGGCAATAACGCGGTGGCGCAAGGTATTTACGATTTGGCTGTTGTGGGTCGCCATCAAAACAGTTGTCCCTTGAAGATTGATACGTTCCAAGAGGTTCATGATTTCCCATGAGTTATCTGGGTCCAAGTTTCCTGTTGGTTCGTCGGCAATCAAAACCTTAGGATTGTTTACGATAGCACGCGCAATGGCGATACGTTGTTGCTCACCACCTGAAAGTTCATTCGGGAATGAACGAACCTTGTGCTTCAAACCGACAAGGTCCAAGACTTCCATAACACGTTTTTTGATGTTACGACGACTTTCACCAACAACCTCCATGGCGTAAGCAATGTTCTCATAAACGGTTTTCTTTGGCAAAAGTTTGTAATCCTGAAAGACTACTCCAACGTTTCTACGCAAGAACGGAATATCTTTCTTTTTAATCTTAACGAGGTTATAACCTGCAACTTGCAAGCTCCCTTTGTCGATTTTGACCTCACGATACAAGGCACGGATAAAAGTTGATTTACCAGCACCTGAAGGTCCTACGATGTAGGCAAATTCTCCTGCATCGATATTTACAGTGATGCCACGTAGGGCTGTTGTCCCGTTGTCGTATTTTTTGACAACATCTCTCATTTCAATGATTGACATGTGACTTCCTTTCTTTTAACTGATACGCCATTTCAGATAAGCATCGATGAAACCATCTAGGTCTCCATCCATTACCTTATCTACTTGCGCTACTTCAAAGTTGGTACGATGGTCTTTTACCATTGTATAAGGCGTAAATACATAGGAGCGGATTTGGCTTCCCCATGTAATTTCCTTTTTCTCACCCTTGAGCGAGTCTACCTCAGCAGCTTTCTTTTCCTGCTCCATCTGGTAGAGTTTTGCCTGAAGCATCTTCATAGCACGGTCACGGTTTCCGTACTGAGTACGGTCGACGGTTGATGCTACGACGATCCCTGTCGGAATGTGAGTCAAGCGGACACCTGTTGAAACCTTGTTGACGTTTTGTCCACCTGCTCCACCTGAACGGAAGGTATCCATCTTGATATCATCCTCACGGATGTCAACTTCGATGGTATCATCCAACTCTGGCATAACTTCTACAGAAGTAAATGAGGTGTGGCGACGTTTAGCAGAGTCAAATGGTGAGATACGGACCAAACGGTGAACTCCCATCTCTGACTTGAGAAGACCATAAGCATTTGGTCCTTCAAAAGACAAGGTTACTGACTTGATTCCTGCCTCATCACCTGCTTGGTAGTCTAAGACCTCAACCTTGAAGCCTTTGGCATTTCCATAGCGAGTATACATACGAAGGAGCATATCGCCCCAGTCTTGAGCCTCTGTCCCCCCTGAACCAGGATGGATTTCAAGGATGGCATTGTTGTGATCATAGGGTTCTGACAAGAGAAGGGTCATTTCGTAGCTGGTCATCATCTGATCTAACTCAGAGAGTTTTTCAACCAACTCATCCTTAACGGATTCATCCTCTGCCAAAAAGTCCAGTAAAATTTCAACTTCATCCTGCAACTCATCCATCTTGTGGAAGGTATTATAGGTATTTTTGAGTTCGTTTAATTCTTGCGATGTTTTTTGGGCCGCAATATTATCGTTCCAAAAATCAGGTTCTGTCATTTTGTTTTCCAAAATGGCAATTTCTTCCTCTAAACCTTCGAGGTCAAAGAGACCCCCTGAAAGAAGCTAATTTTTCACGATTTGCGTCAATTTTTTGACGAATTTCTGAAATGTCCATACATACTCCTTTAATTGTATCGTTTTATTATACCATAATTTTTTTTATTTATCTAATCGGTGTTTTTCTATTTTAGTATCAATATATTTTGCAAGACATCTACTGACCTTATTTCTAGCAAAAATCTAAAAACCTCACAAGAAATTTCCTATGAGATTTCGTAAATTTATACTACTTTTTACAAGTTAACAGTCAGCACTTGGCCGTCTTTCACGACTTGCTCACCAGCGATATAGACATCATTAACATCACTGGATTTGACGGCATAAACGAGGTGAGACAGCATGTTTTCTTGAGGTTGGAGATGGATTTTGCCTTGGGGTTGGATGACGAGGAAATCAGCTTGCTTGCCGACTTCCAAACTACCAATCTCATCTGCCATTCCTAACACCTTAGCACCCTCGATTGTCAAGGTCTTGAGGGCGGTTTCGATCGGAAATTGGCTGGCATCGCCACTCTTCATCTTCTGTAAGAGTGCTGCAGTCCGCCCTTCCTCAAACATATCCAGGTTATTGTTAGACGCAACTGAGTCCGTCGCAATACCAACTGCTACTCCTGCTTTTTGAAGTTGGACGACTGGTGCAATCCCTGAGGCTAATTTGAGGTTGCTGATAGGATTGTGGGCGATAGCAACTTGCGAATCTGCCAAGCGGGCAATCTCTGCTTCATTTAACTCCACACCATGAGCAAAGACAGCTTTATGATCTAAATATCCGAGTTCATCTAGAAAGGCTAATGGGCGTTTGCCATAGCGTTTCAGGATAATGCCTGACTCTTCCTGTGTTTCTGCAACATGGATATGAAGAGGAATGTTTTCTTCTTTTGCTAGCTCAAGACTTACCTCCAGCAAATCTCGACTACAACTGTAGGGCGAATGAGGGGCCACCATCACCTTGAAATTTGGGTCTTGGTAGCCTTTGATTGTCTCGATAATAGCTCGAGTTCTGGTTATAGTTTCAGCCGTCGTCTCCACATCTGAAGAAAAGAGGGTTGGAGAAAAATAGCAACGCATCTTGGATGCCTTGACTGCCTCATAAATCTTTTCTATCTCCACTCCATTAGGATTGTACATATCATTGAAAGTTGTCGTTCCTGACTGGAGCATCTCTGTTAGCGCCTCTTTGACAGCCTTTGTGGTCATCTCTGGTGTGAATTCTGCTTCTGCTGGCCAGATATAGTCCTCCAGCCATTCGTGGAGATTGCTATCATCACGAATGCCTCTCAAGCCTGTCATGGCAGAGTGAGTATGGCAGTTAACCAAGCCAGGCATAATCCAGGCACCCTGATAGTCTATGATTTGATCTACTTGTTTAAGAATCTCTTGATTTTCCTGACCGACATAGACGATTTGGGATTCTTTAATAGCTAAAATCCCATCCAGATAGACATGGAAATCTTGGTCACAAGTCACGATATTTACATGCTGAAAGACTTTCATCCCTAGGCTCCTTTTCTATATAAGTATTCATACGGGATAATTTTTCTAGCTATTGTAACAAAAAAGTCACCCGAAGGCAACTTTTCTTGTTTGTTCATTGACATTATAATGGCTTTCCCATTTATTCTGGGCTAAAAGCTGCTGCTTGCTGCATTTGATAGTATTTGCCTTTTCTCGTCATGAGTTCCTCATGATTGCCATATTCGACAATATCTCCATCGACCAAGACAAGAATCAAATCAGCATCTTGAATGGTCGATAAACGGTGGGCGATGATAAAGCTTGTCCGTCCTTTCATGAGTTTGGCAAAGGCGTCCTGAACCAGCACCTCTGTCCGGGTATCGATGGATGAAGTCGCCTCGTCTAAGATCAGAATCTTAGGAATGGCTAGAAAGACGCGGGCAATGGTCAAAAGCTGAGCTTGACCAACAGACAAGGATTCCCCTGAATTTTCAAGCTTGGTATCATATCCCTGTGGCAATTGTTGGATAAAGAAATCCGCATTTGCTGCCTTGGCTGCTGCAATAACCTGCTCTCGGCTAGCATCAGGATTACCAAAGGTAATATTGTCATGAATGGTTCCCTGCTTGAGCCAAGTTTCTTGGAGCACCATCCCAAACTGTTGTCGAAGAGATGCTCTAGTATAGTCGTAAATAGAATGACCGTCTAGCAAAATATCTCCTGAGTTAATCGGGTAAAAACGCATGAGGAGATTGATAAGGGTAGACTTCCCAGCACCCGTTGGTCCAACGATAGCAACCTTACTACCGGCTGGAATATTAATAGACAGATCCTTAATCAAGATCTTTTCAGGATTGTAACCAAAAGAAACATGTTTAAAGGAAATAGCTCCCTTGACTTGGTCGCTATTCAATTCTTTAAGACCAGTTTCTGTAACCTCAGGACTTTTTAGAATAGCATAAACACGTTCTGCACAAGCTAAGGCGCTTTGCAACTCGGCTAAGACTGATGAAATATCATTAAAAGGCTTGGTGTACTGCTGCACATAGTTCAAAAAGGTCACTAAACGACCAACCGTCAAAGTTGAACCCGCCATGATTCGCAAGGCTCCAACACCAGCAAGTAGGGCATAAATAAGGGAATTGACAAAACGGGTGGAAGGATTGACTGTCGATGAATAAAAGATAGCCGACTGAGAATAACCTGCGTAGTTCTCATTTGCCTCATGAAGTCTCTCGATAAATTCTTCCTGAGCATTGAAAGACTGGATAATGGTCTGTTGGGTGAGCGATTCTTCTATCAACTGAGTCTGAATCCCCCTAGTCTCTGTCTGCTTTTGAAAAAGATGGTAGGATTTCTTAGCGATAAAGCGTGAAATGACCATAGATAGAGGTGTTAAGAGCAGAACCAAGAGAGTCATCAAAAGATGAATCTGAAGCATAGCAAGGATACTGACCAAAATCATCAAAACTCCTATGAAAAATTGGTTGAAAATCATATTCAGACCCGCTGCCAACTGCTCGATATCTGTCGTTACACGGCTGACCATTTCCCCACTACCTTGTCTATCTACAAGGGCAATCGGAAGACGATGGAGCTTTTCAATGATTTTTTCGCGCAAATCTCTGGTATAGGAGAAAATCAGTCGATTATAGAGGAGAGGATTGGCCCATTGTACCAGCGTATTCCCTATCACCACCAATACCATCTGGAGGAAAATCTGCCAAAATACCTGAGATGAGCCCGTCACTAAAACTTGGTCAATCACTTGTCCTATCAAGATTGGTAGATAGATTGATAGGGCTACCTGAGCAATAGTATCCAAGAAAGCCAGGAAAAGAAGGACGGGATGGCCAGCTAAATCTTTTGCTAATCGTTTAAGGGTTTGACTCGCATGTTTGCCTTTCATTCTAGTCCTCCTTTCCATGTTGGGATGCATTGATTTCACGATAGACTTGGCTAGTCTCCATCAATTCCTCATGATTTCCAAGTGCTAATTGCTCCCCTTTTTCTAAAAGAAGAATTTGATCAGCAATCTTCAAAGTTGAAGTTCGTTGGGAAATCAAGATCAAGCTGGTGTTTGGCAGGTTATCTTGAACAGCCTTCAGAAGATTAGACTCGGTAATGGTATCAAGAGCCGAAGTCGCATCATCCAAGATAAGAAATGGTGCTCGATGCAAAACTGCTCAGGCGATAGACAAACGTTGTTTTTGTCCACCTGAGAAATTACGACCGCCTGCTTGAACCTCTGCGTCCAGCTGACCTTCCTTGTCACTGACAAAATCCTTGGCCTGAGCAATTTCTAAAGCCTGCCAGAGTTCTTGGTCAGAGACTGATTCTTCCATACCCAGAGTCAAGTTAGAACGAATGGTTCCCTTAAAGAGTTCAACCTTTTGAGGCACATAAGCCATCCAGGACCTCCATTCAGAAAGATTGCGAGGACTACGTCCATCTCGATAAAGGGAAATGCTTCCCTTATCTGCCGTATAAAGACCAAGTAGAACCTGTACCAAACTTGACTTACCAGAACCAGTCCCCCCGATGATTCCAAGAATTTGTCCTTGTTGCATAGCAAAAGAAAGATTTCGCAAGGATGGTTGAGCAGCATCTGGGTAGGTAAAGCTCAAGTGTTCGACTTGTAAGGACTGGTTCGAGGAAGTTTCTTTTTGAGCAATTTCTGCCAGTATATCTTCAGGCTTTTCTTCAAAAACTTCCTCAATCCGCTTGGCAGAAATATAAGACTGGTTGAGTGAATTGATGAGCATGGCGAGCTTAATTAACTCTACCAAGATTTGCAGGAGATAGTTAATCAAGGCAATCAAGGCACCTTGGCTGAGCCAACCTCCTTGGATAGAAATATAGCCATTCCAGATAATCACTAACAAGGTTCCGTTGACGATCAAATAGGTCAAGGGTGTCAACAGACTAGACCAGTAACCTGTCTTCATTTGGATAGCCGTATAGACTTGATTCAGTCGTTGGAAATGTTCAATTTCTCTTTTTTCTTGACCAAAGGCACGAATCACGCGCATACCTTGTATCTGTTGGCGTGTTTCCTGAACCAGCTGGTCTGTTTTCTTTCTCAAAATACTATAAAGAGGATTGACCAACCGTGATAACACGACAATAACAAAGGACAAAATGGCAACCATGACCAAAAACCAGAAGGTCAATTCAGGCGAGAGACGATAAGCCATAAAAATGGCACCAAAAACAATAATAGGAGCCCTTAAAAATAGGCGTAAAAATTGATTGATCCCTGTCTGAATCTGAAAGGTATCTGAAGTCAAACGCGTCACCAAACTCGAGGTCGTTAAGCGGGCTCTACTATCCTTGGGCAAGGAAAGAATATGACGATAGAGGTCATTGGTCAACTCCTTGGTAAAGCCTACTGCTGCCTTGGCTGAGTAAAATTGAGCAACTAAGGCTACCAAAACTCCGATAACTGCAAAAACAAAGAGGAGCCCCATTTGAATCCAGAGATGTCCTTGATCTTTTTGAGGGATAGATTGGTCGACAATCCCAGCTATCACCAAGGGAACCAAGAGTTCAAAAACGGCTTCTAGCAACTTAAACAAGGGCGCTAGAAATGACTCCTTGAGGTAGGGTTTAAAGTAAGAAAGTAATTGTTTCATGTGTCCCTTCTATTTCAACATGAAGAGAGTGGGACAAAAGTCCTAGCTTCTCAATTGTCTTTGGATTGTCGAGAAAGACGCAGTGGTTGAGTGGGCTCTACTACGCTGATTTCATCAGCTTTTACAGCCCTACCCAACTGTGCGGAGGTGGGACGACGAAATCGGATTCTAACGAATTACCGATTTCTGTCCCACTCTCTCTTTTTACTTGTTCAAATATGGAAGTAGGTAGCCATAGCCTGCTTCTTCCATTTCATCCTTAGCGATAAATCGTAAGGATGCAGAATTGATACAATAGCGTAAACCACCTAGTTCCTGAGGTCCGTCTGTAAAGACATGTCCCAAGTGAGCATTTCCTGAACGTGAACGAACTTCGATACGCTCCATACCGTGACTCAAGTCCTGGTAGTAATGAATGAGTTCCTTGGAAATAGGACGGCTAAAACTTGGCCAACCACAGCCTGAGGCAAACTTATCCTTGGCAAAGAAGAGGGGCTCACCAGTCGTGATATCGACATAAATTCCTTCCTCAAAAGTTTGGTCATAAGCATTGCTAAAGGGAGCTTCCGTCGCCGCCTCTTGGGTAACTCGGTAGGACTCTTCTGATAAACTTTCTCGTAAAACTGCCTGACTCGGTTTTTCATAGTTAGCAGCATCTATCAGTGGTTTCTCGGCATCTCTCACATCAATGTGGCAATAACCACCAGGATTTTTCTTGAGATAGTCTTGGTGATAGTCTTCAGCCAAGATATAGTGACGTAGTTTCTCCACTTCTACTGCAATTTTACGACCGATGAGGAGTTCTTGCTCGCGAACTACTGTATTGATCGTTGGTAGATCAGCTTCTTCTAGGTAATAAATCCCTGTGCGGTATTGACGACCACGGTCATTCCCTTGTTGGTTGACAGATAAAGGATCAATGACTCGGAAATAATAGAGTAAAATCTCACGGAGCGAGACCGCCTTCTCATCATAAATGACTTGCACAGTCTCTGCGTGATCTGTTTCTTTGATCAGTTGATAATTGGTGGTTTCTACTTGACCATTAGCATAACCAACACTGGTTTGCAGCACTCCAGAAATACGTGAAAAGTATTCTTCCAAGCCCCAAAAACAACCGCCTGCTAAATATATTTCTGCCATTTCAAATCCTCCTTGACCGTCTGTCGGTCGCTAAACACGGGAAACAATTTATATCCCGTATTTCATTTTCAAAAAAAGGACAGGAAGCCTCTAATAGAGAGTTTCCCCATCCCATTGTTCTGTTTACTTTTCTTCGACGCGAACGCCTTGTGTATCAACTTGCAAATCATGAAGCTTGCCTTTGAAAGGTTGTTTTTCAAGCTCTGCCTTAATTTTAGGCATCTTATCAGGCTCAGCTAGAACCATGACAGTAGGCCCAGCACCAGACAAGTAGGTCGCATAAGCACCATTTCTCTTGGCAACTTTCTTGATGGTCGCAAATTCTCTCACCAGTTCTTGACGGTAACGCTCATGGAAAAGATCACTCTCAATCGCCTGGCCTGCTTTGACCATATCTCCAGTCAGTAGGGCTGCAATAGCCACATTGGCGATAGAACTTGCAGCAACGGCTTCCTTGTAAGAGAGTTTCTTTGGCAAGACACCACGACTATCGCGAGTACGCAATTCATAGTTTGGAATATAAGCTAGAAAAGCACACTCTGGGAAAGGCGCCACTACTGCTGAAACCTGACCTTCTACCGAACTGGCAATGACCAGATTACCATAGATAGCTGGCGCAACATTATCAGGATGCCCTTCAATCTTGGTTGCCAATTGTAACTTATCATGATCAGTTAATTTTAGATTTCCTAATTGATTTGCCAGTTCAATCCCAGCAACGATGACCGAGCTCGATGAACCTAGTCCACGCGCAAGCGGAATATCACTGACCATCTTCAGACGTCTAGGTTGGAGGTCTGGAACAATTTGTAGAGCAATCTTCAGCAAAAGATTACGTTCATCACGTGGAATCCATTTGCCTAGTTGATGCTCAATCATCCATTCTTCACGTTCCTCACAAACCTGAATTTCTAGATACTTGGTTACAGCTACACCAACCGAGTCAAATCCAGGACCCACATTGGCACTTGTAGCAGGTACAATAATCTTCATCTTAGTCTCCTAAAACCTTGAAGGTGTTGAGAAGTTCAAACTCGGCTACCGCCTTCAAAGAGTCTGTAATATTTTCAAGTTGCGCCTTGTTGATCTTATGAGTGATGATGACAACACGAGCCTTGCCTTCTTGCTTACCATCTTGAAGGATTTGCTTGAAGGAGATATCTTCCGCATTAAAGAGTTCAGCCAATTTCAAGACTTGACCTTTTGAATCTGGAGCCAAGATTGAGAAATAGTAATTAGCTTTGACATCTTCTGGCTTAGCCAAGACTACTGGACGGATGTATTCATTAAAGGCTTTTCCAATTGTTCCATCATTCAGACGACGAACGATGCGGGCAATATCAGCCACAACACTTGTTGCAGTTGGTTTTTGACCAGCACCTGGTCCATAGTACATAGACTCGCCGATACCGATAGACTCCACAAATACCGCATTCATAACGCCATTAACACTTGCAAGCGGGTGAGTCTTAGGAAGGAAGGTTGGCGTAACCTCAGCAGCAATCCCAGAAGCTGTTTCTTCGATAGAACCAACTAATTTCACAACATAACCAAGCTCTTGAGCTACTGCTACATCTTCTGGAGTGATGTTGCGAATTCCTTGGTGACCCACATCTTCAAACTTGACATTCATCCCAAAGGCGAACTGACTAAGGATGACCATCTTGTAGGCCGCATCAATCCCGTCAACGTCATTGGTAGGGTCGCTTTCAGCAAAGCCAAGTCGTTGAGCTTCTGCCAAAGCATCTTCATAAGACCAGCCTTCTGTTACCATTTTGGTCATCATGAAGTTAGATGTTCCGTTGACAACACCAAGAACACGTGTGATTTTGTCTGATGCTAATGAGTTGACCAAGGTACGAAGGATTGGGATTCCTCCTGCAACAGCTGCTTCATAGTATAGGGCAACATTGTGAGCTTTGGCTACCTCAAGTAATTCTGCACCATGGACTGCTAAAAGATCCTTGTTAGCTGTCACGACGTGTTTCCCTGCTTCTAAAGCACGAGTGATAAAGGTTTTAGCAGGTTCAATACGTCCCATCAACTCAACAACAATAGTAATGTCTTTGTCTGACAAGATTTCATCGATATTTGTTACAAAATTAAAATCATTTCCTGCTTCAAGCAAGCGGGCTTTCTCTTGATCGTCTTTGACCAAAACTTTAGCTACTTCAATTTCTGACTGGGCTGCTTGAACAATTTTTTCTTTATTTTCCTTTAGCAAGAATGGCACACCACTGGCTACTGTACCAAATCCAAGTAAAGCAATCTTAACTGACATGTTTGTCTCCTCGAAATTTTCTAATAGTCCTATTATACCAAAATTGTGAGAAAATTCCTACCATTCTAAACTAAAAATAGGAGCACCAAATCACAAAAAAGGGCTGGGACAAAAGTCCTAGCCTCTCATTTGTCTATGGATTGTCGAGCAAGACGCAGTGGTTGAGTGGGCTCCACTACGCTGATTTCATCAGCTTTTACAGCCCTACTCAACTGTGCGGAGGTGGGACGACGAAATCGAATTCTAACGAATTACCGATTTCTGTCCCACTCTCTCTATTTTCAATCTATTTCACAAAAGCCAATTCCTTATCACTAGACAAGTCTTCTCTATAATTGAAACCCGCAAAGCTGAGCTTTTTAATCTCTTCAACTGAGGTTACCTGATTTTCCATCAAGGCTGTTAAGAAAGTCCCTCTAGCTTTTTTAGAAATAGTTGAGTGGATTTTAAGTTTACCATCTCGCTCTTCCATAAACTTGAAGGTCAGCATTTTCTCACGGATTTTTTTAGGAAAGACAGTTTCAAACTCTGATGACAAGAGAGAAAAGATTAACTCCTGGTCTTTCATTGACTCCTCATAGGCTGACTGCCAGTGACTTTTCAGGCTTTTCCCAGCAACTTTAAGCTTCATCAAAAAGTCCAGTCTGTGAGGCGCAATCGGTTCAAAGGCTGGAATCACACCATAGAGAGCTGACGTTATCATGAGGTGTTTCTCTAGATAGATTTGCTCCTCCTTGGTGAGATCGTCCCGTTTGATGTTGCGATACATGAGTCCATCAAAGAGGTGCAAGGCTGGATAGTTTATCGCAGTTCCATTTTTCAAGTCCTGGATATGGTCATACTCCTCTTGCGCTTTTTCAGCAGATATTTTGTAAAAGTTCTCCAGCTCTTGGGCAGAATATCTGGCCAATTCATTCAACACTGCCTGACTTTCAGGACACAAAGGTTTAGCCTCTAAACTAGGGATTTCGATATTCATTTCTTTTGCAGTTGGGATTAGAATTTTCATAGTGTTAGTGTAGCATATTTTTTTAGGACTACCAAGGATTTGCACCTAAAAACCTCGGTGAATACCGAGGCTTCTTTCCTTATTTTGGCAATCCTAACCAGATTGCAAAGAGAACTAGTGCTGTCCCAAGGCAGCTTGCCAAGATAGATGACAGATTAAACTTTTTCTCCTTTAGATGAGAAAATCCTATCTTCAAAGCAAAAAGACCAAGCAACATCGAACCAATCATCAGATAAAATCCCATTTGACTGTCCTCCATTTATTATTCTTTCTTTCATTATCACAAATTTCAAACAAGAGTGCAAGAAAAACGAGTTTGTTTCCTTAAGCTTGAAGGATGTACCCTGTTCTAGGATACAAAGCCTATATGATAATCCCTTCCAAATGATCCAATTCGTGTTGACAAATCTGAGCCGGAAAACCCGTCAGGGTAATGGTCTGCTCTTGCCAATGGATATCTCTGTAGCTTACTGTAATCTTCTCATACCTAGTTGTCGGTCTTACACCTGTCAAAGACAAACAACCTTCCTCTGTCTCGTATGATCCTTCAAAAGATTGGAGAACTGGATTAAACATAACCATGGGAATCATTCCGATATTAAAAATAATGACGCGTTTTTGTACCCCAATCATATTGGCCGCTAGTCCAACACAGCTTTCTCGGTTAGCCTGTAGGGTATCCTGCAAATCCTTTACTAGGGGTAAATCTTCCTGACTAGCAGGCTGGGATACCTGCGACAAAAACAAGATATCTTTGACAATTTTCTCTTCCAACTACTATTCCTCCATCTTTTTCTCAACTTGATTATAGCATAAAATCTATCTCTGTTTACCATATATAAAAGCAAAAAAGCCATCCAAAGATGACTTTTCAATGTTTAAATAGCGTTTTTATCTTTTCCAAGTGCTCGTTGAACTGCTTTGACAATTTCAACAAGGACTACAATCATAAGTGCTCCTACAGCGACCACCATCCATTGAGTCAAGCTCAAGTTTGAAACGTGGAAGAGATTATTAAATCCAGGAACCAAAATTGTCACCACAAAGAGGACGAAGGCAACTGGGATAGACCAGTTAAAGGTCTTGTTCGTAAAGAGTCCCACTTTAAAGATTGATTGGTAAACTGACTTAACGTTAAAGGCATGGAGCAATTGGATCAGACCGAGAGTTGCAAAAGCCATGGTAAGGGCATCCGCATGGATTTCAGTATGACCTTGGTGCTCTGGGAAGAGAAGAGCCCAACCATAAACACCCAAAACTAGCATGGTTTGGAAGATCCCTTGATAAATGATTGCTCCGAAGACACCACCATCAAAGAAGTTAGACTTACGCCCACGAGGTTTGTGAGTCATGACGCCTGGCTCAGCTGGTTCCACACCAAGGGCGATGGCTGGTAGCGTATCTGTTACCAGGTTAATCCAGAGAAGATGCACTGGTTGAAGCACATCCCAACCTAACAATGTTGCAAAGAAGATGGTGAAAACTTCAGCCATATTAGCAGACAAGAGGTATTGGATGGATTTTTGGATATTTGAGAAGACCTTACGTCCTTCTTCTACCGCTACGATAATGGTTGCAAAGTTATCATCAGCAAGGACCATATCAGATGCTCCTTTAGAAACTTCTGTACCTGTAATCCCCATACCGATACCGATGTCAGCTGTCTTAAGTGAAGGCGCATCGTTGACCCCATCACCCGTCATAGCGACAACCTTACCTTCATTTTGCCAAGCTTTAACGATGCGAACCTTGTGCTCAGGTGATACACGTGCGTATACAGAGTATTGCTTGAAGACTTTTTGGAATTCTTCATCAGTGAGTTCATTCAATTCAGCACCAGTGAAGACATGGTCTTCTGTATCATTTGGATCAATGATTCCAAGACGTTTGGCAATAGCTTCCGCTGTATCTTGGTGGTCACCAGTGATCATAATCGGACGGATACCTGCTTCTTTAGCGACACGTACAGCTTCTGCAGCTTCTGGACGCTCAGGGTCAATCATGCCGACCAAACCAGAGAAGATGAGGTCAGATTCAACAATTTCAGATTCCAAGGTTGGAATTTCATGACTTGTCTTGTAAGCCATCATCAAGACACGAAGGGCTTGTTTAGCCAAGTCTTTGTTGGTTGCAAGGATGGCATTTTTATCCTCTTCTGTGATTGGACGAACTTCCCCATTGACTTCGATACGAGTCACACGCTTGAGCAATTGGTCAGGTGCACCCTTGACAGCGATAAAGTAAGAACCGTCAGATTCCTTATGAATGGTAGACATGAGTTTACGGTCTGAGTCAAAAGGCAATTCAGCCACACGTGGCTCATCCTTCAAGACTTCACGGACATCAAAGTTGTGGTCCAAACCAAACTGTACAAGAGCAGTTTCAGTAGGGTCACCGATCAATTTGCCAGATGGGTCCACCTTGGTATCGTTGGCAAAGTTCATGACACGGAGGGTATTGTTGCTAGCCGCAATTTCAGATGCCGAGCTTTGCAATTGACCGTTGGTATAAACCTTTTCAACAGTCATTTGGTTCATCGTCAAAGTACCTGTTTTATCAGATGCAATGATTTCTGTTGAACCAAGCGTTTCAACCGCTGGCAATTTACGGACGATAGAATTCCGTTTGGCAAGGGTTGTAGTTCCCAAAGATAGAACGATGGTTACAATAGCAGGAAGCCCTTCTGGAATAGCTGCAACCGCAAGGGCAACCGCCACCATCAAGCCTTCTAATGGATGTTCGCCACGAACAAAGACACCAACCAAGAAGGTAATCACTGCAATCACAATGATTAAGTAAGTCAAGGCCTTAGATAATTGTTCCAAGCTTTGCTTCAACGGTGTTTCTGTTTCGTCTGCGTTGGCCAACATATCCGCAATCTTACCAACTTCTGTGTACATACCAGTGTTGGTCACGACACCAATACCACGACCGTATGTTACGTTTGAGTTTTGGTAACCCATGTTAACACGATCCCCGATACCAGCATCTGCTTCAACAAGTCCTGTCACATCTTTTTCAACTGGCACAGACTCCCCTGTAAGAGCTGCTTCTTCTATTTTAAGAGAAGCTGCTTCAAACAAACGCATATCTGCAGGAACGACATCTCCCGCTTCAAGCAAGACGATATCCCCAGGGACCAATTCTTTTGAGTCAATCTCAATAACATGATCATCACGACGAACACGAGCCATCGGGCTAGACATATTTTTCAGAGCTTCAATGGCTGCTTCTGCTTGCCCTTCTTGGTAAACCCCAAAAGCAGCATTCAAGACAACAACGGCCAAGATGATAATGGCATCCGTTAGACCGTCCATTCCTTCTGTAATCACAGAAAGTGCCGCTGCCGCAAGCAAGATGATAATCATCAAATCCTTAAATTGATCAAGGAATTTAGCTAGTAGACTACGTTTCTCGCCCTCTTCCAACTCATTTCGACCATAAGTCGCTAAGCGTTCTTGAGCTTGAGCAGTTGACAAACCTTCGATAGATGAGTCCAAGTTCTTTAGGACTTCTTCTGAGGTCTGTGTGTAAAACAAGTCTTTATTTTGTTCTTTCGACAAAACAGTCTCCTCCTTTTTGGCCTCTTTTTACAAAAAAAGAGACCTGTTTTTTAAAAAAACAAGTCTCGCTGTTTAATATAGTGCCGGAAATAATTCGTAATGACGACACTATCGCGGTTAACCGCCAGCTACTCCCTTGAGTAGTTCTATTATATCAATTTTTTTTACTTTATTCAATAACTGAAAGAACATCTAATCAATTTAATATAATTCTAGGCAACTAATTTTTTCCTTCTACACTTTGAACACCAAAAAAGACTGCCATCCATTGATTAAACCAAGCATCACTATTTGGACGTAAATTTTCCGTCCCAAGATAGGCATTATATAAATATTTAGGCTGCTTAAAAAATTTTAATACAACTTTGTCTCGACCTGTTTTTTGAGCATTTCTTAGCTCTGTATACTGCTGTTGAACTTGAATATACGTTTCATAATTATCTTGCACAACATTATTGTAGGAAACACCAAATTTAATGGCTACTACTATTACATAAACAACTAGAAGTTTTTCTAATGATTTTATATTGTCAAGTGTTAATTTTAATAACTGAATAACTGCTAAACAAATAAGAATACTTGCTCCAAAGAAAACTCTATCTGGTTTCTCATTACTAGCAATGAGACTATATATACAAGCAAAATGAGCTAGCATTACAAAACATACTTCGATAAATTGTTCTTTTTTTATCAGTTTGCTGACCAATAAATAACCGACTAATATTGCAATCATTAAATATAAGACTTCGTATTTTCCAAAAGATAATTGGACTAATTCAAATATCTTTCCTTTAAGATTATCAAAAATTGCAATCTCACCTGCTCTATGACGAGAACCAGGCGAAGAAATCATTAAAAAGAAACCTACTGTAGCACTAACAATTTCAATAATTTTCCACTTTGGAAAATTATCTTTCCATATATGAAATGTCAAATATAGTATGCCCCAGAGAATAAATGCTGGAGAAGTATTTTCATTCCCTGCCCCCATCAAGAAGGCTAGCAATACAGTAAAAGGTAAAAGATTTATACGAAGATCTTTCTTGGTAAATAGATAGAACCACAATAAATCTATGACTGCTGTCCATAGATAATTTCCTGAACCTGATATCCATAAGACCGTTTTTCCAATTTCTGGTAAAAACCACCAAAGCATAAAAAATGATAAAATCAGGAAAAAGACACGACTATTTTTAGAATTTACCTTAATTAAATTAGAACTTAACTTCTCTATTAATACTATAAGTAGTACAAAAACAATTGAATTAAAAATATTAAAATATACTTTATCAAATTGCATAAAAATTTGAACAATGCTATGCCCTGTGAAGCGACCATTCCATATTGTCCAATGATTTACTTGAGATGTAACTAAATCAAAAATATTTTTGATTGTTTCTTCATTTCCAGTAGGTAGATAACTCTTATAAATATATCTATAACGAAAATCATCTGAAGTATATAGTGTAAAATGATTTAGAATATAAATCAAAATAAAAATGAAGCTACACATTAATAAATAACTAACTAAAGGCTTTCTACAAACTTTCACGATTTTTCTCCTTTACCAAATATATAGGCCTTTTTTTGGTTTCTAGAAATATTTTTCCAATATATTTACCCATAATACCAATTGAGAGCAATTGTAGGCCACCTAAGAAAAGGATAACTGTCATAATTGAAGTCCACCCTGAAGTAGGATTTCCCATTATCAAAGTTCTAACCACAATTAAGAACATTAAGATAAAGGACACTAAACACACCAATCCTCCCATGAAAAATGAGATATTAAGCGGAGCATCTGAAAAGTTAATTATTCCTTCAAGTGAGTATTTAAATAGAGACCAAAAACTCCACGAAGTATTTCCTGCCACCCGTTCAACATTATTATATTCTAAATATTTAGTTTTAAAGCCAACCCAAGCAAAGATACCTTTTGAAAAGCGATTATATTCAGATAGCTCCAATATTGCATCTACCATTTGACGACGCATCAAGCGAAAATCACGTGCACCATCAACAATATTTAACTGACTAATTTTATTAATGATACGGTAAAATAATTTTGCAAAAATCGAACGGATAAATGGTTCTCCCTTACGATTAACACGGTAGCTTCCTACACAGTCAATATCTTCATCTTCATCTAGTATAGATTTCATTTGGACTAATAACTCTGGTGGATCCTGAAGATCCGCATCCATGACTGCAACATAGTCTCCCTTTGCTTGCTTCAATCCAGCATAGAGAGCAGCCTCTTTACCAAAATTACGTGAGAAAGACACATAATTGACTCGGTTATGTTCACTACTCAACTTTCTTAAAATAGATAGAGTTCCATCTTTTGAACCATCATCAACAAAAATATATTCTATATCTTCATGAATCTGTAAAGCAATTTTTTCAACTTCTCTGAAAAAAATCGGGATAGATTCTTCTTCGTTAAAGCAAGGAATTATTATAGAAATTGTCATTATTCTAAAGTCTTTCTAGTTTTCAGTTTTTTTCTTCTTTAACATAAATTAAAGGCAATAAAGGAATACTCATCATATAAGCATAAGAATATCTAAAATAGTTTTCAACGGGTGAATAGATGCATGTTAAAATGATCAATGAACAACAAACATTATAAGTTTGGTCTTAAATCTTGTTTTAAGATAGCTAGCATCAGTATTAGTATTAATCCGATTGTGTTTAAATCTACCTATTTCAACTATACTATATAGTATAGTCAACTTATCTCTGCAAGTGAATTAGGTGCTAGAATGAAAATTAAAGTTATCTGATAATATTTTTATATAAAAAAGTATAATGGTACGAATAATATTTTAACACGTTTTCTTTTTTAAAAAAAGTATTTTATATTTTATTCTATCATCTCCATCCATTTGAATTTTCCTTGGAAAACCAGTATAATGAAAGAATACTAAAATGCTAGAAGGGGAGTTAGATGAATCAATCGGTTTCAAACTTAAAATTGGCTGAGCGTGGTGCCATTATCAGTATTTTGACCTATCTATTCTTGTCTGCAGCTAAGCTAGCGACCGGACACCTCCTCCATTCATCCAGTTTGGTGGCAGATGGTTTTAACAACGTTTCAGATATCGTTGGAAACGTGGCCCTTCTCATCGGGATTCGTTTGGCTCGCCAACCGGCAGATAGAGATCATCGCTTCGGCCACTGGAAAATAGAGGATTTGGCAAGTCTCATCACTTCCATCATCATGTTTTACGTTGGCTTTGATGTTCTACGTGACACCATCCAAAAAATACTCAGCCGAGAGCAAACAGTCATTGATCCACTTGGGGCGACTCTGGGAGTCATCTCTGCTATCATCATGTTCGCCGTTTATCTCTACAATACCCATCTGAGTAAGCAAGCTAAATCAAAGGCCCTCAAGGCAGCAGCTAAGGATAATTTATCAGATGCCGTGACATCTCTTGGAACTTCTATTGCTATCCTGGCTAGTAGCTTCAACTATCCAATCGTGGATAAGTTGGTCGCTATTATCATTACCTTCTTTATTCTTAAAACAGCTTATGATATTTTCATCGAGTCATCCTTCAGCCTTTCTGATGGTTTTGATGAACACTTGCTAGAAGATTACCAAAAGGCTATCATGGAAATTCCTAAGATTAGCAAGGTCAAATCTCAACGCGGTCGTACTTACGGAAGCAACATTTATCTGGACATCACACTTGAGATGAACCCAGATCTGTCTGTTTTTGAAAGTCACGAAATTGCGGACCAGGTCGAATCCATGTTATCAGAACGCTTTGGTGTCTTTGATACAGACATTCATATCGAACCAGCACCAATCCCTGAGGATGAAATTCTAGATAATGTCTATAAAAAATTGCTCATGAGAGAGCAACTAATTGACCAAGGAAATCAACTGGAGGAATTACTTGCAGAAGACTTCATTTATATTCGCCAGGACGGACAAGAACTGGACAAGGATGCCTATACGGCTGAAAAAGAATTAACCTCTGCTATCAAGGAGCTTCATTTAACCTCTATCAGCCAGAAAACAAAGCTCATCCGCTACCAAGTCGGTGATACCATTCATACCAGCATCTGGCGCCGTCACGAAACTTGGCAAAATATTTTCCATCAGGAAACGAAAATAGAAAAAGAGAGTGGGACAGAAATCGGTAATTCGTTAGAATTCGATTTCGTCGTCCCACCTCCGCACAGTTGAGTAGGGCTGTAAAAGTAGATGAAATCAGCGTAGTAGAGCCCACTCAACCACTGCGTCTTGCTCGACAATCCAACATCAAAAAGAGGCTAGGACT
Organism: Streptococcus infantis; assembly: GCF_047463175.1. Lineage (GTDB taxonomy): Bacteria > Bacillota > Bacilli > Lactobacillales > Streptococcaceae > Streptococcus > Streptococcus infantis_AC. The sequence goes on from NZ_JASHEJ010000001.1 coordinate 669,526, forward strand.
TTTTGTCCCAGCCTCTAATTTTTTATTCTTATTTTGCAATGCTCTTAGCAAGAACGAAGTTTCCTAGTGTAGCTGAACCATTACCAGCAACAGCTGGAGTCACGATATAGTCACGTACATCTGGGACTGGTAGGTATCCGTTGAGCAAGGATGTGAATTTCTCACGTACACGGTCAAGCATATGTTGTTGAGCCATAACCCCACCACCAAAGACGATGACATCTGGACGGAAAGTTACAGTCGCATTCACTGCAGCTTGAGCAATGTAGTAGGCTTGAACATCCCAGACAGAGTTGTTGAGTTCAATGTTTTCCCCACGAACACCTGTACGAGCTTCCAAACTTGGACCAGCTGCATAACCTTCCAAACATCCATTATGGAAAGGACAAACACCTTTAAATTCTTTTTCAATATCCATTGGGTGTCTAGCCACATAATAATGACCCATCTCAGGGTGACCAACACCGCCAATAAACTCGCCACGTTGGATAACGCCTGCACCGATACCTGTACCGATAGTGTAATAAACCAAGTTTTCGATACGACCGCCGGCATTATTACGAGCAACTACTTCACCGTATGCAGAACTGTTTACGTCTGTCGTGAAATACATAGGCACGTTTAGAGCGCGACGAAGAGCACCAAGCAAGTCTACATTTGCCCAGTTAGGTTTTGGAGTTGTTGTGATAAATCCGTAAGTTTTTGAGTTTTTATCGATATCGATTGGACCAAATGAACCAATGGCAAGTCCTGCAAGATTGTCGAATTTTGAGAAGAATTCGATGGTTTTATCGATTGTTTCAATTGGTGTTGTTGTAGGAAATTGTACCTTTTCTACAACGTTATAGTTTTCATCTCCGACAGCACAGACAAATTTTGTACCGCCTGCTTCCAAACTTCCGTATAGTTTTGTCATGATAAACCTCTTGTAATTGTTTTCTCTATTATAGCATATTCCCATAAGGAAAATTACTCTATATTTTAGTTTTTTCTCTGTAAATTTAATCATTCAAGCAAAAACGAACAAACATCACATTTGTTCGTTTTTTGATTTATTAAGCTTTAACTTCGATGATTGCATCCCCCTTAGCAACTGATCCAGAAGCAACTGGATTTACTGAAGCAAAGTCTGCAGTGTTTGTTACGATAACCATAGTTGTGTTATCAAGACCTGCAGCAGCAATCTTAGCTGAGTCAAATGTTCCAAGAACATCTCCAGCTTTAACCTTGTCACCTTGGGCAACTTTATGGTTGAAGCCTTCACCGTTCATTGAAACAGTGTCGATACCAACGTGAATTAAGATTTCAGCACCGTTAGCTGTTCTCAATCCATAAGCATGGCCAGTTGGGAAGACGATTGTTACTTCAGCATCAGCTGGTGCATAAACAACATCTTGGCTAGGTTTCACGGCGATACCTTGTCCCATAGCTCCACTTGAGAATACTGGGTCATTCACATTTGAAAGAGCAACAACGTCACCAACGATTGGTGTTTGGATGACACCTTCGCTAAGTGAAACAAGATTACCAGTTACTGCTTCTTCTGTTAAACGGTCAGTTTCAGCTTCAGAAATTGCTCCTGCAACCTCTTCTACTTCATCTTCGTAACCAAACATGTAAGTAAGAGCAAAACCAAGTGCAAAGGATACAGCTACCATAAGAAGGTATTGTAGAAGTTGTCCATTCCCAATGTAAAGCATTGTACCAGGGATGACTGTGATACCATTACCAGTACCAGCAAGTCCAAGGATTGAAGCAAGTCCACCACCGACTGCACCAGCAATCAATGAAAGGAAGAAAGGCTTACGGAAACGCAAGTTAACCCCGAAGATAGCAGGCTCAGTAATACCTAGGAAGGCAGAAAGAGCAGCTGGGAAAGCAAGAGTTTTAAGTTTAGGATTTTTAGTTTTCACACCAACGGCAACAGTTGCAGCACCTTGAGCAGTCATAGCTGCAGTAATGATAGCGTTGAATGGGTTAGCGTGGTCAGCAGCAAGCAATTGAACTTCAAGCAAGTTGAAGATGTGGTGAACACCTGATACGACGATTAATTGGTGAACTCCACCAATCAAGAAACCACCAAGTCCGAATGGCAAGTTAAGAATAGCTTTTGTTCCAATGAGAATGTAGTTTTCAACAACGTGAAAGACTGGTCCGATAACAAACAATCCAAGGATTGACATTACAAGGAGTGTTACAAACGGTGTTACCAAGAGGTCAAGTACATCTGGAACAACCTTACGAACTGCTTTTTCAAACTTAGCTCCGACAACCCCGATGATGAAGGCTGGAAGAACTGAACCTTGCAAACCTACAACTGGGATAAATCCGAAGAACTGCATTGCAGTTACTTCACCACCAGACGCAACAGCCCAGGCATTTGGAAGTGAATCAGAAACGAGCATCATACCAAGAACGATACCAACAGCTGGGTTACCACCGAATACACGGAAAGTTGACCAAACAACCAAACCTGGCAAGATAATAAAGGCAGTGTCTGTCAAGATCTGAGTATAAGTTGTCACATCTTCTGGAAGTGTCATTCCAAGAGCAGTCAAGAGACCACGAACACCCATGAAGAGACCAGTTGCTACGATAACTGGAATGATTGGAACAAAGACGTCACCGAAAGTACGGATGGCACGTTGGAACCAATTTCCTTGTTTTGCAGCTTCTGCTTTCATATCTTCTTTAGAAGATGTTGGCAACCCAAGAGCTACGACTTCATCGTACATCTTGTTTACTGTACCAGTACCAAAGATGATTTGGTATTGACCTGAGTTAAAGAAAGCGCCTTGAACTTTTTCCAAGTTCTCGATAGCATCCTTATTGATTTTCGCTTCATCCTTCACCATCACACGGAGGCGAGTCGCACAGTGAGCTACACTGTTGACGTTCTCACGTCCACCCAAGGCTTCGATGACTTTTTTTGCAATTTCTGTATTGGTCATTTGCAAAAATCTCCTTATAAAAAAATTTGTTCTTGTTTGAAAGCGATTTATTCGCCCTACGAGTATTATTTTATCATCTTTCAAAAATATGTCAAGCGTTTTGCAGAAAAAGTTTTTTGATTGTTAAAATTTTTGATAGTTTTTGCTACTTTCTTGATAAAATTCTCTCAAAAAGGCCTGTTTCTACGTGTTTTTATGTGTATTTTTTCAAAATCTTTCATATTTTCATTGATTTTCATAAAAATAGGTTTCTAATTATCTGTCAATCGTTTGGCATTTTTTTCTTAAATTCGATATAAAAGACTTGCTTTTTTATAAGGAAACGTTTACTATAAAGATAGTAGAATTTATGGAGGGAATATAAATGGAATGGACTACCGAGCGTCGTTATAGACGCTATGAAGATTGGACACAAGAAGAAATAAAACAAATCAAAGAAAATATGTCGCAGTCACCATGGCATACAAGCTATCACATCGAACCCAAGCAAGGTCTTCTCAACGACCCGAACGGTTTTTCTTACTTTGATGGCAAGTGGGTTGTCTTTTACCAAAATTTCCCCTTTGGTGCAGCCCACGGTTTGAAATCTTGGGTTCAGCTTGAAAGCGACGACTTGGTTCACTTTACTGAAACAGGTGTAAAAATATTACCTGATACTCCTCTGGATAGCCACGGTGCCTACTCTGGTTCTGCCATGCAGTTTGGCGATAACTTGTTCCTATTTTATACAGGAAATGTCCGTGATGAAAACTGGGTACGTCACCCTTATCAAATCGGTGCCTTAATGGATAAGGATGGAAAAATCGAAAAGATTGATAAAATCTTAATTGATCAACCAGCTGATGCTACTGACCACTTCCGTGATCCACAAATTTTTAACTTTAAAGGACAATACTATGCTATCGTCGGCGGTCAGGACTTGGAGAAAAAAGGATTTGTCCGTCTCTACAAAGCAGTCGATAACGATTATACAAACTGGCAAGAAGTTGGTGATTTGGACTTCAACAATGACCGTACTGCCTATATGATGGAGTGCCCAAATCTTGTCTTTGTCGGAGAACAACCTGTCCTTCTCTACTGTCCACAAGGTTTGGATAAAAAAGTTCTTGACTATGACAATATCTATCCAAATATGTATAAAATTGGTGCTTCCTTCGACCCTGAAAATGCTCGTTTGGTAGATGTGTCTGAACTACACAATCTAGACTATGGTTTCGAAGCCTATGCCACTCAGGCCTTCAATGCTCCTGATGGACGTGCCTTAGCAGTAAGTTGGCTTGGTTTACCAGATGTTTCTTATCCATCTGATCGCTTTGATCACCAAGGAACTTTCTCATTGGTCAAAGAATTAACTATTAAAGATGGAAAACTCTATCAGTATCCTGTAGCAGCCATCAAGGACCTCCGTGCTTCAAAAGAGGAATTTTCAAATCGTTCTGAAACTAAGAACACCTACGAACTTGAACTAAACTTAGAGGCTAATAGCCAAAGTGAAATCATCCTTCTTGCTGATAAAGACGGCAAGGGGCTCTCTATCAATTTCGATCTTGTCAATGGCCAAGTAACCGTTGACCGCAGTCAAGCAGGTGAGCAATATGCTCAAGAATTTGGAACTACTCGCTCATGTCCAATTGATAACCAAGCCGCTACTGTAAATATCTTCATCGATAATTCAGTCTTTGAAATTTTTATTAATAAAGGAGAAAAAGTATTTTCTGGTCGTGTCTTCCCACATGAGAACCAAAATGGAATCGTGATTAAATCTGGAAACCCAACTGGAACTTACTACGAATTAGAATATGGTCGCAAAACTAACTGATGTCGCAAAATTGGCTGGCGTCAGCCCTACTACTGTTTCACGTGTCATCAACAAAAAGGGGTATCTTTCAGAAAAAACCATTCAAAAGGTTAATGATGCTATGCGTGAGCTGGGCTATAAACCCAATAACTTAGCTCGAAGTCTTCAAGGAAAATCAGCCAAGTTAATCGGTTTGATTTTCCCCAAAATCAGCCATGTGTTCTATGCTGAATTGATTGACAAATTGGAACACGAACTCTTCAAAAAAGGTTACAAGACCATCATCTGTAATAGTGAGCATGATTCAGAAAAAGAACGCGAATACATCGAAATGCTAGAAGCTAATCAGGTGGACGGCATCATTTCGGGAAGTCATAACCTTGGGATTGAGGATTACAATCGCGTAACCGCTCCAATCATTTCATTTGACCGTAACCTATCACCAGACATACCTGTCGTTTCTTCTGATAACTATGCTGGCGGTGTCCTAGCTGCTCAGACCTTGGCTAAAACCGGAGCCAAGTCTATCATTATGATTACAGGTAATGACAACTCCAATTCACCAACTGGACTTCGTCATGCTGGTTTTGCTTCAATCTTGCCAAAGGCTCCTATTATCAATGTTTCCAGTGACTTTTCACCCCTTCGTAAGGAAATGGAAATTAAAAATATCTTGACCAAACAAAAACCAGATGCGATTTTCGCCTCTGATGATTTGACTGCTATTTTGGTTATTAAAATTGCTCAGGAGCTTGGTCTCTCTGTTCCTGAAAAACTCAAAGTGATCGGCTATGACGGGACTTATTTTATCGAGAATTTCTACCCTCACCTCACTACCATTAAACAACCCTTGGAAGAGATTGCTCGCCTAACAGTTGATTTGCTCTTACAAAAAATTGAAGGCAAAGAGGTTGCTACCACTGGTTATTTCTTGCCAGTTAGTCTCTTACCAGGTAAAAGTATTTAAACAAAAAACTCGGACTGAATCAGTCTGAGTTTTTCTTATAATCTTAATTTTTTCAAGAGTGTTTGGGCTTTTTCTAAGTTAAAAGTTTTTTCAGCAATCAAGCTTTCTACCAACTTAGGCACTTCAGCCTCTGTGGCTCCTGCAAGGAGGGCCAGTGACTTCGCTTGAAGTTTCATGTGTCCATGCTGAATTCCTGTGCTGACAAGAGCTTTAAGAGCTGCAAAATTTTGTGCAAGACCAATTGACACGATAATTTGAGCCAATTCCTTAGCTGATGGATAACCTAGCAGCTCATGACTGAGAACTACACGAGGATTAAGACCAATTGATCCACCTTTGGTAGCAACTGGCATCGGCATAGTCAGCTCTCCTATTAGCTCTTCGGTTTCCAAATCCATCGTCCAACGACTGAGACCTCGATAAGCACCATCATGACTGGCATAGGCATGTGCTCCCGCTTCAATGGCCCGCCAATCATTTCCAGTAGCAATCAAGAGAGCATCGATTCCATTAAAGATTCCCTTATTGTGAGTAGCTGCTCGATAAGGATCTGCTTGAGCAAATTGGCTGGCTAAAACCATTTTTTCTGCTAGTTCACGCGCTTCATCCTTCTGGCGACTCAAATAACGAAAGGCAATCCGACAAGTTGCAGTTACTAGAGAATCTGTTGCGTAGTTGGATAGAATTCCCATTAAACTTTGCCCTTGACTTAGAGCCTCTAGACTTGGTTTTAAAGCTTCAAGCATGGTATTGAGCATATTAGCTCCCATGGCTTCCTGAGTATCGACATGGAGATAAACCACTAAAAAGTCAGCCTCACCAGAAATTTTCTCAACTGTTAGCTCTCTGGCTCCACCACCACGTTTGACAATAGATGGATAGGCTTGGTTTGCTTGTTCGAGTAGCCCTGCTTTCTGACTCAAAATAGCCTGGCATGCTTTATCCCTATCTAGAACCTGATAAAGAGCTACCTGACCAATCATTTGGCGTTGATGAATCTGAGCAGTAAAACCACCCGCACGTTTGATAATCTTACTAGCAAAACTAGCCGCAGCAACGACAGATGGTTCTTCTGTTACATAAGGAACTGTGTACTCTTGACCATTTACCAACACTTCTGGAACTACTGAGTATGGAAGTGAGAAGGTCCCCACTACATTTTCACTCAGTTGGTCCGCAACTGCTATACTAAGATTTTCATTTTGCTCAAGACTTTCTTGGGCTTCCATAGAAGTAAGCGCCTGAGACTTAACTAACTCAAGGCGCTCTTGAATTGATTTTTTAGCAAATCCATTCCAATTTTTTTTCATTATTTTTCAACCTTGCTGTAGCGACGTTGGTGTTCTACAATCTCAACCAGAGCATAGTCCTGTCCTTCATAGCCTGACATGGTTGCAGAACCGGACTCATCCAAGTTTGCTTCCTCAAAGAAGATTCGTTCATAATCAGCTACGCTCAATGCTTGACGCTGGTCTAACAATTCTAAGCGATTTTTCTGCAATTGCTGTTCATAGCCTTCAACCAATTCCACACTGAAGAACTCAGATACAGCACCACTTCCATAGCTATAGAGAGCTAGCTTGTCCCCTGCTTTGAGACTATCAGAATTTTCAAGAAGAGACAAGAGTCCTAAAAAGAGTGAACCTGTATAGATATTCCCAACCTTTTGGCTGTAAATAATGGACTGATCAAAGTGTTTTTGAAGTAAATCCTTTTTCTCTTGAGGTAGAGATTTATCGAGGATTTTTTTCAATCCCTTGAGAGCTAGCTTTGGATATGGCAAATGGAAACAAATAGCTTCAAAATCATTCAAGTCGCAATCATAACGCTTTTGGTACTCTTCCCAAGTCGTTTTTAAGCTATCCAAATACTGCTGTGTTGAGTAGACTCCATTTACAAATGGTGTCGTTGAATAATTTGGACGCCAAAAGTCCATGATATCACGAGTCTGCGCAACGTTATCGTTGTTGAAGACCATAACACGTGGATTTTGACTAATCAACATGGCAACACAGCCTGCTCCTTGGGTTGGTTCCCCAGGAGTTTCGACACCATATTTTGCAATATCACTAGCTAGTACCAAAACTTTTGATTTAGGAGAATTTTCTACGTGTAACTTAGCATAGTGAAGGGCCGCAGTTGCACCATAGCAAGCTTCTTTGATTTCAAAACTACGAGCAAAAGGTTGAATTCCAAGTAGACCGTGTACAAAAACTGCAGCCGCCTTACTTTGATCGACTCCAGATTCTGTCGCTACGATAACCATATCAATCTCTTGCTTCTCTTCTTCAGTCAGGATAGAATTTCCTGCACTGGCAGCCAAGGTAACAATATCCTCTGTTAAAGGAGCAATACTCAATTCTTTTAAAAGGAGTCCTTTACTCAATTTTTCAGGATCAGTTCCTCGAGCTTCTGCTAAATCTTGTAATTTCAAAACGTATTGACTGGTCGCAAAACCAATCTTATCAATACCGATTTTCATATTTACCTCTATTTTTATCATTCATTGTAAAAATTCGTTCACCTCTATTTTATCATAATTGAGGTCAAATGAGCGAAAAAAGACTTGATTCCCCAAATCAAGTTCATTTCTATCGTCGTACTCATGTTCTTTCAACCACTCTACCCACGAAAAAACCGAGACTTAGCTAGCTCGATTTTTTTTGAGATAGTGATACAACTTCAGTACAACTGTCCCACTTGCCATTCCAATTGAGATAACGAGGGCCAACATCATCACCAACATTGCACTGGCAATGGCGTTTCTATAGTCGCCTGTCACAAAAAATGAAGTCGTTCGATAAGAGAGATAACCTGGTACCAGCGGAGCCAAGATGGCCAAAGCAAACACAACGGCTGGTGTTTTGTAGAGAATACTCATAATCTGGCTGATACAAGAACCAATTACAGCGGCAATAAAGGTCGCCAAAATAACATTAGTTGGCTCCTTGAGTATTAGATAGAGCAGCCAGATTGACATTCCCAAAACTCCACCAGGAATGAGCATAGAACGTTGGACGTTTAAAACGATTAAAAAAGTGATAATAGCTAGCAGACTAGCTAAAGCCTGCAATAAAAATGTTGTTAGAGTCATATTAGTTCATGAGTAAGAGGGCGACAGAGGTGCCTGCCCCTAAGGCAAGGGTAACCAGCAAGGATTCAAACATCTTGCTCATACCAGAGTTAATGTGATTGGTCATAATATCTCGGACAGCATTGGTCAGGGCAATTCCCGGTACAAAAGGCATGACCGCACCTGCAATGACCAAATCAGCTGTAGAAGGAAAGCCAGAATAGCGCGCCCAAAATTGTGCAATCAAACCGAAGACAAGAGCACCTGCAAAAGCTGTCATAAAGGGAATACGGATAAATTTTTCTACGTAAAGAGAACAGGTGAAAGCAAATATGGTTGCCACTCCTGCACCAATGGCATCGTAGACATTCCCCCCGAACATGATAGAGAAGAAGGGAGCACTAAGGGTCGCTGCAGCAGTTAGCTGAACATTGGTATATGGTGAGGGCTTAGCATTTAATTGCTTAAGTTGAATAAAGGCTGTCTCCAAATCAAGCTGCCCTGATACAAGCTGCCGTGAAATCTGGTTGACATCACACACCTTCTCAATATTATAAGCAGAGGAGGTTACTCGTTTCATTCGAGAGATATTTGTATTTTCAATTGAGAAAAAAATAGCTGCAGGCATGGCCAAAACATTACAATCCATGATGCCTTGTGAATGAGCAATTCGAATCATGGTGTCTTCGACACGATAGATTTCAGATCCATTGCGAAGCAGAATTGTTCCTGCTAACATAATGACATCAATGATTACATTCAGTTTTTTTGATTCGTCCATGTTCCCCTCCTTTTTAAACTCCTTTTATTTTATCATAAATTTTAAGGAAAAAAAATCTTTGTCACAAAAACTGTGACAAAGATTGATTAGTTCTCACCATTATGGTTCTCTGACTGATTATTCGATGACGGAGATGACGGAGATGACGGTGCTGTCGTAGTTTGAGGTTCTCTAATATGTGGTGATGTCTCTCCACGATATGGATTAGCCTGTGATGGATTTGTTGTTGTAGTTGTTTTCGGTTTATAGATAGAAATCTTGATACGAGTTGTATTCAAATCTACACCTTCACCTGGTTTTGGACTCTGACTGACAACAGTTTCCTCAGCAGTTCCTTCTGGAGCTGTAGAGACCTCTACCACTTCAATATTAGCTTCTTTTACACCAACTATCTGAATCAAGTTATTCTTGGTAAATTCAAGACTTGATCCAATATAACTTGGCATAGGAACGCTAGTTACCTTCTTGGCTACTGTCAAAGTAATCTCGGTCGCCTTACTGAGATCATAAGTAGTTCCTTCTGACAGGCTCTGTTTCATAACAAGTCCTGCCTCAGTTTCACTTGATTCCTCTTCTACAACCTTGATGAGATTTTCAGGAACTTTTTTCCCTTTTAACTCTGCAATGACGTCCGTAGATTTGCGTCCAATATAATTTCCAATCTTAAACGATTGCTGACCTGAAGAAATAATAAGACTAACTTTAGTACCTTCTTTGCGAGACGAACCAGCATCTGGATCCGTTCGAATCACTCGACCTTTTTCTACTGTATCACTAGCTTCAGTCTTTTCCTCGCCAATTTCAAAATTAGCTTTTTTTAGATTTTCCTTGGCTTCTGCTACAGTTTGACCTGCTACTTTTGGAATTTCAACGGTAGCTGGCGTTTTTGATACTATCCAAAAGAGAGAAGCCAAGACAAGTATAAAACTAGCTAAAAGCACAAAATACCTTGCTTTGAAACGACGTTTCTTGACTGGTTTTGCAACAGTTCCTTTACTAGTTGCCTTTTGAGTTGGCTTTTGACTCTGAGGACTTTCTTCCTTTGGTTGCACTTTGGGAATTGCTGTTAAAGTAGACTGTGAAATTTTAGGTAAGGTTTTTGTATCAACTTTACTTGTATCTTCAAATACCAGCTTTGGTTCATTTCGACGATTATATGAAAGACTGCTCAATAAGTCAACATACATCTCCGAGACAGTTTGGTAACGGTCTGTCAACTTTTTAGCTGTCGCTTTTATAACTACGTTTTCCAAGGATTGTGGCACTGATGGGTTTTCTGCAATGACAGAAGGAAGTGGTTTTTGGAAATGCTGAAGTGCAATGGTCACAGCACTATCTCCATCATAAGGAATATGACCTGTCAACATTTCGAAAAAGATAATTCCCATTGCATAAATATCACTCTGTATGGTCGCCTTAGAACCACGCGCCTGCTCAGGTGATAGATAGTGAACAGAACCCAACATGGAGTTGGTCTGTGTCAAACTGGTTTCTGCAAAGGCCACTGCAATCCCAAAGTCAGTAACTTTTGCAGTTCCATCAGGAGTCAAGAGTATATTTTGAGGTTTTAAATCACGGTGAATAATCCCCTTTGCATGCGCCAAACGCATAGCCAAGAGAATTTGACCCATGATACGAACAGCTTCCTCGTTTGATAGAGGGTAGTGTTCTTTAATATAACGTTTGAGGTCAAGCCCAGCTACATATTCCATAGCTAGATATTGTTGACCGTCTTCTTCACCGATATCCGTAATTCGAACGATATGAGGATGATCTAGGTCCGCCATCGCACGTGCTTCACGCTGAAAACGTGCAACAGCGATTGGGTCCGTTTGGTAGTTGGTCCTCAGAACCTTCACCGCTACCTCTTCCCCATCCAGAATCAAATCTTTGGCCAGGTAGACATCTGCCATCCCACCACGGCCAATTTGTTTGATAATCCGATATCGTCCGGCAAATATCTTGCCGATCTGGATCATTTTGATTCCTCCTCAATCGCAATCAAGGCAACAGTAATGTTGTCAAGCCCTCCGGCATTGTTTGCAAATCGCACTAAGGTTGCCGCCTTGTCTTCAAGTGAAATATCACTTGTCACGATGTCATAGATTTCACTTCCTGAAATCATATTCGTGAGACCATCACTGTTCATAACGATATAGTCACCAGGTTCCAAGCTTACAATCCCTAAATCAGGTTGAATCTCATCTTTTTGTCCAATAGACTGGGTAATGATATTTTTTTGTGGATGCGCTTCAGCTTCTTCAGGTGTTAATTGACCTGCCTTGAGTAACTCATTGACTAATGAATGATCACTCGTTAATTGGTGGTACTCTTCTCCACGAACTAAGCCGATACGAGAATCCCCAATATGAGCATAGATGGCTTGGTTATCAATGATTGCAAGGGCTTCTAGAGTTGTACCCATTCCTTTATATGCTTCATCACGCCCCAATTGATAAATCTTTTGATTTTCAATTTCTAGGTGTTCTGCAAACCATTCACGAACTTCATTCACGGTATCGATCTGAGTATCTACCCAGGCAACACCTAAATCCGTTACTGCCATCTCACTGGCAATATTACCTGCTCGGTGTCCTCCCATCCCGTCAGCCAAGATAATCATCGTACGACCGGCACGGTTGACAAAAAGATTGACATAGTCTTGATTATTTGTACGTTTCTGACCCACATCTGTTAATAATGAAATCTCCATTGTGTCAGTTCCTTCCTAATTGGATATCTTACGAAATTGGCTGATAAAGAATCCATCACTTCCGTACAATTCTGGAGTAATGAGGATGCAGCCATCTTTTAGGATATCCTTGCATTCGTGTTCTAGTTTAACCTGCTCGAACTCTGGATGACTTTCTAAAAATGCTTGAACAACTTGAAAGTTCTCCTCGGAGACAATAGTGCAGGTACTATAAGTTATTATACCACCTTTACGTAGCGTTTGACAAACACTACCTAATATTTCCAACTGAATTTCCTGTAATGACGCGAAATCAGCAGTGTCTTTGTTATATTTGATATCTGGTTTCCGACGTAAAAGTCCAATCCCTGAACAAGGGGCATCGACTAGAATCTTATCAAATTGATTCTTGCCAAAAAACTCATGCACTTTTCGAGCATCCAGTTTTTGCGTTTGCACACAATCTGCTACACCTAGACGCTCCGCATTTTCTCGAATCAAAGTGAGTTTATGGTCGTAGAAATCCAGAGCTGTTACCTGACCTGTCGTTAGATAAGACGCCATATGGGCTGTCTTGCCACCAGGAGCCGCACAGGCATCCAGGACCTGTTCATCACCTTGTAGATCAAGAGTCGGAGCAACCAATTGACTGGACTCGTCTTGGATGGTTATAGCCCCTTCTGCGAACAAATCATGTCCTGCAAAGTGGCCTTGCTCCTTGACCAGACCAGTATTTGATAAAACAGAATCACTTGCTCCAAGCAATTTTTTGATTTCTTCTTTTCGACTTAAATCGGTCACTCGAATACTGGCTTTGTTACGCTTGAGTAGACTTTCAAAAATCGCTTGCGCTCTCTCTTCTCCGTACTCTTCCTTTATCTTAGAAACCAACCACACTGGTAAAGAGTATGCGATGGAATCACGCTTGTTCTTACGCTTGATACTGGCAATATCTGGCAAACCTTCTCGCAAGATACGGCGAAGGACTGCATTGACCAATTTTTCGCTACCCTTTTTACGAAGTTTTGCAATTTCTACCGCTTCATTGACCACTGCATGATCAGGAAGCTTATCCAAGTATTGGAGTTGATAGACGCTCATGAGAAGCAGAACATAGAGCCAGTTGTCTAGCTTGTCTCTATCCTCAATAAAGTGAGATAAATACCATTCCAAAGTTAGTTTACGGGCTACAGTTCCATAAATAAGCTCTGTCACCAAACCTTTGTCAGTAGCTGACAGTTGACTTCCCTTGAGGTGTTTATTTAAGGCGATATTGGAGTAGGCTTGATTGACAAAGACATCCTCTAGCACCTCTAAGGCTAAACTTCTAGCCGTTTCTAGTTTAGTCACCAAATCGTTCTCCTACAGCCAAACTTCGTCCAACACCGTTGAGGAAGGAAGCAATGTCCATTTTAGGTTTTCCTGCTGGTTGAACCTGTTTGAGAGATAGAGCTCCTTCTGCCGTTGCGACAATCAATTCTTTCTTACCGATGGAGAGTATCTCACCCGGATTCCCCTGACCTTCTACAGGTAGGGCTTCATAGATTTTGAAGCGTTCTCCCTTGAGGAAGGTATGAGCAACTGGCCATGGATTCATCCCACGGATTTGGTTGAAAAGTTGACGGTTGGTCTTGTTCCAGTCCAGTTTCTCCTCCTCTGGTTTGATATTTGGTGAGAAAGTTACTTGGCTTGGGTCTTGCGGTTGAGGCTGAATTTCACCAGCTATATAAGCAGGTAGAGTTTCCAAAAGCAAATCACGCCCAACAATGGCCAATTTTTCAAACAAAGTTCCTACATTGTCCTCATCAGTAATGGGAATACTGCGACGGGAAATCATGTCCCCTGCATCCAATTCCTTGACCATTTCCATAATGGTTACTCCTGCCTCCTCATCACCTTGAATCAAGGCATAATGAATAGGAGCTCCACCACGGTGCTTAGGCAGGAGAGAAGCATGAACATTGACTGCAAAATCCATGCTATCAAGGAGTTTACTTGGGAGAAACTGCCCAAAAGCTGCAGTCACAATTCCGTCAGCTCCCAAATTCATGATAGCTTCCATTTCTGGACTACCTAATAATTTTTCAGGTTGGTAGATAGGTAGGCCTGCCTCTTTGGCAGCTTGTTTTACTGGGGTTTCCTGGATAACTTTTTTACGTCCAACCGCACGATCTGGCTGAGTTACAACCGCTAGAATCTCATAACGATTGTCCGTCAAAAGCCCCTTCAAAACGGTCGCTGAAAAATCGGGAGTCCCCATAAAGATTAGTTTTGTCATCTTTTCTCCTTCTATAAAAATTGTTGCGGTTCGTGGTCAATACTGAGACGAAGTTCGCTATTTTCACGTTCTTGAGTTAGGGCTAAGACCTGATTAAGGGTAGAAGCCAACTCATCTTCTAAACGGTATTTAATCAAAATTTGGTAGTGGTAGAGGTTATGAGTACGAGCGATAGGTTTTGGCGTCGGACCTAGAATTACACTAGCATCCGATAAACCTGACCGCAAAATCTCCATGACTTGATAAGCACGTCTAAGAACCTCTTCTTCTTTTTTATGAGATAAGGTGATTCCGATAGTGAAATAATAAGGTGGATAACCCAACTGACGTCTGATGCCCATTTCATAGGCATAGAAACCTTCGTAGTCCTGATCCTTGGCGAACCGAATGGCATAATGCTGAGGATTATAGGACTGAATCAAAACCTGTCCAGCCTTTTCAGCACGACCGGCGCGACCTGCCACCTGGGTCAAGAGTTGGAAGGTTCTCTCAGAAGAACGGAAATCAGGCAGGTTCAAGGCTGTGTCCGCATTGAGAACACCAACCAAGGTCACATTGGGAAAATCCAAGCCCTTGGCAATCATCTGGGTTCCTAGCAATATGTCCGCTTCACCATTGCCAAATTGTTCAAGTAAAGCTTGGTGACTGCCTTTTTTACGAGTTGTATCCACATCCATGCGTAGAATGCGTGCCTCTGGAAAGAGTTCCGCTAGCTCATCATTAGCCTTCTGTGTCCCCGTTCCATAATAGCGAATGCTACGACTCTGACAGTTTGGACAGACATGAGGGATTTCCTTAGAAAAACCACAATAATGACAGTTCATAGTCTTAGTATCCATGTGCAGCGTCAGAGAAATATCGCAGTTGGGACAGGTATCAACTGTCCCACATTCCCGGCACATGACAAAGCTAGAATAACCACGACGATTGAGCATGAGAACCACCTGCTCTTTTTTATCCAGTCGATCTTGAATGGCCTCAATCAGTGGTGGTGTAAAGTTTGATGTTTCATTCTGCCCGATATAGTCACGGAAGTCAATCAGTTGAACCTCAGGAATACTTGCTAAAGGATTGGCCCGTTGAGTCAAACGTAGATGTTGATAAACACCCTTACCAGCACGCGCACGGCTTTCTAGACTTGGTGTTGCAGAACCAAGGACTAATGCAGCTTGATTGTACTTGGCACGTAAAAGAGCCACATCTCTAGCATGATAACGCGGATTACTATCTTGCTTGTAGCTAGCCTCATGCTCTTCATCGATAATGATAACACCTAGATTTTTCAAAGGTGCAAAAATAGCAGACCTAGCCCCAACAACTACCTGAGCATCTCCACGCTCCACCTTGCGCCACTCATCATACTTTTCACCGTTGGACAAGCCTGAGTGGAGAATGGCAACTTGCTCACCAAAACGAGCAATAAAGCGCTCTGTCATTTGAGGTGTCAGAGATATCTCTGGAACTAGAACAATCGCTGTTTTTCCCATATCCAAGGCCCCTTGGATAATCTGCAAATAAACCTCAGTTTTCCCACTTCCAGTGATTCCTTGAAGAAGAAAGGGAGGATGTTTCTTACCAATCGTTCCAACAACCGCCTCACAGGCCTGTTTTTGCTCTGGGTTTAACTCTAAGGCTTGATTTGACTCGATTCCTTCAAAGTAAGCAGCTGATCGTTGAACTTCCTTCTGAAGAATCGTCAAAGCACCCTGTTCCACAAAGAAGTTAACTTGTTCCCGTGAGTAATGTTCTAACAAAGTAGCCAAAGGAGTACTTTCTGGATGTGCTACTAAATAATCTCGCAGTTCCAATTTCTTCTTGGCACGGTTTGAGATTTCTAGCTTTTCTAATTTTTCAAGATTCACTTGAACCCAAGACTGTGTTTTAACCTTTTTCTGATCTACAGCCTGATACTC
The DNA here is from genome assembly GCF_047463175.1 of Streptococcus infantis. Classification (GTDB taxonomy): domain Bacteria; phylum Bacillota; class Bacilli; order Lactobacillales; family Streptococcaceae; genus Streptococcus; species Streptococcus infantis_AC. The sequence continues at coordinate 685,979 of NZ_JASHEJ010000001.1, forward strand.
TAACTTCAAAAGTCCTTTGCGAGTCAATCGCATCATCTCGGCCTGCTTTTCTAAATCTAGAGATGAAAATGCTAAGGACTCTTGCGAAGCGAATAAACGCTCCTTGTCCTCCTGACTCAAGCCTTCCAGAGGATAGAGGATTTTATCATAGCTAGAATTCAAAAATCCAGGAAGCATGGCTTTAAGAATAGAAATCTTGTATGAAAAAACTGACTTACGTAGTTCTTCGGCCAGCCAGAGTTGTTCCTCCGTTAAGACAGGAGAAAAGTCTAGCACCTCAGCAATTTCTTTCAAGTCCTCGTCTGCCACATCTACATCAGATTGAGACTCCATTCCAAGAACAATTCCCTGAATCAAGCGATTGGCCTTCCCAAAAGGCACATGAACCCGCATACCAACTTCCAGCATGTCTACAAATTCCTCAGGGACCTTATAACTGTATGGTTGATCCGTCTGCATCAAGGGAACATCCACAATGATTTTTGCAATAGCCATATCCTCACCTCCTTCTTTACTTAAATCGTTTCAATTGATTAAGTATTCTTGCAATAGAAAAAATAAGATTGAGTCCCCCCAACCTTAAATTTTTTCACCTTCTTCTTTTTCTTTCGCGATTTGCTCTTTGATTTTCTTTTCTTCTTCTTCTCTCAATCGTCTTTCTTCTTCGATACGACGACGAACAGCTTCGCGTTTTCCTTCTGGATCTGGGTGGATGGTTACATTCCCTGATTCAATTTCTTCCAAGGCACGAAGTGTAGATTTTTCAGATTTGAATTCTTGTGTTGGAGTTGCTCCAGCTTCTAATTCGTGAGCACGTTTTGCTTCCAAGATGACGAGTGAATATTTTGATGGTACCTTGTCAAGCAAGGTATCAATAGAGGGTTTAAGCATCATTTGTTTGTACCTGTTTTCTATAGTTTATCGAATAGTTGGAGACTTTGGTAGCATATCCTGGTAGTGACCGATGACACGATCGACGCGGAAATGTTCTGCTTCAATCACACGTTTGACACGTTCTGCGGCAAGAGGAACATGATCATTGACAATAGCATAGTCATACTCACGCATCAAAGCAATTTCTTCTTTGGCTTTTTCGATACGTTGGGCAATCACTTCTGCACTATCTGTACCACGACCTACGAGCCGGTCTTGTAATTCTTCCAAATCTGGTGGTGTCAAAAAGATAAAGACTGCATCTGGAACTTTTTTCTTGACCTGAAGAGCTCCCTGCACTTCAATTTCAAGGAAGACGTCAATACCCTTATCAAGTGTTTCGTTGACATAAGTCAGAGGAGTTCCGTAGTAGTTGCCTACATACTCTGCATACTCTAACATCTGTCCTTGACGGATCAATTCTTCAAATTCTTCACGCGTACGGAAGAAATAGTCAACTCCATCTACTTCACCTGGACGTTGAGCCCGCGTTGTCATAGATACAGAATATTGGAATTGATTTTCAGAACTCTCAAAAATTTCTCTTCTAACCGTTCCTTTCCCTACCCCAGAAGGGCCTGAAAAAACGATTAGTAAGCCTCGGTCTGCCATGATGTCTCCTTTAGATAGTTTGTGAAATGCCTTGGAAATTCATTCAGAATTCTCTTTGTGAAGGCATTTCTGCTTACTACAATCTTTCTATCTAGTGTAACAAAAAAGCAGTAATTTTTCAACTGCTCTTTCTTATTTATTTTGCATAATCAACTGCACGAAGTTCACGAATCACGGTTACCTTGATATTTCCTGGGTAATCGAGGTTGCTTTCGATTTTCTCACGAACTTTGTGAGCCAAGATTGTGACCTTGTCGTCCTTAATCTGACCTGGATTTACCATGATACGGATTTCACGACCAGCTTGAAGGGCAAAGCTATTTTGAACTCCTTCAAAGCTATTAGCGATTTCCTCTAAATCATGGAGACGTTTGATGTAGCTTTCAAGTGATTCGCTACGAGCTCCTGGACGGGCTGCGCTTAAGGCGTCCGCCGCAGCAACGAGAACTGCAATCACACTTTCAGGCTCTACATCTCCGTGGTGACTAGCAATCGTGTTAATCACAACTGGATGCTCTTTGTACTTGCGAGCTAATTCAGTACCAATCTCAACGTGGCTACCTTCTACTTCTCGGTCAATGGCTTTACCAATATCGTGAAGGAATCCTGCACGACGGGCAAGAGCTGCATTTTCACCAAGTTCGCTAGCCATGATACCAGCCAACTTAGCCACTTCGATTGAGTGACGCAAGACATTTTGTCCGTATGAAGTACGGAACTGCAGGCGACCCATGATCTTCATCAAGTCAGGGTGAAGGTTCGGCGCACCAATTTCGTAGGCTGCAGCTTCACCATATTCACGAATTCTGTTATCAATTTCTTGACGGTTTTTCTCAACCAACTCTTCGATACGAGCTGGGTGAATTCGTCCATCCTTAAGTAAGGTTTCCATCGTCATACGGGCAATCTCACGGCGGATAGGATCAAAACCTGACAAGGTTACCACTTCTGGCGTATCATCAATGATGACATCGACCCCTGTCAAACTTTCAAAGGTACGGATATTGCGCCCTTCACGACCAATGATACGACCTTTCATAGTATCATCAGGCAGATGAACTGTCGAGTTGGTAGACTCAGCTACATACTCACCAGCAATTCTCTGCATCGCTTGGGACAGGATATCCTTAGCAAGCTTATCTGAACGTTCCTTGACTTCTTGCTCCGCCTCACGAATGCGGCTAGCAATTTCCTTGGTCAAGTCTTCCTCTGTTTGGGCTAAGATAATATCTTTTGCCTCTGACTGTGTCAGACTTCCGACACGCTCTAGTTCAGCTTGCTTTTGCTTTTCAATTTCCTCTAGTTGCTCTTCACGTGCATCAAGGTTTTTTGCTCTATCAGAAATACTTTGTTCTTTTTGTTCAAGTGTTTTTTCTTTGTTCGTCAAATTATCGTCTTTACGGTCAAGGCTCGTAGCTCTCTCCGTCAAACGACTTTCGATTTGCTTGAGTTCTTGACGCTCCGACTTAAATTCAGCGTCCACTTCTTCGCGGTATTTTCTGGCTTCCTCTTTAGCCTCCAATAGTGCTTCTTTTTTAAGGGATTTGCTTTCGCTCTTGGCTTCATTTAGTAATAAATCTGCTTCGCGCTCAGCTTGTCCTCGTAAATTAGTTGCTTCTTGTTCAGCATTTAAAAGCATCAACTCTGCAGCCTCTTGTGATGATTTCATCTTGACTGAGATGCTGACATATCCAATGACTAAACCAATGATGACGGCAAAAACAACTATAACAATTGTCATAATTTCCATGTTTTTACCTCAATTTATTTGTTTATCCGAATGACATGCATTCCTATACATTTTACCACAAAAAACTATTTTTAACAAACCTTAAATGGAAGTTGTTATAGTTATTTTTAGGAGCATTATCTTCATTTTCCTTAGTAAAATAAGCTTCTTAAACCTAACTATTTTTTTAAAGAAATTTTTTATAAAAAATAAGAAAAAAGTCTACCTTTCAGTAGACTTAGTTAGTTTCAATTCTGATTGGTACTCTGCCGAAATTTTGTTCTGCGATACTCGGGTGTCCCAGTTGATAAATTTGGTCTGCCTTTTGGGTTATGGCATCCCAGGGTTCTTTACCGATTCGGCTGACTAGATTAACCTGCTCCTTGAGAGCTTTAAGGTGTTGTCTGCCTTTTTCGGTAAATCCAAGGACGTGAATACCTTCTGGCAAGTCACTTTCTCTAGCCTGCACCAAAATATAGATCAAGAGTCGTCGCACACGCGCCTTGGTGTAGCGTTTGGTAGCCACTAACTCGACTAATTCTTCCACAGACTGAGCTGTCTTTATAGCATCCTTGATCCGCACCGCCATTTCTTGATTGACCTGATAAATAGTACTTAAATCTGGATTTGACAAGATTTGATAGCGTAAAAGTGGAAAATAATTTCCCCAGCTCACCTTACAGGCATGCTCAAATAGGGCAACAGAGGGCATAAAGCGTTCTAAGAAATCTTGATCTGATTGATGCTGACGGATAGCTGTCGCTGAAGCAAAAACAACATCCTTGTCCACAGAATGATATCCTGCCCCCTGACGCTTGATTGGATGAAGTTTGATATCTCTCCCAGCAACTGCCTTGGCGTAGGCAAGAGCTAAGACATGATTGGGCGTATCACCCGAAAAATCAAGACCTGCAAATTCCTTCCACATGGCTTGGGTTTTCTGAGGGTAGGAGAGTGAATCAGGTAGATTTTGCACATATTTCTCCATCTCAGCACCACGCTCTGCATATAAGTAAGCGATCTTTTGATAATCCAGAACTTCCTCTGTCCCAAAGGAAAGGGTATCTATGCCCAAACGAGCCAAGAGTTCAACAGCACCTTGACCGAAAAAATCTGCTGCTTGAACACTGACTAAAAAAGGCAATTCCACTACCAAGTCCGCTCCATTCTCTAGTGCCATTTGAGCCCGTGTCCACTTGTCAACGATAGCCGGCTCGCCTCTCTGCATGAAATTCCCAGACATGGCAACAATTTTCAACCCATCTGCCTGTTCTAGCAGGTATTTGTGGCCATTATGAAAAGGATTGAACTCCGCGATAATACCTGTGATGGTCATGGCAATCTCCTACTTCTGCGCGACGAAAAACCAACGGGTGCTAGTTTCTGTAGGCTCTTTATCCTCAAAGTCAGCATAAAGCTTGAAGGACTTAAAACCAGCCTGTTCCAACAAAATATCATAGGTCAAGACTTCGTAGGTTCGCTCCTCATGCACTTCATCGTGACGACTAAAAGAACCATCCGCTTCCTTGACAAAAAAGGTCAACTCATGCACGATGGAGTGAGGAGCATCGTCCTCGTAGGTATCCCAAAGCATAGCAAAGTCTTCTGCATTTTCATGATAAGAATAGCCTGGAAAAACCTCATCTGTCTGGTAGGTCGAATGCACATCAAAGATGAAGACCCCATCTTCATTAAGGGCATTATAAACTTCTTTAAAGACGTCCCCGACTTCCACCTCATCCTGCATGTAGCAGATTGAGTCCGAGTAACATGTGACATAATCGAATTTCCCTGCCTTGGATAAATCCAGCATGTTACCTTCCATAAAATCAATCTTTTGCTTGGCTGAAGTAGCTCTCTTCTCGGCAATCTTCAACATATCTGCACTCAAATCAAGTCCAGTTACATCAAAGCCTGCTTGAGAAAAGCGCACAGACTGAATCCCTGTCCCACAAGCCAATTCCAAAAGTTTCTTTCTGTCCTTGGTTTTAGGCAAATGACGCAGCGAAAAATCCGTCCATTTATCGTATAAACTATCATCCATAACTGCATCGTAAACAGCCGCAAAAGTTTCATAAGTTGCCATAATCATGATACAAAGAGCGTCTCTGGCAAATACCACTCGCTCTTACCTTTCTATCCATTTTCTTCTAAAATAAGCAAATAAAACCCAGTTGACTGCAACTGAGTTCATCTACTAGGCCAAGGTTTCAGATAAATCTACAAAATCTGCCTCATGCCATAGTTTTTCTAGGTTATAGTGAGCACGCATTTCCTCTGAGAAGATATGCACAACGACACCACCAAGGTCAAGTAAAACCCAGCCTCCAGTTGCATCACCTTCAACATGGCTACCTTTAAAGCCTGCTTGGGCTACTTTTTCACGGATATTTTCAGCGATAGCGTCCAATTGACGGCTATTCATAGAGCTCGTGATGACAAAGTAATCTGTCACACTGGTCAATTCTTGTACATCGAGTGCGAGAATGTCCTCGGCACGTTTCTCATCAGCCGCTTTCACGACTAGTTCTAATAATTCTTTTTCGTTCATTTAGTCCTCTTTCAAATAGTGCACATAGGCGTTATAGGTTTCAAGGGTTTGGGGATAAATAGGCAATCCTTGGCGAGCCAAATGTTCCACAGTGCGAGCTGTTTCATAGGCTACTGCCTTATTGAGTGACAAACTTGCAATCTCACGCGCCTGGTCCACCCCTGGAAAGGCACGATTATGCTCGATGTAGTCTGCGACGTAGATAACCTTATCAAGGTCCGTCATCTGATCAGCTCCAACTGTATGAATTTCAATAGCTCGTAGGATTTCAGAATCTTGTAAATCTAAATCTTCCTGAATCTTGTAGATACCGACCATTCCATGCCAGACATTATTACCCCAGTTTTTTAGATTAGAGTCAAGTTGATAACGATCTATCAAGTTTAAAAATTCTTGATCTGATAGCTTTTTAGCATAGTCATGAAGGAGACCTGCCAAACCAGCTTTCTCAACATCCACACCAAAGCGCTGAGCCAATTCTATGGCTGCACGCTCTACACCCAGACAATGGGTTAGACGTTTTTCAGGTAGGAGCTCTGCCATTTTTTCCAACAATTCTTCACGCGAACAGTTGATATAGTCTTGGTATGCCATCAGTAGAGACCTTCTTTCTCGATATAGTCTAACACTGGTTTTGGCAAGAGAAAGTTAGGTGTACGACCTTGGGCGATGAAATCACGTACCATACTGGATGAAATATCCATGAGAGGCACATCCACCCAAATGACTGGATAAGAAGTCCCAGCCTTGTAGCGTGGTCGTTGAACTCCTACAAACTGAACGAGGTCGACCAGTTCATCAATTCTATACCATTTGGGTAAATAGTCTACCATGTCAGCACCGATAATGAAATAGTAATCGGTATCTGGATTCTTCTCTGTCAAAATCTTCATGGTGTCGTAGGTGTAGGAAATTCCCTTGCGCTCCAGCTCGATTTTCTCAATAGCTAAACCTTCGATTCCATCAATTGCCAATTCAAGCATCTTGAGGCGATGATGTTCAGGAATGGTTTCTTTTTTGTCTACGTGAGGTGGTTGGTATTCAGGCATGAGCAGAACTTGATCCAATCCCAACTGCTGGCGCACTTGGTCTGCCACGATAAGATGGGCGTTATGAACAGGGTTAAAATTTCCCCCTAAGATTCCAACTTGCTTGCGTTTTTTATCCTTGATTTCTGGCTCTAACTCCACTTTTGTAAAGGGAGTTAATAATTCGATTGCCATAGGCTAATCTCCTTTAGTCTTCTGTAAAAACAGTTTTTTGGAGTATATTTTTAAATTTCTTTAACTTTTTTAGAAATCTTACGATTTTCTTTCTTGCTTGATTGCTTATACAAAATCAAGATACGGCCGATTTTTTGGACTGTATCCACACCGATTTCTTCTTCCAAGATTTCAGCTACTTCGTGGATGTTTTCATCTGTGTTTTGCAAGAGTGTGACCTTGATCAATTCACGGGCATCAAGTGCCTGACGAACGCTGGTTTTGATTTGGTCGTTGAGTCCATTTTTTCCAATTTGGATGATGGGTTTGAGGGTGTGTGCCTGGCTGTTGAGGAAGGCACGTTGTTTCGATGTTAATGACATAATTCATTTAAAAGAGTTTCTTTTTATACTTTTCTGAAGTGGTGACGGACGTCAGCAAAGTCCTCTGGACTTTCATGACTAAAATTTGAGCCTAAGGTCTCAAATTTTCCGCAGTTGGTACAATCACTTGTACCAACTTACACCACGGCGAAAAGTATCTTCTATGGGCTCGCAGTGCTCGCCTTTATAAAGACAACCCTTTCCTTTCTGTGTTTAAATAATTGCTTTTCGTGTGACGACTCCGACGCCTTCTGGTGCCCAGACGGCGACTTTGGCAGTTCCTGTTACACGGATCCAGCCTAGTCCTGAGATAACGAGGTCTGTCTTATCCTTGATAGCAAAGACATGTTGGACCAGTTTTGGAAAGTCTTCTTTTTCCTTGCTATTCGGTGGTGTAAGGAGGGTTCCAAGGTGCTTGTCGTAAAAGGCACTCGCTCCTTCAAGCTTAGTACGATGAAGTTTGAGTTCATTATCAAAGAAAGCTGTAAATCCTTGCTTTTCTCCTGCAATGAAATCAAATCGTCCCAAGCCACCTAAAAATAGAGTTTGCTCAGGATTGAGCTGGTAGGTTTTAGGTTTGATTTCCTTTTTAGGACTGACATACTTGAGATTTTTGGCCGTCAAGTAATGGGCCATCTGATGACGATGGATAATTCCCGGTGTATCATAGATATAAGAACCATCATCAAGTGGGATCTCAATCTTATCTAAGGTTGTTCCTGGGAAACGTGAGGTTGTGATGACGTTCTGGTCACCCGTAATTTCCTGGATAATAGCATTGATAAGAGTTGATTTCCCAACATTGGTAACCCCAACTACATAGACGTCACGACCCTTACGATAGTGCTCAATTTTATCAATGACTTCCTTGATAGCATGCTTGTTTTGGGCTGAAGTCAGAACGACGTCAACAGGACGTAGACCTTCTTCGTGGGCACGTTCCATGAGCCATTGACTAATCTTACCAGGCTTAACAGACTTAGGAAGGATATCTTTTTTATTTCCAACCAAGAGCACATCATTGCCTGATACAAAGCGAGGCAAGCCTGGGATAACAGAGCCATTAAAGTCAAAGATATCAATCACATTGACCACCAAGGCATCACTGTCTCCCACCTCGTGCAAGAGTTTTAGGAAATCATCATCCGTCAGTTGCACATCCGTGATTTCATTGTAATGACGAAGACGAAAACAACGTTGGCAATAAACTTCACCAGTCTCCAAACCTTTTTCGAGTGCTGACTGAGGCGTAAACCCTAGACCAGTCTTATCTGTCGTCTGAATGGTTGCTCCACAACCAATACAGAGAATTTCTTCCATAGTTAGATTCCTTTTTTATATGTGATAGGCCCGTACTTTTCAGTGATTTGTTTTATGACACGACGCTCACGAGCACGGTTAATCTGTGTTTTGATAGAGTCGTGCTGAACTAAGGGCTTGACCAAAATCGAACGAATCCCAGCACGGTGAGCCGCTCGAATATCCGTCATGAGCTGATCTCCAACCATGACCACTTCGTTTTTCTCATAGTGAAATTCCTTCATGGCGCGGTCAATCCCGAAAGTAAAGGGCTTCAAAGCCCAATAAACATAGTCAATCCCAAATTTTTCAACCGCACGTTGAACTCGTTTTTTAGAGTTGTTGGACACTACGATAATGCGAATACCAGCATCACGAAGGTCATGTAACCACTGCTTCATTTCTGGAGTCCCATCAGGGTTATTCCAAGCAATCAGAGTGTTGTCCAAATCCACCAAAACAGCTTTGATCCCTTGGTTTTTCAGGCTTTGGACTGTCAAATCATAAACTGCTTCCACAGCAAAATCTGGCATGTAATTTTCAATCGCCATTCTGGCTCCTTCTCTTTTATTTTCTAGTAATTTTCTTCAGCCATTGAGATAAGGCTGCCCATAAAATCAAGCTAGCCATTAAGATATAAATCCAAGCATTTGGCTCTTCTGTAAATGGTAGAGGAACATTCATTCCGAAGAAACCTGTAATAACCGCAAGTACTGCTAGTAAGACGGAGATAATAGTCAAAACTGTCAAACTATCATTCAGGTTATTGTTTAGGATGTTGTTGTAAGAAGATGAGAGTTGTTGCAAGACTTGAGAAATCAAGTCTGTCATAGACACCAACTGATGGGCTTCAATCATTGCATCATCAAACTGCTCTCGTTCGACTTCATTAAATCTCCGATAAAGAGCATGGCCCTGGATATGTTCTAAGAGGAGTCGATTTTGTTTTGCCGCTGCTGTTAAGTAAACCATACCAGTCTCCAAGTCAGAGAGGGCGAAGAGATTTTTCTTTGTTGTTCTCTGACGAAGTAAGCTGTTGACTTCATCTTTACTCTTATCCATCTTTTCAATGATTGGATAATAGGCGTTACTAATGATTTCTAGACTAGCAAAAAGAAATTTGTAAATAGAAAGCGACTCATGGCTATCCAGATAAGCTAACATCTGATCAATGACATAAGCATTCTTATGGTTGCTGATGGTAATCATTCGTTTGTTTTCAACGATAAAGGTCATGGGAATCGCTTCATAGTAATCCTTGTCCTTTTCTAAGTCCAGAACATTGTAGATAAAGGTCACAGTCCCATTCTCACGGTTGTAATCCATATGGGCACGTTCATTTTTATCCAGCGCATATTCGATGGTTTCCTTATCCAATCCGTAGATTTCAGATAAATCTTCAAGATTTTTAATTTTTTCTACATCTAGATTGATCCAGACACAACCATTTCCTAATTGCTCATCTAAAAACATCGTTTCTCCTTTACCAAACTCTTTCTATTGTACCATAAATCAAGTAAAATTTCAGTTTAACTCGTCCCTTGAAAAATTGCTAACCACAGTAATATTACGGTTGGGAACAAAGTGGAGAGCCTGGTCTTCACCTCTTAGCTGAGTGGTTCGAATTCCGACACTAACTACTTTTCCCGATACAGTAATGGGACCATTTGTCAAAACAACTTCATCTCCAACATCTAACTGGCGTTCAAAGAGGATGAAAAAGCCATTAACCACATCCGATAAAAAGCCTTGAGCACCCATCCCTATTGCCACCCCAGCAATCCCAGCACCTGCCAGTAGACTTGATACAGGTAAGCCTAGAGTAGATAAAACAAAGTAGAGTAAAAAGAAATAGAGGGTGTAGTTCAAAATATTTTCAATCAATCTAGAAATTGTCTTTTGGCGAGCCTCATCTTTCTGGGAAAATTTTAAGGATGGTTTAACAACTCTTTTCACAACTTGATGGAGAATTATTTTAACGATATAAAAGACAATAAAAAGAAGGACTAGAGAGACTGATTTTGAAAACAACTCTTCTAGAATACTGCTGATATTTAACTTATCGATATAATTTTGAATAAATGTTGGCATAGTAAGCTCCTTTCCTAACATTATACCATAAAACGATATCTGAACCAGTTTGGTAAATATTCATTCTGCCTATACTATTATTAGATTCACTTGATTTCAAAACATATTTATACTATAATCAAACCACTACATGGAGAACAAATTATTTTCTCAATAACTCTCTTGGAATAGACCTTTCTACCTCATCTACTACCAAAACTTTAAAGCATTTATCTCAAGGAAAGTATTCTATGTCTATCACACAACGCACTCTTAAACTAGTCCTAGCAACTTGTTTTGCTTGTTTACTAGCTTACTTTTTTGATTTGTCATCAGCTGTTTCAGCTGGTATCATTGCTATTTTGAGCCTCTCTGATACACGAAGAAGCACGATCAAGCTAGCCCGCAATCGACTTTTTTCAACTCTTCTAGCTCTCTTAGTTGGTGTTATTGCCTTTCAACTAACTGGTTATCATATCTGGAGTTTTGGACTCTACTTAGCAGTCTATGTTCCCCTTGCCTATAAACTGGGTTGGGAAATTGGAATCACTCCTAGTAGCGTTCTGGTTAGCCATCTCTTAATCCAACAATCAACAGCACCAGCACTTTTACTGAATGAGCTCTTACTCTTCCTAATCGGTACTGGCTTTGCACTTCTGGTCAATCTCTACATGCCTTCACGTGAAAAAGAAATTCAACATTATCATACTCTTGTTGAAGAAAAACTCAGGGATGTTCTTCTACGGCTTTCTTACTATCTGAAAAGAGGAGATGGCCGTAATCAAGCTCAACTTGTAAATGAACTTGACCAACTACTTGATGATGCTCTTAAGCTAGTTTACCTCGATCACTCTGACCATCTCTTTCACCAGACAGATTATCATATTCACTACTTTGAGATGCGACAAAGACAAACGCGTATCTTAAGAAATATGGCTCAACAGATCAACACATGCCAACTAGCCGCTAGTGAGAGTTTGATTGTCGCTCAGCTCTTTTCAAAAACAGCTAGTCAATTGAGTCAAACCAATCCAGCCTATAACTTATTGAATGATATTGAGAGCTACCTAGAGGTGTTTCGCAATCGATCTCTCCCTAAAACTAGAGAAGAGTTTGAGACACGGGCTACGCTTCTACAACTCTTTCGTGAATTAGAGCATTTTATCCAGATAAAAGTAGATTTCTACAACCGTTATTCTGACAAAAACAGTAACAAATAAAAACTTCTATCGGCAACTCAGTTGCTGATAGAAGTTTTTTTGTTATGAATAGATTTAATTTTCGCGCTTCTTTCGAATCGATATGAGACTGATATCTCTCAAACTAAAGTAAGTAAGAGCCAGCATTCCCAATGTAATAAAGATTTCTGCTGGAAGTTGGAAAATCTGTAGGGCAGACAAGAGCAACAAGATTACGAGGGCAACAAGTCCAAAGACTAATATTACAACATTGACCGTCCCCTTGATACTTTGAGGTGTCGCAAATACATAGAGTAGTAATAAGAGTATCCCTATGATTAAATAGACCATCTTTATCTCTTTCTAGCTCTTATTCAGCTGATTTTTTCTTTTTGTTTGCTTTCTCACGCTCTGCCTTGTTAAGGATTTGTTTACGCAAACGAATCGATTCAGGCGTTACTTCCATATACTCATCGTCGTTCAAGAACTCAAGTGATTCTTCAAGAGTCAAGATACGAGGAGTTTTGATAACCGCTGTTTGGTCCTTAGTAGCAGAACGAACGTTAGTCATTTGTTTTGCTTTCGTGATATTAACAGTCAAGTCATTTTCACGAGAGTTTTCACCGATGATCATTCCTTCGTAAACCTCAGTACCTGGGTTGACAAAGATCGTACCACGTTCTTCGATAGACATGATAGAGTAGGTTGTAGCCTTACCAGCATCGATCGAAACAAGGGCACCACGGTGACGTCCACCAATTTCCCCTGGAATCAATGGCAAGTATTGATCGAAGGTATGGTTCATGATCCCGTAACCACGAGTCATTGACAAGAACTCAGTTGAGTATCCGATCAAACCACGCGCAGGAACTAGGAAGACCAAACGAGTTTGACCATTACCTGTTGCAATCATATCCAACATTTCACCCTTACGTTCAGAAAGGCTTTGGATAACAGAACCTTGGTATTCTTCTGGTGTGTCGATTTGCACGCGCTCAAATGGCTCGCACTTCACACCGTCAATTTCTTTGACGATAACTTCTGGACGAGATACTTGAAGCTCATAACCTTCACGGCGCATAGTCTCGATGAGGATTGACAAGTGCAATTCCCCACGTCCTGAAACTGTCCATTTATCTGGTGAGTCTGTTGGATCTACACGAAGAGATACGTCTGTTTGCAACTCAGCTTGAAGACGCTCTTCAACCTTACGAGAAGTGACCCATTTACCTTCACGACCAGCAAATGGTGAGTTGTTAACCAAGAAGGTCATTTGAAGAGTAGGTTCGTCGATGTGAAGAACTGGAAGAGCTTCAACTGCATCTGTTGGAGTGATTGTTTCCCCAACGAAGATGTCTTCCATACCTGATACGGCAATCAAGTCACCAGCCTTAGCTTCTTGGATTTCACGACGTTCCAAACCAAAGAAACCAAAGAGTTTTGTAACACGGAAGTTCTTGGTTGTACCATCCAATTTAGAAAGAGTAACTTGGTCTCCGACCTTAACAGTACCACGGAAGACACGTCCGATACCGATACGACCAACGAAATCATTGTAGTCCAAGAGTGACACTTGGAATTGAAGTGGCTCGTCTGAGTTATCGATTGGAGCTGGAATGTGGTCAATAATGGTATCGAAGATTGGCGCCATAGTCTTTTCTTGGTCGGCTGGATCATCTGACAACGAAGATGTTCCGTTGATTGCTGAAGCATAGACTACTGGGAAGTCAAGCTGATCATCATCGGCACCAAGCTCGATGAAGAGTTCCAAAACTTCATCCACTACTTCTGCTGGACGAGCTGATGGTTTGTCAATTTTATTGATAACAACGATTGGGACAAGGTCTTGTTCCAAAGCTTTTTTCAATACGAAACGAGTTTGAGGCATAGTACCTTCGTAAGAATCCACTACCAAGACTACACCGTCAACCATTTTCATGATACGTTCAACTTCTCCACCGAAGTCCGCGTGTCCTGGTGTGTCCATGATATTGATACGAGTTCCGTTGTAGGCAACTGCTGTATTCTTCGCAAGGATGGTAATTCCACGCTCTTTTTCAATATCGTTTGAGTCCATTGCACGTTCAGCTAATTCTGTACGCGCATCAAGAGTTTCAGATTGTTTTAATAATTCGTCAACGAGGGTTGTTTTACCGTGGTCGACGTGGGCGATAATCGCGATATTACGGATATCTTCTCTTAATTTTGTCATGATTTCCTCTGTTATATTCAAAAATTTATTTTCTAACTGAGCAATTATACCACAATTTTAAGCAAATGACTTAACTCAAGTAAGTGTAAATGTTTTCAAAAGAAAATTCATGACTTATCTTTTCTTTTCAAAAATCCCGACTTGTGATAAGATAGGCTGGTATGCGTTTAGATAATTTATTAGCCCAGGAAAAAATCAGTCGAAAAGCCATGAAACAGGCTCTCCTAAAAAAAGAAATCTTAGTAGATGGAGTCCCTGCTACTTCCCTTGCACAGAATGTTGATACGGGATTACAAGAGTTGATTTTTCAGGATAGAAAAATCCAAGGATATGAGCACACCTATCTCATGCTTCACAAACCAAATGGTGTCGTGACAGCAAGCAAGGACAAGAAGCTCCCAACGGTTATGGACTTACTACCTCAACACCTCCAATCAGACCAACTCTATGCTATCGGTCGGCTAGATCGAGATACGACAGGGCTCCTCCTCTTAACGGACAATGGACCTCTAGGTTTTCAACTTCTCCACCCTCAATATCATGTCGATAAAACCTATCAAGTTGAGGTGAACGGCTTGCTCACACCAGATCACATCCAGCAGTTCAAAAACGGGATTGTCTTTCTTGATGGAACTATTTGTAAACCTGCTCAGCTTGTGATTCTATCTTCAAGCCCTAGTCTCAGCCGAGCCACCATCACCATCTCTGAAGGGAAATTTCATCAGGTCAAGAAAATGTTTCTCTCAGTTGGTGTCAAGGTCACTGCCCTCAAACGAGTTCAGTTCGGAGATTTTCTATTAGATCCTGACCTAGCAGAAGGTCAATACCGACCCATGAATCAAGAGGAATTGAAAATCATTAAAAACTATTTAGAGAAAAGTAGATAAAACAAAAAAGCTTTAAATTTAAAGCTTTTTGTTTATTGCTTATCTAAAAAATACTGCGACGGCTACAATCCAGTTAAGTACAGAAATGACAATCCCTACGATATTAAGAATTTTTTCTGTTTTATACACTAGTTCAGATTGTTTTTCGTGCGAATTAGCCAAAACAAGTCCAACGATACCCAAAATAAGACCTACGACTGGAGATAACAAACCAAGGACGATAGATAGGATACCTAAAACAAGTGAGGCTTTTTTCTTTTCTTGCATAATAAAAACTCCTTAAATTTAATACAAATTAATTATATCACAAAAAGCTAAAACTTTATATTAAACATATGTGACAGATTTATTTCACATTGTTAGCTAGTCTTAACCTTGCCTGTCCAAGAATCTAACCCGTAAGAAAGGATATAAATTTCTGAGAAACCTTGTTTTTTCAAGAAAAGTGCTGCATTGGTTACACGTTGCGCACGTTGGTTTTCATATAGAAGGACAGGCTTATCCTTGCGAAGAGCTGCAAGACTTGTCTTCAATTGATTTGAAGGAATATTACGAGCTCCGAGGATATGTTTTCTGTGGAAGTCAGCTGGCTCACGCAAGTCAATTAGCTGACCTTTACGAATCAAAGATTCAAACTCTGCATTGTCTACAATTTTTGCTGCACGGCGAATACGAAGATAGTTGTATCCCATCCATCCCAACATCGCCACTACAAGTCCCCATAATACCCAAGTTACCATAATATCTAATCTCCATTTTTTTCTAAATAGTCTAATTCTAGTTTGTGCTCTCTGCGAAGAACAGCCTCCGCTTCTAGATAATCCAGTTTATCCATCAAACCTGCATCATAGATTCGAGATAGTTCAATCTTCATTAATTCAATGTCATAAAGACGTTTGCCCATATAGACAAGAATGCCGAACTGTTTGAGAAATTGTTGCACATCGTAGAGTGTTTTCATAGCTTTCATTTTAGCAAATAATCAGATTTTTTTCAATAGTTCCCAGGGAAGACTTCTACTGCTTACTAATTTTCTTAATACTCTGATAGAGAAGATACCCAACAATCATTCCAACAAAATTCTGCAACAAATTGTGAGGAATATCTGTCAGAGCTACACCCCAACCTTTCATCCAAGATGTCGCACATGCATATCCAGCTACCATGAGAAAAGTTGCTAAAACTAATCCAAGCCACTGCCATTTTCCTTTAAAACCTGCAAAGTAACCCTGCAAACCATGGAAAAGCAAGCTGAAGAACATCCAATGAGGATAGCCTGAGATCAGGTCAATAATGAAACCTCCTAGACCTCCCACAATAGCTCCTTCTCGTTTTCCATAATAAAAAGCAGTGAAAAAGATACCAGCATCTAAAAGAGTTAAGATTCCTGTTTGGGTTGGGATTTTGACAATATAACCTAAAACTACCGATAGGGCAGTCAGTATTGATAATAGGGCGATTTTACTTGTTTTTGTTTGCTTCATATTGTCTTACTCCATACTGATCTGCTTGTGCAATGGCACGGTAAACAAAGGCTTTGGAACTTTCAATTGCTGGTAAGAGCTCCTCTCCCTTGACTAACTGACTGGCAATGCTTGATGCAAAGGTACATCCTGCACCAGCATTCTGTCCTTCAATAACAGGATTTTCCAAAACTGTAAAGTTCTTTCCATCATAAAATACATCTAATGCCTTATCTTGACCGAGGCGATTCCCACCTTTAATAATGACTGCTGGTGCACCCAAGTCATGTAATTTTTGAGCTGCAACCTTCATATCGTCTAAGGTTTCAATCTTTTGGCCTGCTAGCAATTCTGCCTCAGGTAGATTGGGTGTAATTACAGTCACATAAGGGAAAAAGCGAATCAACTCTTGACAAAGCTCGCTGACAGCAACATCATGCGTTTCCTTACAAACGAGAACTGGATCCAATACCACTGGAACTCCTGTGCGTTCCTTGATAAAGTTAAGAGCTTTCTCAGCAACACCAACAGTCGGTAAGAGACCAATCTTAATCCCTCCAAACTCTACGCTCTTGAGGCTATCCAACTGTTGTTGGAAAATAGTCTCATCTGTTGGGAAGACCTCAAAACCATTTTCCGTCAAAGCAGTTAAACAAGTCATAGCTACAAAACCATGCAAACCATTTAAAGTATAGGTCGCAAGGTCAGCAGCTAGTCCACCACCACTAAAAATATCATTTCCTGAAAGTGCCAAAATACGATTATTCTTCATAACGAATCTCCTTCAAATACAAACCATTGGGTGCTGCAGTTGGACCTGCCAACTGTCTGTCTTTTTTCTCCAAAATCAGGTCAATCTGCTCTATCGGCATTCTGTTATTACCAATTTTCAGCAAGGTCCCGACCATATTTCGAATCTGCTTATAGAGGAAGCCATTGCCAGAGAAAGTAAAGGTCAAAAATTGACCGGTCTCGTCAACCCTAAGACTGGCTTCCGTGATCGTTCTTACCTTGTCCTCCACACTTGTTCCGGCAGCAGTAAAACCGGTGAAATCATGGGTTCCTTCTAATTTCTTCACAGCCTTTTGCATGCGTTCCACATCTAGTGGATAGGGATAGTGGGTGGCATAATGACGTCTCATAGGATTTTTAGGACGCCCTCTATCCACGATAAACTCATAGGTCTTGCTATGCTTGGCATAACGGCAATGAAAATCATCAGCCACTACCTCAATCGAAATGACATCTATATCTTCAGGACTTTGAGTATCGAGAGCAAAGCGAAGCTTTTCCTCATCCATCTGATAGGGAAGATCAAAGTGGATAACCTGCCCTAGCGCATGAACACCACTATCCGTTCGCCCTGCACCATGGATGGTAATGGCCTGCCCTTTATTTAATTTGGTTAAAGTTTTTTCAATTTCCTCTTGGACACTACGCGCGTGTGGTTGCCGTTGAAAGCCAGCAAAGGCGTAGCCATCATAGGAAATGATTGCTTTATATCTAGTCATGTATCTATTTTATCAAGAAAATTTCTCTGCAACAAGTTTGAAAACCAAAAATTGTACGGGTGCAGTTTTAGATATCAACTAGTCCTTACCTCGATTTTCTCATTATATATTTTCGTACAGGTACTTCAACCATTTGAACGATTTCAAATCCCTCTTTTTGGTAAAGATTTTTTGCTCTTTGATTTGCCTCGTAGACATTTAGAGAAATAGTATCTATGTCTTCATTTTCAAAGGCCAAACTAACAAATTTCCTTAAAGCCTGGCTACCTAATCCCTGCCCCTGTTTCTGAGGATTGATAAAAAATCTCCCGATATGAAGATTCCTGTCTTCTAGCCTGATTTTCTGGATAAGCCCCACAAACTCTTGTCCTTCAAATATTGAAAAAATTCCTTCCAGCTTTTGTAAGGATTGGACAATCAAGGGATAAGAAATTTTGGGTCCCATCCATTGCTTCTGAAAACTCTCTCCCAAAGCATTAGACCAGCGACAAATGAGTTGGGCATTTTCTATCTGAAGTCCTTTTTCAAAGTGAATTTTCATATTTGCTCCTAAAATTTCTCCTTTATCCAACTATTATACTCTTTCTCTTATTTTTTCCGAATTAATAAGTATGATTCATCTTTACTTTTTTCTTGTTGGAGCTATTCTTGCTTCCTTTCTAGGCTTAGTCATTGATCGTTTCCCTGAGCAATCCATTGTTTTCCCTGCTAGTCACTGTGATTCTTGTCAGACTCGCTTGAGACCACTGGATTTGATTCCATTTCTCTCACAGGTATTCAATCGCTTTCGCTGTCGCTATTGCAAGTCAAGCTATCCTGTCTGGTATGCTTTCTTTGAGTTGTCCTTGGGACTGCTCTTTCTAGCTGAGTCTGTGGGATTTTTAACTTTGGGGCAAGTCATCTTGATAACTGCCGGCTTGACTTTGGGCATCTACGACGTTCGTCATCAGGAATATCCCTTGATCGTCTGGCTAATTTTTCACTTAATCCTCATGTTTTTCTGTAGTTGGAATCTGGTTATGATTTTCTTTCTTATCTTGGGAATTTTGGCTCACTTCATCGATATCCGCATAGGTGCAGGGGATTTTCTCTTTCTGGCCTCTTATGCACTTATTTTTAGCCTAACTGAAATGCTGATTTTAATTCAATTCGCTTCCACTACCGGCATTCTAGCCTTTCTCCTACTAAAGAAAAAGAAAAGACTACCTTTTGTGCCTTTCCTCTTGCTGGCTGCTTGTATGATTATTTTTGGTAAGCTACTGCTTCTCGGATAAAGTCAGCGATTTCTGCTACTTGTCCTTCATGTAGAGCCTTAACAATCTTGGATCCGACGATGACGCCGTCTGATACTGCATTAAAGCGTTCTACATCATCCTGTGTAGATACACCAAATCCTGTCAAGACTGGAATATCTGCTACTTGATGAAGTTGAGCCAAGTGCTTGTCCAAATCATCTCGGTAGTTTCCTGATTTCCCTGTGATCCCATTGATAGCAACGGCATAGACAAAACCTTCAGCTCCCTCAATGAGTTCCTTTTGACGCTCCATTCCTGTCGTCAAGCTGACAAGTGGGATCAAAGCAATGTCTGTACCTGCCAAGAAGGGCTCTACAAAATTAGCATGTTCATGAGGTAGGTCTGGAATAATCAATCCCTTAACCGCTGTATCAGCAAGATCTCTGACAAATTTCTCCACACCGTACTGAAAGAGGGGGTTAAAGTAGGTCATGATAACAAGTGGAACTTCTGTTTCAATAGTCTTCAAAGTTTCAACTAGAGCCTGTGTAGAAGTACCACTAGCTAGACTGCGCAAGCCTGCTTCTTCGATAACTGGACCATCTGCAACTGGGTCTGAGAAAGGAACTCCCACTTCAATAGCAGACACACCCAAGTCTTCTAAAAAGTGGATTGTTTCAGCAAGTCCATCCAAACCTTTTTCATGGTCTCCAGCCATGATATAGGGAACAAAAATTCCCTTTTTTGCTGCTTTAAGAGTTGTCAGTTTTTCTGTTAAAGTCTTAGGCATGAGCTTCTCCCTTCTTTGCTGCATCTGCTTCCAAGCGGTCTTTGACTTGAACCACATCCTTGTCTCCACGGCCCGATAGGCAGACAATTATAGACTTATCTGGTCCAAGTTCTTTGGCCAATTTCACTGCGAAAGCGATAGCGTGACTAGACTCCAATGCTGGGATAATCCCTTCCACACGAGACAAGAGTTGGAATCCTTCCAAGGCTTCCTCGTCTGTCACTGGTACATAGGTCGCACGTTTGATATCATGGTAATGAGAATGTTCTGGACCGATACCAGGATAGTCCAAACCTGCTGAGATTGAGAAAGCTTCTAGGATTTGACCATGAGCATCTTGGAGCACATCCATGAGAGAGCCGTGGAGAACACCTGGACGACCCTTGGTCAAGGTAGCTGCGTGGTGCTCTGTATCCACACCGAGTCCTGCTGCTTCAGCACCATACATAGCTACTGTCTCATCTTCCACAAATGGATGGAAGAGCCCGATAGCATTCGAACCACCACCAACACAGGCTACTAGGGCATCTGGCAGATTTTCACCTGTCAAATCACGGTACTGTTGCTTGGCTTCTCGACCGATAACACTTTGGAAATCACGAACAATTTCTGGGAAAGGATGGGGCCCTAAGGCTGAACCTAGGATATAGTGGGTATCATCGATATTTGCCACCCATGAACGAAGGGCTGCATTGACCGCATCCTTGAGCACGCGTGAACCATCTGTCACAGCCTCTACCTTGGCACCCAAAAGTTCCATACGAAAGACATTGAGGGCTTGGCGTTTGACATCTTCCTCGCCCATGTAGATGGTACATTCCATGTTAAAGAGTGCCGCAGCTGTTGCAGTTGCCACACCATGTTGACCAGCACCTGTTTCAGCAATAATTTTCTTCTTGCCCATGCGTTTAGCCAGAAGAACTTGTCCCAAGGCATTGTTAATCTTGTGGGCACCTGTATGGTTGAGGTCTTCACGTTTGAGGTAAATCTTGGCTCCGCCAATATGCTGGGTCAAGTTTTTTGCGTAGTAAAGAGGAGTTTCACGACCTACATACTGGCGCAAAAGTTGGTTTAACTCCTCTTGAAAACTTGGATCTGCCTGACTTTCACGATAAGCCTCTTCCAATTCCAATACTGCTGTCATCAATGTTTCTGGGACAAAACGTCCACCGAATTTCCCGTAAAATCCATCTTTATTTGGTTCTTGATATGCCATTCTTTACCCTCTCTATAAATCTTCTAATCTTTTCATGATCTTTTTGTCCGTCTGTTTCTACTCCGCTTGATACATCTACTGCAAAGGGAGAGAAATGCTGAATTGCTCTTGCTACATTGTCCTCATTTAGCCCACCTGCGATGAAGAAAGGCTGAGATAGTTCTGTCGTATCCAGTTGCCCCCAGTCAAAGGTTTGTCCACTTCCTGCAACAGGAGCGTCAAAGAGTAGATAATCTGCCTGAGAATTGGGTACATGCCCCCCTTCATCAACCTGAACAGCCTGAATGCTGCCACAAGGCAAATCCTCAAACAAATCATCCGCCACCTGACCATGAACCTGCACAAAGTCCAAACCAACTTTGTCTACCGCTCCTAACAGTTCTGCCCGACTGGGTGAAACAAATACCCCAACTTTTTTTACATTTGCAGGAATAATCTCAGTCAACTCTGCTGCTTGTTCTACGGTCACCTGTCTTTTGCTAGGTGCAAAGACAAAACCGATATAGTCTGCTCCAGCTGACACAGCCGTTTCTACCGCTTCTATATTAGATAGTCCACAAATCTTAACCTTTGTCAATCTGCAACTCCTTGATTCTCTGGGCTACGTCTTCTGCTTGCATGAGGGCTGTTCCCACCAAAATTCCGTTAAAGTATGGTGAAACACGTTTTGCATCCTCCTCTGTAAAAATAGCAGATTCGGAAATGTAGAAGCAATCATCCTTGAAGTGTTTGGCCAAGTCTACACTGGTCTGCAAGTCGACTTCAAAGGTTGTTAAATTGCGATTGTTAACACCGATAATTTGAGCTCCAAGGCGGTGAGCAACTTCCAGTTCAGCCAAATTATGAGTTTCCACTAACACTTCCAGACCAAGCTCTGTCGCGTAGTCGTAAAGCTCCTTCAGTCGTTTTTCAGATAAGGCCGCTACGATGAGCAAGATGACGGTCGCACCTGCATTGCGAGCACGGATGATTTGCTTTTCATCGATGATAAAGTCCTTGTTGAGCGTCGGAATCTCTACCTGACTGGAAATTTCCCTCAGATAATCCAAATGACCTTTAAAGAAAACCTCATCTGTCAGAACAGAAATCATAACCGCGCCGTTAGCCTCGTAAGTCTGGGCCTGTTGTACGATATCCACATCAAGATTGATATCACCTAGACTTGGGCTTGCCTTTTTGACCTCAGCAATGATTTGCAAACGGTCTTGGTGATTCTTCAAAAATTCTGCCAAACGATAGGTCTGGCGCAAGGGCTGAACTTCCTCTCGCTCCATCTTTTCAACTTCGCGCGCCTTTTGCTCTAGGATACGTGATAAAAATTCCTGACTCATCTTTGATACTCCTGTAATAGTCTGAGTTTTTCAAGGGCCTTACCACTGGCAATCACTTGACGTGCCAATTCAACTCCGTCCTTGATACTGTCTGCTTTACCATTGGCATAGAAACCGAGACCTGCATTTAAGACTGTTGTTTCCAAGAATGGACTTGGTTCGTTATTAAGAACACTGACAAGGATGGCTGCATTCTCATGAGCATTTCCACCACGAATGTCCTCAATAGCAATGCGTTCCATTCCCAAATCTTCTGGAGTAAAGGTTGATAAAGTAATTTCACCATTTTCAAGAAGGGCAATGCTGGTAGTTCCATTCAAACCAGCCTCATCCAATCCTTCTGGACCAGCTACTACAATGGCACGTTTGCGACCCATGTTTTTCAAGACCTGAGCAGTACTTTCCAGAAGTTCAGGACGACTGATTCCTAGAAGCTGTGTTTCCAAAACCATTGGATGGATGAGCGGTCCTGTCAAATTCATGATAGTTGGAATTCCCAACTCCAAACGAGCTGGCATAATGTATTTCATGGCTGGGTGCATGTTTTTGGCAAAGAGAAAGACGATTCCTGTTTGGTCAAATACCTTACCCAATTGTGATGGTTTAAGGTCAATATTGATTCCCAAAGCTTGCAAGACATCTGCTGACCCAGATTTAGAAGAAATAGAGCGATTTCCATGTTTGGCCATGTGGATTCCCCCACCTGCCAAAACAAAGGCTGCAGTTGTTGAGATGTTAAAGCTAAATGACTTATCTCCACCTGTACCACAGTTATCCATAGCATCTTGGATGCTTGTTGGAATGTGTTGAGCATGTCCTCTCATGACTTGAGCAAGGGCTGTTCTTTCTTCCGGTGTCTCCCCTTTCATCTTGAGTGCTAAAAGGAGTGATGCGATTTGTGCTTCTGTTACTCGCCCTGTCACGATACGTTCGATAACATCTGTCATTTCAACACTTGATAGATCTTCAAAGTTCGCTAATTTTTCAATAATTTCTTTCATTTTATGTTCCTCACTTTACAACTTTCTCGATAAAATTCTGAATAGAAGATAGGCCATCTGGTGTTCCTATACTTTCTGGATGATATTGTAAGCCATAAATCGGCAAGTTTTTGTGTTGAATACCCATAATAGCTTGGTCATCTGTCGAACGAGCTGTCACTTCAAACTCTTCTGGCATCTCTTCAATTAAAATACTGTGGTAACGCATGACTGGACGATTGTCCTCAATCCCTTGATAGAGAATGGAAGGAGTCTCAAACCGAATCTGGCTTTGCTTACCGTGCATAACTTTAGGAGCCAAGCCCAACTTACCACCAAAGACTTCTGCGATGGCTTGGTGTCCCAAACAAATCCCTAGAATAGGTTTCTTACCTGCAAAATCACGAATCATTTCTTCCATTTTCCCAGCATCAGCTGGCCAACCTGGACCAGGAGAAAAGACCAGTCCATCTGCCTTTTCAGCATGTTCATAAAGATGTGGATCATCATTTCTCAAAACCTGAACTTCTGCGAAATTCCCGATATATTGAGCTAGGTTATAGGTAAATGAATCATAGTTGTCAATCAATAAGATCATGGTCTTAGTTCTCCCATTCTTGTCATAGATTTAGCTTTGTTAATCGTTTCTTGGTATTCGTTCTGAGCGATGGAATCATAAACAATTCCTGCACCAGCCTGCACGTAGGCTCTTTTATTTTTAAGAATCATGGTTCGAATAGCAATGGCAAAATCCATGTCTCCAGTTGCTGATAAGTAACCGATAGCTCCTGCGTATACGCCTCGCTTCTCTGTTTCTAGTTCATAGATGCGTTTCATGGCCCGAATCTTTGGTGCCCCCGATACTGTTCCTGCCGGAAGAGTCGCCTTCAAGGCATCCATAGCAGTCAGTTCTGGTAACAAACGTCCTTTAACCACGCTGGTCAAATGCATGACATAGCGGAAAAGTTCGACTTCCATATACTTAGTTACTTGGACACTTGCTGTTTCAGCAATTCTACCGATATCATTTCGTCCCAAGTCCACCAACATTCGGTGTTCTGCCGTTTCCTTTTCATCAGAGAGGAGATCACTTGCAAGTGCCGCATCTTCCTCGTCATTGGCACCTCTAGGACGTGTACCTGCAATTGGATTGGTTGTCACTATACCATTCTTGACGGAAACCAAGCTCTCAGGACTGGCACCGATAATTTGATAATCTCCAAAATCATAAAAGTAGAGGTAATTTGACGGATTGGTCACTCGGAGATTTCTGTAGAAGTCAAAAGGATTTCCAGTTACCTCTGCGGAGAAGCGCTGGCTAAGCACACATTGGAACATATCTCCATTGCGAATCAAGTCGCGAGCTGTTTCTACCATTTCTTCAAATTTCTGAGGTGCAATATGTGGTCTAAACTGAAGTGGAGAAACGTCCAAATCTTCAAATTCATTTGGAGCAGGGATTTTC
The DNA here is from genome assembly GCF_047463175.1 of Streptococcus infantis. Taxonomy (GTDB): domain Bacteria; phylum Bacillota; class Bacilli; order Lactobacillales; family Streptococcaceae; genus Streptococcus; species Streptococcus infantis_AC. The sequence goes on from NZ_JASHEJ010000001.1 coordinate 711,026, forward strand.
AACTCTTCTAAAACCTGATCTAAAGCCACTTCTAGTTCTTCATTACTACGTTCACTGTAGAGAGCATCCTCGATGATATGAATTTTTTCTTTCTTATGGTCAAAAACTATATAACTCTCATAGACGAAGAAATGCATATCTGGCGTCCCAATCGTATCCTCAGGGAGCTGGCCAATTTCTTCATAGAGAGAAATCATATCGTAGCCAACAAAGCCAATAGCTCCACCACCAAAAGGTAGTTCTGAATGGTGCTGACTCTTATGAGTTACTTCATAAAGGAAATCCAAGGGATCACGATCAATCACTTGTCCATTTTGATAAAGGACTCCATTTTCGAACTTAATTTCAAAAACTGGGTTATAGGCCAAGATAGAAAAACGAGCATTTTCCTTTTCTCTTGGGATACTTTCAAGTATGACCTTGTGTTGTCCGTTTAAGCGCATATAAGCCAAGATTGGTGATAAAACATCTCCATGAATGATTCGTTCCATTGTAATTTCCCTTTCAGTTCTTCTTAAATTCCGTGTTGATTCTACAAAAAATCCCCACGCAAAATAACTTGCGTGAGGACGAAATTCGCGGTGCCACCTCAATTATAGGATTTCTCCTATCTCTCATTCCTGTCTCAGATAGCTCCTGTAACAGGTTGTGCGATAAAGGGCACTCCCTTGAGAATTATGTTTTCTTCTCTCATTTCAGATGGACCCAACCTTACAGCTTTCTCTGCTTGTTTTCAGCAACCACAAGCTCTCTGTGAGAGAAATCTCTGTATATTTTCCATCTTTTATTTTTTAGCTTCAAGGTAGTCTGCAATGGCAGCTACGTCCTTGTCTCCACGACCAGAGACATTGATGATGATAATCTCATCTTTACTTAGTTTTGGTGCACGTTTGACTGCTTCAGCGATAGCATGTGAGCTTTCAATTGCAGGGATGATTCCTTCTGTTTTGCTTAATAAAAGCAAGGCTTGGACAGCTTCTTCGTCTGTCGCTGCTACATATTCTACTCGACCAGAGTCTTTAAAGAAGGCATGTTCTGGACCAACCCCTGGATAGTCCAAACCTGCTGAGATAGAGTAAACTGGCGCGAGCTCTCCATCTTCCTTAAAGACTGCATAGGTCTTCATTCCATCAACGATACCAACACTACCCTTAGTCATAGTTGCTGCGTGCTTGTCTGTATCAAGTCCATGACCAGCAGCTTCTACCCCAACCAATTTTACTTCTTCATCAGCTACATACTGTGAAAAAGCTCCGATAGCATTGGAACCACCGCCCACACAGGCAATGACGTAGTCTGGTAGACGTCCTTCTTTTTCCAAGATTTGACGACGTGATTCTTCACTGATGACTTTTTGGAATTCATGAACAATAGTTGGATAAGGGTGAGGACCTACAGCAGAACCTAAAACGTAGAAAGCTTCAAGGTCATTCATCCATGCTCCAAAGGCTGCATCGACCGCATCCTTCAGAGTACGTGTTCCTGTTTCAACTGCATGAACAGTTGCTCCCATCATCTCCATACGGAAGACATTGAGACGTTGACGCTCCACATCTTCTGCTCCCATATAGACATCACATGCCATACCAAATTTGGCCGCAGCTGCAGCTGTCGCAACACCGTGCTGGCCAGCTCCTGTCTCAGCAATGACACGCTTTTTACCCATGCGTTTTGCTAGAAGGATTTGTCCCAAAACATTGTTCAGTTTGTGAGAACCCAAGTGGTTAAGGTCTTCACGCTTGAGATAAATCTTAGCTCCGCCTAGGTGCTCTGTCAAACTTTCTGCAAAATAGAGCGGTGTTTCGCGACCTGAATAATCCTTCAAGTAATGACGAAACTCAGCTAAAAACTCTGGATCATCCTTGTATTTTTCAAAAGTCACTTCTAATTCATCTAGTAAAACCTGAATTGGTTCTGGTACAAAACTACCACCAAATTGTCCAAAATATCCTTTAGTTGTCATAAATTTTTCCTCCTTCTGTATGAATCCGGCTTTTTGTTTGCTTTTGGTAGTGAAATGGTCTGGGGGACCATTTCAGCCTTTACTTAAAGAACAAGTAAAACTTGAATATTACTCTAAGTTCATGCCCTAATAAAAGATATACAAAATGACGGATAGAAAAAGCCCACACACGGAATATATTTCCATGTGAGGGCGTTCGTAACGCGGTACCACCTCAATTGTAAAGAGAATATCCCCTTTACATCTCTGCCTTGTCTAACAACAAGTTGCACTGTAAGGTGTGCCTACCGAATTTTCATTGTTTCAAATTCATTTTTTCAAATCAGCCCAATTTCACTACTTTCAACCACCTGTTCACAGTAACCACAGGCTCCCTGAAGATCAAAAATAACTACTTTTCTGATTTGTTGAGTTAATTATATGTTATTGTTTTTTCTTTGTCAATCGTTTTCATTCATTTTTTACTAATTTTTTTAATTATTTTTGTGAAGCACCTAGAATTTCTTCAGAAACTCTGACAAAAGTCTCAATGATATAATCTACTTCTTCGTCCGTTAATTTCGTGTGAAGTGGTAGTGTAATCTCGTTTACAAAGAAGGCATAAGCTCGCGGATAATCTGCCATATCGAAACCAAGATTCTTATAGGCTGTCAAAAGCGGAAGCGGTTTGTAATGAACATTACTTGCGATTCCTGCCTTGGCCAATTCTTGAATAATTTGGTTGCGTTGTTCGAGATTTGCTCCATCTACATGGGTGATGTAGAGGTGACGACAAGATTCAACAGTATCTGTCTCATGAGCCAATGGATGGATAGGAGTTCCTACAAATCCACGGTCATAGCGATCCACGATGTCCTTACGACGTTGTAATAAAGCAGGATAACGATCTAGCTGAACTAGACCTAGTGAAGCCATGATATCTGTCATGTTGCACTTGTAGGCTGGAGTTACGATATCGTATTCCCATGAACCTAGTTGCATCTTAGCAAGCGCATCTTTTGTTTGACCATGAAGAGATAGGATTTGGAATTCCTTATACATTTCTTCATCGTCAATCGCTGGATTGGCTTTCCAAGTGGCACTTCCTCCTTCTGCAGTTGTAAAATTCTTGACTGCATGGAAAGAGAATGATGTGAAGTCAGCGATTGAACCGGCTGGTTGTCCCTTATAGGTTGAACCTAAAGCATGGGCACTATCAGAGACAATCACAATACGGTTAAAGGCCTTTTGCCACTTGCTAGCAGCTGTAAAGAGGTCACGTTTCTTTTCTACAACTTGGAACAAACGGTCATAGTCACAGATAATCCCTGCAAGTTCAACTGGGATGATAACTTTAGTCTTCTCAGTAATAGCATGCTCAAGCTTGTCATAGTCCATTTCAAAGGTATTATCTTGGATATCAACCATCACTGGTATCGCACCTACGTGAGTGATGACACTACATGATGCTGTGTAGGTCATAGCTGGAACGATGACTTCGTCACCAGGTCCTACTTCAAGCACGCGCAAAATCAATTCAAGAGCTGCTGTTGCAGAGTTGAGGCAGACTGTCTTAGGCGTTTGAGTATAGACGGACAGACGACGCTCTAATTCTTTTGTCTTTGGACCTGTTGTGATCCAACCAGAACGAAGGGTATCGGCTACTTCAGCAATTTCAGCTTCGGTAATATCGGGTGGTGAAAATGGAATATTGTAATTTGGCATTGATTTACTCCTTTAACTGTATTCACTCTTGTGACTACTTTATTTTAAAACTTCAACTACAGTCTGGAACATGATCTTGATATCTCCGAAGAAATTAAAATCACGTAGGTAGGCTAGGTTAAAGTGCATTTTCTCTGGAAGAACTCTTTCTACATAAGTCTGATCAACTGTCATACCCTTTGACGTCATTTGACTGATAATAGTATCCTCGTCCTTATAGTTGATACTAGCCAGAGACGTAATTCCCGCCGGCAATAACAAGGTCGCCATCATCTCAGGACTATATTGCTCAGTGTAGCGTGGCACTTCAGGTCGTGTTCCTACAAAGGACATTTCCCCTTTTAGAACATTGACCAACTGAGGTAGTTCATCCAAACGAACCCGGCGAATGAAATTTCCAACCTTGGTGATGCGGCTATCATTTGCAGAAGTCACCAGACTTCCTTTCTTGTCCGCATCGGTTACCATGGTCCGGAATTTCCAAATCTTGAAATGTCGGTTGTACTGGGTTACCCGCACCTGCTTGTAAATGACTGGACCCTTACTATCTAGTTTGATCCAAATGCTTAGAATCAGAAATACGGGTGAGGTCAAGATTAACAAGATCAAGGCTAGAAACAAATCTAGACAGCGCTTGAGAATCAGAGAGCCTTTTCTTTTAGAAACAAGCTGGTAGTATGGTTTTACCTCACTTAATTGCATTTCTTGAGGTAGTTCATCCCATTTCAGCATGCACATTCTCCTCTGTTTTTAATATGTAATCTTTATTAACATTCTACATTATACCACAAAATGAAAGAGGCAGTGCAAGAAATATGTATTTTAAAGGAATTCTTCCCTAGGAAAGAGCCCCTGCCTGCAAGCTATACATCTTGTGATAGGTACCTCCCAAGGCCAAAAGTTCCTCGTGGGTGCCACTCTCGATGATTCGTCCCTTATCTAGTACATAGATACAATTAGCATCTTGGATAGTAGAAAGACGATGGGCAATGGCAATGGTTGTCCGTCCTTGTCTCATCTTGGCTAGGGAATTTTGGACCAAGGCTTCTGTTTCAGAGTCGATATTGGCTGTCGCTTCATCCAAAATCAGAATTTTCGGTTGACTGGCAACGGTTCTAGCAAAAGCAAGAAGCTGACGTTGACCAGTTGAAAAACTAGAACCACGCTCAGATACAGGAGCATCATAACCTAAAGGGAGATCTTGAATGAAGGAATCTGCATCAACAAATTCTGCTGCTATCTTAACCTGGTCATCGCTGATATCTTGGTACATGGCGATATTGGACTTGATGGTCCCATGATAGAGGAAGGGGTCCTGTAGAACCAAACCGATGTTTTTTCTCAGCTCCTCTTGACTATACTCTCGAATATCCACACCATCTAGGAGAACCCGACCTGACTGGAATTCATAAAAGCGCATGAGAACATTGATGATTGAAGATTTTCCCGATCCTGTATGTCCGACAAAGGCAATGGTTTCGCCTTTATTGACAGTAAAGGAAATATCATCGAGAATTTGGTGTTTTCCATCATAAGAGAAGGACACATGCTCAAAGCGAATATTCCCTTCTTGAATCTCAGCCTGGCCATTTTCTTGGACCGGTTCATAGTTGGTCTCATCGATCAGTGCAAAAACACGACCTGCTGACACCATGGATGTCTGAAGAGTAGAAAAGTTTTGCGTTACCTCGATGAGCGGATCAAAGAGGCGGTTGATGTACTGGATAAAGGCATACATAGTTCCTGCCGTTATTCCTAGATAAAGTCCACGATAGCCAAAGTAAGCCATCAAAACCGCATATCCCAACAGCTTCAACAAACTCATAACTGGACGTAAAAAGAGAGAATCCAAGGCTACTGAACGGTTAGCGTAGACTAAGTGTTCCTGGTTTATCTCATCAAACTCTTCTTGCAGGCGTTTTTCTTGGTTAAAGGCTTGAATAATACGAATTCCTTCGATATTTTCTGCCAGCTTACTGTTAATATCTGACAGTAGACTTCTGGTTTTTTCAATGACCTTGACCGATTTTTTACGGTAGAGATTAACCAAAAGGAAAATCAAAGGCAGAAAGAGCAAGACTAAAGCAGTCAGACGATAGTCCAAAACTAACATGGTATAAAGGGTCGTCACGAATATAAAGACTGCCGAGATAAAGCTAGATAAGATTCCCGAAAACATATCACTGATAGTCTCGGTGTCATTTGTCAAACGAGAGACAATAGAACCTGCAGGCGTTTTATCAAAGTAAGACATGCCTAGCTTCTCCATATTGGCAAAGGCATCACGTCGGATATCTCTAACGATGCTGTAGGAGACGCGCGCAAAAAGGAGATTCCCCACATATTGGACAATAGTTTGAAGAATGTAGAGACCATAGTAAACTAACAAAACTGTAACAGCAAGCTGATTAAGGTTGTTTAGATACTGGTCGATAAAGTGAGAAGCTACCAGGGGGATAATGCTCTTAACAACAGTCGTCGCAAGGAGAAAAGCTAAGGCTAAAAAGGTGAGGAGCCCATAGGGCTTAAGATAAGACAACAAACGCTTTAATACAGCCCATTGTTCTTGTTTATTCCGCATCTTCTTCTCCCTTCATTTCTAACTGTTGAGACTGGTAGGTCTGGGCATACCAACCATCCAAGGCTAGTAAGTCTTCATGCCTACCTCGTTCAATGATGCGACCATCCTGCATGACCAAAATCAAATCCGCATGAACAACTGCACTGAGACGATGGGCAGTGATGATAGTCGTTTTATCTTTGCGAGTTTCCTTGAGATTATCGATGATTGCGAACTCTGTCTTAGCATCCACTGCTGACAAAGAATCATCTAAAATCAAGATATCAGGATTTAAAATCATAGCCCGACTCATAGCCAGACGTTGCTTTTGCCCACCAGATAGACTAACACCTTTTTCCCCGATAACTGTATCAAATCCCTCAGGCATGGCTTGAATTTCTTGATAGACTTGAGCCAGCTTAGTTGCTTTCTCTACTGCAGAGAAAGGTAGGTTAGGATTTCCAAAACAAATATTCTCTAAGATGGAACTAGCAAAGAGAAATTGGTCCTGTGGGACGTATCCCATCAAACTTCGTAAGTCAGCTAGTCGATAGGCTCGAATGTCATGACCATTTAGATAAATAGCACCTTGGTCAACGTCATACTCACGTAGGAGCAATTTAATCAAAGCAGTTTTCCCTGAACCAGTCTGCCCAACCAAGCCCAAGGTTTGCCCTTTTTCGAGACTAAAATGTATATCTCTCAGCGTCTCTTCGTCTTCAAAGGCAAAACTATCAATAGCATATTCCAAGCGCCCATTTTCAATCCCGTCAAGTGGAGATTCTGGATCTTTGACAGGTGATTCTTGAGACAAAAGACTCTCAATTCGTTGATAAGAAACCTTCCCTCTTTGAGTAATATTAAATAGAAAACCAATCGCCATCAAGGGCCAGACCAACATATCTAAGTAAGAGATAAAGGTGACAAGATTACCAACGGTTACTTGTCCTGCTTGCACCATAAAGGCACCGACTAAGAGAGTTAAGGCATAGGAAGAACCAACAAAGAGTAGAACCATGGGGTCAAAGAGACTATCATATTTCATGGTTTGCAGATTCTTTTGGAAGGTCAAATTATTGACTTCCTGGAAAGATGCCAATTCATCAGACTGATAGCCAAAGGACTTGGTTACCTTAATACCTGATACAGACTCCTGAACCTTATTATTAAGTTCAGAAAAGGCTGCTTGTGATTCTCCGAAAGCCTTATGGGTCTTTCTCCCCAGACGACTAGTCGCATAGGCCATAAATGGCAAGGGTATAATGGCAACCAAGGTCATCTGCCAAGAAATGCTAAAGAGCATGGTCAAGAGAGTCACCAAGGCCGTGATAGAGGCATCCACCGCCGACATGACACCACCACCTGCTAGACGAGTCAGAGCATTGATATCATTGGTTGCGTGAGCCATCAAATCCCCAGTTCGATAATTCTGATAAAAAGCGGGAGACATCTTTGTAAAGTGTTCAAATAGCCTTGAACGCATGATTTGTCCAAGTCGGTAGGAGGTTCCTAGGATATACATGCGCCAAATATAACGCAGGTAGTACATTCCGAAAGCTGCCAGCAGGAGATAAAAGAGATGAAGCAGGAGCTCATCTTGTGTTAATCGTCCCGAAGTGATGGCATCGATCACGCGCCCCATGACCATAGGTGGGATGAGGTTTAGCACAGATACCAAGACCAGAGCTACAATTCCAACTAGGTAACGGCGTTTTTCTAATTTAAAAAACCACCAGAGTTTTTGGATGATGGACATAAAATTCCTTTCTAATGACAAATGGAAACCTGAGGCGACTGCCTCAGGTTTTTCCTATTCATAGGTGATGACACTAACTTAAACTTTGTCATATTTAGCGATAAAGATACTCAAAGGAGTAACATTTCATTTATTTTCAATCTTTTACATAAATCATTCTTTATTATATAGGAATGACCTGGATTTTTCAAACCATACGCTGGGGAATTGCTTCTTTTTCTGGTATAATATTGTCTATAATCTGAATGAAAAGGTAAACATTATGAAATTGATCTCATGGAATATTGATTCCCTCAATGCAGCATTGACGAGCGACTCTGCGCGTGCGAAATTATCACAAGACGTCCTCCAAACCTTGGTAGCCGAAGACGCTGATATCATCGCTATCCAAGAAACCAAGCTTTCAGCTACAGGGCCTACTAAAAAACACCTCGAGGTGTTAGAAGAACTCTTCCCTGGATATGAAAATACTTGGCGTTCCTCTCAAGAACCTGCTCGTAAAGGCTATGCTGGAACCATGTTCCTCTATAAGAAAGAACTGACTCCAACTATCAGCTTCCCAGAAATCGGTGCCCCTTCTACTATGGATTCTGAAGGACGCATCATTACCCTAGAATTTGATACATTTTTCGTGACTCAAGTTTACACACCAAATGCTGGTGATGGACTCAAACGCTTGGAAGAACGTCAAGTCTGGGATGTCAAATATGCTGAGTACTTGGCTCAACTAGACAAACAAAAACCTGTCCTAGCAACCGGAGACTACAACGTTGCCCACAAGGAAATTGACCTTGCAAACCCAGCCAGCAACCGCCGTTCACCAGGATTTACAGATGAAGAACGTGAAGGATTTACAAACCTTTTAGCCAAAGGATTTACAGATACCTTCCGCCATATCCATGGCGATGTGCCAGAACGCTATACTTGGTGGGCACAACGCAGCAAGACTTCAAAAATCAACAACACAGGCTGGAGAATCGACTACTGGCTCACAAGTAACCGTGTAGCAGACAAGGTTACCAAGTCAGACATGATTGACTCAGGCGCACGCCAAGACCATACACCAATTGTCTTGGAGATTGAATTGTAAGGAGTTTCTTTATGGACTACAATGCAGTTATTCCCGAGTTTATAGTCTCGAATCTAGAACAGTCTCGTTCCTTCTACTGCGACTTATTGGGATTCTCTGTCGAATACGAGCGTCCAGAGGAAAAATTTCTCTTCCTTTCGCTTGAAGACTGCCAACTTATGCTAGAAGAAGGCAACGCAGAAGAATTATCCCAACTGACTTATCCTTTCGGGCGTGGTGTCAATATTTCCTTTGGTATCAAGGATGTCCCTAGGCTCCATCAGAAATTGTTAGAATCCAACTATCCTATTCATCGTCCATTGACCAAAAGAGAATTTCGTGTTGGTGAACAATATATCTACCCTCATGAATTTGCAGTTTTAGACCCAGATGGCTATTTTTTAAGATTTAGCGAATAGAATGATAAATCATTAGAGTGAAAAAGTAATAAAAAAAGAGGCATGTGCCTCTTTTTTGTTTCCTATATCCTCACCTGTCTATCTTCAGATCGTTGTCCTGTGACAAACATGGTGAAGGTTGCCTTGCAGACATTTCGGCCATCTTGGTTGATGATGTCAACATCGACGACACAAGTGGTACGTCCTTGGTGGACACATTCTCCCTTGATAGTGAGAACATCGCCTAGATTTCCGGCTTTCAGATAGTTGATGGAAGACTGGAGTGTCACCCCGTCTAATCCTAGCGAAATCACCACAAGACCACTGATTTGGTCACAAAGGGTAAATAGATAGCCTCCATGGGCATTTCCATAGTAGTTGAGTGAAGAGTCCACTACTTTTGTCGTCACCACCACGTGACCGTCTCTCATTTTTTCAATTTCGTAATTTTCAAAGGCAGATATAGCGTCAAAGTGAAAATCTTTCATACGTTCCTCCTGATATTTCAAACGACACTATGATACTACTTTTCAAGACTCTGTGCAAGGGAGAAGCACTTATTCGGGCAAAATACCAACCTGCTCTACAAAGCGCATAAAGGCAGCTTGTCCTTCTTCTGTTTGCTTGTAAACTCCTGCATCTTCCAAAACTCGAGCAAAGATTTTTCCAACAGATTCTTGGACGATATTAAGAGCTTGGTCTTTGTCAGTCAATCCAGGATGGGCTTCTTTCAATTCATCCGCCCATTCTTGGTGATAATCCGCAATAGAAACATCCTCTCCGACTAGGTAAGCTGCTACTTGCTCCACTTCTTCCTTCAAGCGTGGTGGCAAGATTGCCAAGCCCATGACCTCTATCAAGCCGATATTTTCCTTCTTGATATGTTGGACATCCTTGTGGGGATGATAGATACCATCTGGGTGTTCTGGAGATGTTTGATTATCCCGCAAGACCAAATCCAACTCGAACTGCCCATCTCGTTTACGGGCTATCGGAGTAATGGTATGGTGCGGTGTTCCATTACTTTCTGCCAAGACCTGTACCCTTGGGTCAGAATACTGACGCCAAGCCAGCAAGATTTTATTCGCTAGCTCTGTCAAATCATCTTTTGAAGCCGAGGTCAAGCGAATGACTGACATAGGCCACTGAACAATCCCTGCTTTAACCGTTTTAAAACCTGCAAAGGTAAAGCTTTTCTGAATAGAAGCCACTTCCATTGGGAATACATGGCGCCCACCTTGGTAATGATCATGGGTCAGGATGGAGCCACCCACGATTGGCAAATCAGCATTTGAACCAGCAAAGTAGCCTGGAAACTGCTCCACAATTGCTAACAAACGTTCAAAACTTTGGCGACTAATGGCCATAGGACGATGCTTGCTATCTAGGAAAATACAGTGCTCATTAAAGTAAGCGTAAGGCGAATATTGGAAGCCCCACTCCTGCCCAGAAATATCAAAACGGATTATACGATGATTGCTTCTAGCTGGATGGTTGACACGACCATGGTAGCCCTCATTTTCCATACAGAGCTGACATTGAGGATAGTTACTGGATTTAACCAACTTAGCTGCTGCTATCTCTTTTGGATCCTTTTCAGGCTTAGAGAGATTGATGGTAATCTCTAGTTCACCGTAGTCAGATGGTACACGATAAGCAATATTCTTTGCGATGGCCTTTAGTTTGATGTAGTCATTTTTCTGACTGAGTTGGTAGAAGTCCGCAATCGCCTGCTCTGGCGACTGGGCATAGGTTGTCCAAAAGTCACGATTAACCTGGCTCGGACAAGGGGTTACCAAGTCCATGAGGTCAGCACCGAGAATTTCGCGCGCAGCCAGACTATCTTCAATCGTCCCTAATCGAACGGCTTCCTCGACAAGCTGGTCTTTGAGGTCACTCAAGTTATCTTGGTCAGTCTCAACTTCGAGAACTTCATCTCCAACCAATGCTAAGACGCGATTGGTCAAATAAATCCGATCCAACTCTTCAAAGGTGCTTTCTGCAATGACTTTGGTAACAAATTTTTCTACTAAGGTCACTAGAAAACCTCCTTCTTACTTTCTAAATAGTCTCTAACAGCATCCAAATCCTGAAAAACTTGTTCTGTTTTATTTAAGAAAGACTGTGCTGGTATTTTTAAATCTGGAATACAAATAACTGGAATCCCAGCTCTAGATGCCGCTTCAATCCCTGCTTCGCTATCCTCTAGTACCAAGCAATTCTCTGGTAAAACGTTCAAATCACTACAGGCCTTTAAAAATATATCAGGGTATGGTTTGCTTCGCTTTACATCTTTTGCAAAAACTAAATGGTCAAATAGGGACAGTATACCATTGCTATCCAATATCATTCTAGCCCGAGATTCAACACTTGAAGTTGCTAAAGCGATTGGAACGCCTTCTTTTTGCAAATAAGTGAGCAAATTTTTAGCACCTTTTTTTAAATTTACACCTTGAGCTAAGATTTGAGCTTCCAGTTCATAAACTTTTGCCAAGGTTTGGTCAAAATTCCAAGGTAAATCATAGGTGTCCAAAAATCGTTGAACATTCTCCTCTTCCCTATATCCACTGTAGTCTCTAGAATAAGTTTCTTCTATGAAAGGAATTCCAAAATCTCTAAGCAATTCTTGATAAACTTTTAGAGAAATGATTTCAGTATCGGCTAATAAGCCATCTAAATCAAATATTACAGCTTCCATTTACTTCTCTCCTAGTCTAAAACGCGAGTGCCACCTGCAACTTCAGCGATATAGAAGCTTGGTGCATAGCCAACAATTTCTTCGTAGTGTTTGCCAACAGCTTCTTTAAAGTTCTCAACCGCATCTTTTTGAACCAAGGCGATCGCACAGCCACCAAAGCCTGCTCCCGTCATACGAGCACCAAGAACACCTTCTTGAGCCCAAGCAGTATGAACAAGGGTATCTAATTCCAAGCCAGTTACTTCGTAATCATGCTCAAGAGAAACATGAGACGCATTCATCAAACGACCAAACTTGTCCAAATCCCCCGCTTGAAGAGCGGCTTGCGCTTTAAGGGTACGTTGATTTTCAAGAACGGCATGGCGAGCACGTTTCAAACGATTTTCGTCTTTGATCAGATAGCTATATTCGTCAAAAGCCCACTCGTCCAATTCACCCAAGGTTTGGATATCCAAGGACACTTGAAGTTCTTCCACTGCTTTTTCACACTCAGCACGGCGTTCATTATATTTAGAATCTGCAAGTTCACGGCGTTTGTTGGTATTCATGATAACAACAACATTGTCTTTCAAATCAAGAGGAACCAAGTCGTATTCTAACGTATTAGTATCTAGGTAAATAGCACGTTGGTCTGCACCCATACCGATGGCAAATTGGTCCATAATCCCAGAGTTAACGCCGATAAAGTTATTCTCTGTCAGTTTTCCGATTTTAACTAAGTCTAGACGGTCCAATTTTAGGTCAAAGAGGTATTCTGCTACGACACCTGTCAAAAGCTCCAAAGATGCAGAAGAAGACAAGCCCGCACCATTTGGGATATTCCCAAAAACATAGAAATCAAAACCTTTATCAATCACATGCCCAGCTTCTTTTAAGAAATGAAGGACACCTTTTGGATAGTTGGTCCAGTTGTGCTCTTTCTCAAACTTAAGGTCAGCTAGAGGAACTTCGATGATGCCTTTGTCCTCAAAGTTTGCTGAGTAAAAACGCAATACTTGGTCATCACGCTTGCGTGCGGCCCCATAAGTTCCTAGTGAAATAGCAGCTGGGAAAACATGGCCACCATTATAGTCAGTATGTTCCCCAATCAAGTTGATACGGCCTGGTGAGAAGAAGGTTTGATCTGCTTCTTGACCAAAAATCGCAAGAAAATCCTTGCGAAGTGCTTCAGCAGTAAGATGTTGTGTCATATGAATTCTCCTTTGACAATTTGTTAGGTAAAAAAGTTTACCTTGTAATCGTTTTCTTCTATTGTACCCAAGGGTTTTGCTTTGGTCAACAATTTTACCGATATTTTACTAAACTATGAGTAAAAAGTAAGAAAAATATGCTATAATAACCTAAAAAGGAGGGGAATTATGGCTACACTCAAAGATATCGCTCAGCTAGCCTCTGTTTCAATCGCAACTGTATCCCGTGTTCTCAATCGCGATCAGAGTCTATCTGTCACAGAAGAAACCCGACATCGTATTTTAACTGTCGCTGAAGAACTAGGTTATACCAAACATCTTAAAACAGGCGAAAGTCACAAACTTAAACAAAAGATTGCCATTATCCAGTGGGTCAGCGAACAAGGTGAGTTGGAAGACCTCTACTACTACCAGATTCGACTAGGAATCGAAAATAGAGCCCAAGAGTTAGATTACGAAATCTTGCGTTATTTCAACGATCAACCTTTCACGCTTAGCGAAGAAGTCATTGGAATTCTTTGTATTGGAAAATTTAGCCAAGCACAGATTGCTTCATTTGAAGAATATCAAAAACCTCTAGTTTTTCTTGATAGTGACACCATCGCCTTGGGCCATACCTGTGTCATTACAGATTTTAATAATGCTGTTAGACAGGTGGTTGATTACTTTACAGACCACGGGATTAAGAAGATTGGTATCTTATCCGGTCTTGAAACTACTACTGACCAAGAAGAAGTCATCGTAGACAAGCGTTTAGATTACTTCAAATCTTATACGCAAGAAAAAGGAATTTATAACGAGAAATTCGTTTTCCAAGGTCTATTTACTGCTCAATCTGGATATGACTTAATGAAAGAAGCTATCGAAAAATTAGGAGAGAAGCTTCCACAGGCCTTTTTTGCAGCCAGTGATAGTTTGGCCATTGGTGCCCTTCGCGCCCTTCAAGAAGCCAGCATCAGCATACCGGAGCGCGTCAGTATTATTTCCTTTAATGATACCATTCTAACCAAGCAAGTGTTCCCTCCACTTTCCAGTATTACCGTCTACACCGAAGAAATGGGACGCACAGGAATGGATATTCTGAACAGAGAAGTCCTTCACGGCCGTAAAATTCCAAGCCTTACTATGCTGGGAACCAAACTAACCTTAAGAGAAAGTACCTTGCATTAAGCACAACAACTGAACATAAAAAATCCTAATAAAGATTCTCAAATCTCTATTAGGATTTTCTTTTTATACTCAATGAAAATCAAAGAGCAAACTAGGAAGCTAGCCGCAGGTTGCTCAAAGCACTGCTTTGAGGTTGTGGATAAGACTGACGAAGTCAGCTCAAAACACTGTTTTGAGGTTGCAGATAGAGCTGACGTGATTTGAAGAGATTTTCGAAGAGTATTAATCCATCACAATCATAGACTTGATAGTCTTACGTTCATCCATGTCCTTATAAGCTTGGTCGATATCTTCCAGTTTATAGCTTGAGGTAAAGACACGACCCGGATTGATATCACCGTCAAGGACGGCTTTGACCAAGAATTGCTTATCGTATGTTGTCGCAGAAGCAGCTCCACCCGCAACAGAAATATTCTGAGCAAAGGTCGAACCAAGGGCACGGTTATTATAGTGAGGCACACCAACAATTCCCATACGACCGCCATTATGAAGGACACCCAGTGCTTGCTCAACAGCCGCCTCAGTACCAACACACTCAAGTGCTGCATCTGCTCCTCCTCCGAGGATTTCACGCACCTTGGCAATGCCTTCTTCACCTCGCTCAGCTACAACTGCTGTCGCTCCTGACTCCAAGGCCATTTGTTGTCGATCTTCGTAACGACTCATAAGGATAATTTGTGAAGCTCCACGCATCTTAGCAGCAATGACAGCACATTGGCCAACAGCCCCATCCCCAATAACGACAACCTTGTCGCCTTTTTGCACATTAGCCACACGCGCTGCATGGTAACCGGTCGGCATGACATCAGCAAGTGTTAAAAGTGACTTGAGCATGCCTTCGCTATAATCTGAAGGTTGACCTGGAATTTTCACAAGTGCCCAATTGGCAAAATGGAAACGGATATACTCAGCCTGGACACCACCTGACCAGTTGGTGCCAATATGGCGGTCACAAGTCCCATCATAACCAGCACGACAGGCATCACACTCTCCACAACCATGAGTGAAAGGCGCGATGACAAAGTCACCTGGTTTTACAGTAGTGACAGCCTCACCAACTTCTTCAACGATTCCAATTGCTTCGTGTCCACTATTTTTGTGACCCGCTTTAATATCTGGATTTCGGTAACTCCATAGGTCTGAACCACAAACACAAGCACGTACCACACGGATAATAACATCATCCGCCTCTTGAATGCTTGGACGCTTGACTTCTTCGATACCGACCTGACCTGCTTTGATATAAACTGCTGATTTCATAAAATTTCCTCTCTGTATCTAACTACTCTAAGTATACACTTTTTATCAAGCTTTCGCTTATTTATACTACATCTCATTAATAATGATGTTCATGTCCATGGTTTTGGACTGCTTCTATCTCTTTCATATTGCGCTTATGGGCTTGGTGAGTTTCTAGGTCTGCATCAACCTCAATGGTGATATTTTGGAAACCACAATCTTTGAGTAAGCTTCGAATCACTTCTTTACAAACCTCCATGTGGTTGACATGCTCTAGACAAACATGGACAATGGCATTTTTCTCCAAACCATCCATGGTCCAGAGGTTTAGCTGATTGATACTAGCCACATGGTCCAGTTGCTCCAAATCACTCTTTACTTGCTTGATATCCACTCCTTCTGGCACGGCATCGAGGAAAATCTTGAGCGTGCTCAAAAAACGTGGAATGGCTTTTGACAGAATAAAGAAGGAAATTACAAGGGATAGGAGGGGATCCAGAATATACCAGTCGGTAAATCGCAGAACAATGGCCATTAGGATGACGGCCACCCAACCCAAAGTATCTTCCAGAAAGTGTAGGCTAAGGATGGATTCGTTTTTTGTTTTTCCTTTACGAACGACAAGACTGGCTAGCACATTAATGCTAACAGCAATGATTCCTAGCCAGAGGATTCCCTCATCATTGACCGGTTGTGGATGAAAGAGTTTCGTTATATTTTCCAAGATAACCAGAACAGAGCCTGTCATGAGAATCACAGCCGTTACCAAGGCGCCTAGAAGGCTAAACCGTTTGTAACCTAGGGTGTATTGACTATCTTCTTCACGATTGGAGATTGTTTCAAGAAAGGCTGATACCCCAATTGCGATTGCATCTCCCATGTCGTGGATGGAATCCGCAAGGACTGCACTGGATCCAAAAATCCCACCTGCGATAAACTCAATAATGGCATAACTCAAATTCAAGAAAAAAGCTAACCAAACTGCATGTTTTGTCTTCATAATCATGTTTCCTCTGATATAATAGATTCATGAACATCCTGTTCATTATCATTATCTAACATTCATTACAGAAAGGATAGGAGCAAACTGTTTACTTTATAAGTTACTGAACAGTTTGTTCAAAGTGTCCATATGACTAGTCAAGATCGTCGCATTAGCAAGACTCGAAAAGCTATTTATACTGCTTTTTTACAATTACTAAATCAAAAAAATTTTGAATCCATCACTGTTCAGGAGATTATTGACCTAGCAGATGTCGGTCGTTCCACCTTTTATAGCCATTATGAAAGTAAGGAATTACTCCTAGATGAGCTTTGCCGCTATCTCTTTCATCATCTTTTTGAACGCGAGGAAAATATAACTACAGAAGCTTATTTGTCCCATATCTTTTCACATTTTAAGAAAAACCAGGACCACGTCACCAATCTTCTTTTCTCTAAAAACGACTACTTCCTCCGTCAATTACAGAAAGAGCTAGAACATCATGTTTACCCCATGGTAGCAGAGGACTTGCAAGTTTCCTATCCTAATATTCCTACTTCCTATCTCAAGCATTTTGTCGTAACTAACTTTATCGAAACATTGACCTGGTGGATCAAAAAAGGAAAATCCTATAAGGAAAACCAAGTCGTGAGATTTTACTTAGACGTAATGGAAATGAACTCTAAAAAATTATAGATTTAAATACTAAATGAAAGGAAGAATCCTATCTACACCTTTATCTTTCTTGCACTCATCATTCTTATACTCACTCTCCCTTTCTCACTCTACCATCTGATAGTTGCATCTTTAGAGGTTAAAAAAAGAAACTTTAACAGAGGAATCAAATGCATCCTCTTTGGTAGTATTCTCACGATGCTTTCTCTTTTCCTTCATTTCTATATGCCTATTATGTTTGAGATTTTTATCCCCATCATTTCTCTATTACTTTGGATAATCGGAGTTTTCCTCATCTGTTACGGAGCCTATTGGAATGACAAACAGAAAGGCACCTTTAAAAAGTCTCATCACATCATAAGGATTTCACTAGCTGTCTTGTTAACACTTATACTACTTTTAATCTAATTCAAAAACCCTATCTTGTCTTAAGCAAGATGGGGTTTTTGTTAGTATAAAGTCTTTTCTACGTTTATTTTTGAAGAATTCCTTCTTGAAGGAGAAACTCATGCGCAACCTCTTCAGCTGATTTCCCTTCCACACCAACTTGGTAGTTCATCTGACTCATCTGGCTTTCAGTGATTTTACCAGCTAGTTTATTAAGAACAGCTTCCAACTCAGGATGTTTTTCGAGTAATTCAGCTTTCATCAGCGGAGCGCCTTGATAAGGTGGGAAGAGGTGTTGATCATCTTCTAAAATCATCAAGTCATACCGAGCAATTTCAGCATCTGTTGAGTAAGCATCTGTAATTTGGATGTCACCTGACTGGATGGCTTGGTAGCGAAGAGCTGGTTCCATAGTGGCTACATTGAGATTTAATCCATAAACAGACTGCAAGCCCTTGTTTCCATCCTCACGGTCATTAAACTCCAGAGTAAACCCCACCTTGAGCTGTCCTTCTACTTTTTTCAAGTCTGAAATCGTCTTAAGCCCATATTCTTGCGCAATTTTTTTAGGAACTGCTATAGCATAAGTATTTTGATAAGCCATGGGTTTAAGAAAGGCTAGTTGATCCTGTTTGGCAATGCCGTCACGAGCCACCTCGTAAACCTTTTCTGGGTCATGCCCAATTTGTGGAGATGGTTGGAGGAGACTCTCTGTCACTGTTCCAGAAAATTCTGGATAGATATCAATGTCCCCTTTTTTCAGCGCTTGATAAAGGAAATCTGTCTTCCCAAAGTTAGGCTTGACCGTCACCGTCATATCTGTATTTTCCTCGATGAGAAGTTTATACATATTCATAAGAATTTCTGGCTCAGGTCCCAACTTCCCAGCTATTACCAGATTTTCTTTCTCTTTATTAGGAATCATGCTTGGAGCATAACTAGCTCCCAAACCAAGCACCATAACAGCAAAGGCTGCAACAATTGTACGTAACTTTGCCTTTTCCAACCATTTGAGAACAACATTAAAGAGAATGGCCAAAATAGCTGATGAGATTGCACCGATTAAAATCAGACTAGCATTCCGACGATCAATTCCCAAAAGGATAAAGGAACCCAATCCTCCAGCTCCAACAAGAGCGGCTAGAGTTGCTGTCCCAATGATCATAACGGTTGCTGTACGAACTCCCGATACAATGACAGGCATGGCCAGTGGAATTTCAAACTTCTTGAGTCGCTCCCACTTGGTCATTCCAAAAGCAATTCCTGCTTCCTCAAGATTAGGATCAATGCCGTTCAAGGCTGTGATTGTATTTTCTAAAATCGGAAAAATAGCGTAAATGACAAGGGCTGTGAGGGCTGGTAAGGTTCCAATTCCCATAATGGGAATGAAGAGGCCGAGAAGTGCCATGGAAGGAATGGTCTGGAAGATCCCAGCAACTTGTAGCACCCAATTCGCCACTTTTTTGTGGCTATTTAGATAAACCGCAAGCGGAATCGTCAGAAAAATAGCAACCAATAAGGTCAAAAGAGACAATTGCAAGTGTTGTCCAAGGGCTGTTAACCATTCCCCAAAACGCTCTTGAAAGGTTGAAATGAAATTAGACATGAAGGCTACCTCCAAACAAGTTTGCTACAAAGTCCGTCGCAGGTGCTTGTAAAATTGTTTCAGGGGCTGCCACCTGACGAATTTCTCCATCCTGCAACACTGCAATTCGATCCCCTAATTTTAAGGCCTCGTCCGTATCATGGGTTACGAAGATTGTCGTCATGCCGAATTCTTTATGTAAATCTTTTGTAAGAGCCTGCAACTGCTTGCGAGAGATGGCATCCAAGGCTGAAAATGGCTCGTCCATCAATAGAATCTTTGGTTCCCCAATGATGGCTCGTACAATGCCAATCCGCTGTTGCTCCCCACCAGATAATTCACTAGGCATGCGCTTTGCATACTCTGCAGCAGGCAGGCCAACCTTGTCCAAGAGTTCCTCTGTTTTAGAAGCAATTTGCTCCTTGCTCCAACCCTTCATTTCAGGAATGAGAGCTATATTTTCAGCAACTGTCAAGTTAGGAAATAGGGCAATGGCTTGTAGGACATAACCGGTACTGAGACGTAACTCCAGTTCATCATAGTCCTTGATGCGTTTCCCATCCATATAGATATTGCCATCTGTCGGCTCCAAAAGACGGTTCACCATCTTGATCATAGTAGTCTTACCAGATCCTGAAGGACCCACTAGCACCATGAATTCTCCATTTTCAATACGGAGATTGACATCTTTTAAAATGTTTTTATCCGTGTAGCGCAAGGCTACATGTTTGTATTCAATCATATTTTTCCTCAATAAGTTTTCTGTCTCTAAGAATATCCAATAAACTACTTGCTGGATGCCCTAGGACTTTTTCGACATCTGTAGAAACCCCAGCTTGTTCCCCAGCTTTAATCGCTGTATAGGTGCTGACCCAGGCATCGTACTCCCAAGTTTGTGCTGGCCATTTTTTCCGTGACTCATAGGCTTCTTCTACTAATTCATCCACATACGTGATGGTTTTACCGCTCTCTTTTGAGAGGAGCGCTACGATTTCTTCCATGGAAAGATCCTCTGGCCCTGTCAGATTCAAGCTTTGATTCTCCCACTCCTTAGGGTTTAAAAGAATTTCTGCTGCAACCCTAGATGTGTCCTTACGGGCAACAGCTGATACCAGGCCACTACCGGCCGGACCACGAATCTCTCCATTTTCAAGCGCAATATCAATCAAAAAGTCCAAGTAAAAATTATCTCTCAAAAAAGTGTAGGTGAACCCTAACTCCTTGATATAGGCTTCCGTCTGGGCATGATCTCGAGACAAGGTAAAAGTTGCCTTCTCATCTGCCCCATAAAAGGAGGTATAAACAATATGCTGCACCCCCGCTAGCTTTGCAGCATCTAAAAACTCCTTGTGCTCCTTGACACGCTCTGGATTTTCCCGAGCAGAGACCATCAACAAGGTATCGATACCCTTTAAGGCCTCAACTACTTTTGGAGTATTGGCATACACCATCTTACGAATTTCCGCTGACGCGTAGACTTTTGCACGCTCTGGGCTTCTTGCCAGATGGATAGAAGCAATTCCTTGCTGATCGACAAGATCCGCTACATAAGAGCCTAATTTCCCTGTTACACCTGTTATTCCAATCATAACTGTTACTCCCTTTCCCTACATATCATTTTCTTTAGCTTTTAGATTTGTGATAATACGCTCCTGATAGGCCTCAAATTCTCGGATTTCTTGATCTGAAAAGCCTTGATAGAAAATCTCTCCAAGTTCCCGACTAACACGGTCTCCAATTTCTTTTTGCGCCCAACCGAGGTCTGTCAAAGAAATATATTTTTTCCTTTTATCCTGTGTGCAAGGTTGAATCGTAACCAAGCCTTGTTCTTCCAATTTCTTAACCATACTGGTTAATGTATTATTGGCTAGACCCGTCGCAAGAGCGATATCGGTCGCGGTAGCACACCCCAACTCTTGCTTCCACAAAATCGTTAAAATTTTTCCCTGTTCACTTCGGTATTGAGCATCTGATTCCTTGCTAAGCAACTTTTGAAAGATACGTCCATTCAATAATCGAATCTGTAGAGCTTGATAGCCCCCTAACATCTTGTCCATTTTGCCTCCTTTTTGTTCTATATCGAACTTTTGAACTATTGTAACACTCTAGATTACATCTGTCAACTATTTCGATATCGAAATATTATTTTTATAAAAAAAGAGCTTAGCCAAGCTAAACTCTTTTTCTTTTACTCTTCTTCCACCAAACGTTTAAACTCTGCTTGGATTTCTGTATTTTCTGTCGGTTTTAAGTACATGATTCCACCATTTGTCGTTGGAGAATGAAAAACAATCACTTCTCCTGTGTTAGTAATCGTAAAGAAGTAACTGTGCACATCCGGATATTTATCCCAGTTACTATAGCGCTCCACGATTCTGTACTTAGCGTTCCCTAAACCTGTATCCGTGTATACAGCATCCATTTTTTCGCTCGGTCCATTTCCAAAGGTATAGAGATTATCCGCACCAACATCTCCTCCTGAAATTCCCTTTTTGTAATTGGGTTGCCCAAGTCTTTCTCCCCATCCTTTAATAAAGGCTTCTAATTTCGCAGATTTATTCGTATTCCAAGGAGCCTTTTGTTTCTCACCAGAAATAGTCCTGCTAGTAGAAGTTTCGAATTTCTGCCAATCAAGTTGTTTAAAATCCAGCAATTCAGCTTCACTCTTACCAAAAACCGAATACAAGCTTTTATTCCCAGGGACTCGAATATCCTGTTCTTGCAGTTTGCTAGCAGCTTGAGGATTTAAATTAAGACGATAAAGGACTCCTCTCCCTTCTCCAGTACCAGAGGACCAACTCAATTCTAGGATATCTCCACCCTTATAGATATTCATAGAATTTCTTGCACCACCATGACCAGCTACAAATCCTTCTGCTAAAAGGACAGGTTTCTCGTTCACCAAATAATATAAACCTGATATAAAATAATCACCACTAGATTGTTCAACACCTATTAATAATTCTTCAACACCATCCTGATTCAGATCTGTATAAACATAGTGCATCTTATCCGCTTGATAAACTGCATTTTCAACAGACCAACTATTGATCGGGCGTTCAGCCCCTTGTAAATTCTTATAGAGATCAGCGATTGCATTAACATCCTTCGATGTAGAAAGAATTTTTTGATAATTATCAAAAACTGGCTTGTAGAATTCTTTAAAATTTTTCTTAGACTCTACGGATGTTAGTTTACTAGTAATTGGTTGATTGACAGTTGTTGATAAACTAAAATACTGACTTGAATTTTCGGAACTTTGACTACTACAGCCAAACATAAAAAGATTTATGAAAAGAACTAGCAAGCTACCTAAAAACTTCTTAGATTCCATAACGAACTCCTTTGTAGTTAACTAATTATTGTAGTGATTTCACTTACATTATATCAAATGTTTAACAGTTATAAAAAAAATAATACAAGACTAAGAAAATAAAAAAAGAGCTTTTCAGCTCTTTAATGACGGAGAATAAGGGATTCGAACCCTTGCGCCAGTTACCCGACCTAACGATTTAGCAAACCGTCCTCTTCAGCCTCTTGAGTAATTCTCCTATTAATGGGCACGAGTGGACTCGAACCACCGACCTCACGCTTATCAGGCGTGCGCTCTAACCACCTGAGCTACGCGCCCAAGTAAAAACTTGGTAATGAACAAAGTTCAAAGCGGGTGACGAGAATCGAACTCGCGACAACAGCTTGGAAGGCTGTAGTTTTACCACTAAACTACACCCGCATAGTATCATATTAAAAAAATGGCGCGAGACGGAATCGAACCGCCGACACATGGAGCTTCAATCCATTGCTCTACCAACTGAGCTACCGAGCCAAATATTGCGGGAGCAGGATTTGAACCTACGACCTTCGGGTTATGAGCCCGACGAGCTACCGAGCTGCTCCATCCCGCGTTAATAATAAATAAAGGAGGATGTGGGATTCGAACCCACGCACGCTTTTACACGCCTGACGGTTTTCAAGACCGTTCCCTTCAGCCGGACTTGGGTAATCCTCCATCATTCCAATGGACCTTGTAGGACTTGAACCTACGACCACTCGGTTATGAGCCGAGAGCTCTAACCAGCTGAGCTAAAGGTCCAACAAGATCATTATAGCGGCGAAGGGGATCGAACCCCCGACCTCCCGGGTATGAACCGGACGCTCTAGCCAGCTGAGCTACACCGCCATCAATCGGGAAGACAGGATTCGAACCTGCGACACCTTGGTCCCAAACCAAGTACTCTACCAAGCTGAGCTACTTCCCGAGTTAAATGTTTAATGCACCCTAGAGGAGTCGAACCTCTAACCGCCTGATTCGTAGTCAGGTACTCTATCCAGTTGAGCTAAGGGTGCTCTTCAATATATGCCGAGGACCGGAATCGAACCGGTACGATCGTTACCAATCGCAGGATTTTAAGTCCTGTGCGTCTGCCAGTTCCGCCACCCCGGCCTCTATAAGCGAACGACGGGATTCGAACCCGCGACCCCCACCTTGGCAAGGTGGTGTTCTACCACTGAACTACGTTCGCATCGACTCTGGTTTATATTAAAAAAAATGCCGGCTACATGACTTGAACACGCGACCCTCTGATTACAAATCAGATGCTCTACCAACTGAGCTAAGCCGGCTGATTTCTATTATGCGGGTTAAGGGACTTGAACCCCCACGCCGTTAAGCGCCAGATCCTAAATCTGGTGCGTCTGCCAATTCCGCCAAACCCGCAAATATGACCCGTACTGGGCTCGAACCAGTGACCCATTGATTAAAAGTCAATTGCTCTACCAACTGAGCTAACGAGTCAAATAACTTTCGTTATTACGGTCCCGACGGGAATCGAACCCGCGATCTTCGCCGTGACAGGGCGACGTGATAACCGCTACACTACGGGACCTATGGGAGTTAACGGGATCGAACCGCTGACCCTCTGCTTGTAAGGCAGATGCTCTCCCAGCTGAGCTAAACTCCCTCGAGCTAAGCGACTTCCATATCTCACAGGGGGCAACCCCCAACTACTTCCGG
>NZ_JASHEJ010000002.1:0-471356 GCF_047463175.1 Streptococcus infantis
AGTATTCAACTCCTGCTACTGATCCAGCTTTTTCTGTCAACACGTATTCGTGCTCGCCTGCTTCAGTGTATGAAAGTTTGAAGGCTACTTCGTTTGTTGCAACTTCAACACCCTCAACTTCTTTACCATTTGATGATGTTGCGATGACGTTTCCGCCTTCACTCAATTCAAACTCAAATTGTTCTTTAGCAAGTTCTTTACCAACTAATTCTTTAGTTGCTTTGATAACTGCTTCTGTTGGTGATACTTTATATTTGTTTGTAAACTTACGAGTTGAATCTGCTTCTTTAACAGTTGCAACTAGTTTGCCTTCGCCGTTATCTGCTACTGAGACATGGATTGTGTGGCTTTCAGTTGAGTATTCAACTCCTGCTACTGATCCAGCTTTTTCTGTCAACACGTATTCGTGCTCGCCTGCTTCAGTGTATGAAAGTTTGAAGGCTACTTCGTTTGTTGCAACTTCAACACCCTCAACTTCTTTACCGTTTGATGATGTTGCAATGACGTTACCACCTTCGCTCAATTCAAACTCAAATTGTTCTTTAGCAAGTTCTTTACCAACTAATTCTTTAGTTGCTTTGATAACAGCTTCTGCTGGAGTTGCTTTATATGTGTTTGTAAACTTACGAGCTGCATCAGCTTCTTTTACAGTTGCAACGAGTTTACCTTCGCCGTTGTCTACCACTGAGACATGGATTGTGTAACTTTCAGTTGAGTATGTAACTCCTTCTTCTGAACCAGCTTTTTCTGTAATTGTATATTCGTGGTCTCCAGCTTCAGTATAGAGAACTGAGAAGACTACTTCATTTGTTGCTGCTTCAACACCATTAACTGTCTTACCGTTTGATGATGTTGCAATGACTTTTCCACCTTCGCTCAATTCAAACTCAAATTGTTCTTTAGCAAGTTCTTTACCAACTAATTCTTTAGTTGCTTTGAATGTAGCACGAGCAGGTGATGGCTCATATGTATTTGTCAAAGTAGGTGTTTGAGTTGTAACCTCAGCTTTAAGTGTTCCACCTTCAGCTTTGACAACAACTGTTACTTCGTATGAGTTTTCATCAAATGTGATACCAGGAACTTTTGTTTCAGTATTTTCTTTGATGACATAGTTGTAGGTACCAGGACCTTTAGCTTTCAAACCTTCAAATGTGATGCTTCCATCTGCTTTGTTTGTTGTTGAAGCAATTGGAGTAGTCAAGTTGTTTGCATTGTACAAATCAAACTTGAACTCACCATCTTTCAAGGCTACTGGACGATTTCCAGCAATTACTTTCTTAGCAGTAATTGAGAAATCTGCTGCGATTGGTTCGTCTTGAAGGTTAATCTTAGAACCTTCGGCTCCAAGAACTACCTTATATTCTTTTTCATCAAGAGTATATCCAGCAGGAGCTGTCTTTTCTTTGATGATGAATGTCTTACCGACATATTTCTGATCAAACTCATCAGAGATTGCCACACCTTTTTCATTTGTAGTCAATTCTGTAGAGATAGTTCCATCTTCTGACTTAACTGTGTAAACCGCACCTGCAACTGGAACCAATGTGAAGGCATTTGTCTTGTTGATCTTAATCTTGAAGGCTGTAGAAGCTTCGATTTGTCCTTTTACAAGAGATACACGTTCAGCTTTAAAATCTAAGTTTGTACGATTACTACGTTGAGTAAGTGCAGTTCCATCTGCTGTAGTCAACTGGATAACGTTTTGAACTTTTCTACCGTCACCTGGTGTTGTGGTGTGGTATTCTACCCAATACGATTTAGATCCATCTGCAAAGATAAGATTGAACTGAGTATAGTTCTCATTCCAAGCTACAGTATAGTCAGTACCTTCTACCATCTTCTTAGCATCAGACGGAACTTGAGAAGTACCATCGTTCAATGTAGCAGAAGAATAAACTACCAATGACTCTGGGATATATTGGATAGGAGCAAATTCAGATGTATTTGGAAGGAAGTCATTCAAAACTAAGTTTTTACCATAGTCTTGTTTTCCTGTGTTAACACGGATTCTCCATGGAGAGTAAACGTCTCCTTTACCTACTGAACCGATAGCTGCTAACTTTGCTGAAGTCCATTCTTTACTTACTACGTCGTTACCGACCTTAGCATAGTTTTCGAAACCTTCTTGTTTGCTGTCAACTGTCTTAGAAGTAAAGCTATGTGTGATTGTTTTACCAACACCCTTGTTTTCGAAAGTGATTGGTGTTGCTGTTTGGTCACTCTTGAACAAGAAAGTAATTGCATAATTTCCTTTCACACCTTTAACGATATCTCCACCTGTTTTAGCTTGGAACTCATCAAGGTTCTTCAAAGTAACACGTGCCTTACCACCTTGGTTATCACCGTTAGCAGTAACAACTACTGTACCGATATTTACTTTTGTTTCCTTATCGTACAATTCAGTTGTTCCATTATAGACAGTTACTGGTGTAGGAATATCTACATCAAAGTAATCGCCATTGGTCAATTTCCCATCATATTGCTTGAGGTCAAATTGAACAAAGAACTGATTTGAACGATTGGTAATAATCTGATAAGTACCATCTGCATTTGGTTCCAATTTGGAATCCGACATGTTGAGGACACTTATATCAGTTACTACACCCGTTAATTCTTTCCCATCTGCATAAGCGACATTAGTCGACAAGAACAATGTGCTTAAGAAGGTCAGAACTGATACAAAAAATATTAATAACGGCTTTTTCTTTATCTTTTTCACCATTAAATATTTCCTTCTTTCCCTATTTTTTTAAAATATATTGAATTATTAAATAATCCAAAATTATAGTACTATATTTAAATTTAAAAGTCAATAAATTCAGGCGTTAAAAGCCTATTATTTAGTATATTTTCAATTATTTTTTTAATTTCCAATCCTTTTATAATATTCTATTGTTTAACGTACATTTTTTGTAAAATTATCCACTAGAAATCTATGGAGTCAGACAAATTTAATATATTCAAAATAAAAAGCCATCCAAATGAATTTTGAATAGCTTCCCTCTATAGTATAGTATAGTATAAATATTATTGATTCAATAGACTTAGCGCTTCTGCATCCGCAATAATGGTTACATCTGGATGATTTTGTAAGCTACTTGCTGGTAGATTTTCAGTCACTGGACCTTGAACAGTTCCTGCAATAGCTTCTGCTTTTGAAGGACCATAAGCAAATAGAAGAATAGACTTAGCATCTAAGATATTTTTGATTCCCATTGAGATAGCTTGTGTTGGGACGTCTTCGATTTTTTCAAAGAAACGAGCATTAGCTTCAATCGTAGACTGATCAAGATCTACAAGGTGTGTTTGGCTGTCAAAGGAAGTTCCTGGTTCGTTAAATCCGATATGACCGTTTCGACCAATTCCCAAAATTTGCAAATCGACTGGATGATCTGCAAGAATTTGGTTATAGCGTTCTACTTCTTCTGCTTTGTCTTTGACACCACGCGGTAAAAAGCTTTCTTTGAATGGCTTTTTATTGAAAAGATTTTCTTGCATAAAGTAACGATAAGATTGAGGATTCTCTCCATCAAGTCCTACATATTCGTCCAAGTTCACACTAGTAAGATTTGAAAAATCAAGATCACTCTTAACGATTTCTGCGTAAAATTCAAGCGGGCTGCTACCTGTCGCAAGCCCTAATGTTTTAGCACCGTTTGCTAGCTTTTCTTTTAAAATATCAAAAGCTACTTTTCCACCTTCTTCAGGATTTTTCACTTGAATAACTTTCATAATTGTTCCTCCATATTTCTTTATTTTATTATATGGTATAGACCAATTTTTGTCAAGTGTAAACGGTTTTATTTTTTTTAATTTTTATAGGTGAAACTTGATAAAAAGAGAAGACTGAATTAGTCTTCTCTTTTCAAAAGATTCTTAGAATAAATTAATCTTCTTTTTTCTTTCTTGACAAAGCATAACCGGCAGTAGCTAAACCAATAAGTGCTGAATAAGTCATGAATGATTGTTCAACTGAACCAGTATTTGGCAATAATTTCTTAGATGATTTTGGTTTTGATTCTGGCTTAGGCTCTGGTTTTGATTCTGGCTTAGGCTCTGGTTTTGGCTCTGGTTTTGGTTCTGGCTTAGGCTCTGGTTTTGGTTCTGGCTTAGGCTCTGGTTTTGGTTCTGGCTTAGGTTGTGGTTTTTCATTTTCCTTGATAAGCACAACATTTTTATTCCATTCAACAACTGGTTTTTCTGTTTCTTTCTTAACAGGATCCTTCACCAACTCAGGTGCTTCTGGTTTAACCGGTTCACTTGGTAAGACAGGTACAGTTTTATATTCTGGTTCTGTCGGTGGAACTGGTTTTTCTTTAACAGTTGGTACTTCTGTCAATTCTGGTTTTTCAGGTTTAACTGGAGGTGTTGGTTCTGTTGGTTTAACTGGCTCTTCACCTGGATCTTGAGGGAAGCCAACGTTTGAGTTGATAGAGAACCAATAGAGAGTTGCTTCGCCTGTTGCGTTAGCACCTTTTGCTGTAAATTCAAGATGACCATCTTTCAAAATAACAGCAGCACCACCATAGTAAAGGTAAGGGCTCTTAGGATCATCCCAACCCTTAGTTTCACTTGAAGAGTCTGCATTAAATGTAGCACCTTGAGCCATGTATTGGTTTTGTTCTTTAGCAGATACTTCTTTTGTCGATGAATCTTGGTCTACACTTGAATTTGGAAGTTTAATAAACTCTTTGTCACCAATGTTTACAGACTCAACGTGAGGAGTATCTTGGTGTTTCATTTTTGGTGTGTATCTCAAAACACCTGATTTAGCGTCTACAGTGTAAGAACCGATAACGTCTGATTTATCACCGAATGTGTAATCTTCAGTACCAACTGAGTGACCATTTCCGCCACCAGATGCGTTCACTGTTGTAGCATCAACTGTTGTTGCTTCAGTTACTTTGAAGGCATCATCATCCCATGTTGCTTTTTGAGCAACAATTTTCAAAGGATTATCAGCATTGATATCAACTTCTGCACTACCGAAATCAGCTTTACCGCTTTTCACAACAACGTCTGCACCATCAAGTTTTGGTTCACTTCCATCTGAATATGGATCCCAAGTTCCACGAACTGTATTGCCTTCGCTATCTTTAGCTTCAACAACTAGAGGACGAGGTTTGTCATTTTCAACATAAGATGCACCATTCCAGTGGTTAAGTGAGTTAAGGGCAAGGATTGCATTGTGTTGTGACAAATCAATTAATTGGTCATTTTCATCGTAAAACTCAATGTCAACACCAACAGTTACTGGGTTTTCAGTATCTGTTGAGCTACCAATTGTCATTGTAACTGCTGGATCGTTGTAAATTTGAACGATTCCTTTTCCATCTGATGATGGAAGGCTCTTCACTTCGTATTTATAAACAACTTTTGCAATACCTTTTTCTTCGCTATCTTTTACAATTTTAGCTTGAGTAAGTCCTGTGTATGTAACATCAAATTTGTCTCCGACTTTTACAAGACCCCACTCGATTTCATTGTTGGCATATGGATTTGTAGTTGTCACATCAGAATCTTGAAGATTCTTTGTTTCATACATCTTAGTAGCTTTACCATCACCGTACATACGAGATTGACCTTCTTTTGTCAAGTAAGTTGTTAATCCAGTTGTTTGGTGTGTGATTTTAGTTGTTTCGCCATCAGCAAGTTCTTCAGAGAGGAATGTCAAATCTTGTTTGTATTTCTCAGGATTTCCACCACGCTCTGCAACCATCTTATTGAAGGCATCTTTAGCATCATCGTATTGTGCTTTTTTCTTGTTATAAATTTCGAGTTCAATCAAGTAAGCCGCTTGTGCTTCATCATAAGCAGCTTTTTTAGTCTTGTAGTCAGCTAATTTAGCTTCATACTCTGCTTGAGCTAATTTATTACTTTCAGTAGCTTCTTGATTTGCTGTTACAGATGCATTGTATGCTGCAAGTGCTGTGTTATATTCTTCAAGAGCTTTTTCATAAGCAACACGTGCTTCTTCATTACTCTGTTCTACTGCTGTTTTTTCTGCTGATTTTTCAGTCAATTCTTTTTTATAAGCAGTAAGTTTTTCGTTATAAGCTTCAAGCTCTTTATCGTAGTTTGCTTGTGCAGCAGCATTTTTAGCATCAACTTCAGCTTTTTCTTTTTCGTAAGCTTCTTGATTTGCTGCTACTTCAGCTTTATAATCAGCTACAGTTTTATGAATATCAGTAACTTGTTTTTCGTAATCTTTAGCAGCAGCTTCCTCTGAATCTTGCTTTTTAGTTTCAGTTTCTTTAACTTCAAGACCTTCATTTGTTGCAGCAGTTTTAGCTTCTTCCAACTTCTCTGGAACCGCAACTTCTTTTGTTTCTTCTCCAGCTACTGTTGTAGTTGAAGCAACAGGTGTAGTTGCTGATGAAGTTTCATCGGCTGATACAGTGGCAATACCCGCAGCAGCAATCACTGTTGCGACTGCGACAGAACCAAAAGCAACTGAGGTTTTTCTCAAGGCATACTTGATTGTTTTATTATTCTTTAACGATGACATGACAAACTCCTTTTTTAAATTAAAAAAATTTTCTTTAGAAAAAAATCTTATTTTATAAAATTCATATTAAGTTTATCAAAAAAAATATATAAATACAATTAATTTCCGTATAGTTTCTGAATATTTTCAATTTATTTCCAAAACATAAAATTGAACTACAAATATTTAAGATTCAACCTTATTAAGATTGCCCTATAGATTCAAAAAAACTTATTTCCCATTCATAACTTAGAGTTTTGAAAGTCCTTCACGAAGTTACTAAATTTATTAACAACCTATCTTAAACAGGTAATCAATCTTCTCAATGAGCAATTATAGAATTTTCTTTGCTTCTTAGTTTTGTAATCCTAGTCAGTTCTAAAAGGCAACAAGACTAGTGTATTTTAGAGAAAGAAACTAGTTTTTTTACAAAGTAACAAAGAGGCCCCACTCTTCCGAGTAAAGCCTCTTCATTTTAGAGCTAAAATTGTTATTTCAACATCAAAATTTTGATGTTATCTCAATCTTAGTCTTCACGTTTTTTACGTTTTGCAACCAAACCTAGACCTACGAGACCAAGCGCAGCACCAAGTGCAACAACTCCAGATTTAGATTGTTCACCAGTATTTGGCAATTCAGGACCTTTAGGTTTTTCTGATGTTGACGGTGTTACCGGTGTTGGCGGTGTTGGTGGTGTTGGTGGTGTTGGCGGTGTTGGCGGTGTTGGCGGTGTTGGCGGTGTTGGCGGTGTTGGCGGTGTTGGCGGTGTTGGCGGTGTTGGCGGTGTTGGCGGTGTTGGCGGTGTTGGCGGTGTTGGCGGTGTTGGCGGTGTCACCTTGTTGTTAAACTCAGTGTCTTCCGGCATTTGTGAAGTAAGGGTCAACACTTTACCATCCTTAGTTACAGTAACTCCAACAGTCGCTACCATCTTATCGTACTCAACTCCAGCCTCTGTACCTTTCACTTCTTCTACATAATAGATATGAGTGCCTTCTTGACCACGTTTGAACTCAAGAGCTGAGAACTTGATCTTACCTTCAGCATCGTTGCTTACGGTTTCAATCACGTTGCCATCTTTGTCTTTCAATACGAAGCTGAATTCACCAGCTTTCAACGCACGACCTTCCAATTTCTTCGTGAAGTTGAATTCAACTTTTACTGGGATATTAACAACACGTTTTTCAGTTGGTTTTTCTGGTTTTTCAACTGATTTCTTAGTTGGATCGTATTGGTGAACGATTTGAGAAGCTGTATTTTCAATATCTACACCTTCCTTAGCAGTGTCCTTGATACGTGCAAGAATATCAAACTTATAGTAACGACCAAACGCTAGCTTAGTAGTATCAATTACTTGTGTATCTTCCGCATCTCCAAGAGACTTAGTCAAGTCAGCCTTAGATGTAGCAGTAATGACACCATCCATAATTGAGATATCAAACTTAGCTGTTACATCTTCACCAGTTACTGAATCATAAGCTTTAATTTCAGATACATTAACATCCAAGTTTTCGCTGTCATATTTATCTGTAATTCCTACAGATTGAATATTGTGAGCTTCTGTAAATTTAGTTGTATCCAACCATACTTGGTAAACAACCTTATCACCTTTATGGAGTGTTTGAGTATTGATATTTTGTGCTTCGTTGTTATCAACTTTATCCGCATATGGATCTTTGTTGGTATCAGCTACTTTATCAGTCAACTCTTTATCATCATCCAGAAGTTTAGTTCCAGTAATATCAAATTTCTCTTCATTAAGAATATATTTCTCTGGATTGAACTCAGGAGTTTCTGGAGGAGTTACACGGTTGTTAAATTCTTTATCCGCAATGTCGCCTACAGTCGCGATCAGAATTTTAGCTGTTCCATCGTGTTTCACTGTGACTGTTACATTCGCTTTCATTGTGTCGTATGTAACGGTTGCGTCGCTTCCTTTAACCTCTTCTACTGTGTAGTTGTGTACACCTTCTTGGTCTTTCTTGAACTCAAGTTTAGAGAACTTAACATTACCTGATGCATCGTTGCTTACAGTTTCAAGAGTCTTACCTTCTGAATCTTTAAGAACGAAGCTGAATTCGTTAGCTTTAAGCTCACGGCCTTCCAAACGTTTCGTGAAGTTGAATTCTACTTCAACTGGAACGTTGTTGACACGTTTTTCAGTTGGTTTTTCTGGTTTCTCAACTTTCTTAGTAGTTGGGTTGTAGTAGTTGACTACTTGAGCCGCAGTATTTTCGATATCTACACCACCAGGTACATCAGCTTTCACTGTTGTTGGGATGTCGAACTTGTAGTAACGTCCAAATGCGAATTTAGTTGTATCGATGACTTGAGTGTTATCTGCATCGCCAAGTGACTTCGTGAAGCCATCTTTAAGGGTTGCAGTGATCACACCGTTGTTCACAGTAATATCGAATTTCTCTGTTACATCTGCACCACTTACTGAATCATAGGCTTTAATCTTAGTAGCGTCAAGATTCAACTTAGTTTCATCGTAGTCATCTGAGATTCCTACTGATTGGATGTTGTCCTTGTTAGCTGCGTCGAATTTAGTTGTATCCAACCATACTTGGTAAACCAATTTATCGCCACGTTTCACAGTCTTCGTATTCAAGTTTTGAGCTTCGTTGTTTGATGCATCGTCAGCGTATGGGTTCGCTTTAGTATCTGCGTACTTGTCTGCCAACTCTTTATCATCATCAACGAGCTTGTCGCCTGTGATATCGAATTTCTCTTCAGAAACAACGTATTTCTCTGGTTGGAACTTAGGTTCTTTTGGAGGAGTTACTGTATTGTTGAATTCTTTATCAACAGCATCTGTTACATTCGCTACGATTGCTTTAGCTGTACCATCATGAGATACAACAACTTTCACAGTAGCAACCATTGTGTCGTATTTAACAGATGAATCTGTACCAGGAGTTTCTTCAACTGTATAGTTATATGTCTTACCTAAATCATCTTTACCAAACTCAAGAGTCTTGAAGGTAATCTTACCAGTCGCATCGTTCTTAACCGTTTCGACAATATCGCCGTCTTTCTTAAGAACAAAGCTGAATTCACCTTCTGCTAAATCACGACCTTCCAGTTTCTTAGTAAATTTAAGATCAAGTGGAACTGGAACATTGTTCACACGTTTTTGAGTTGGTTTTTCTGGTTTCTCAACTTTCTTAGTTGTTGGATTATAGTAGTTCACCACTTGAGCAGCAGTATTTTCAATATCTGCACCAGCAGCTACATCCTCTTTAACTGTTGTTGGAATGTCAAATTTGTAGTAACGCCCAAATTCGAATTTAGTTGTGTCAATAATTTGAGTATTTTCTGCATCCCCCAATGACTTAGTGTTACCAGCTTTGAGAGTTGCTGTAATAACTCCATTATTAACAGCAATATCAAATTTATCTGTTACTTCAGCTCCTGTTACAGAATCGTAGGCTTTGATATCAGCTTCATTCAGAGTTAATTTAGCTTCATCGTAGTTATCAGAAATTCCTACTGATTGAATATTATCTCTGTTATTAGCATCAAATTGAGTTGTATCTAACCATACTTGGTAAACCAATTTAGAACCACGTTTAACAGTCTTAGTATTTAAGTTTTCTGCTTCATTGTTGTTATCTTTATCAACATATGGATCAGTATTTGTTTCTGTATACTTGTTTGTTAATTCTTTATCGTCATCAAGTAGTTTGTCACCAGTAATATCGTATTTCTCTGCAGCGACAACATATTTTTCTGGCTGGAACTTAGGCTCTTCAGGTGGTGTTACAGTGTTGTTGAACTCTTTGTCAGCTGGATTATTCACAGTTGCAATTAGAGCTTTAGCTGTACCATCATGTGATACTGTCACGGTCACTTCTGCTTTCATAGTATCATATGTTACAGTAGCGTCTGTTCCTACAACTTCCTCAACAGTGTAGTTATATACACCTTCTTCACCCTTCTTGTATTCTAGGGCTGAGAATTTAACATTTCCAGTTGCGTCGTTCTTAACTGTTTCAACTTCATTATCTTTTGAATCTTTCAGAACAAAGCTAAATTCGTTGGCTTGCAGTTCACGACCTTCTAGTTTCTTAGTGAAATTAAATTCTACTGAAATTGGTACACTGTTCACACGTTTTTCAGTTGGTTTAGACGGTTTTTCAACTTTCTTGGTAACTGGATTATAGTAGTTGACTACTTGTGTCGCAGTATTTTCAATATCTACTCCACCATCAACATCATTTTTGACTACTGCTGGGATATCGAACTTATAGTAACGTCCAAACTCAAATTTAGCTGTATCGATAATTTGAGTATTTTCAGCATCACCAAGTGACTTAGTATTGCCAGCTTTAAGCGTCGCTGTCATTACTCCATTTTCAACTGTAATATCAAATTTATTTGTTACATCATCACCTGATACTGAATCGTAGGCTTTGATCTTAGTACCATCAACACCAACCTTAGTTTCATCGAAATCATCTGTAATTCCAACTGACTGTATCTTTTCCTTGTTATCAGTTGTGAATTTTGTAGTATCCAACCAAACTTGGTAGACTAGTTTATCTCCACGTTTAACAGTCTTGGTATTGATGTTTTGTGCTTCGTTGTTTGATGCATCGTCCGCATATGGGTTCGCATTGGTATCTGAGACCTTGTCTGTCAACTCTTTATCGTCGTCAACGAGCTTATCGCCTGTGATATCGAATTTCTCTTCAGAAACAACGTATTTCTCTGGTTGGAACTTAGGTTCAGTTGGTGGTGTAACTGTATTATTGAATTCTTTATCAGCTGGTTCAGTTACATTTGCGATTAAAGCTTTTGCAGTACCATCATGTGAAACAGTAACTTTAACTTCAGCCTTCATCGTATCGTAAGTAATAGTTGCATCTGCTCCTGCTACTTCTTCAACAGTGTATTTATGTTCACCAACTTGGCTCTTTTCAAATTTAAGAGCTTTGAATTTTACTTTACCATCTGCATCGTTCTTGACAGTTTCAACTTCTTTCCCTTTTGAATCTTTCAGAACAAAGCTGAATTCACTGGCTTGCAGTTCACGACCTTCTAGTTTCTTAGTGAAGTTAAATTCTACTTCGATAGGAACACTGTTCACACGTTTTTGAGTAGGTTTTTCTGGTTTCTCTACAGATTTGCTTACTGGATTGTAAACATGAACGATTTGGTTGGCTTTGTTTTCGATGTCTACTCCACCTGGAACTGAATCTTTAACTGTTGCTGGGATATCAAATTTATAGTAGCGACCAAATGCAAATTTAGTTGTATCGATAACTTGTGTATTATCTACATCACCTAATGATTTGTTTACAGAAGTCTTAGATGTTGCTGTAATAACACCATTTTCAACCTTAATATCAAACTTATCAGTGACTTCATTACCAGTTTCACTATCGTAAGCCTTGATTTCACTAGAGTTAACCGATAATTTATCAGCATCATAGGTATCAGAGATTCCAACCGATTGGATATTGTTTCTATCAGTGAAATTCTTAGTATCTAACCATACTTGGTAAACTAATTTTTCACCGCGTTCAACAACCTTCGTATTGATGTTTTCTGCTTCGTTGTTAGTAGTTTTGTCAGCATAAGGGTCAGCATTTGTATCTGCGTACTCGTCTGTCAACTCATGATCATCGTCAACGAGTTTTGTACCAGTGATGTCAAATTTTTCTTTGTTAAGAACGAATTTTTCTGGTTGGAATACAGGTGTTTCTGGAGGAGTTATTTTATTGTTAAACTCTTTATCTTCCATTCCATCTGTTGATTCTCCATTCTCATTCACACCACCTGCTGAGC
Organism: Streptococcus infantis; assembly: GCF_047463175.1. Classification (GTDB taxonomy): domain Bacteria; phylum Bacillota; class Bacilli; order Lactobacillales; family Streptococcaceae; genus Streptococcus; species Streptococcus infantis_AC. Next base: position 12,281 of record NZ_JASHEJ010000002.1, read on the forward strand.
TGAAATTTGTTACAGTTGTTAAGGCATGTCCATTTTTAGCAACTTCCACAGTAAGCGTTGCTTTCATAGTGTCATACGTCATACCTACTTCTTTAGTTGCAGGGATTACTTCTTCTACTGTATACGTGTGAGTTCCAACTTTAGAGTTGTCAAATGATAATTCTGTAAATGTTACAGTCCCGTCTGCTTTGTTAGTTACTGTTTCAACTTCTTGACCGTTTGCATCTTTAAGAACGAATTTGAATTCGCCGTCTTTAAGCTCACGTCCAGCTAATTTCTTAGTGAAGTCGAATTTAGTTTTAACTGGTGCTACAACATAGTTGTTGAAGATTTTATCATCAGCACTTGACTTGAATCCACCTTCAGCACTGTATTTAACTGCAGCTTGTAAATCACCTTGAGCATTCTCCGTAACAGTAACATTCATAGTAACTGTCATTGCATCATAATCAACATTTGCATCTGAACCTGGTGTTTCAGTGATGGTGTAAGTGTAAGTACCCGCTTTGTTAAATGTTAATTTGCTGAATGTAGCTTTACCGTCTGCTTTGTTAGTTACAGTTTCTTCATAAGCTTGGATCGATTTATTTGGTTGAACTTCTTTTAGTTTGAATGTAAACTCACCATTTGCTAATACACGTCCTTCAAGTTGTTTTTCAACTTCTGGAGTTACCTCAACTGGTTCTTGTTTAACATAGTAGTAAATAGGTTGTTTATACGGTGTCAAAGTGTTAAGCAAGTCAACGTTTGTACCGATACCACCAACTCCACGTTCTAATTGTGCGTTAGCTGAATGGTGTCCAATTCCATCTCCCAAGAATGGTACGAATACCGTTTTCTTAGGTGTATATCCTGCTGAACTTTGGAAATCGAATGCAACTTCTTTACCATTTGGATATTGAGTCTGCGCTCCTGTTTTTGGATCTGTTACAGTATGTGCAATCGTATTAAGAGGTGATTTTTTAACAACTAGTTCTTGCGTATTAGCTTCCCCTGGTTTAATTGGTTTAGTTTCAGCAAGCAACATATAGCCATCAGTACTTAATGAACCATCAGAACGCTTGCTTTGTTGTCTTGGATCTAATAAGTAAACACGAATAACTACTGAACCGTCTTCTCCAACAACTTCTTTGATACGTTTGATACCGTATCGGTCCGCATCCATGAATTTAGAACCGATAGTATAAGGACGATTTACAAAGCCTGATTGATCATTTGCATTAGCTGTTTGGTACAATTTATATCCATCAAATTGGCGCTCACCAGATGCTGTGAATCTTTGTCCTTCTTCAGCTTTAAGTGTATATCTAGCTAAGTCTACTTCATTACCATTTTCTTTATAATCTTGAACAGTTTTATCCGTTTTATTAGCGTTGAAAGTAGGGTTATTTTTATCAACTACTTTATAGTAAGTTGTTTTATTAATTGTTTCTGGTATTTTAGCGTTTGAATCAGTAATTGTACGGCCATTGTAAGCTGGTTCAACAACGTTTAGAACATCTGTTGTAGTACGAGCATTATAAACCGCAGTATAAAGTGTTTGCTCTGCTGGCGTAAGTTTGTGTCCAGCAGCAACTAAATCTGTTATACTCTTTCCAACTTCATAACCATTTTGAATAAATGGTTGAGTAGTTTTACCTTTTTCAGCAGTACCTGCTTTATAATCCACTTGGAAGGTTAATTGACTATTAGACGCAGCTGTGGTAGTAGTGAATTTTTGAACACCACTAGAGGCAGTAATTGTTCTTGTTTCAACCACAGCACCAGTCGTTTTATCGATTAAATCAACATTTGTATCTGTAGATTCATCAAATCTCTTATAAGCACGAGCATAGTATTTTGTACCATAACGTTCATTGAATTTAGTTAAATCCCAGATAGCGTATGTATACCAATCTCCTTCTTTAGCAGAATAACCAGCTGGTACCGTTTGAGATCTTACAGTTGCACCGTTAGCATCTTTAATTTCTGGAGTTACTTTTTCCCCATCTTTTAAGTAAGTACTTACGGCTACTGGGTTAGAGTTATGGTCCCCAGCTACAGCTTCGTTAGTAGTAGCACGACGACTACGTACTTTTGGTTTGTTTGATTCGTCTGTAGCTGGTTTTACTTCAGTTGTTGCCGGTTTTGCTTCTTCTGCTTTTTCCTCTTTTTTTGTCTCTCCTTCAGCAACTTCTGGTTTAGCAGCTTCTTCTGTAGCAGGTTTTACTTCAGTTGCTACTGGTTTTACTTCTTCTGCTTTTTCTGAAGACACTGGTTCAGATTTAGCTTCTTCTGTTTTAGCCTCAGAAGCTGCTTTTCCTTCTTCAACCTTGTTTGTCTTAGCAAGTTCACTTGTTGCAACATTTTCTACAACATTCTGTTCCTTTTTAGAGGAATCCTCGCTACTATCCTTTTTCACCAACTCTGTTTTTTCTTCAGAACTTGGTTGTGCAGGAATTTCTGAAGCTTTTACTCCACCACCATTTGCCATTAGAAAGCTTAGAGTGGTTCCTAAAAATACCGATGCAACACCAACTTTATATTTACGTAAAGAAAAGCGTTGTTGTTCCTTTCTTATCATCTTGATAAGTTCTCCTTTATAAATCTTTTATTTTACTAGGAGTCAGAATTTTATAATTTTTGTACCTTTTATACAGAAATTATATTCTGGCTTTAGCTCCTTTATCATATCATAAGTTTAAGATAAGTTCAAAGAATTATATGTCCTTGAAAACGTTTACTTTGGAATAGTTTTCATTACCTGAGATCTAAATTTTTTATTATATTTTTTTTTATGCATGCTTGATATAATGCTAATTTTAACAGGATTTATTTGAATATGTTCTAATTTTTACTATATTTTTATTTTTGCTTTTTATATTTTCTAGATTATTTTTTTCTTGTGAAAATGGTAACAACATTTTCATAAAATAAAAAATGATTCCCTTACGAGAATCATTTTTTTATTTAGATGGCTTCTGTGACAAAACTTCTGCTTTCTAGTACTTTTAGCATGGCATCTGCTGTGTCTAGAGCTGTAAAGAGAGGAACTCCATGTTCAATTGCTGAACGTCTGATTTGTTCACCATCTTCATCAGCTGTCCGTTTGGTACCAACTGTATTGATGATAGCTTGAATTTTTCCTTTGCGGACGTAGCTTGGGATATCGTGTTCATCATCACCAATCTTTCCAACGAGTTGAGCCTGCAATCCATGACTTGCAAAGAACTCTGCAGTTCCTTCAGTAGCAAGGATTCCGTAGCCAATATTTTGGAAACGACGAGCCAAATCTAGTGCTTCTTCTTTTGCATCATCCGCGATGGTAAAGACAACATTACCAAAGGTTGGTAAGTGAAGATAAGAAGCTTCAAAGGCCTTGTAGAGAGCTTTTTCAAGAGTGGTATCAGAACCCATGACTTCCCCTGTTGACTTCATTTCAGGTCCAAGCAGGCTGTCTACCTTAGCTAGCTTGGTAAAGGAGAAGACTGGTGCCTTGATATGAACGCGAGTGCTTTCTGGGTAAAGTCCATCTTGGTAACCAAGCTCTTTGAGACTTTGACCGAGAATTAACTTAGTCGCTACTTGAGCCATAGGGATGTTGGTTACTTTAGAAAGGAATGGAACAGTACGACTGGCACGAGGGTTTACTTCAATGACGTATACTTTCTCATCCTTGATAACAAACTGAATGTTCATCATACCAAGACAGTTGAGGCCAATTGCAAGACGTTTGGTGTAGTCTGCAATAGTTTCTTGTACCTTTTGCGACAAGGTTTGAGGAGGATAAACAGCCATGGAGTCACCTGAGTGGACACCAGCGCGTTCGATATGCTCCATAATACCAGGGATGAGGACATTTTGTCCGTCTGAAATGGCATCGATTTCACACTCTTGTCCGACGATATAAGAGTCGACAAGAACTGGGTGGTCTGGACTAGCCTTAACAGCAGTTCGCATGTAAGATTGAAGATCATCTTCATTCTCAACGATTTCCATGGCACGTCCACCCAAGACATATGAAGGGCGAACGAGAACTGGGAAACCAATTTTACGTGCAGCAAGTACTGCTTCTTCTTCATTGGTTGCTGTTTGTCCAGGAGGTTGTGGAATATCCAAGTCTTTGAGGGCTTGTTCGAAGAGGTCACGGTCTTCCGCACGGTCCAAGTCCGCAACTTGAGTACCAAGGATAGTCACACCAGCTTTTGCTAATGGTTCAGCTAGGTTGATAGCTGTTTGACCACCAAATTGAACGATAACACCTTTTGGTTGCTCCAAATCGATGACATTCATCACATCTTCGAAAGTCAATGGTTCAAAGTAAAGTTTGTCTGAGACAGAGAAGTCTGTTGAAACTGTCTCCGGGTTTGAGTTCATAATGATGGCTTCGTAGCCAGCAGCCTGGATAGCTTTAACAGAGTGAACAGTTGCGTAGTCAAACTCTACCCCTTGACCGATACGGATTGGACCAGAACCTAGGACAAGTACAGATTCCTTATCAGACTTGATAGACTCATTTTCCCATCCATATGTTGAGTAGAAGTACGGAGTTTCTGATTCAAATTCTGCGGCACAAGTATCTACCATCTTGTAAACTGGGACAATCTTGTTTTCTAAACGAAGTTGGCGAACTTGATCAGCTGTAGTTCCCCAAAGTTCTGCGATTTTACGATCTGAGAAACCATTGAGTTTTGCTGTTTTCAAGACATCGACATCCTGAGGATGTGCGCCCAATTCTTGCTCAATCTCAAAGATATGCAAGAGTTTATCAAGGTAGAAAATATCAATCTTAGTCAAGTCAGCAATCTCTTCTGGTGTATAACCACGACGAATAGCTTCTGATACATAGAAGAGACGGTCATCTTGAGCCTTGACAACTTTTTCAATCAAGTCATCATCTGAAACATCTGCAAGCTCAGGCATTTCATTATGATGGACACCAATTTCTAGAGAGCGACAAGCTTTAAGGAGAGATTCCTCGATGTTCCGACCGATGGCCATAACTTCTCCAGTTGCCTTCATCTGGGTACCAAGACGACGTTCCCCTTTTTCAAACTTATCAAATGGGAAACGTGGAATCTTAGCCACCACATAGTCAAGGGCTGGTTCAAACATAGCATAAGTTGAACCTGTAACAGGGTTAATAACTTCATCCAAGGTCAACCCTACAGCAATCTTAGCAGCCAATTTAGCAATTGGATAACCTGTTGCCTTAGAGGCAAGAGCTGAAGAACGAGATACACGAGGATTTACTTCGATAACATAGTACTTGAAACTGTGTGGATCAAGCGCAAGCTGAACGTTACATCCGCCTTCAATCTTGAGAGCACGGATAATGCTCAAACTAGCATCACGAAGCATTTGGTTTTCATAGTCGGACATGGTTTGCGCAGGGGCAAATACGATAGAGTCCCCTGTGTGAATACCGACAGGGTCAAAGTTTTCCATGTTACAAACAACAAGGGCATTATCAGCTGAGTCACGCATGACCTCATACTCGATTTCCTTGAAACCTGCAATGGAACGTTCAATCAAACACTGGGTAACAGGTGACAGCTTCAAACCATTCTCAGCAATTTCACGCAATTCTTCCTCATTGGCACACATACCACCACCAGTACCACCTAGAGTAAAGGCTGGACGAACGATAACTGGGTAGCCAATAGTTGCTGCAAAGGCAACTGCTCCCTCAACTGTGTTGACAATTTCTGATTCTGGAATTGGTTGCTTGAGTTCCTCCATCAATTGTTTAAAGAGATCGCGGTCCTCTGCTTGGTCGATGGCAGACAGTTTAGTCCCGAGAAGTTCTACTCCAAGCTCATCCAAGATACCATTTTTAGACAATTCCATGGCCATATTAAGCCCTGTTTGCCCTCCAAGAGTTGGAAGCAAAGCATCTGGACGTTCCTTACGGAGAATACGAGTCACAAACTCAAGTGTAATCGGTTCGATGTAGACCTTGTCTGCAATCTCTTTATCTGTCATGATGGTTGCAGGATTTGAGTTAACCAAGACAACCTCATACCCCTCTTCTTTCAAAGACAAGCAGGCCTGGGTTCCAGCATAGTCAAACTCAGCAGCCTGACCAATAATAATCGGACCAGAACCAATCACCATAATTTTTTGAATATCAGTACGTTTAGGCATTTATAAGATATTAAGGGCGTCAAGCGGACAAAGCTAAAATAGGAGTTATGACGAAGAACTGCTAGTTCTAGAAATAACTATCTTTTTAGCACCGTCCGTAGCCCGTATTCAGTTCAGCAAATACGGACCACCCTTCTCCTTTCTATTCGGCAACTCTCTGATTGCCATTAAATAAGATACAAAGGACGATAAGAAAGCGACTGAATTTTAGGAAACCATAGAAGGATTTCTATCCTTGTTGGTTTATCTAAATTCCGAGCTTTCCGTCCGTGTTCAATTCCATAAATTCTCCGACGATTTCTCACTCGTCTTTAGTTTGTTTGTTTGAATGCTTCCATCATTTCAATGAATTCATCAAATAGATAACTTGCATCATGTGGTCCAGGAGCTGCGTCTGGGTGGAATTGTACAGAGAAACCTGGTAGATATCTGTGACGTACGCCTTCAACTGACTTGTCATTGATTTCTTCATGGGTGATGATTAAGTGCTCTGGTAAATCCTCACGGCTAACTGCATAACCATGATTTTGACTTGTGAAGTCCACGCGCCCAGTTGCAATTTCACGTACTGCGTGGTTGAAACCACGGTGACCAAACTTCATTTTATAGGTCTTAGCACCATTTGCCATCGCAAAGAGCTGATGCCCCATACAGATACCAAAGATTGGAATTTTCCCGAGAATACCACGGATCATCTCAAGAGCTTCTGGTACATCTTCTGGATTTCCAGGACCATTTGACAACATAACTCCGTCAGGGTTTAAATGCAAGATTTCCTCAGCCGTAGTTGTGTATGGAACTACAGTCACGTTACAATCACGTTTAGATAGCTCTCGTAAAATAGAGTGTTTAAGGCCGAAGTCTACTAAAACAACGCTCAAACCAACTCCTGGAGCCGGATAAGCAGTCTTTGTAGAAACTTGTCTGATATTATCAGTCGGTAAGACAGTTGCTTGAAGTTGATCTGCAATGTGATCCATACTATCGCCAACATGTGTAAGAGTCGCTCTCATGGTACCATGTTTACGAATAATCTTTGTAAGAGCTCGAGTGTCAATGCCTGAAATTCCAGGAATTTTCTTAGCCTTCAAGAATTCGTCCAGCGTCATTTGGTTTCGCCAGTTACTAGCTCTACGCGCCTCTTCGAAAACTACAACTCCCTTACAAGTAGGACTGATAGACTCGTAGTCATCACGGTTGATTCCATAATTTCCTACCAAAGGATAAGTGAAAGTTAAAATCTGTCCATTGTAGGACTGGTCAGTGATTGATTCTTGGTAACCTGTCATCCCTGTATTGAAGACAATTTCACCAGTCACATCGATATCTGCTCCAAAGCCTTTACCTTCAAAGATTGTTCCATCTTCTAATACTAGAAGTCTTTTTGTCATAATTCACCTCTCGTGGACGCTCTCAGGCGTCTTTTAACGTCTTGTGTTAGTTAATATTTCTACTTGCTAATACGGATTCTAAAATAGCCATTCTTACAAATACACCGTTGGTCATCTGCTGAACAATACGTGATTTTGGTGCTTCAACAAGATGATCGGCAATTTCCACATCCCGATTCACAGGAGCCGGATGCATAATGATTGCTTCTTCTTTTAAGCGATTATAGCGTTCTTGGTTCAAGCCATGTTGAGCATGATACTCTTCTTTTGAGAAGACTGCTCCACTTTCGTGGCGTTCATGTTGAACTCGAAGCAACATCAGAACATCCACCTGGTCAACAATCTCGTCAATAGTTACAAACTGACCATAATCTGCAAACTCTTGACTTCTCCATTCCTCAGGTCCTGCAAAGTAAAGTTCAGCACCTAAACGTTTCAAAATCTGCATATTGGACTTGGCAACACGTGAATGGTCCAAGTCACCAGCAATGGCAACCTTGAGCCCTTCAAAACGGCCAAATTCTTCGTAAATTGTCATCAAATCAAGCAGACTCTGACTAGGATGTTGCCCTGAGCCATCACCACCATTGATAATCGATGTCGTAATGGTTGGGCTCGCAATCAATTCCCTGTAGTAATCAACCTCTGGGTGCCGAATAACACAGACATCTACACCAAGAGCAGACAAGGTAAGGATTGTATCATAGAGTGTCTCACCCTTGTTTACAGAGCTTGTATTCACATCAAAGTCAAGTCGTTCCAATCCCAGTTTAATCTCTGCAACTTCGAAGGATTTATGCGTTCTTGTCGAATTTTCAAAGAAAAGGTTGGAAACAATGGGATGGTCTTCATAAGGTAACTGAGCTCCATTTTTAAACTCAATCCCTCGTTTAATCAATTTCATAACCTGATCTACAGTGAGATCTTCCATGGACACCACATGTTTAAGTGCTTGTTGATTTTCTGACATGGCTACTCCTTTAGCTTTTAAGCTTCTTCAGTAATCAAAACTCTATCTTGGCCATCAAGTTCTGTCATCTCAACGATGATTTCTTCAGAACGACTAGTTGGAATATTTTTCCCAACGTAATCTGGACGAATTGGCAATTCTCTGTGTCCACGGTCAACTAATACCGCTAGACTCACACGGGCAGGACGACCATGGCCGACAATGTTATCGATAGCAGCACGAATTGTACGACCTGTGTAAAGAACATCATCCACCAAGATAACTTCGCGGTCTGTCACATCAACAGAAATCAAGGAAGTATCTTCACCACTTTTGACATCGTCACGGTAAGGTTTGGTATCTAATTCTACAACGGGAACAGAGATGTTTTCCAATTGTTCCAAGCGCTCTTGGATGCGGTGGGCGATAAAGACACCACGTGTTTTAATTCCCGCTAAAATGATTTTGTTCAAATCTTTGTTGCGTTCGATAATTTCATAAGTGATACGCGTAATTGCTCGCTTGACGGTTAATTCGTCTACAACTTCTTTTGTCTTCATGACAAACCTCCAAAAAGAAAAGTCTCCTTAGACAAGGAGACTTGAGAATGTATCATTAAGCAAGCCATACTGGAAACAGCATAGACTTACCCTTCTACTTTATCGAGCTCCTTGCCTGCCTCACGGGACAGGTTTAAAGGAATATTTTATTGTTCTTACTATAACACAAAGCCCAGTTCAAAGCAAGTAAAAACATTCAACATTTGACCTTATGATGAACTAAAATCATACAATTGTGGATAGTGTTCGCATTCTGGATTTTTCGGATGACAGATAGCACGACCAAAGTAAATCATGGCTTGATGCGCTGCCAACCACTTTTCTGGTGGTAAGACATCCATGACACGTTTTTCAACTTCAAGTGGAGTTGCTGATTTTTTAACAATATCATGGTGTTTGCAAATGCGCTCCACATGGGTATCAACCGCAAAAGCTGGAATTCCAAAGCCCACACTCATGACTACATTGGCTGTCTTGCGCCCAACTCCCGCCAAACTTTCTAATTCTTCTCTAGTCTGAGGAACTTGACCATCAAAATCTTCTAATAACTGTTGCGCACATTTTTTAAGGAATTTAGCCTTATTTCGATACAGACCTAAACGAGAAATATGTTTTGCAATTTCACTCTCACTTGCGTCCGCCATGGCTTGAGGCGTAGGGAAGGCTTCAAAAAGAGCTGGAGTCGCTTTGTTTACTGCCGCATCTGTCGTCTGAGCAGACAACATAACTGCAACTAAGAGTTCAAAATGATTGCGAAAATCTAGACTAGGTTTTGCATCTGGAAAAAGAGCTATGATTTCCTCAATGACATGACGGGCACGTTTCTTGGATAAAACCATCTATTCATCTCCATCAAACAGCCCTTGTAAACCTGCAAAAGGACTACTTTCTTCTTTTTTGACTGCTTGTTGAGCTTGATATTCTTCCTCAGTCATGATTTGCCAGTCATTTCCAGAAACAAATCCCTGACCTGCTTCTTCTTCTGCCGTTAAGACCTTGATTGGAATGTTTAGCAAGATATTATCCGAAACACTTTCAGCCAGGTCGATTTCACCATTTTCGATAGGTAAAACCAAGTCATCATCAAGAACTTCTTGATCCAGTTGATTGGTAGCACCTTCCATAAAGACTTCTGTCACTGGATAAGACTCTGCTAACTCAACAGGTTCCATACTACGACTAGAAGCAAGTACGATGGTATAAGACAGTTGATAATCTAGGAAAAACATACGGTCTTCATACTGAATCTTCCCAACTGCGACAATATCTTTTACGTCTAAAATTTCTTGGTTACGCTCACGTAAGTCAACTGACAAGTCTAGAGTTTGCTCAAAATACAAACCTTCAGGCTGCTTACGAACTTCTTGAATATTTAATTTCATACTTCCTCCATAAAGATTTACTCACTTGATTATACCATGAAAGGAGGTCAAGTAAAGCCTCTAAACTTTTAAAACATCTTTCTGTATTTTTTTGATATATTTATTATGAAAAATTCATTTTTTGTGCTATACTATAGGCATCAATACATGAGCAAAGGAGGACGCTCATATGGAAGACAAAGCTCTTTTAACAGAAGCCTATCAACTCGTTTCAAAATTAAACCAAACAATACAAAGCTGTAAACAGGGATTACCTGATGATCTACGCTTACAGCAAAATATAGACGAAATTCTCAGAGCACTTAAAAAAGCTGAGAAAGTAGACAATGCCGTCTTAATTGAACTGGAAACTTTTTACCAACGGACTAGCCTTTTGATTGGACTTGGTAGTCTAAAACTAAACGACCAGGCTCGCACTGCTTGGCGAAACTATGATAAGTTCCACTACGATCACGTTAAACATACGTTGACACTCTATGGACCTGTTTTTGGTCTTTAAAAATAGAGGATTTTCTGGCTTAATCTTGACAAATTTTCACAAAAAGAGTATGATGATTGCAACAATATTCGGAGGTAAGGGAGACATGAACAACTAAGTCTATCAAATAAAGAACCTTTATTTAGTAGATCTTGTTTCTGTCTCTTTTTTGTGTGCTCTTTTTCTGCTGGATTTTCAGCCCTTTTAAAAGAGTTTTTTTGACATAGACGATTAGCTCTACTAGGTAAAGTAGAGCTTTTTGTTATGCAATATGAACATTCTAGAAAGGGCAATAATATGATAAAAATCAATCATCTGACCATTACACAAAACAAAGATTTAAGAGACCTTGTTTCCGATTTAAACATTACCATCCAAGACGGAGAAAAGATCGCTATTATTGGTGAAGAAGGAAATGGCAAATCAACCTTACTTCGAACTTTAATGGGAGAAAGATTAGCTGATTTCACTATCAGGGGAGAAATCCAGTCTGACCTTCAGTCCCTGGCCTACATTCCTCAACATCTCCCTGAAAAACTGAAGAAAAAATCTCTACTGGACTACTTCTTTTTAGAATCTACTGATTTGGACTACAGCATTCTCTATCGCTTGGCTGAGGAATTGCATTTTGATAGCGACCGTTTTGCTAGCAACCAAGAAATTGGGAATCTCTCGGGGGGAGAAGCTTTGAAAATTCAGCTCATCCATGAGTTAGCAAAACCTTTTGAGATTCTATTTTTAGATGAACCTTCAAATGACCTAGACCTTGAGACGGTTAATTGGCTAAAAGGTCAGATTCAAAAGACCAGGCAAACCGTTATTTTCATTTCTCATGATGAAGATTTTCTCTCTCAAACAGCAGACACCATTATCCACTTGCGACTGATCAAGCATCGAAAGGAAGCTGAAACCCTAGTAGAGCATTTAGACTACGATAGCTATAGTGACCAGAGAAAGGCTAGTTTTGTCAGACAAAGCCAGCAAGCTGCTAACGACCAACGAGTCTATGAAAAAACCATGGAAAAGCATCGCCGAGTTAAGCAAAATGTAGAAACTGCACTTCGAGCTACCAAAGACAGTACTGCCGGTCGCCTATTAGCTAAAAAGATGAAAAATGTTCTTTCTCAAGAAAAACGTTACGAAAAAGCAGCTCAGTCCATGACCCAAAAGCCACTTGAAGAGGAACAAATCCAACTTTTCTTTTCAGATATAGAGCCATTAGCGGCTTCAAAAGTCTTAGTTCGACTAGAAAATGAGACTTTATCCATTGGCCAACGAATTCTGTCTCAAGGGCTACAATTAACTGTCCGTGGTCAAGATAAAATCGGCATCATCGGTCCCAATGGCGTTGGCAAATCCACTCTTTTAGCAAAGTTACATCAACTACTAAGCGGCAAAAGAGAGATTTCGCTTGGATTTATGCCACAAGATTACCAAGAAACACTGCAATTGGATCTATCCCCAGTAGAATTCCTCAGCCAAACTGGATACAAAGAGGAAATACAGAAAATCCAATCTCACTTAGCCAGTCTTAATTTCAGCTATCCAGAGATGCACCACCAAATCCACTCTTTATCTGGAGGTCAACAAGGTAAACTCCTTCTTTTGAATTTAGTTATGCGAAAACCAAATTTTCTCCTTCTGGATGAACCCACACGAAATTTTTCTCCAACTTCTCAACCAGAAATAAGAAAACTCTTTGCCAATTATTCTGGTGGTCTTGTTACTGTTTCGCATGATCGACGTTTCTTAAAAGAAGTTTGTACGAGTATCTATAGTCTGACAGATCATGGTTTAGAAGTAGTTGATTTACAAGACCTTTAACTTTTGGAAATAAAACATCCAGAGAAAACCTCTGGATGTTTTTTACATATGTTTCAAACGCTCAATTCGTTCTGAAATAGGTGGATGCGTATAAAATAGTTTTTTTAAAAAACCTGGTTTTTGAGGATCATTGATATAAAGCGCACTACTAGCATCATCCACATGGTGAGTCATTGGTTGACTATTTTCTAATTTTTGTAAAGCATTGATCATTCCTTGAGGATTACGAGTTAATTCTACGCTTGAAGCATCTGCTAGAAATTCTCGTTGACGAGAAATGGCTAACTGTACTAAAGTTGCTGCAAGAGGTGCCAGAACTATGGCTAAGAGAGAAATGACTAACATAATCACTTCAAGCCCTCCACTGTCACGGTCACTATTTCTTCTACTACGTGATGCTCCACCCCACCACATCATACGACTAGCCATACTCGATAAAAGGGTAATGGCACTGGCAAGAGCAACAGCAATGGTAGAGATTCGAATATCCAAGTTACGTATGTGACTAACTTCATGCCCAATTACAGCTTCTAACTCCTCACGATTCATGATATCTAACAGTCCTGAAGTTGCTGCTACAGCAGCATTTTGAGGATTCGAACCTGTGGCGAAAGCATTCAAACCCGGGTCATCAATTACATAAACTCGTGGCATAGGAATTTGCGCCACCATTGCCATATCCTCAACAACATGATAGAGAACAGGTTCTTCATTCCTATCAACTTCACGCGCACCATTCATACTCATGACAATCTCTGTAGATTGAAAAATCATGGTCAAGGCATAGATGAAACCGATAATCATGGCTACGGTCACGCCCCAGATACCTGAGTTCATGAAAAGATATCCAACCGCATAACCTACAATAGCTAACAAAAGAAAGAAAACAATTAATAAAACCCAAGTTTTACGTTTATTACTAGCGATTTGTTCGTACAGCATCTTAGTCACCTAAACCACTAAAATCAACTCTAGGAACAGCCTTTTCTTCTTCTGGAGTCTGAAGGAAATCCGCTGCCTTGAAGCCAAAGATAGCCGCAACAAGATTACTTGGGAAAGTTTCTAATTTAACATTGTAGTTGCTAACGACACTATTATAAAGTTGGCGAGAATATGATATTTTGTTTTCTGTGTTAGTCAATTCTTCTTGTAAGTGAGCAAAATTGCCGCTAGCCTTCAAATCAGGATAGTTCTCTGCAACCGCAAAGATACCAGATATCTGACGAGTCAGTGCATCACTAGCTTTCATGGCTTCTGCAGGTGTAGTTGCTGCAGCTACTTGTCTACGGAGTTCAGTCACCTTTTCAAGAGTAGAACTTTCGTATTTAGCATAACCTTTAACTGTTTCAATTAAGTTTGGTAAGAGATCATTTCGACGCTTCAACTGAACATCGATCTGGCTCCAAGCCTCCTTGGTCTGCATACGATTTTTCACCAAACTGTTATAGCTAACAATCACAAAAATAACAATCAGAGCCGAAACTCCAAGAATAATCCAAGTCATAATCTTATTCCTTTCTGCTTTTAGATTAGTACAAGTATATCAAATTTCCATGTTTTTGTGGTAAAATAAGATGATATACAAGAAGGATATAACTATGAAACCAGAAACTTTTTACTCACTACTTGATCAACAGAATATTAATCTTACTGACCAGCAAAAATTTCAATTTGAGTGCTATTTCGAACTCTTAGTCGAGTGGAACCAAAAAATCAACCTGACTGCCATTACTGAAAAGGAAGAGGTTTACCTTAAACACTTTTATGATTCCATCGCTCCTATCCTACAAGGGTTGATAGAAAACCAAGAAATTAAGTTACTTGATATTGGCGCTGGTGCAGGATTCCCAAGTCTCCCTATGAAGATTCTCTACCCTCAGCTAGATGTGACCATCATTGATTCACTCAATAAGCGGATTAACTTTCTTCAGCTTTTAGCCGAGGAGCTTAATCTAGAAGGTGTTCATTTCTACCATGGACGCGCCGAAGACTTTGCCCAAGACAAGAACTTCCGTGCCCAATTCGATATTGTGACAGCTCGTGCAGTTGCTCGCATGCAAGTTCTCTCAGAGTTAACCATTCCCTACCTTAAAGTTGGTGGAAAACTTTTGGCACTTAAGGCCAGTAATGCCCCTGAGGAATTGACAGAAGCAAAAAATGCTCTCAACCTTCTCTTTAGTAAGGTTGAAGATAACATCAGCTACACACTTCCTAATGGAGACCCTCGCTACATCACCATTGTAGAAAAGAAAAAAGAAACTCCAAACAAATATCCACGTAAGGCTGGTATGCCCAACAAACGACCACTTTAATTGTTTTATTTAAACTGAGTCAGCATCAACTTCGTGTCTTTGTTTCTTGGCTTGGAAAAAATGATTTACAAAATCATGCCTCGCTCTCTTGTTTCAAGGCTCGGGAAAAAATGATTTACAAAATCATTTTTTTCTGCTATACTATCACAAGCAAAGGTTTTTAATGTCATCCCGTGAGGTGACGAAGACGCAGATATATATGAAATTTTTAAATATTGGGATAACCATGTTTTAAAGGTGTCTTACTCTGAGAGCCTATTGCTGTAAAATAATGGGCTCTTTTTTGATGCCCAAAAAGTGAGGTATTTATGAAACAAGAATCAACTGTTGATTTGTTACTCGACGTTGACCAACGTCCTTCTTTTGGTAAGGGAATTCTACTCAGCTTCCAGCACGTTTTTGCCATGTTTGGTGCTACCATCTTGGTGCCACTGATTTTGGGAATGCCTGTATCTGTTGCCCTTTTTGCATCAGGTGTCGGAACACTGATTTATATGGTATCTACTGGCTTTAAAGTTCCGGTCTATCTCGGTTCTTCTTTTGCCTTCATCACTGCAATGTCTCTTGCTATGAAGGAAATGGGTGGCGATGTTTCTGCCGCTCAAACAGGGGTTATCTTAACTGGTTTAATCTACGTTCTTGTTTCAACTAGCATCCGCTTTGCTGGTACAAAATGGATTGACAAACTTTTACCACCAATCGTTATCGGACCTATGATTATCGTAATTGGTCTTGGTCTTGCAGGTTCAGCTGTAACAAATGCTGGTCTTGTTGCTGATGGCAACTGGAAAAATGCTCTTGTAGCTGTAGTTACCTTCCTCATCGCTGCCTTTATCAATACAAAAGGAAAAGGGTTTCTTCGTATCATTCCTTTCTTATTTGCCATTATCGGTGGATATATCTTTGCAGTCTTTCTTGGTCTAGTAGACTTCACACCTGTTCTTCAAGCTAACTGGTTCGAAATTCCAGGCTTCTACCTACCATTTAGCACAGGTGGTGCCTTCAAAGAATACAACCTTTACTTCGGTCCAGAGACAATCGCAATCTTACCAATCGCGATCGTAACAATCTCAGAACACATTGGAGACCACACGGTCTTGAGCCAAATCTGTGGTCGTCAATTCTTGAAAGAACCAGGTCTTCACCGTACCCTTCTTGGTGACGGTATCGCAACATCTGTATCTGCCTTCCTTGGTGGTCCTGCTAATACTACCTACGGTGAAAATACAGGGGTGATCGGTATGACTCGTATCGCTTCTGTCTCAGTTATCCGTAACGCAGCCTTTATCGCAATTGCCCTTAGCTTCCTTGGTAAATTTACTGCTTTGATTTCTACAATCCCTAGCGCCGTACTTGGTGGTATGTCAATCCTTCTTTATGGGGTTATCGCCAGCAATGGTTTGAAAGTTTTGATCAAGGAACGTGTAGACTTTGGTCAAATGCGTAATCTTATCATCGCAAGTGCCATGTTGGTACTTGGACTTGGTGGAGCAATCCTTAAACTTGGTCCAGTTACACTTTCAGGTACTGCCCTATCAGCAATGACAGGTATCATTCTGAACTTGATCTTGCCATACGAAAATAAAGACTAATGTAAAAAAATAAAATCCACTCTCTTGAGTGGATTTTTTATATTCAATACTAACTTTTTGATAAGGTAACAAAACATCTACGCTGATTTCTTTCTCTTTTCTAGCATTAAATCCTTTAAAGAAATAATAGTCACAGCCAATAAAATCATTGCCATACCAAGAAAATCTACAAGATAAAAAACATCTCCCATAATCATGAAGGCAAAAAATACCGCAGAGATTGGCTCAATAGAGGCCAAGAGACTAGATTTGACTGGCCCAACCATACTTGCCCCCTTAAGAAAGGCCGTGTAGGCAAAAACAGTCCCGATGAGAATAATTCCAGCAAACGCTAAGAAAATATCAAATGACATAGGAATACTGGCGCTGATAATCCCTGTAAATGGCACTGCTACCAACCCAGAGATGGTCATACCGACACCAATAACCAAAATGCTCCCCCATTTTTGAATGAGCTTAATGGGTAAAATGATATAAAGAGCATAGGTTAAAGCAGAGAACAAGCCCCAAAAGAGACCTGCTGGTGTCATAGAGAGCTGATCCATTTGACCGTGAGTCGCAATTAAAAAGGTTCCACCTATTGCTAAAATCATAGAAAGGATTTCGGCTATAGTAGGTGCTACCTTATCCTTTATACATGTGTAAGCCAAGATTCCAACAGGACAGACATACTGAAGCACCGTCGCTGTACCTGCATTTGTCTCCTGAATAGCCGATAAATAAGCCAATTGATTCAGAAAGAGGCCAAATAAAGAAAATAGTAAGAGAGAAAACAGACTTGATTTATCTTTTAGAAAAGCCAAAAATTGTTCCTTAGACTTTATATAGGACAAGAGAACTAAAAGCAAACCTGCAACAATCAAACGGATATTAGTTAGGACTAGAGCCGATATCCCATGAACCATTAGGTACTGACCACTGGTCCCAGACAAGCCCCAAGCAATACCAGCAATCACTGTAAAAAGAGTTCCTTTAAGAGCTTTTGACATGCTTCCTCCCTAGTCTGCTTCACGAATTAGGTCCATGACCTGATTACGGTCTAGGATCCACTGGGCACGCTCGTCTTTTTCGTAGGTTCTATTGGACAAGAAAATCGCAGCTTCCTGCTTCTTACGATTCCACATGATAAAGGTTCCAGTATAGCCTGTATGGTCTAGCCAATCACCTTCAAGATTCCAGGCCAAGGAGCGTTCCTTATCACTCAAATCTGAAAAATTCTGGCTTAATCCGTCAGCAAAATCATCCTGTAAATAATGCTCAAGGAAGATTTTTAAATCCTTCACAGTTGAAAACAAGCCTGCACTTCCAGCATGTTTACCTAGTAAACGTGCCTTAGGATCATGCACCACTCCTGCTTTCTGTCCCCGAACTGTAGGAACAGCACTGCTAACTGGTCCAAACTGAGTTTCCTTCATCTTCCATGGATCCAAAACTTGCTCTTGTAAAATCTGTTCTAAATCTTTTTCAAAGTAGTTCTCTAGGAGAAAACCGAGCAAGAGAAAGTGCACATCCGAGTAGAGAAAGGCTCTCTTCTCTCGTCGATTCAAATGAAACATAGCTTCTTTCAATTCTTCTGCATTCAACTGGTCTCTATTGATAATAAACGGGTCCAAGTCCGTAGAATGTGTGAGGAGTTGACGAATAGTGATATCTGGATAATCCGCCTCTGGAAGATAGGTCTTTATGGATTGATTGATCTCAATCTTGCCTTGTTTCCACAAGAAGGTTAAGACAGTTCCAACTCCAACAACTTTGCTCACACTTGCCAAATCATAGACTAAACCTTGACAAGTCTGCTCTCCAATTTCTGGATTTGCTTCTCCGAGGTAGCAATCAGACCATTCACCATCCCGATAATACGCAAAAGAGGCACCAGGATAAATCCCTGCCTCAATTTGTTGCTCTATTTTTTGAATGATTTCTTGTTTCATACTTCTTCAAACCACAATTCGATATTGTTGGCATCCTTGGTTAGGAAAAACTTCTCAGACTTAGGAATAAAGTAACCTGCAGTTTCAAAACGTTGACGGAGACTAGCCAATTCAAGTTCTTTTACCTGGAATTTCAACATAGACAAATCCCAAGTTACATTATTTTCAACAAGCAAATCACTACCTTGGGCTTGTTTAAAAGTTATGCTAGTTTCGATTTCCTCTTTTTCAAGCAGGCTCGTCGTTTCAGCAGGCAAGTTAATTTCTGCTGAAATATCAAACGCTGTTAAATATTGCAGTTTCTCATCTTTTGTGAAAGTAACAGTTTCATCAAACTTTCTCAAATCTTTGATGTCATCTTCTGAATGGATTAGGACAAGATCCCCTTCTGGTGAAAAGATTTCAAAAGCATATCCCTTGTTTCCTTTATAGAGTTGAGGAAGTTTTTCCATTCTAGCTAGCAGTGCTTCAACCTCGGATGGATTCGCTACTTTTACAATCAATCTAGCTAATTTTTTGATCCCTTCAACCTTACGGCTTCTCATACTTGGTGATTCTTCTAAAACCAATTTTTCAATGCCTGACTGGTCTCCTAGCGATAAGAAAGCAGACTCTTCAAGCAAGGGTTTCATACCCAAGGTTTGGATATAAAACAATTCATTTAATCTTCTATTATTTATTTTAAGCGTCGGGATTATACGCACAATTTGATTTACATTCATAAATTCCTCCAACACATTTTATTTTAAAGGATTTTATTTCATTTTACAAGTTATTCAACTAAAAACTTTAACTATATTAACCTTTTTAGCACATGAAACTCCCTTCTAAATTAGAAGGGAGCCTATTGTATTTAGTAAACTAGTTATATCAATTCTTCCAAGAAAGTTCTGCTTGAAGACCGTAGTGATCACTGACCTGCGGACTTGCTTGGCCATCAAAAACTACCTGTAACTTTTCTACCTGAAGATCTTTTGTCGTAAAGACGTAATCAATTCGAAGCGGTTCTGTATTACCCTTCCAACCGTCAATTTCAGGTGGGACTGTATAGCTACCGCTTCTTTCTTGAGCAGCTTCATAGGCATCCTGTAAGCCTAGCGGACTAGTTAGGATAGCTTGATATCCTTCCTGACCTGCAGGGTTGTTAAAATCTCCTGCTAATAACAGAGGTTTATTCAACTCTTTTAAAACTGCTTCAAATCTTGTCCATTCCTCTTGGAATCCTTTATCCCACCAAGAGAGATGCACACTCGCAACTGCAAGCTCTTTACCTTCTACTACTGTTTCTACTAGTGCAACTCGACGAGTGTGATAATCAGTTGGATCATCTACATCTGAAACCAAAATCTCACGCGCCTCAATCGGTGTTTTAGATAGAATTGAAACTCCCTCATGATAACGGTCATATCCGATATGATTATAAGCCCATGTCCAATAATAGTCCAGTCCTTTTTCAGACAACTTCTCTACCAAAAGACGAACATAGTGGTCTTGGTGAATGGGTTCTGCTGAAGGTAACGGATTGTAAAGTCGTCCAGACTCTACTTGAGTTGATGTAATTTCTTGGTTGATTTCTTGAAAGCAAATCAAATCATAACTGTTTTCAAGTATATCTTGAAACAAGAGCTGAAATTTTTCTTCAGGATTTTTTTCCATCCAACTATGAGTATTGAGTGTTAAAAACTTCATGTTTTTCTCCTATAAACAAGAGGTTGGAAAACAGCTTCCAACCCCTTAGTGTATTACAATTCTACTTTTGCAACTGCTGTTTTAGCTGCAAGAGAACCGGTTTGTTCTAATTTAACTGACTTGATGGCATCTCCATTTGTAAAGACTACTACTGTTGTAGTTTCACGCTCAGCAGCCTGAATTGCTCCGAGGTCAGCTTTGACCAAGAGATCACCAGCAGCTACTGTTTGACCTTCTGAAACCACCACTTCAAATGGTTTTCCTTCAAGACTTACAGTATCAAGACCAATGTGGACAAGAACTTCAAGACCTGCTTCAGTTACAAGACCAAGAGCATGTTTAGTTGGGAAGACGCTTGATACAGTACCAGAAACTGGAGATACAATGTTTCCGTTTGCTGGTTCTACTGCAAATCCATCACCCATCATTTTTTGTGAAAAGACTGGATCCTTAACTTGTTCCAATTCAATGACTTGACCGTCAGCAACTGAATAAACTTCTTCAGTTACACCTTTGTAGACAACAGTATCTTTTTGAGCTGCTGCCATTTGACTTGGAAGAGTTTCAGGAATCACTTCTCCAGAATCAAGAATATCTTGGATATCTGATTTCAAAACGTCAGCTTTAGGTCCGTAGATAGCTTGGACACCTTGTCCTTTCATGACAAGTCCCATAGCTCCTTCAGATTTCCATTGTTCTTCTGTTCCAACTTTTTCTGCATCTTTTACAGTAACGCGAAGACGAGTCATACATGCGTCGACATCAACGATATTCGCACGTCCACCGAGAAGGTTGATGATATTAACTGCTTGAGAAGCTTCTGCAACTTTAGTTTCACCGGCAGCTGAAGATTCAGAAGAACCATCTGCATTTTCGTAGTTACCGTTACGTCCTGGAGTTGCATAGTTGAATTTTTGAATCATGAAGTTAGCAATGAAGTACATGATAACTGCAAATAGTGCTGTTACCCAGATAAAGTTAATGATATCCATACCAAGACCAGCATTGATAGCTAGTGGAGTACGAGTCAAGAATTCGATTGAACCGAATGAGTGCACACGAAGGTTCACAATATCAGCCATTGCAAAGGCAGCACCTTGAACAAGAGCGTAAACAAGGTAAAGAGGTGTTGCGATGAACATAAACATATACTCAATTGGTTCAGTTACCCCTGTCAAGAATGTTGCAAGAGCTGTTGCAATCATCATACCTTTGTATTGGTGTTTCTTATCTGGATCAACGTTACGGTAGATAGCCACAATTACACCCATCAAGATACCAAACGAACCAATCATTTGTCCAACTTTGAAACGAGCTGGATGTACTGTATCTAACAAGTGTTGGTATTGAGCCGCGTCAGTACCTTTAAGGTTTACAAGGTCAGTTACCCATGCAAGCCAAAGTGGATCTTGACCAAATACTTGAGTACCTTTTGCTGCACCAGTCATCACATCATAAGTACCACCAAGAGCTGTGTAGTTCATTGGGATTGTCAACATATGGTGAAGTCCAAATGGCAAGAGCAAGCGTTCCAAAGTACCATACAGGAATGGTGCTAGGACTGGAGCTGTTTCTTGAGAGTTAGCGATCCAGATACCAAAGCTGTTAATACCTGTTTGAACAAGTGGCCAGAAAATTGAAAGCAAGATTGCCGCAATTACTGAACGTAGAATAACTACAAACGGTACAAAACGTTTTCCGTTAAAGAATGAAAGTGCATCAGGAAGCTTACGGAAATTGTAGTATTTGTTAAAGGCAGTCGCCCCAATAAAACCAGAAATAATCCCTACGAAGACACCCATGTTCAATGCTGGAGCTTCAAACACACTGATGAAGTAATCAGAAACTTTGATAGAGTTACCAAAGATTGTTGAAACCATTGCATTAGGATCTTTCAACATATCACCACTAACACTAAAGATAGCACCAGTGATACGGTTGATCAAGATAAAGGCAAGTCCTGCTGCAAAGGCACCACCTGCACGTTCTTTAGCCCAGCTTCCTCCGATAGCTAGAGCAAATAAAATGTGAAGGTTAACGATAACTCCCCAACCGATTTGCTCAAGGATTCCACCTGTAATAACAAGTGGGGCAAAGTTAGGATTAATCATTGCAAGCGTCTTACCGATTGAAATCATCAAACCAGCCGCTGGCATAACAGCGATAACCACCATTAGAGCCTTACCGAATTTTTGCCAAAACTCGAAAGACAAAACATTTTTGAATGTATCTTTCATCATTCAAATCTCCTTATTTTTATTTTAATGCAAACGATTTACGAAAACGTTTGCACCATTAACACCTCTATTATACCACTTTAATTTTTTTTGTAAAGGATTTATATAAAATTTTTTCATTTTAAAAATTTCTTACTTCTCTTCAATTGTTTACTAACTTTGAGTTTACTGGGGTTTTCTGATATAATGTTAGCTATGAAATCCTATAATACCTTGAATGATTATTATCGAAATTTATTCGGAGAAAAAACTTTCAAAGTTCCTATCGATGCCGGATTTGATTGTCCCAATCGTGATGGTACAGTAGCTCATGGAGGTTGTACTTTCTGTACGGTTTCTGGATCTGGTGATGCTATTGTTGCGCCTGATGCTCCTATTCGTGAGCAATTTTATAAAGAAATTGACTTTATGCACCGCAAATGGCCAGATGTAAAAAAATATCTAGTCTATTTCCAAAACTTTACTAATACTCATGAAAAGCTCGAAGTGATTCGTGAACGCTATGAACAAGCTATTAATGAACCCGGTGTTGTTGGAATCAATATTGGTACACGACCAGATTGCCTGCCTGATGAGACTATCGAATACTTGGCAGAACTATCAGAACGAATGCATGTTACTGTAGAGTTAGGTTTACAAACAACCTATGAGGAAACTTCTGAATTGATTAACCGTGCCCACTCCTATGAACTCTACGTGGAAACGGTTAAGCGCTTGAGAAAATATCCAAAGATTGAGATTGTAGCCCATTTAATTAATGGTTTGCCAGGTGAAACTCATGACATGATGGTGGAAAATGTTCGTCGTTGTGTGACTGATAATGATATTCAAGGGATTAAACTTCACCTACTTCACCTTATGACAAATACTCGGATGCAACGTGATTATCACGAGGGTAGACTGCAGCTTATGAGTCAAGATGACTATGTGAAAGTTATCTGTGACCAACTAGAAATTATTCCTAAACATATAGTCATCCATAGGATTACGGGTGATGCGCCTAGAGATATGTTGATTGGTCCTATGTGGAGTCTCAATAAATGGGAAGTTCTAAATAGCATAGAAGCTGAAATGAGACGTCGAGGTAGTGTCCAAGGATGCAAGGCTGTAAAACAGGAGTTTATGAATGAAAAGACCACTTGAATTGGCGCATGATTTTCTTGCCCAAGTTATCACAAAAGATGATGTTGTTGTAGATGCAACAATGGGAAATGGACATGATACACTTTTCCTTGCCAAATTAGCTAAACAAGTCTACGCTTTTGATATACAAGAACAAGCTCTTGAAAAAACAAGTCAACGTCTACAAGAAGCCGGTTTGACCAATGTCGAGTTACTTCTACAAGGTCATGAAACCGTAGATCAGTTTGTAACTGAGGTGAAAGCAGCCATCTTTAATCTTGGTTATCTTCCTACTGCCGATAAGTCTATCATTACTAAACCTCACACAACCATTGAGGCACTTGAAAAACTCTGTCAGATGCTCGTTAAAGGCGGACGAATAGCCATCATGATTTATTACGGGCATGAAGGCGGAGATATAGAACGGGATGCAGTTATGGATTATGTTAGTCAGTTACCGCAACAAGAATATACTGCAACTATCTATCGCACCCTCAACCAAATCAACAATCCACCATTTTTAGTTATGATTGAGAAATTAGAAAGGTATCGACATGGATAAACAATACCTAAAAGATAAAATCGAAGCTCTTCGTCACAATTTTGTCGAGTCAACCCAACATGAACGTGCAGTTGGTATTTTGGATGAAGCACATATGAGTAAAAAAATGCTGAAAATCAAGAAGAAAATGATTTCACTTGAAATGGAGCGTTGTCAGAAAAAAATAGAACATAAGGATTGCTCAAAGATTGATCAAAAAATCCAAGAACAAAAGGAACTTTTTGAAAATTGTCGTAAACAAAAATAGGGAGGTGGAAAATGAATTTACTTTTTTATCTCTTAGTATTTTTACTAGTTCTTATTGTTTCTAGTACGACCAATAAGCTTCTGCCCTTTTTACCCATGCCTCTGATTCAAATTTTGTTAGGGATTGGAATTGGACTTTGTTTACCCAACAACCAATATCATTTAGATACTGAGTTATTCTTAGCTTTAGTCATTGGCCCACTACTATTCCGAGAGGCTCAAGAAGCAGACATTATTTCTATCCTAAAACACTGGCGGATTGTCCTCTACTTGATTTTCCCAGTTATCTTTATATCAGCGCTGAGCATGGGGGGACTCGCCCATGTCCTTTGGGCTAGCCTACCATTAGCCGCCTGCGTAGCAGTTGGTGCTGCTTTAGGTCCTACTGACCTAGTAGCCTTCGCATCCCTTTCTCAACGTTTTCCCTTTCCGAAACGGGTTTCTAATATCCTAAAGGGGGAAGGTCTTCTGAATGATGCTTCTGGACTAGTAGCCTTTCGAGTGGCTCTCATCGCTTGGACAACAGGAACATTCTCCCTTACCCAAGCCGGAACTTCATTAGCCATTTCCATCGTTGGAGGATTTGCAGTCGGCTTGATAACAGCCCTAATCAATCGTTTCCTTCATACCTTTCTACTCAGCGTCCGTGCAACAGATATCGCAAGTGAGCTCTTATTGGAACTTAGTTTACCTCTCTTGACTTTTTTCATAGCCGAAGAAATTCATGTTTCAGGCATCATCGCCGTTGTTGTTGCTGGGATTCTGAAAGCCAGTCGTTTCAAAAAAATAAATCTCCTTGAAGCACAAGTTGATACAGTTACTGAGACTGTTTGGCAGACTGTAACCTTTATGCTCAATGGTTCAGTCTTTGTCATTCTTGGGATGGAACTGGAAATGATCGCGGAACCAATTCTTAAGAGTGCATTTTACAACAAAGTTCTTCTCTTACTCAGCGTTTTCCTCTTGACCTTCCTACTTTTTGCTATCCGCTTTGTCATGATCTATGGATTTTACGCATTTCGGATTAAGAAGCTTCATAAAAGTTTAGACAAATATGTCAAAGACATGCTCCTCCTTACCTTTTCTGGCGTTAAGGGAACTGTATCCATTGCCACTATCCTTTTGATACCGTCTAATCTGGAACAAGAATACCCTCTTCTTCTCTTCCTCGTAGCTGGTGTAACCCTAGTAAGTTTCCTGACGGGATTACTAGTACTTCCACACCTTTCTGAAGAGAAAGAACCATCTAAGGATCAGCTCATGCACATCGCTATCTTAAACGATGTCGCCATGGAGTTGGAGAAGGATTTAGAGAACACAAAAAACAAGGTTCCACTCTATGCGGCTATTGACAATTATCATGGACGTATTGAAAATCTTATTCTTAGTCAAGAAAACAAAGAAATTCAGGAAGACTGGGAAGCTCTTAAACTCTTGATTCTCAGTGTTGAAAGCGATGGCTTGGAACAAGCCTATGACGAAGGAAAGATTGGAGATCGTGCTTATCGTGTCTACCAACGCTACTTGAAAAGCATGGAGAAAAATATTAAGCGAAACTTTGCTTCTCGACTAACCTACTACTTCCTTGTCTCCATACGCATTCTTCGTTTTCTACTTCATGAATTGCTCACATTTGGGAAAACATTCCGTTCATGGAAAGACAAGGAAAAACAGCGACTTCTTGCCATTGATTATGACCAGATTGCAGAACTCTACCTAGCTAATACAGAAATTATCATCGAGAGTTTGGAAAACCTCAAAGGGATTTATAAGAGTTCCTTGATTAGCTTCATGCAGGAATCTCGTCTTCGCGAAACCAGTCATATTACGAGTGGTGCCTTTGTGGAACGGGTTATCAATCGTATCAAACCCAATAACATTGATGAAATGCTTAGAGGATACTACCTTGAACGTAAGTGTATCTTTGAATACGAAGCTCAAAAACTCATCTCAGCTCAATATGCCAAAAAGCTACGCCAAAATGTCAATAATTTAGAAACTTATTCCTTAAAAGAATCTGCTAATACCTTACCTTATGATATGATGGAATTAGTTCGAAGAAATTAAAATCTATAGAAAACAAGAGAAAAACTGGAGGATTGTAACATGAAAAAGTTGTGGAAACAGCTGACTGATAGACCCTTATTAAAAGCTTTTTTGCACTACTATCAAGCCTCCGATAGTGAGTTAACTAGCGTTGCTGTTGCCTACTATTGGTTGATTTCAATCTTCCCTTTACTCATGATAGTGGTCAATATCTTACCCTACTTTCAAATTCCCATCTCAAACTTTCTATTAACAATCAAGGAATTTTTACCAGATACAATCTATGAAGTTGTTGCAAAAATTGTCCGAGAAGTTCTGACTCAACCATCAACAGGTTTACTAAGTTTTGCTATCTTATCAGCTCTTTGGACTTTCTCCAAATCCATGGATTTTCTTCAGAAGGCCTTTAATAAAGCCTATGGAGTTGCAAAAAATAGAGGAATTATCTCACACCAGCTGATGAGTCTCTTGGTTAGCTTTGGCCTTCAAATTCTCTTTGCCCTTGCCTTATTCCTCAGTATGTTCGGCCATATGTTATTGGACCTGCTTAAAAACTACTGGAAATCCGAGAGTGCTCTATTTTCTTATCTACAGGATTTTACAGGACCGCTGATCTATGCCTTTCTTTTTGCTACCGTGATTATGCTCTATTATTTCCTACCAAATGTTAAAGTAAGTCGGATTCGATACGTCATACCTGGAAGTCTCTTTGTACTAGTTACCACTATTGCTTTATTAAACATCTTTGCAGCTTATTTCAACAATTATGTCAATTATCTCGTTGACGTCAGATTTTTCAGTTCTATCGTCGTTGTTGTGATGATGTTTTGGTTCATTATCATTGCCAAGATATTAATTATCGGTGCTGTCCTCAATGCTAGCGTTCAAAGTTTGAAGGATCCAGACTTTAAAGCAAATCAATAATTTTTTATCGATTAATACTCAATGAAAATCAAAGAGCAAACTAGGAAGCGAGCCGCAGGCTATACTTGAGTACGGCAAGGCGAAGCTGACGTAGTTTGAAGAGATTTTCGAAGAGTATAAACAAATCAATCCCCCAGTCATTTGATACTGGGGGATTTTTGAATTTCCTACTTTATTGTCCACTCGTTAGGGCTTGCAACTCTGTTTTTAGATACTGAGCCAAGTGTTGGTGGGCAAAAATATTGGCATTCTTTTCTGCGGTAGGATTGTAGTTGGTGTTGGTATTTACATCATAGACATAAATGTCTCCACTCTCTGATTGAACCCATTCAATCGCCGCAACTTCAATCTGAGCATTTTTCAAGAAATTCTCATAAGCTTCTCTCCGGTCATCTGGTAGAGGTTCTGTAATCTGGAATTTTTCAGACGTTTCTAGTTGCTCTGGTCTCTTGCCGATTTGGCAACCATCTGCTGGACACAGTTGGAATCCATCTGAAGAATCAATCGAAACAGTATAGAGAAACTTCTGATTGATGAACTCTGAACGGCGGATACGTCCATCACTTGGCTTGATGTAAGCTTGTAACAAGGTAATCCCGTCCACTGATGGTTCAAAGAGGGGACTATTGACGTAAGCTGCCAGTTCCTCTTCATTTTGGAAGAGTTGAACGCCTAATCCCTTACCTGCACGATTGTGCTTGGTAATCAAAGGATAAATGTTTAATTTTCTTGCTGCTTCAATAATATTCTCTTGCCCTAAAACCGCAACTGTTGCAGGAGTCTCGATACCAGATTCGTTTAACTTCAAATATTGTTTGATTTTACTAATTTCAAGGTTAATAGCACCGGTACCATTCACAACTTTGCGTCCGTGTGCTTCTAACCAAGTAATCACTTGCTCTGTAAATTCTGGCGCATATCGATGTCCTCTTGTGTGAGAAGAGGCAGACATACGATTGTAAAAGATACCTTGCGGCGGTGGGCTTTGCAAATCTAAAATCCCACTAGACAAATCCCATAGTTCATAAGGGACTTCTAATTCTTCCAACCATTTCACTAAATGTTGAGTCCATTCTAGATTCTCATGAATCACATAAACTTTTGCTTCACTCATTATTCATATCTCCTTAAGAAAAGCTGACTGATAATTGGCTTTCCTTTTCTTCCTCTAAAATATATCCTTCTGTTTTTTCGATAACGCTAACTGTTAAGATTTGACCCAAAACATTGATCATGGTACGGCCCGCATTGACAAAGAAATCAACTGCAAAAATCAAGGCCACTCCTTCAACTGGCAATCCCAATTGAGGTGCTGCAGCTAATAAAACTACGATAGCTCCTGATGGCACAGTTGCTGCAGTTTTTCCAATTAAAGTCAAGAGTAAAACAGTAAACAAGAGACTTGATAATGAAAATTGAATGCCATAGGCATGGGCGATAAAAATAGTTGCTACTGAGAAATAAACTGCTGCTCCTTCTAAGTTAAAAGTATATCCTAAAGGAACAACTAAATCAATCGTGTGCTCATCATGCCCCTGTTTTTTCAAATCTTTAAGAAGTGATGGTAAGACCACACTAGAACTTCCAGTAACAAAGGCCAGAGTCAAGAGACTCCAATTTTCACGAAAGGCTGATAAATAAGGTACTTTAAAGAAGACGGCAATCAAAGGGAAAATAAGGAGAACCAAAACAGCATAAGCCAGATAAGTTCCAATGACAAACTGGCCAAGCCCAATCAACTTGTCGATACCCGTAGTTGCAACATCTTTAGCGATAAATCCAAAAATTCCAATCGGTGATAGTTTGATAATTACTGCAACAATCTTGTAAATGGCTTCAATCCAGATTTGGAAACCTTCGATAATTTTCTGAGATTTATCAGACTTAAGATTCCCAATTCCGTAACCAAGAAAGATGGCAAAAACGATAATTGGCAATAGAGCGCCATCTGAAAGAGATTTAACGATATTTGATGGAATGAAACCAAGCAAAAATTCGCTGAACTTGACATTGTTAGCAATCCCATCAAGGTTTCCACCAGTTTGACCGATATTCACTCCTTGACCAAATCCTAAATAGTAACTAGCAAATACAAACAAAAGAGTAATGGCAGTTGTTACAGCAAAAAAGTAAACCAAGCTCTTGGTCAAGATTTTTCCGAAAGATTTTTTTCCGATAACTCCAGCTACTGCAACAACGATGGTTGGGAAGATTAGCGGAATGATAACCATATTGATCAATTTAATAAAGGCTTGACCTAAAAATTGATAAAAGCCTGCAAATTGTGGCCAGATAAGGGCAGCGATAACACCCAAGACCAAAGCCACCAATAATTGAATGCCTAGTGAGAGTTTTGACCATAAAGTAACTAATTTCATAAGAAACTCCTTTGTTTTATTTGCTACTCATTCTACTACTATTCTTCTCTCCTGACTAATATATATTTTTTATTGTCACCATAAAAAAGATTTATCATGAAGGTTCAAACTACTCCAACTTTACAAAGTAAATCACATTGACGTTTGAAATAGTATAAAAAATCAGTTTCTAAACAAAAATTTTTAGAAAAACACTGTTAAATCAAGGAATATGCTTTCCTTTTATTCAAATTTTATGATACAATATTGTTATGATTTTAATGAAACTCGCTTCCGTCTTGCTTTTGGTACTAACCTTGGCTTTGGCTATTATCTTTAGTAGATTTTTTAAGTTAAAGAAAAAGGGGATTAACTTTGCAGATTTGGCTTTTCCTTTTCTGATTTTTGAATACTATTTAATCAGTGCAAAGGTTTTTACCCATAATCAACTTCCCATTTTGGGGGCAGCCCTATCTTTGCTAGCTATTATTCTAGCTTTTTTCTTCCTGAGCAAAAAACGCAGCTTTTATTATCCAAAATTCCTTAAATTCTTTTGGAGAGCTGGATTTCTACTCACATTGCTCATCTACATCGTTATGATTATTCAAATCTTCATGATGAAATAAAAAAAAATCATGCCAGCACCTCAACAGTTGGCGACTAGTTCTTCCACATGAGGTGCTTTTCTAATGACATTTTAAAAAGAGATTATTAAAAAAATAGGAGATCAAACAAGTGAAAAAAACGCTCTTGGCAAGTGCCATCACGCTTACTTACCTAGGAATCACAACAAACCCAGCTTTAGCTGAAGAAAGTAAAGTACAAACTACTTCAGCAGAAACAACGCAACAGCCTACAACGGCTAACAAGGTTGAAACGAAGGAAGCAGTTCCTTCTACTGAAGCAAGTTCAAGCGTACCAACAACTTCTACAACAAATCCAAGTGAAACTCCAGCTAAGAAAGAAGATAAGGCTCCAGAAGTTCAAAAAGAAGGTTGGGTATTAGAGGAAAATATCTGGCGTTTCTATGAAAACAATGCCCCTGTTCTAAACTGGAAAAAAATCCACGGAAAATGGTACTACTTCAACAAAGATGGTATCATGCTGAGTGATACTATTTTTGATGGATATATCCTGACTAGTAGCGGGGCCATGGTCGATTCTGGTTGGAGTAAACTCCAAGAAAAATGGTATTATGCTAACGCTTATGGAAAAATTTCTCAACAAAAATGGGAAAAAATCGGTGGTGTCTGGTACTATTTTGATCAAGATGGTGTCATGCTCAGCAACACGATTTTTGACGACTATCTGTTTACCAATAGTGGTGCCATGGCTGAGAGTTCTTGGGTCAAGCAAGATGGACAATGGTACTATGCACTTGCTTCTGGTAAATTAATCAAAAACAAGTGGGATAAAATCAGTGGTACCTGGTACTACTTTAACAAAGATGCTACTATGGCAAGTAACCAATGGCAAGGTAGCTATTACCTAAAAGCTAGCGGTGCTATGGCTGAAAAAGAATGGATTTTCGATAAAAACTATGATAGCTGGTTCTACTTGAAATCTGGTGGTGTTTACGCAGAACGTGAATGGATTGGTTCTTACTACCTCAAGGCAGGTGGCTACATGGCTAAGAGCGAATGGATTGACGATAGCTACTATAAAGCCCGCTACTATGTGGATGAAAATGGAGTCTATGTTACAGGGACTCATAAAATCGATGGACAAACCCATCAATTCCAAAGCAATGGGAAATGGATTGGTGAAACTTCTGTAAGTCGTGGTTTTGAAAAGGGAAAATATAACAATATTATCTTCCTAGATCCAGGCCATGGTGGTAAAGATCCCGGTACATCTTATTATAACATCACCGAAAAAGAACTAAATATGCAAGTTTATCAAAAGCTTCGCAAGGAGCTTGAAGGCCTCGGCTATACTGTTCTTTCTTCGAGAGACAGTGATGTCTTTGTAGACTTTGTCACCGAACGTTCAAGAATGGTTAATAAGACTGACTCAGATATCTTTATTAGTATTCACTTCAATGCTAGTGGTAATCCAGCTTCAAATAGAGCTGGGATTCAGACTTATTCTTATGAAGAAGCTGCTGGTTATCCTTCTAAGATCAATCCTTACTGGCATAACCACCCTGACCGAATCAGTGAAAGCAATCGCCTCGCGGCAGATATTCACTCTTCACTACTAGCTGAAACAGGTGCTAAGGATGCTGGTCGTCTACGAAGTAGTTTTGCTGTCCTTCGAGAAACTGATAAACCAGCCGTTCTATTGGAATTGGGATATATTGACAATTTCAATGAAAACCAACAAGTTCGTAGTGATGCTTACCAAAATAGATTGGTTGCAGGTATTGTCAAAGGGATTCAAAAATATTACGCAGGTAAATAAAGTAAAAGTCTCGAGAAAGCTCGAGACTTTTTGTGTATAAGAATTCTGAATGAAAATATTTTTTTAAAAATTATAAATACTTGACAATATATACATATATGATACAATAAAGACAATAAGGTTCGCCTTAGAAAAATAATGAAAAATTAAAGAGGAGATAAAACAATGAAAAAAGTTTTATTAACAAGTGTATTGGGATTATCAGCGATTGCTAGCGTTTCTTATGCAGCTACTGAAGTTCCTTCTATCCCAGGAGTAACTGCTTCAACTGCTGGGACAGTTACAGTAGCAAATGCTAAGAATAACCATAACAACCGTTTTGGTTATGCTGTTTCTCCATTAAGAAAAGAAAAAGCTATTAATTTTGCAGGTGCTAAGACTTATCCAGCTAAACCATATCCAGGAACAGACGGTAAACCTTTGAATGATTCAACTCGTGAGTTTGGACACAACACTCGCTTTGGTGCAGGTTTTAACG
Source organism: Streptococcus infantis (assembly GCF_047463175.1). GTDB lineage: Bacteria > Bacillota > Bacilli > Lactobacillales > Streptococcaceae > Streptococcus > Streptococcus infantis_AC. The sequence continues at coordinate 44,890 of NZ_JASHEJ010000002.1, forward strand.
CTACTAAATCAGCTACGCCAGCTAAGCCAGCTACTCCAGCTCCAGCTAAGCCAGCTACTCCAGCTCCAGCTAAACCAGCTACTCCAGCTCCAGCTAAACCAGCTACTCCAGCTCCAGCTAAGCCAGCTACTCCAGCTCCAGCTACTCCAGCTCCAGCTACTCCAGATCCAAAAGCAATTCCAGGTGTAACACGTCCAACTACAGAAATTGTTACTGAAGCAAATGCTGCTAACAACCACAACAACCGTTTTGGTTATGCTGTTTCACCACAATATAAAGATGCTTATAGTGTATCAGGTGCTGAAACTTATAATACATCTGCTCCAATTGAAGGAACAGATGGTAAACCTTTGAATGATTCAACTCGTGAACTTGGAGATAATACTCGCTTTGGTGCAGGTTTTTCAAAATAATCTAAGGAATTTATCAATTTTATTTAACTTTTAAATAAGTTAAATAAATATAGGAGAAAACCAAGTTGGTTTTCTCCTTTTTCTTTTTTTGAAAAATGTTCAATTTTTTCATAATTTTGGCTTTTACTTTAGTGATATTATTTTTTCATATTCAGGTTAAATTACCTTGCTTTAATATTTTTTTCTGGAAATAGAAATCCAATCCCCACACAAGCCAGAACACCAGCACCGATTACCAACCCACTTGAAAGTGGCAAAATATCAAGAATAGCATTTGCAATAATAAAAGCAATAATCAAGCACATGAGACTAGCTTTATAATCTTTTTTCACTAGATTCTCAAGAGTAAAGAATAGAAATAGACCTACTGGAAAGAGTGCCCAGATGTTAACATCCAAACTTGGCCATCCAACTAAACCAAAATACAAAACTGCTGCTGCAACGACTAAAAATCCGATACCTACTACTTTTTTCATGATATAACCTCATTTTCTATTTTGTTAGGAAGCTTTATCTCCCCTTGACAATTACTACTATAACAGAAATAAAAATCGCAAACAATAGGATTTGCCTATGTGGTAGTCATGATAGACTATGTGGTCAGAATTTTATAAAAAAGAAAAAAGAAGCCTGTCCTGAGACAAGGCTTGATTTATTTTTAAGAACCCGCACTTTCGTAAGCGTCTAATCCCCTATCCCAGAGTTTTAAAGAAATAACAAAGAAAACAAGGGAAACCAAAATCAACCCACCGATATTAAAGAAGACATCCTTATCCTGCAAGAAATAGCTGGCAGGATAGTAGGCGGTAAAAGCGAAAGGCACAATAAAGCTAATTAACCAACGAAGGAGCGAATTGTAAATGGAAATCGGGTACTTGGCAAAGTCATTAAACATATAGAAAATGTAAATCATGGCACCTGACTGCTTGGTCCAAAAAGCGATGCTGGCTGTCGCAATTTTCAAGGAAGTATAAATCAAGGTCGCAAAAGGAATACAGACTAGGAAAAGCAGGAATTTTGGAAGAGTCCAAGCAATGCTAGTCGCCGTTGTCGCTAGTAAGATTCCACCGACCAAAAGTTCACCCAAGGCATCAATCTGAAAGGTCTCAACGAGGATGTGAAAGAGAGGATTGATAGGACGAGTCAGATACTTGTCAAACTCCCCTTTTCGAACTAGTCGTTGACCTAAAGCCCAGAGATTGTCAAAAAAGAGATGATCTAATCCCTTTGGAATTAAGGAAAATCCATAGATAAAGGCAATCTCTTGAAAGGTCCAACCTTCTAGCGAGGGGATGTGTTGAAAGATGACATTGAGAAACAAAAGGTTTAGGCCTTGAGTCAGAAAAACTCCCAAGACACCTACCACAAAATCCACCTTATATTCCATGATTTGCTTGATGTATTGTCTGATAAAAATCAGATGCATGCGTTGATATTTTTTCATACTAACCTCCTTGAATGGTGATAAAGGACTGGACTCGTTTCCAAATCAACTGAGACAAACCAACCATCACTATAAGCCAGAAAAACTGCAAAGCGAGTGCTTGAAGAATCTGACTAGCATCGTATTTCCCAACAATAATCATGACCGGAGTATAAATCAAGGATGAAAAAGGCAAGAAGGATAGAATATCTGAAACGATTTTCGGAAAGAAAGCCAAGGGAATTAAACTTCCAGACATAAAGGCCACTATTGAAGTCTTGAGTAGATTGGAACCCCATAGATTTTTAAACACAAAGGCTGAAAAACCAAAGCAGATATTAAAGAAAAAGTTAATCAGATAAGCCAGAGTTAAGCTAAAGAGATAAAGGACAGTTAATCCCAGCACTTCTACAATACCTTGCCCAGATAAGATTTTCATCAAAACAATGACACTTAAAAATGGCAGTCCAACAGAGATAAAAATCAACCACTTGGAACCAAGCTCCGTAAAGAGGTAAGAAGCCGCAAAATGCACTGGTCTCAGCAAACGCATGATAATGGAGCCATCCTTGACCTCCTCCCCAATCATAAAGGAGCTATCAGACCTGGTCAAAAGATTGGTCACAAAACTCATGATGATGTAGAGGGTGATATCTGCCATACTAAAGCCCTGAATCAAGGAATCTTGCGAGGAATCAAAGACAGCCTTCCAGAGATAAAAGGCCACAAAAGCCCCCATGACATCACCAATCCGATAGAGAATAAAGTTGACTCGATAGGTAATCAATTCCTGAATCCCCGCATTGATAAAGGGTTTATAACGTCTCCACAATTTGACCATCTTAGAGCTCCTTTCGATAGAAGCGACGGATAATATCTTCAATATCCGTATCTACCATCTTCAAATCACGGATTTCAAAATCAGACAGGGTTTGCTTGATAATATCAGCTGATTGGTAGCGGGAACTATCGAATTCAATATTGAGAGTATTTCCTTGTCTATCAATGGATATATCAGGCAAGCCCTCATAATGAGAGACGTGATGACTTTGACCTGGCGTCAGCTCAAAGGAAAGAGTCTTCATCTTGCCAAAGGTCTCCTTGAGCTGGCTAACCGTTCCATCAAAAATCTCTTGCCCCTTATCAATCATAAAAATTCGATCACAGAGTTGCTCAATATCACTCAAATCATGAGTAGTCAAGAGAATAGTTGTCTCTTCCTCCTGATTAATCTGGGTGATAGCACGTCGAATGTTATCCTTGACCGAAACGTCCAAGCCAATGGTCGGCTCATCTAGAAAGAGAACCTTGGGATTGTGAAGCAAGGAGGCCGCAATATCCGCCCGCATCCGTTGACCCAATGAAAGAGTCCGCACAGGATCCTTGATAAATTCCTTCAAATCCAAAACTTCATTCAAAAAGTCCATGCGCTTATGGAAAAGCGAGTCTGGCACATCGTAAATCTCCTTCAAGACCGTGTAGGTCTCTTGCAGTGCCAAATCCCACCATAGCTGGGTGCGTTGTCCGAAAACGACTCCAATATCCTTGACATAATCTTGGCGATTGTCCTGGGGAATCTTACCGTTAATCCGACAAAAACCAGATGTCGGTTTTAAAATCCCTGTCAGCATTTTGATGGTGGTTGACTTCCCAGCACCATTTGCCCCGATAAATCCTAAAATCTGCCCTTTTGGAACTTCAAAAGTTAAATCCTTGACCGCTTCAAAGGTCTGCTTTTCAGGATGAATAAAGGAGCGCAAAGCTCCCTTCAAGCCCGGTTCCTTAACAGTCTTCACAAAATTTTTCTGAAGATGTTGCACTTCTATCATTGCCATATCTATCTCCCTTTAGTAAGAAACAACTTTGTATTTTTGACGACAAATATTCTAAATCCTTACTTTCTACACCTTCTCAATATTATTACAGAAGGATTTATACCAACCTATTATAATCCAATAAAAAAAGGAATGCAAGCGTTTGCTTGTAGATTATGAAATTAGAGATTTCTCTCTTAAAATAATACTTTTGAGTCAGAAATTCTGGTTTAATAGTTCCTTAAAACACCAAAAAACCCACCCTCACGGGCAGGATTGTTGTTAAGAAAAAAATGAACGATTCTACTGTTAATCCTTCATCATTTAATTATTGTCATCAGTCTAAAATTTAAATGATCTCTAAACCATCAATGACTCTTTAAAAAATCTTCAATTTGAGAAACTATTTCATGACTTTGATAATGATAAAGTTCGTGAGGCGCATCCATATAGACGACTTTCACATTGGAGTGTCCACTAGCAAATCTCTCTGCATAATGCTGCCATTCTGATTGGCTAAAGGTCGTGCCTTCACCGTTAGAAACCAGTAATAAGGTGGGAATTTTCGGATTGATGCTAGAGGGAACTTTCTTGGCATTTTCCTTTACCAAACGGGATTCATGAAGCATGGCTTGTGACATCAACTGCTTATAAGCTAGGAGTTTATACTGTTGTCGTTCACTTCCTGTCAGAGTTGGATTTTTTATATAAAAGGACTCAGGGAAATAGCGTAATAAGCCAATCTTACTGCTCCAATAAGCCACAGTAAGCAAGGCCTGATTATCCTTTAAATCCTCATAACTTGCTGGTAATGCCCAATCCAGACCAACCAAGGCTTTCACTTCATCAGGATACTTTTCCTGCCAAGCCAGACTTTCAAGACTAGCCATTGAATGAGACAAAATGATAAAAGGTCCTGTGACATCTGCTTGTGATAGAGCTTGACGTGTCTCAGACAAAACTTCCATCACATCTCTGGATTGATTACTATCCTCGCTATAACCATAGCCAGCCCGCTCCACGATGACTACCTTATATTTTTTTGATAAGGAATCTGAAACATTCTTAAAGTCCAAGATTGGGGAAGCAATTCCAGCACCTGATAGAACTACTATTGTCTCTGGACCATCCCCCTCAACGTAAACATTGATTTTGTGCCCATTAACAAGAACTGTTTGCCCCATAGGTGTTAAAAATTTATTTTCCTTTTGTAAACTGATTCTGTGATAGAAAAATGTAGCGCCTAAAAACAAAAGCATAAGACTAAGGAAGCCAAGAAACCATTTTTTCAGTATTTTCATAGCATTATTGTACACAAATTAGACTCTTTTAGCAACTTAGTATATAGTAGTCTTAAGTATATTCTCTATAAAAGCAACACAAAAAACCCACCTTCACAGGCGGGTTTCATTTAGTATAGTTCAGCTAGATTAAGCTTTACCTTCTGAACCGAATACGTCGATACGTTCTTCAACTGATGCTTGGATAGCTTTTACACCGTCAGCCAAGAATTTACGTGGGTCGAAGAGTTTCTTCTTGTCGTATTCTGCTTCGTTTGCTTCGTAGTCACGAGCAAATTTACGAGTTGCGTTAGCGAATGCGATTTGGCATTCAGTGTTAACGTTAACTTTAGCAACACCAAGTTTGATAGCTGCTTGGATTTGTTCATCAGGAATACCTGATCCACCGTGCAATACGATTGGGAAGCCTGGAAGAGCTTCTGTCAATTTTTGCAAGTGGTCAAGGTCAAGACCTTCCCAGTTTGCTGGGTAAGGACCGTGGATGTTACCAATACCAGCTGCCAAGAAGTCAATACCAGTTGCAACCATTGCTTTAGCGTCTTCGATTGGAGCCAATTCACCTTTACCGATGATTCCGTCTTCTTCACCACCGATAGTACCAACTTCAGCTTCTACTGAGATACCTTTAGCGTGTGCTTTTTCAACTACGTCTTTAGCCAATTTAAGGTTTTCTTCAACTGGAAGGTGTGAACCGTCAAACATGATTGAAGTGTAACCAACTTCGATACACTCAAGTGCATCTTCGTAGTGACCGTGGTCAAGGTGGATAGCTACTGGTACAGTGATACCCATTGATTCTACAAGGTTAGCGATCAAGTTGCGAGCAACTTTGTAACCACCCATGTATTTAGCAGCACCCATTGAAGTTTGGATCAAAACTGGAGCTTTTTTAGCTTCTGCTGCGCGCAAGATAGCTTGAGTCCACTCAAGGTTGTTTGTGTTAAATCCACCAACTGCATAACCGTTGTCACGAGCTGCTTGGACAAATTTTTCTGCTGAAACGATTGCCATTTTATCAGGCCTCCTGTATATTTTTATGGGATATCCCATTTACATTGTTCATTTTATCACTTTTTGACAAAAAAATCTAGTTTTTCCTGTAGTTTGAATTGAATTTCTTCTATCTTAAAATATGTAACTCTCCTCAAAGTCCTAATCTTAAAGGTCTTTGGGTAGGTTCATATAAAAGGCTAAGTGGTCTTCATAGCGTTCAAATCGATAGTCAATTTCTTCGTTTTCCAATAAACTTTTAACTACGAATAGTCCCAAACCAGCTCCCTTACTTTGTCGACTAGAAACCGCAAAGGATTGTTCAAACTTATCTTGCTCCTCAGGTGTACAGGCGTTCTCAATGAAAAGCCAGCCATCTTCTGTCCCAATTTTTAAATAACCACCTTGAACAGAGTGTTTCACAGCATTACTGATAAGATTGGAAAGAACCAGCTTTAGTACCGAAGGATTTAGATAAGTTTGTTGGTCAGTCAGTTGATTCACAACTGAGATTTCCCTCTCTTTGGCTAATAAATCATAATCCTTTAAGAGAAAATCTGTCATTTCAAGAAGGTTGATTTTTTCTTTCTTATCTCGCAATTCTTGCACTGAAGAAAGAGATAAGATTTGCTGTACATGGTGACTCAAATCATCCACAATACCCAAAGAAACTCCCAGATAATGGTCCCGATCCTTATAGCGTCCAATATTGGCTTTCATATTCTCCAGAAGAATCTTTAGACTAGCTAGAGGTGTTTTCAGTTCGTGGGAAGCACCTCGTAAAAACTCAACCTTCATCTTTTCCAGCTGGAGGATGGCCTCGTTTTTCTCATGCAAATCTGCAATCACAGTCAAGAGATGCTGATAAAGGCTGTTGATTTGTTCTTTAAGATCGCCAATTTCATCCTTAGAATCCACGCGCAACCTCACTTCTGCATCCAAATCCATCATCCGTCGAGTCACTCGTTTGATTTCCAAAATAGGAGCAACAATGGTTCTAGCATAGATAAAGGCGATGAGGAGCGAAATGATGAAAGATGCTAATAAAGTATAAGGCAGAAATTGAAGACTGATGTCTTCTGCTTCTTTCTGCAAATCCATAGAAGCTAAAAACTGCAAGGTCATCGTCTGACCATCCTTAGTTTGAACTTCTCTTTCCTCAATAACCAAGGAGGCCGTTTGTCGTTGTTTATCAATGGGAAGATTATCATTGACTTCCAACTTATCCTGAGTCATCTCCCCCTTAACAGCTCCCTTAATATCACTGCTTTTAGAATAAAGTTCAAGGACTTCCTGAATAGCTTGACTATCTTTGCCTTGGAGGGACTGGGCAATTTCTGTAGCCTTGAGGCCTATGCTCTCCTGACGATGACTGAGATAGGTTGATGGAAAGAGGAAATAGATGGCCAAATGCAAACAAATGACCAAGGTAGAAAATACCGAAAAGGTATAAATAAATATCTTTTTAAATAAACCTGAACGTTTCATTTTCTCTCCAATTTATAACCAACATTGCGCACGGTAAGAATACAATCTAGATCCAATTTTTTTCGTAGTTCCTTGATATAGACATCGATCACTCTGTCAAAAGGAACCTCATCTGTCATCTTCCATACAGCATCGATAATCTGCGACCGTGTTAAGGCTCGACCTTCATTTTTAACCAGATAGTTTAAAATTTCCAGCTCTTTTGCATTCACTGCAACTTCTTGATCAGCCACTTTGGCGCTATAGCTGTCAAAGTCTACCTCGGTGTCCCTATAGGTAAAAATACGACTTACATCATAATAACGTTTAAAGATGGCATCCACTCGTACTTTTAACAAAGATAGAGAAAAAGGCTTTTCCAAATAACCATCAGCCAATGCAGCAAAGGCACTCATCTTATATTCTTCGTCCTGAAAGGCTGTCAACATCAAGACTGGTACTTGACTACTTTTACGGATTTCTGACAAAACCTCTAAACCATTGAGTTTCGGCATTTGAATATCTAAGAGAACCAAGGCAACTTGGTGATTGGAAAATTGTTCTAAGGCCTCAAGCCCATCTGCTGCCTGAATGGTTTCATAGCCACAATCCGTCAAATAGTCACTAATTCCCTCACGGATCATGTCTTCATCTTCTACAATTAGAATTTTCATATAAATCCTTTTCTATCAAAAATGCTACCTATATTATATCTCATTTGAGTGAGAATAGGTAGCAGGTTTTTTATTCACTATCCAACAAGAGTTCTTTTGGTTGTTTAAAGAGGAGATTGCTTGAAGCAAGTGCCATAACTAATACTACAAGAACTAAACCAAGTACAAAGATGATAGCAAAGTCAGAAGGTTGAATGGAAATATCCAGACTTGAAAGTGTCTTGCTAAAGCCGTCAACTTCTGCACCACCTCCAAGATTAGAGGCTTGGGCTGCCTTACTAGCCTGCTTAGCCACATCTGATGTGACATTTGCAAGAACTGTATTTCCAATAGTACGAGCAGTATAGTTAGCTAAGAAGTAAGCTGAAATTAGTGCTGGAATTGCAATCATAACTGCTTCTGTGATAAATTGTCCTAAAATACTTGCTTGTTTTAGACCAATTGAAAGGAGAATTCCAACCTCTTTACGACGGGCGTTAATCCATAGTGTCAGTAAGAGAGCAAGTAAAAGAACAGAGAAGCTCAAGCTACCCCAGAAGAGAAGATTAGCCATCTTGTACATGCCTGAGATAGATTGTTCAAGGGCAGGATAGTTAGATGAACTCTTAATCAAGCTATACATCTTCCAGTTGATGCCGTTGATAGACCCTAATTCTTGCATGACAGTATCTAGATTCTTATCTCCAGCTACAAAGAAGGTAGCATCACCATAAATAGCTGTATCTTCTGTATAACCATAGAGCTGGGCAGCTGTGTGAATATCTGTGATAGCTGTATTCTCATAAAGTTCTTGTGAGTAGGTCACAGCAGATTTGTTATGTCCATCAAAAAGTCCTTTAATCGTTACTTCTACTGTTTCCTTGGCTCCTTTTTCATTATCTGCATCGTAGATATTGGAGTTCAGTTTGACCTTGTCTCCAACCTTCCAGCCGTGTTTAGCAGCCAAGTCTTTGTGCATGAGAATCTGGTATTTGTCGTCATTGGTTAAATGCTCACCTTCGACTAGTTTGTAAGAGCCTGACACAAATTTGTCTTCTTTAGAAGAGTCATTGACCCCTGTTATCATCAAGCTACTTCCAAAACGTTGAGCTCGATCTGCAGTTAGATTTTTCTTGGTTTCAGGCGTTTCAATCAGTTCATAGCCTGTCAAATCACCGATAGCATTAATCCGTTTGATGTAGGATTCAATGGCCTTATTCTCGGTAATTTTTTTGATATCTTCACCCTTGATATTCCCAGCACCACGTGGAGTTCCTTGATTGACCCTACGATTGATTTGCATGGAGAAACTATTGGTAATATTTTTAAAGGTTTCTTGAGAAGCCTTGGCTGTCGCACCCTTGATAGACAAGCCGACCAAACTCAAACTAGCCATCAAGAGAATGATAAGAAAGATCACAATAGACTTGAAAAATTTTCTTGTGACGTAGGCAAATGCGTTGTGTAACATAAGATTCCTTTCTAGATTTACTTCGCTTATATGTTTTTATATTTCTTTATTTCCCTTAAATAGTGCGGACGGGAGGTAAAATTATCCAGTGGATGATTTTAGAAATCCAGGGAATTTCACGATTTATTTTTGAGCTCTTCGCCATTTCATTTCTAGGCTCAGACTAAAATAGTTCCCCAAACTATTTTACTCTCAAAAATCCCGTCCTAGATAATAACAAAGTTATTATCTAGGATACCACTATAGCGGGAAATAACTGTTTAAGAATCACTTCGTTTATAATTACTTAATAGTTTACTAAAGCAATTCCAAAAGTTTAAGAAGTAGACTCTATTTTTCAGTCAATTTCTTATCCTTCAATTCAAGTGTAATATCTGACGCCTGTGCTACTTCCTTGCTGTGGGTCACAACGATCACACACTTGCCTGTTTTCTCAGCGAGAGATTTGAGCAAATCGATGATATCCCCAGCAGTCTTAGGATCCAAGTTTCCTGTTGGTTCATCTGCTAAAATCACTGGTGCTTCCGATACAAGGCTACGAGCAATGGCAACACGTTGTTGCTGCCCTCCTGATAATTGGAGAACATTCCTCTTGATTTGACTTTCATCTAAACCAAGTTCAAGAAGGGTATCCTTGCTAGCTTTTTTATTAACCAAGCGGATATTTTCCAATGGAGAAAGATAATCAATCAAGTTATAGTTTTGGAAAACTAGCGAGATGTGGTGCATGCGATGATAAGAATAACCTTGTTCACGAATATCCTTGCCTTCGAATAAGATAGCTCCTTCGACTGGGCTATCAAGTCCTGCTAATAGAGATAAGAGTGTTGACTTCCCAGCTCCTGATTCTCCGATAATACTATAAAACTTGCCAGGTTCAAAATCGTAATTGATTTTATATAATACTGCTTCTGCAGTGTTTTTGTAACGATAAGTAAGATCTTGTAATTGTAGTAAAGTCATGATTTCTCCTTCATTAACTAATAGATGATAAAATTTCTTTTGGTGATTTTCTAAATAAAAATAGGAAACAAAGTGCAACTGACAAGCAACTAATGATAAGTAGGAAGATATAAGATTCTCCAAATGATAAAAGACTTGTTGAAAGATTCGTTGCTTTTGCTAGCGTATCTTGTAGTGCAGCTTGGTCACCGCTTGCTAGTACAGTCTTCAAGAGATAGGAAGTAATGGCATTCCCAGCTACAAATGCAGGCAAAATAGATGCCAATGAAACTAGGATGACTTCCAGGCAGAATTGGCTAAAGATTGCTATTTTCTCTTTACCTAGTGCCAATAAAACACCAACCTCGTAGACTCGCTCTCGTAACCAAAGTGACAAGACCAAGATCAGCGCTCCTACACCAGCAATCATAATGCCATAGAGGAAAATTTGTAAGAAGGTTTGGAAGGTCGAAACTGAATCCTTGATTTGTTCAAAAGCCTTATTTTCCTTTTCGACTTGGTAACCTTTAGTTTCTAGGGATAACTTTTCAACCTCTTGAATGATGCTGTCCATATCTTTTGGATTTTCTAGATAAAAACGAGCGGCGCTAACTTGAGCTTCCTTATTTCCAAGAAGAGTTTGGCTACTTTCGTAGTCTGTATAGACCGTGTTTTCACTAAAGTCTGATGAGAGACCGGTAAATTTCTCTTGCTTCTTACCTGAGAAAATACCTACGATTTCATAGTCTAGCCTTTGTCCACTATTTCCTTCAACTTGACCAGGATTTAAACTAATCTTATCTCCTAGCTTTAGATTGTTTTTCTTAGCTAAATCTTCATGGATTAAGATTTTTTTACGATCCCCTTTTTCGAGATGTCTTCCTTCTTTAAGACTAAAGGCGGAACTTGTAAAAGAAACATCCTTGGAAGAATCTTCTAAAGCAATTAAACTGATAAGATTTTTTTCAGCCTCTGTCAAATCATCCCTTTGGATACTTTGTTCTCCAGTAACAACTTCTTTGTCAGTTAACTTGGCTATTGTTTCTAGCTCAGGTGAAATCTTCTCAAGCCCCTTTATCTTTTTAAGGTCATCTAGTTGAGACAGTTGAAAAGTCTGATCTGCTTCTATTCTTTTAATAGAAAAAGAAGTATTCAATGAGCGATAGAGATTATTTTCTACTGTTTTGTTAGACTTCATGAGCGTCAAACAAGCCGATATTCCAGCCAATAATACAAATAAAATCAAGAATAATATGAGACTTCTCAGTCGTTTTCTGCTGACGTAAGCCCAAGCTCTTTGAGTGGGATTCATATAGCACCTCCATATTTGTAAAACCATTATAATATTCAAATATGAAATGTTTATGAAATACCAAAAAAAGAGCAAAAATATTTTTGCTCTTTTTGATGAAAAATAAAAAGCTAGCCAAAGCTAACTCTTTTCCTATGCGGAGAGAGGGACTTGAACCCTCACGACCTAAAGCGGTCACAGGATCCTTAGTCCTGCGCGTCTGCCAATTCCGCCATCCCCGCGTCGATTACTTTACTAGTATATCAACTTTGAAAAAAATTGTCAAGACTTTTTTCAGATTTTTTCATCTTGAAATGTATTATTCTGTAATTTCAAGCAAATTTTCATCAACCAATTTCGCACCAAGTGTATTCTTGAAATGTCCAAGTGCAAAGGCATGATTCTCAGGCCAAATGGATGCTACTGCTGGTTTCACAACTTCTATCTGGTAACCAAGATTATAGGCATCAATCGCCGTATGCAAGACACAGATATCTGTAAGAACTCCTGTCAAAATGACTGTATCTACCCTACGCTCTCTGAGACGGATATCCAAATCTGTTCCAGAAAAAGCAGAATAGTGACGCTTATCCATCCAGAAAACACGACTATCATCAGCATGCTCCTGATAAAAGTCTGCTAACTTGCCATACAGATTGCGTCCACTAGTCCCAATAATATTATGTGGAGGGAATAGTTTACTTTCAGGATGAAAGACATCATTTTCCTCATGAGCATCGATGGTAAAAAAGATATAATCTCCACGTTCAAAAGCCTTTTGAGTCACCCCATATATATCATCAGATATTGCTTGAGCTGGAGCTCCCGCAGTCAGTTTCCCATGATCCGCTACAAAATCTTCTGTATAGTCAATAGAAATTAAAGCCTTAGCCATTAATAGTCCCTCTTTTTCACTTCTTCAAAAATATCTGGAATGAGAACTTTGAGATAAGTTCCTTTCATACCAAGAGAACGACTCTCAATAATCCCTGCCGATTCAAGTTTACGAAGGGCATTAACAATTACAGAACGAGTGATACCGATACGGTCTGCAATGACTGAAGCTGTTAATTGACCTTCATTACCATTTAATTCAGCTAGAATAGCCGATACTGCTCTAAGTTCAGAGTAAGAAAGGGTATTAACCGCCATAGTTACAGCCGTACGACGACGAATATTTTTTTCATCTTCTTCACGTTGGAAGTTTAAGAGTTGAATTCCTACTACTGTGCTGGCAATCTCAACCAGAATCAAATCTTCATCTTCAAACTTTTTATCATTACGCCATATAATCAATGAACCCAAGCGAATACCAGAGACATGGATTGGAGCAATTGTTGTCAAACCATCTGGGAAATCAGAACGACTCTCAGTTGGGAAAATTGTCAAATCATGCTCTACTGGAAGATTGGCCTCCGTATCGTAGATCATGTTTGCACCTTGCACATAATCTTCTGGGAAAGTCTTTGATTGGAAGAATTGCTCTACTCGGTCATTATTAGTTTTGTAGCGCATAAAGTAGCCCAACAAACGACCCTTGCTATTCACAATACAAGCGTTACAGTCAATAATATCTGCTAATTGACGTGTAATGGCATTATAAGGAAGCTCATCTTGTAATTGCTCCTCCGAACGCTTTAAAATTGATGTGATTTTTCTTGTTTTTTCTAATAAATGTGCCATTTTTTACCTCGCATATAATCGCTTTCATTATATCATAAAATTCTGACTACTTCAACAATTATCTGAAAATTGTTTATTGAATTGCAATTCAAGTGTATTCGAAAATTTTTCCTATTTTTTATTATTTTCTTATTGACAGCTTCCTGATTTTTTGATAGAATAATATTACAAGATAACAAATTTATAAATACAAACTTCTCGTATTACTTTTCATATGACTCTCGGTCTCCTTATATATAAAAGCGATCCACCTCAGTGAACCGCTTTTTTTTGTTATTTATCTCCTTTGTTACGAATAACAAAGCCTGTTTTCTTCTCGCTTGAAGTATTGCGTGGTTTTTTAGTATCCTTACGGTAACGCTTCTCTTTATCAAAGCGATCCTTTGAACGTCCACCTTTACGATAGTCATCACGACGTCCATTGCCACGGCGATCACGGTCTCGACGGTCATCCCCACGACGGCCTCCTCGACCACCCTTGCCTTTGCCACCGAAGCCACCACCAGATGGTTTAAATGGTAAAGGTTTTTCACGTGCAATCTCAACCTCAGGAAGACTGTCTGGGTCTTGAACAGTTAGACTGAGAATATACATGGCCAATTCTTCTGGGCTGAATTCTGAGGCCAATTGACGAGCATCCTTGCCAAACTTCTCAAAGTTGCTACGAATCTCCTCATTCGCAAAATCACGTTCAATTTTCTTAAGAGCTACTTGCTTCTTAGCTTGGAAGGCTTCTTCTGCACTTGCAGGTTTAAGACCTTTCATGCGTTTCTTAGTTAAGTTCTCAATGATTTGTAGATAACCCATTTCATTAGGTGAAACGAAGGTAATAGACTGACCTGACTTACCTGCACGCCCTGTACGACCGATACGGTGAACATAACTCTCAGGATCTTGTGGGATATCGTAATTGTAGACATGAGTCACACCTGAAATATCCAAACCACGAGCAGCAACGTCTGTTGCAACTAAGACATCAAGGTTACCATTTTTAAAATCACGAAGGACACGAAGACGTTTGTTTTGGTCCAAATCTCCATGGATCCCTTCTGCACGGAAACCACGGATTTTAAGCCCACGAGTTAGCTCGTCTACACGACGTTTGGTACGACCAAAAACGATTGATAACTCAGGTTGATCAACATCCATAAGACGAGTCATGGTGTCGAATTTTTCTTGTTCTTTAACACGAATATAGTACTGGTCTACTAATTCTGTTGTTAATTCTTTGGCAGCAATCTTCACATGCTCAGGCTCTTTCATGAACTGAACACCAATACGTTTGATGGCATCTGGCATAGTCGCTGAAAAGAGCAAGGTTTGACGATTTTCCGGTACACGAGAGATGATATCTTCAATATCTTCAAGGAATCCCATGTTCAGCATTTCATCTGCTTCATCTAAAATCAAGGTTTCAATATCATGTAATTTCAAAGCCTTGCGTTTAATCAAGTCCAAAAGACGCCCTGGTGTTCCTACTACGATATGAGCACCTGATTTAAGAGCCTTGATTTGTTTTTCAATGCTTGAGCCACCATAGACTGAACGAACTTTTACACCCTTGCTTCTACCAAAGCGGAAAAGCTCTTCTTGACTTTGAACAGCCAGTTCACGAGTTGGGGCAATCACCAAAGCTTGGATAGTTGCTTCTTCTGTTCGAATTTTTTCAAGGGTTGGCAAGCCAAAGGCTGCTGTTTTCCCTGTACCAGTCTGTGCTTGACCGATAACATCTTTTCCTTCAAGAGCCAAAGGAATGGTTTGCTCTTGGATAGGACTTGCTTCTACAAATCCTGCTTTTTCAACTTCTGCTAAAAGGTCGGCAGATAAGTTAAATTCATTAAATTTCACGTTTTTCTTCTTTCTAAAGGTGGTGCGAAGCCACCCTATAGCGCTTAATTTATACTTTTCTTTTCATGACGGTTTTTCATATCTTTATATGAAAGATCGTGTTGCTTCTTTTCCACTAAAGAAAAGTACTGCTTTCTTTGCAACTTATCTAGTATAACACAAGAGAGGGCCAAAAGATAGTCTAACCACTTGATTAAATCATGTAAACGATTTTTCTATTTTTTGAACTTGATTCTCAAAAGCTTCGTGAGACTATTTTAGTCCAATATTTTTTTCCGTAGCAGAATTGTGAAAAAAATTTTTTCTTATGCTAGAATGAAATCAAACAGGAGGATTTAAAAATGTTAACATACGATTTAATTGTTATTGGATTTGGTAAGGCAGGTAAAACTCTTGCTGCCAAACTAGCTTCAGCTGGTAAAAAAGTTGCCCTTATCGAACGCAACAAAGCAATGTATGGTGGAACTTGTATCAACATCGGTTGTATTCCAACTAAAACCTTGTTAGTTGCCGCAGAAAAAGACTTGTCATTTGACGAGGTTATGGCAACAAAAAATACAATTACGAGCCGCCTCAATGGTAAAAACTATGCTACTATCGCTGGTACTGGAGTTGATATCATTGATGCTGAAGCCCACTTTGTTTCTAATAAAGTCATCGAAATTCAAGCTGGTGATGAAAAGAAAGAACTAACTGCTGAAACAATCGTCATCAACACTGGTGCTGTTTCAAACGTTTTGCCTATCCCAGGACTATCTACTAGCAAGAATGTCTTTGATTCAACTGGTATCCAAAACTTGGAACAATTACCAGAGAAGCTTGGAATCCTTGGTGGTGGAAATATCGGTCTTGAGTTTGCTGGTCTTTACAATAAACTTGGAAGCAAGGTAACAGTCTTAGATGCTCTAGATACTTTCCTACCTCGCGCAGAACCTTCTATTGCTGCTCTTGCTAAACAATACATGGAAGAAGACGGCATTGAACTCCTTCAAAATATCCATACTACTGAAATCAAAAACGATGGTGACCAAGTTCTTGTCGTGACAGAGAATGAAACCTACCGTTTCGATGCCCTTCTCTACGCAACAGGACGTAAACCAAATGTAGAACCACTTCAACTTGAAAATACGGATATTCAACTAACTGAACGTGGTGCTATCAAGGTGGACAAACATTGTCAAACAAACGTTCCTGGTGTCTTTGCAGTTGGAGATGTCAACGGTGGACTTCAATTTACCTACATTTCACTAGATGACTTCCGTGTTGTTTACAGCTACCTTGCTGGTGATGGCAGTTACACACTTGAAGACCGTCTCAATGTTCCAAACACCATGTTTATCACACCAGCACTTTCACAAGTTGGTTTGACTGAAAGCCAAGTAGCTGATTTGAAACTTCCATACGCTGTTAAGGAAATCCCTGTTGCTGCTATGCCTCGTGGTCATGTAAATGGTGACCTTCGTGGAGCCTTCAAAGCTGTTGTCAACACTGAAACTAAAGAAATTCTAGGTGCAACTATCTTCTCTGAAGGATCACAAGAAATCATCAACATTATTACTGTTGCTATGGACAACAAAATCCCATACACTTACTTCACAAAACAAATCTTCACTCACCCAACATTGGCTGAAAACTTGAATGACTTGTTTGCGATTTAAGCTAAGACAAACTTATAAAAAACAACCCTCCTAGGGTTGTTTTTTCTTATCCAAAATCTCAAATCTGTCTTTTTCAGCATTTATGATATAATAGAAACATGAAATTAAAAACTATTTTGGGCCTTCTTGCTGGGCGTTCTTCTCACTTTATTTTGAGTCGTCTTGGACGTGGAAGTACGCTCCCTGGAAAACTTGCCCTTCAATTTGATAAAGATATTTTACAACATTTAGCAAAGAACTACGAGATTGTTGTGGTAACTGGAACTAATGGAAAAACATTGACAACCGCTCTCACTGTCGGTATCCTAAAGGAAATTTATGGTCAAGTGTTAACCAATCCAAGTGGTGCCAACATGATCACAGGAATTACGACTACTTTCTTGACTGCAAAATCTTCAAAAACTGGAAAAAATATAGCAGTTCTTGAAATCGACGAAGCTAGTCTCTCACATATCTGTGACTACATCCAGCCTAGTCTTTTCGTTATCACTAATATCTTCCGCGATCAGATGGACCGCTACGGTGAGATTTATACAACCTATAACATGATTTTGGACGCTATTCGAAAAGTTCCTACTGCTACTGTTCTGCTAAACGGTGATAGTCCGCTTTTCTACAAGCCTGCAATTCCAAATCCTGTTCAATATTTTGGTTTTGATTTAGAAAAAGGTCCAGCGCAACTTGCTCACTACAATACTGAAGGTATTCTCTGCCCTGAATGTCAAAGTATTCTGAAATACGAGCTCAACACTTATGCTAACTTGGGAGCTTATATCTGTGAAAATTGTGGATGCAAGCGTCCTGACTTGGACTACCGTCTGACAGAATTGGTTGAGTTGACTAACAATCGTTCTCGTTTTGTTATTGATGGTCAGGAATATGGTATTCAAATCGGTGGTCTCTACAACATCTACAATGCTCTTGCTGCAGTTGCTATCGCTCGTTACCTAGGCGCTGATTCTCAACTGATTAAACAAGGATTTGACAAGAGTCGTGCTGTCTTTGGACGACAAGAAACCTTCCATATCGGTGACAAGGAATGCACACTGGTTCTTATTAAAAACCCTGTTGGTGCTACCCAGGCCATCGAAATGATCAAACTAGCTCCTTATCCATTTAGTCTATCTGTTCTCCTCAATGCCAACTATGCAGACGGGATTGATACCAGCTGGATTTGGGATGCTGACTTTGAACAAATTACTGACATGGATATTCCAGAAATCAACGCTGGTGGAGTTCGTCATTCTGAAATTGCTCGTCGTCTACGTGTTACTGGCTATCCAGCTGACAAGATCACTGAAACAAGTAGCCTGGAACAAGTTCTCAAAACGATCGAAGCTCAAGACTGCAAGCATGCCTATATCCTTGCGACATATACGGCTATGCTAGAATTCCGAGAATTACTAGCCAATCGTCAGCTTGTTAGAAAGGAGATGAACTAATGGTTTATACTTCACTTTCCTCAAAAGACGGCAATTATCCTTACCAACTAAATATCGCCCACCTCTATGGAAATCTCATGAACACCTACGGGGATAATGGAAACATCCTCATGCTCAAGTACGTCGCTGAAAAGCTGGGTGCACATGTAACAATTGATATCGTTTCGCTTCATGATGATTTCGATGAAAATCATTACGATATCGCCTTTTTCGGTGGTGGCCAAGACTTTGAACAAAGTATCATTGCTGGTGATTTGCCTGCCAAAAAAGAAAGTATCGACAACTTTATCCAAAATGATGGTGTCGTTCTTGCTATTTGTGGTGGCTTCCAGCTATTAGGCCAATACTATATTGAAGCTTCTGGAAGACGCATCGAAGGTCTCGGTGTCATGGGACACTATACCCTTAACCAAACCAATAACCGATTCATTGGTGACATTAAAATTCATAACGAAGAATTCGATGAAACCTACTATGGTTTTGAAAATCACCAAGGCCGCACCTTCCTATCAGATGACCAAAAACCACTGGGGCAGGTTGTCTATGGAAATGGCAACAACGAAGAAAAGGTCGGTGAAGGTGTTCACTATAAAAATGTTTTCGGTTCTTATTTCCACGGACCTATCCTATCTCGTAATGCCAACCTTGCCTATCGCTTGGTCACTACTGCTCTTAAGAAAAAATATGGTCAGGACATTGTTCTACCAACTTATGAGGATATTCTCAGCCAAGAAATCGCTGAAGAATATAGCGATGTTAAAAGCAAGGCAGACTTCAATTAATATTTAAATTCCAACATGCCATTAGCTGTTGGAATTTTTTTAGGTTCTTTTCTCCTTCTTCCTTGCATTTTCTCCTAATTTTTGCAAAAATAGAGGGGTAGAAAGAAGGTAGCATATGTCTAAATTACAACAAATCTTAACTTATCTTGAATCAGAAAAGCTAGACGTCGCTGTCGTATCTGACCCCGTCACAATTAATTACCTCACTGGCTTTTACAGTGATCCACACGAACGTCAAATGTTCCTCTTTGTCCTTGGAAACCAAGAACCGCTTCTCTTCGTTCCAGCACTTGAGGTTGAACGTGCGACTAGCACTGTCTCTTTCCCAGTAGTTGGCTACGTGGACTCTGAAAACCCTTGGAAGAAAATCCAAAATGCTCTTCCACAGCTTGATTTCAAACGTGTAGCAGTTGAGTTTGACAATCTCATCTTGACTAAATATCACGGTTTAAAATCTGTCTTTGAAAGTGCTGAGTTTGATAACTTAACTCCATTGATCCAACGCATGCGCTTGATCAAATCAGCAGATGAAGTGCAAAAGATGATGGTTGCAGGTGTTTACGCCGACAAGTCTGTTAAAGTTGGTTTTGACAATATCTCTCTTGATAATACGGAAACTGATATTATTGCGCAGATTGACTTTGCTATGAAACGTGAAGGCTATGAAATGAGCTTTGATACCATGGTCTTGACTGGTGATAATGCTGCGAATCCACACGGTATCCCTGGAGCAAACAAGGTTGAAAATAATGCTCTTCTCCTCTTTGACCTTGGTGTTATGGTCAATGGTTATGCATCAGATATGACTCGTACAGTCGCTGTTGGGAAACCTGACCAATTTAAAAAGGATATTTACAACTTGACTCTAGAAGCTCAACAAGCTGCCCTTGACTTTATCAAACCTGGTGTAACAGCCCATGAGGTTGACCGTGCAGCTCGTGAAGTGATAGAAAAAGCTGGCTACGGTGAGTACTTTAATCACCGTCTCGGTCATGGTATCGGTATGGATGTCCACGAATTCCCATCAATCATGGAAGGAAATGACATGGTCATCGAAGAAGGCATGTGCTTCTCAGTTGAACCTGGTATCTATATTCCTGGTAAAGTCGGTGTCCGTATCGAAGACTGCGGTGTTGTTACCAAGGATGGTTTCGACCTCTTTACAAGCACCAGCAAAGATCTGCTTTATTTTGATTAACGGTATTGTTTTATGTTAAATGATTTCTTTAAATTTGTAGATAACGTTACTAATGAAACTTCTAAAGTTGTAAATGGTATCGCCAATGAAACTTCTAAAGTTGTAAACGGTATCGCTAATGAATCCTCAAAGGTTGTAAATGATATTGCTACTGAGACTTCAAAAGCCGTAAAAGTAGTTGTTGATGAAACTTCAAAAATAACTAGTAATACTGTCGATGGTGTTGTTAGTGTAGCCAATAATACTATAACAGGAATTTCTAATGTTATTAGTATCCCAGGTAAAGTTGTAAATTTTGTTGCTGAAATACACTCATGGCATAGTCAAGAGCGTCTTGAAGAGAAACAAGACGAGGAGCTTAGACAGTCTTTATCCATTCAATTTCCAGAATTCTTAAATCAAGAAGAGTTCAATAGAATAATTCACGAAGAAACCGATAAAATTAATCGATTTAAAAAAGTAGAAATTAACCAAGCTTTAATTAATTTTGAGGTGTATTCAAATAGTCGAATTTCAACTTGGTGTTTTACTTTAGATTATAATGATTATGGAATTTTAACAGGGAAAGTTATAATCTCCAGTGAGAATAGTGATTCAAGTATTCCTGAAAATGTTAGTTTACGAATTTCGGAGCGACTTACTGATATTTTAAAAAATCAGTATATACTTCCACCTGATGATTATGACATTTTACTTGCAAAAGAAGCTTCTGAAGTAAAAGAGCTTTTTGAAAATATTGGATTTCATAATGTAACATTACTTGAAAAAAAATATGAAAAATTACCTTATTTTATTAAGAATTACAAAATACATAGTATTACAATAGGAAATTGCAAATATTTTGATAAAGATTCTTATTTTGATAGTAATTCATTAGTTACAATATCATATTTTATGCAAGATGAGTAACCTTTCCACACTTCATATCTCAAACATTTTAATTAATACTTATAAAAAGAAAGAAGGAAAAGCAGCACTTTTCCTTCTTTTTTTACTCCCAAAACGTATCAAACACGGTGATTGGTAGGTGGCGTTTGTGTTGGCCTTTGTGCCACCATTTTTCAATGGTTGCTTTGGCTTCTTGGCTGATTTGTTTACCTTCCAGGTAGTCATCAATCTCTGCGTAGGTTACACCGAGTGCAACTTCATCTGCCAATCCTGGTTTCTCTTCTTCTAGATCGGCAATCGGTACTTTTTCATAGAGAGCAGGATCAGCTCCGAGCTCCTTCAATAGTTGTTTCCCTTGGCGTTTATTGAGGCGATAGAGAGGAAGAATATCTGCACCACCATCACCAAACTTGGTAAAGAAACCTGTGATATTTTCTGCAGCATGGTCAGTACCAATAACTGCTCCACTATGAGCTCCTGCGAGTGCATATTGGGCAATCATCCGGCTTCTAGCCTTGATATTCCCTTTATTAAAGTCTGACATTGGACTACCAGTAGCCTCTACTGCCACTGCCATTGCATCTACAGAATCCTTGATATTGACCACCAAACTCACATCTGGTTGGATAAAAGCTAGGGCTTTTTGGGCGTCATCCTCATCTGCTTGAATTCCATAAGGCAGGCGAACTGCTATAAATTTATAAGAATCATCACCGGTTTCAGCTCGCATTTCTTCTATAGCTAGTTGGGCAAGACGACCAGCTAAAGTCGAGTCTTGACCACCTGAAATGCCCAATACAAAACTTTTAAGGAAGGGATGTTTTTTAAGGTATTTTTTCAAAAATTCAATGGAACGACGGATTTCTTCTTGGGCATCAATGACTGGTTTAACGCCTAGTTGTTGGATAATGGTCTCTTGCAAACTCATTCTTCTTCTCCTTCGCCCAGAGCTTCTTTACGCATCTTATCAATCAAGTCCATCTTGTCTTGCCATACATCACGAGCCAAGTCAACAGGATAATGTTGTGGGTTAAGAACACGTTTGTACTCGTCCCAGAGCTTGTCAAATTCCTTACGAGCATAGGCTTGGATTTCAGGCAGACTTGGTAAATCATAGACCAGCTTACCGTCCTTAAAGATGTTCACCAAGAGAGGAACGGCATCAAAATTACGGACAGTTTTCTTGATGTAAGTATAGGTCGGATGGAACATCTTAATCTCCGTCATACTAGTAACATCTACACCATCGTATGTAATGTAGTCACCTTCAGATTTTCCTTTTTCACGACTAGTAATGCGCCAAACTTGTTTCTTACCTGGAGTTGAAACTTTTTCAGCATTGCTAGAGAGTTTGATGGTGTTGCGCATCTGACCATTTTCATCTTCAATAGCCACAATTTTATAAACTGCACCAAGAGCAGGTTGATCATAGGCAGTAATAAGTTTAGTCCCTACACCCCAAACATCAATCTTAGCTTTTTGCATCTTGAGGTTAAGGATAGTATTTTCATCAAGGTCATTGGATGCATAAATCTTAGCATCCGTAAATCCTACCTCGTCCAGTTGTTGACGAACTTTTTTAGAAATATAGGCGATATCACCAGAGTCAATACGAACTCCCTTAAAGTTAATCTTGTCACCTAATTCTCTTGCAACCTGAATGGCAGCAGGAACACCGATACGAAGAGTATCATAAGTATCAACAAGAAAGACACAATCACGGTGAGTTGAGGCATAAGCCTTGAAAGCTTGGTAATCATTGCCATAGACTTGAACCAAGGCATGAGCGTGAGTCCCTAAAACCGGAATTCCAAAGAGCTTACCAGCACGCACATTACTAGTTCCATTGGCACCACCAATGACGGCGGCACGAGTTCCCCAGATAGCTGCATCCATTTCTTGCGCACGACGTGTACCAAACTCCATCAAAGGTTCATCATCAATGACCGAGCGAATACGAGCTGCCTTGGTCGCAATCAAGGTTTGAAAGTTGACAATATTCAAGAGGGCTGTTTCAACCAATTGACACTGCGCCAAAGGGCCTTCCACTTGAACAATCGGTTCATTAGCAAATACTAAGTCCCCTTCTTGAGCAGAACGCACAGTTAATTCCAACTTGAGATTACGGAGATATTCCAGGAAGGCACCATGATAACCCAGTGATTCTAAATAAGCAATATCGCTATCAGAAAAGCGCAGGTTTTCTAAGTAGTTCACAATTCGTTCCAAACCTGCAAAAACAGCGTAGCCGTTTTTAAAAGGTTGTTGGCGGAAATAAACTTCAAAAACCGCTTTCTTGTTATGAATTCCTTGGTTGAAGTAAACCTGCATCATGTTAATCTGATACAAATCTGTGTGCAATGTTAAACTGTCATCTTGGTACATATACTGTCCTTCTTCCTTATTTGTAAAAAGATGAAAATGCTTCTTCTTTTCTCATAAATTAGTACTATTATAACACATTTTACCAAGATGGATAAAAAGCTAACAAGCTATTCCATACTCTCAAGTTCATCCATATCTTTCTCAAACTTTTTCTGAGCCCATTCACCATAACTCTTTAAACCTAGGTTTCCAAGAAAGACCCAAGGAAGATAAAAGAGATAGGTAAAGCACCAAGCAAAAAGGTATTTGAAGTTTAATGGATTGTGCTGATAAATCTCTATATTGAACTGGTAGTTTTGCAACATTATAATAGTTGTGATTAGTAGTGTCATTAATAGACATCCCAAAATCGTAAAATGAAAACGACTATAGTAGGTCGCACCGAGGTTTCTCGCCCGGTTGAAGAAGTAAAAAAGTCCAATAATGTTAATGCTGAGAACCATAGTCGGATTAAAAAGACTTGGTGCTAATATAGCAATCATATAAGATAAAAGCAAGAAAACGATAGTGATATGGAAACTTTCTGCTCCTGCTTTATTCATCAGTTGTTCTTCTCTTTCATCCAATAATTGATAATAAAAAAATTTATTTTTCATCTTCTTCCTCCCAAAATAATTGATCCAGGGTTTTCCCTAAGCACCTGCAAATGGATTGGCAAAGTGAAAGCGAAGGATTGTACTTGCCAGCTTCTATCAAGCCGATAGTCTGCCTAGTGACACCCACAGCTTCTGCCAAATCACCTTGTGTCATGTCAAGCTCCACTCGAGCTAACTTTAATTTTAAATTCTTAACCACTTGTTACCTCCTCCTTAATTTTAAAAGTCGCGCTTCTTTTTCAACTTTATTATATCATATATTTTACATAATGCAATATATATCTGTCATTTTGTGAGATTTTTTTTACAAAAAAACTCTACCACTTACATGATAGAGAGTTCTATGTTTACAAATCTTTTTGATAATAGTACCTTTGTCCAGTGTAGGGATAATCTTTTAGGGTAAAGACTTCCTTGTAGCCCTGCTTTTGATAAAAGGCTGGCGCTTGAAACTGATAGGTATTCACAAAAGCAAAGCGACAGTTTCTCTTTTTAGCTTCACTTTCTGCTCGCTGCAATAGTTGGGAACCGATTCCTTGTCCTCGCAAGTCCTCCTTCACAAACAAATACTCAATTTCTAACCAATTCCCGAAAGTCTCTGCTACTAAACCAGCCATGATTTCACCATGTTCATCTTCGACATAAAGGTTTAGTGGCTCACTTTCAGCAACTTCTCTTTTGGAACGATTATAGGAGCGAATCAAGTCTCCTATAATTTGCGATTTCTGAGACTCTGTATTTTCCAATCTTACCTGCATCCAAACCTCCTCGAAGATACTTATAGCTTGATTATAGTCTTATTACCAAGAGCTGTCAAACTAGAAAGCTCATCAACCTGAGTTGATGAGCTTATAACTTATTTTCTAAATTTCCATTGGCTATAAATACCAAAAGCAACAATCCAGATAGCTGAACCTCTTGCTCCCATTACAGTTGATTCTTGTAAAAAGAGAGTTCCGAATACGAAGATGAAGAAGAGCATAGTCAGAGGATTTAGCAAGCGATATTGGGGCATGAGATAGCCATCTGCCATAAAGTCTTTTGACTTGCGATACTTAAGATGGGCCACCATGATTAAGATGTAGATGGCGATATAAACACCTGATGAAGAAGCCGTAATCAAAGCAAAGGCATCTGATACGCCAGGAAGTACATTGATGAAGGCTGCAAGACCAATCAATACCGCAGAAGCAATGATAGCATTCTGAGGAACGTTGTGGCGTGAAAGTGTATCTGCCTTAATAGCTTTCAAGAAACGATTTGGTGAATCATGGGCAATTTGGTACAAATGACGGCCTGTTGAGTAAAGAGTTGAATTCAAGGCTGACGCAGCTGACGTCAAGACAACAAAGTTAATCAAGGCTGCCGCCCACTTAAGACCAACAAGTTCAAATACTGTTACAAACGGTGAATCCGCTGCAGAAAGCTCACGCCAAGGAATAATAGACATGATAGCTAAGAGAGCCCCACCGTAGAAAAAGATAATTCGCAAGGGAATTTCCTTAACCGCCTTGGGCAATACTTTTCGAGGATCCTTAGTTTCAGATGTTGTAACACCGATAAACTCAATCATCAAGTAAGCAAAGAAAACCATTTGAAAGGCCATGACAAAGTTCATCCCTCCATTTGGGAAAAGGGAGAACTGCTCACTAATATTGGCGAGACTTGCTGAACCATATGGAGTTTCAAAGCCAGTCAAGACTAGAAAAATCCCTGTCGCGATCATAGCGAGAATAGCCACAATTTTAATCATGGCAAACCAAAATTCTACCTCACCAAAGATTTTAACAGCAATCAGATTGACCAAGCCCAAAATTGTTAGGAATACAACCTGAATCAACCAAGATGGCCAAGATGGAAACCAAAACTGAACATAGTGAGCAATAGCTGTAATCTCAGCCATACCGATAAAGACTACTGATAACCAATAGGACCAAACAGAGAAATATCCCCAACCTTTACCGAGATAACGAGTAATGAAATTGATAAAGGTATGTTGTTCGGGATCCTGATAAAGCATCTCACCGACTGCACGCATCATGAGATACATAAAACCACCCGTAATCATATAGACAAGGACAATCGAAGGTCCCGTTAAACTGATAGAGCGACCAGCACCTAAAAATAGACCAGTTCCGATTGTTCCCGCAATGGCCATAACCTGAACGTGGCGGTTTGTTAATCCACGCTCCATTTTACTTTTCTTTTTGTGCTTATTTTCTGAATTCATATAGTCTCCTAAAGTTTTTAGAATGAAGAAAAGGAGTAATAGGAAACGCTTTCCCTAAATCCCACTCCTTCTTTTTATCCTATTAAGCGGTTTTTTCAACCTTCAAGATCTTAACATCATAGCTTCCAGCAGGTGTTTCGATTGTAACAACATCCCCTTTTTTCTTACCAATCAATGCTTGACCAATTGGGCTTTCGTTTGACACTTTACCCGCAAAGGCATCAGCACCAGCTGAACCAACGATGATATATACTTCCTTTTCGTCTTCTCCAACTTCTTGGATGGTTACAGTTTTTCCAATGGCAACTTCATTTTTAGCAACGGCGTCGCTGTTAACGATTTCTGCGTAACGAATCTTAGTCTCTAGACTTGAGATTTGTCCCTCAACGAAAGCTTGTTCGTCTTTCGCTGCTTCATACTCACTGTTCTCTGACAAATCACCATATGAACGAGCAATCTTGATACGTTCTACAACTTCTGGACGACGTACTAGTTTCAATTCTTCTAATTCTTTTTCGAGTTTTTCCTTTTCTTCCAAGGTCATTGGATATGTTTTTTCTACCATTTTTCTCAACTTTCTTTTGATTGAATTAATAAATATATGCTTTAAAGCAAAATTATGTGGAAAACCACATAATTTTAGTTTGCGCTATTTGATTGAGGTAATTTACTATTGATATGTTCTTGAACGTTACGATCATGTTCTTCTAGTGTTGTTGCATAGTAAACTTTACCATCTTGAACATTGGCTACAAAATAGAGATATTCACTCTTTGTCTGATTGATACTTGATTCGATAGCATCCAAGCTTGGGCTATCAACTGGACCAGGCATTAGACCTACTTTTGTATAGACATTGTATGGTGAATTAATAGATGTATCAATGGCTGCATCATCAGAGAGACTGATGTTTTGACCAAGTTTGCCTTCTGCGTAAAGGATAGCAATATTACTTTGAAGTGGCATACCGAGGTTTAAGCGGTTATAGAAGATTCCTGCAATCAGCTTACGATCTTCTGTTTTTGCACCTTCTTTCTCAACAAGTGATGCAATTGTTAAGAGCTCATTTACGGTCAAGTTCTTTTCTTTGATAGCAGCATAGTGTGAAGAAAGGTTCTTATCCATAGCTGCAAGCATTGAATCAATTAAACTTTCAACAGTTGTACTTTCTTTGATCGTATAAGTCGCAGGGAAAAGATAACCTTCTAAACGGTAACGAACACCACTATCTTTGGCTGGCAAGCTTGCAAGCAGGTTTGGATATTTGGCAACCTCTTGAGCAATAAAGGTCTCATCTTGAACTTTTGCCTTAAAGGCATCTGCTGTTAAAGGTTCTTTAAAATCACCTTGAAGTTGTCCAACAGCTTGTGCAATTTGTTCAAGCGTATAACCTTCTGGAATAGTTAAATTTGCAAATACTACTTCTTGAGGCTCTGGAGTCCCACCTACTTGCAAGGCTTTAATTAACTCATCAGTGCTCATACTCTTCTGCAAATTATAAAAACCTGACTTTAATTCTGTATAATTTTTATATTTTACATATAAAGTAAAAAGCATACCATGCTTAACTAGGCCAGATTTTTCTAATATTGAACCAATTTCCTGAGTATTAGAACCATTTGGAATCTGAACCTTTACAAATTGTTTAGATGATGGATCTACAGGTTGCAAGGCCGATTCTGCATAACGAAGACCAAAGAAACCACCAGCACCAAGTAGGAACAGCAATACCAATACTGTGACTAAAAATCCTTTCAAGTGGGATTTTTTCTTTTTCTTAGCTGGTTTCGCAGACTCTCTCCGACTTCTTTTAGGAAGTTCATCTACCTCAGTATTTTTCTGATTAGCATTTCCAGTTGTTATTTCTTCATGATTAGTGGCAAAACTTACAGTTCCTTCATCTTCATGTGATTCTTCATGAGTACGATAAGAAACTGAAACTCTAGTTGGAATTGAATGATTCTCTTCTTTTTCCGGAATTGATTGAGATGACTCAACTACTTCTTCTTGTACTGCTTCTGGAATTTCTTCTTGTACTTTCTCTGCAGCTTCTTCTGGAACTTCTTCTACAAGAACAGGACGCTCAGGAACAGTTGGGGCATTATCAATCAATTGATCAACAGCTGCAACTGATTTTGCAATCAACTCCTCTTCCGAAATACTTGGTTCCTTTTTTTCTGAAGTTGCTTCAGAAGGTTTTGCTAAAGTTGAAAAAAGGTCATCCGTTTGTTCAACTTCATTTGCCTCTTTTTTAAGTCGTTCTAAATCTCGCAAAATTTGCTCTTTAAAACTCAACTTTTCTTCATTTGAATTTTCGCTCAAAGGTATTTACCTCCTTGTTGATAATCCTTAATATTATATCTTAAAAACTAAAGAAAAGCAACCTTAGAAGCCTTTCTACTCACTAATTCTTGTTTTCCCAGACCATATCATACCATTCTTCTCCCGCAAATTGGGACTTAGACTTTCCTTCATTGACAAAACCATGCTTCTCATAGTATTCAATAAGGTAGTCATGACAGGTCAGATTGATCCCCTCTCGTTCATGCTTAAGAGCCACTTCTTTCAATGCGGTCAGGAGTTTTTTCCCTAGTCCTAGAGATTGAGCTTTTTTTGCAATAGAAAGACAAGTCACAGATATATAACCACCTTCCTTATGACTGTGGTCTTTTATTTCTTCAGTGAAAGACTGGTCTTGTAAATAACGATGAGGGACTACTGGTCCTTCGATATAACCGAGTATCTCCCCCTCTTTTTCAGCCACTAGAAAGCTCGTTTTTATTTCCTTTAAATGTGCTTCAAAGACAGATCGAGGTATAGCTTCTTCAATAGAAAAATTCTCTAATTCAATCTCTAAAATACGGTCTAAATCACTCAGTCTAGCTTGTCGAATAATCATAGTTCCTCCTGATAAAAAGGATTCTTCCAGCACATGAGAAAATTAACTTCATTTCCGACTCCCAGATCTACTATTCCTTGCTCTATAAATTCATTCATCTCAAAATAAGACAGCAATTCATCTTTACAGACCAGATAAATACTGGGGCTATTTTTCTGAAGAGCGACTTGTTTCATGGCTGCGAGCAACAAGGTTCCAAATCCTTGCCCTTGATAATTCGGATGAACAGATAAAGCATCAATAACAAGATTTCTATTACTAATAGCTTCTCCATCTGCCATCTCTACTATCCATCTACTTACAGAGGATGTAGCAAAATCTATCGCCGAAATATAAGCAATCACCTGATCATCCAAACTAGCTAAGAGAAACGTATCCGCAAAATTACGGATACGTTCTTCTATTATTTCTCTATTAAATGTTTCTTGGAAGTTTTGAGTACTCTCCTGTATCAAGCAAACCTGCTCGATATCAGATTGCTGAACTTCCCTTATTTTAATTGGAAATTCCATGGTTTTCCTTACTGAACATTACTTGTCAAATTAGACAAGAGACGTTCGAATGAGTATTCATATGATTGAATGTCACCTGCTCCCATAAAGACGTATACAGCATTGTCGTGGTCTAAGAGTGGAGACACATTTTCAACAGTGATAACTTGATGTTTTTTATCAATTTTAGCTGCTAAATCCTCAACCTTGACATCACCATGGTCAACT
Organism: Streptococcus infantis; assembly: GCF_047463175.1. Lineage (GTDB taxonomy): Bacteria > Bacillota > Bacilli > Lactobacillales > Streptococcaceae > Streptococcus > Streptococcus infantis_AC. The sequence goes on from NZ_JASHEJ010000002.1 coordinate 74,983, forward strand.
TCACGAGCAGATCCATAGATTTGTGCTAGGTAAACTGCGTCAGCTTGATTCAAGGCTTGTGCAAAATCATCCAACAAAGCAATTGTACGAGTAAAGGTATGCGGTTGGAAAATAGCAACGATTTCCTTGCTTGGGTATTTTTGACGTGCAGCATCTAGAGTTGCGATAATTTCAGTTGGGTGATGCGCAAAATCATCGATAATGACTGTATCGTTAACAATCTTTTCTGTAAAGCGACGCTTAACGCCTCCAAAAGTATTCAAGTGTTCACGCACTAAATTCAAGTCAAATCCAGCTGTATAGAGCAAACCAATTACTGCTGTGGCATTCATGATATTATGACGACCGAAAGTTGGAATGTGGAATTGACCCAACTCTTGTCCACGAAAGTGAACTGTAAAGGTTGAACCTGTTGTAGAACGAAGCAAATCGCTGGCTACAAAGTCATTGTTGTCTGCTTCAAAACCGTAATAATAGATTGGAGCATTTGCCGTAATCTTACGCAACTCAGCATCTTCACCGTAGACAAATAAACCTTTGGTGATTTGTTTAGCATAATCATTGAAGGCGTTGAAGACATCCTCTAAGCTTGTGAAATAGTCAGGATGGTCAAAGTCGATATTCGTAATAATAGAGTACTCTGGGTGATATGGCATGAAATGACGTTCGTACTCGTCTGATTCGAAGACAAAATACTTAGCATTTTCAGAACCACGACCTGTACCATCTCCGATTAGATAGCTTGTATCAGTGATGTGTGACAAAACGTGAGAAAGCATACCTGTTGTTGAAGTCTTACCGTGTGCTCCAGCAACTCCCATGCTGATAAAGTCACGCATAAAGCTACCAAGAAACTCATGATAACGTTTATAGCTTAGTCCGTTCCTGTCTGCATAGGCAATTTCAACGTTGTTATCTGGACGAAAGGCGTTTCCAGCGATGATTTCTATATCCCCTTGAAGATTCTTCTCATCAAAAGGCAAAATTTTGATACCTGCTTGCTCCAGTCCACGTTGTGTAAAGTAGTATTTCTCTACATCAGATCCTTGGACCTTATGCCCCATTTGGTGCAACATCAAGGCCAAGGCACTCATCCCTGATCCTTTGATTCCGATAAAATGATAGGTTTTTGCCATCTTTTTCCCCTTTACTCTGTCATATTTGTCAAGTTCAACTCTTGAGCAATTTTACGTTCTTTTTCTGATTGATTTTCTTTTTTGTTATAAATTTGGCTTTTCTTTAAAAAATCATAATTATTTTTCTTTGGTCCAAGATGCTCTTCTTTGGTTGTCTGTTGCATCTGAGGAGCCATTTCAGCCAAAATATAATGGTTCTGAGTTAGTTTGTCGCTAAATTTTGCTAGCTCTCCAGGATTTTCCTTTTGGAATGGAGCTGTTGGCTGATTTGCCTGTCTTACTACATTATTTGAAGGTTTATAACGTTTCGTAAAACTAACATCTTGAGTCAAATATTTTGCTGAACGTTTCCGTTTTAGATCAGCTCTTGCTTCTTCACGAGCAAGTTCAGCATAGGATTTTTCTTTCTTTTCAGGTAGCTTATCTGATGCTTGAACCAGTGGCTTTTTTTCGGTAGTAATTGGTGACCATTCCAAGTAGTTTTTGTCCTGGTAATCTCCCTTGATATTACTAATGAGATCCGACTCATCATATAAATCCATAAATGGCATCTCTGTCAGCATAATCTCATCATCTGACACTATTGGAAATCGTACTTGTTTCATTTTTATTCCCTTTCAATACTCCATTATAACGTAAAGTCTTGATTTTTCAAGTCTTGGCTTCAGAAATTCCTAATATTTCTTGAATTTCAGTAAGTGTGAGACTTCCACGAGACTCTGTTCCATCCAATACTTCTGAGACTAGATTCTTTTTCTCTTCCTGCAACTCTTGAATCTTCTCCTCAATTGTGCCTCTAGTTACCAGACGATACACCTCAACGGCTTGCTCTTGTCCCATTCGATGAGCCCTACCAATTGCCTGTGATTCGACAGCTGGATTCCACCATAAATCTACCAGAATAACTGTATCTGCACCAGTAAGATTGAGACCAACTCCACCAGCTTTTAGAGAAATCAAAAACACATCGCGTTCACCTTGGTTAAAAGCCTTGGTCATTTCTTGACGCTCCTGTGATGGTGTAGAGCCAGTAATCTTAAAGGAAGTTAAGCCAAGCTGAGGCAACTTCTTTTCGATGCGATCAAGCATTCCCCTAAATTGAGAGAAGATGAGTACACGATGATTTCCCTCAGCAATTTGACTTAGCAGATCTCGTAAACTATCAAGCTTCCCGCTATCTCCCTTATAATCTTCCATAAATAGAGCTGGAGTATCACAAATCTGGCGAAGACGCATGAGTCCTGTTAAAATTTCAACTCGATTTCGTTGAAATTCTGCATCGGTCACTTGTCCCAAACGCTCTTGCATCTGTTGCAGTTGAGCTAGGTAGATAGCTTTTTGCTGGTCCTCCAGTTCATTTTTATAAACGACTTCTATTAGATCAGGTAACTCTGTAAGAACATCCTCTTTTTTTCGACGCATGACAAATGGTTTGATAAACTGTGCCACTCTCTCAGCAGACAATTTCATAAAGTCTTTTTTTGCTGGCAAAAGTCCTGGCAATACAATCTGAAAGATAGACCATAATTCCCCTAGATTATTTTCAATTGGTGTTCCGGAAAGAGCAAAAACTGATGGAACCACAAACTTTCTCAAAATCTTAGCAATTTTGGTTTGGGCATTTTTCATCACTTGGGCTTCATCTAGAAATAGAAAATCAAAAGATAAATTTCGATAGATTTCACTATCCTGACGGAAAGTGGCATAACTGGTCACATAGACCTGATGTTTTTCTGCTAAAATAGTCTCGCGATAAGGTTTCAATCCATGTACGATAGCCACATCCAAATTCGGTGCAAATTTTTTAAATTCATCAGCCCAATTATAGATGAGACCAGATGGAGCAAGAATCAAGACACGGCTATTCTCCTGAAGTTGGCTACTTAAAAAGGCGATGGCTTGTAAGGTTTTTCCAAGTCCCATATCATCAGCTAAAATTCCACCAAATCCATAATGGTCTAACATCTGAAGCCATTGAATCCCTTTTCTCTGATAATCTCTGAGCTGAGCTCGAATATCTAGGGACTTCATCGGAAAATCCTCTGGATGCGTTAAATGATGCGCCAAATGACGAAATTCATCAGTAAAAGTAACTTGATCCTGGTCCTTAAACAGATGAGATAAGGTATAAGCCAAAGACTTGCGAGCCTGGAAAGTAGCACTCTCTATCTCATCAATTCCTAATTCCTCTAAATCTTGTCGAATACGTTTGGTCTGTTCATCGAAATAATAGACCTGATCAGACGAGCTAATATAATAGTCCTGCTTGGCAACGAGAGCCTTCATCGCTCGATTGATTTCTTCTTGATCAATATCCTGGAAATCAAATTGAATTTCTAAAAGACTTCCCTTGGATGATATCTGAACTTGAGGTTTTTGAATCTGATAAAGATCTTGCATGCTCTCTGAAATCTTTAATTCTCCAAGTGCTGCAAAGGCTGGTAATACTTCCTGAAAGAATGTATGGACAGCTTCAGCTTTCAAACTTTGACGCCATGAACGAAAATCCGCTTCAAACCCCGCAGATAAGGCCAACTGAAAAATCTGTTTTTCCAATTGAATGTCACTAGCAAAAGGAAGTTTCTCTAGTTCATTACGATTGGTTACTAGGCAAGTTTCATATTGAAATTGCATATCTAATCGAATAGAACCATCCTCTTCTTGTTCCATATAAAAAGACGGACGGAAGGATTTGATTTGTAGTGAATCAGGAGCCTCTACTTTTCCTAGGCATTTAAACTGTGACAAGGTCGAAGCTAAAAGATCTCGATCACGAGTATCAAACTGTAAGATCTTTCTGCCACCATTATCTAAAGGAACTTTTCTAAGCGCATCTAATAAACTAGCCTGTTTTTTCGTCATCAGGAAAAAATTCCCTTTGTAGAATAATACTTGTCCCCTGTAAAAGAAATTAAGCCCTGTCTGTTCGAAAATCTCCATTTCAAAATAGTTGGATTTTTCTTCAATTCTAAATGAAAACAAACCTGCTTGGCCATCAAAGTCTTGGAAGAGAAGATGATGATAACTCGAAAGTTGGTGGTCAAACTGAAAGGCAACTAATCCCATCAGTAGACTAGCTCCCTGTTCAAAAAAGGTCTTAGGGAAATAGAGATGTCGTCCTTGATTTTGGAAAAAAATATTGTAGTCAATCTTCTCTTCAACCAAACCTAATAAGAAATTTAAGACTTCTTGACTGGCTTTATCAAACTGTTCAAGTTTTAATGAAGACTCGTAATGCTTTCCTATCATGTAGGGTTTGGAAAACTCTATGACTTTTAAGAAAAGAGGGATATCCCTAATCACATAAAATTTGTCTTGCTGAGCAAGGCCAATTCTTAAAGTCCAGATAATGCGATTGGTTCCTACTTCCACCTGACCTTGAGCAGAAAGCCGATAGATGTTGGATTGACGCGGAACTTGGATAGACTTCAAGAATTCTCCTCCGAAAGTCACCTGTGTCTCAACAGTTTCCTTCTCTTCCTGATTAGCCTCCAGATTGAGTACAATTTCTTGTCCTAGTTGATCATTTTTCAAGTAATATTCTAGAGCTGCTAAATGAACACAGTAACCTCTTTTTTTGAAAAAATCACATGCACAAAAAATCAAGTCATCGTCTAAACTATAACGAATTTCTTCTTCCGCTACACGCGCATAGATGCGATGGTCTTGTTCTTTAATGATTTCAATCTGACCAGTTTCGTAGAGTTCCACTCCCTCCATTCGAAGCTTTCCTGGAATCAATTTAGCCATAATTTCCCCTTTACTTTATCTCTTAATTATACCATATTTTCGCCTATGAAAATAGCCTTCTAGGAAGACTTTTCTCCTAAAAGGCTAGTTTTTAAAGATTTGAAAAAGTGGCAATGATTCGTTGGCAGACTTCTTCCAAAATAGATGTTGGCATGGCTACATTGAGACGAGCGTGGAGGGCTCCTTCTTCACCAAAGTCCAAGCCCCTGTTCAGGATAACTTTGGCTTCGTCTCTTAAAAGCTTTCTTAGCTCTTCATCGCTAATATCATAGGCTGAAAAATCAAGCCAAATGAGATAGGTCCCTTGAGGTTTCATGACCTTGATTTTAGTTTCTTTGCCAAATACATCCACTACATAATTGATGTGTTTCTCAATCAGTTCTTTGAGTTCTGTCAACCAATCTTCACCATATCGATAGGCAGTTTCTGTTGCCAAATAACCCAAACCTGAGATTTCATGTTGATTATTAGCCAGCTGGCGCTTTTGGAAAGCAAGTCTCAACTTAGGATTTTCGATAATAGCGTAGGAATTCTTCGTCCCAGCAATGTTAAAGGTCTTGGTAGCACTGCTTAAAATCAGTGAAAATTCTTTAAAATCTTCATTTACCGTGTTGAATGACTGGTGCTTGTTTCCAAATAGAGCTAAATCTTGGTGAATCTCATCAGATACTAGCAAAACTCCATGTTTTTGACACAGTTGTCCAATCTTCTCTAAGACTTCCTTTTCCCAAACGCGTCCACCAGGATTATGAGGATTACAGAGAACGTAGAGTTTCACATCTTCTTCGACAAAGTCTTTCTCCAATTGATCAAAGTCAATCTCAAAAAGTCCGTCATTTTCTACTAGAGAGTTGGTGATTAGTCTACGATTATTGAGCTTAATACTTCGAGCAAAAGGAGGATAAACCGGTGTGTTAATCAGAACCGCTTCACCTTCTTTGGTAAAGGCTTGAATGGCTGTTGAAATAGCTGGCACTACCCCTTCGATAAAGACTAGAGCATCCTTTTCAAAGCGATAACCGTGCTGTTTTTCCTCCCAATTTTGAACAGCTTCAATCAAGCCATCACTAGCATAGGTATAGCCATAGACTAATTGCTCAGCATAGTCATGGACAGTCTGACGAATCTCAGGTAAGACTTCAAAGTCCATATCAGCAATCCAAGCTGGCAATACTTGACGGTCAGTCTCTGCTTCTTTCCATTTGTAGGTATGATGTCCAAAACGATTGGGCAAAGTCGTAAAATCATATTTCCCCATAGTCTTATCCTTCCAAAGCTTGACGCAAATCTTCAATCAAGTCCCTTGCATCCTCAATACCAATAGACAAGCGTAAAAGGTCATCTGTTAATCCATAAGAATGACGAACCTCTGCAGGAATGTCTGCATGAGTTTGAGTGGTTGGATATGTAATTAGACTTTCTACACCACCCAGGCTTTCAGCAAAAGAGAATACTTTCAAAGTATTTAAGATATGAGGGATACGTTTCTCATCTGCTACTTTAAAGGAAATCATCCCTCCACGACCTGTATACAAAACTTCTTTGACTGCAGATGATTGTTCCAAAAAGGCTACGATTTCTTTAGCATTAGCTGTTGAGCGCTCCATACGAAGTGACAATGTTTTAAGACCACGAATCAATTGATAACTATCAAATGGTGACAAAACAGCCCCTGTCGTGTTGAGATTGTAAAAGAGTTTTTCGTACAAATCAGCATTATCTGTCACAACTACACCAGCTAAAACATCATTATGGCCTGCAAGGTATTTTGTCGCTGAATGAAGGACAATATCTGCTCCATCTTCAATTGGACGTTGGTAAATCGGGCTATAGAAGGTATTGTCGACGACAACTTTAGCGCCCTTAGCATGAGCTAATTTTGACAATTTTTCAATATCAAATTCCAACATCAAAGGGTTGGTTGGTGTTTCGATATAAAGTACATCCACATCCTTTTCTAGCTCGGCAATTAGCTCTTCTTCTGTGTTGGCATAGGTAAAGTGGAAACGTCCTTCCTGCTCCACTTGATTGAACCAGCGGAAAGAGCCACCGTAAAGGTCACGAACAGCCAAAACCTTACTTCCTACTGGAAAAACGCTAAAGGCTAACACAATAGCAGACATACCTGAACTAGTCGCCAAAGCATACTTGGCTGATTCAATAGCTGCCAAAACTTCCTCTGCCTTGCAACGAGTTGGGTTTTTGGTGCGTGTATAGTCAAATCCAGTTGATTGACCAAATTCTGGATGTTGATAGGTCGTTGAAAAGTGAATAGGTGTAACCAAAGCACCTGTTGCCTTATCAGACTTAATACCTGCTTGTGCTAAAATTGTGTTGATGTGAAATGATTTACTCATACAATACCTCCAAATCTATAGTAACTATTGTACCACTTATTTTGGATCCTTCGTTTTCTTGTTTTCAAGAGCTAGTTATAGTTTCAAACTATATAAAAACGATAGCTTCCTGAGAAACTATCGTTTTTCCTGTTGAATAGACTGATTACTTAACGTGTTTAGCAAAATCTTCTTGGGCTTTTTTATTAGATTCTTCTTTTTCTTTCAGCCATTTTTGTCTAGCTTCTTCATACTCAGCTGTTGTGACAATCTTATCTTGCAATTTCACGTATTTGTAGGATTCAACACCCTTATTACCAGCTTGAGAGAAGGCGGCAGAGAATGGAACTGTTTTTCTCAATGTAGGTGTTCCACCTTTAGAAACGTTTGGAATTGCTAGAGAGCTATCCACCAACCAAGCTTGTGTTTCAGCGTATTTATCATAACGTTTGTTCAAATCTTGTTCAGCATTGGCTTCTTCCAACATCTTAGTATAGACATCCAAACCAACAGCTGTTGCTTTGGCATTGGTTTCACCAGGTTCTAGACCAAGATTTTGCAATGAGCCACCACTTGTTAAACTTAGAGTATCAAGGTAAGTTGATGGGTCTTGGTAGTCTGGTCCCCAACCACCGTTATAAAGGTCATAGTCTTTTTGTGCAGCTGTATTCGCTAGATAACCAATACTATCCATTTCCTCAGTAGTCAGCATTTGAATATCGATAACGACATTATCTGCACCTAGAACAGATTCAATAGACTGTTTGAAAGAACTTGCCTCTAACACCCCCTTCTTAAAGGTTTGGTCAACCGGTAAATCCAGGTGAATTGGGAATTGAACACCTTTGGCTTCCAATTCTTTCTTGGCTTGAGCAAAAACTTCTTTGGCCTTATCGGCATTGTAGTAAGCATCTTGGGCATCAGCGAAGTTCATATTTTGCCATACTTGACCGTAATTGACCATCTTAGAAGCTACGACATCACCAAAATCTTTACCATCAAGTGTTACAAATGATGGTGGAACGAGCAAGTTTCTGATAATCTTAGTTGCTCCATCTTCCCCTTGAGATTGGGCACCATAAGCAGTACGGTCATAGGCAAAGTTGATAGCCTGACGGAATGATTTATTCAAAACTGCTTCTTGTTGGGCTGTCTTTTCAGCATCAGTTGTTTTTGAAGTATGGTTATAAGATTGTCTATCTAGGTTAAAGTTATAATAGTAGGATGTCGCATCTTGCATGCTGTAAATAATATTATCTTTATTCTTTTCCTTAATTCCTTCAAAGCTCGAACTATTTGGATAGAGACGTGCGTAGCTGTATACTCCTTCCATGAAGTTACGTGCCAAGGCATCTTGGTCGCTTCCATCGTAGTAAGTCAACTTCACTTCATCTACGAATACATTTTTTGCATCCCAGTAATTTGGATTTTTCTTGTATTCCATGACAGATTTAGATGTGAATGATTTGAGAATAAATGGACCATTATACAAGATATTTGCTGGATCCACTTTACCGAAATCATCCCCTTTTGAGTTCAAGAAGTCTGCATTGACTGGAAACAGAATAGTCGCAGTTGTTTTTGAGTTCCAGTAAGTTTCTGGGTGAGTCAAGGTATATTGGACAGTTTGGTCGTCAATAGCCTTTACACCAACTGTTGAAAAGTCTGTTGTTTTTCCGTTGATATAGTCATCCAAGCCAGCAACAGAATCTTGAACTAGATAGAGAGCTTCAGATTTTTTATCCGCAGCATATTTCAAACCAGTTACAAAATCTTGTGCTGTCACTGGTGCATACTCTTCACCATCTGCTGTATACCATTTGGCGTCCTTACGAAGTTTGTAAGTATAAGTCAAACCATCTTGGGATACAGTCCAATCTTCTGCCAATGAAGGAATATAATTTCCATACTGGTCATTTTCCATCAAACCATCTACCAAGTTTGTCACAACATCACCTGTTGTTGCACGATTCTCTAAGAGATAGTTTAGACTAGATGGATCGCTACTATATACATAGTTGTATGTTTTAGTAGAACTAGCTGAGTTGCTACAAGCCGCCAATAGCAGACCTGCACTTAGGACAATGCCTGCCAGCGTCAGATATTTTGCCTTAGACTTTTTCATAAACAGAACCTCCAAATTTAAATATTTGTATCATTATACAGCTATTGTTTTTTTTAGTCAAGCGATTTTATCTAATTTTTACCAAATTATAGATTTTTTTCTACTAATTTTATATTTTATCCTATTTTTAAAATAAAAAAATGAACAATCTAAACTTTTTCGGATAGAAAAGTTCAAATTATTCATTTTATTTATAAATTTTTATGATAATTTTAATCGTGCTCGTAACTGATTTGCTTTTTCCTGTCCAATAACCTTATCCAAGAGACGAGTATAGAGACACATAACTCCGTAAAGCCCGCCACCGATTGTACCAATTAAGGCGACATATAGGAAACTCCAGAAACGTCCAGTTGGTTGGAAGACAAATCCAATAATCCATTGCAAGAGTCCTACTAGAATAAACATAACTAGAGTCAAAATAGTGACTAAGATTGTTCTCTTCAGAATAATCTTTCGACGCGCACCTGTAACCTGACAGATATCACGATACATCAAGACATTCGGAATGATAAGACCGATAGTCGTTGAAATGAGAGGACCATAACTATGGAAAATAGCTATCGATGGTAATTGTAGAACAATCTTAGCAATTGAGCCATAAACAAAATACAAGACTGCCTTGCGGTTACGGAACATAGCCTGAAGCATTGGTGATAAGACCATGTATAAACCGAGGATAGTTGATTGCAAGACCGCAAAGATAAATAAGCCCATAGCCAAGCCATCTGGCTTACCGTAAAAGACTGTATAGAGTGGTTCTCCTACCATAACTACTCCAACTGTTGCAGGTAAGAGGAATAGGAAGAGCATGGTGATACTATCTTGCACCAAGCGAGAAGCTGCTGGTAAATCACCCTTTACATAGTTCTCAGTTAAAAGTGGTAATCCTACACTACCAATCGAAACTCCAACTGAAATCAAAATCATAGTGATTTTATTAGGATTGGCAGAGAAATAAGAAAACATGACAACTAAGTCTTCATTACTATAGTTGGTAAACCACTTCATGCTATTGATAAAGGTCATTTGGTCCAAGATTTGGAAAAGCTGAATAGCAGAACCAGTCAAGATAAAAGGAATAGCTTCCTTAATCGTATCAACCAAAAGACTCTTACTATCAATCTTATCTCGTGTCTCAAAAACTTTTTGGAGCAATCCTTCCTTATAAAGGAAATAAAGCAAGACTGCAAAACTAGCTACCATTCCCACAAAAGCAGCAAAGGTAGATTGGGTAACAGCTGATAGATAATCCTTTGAACCGAGCTTCATGATGATAAAGGTTGCTAAGAGCATCCAAATCACACGGATAACCTGCTCAGCAATTTGACTCATGGCATAAGGCTTTAGATTATTCATTCCTTGGAAAAATCCACGGATAACACTCATAGACGGGAAAATCAAGACAGCCCAAGCTAGACTCTGCATAATGGGAATCAAATCCTTCCCGACACCCGAAAGATCAGCCAACCAAGGTGCAAAGAGATATAAGATCAAAGCAAAGGCAAGTCCCAATACAGTCATAAAGCCTAAGAAGCTTCGAATCAGGGCAAAACTATGTTCTTCCTCATGCATGGTATTGTATTTAGCGACCTGCTTAGCGACCGCCACTGGGATACCTGCTGTCGAAATCAACAAGAACCAAGCATAGATATTGTAACCCATAGTAAAGAGACCATTAGCCTTAGCAGCATATGTGCCCATCCAAATATACCAAGGGATAATGTAAATAGCCCCGAGCAAGCGACTGATAAAGTTACTAGCTGTAAGCCAGGCAGTCCCGCGTAACATCTGGGCCTGCTGATGATTATTTTCGTTAGACATAACTTCCTCATTCAATTTTAATCACTAGGAAAAGTTCCTTATCTTCCATTATAAACTTTTCCTTGTTACTTGTAAAATTCAGACTTTCAGTTTACAATAGAAAGTATGATAAAGATTGAAACTATATTAGATATTTTAAAGAAAGACGATCTCTTCCGTGAGATTATCGACCAAGGACATTACCACTATAATTTTAATGATGTAACTTTTGATAGCATCTGCTATGATAGCCGAAAAGCAAAAGATAATAGCCTCTTTTTTGTAAAAGGAGCTGCTTTTAAGAAGGAATTTCTTCTTTCGGCAATCTCACAAGGACTCGGTTGGTATGTAGCCGAGCAGGATTACGAAGTAGCCATTCCTGTTATCGTCGTTAGCGATATTAAAAAAGCTATGAGTTTGATTGCCATGGAGTTTTATGGCAACCCTCAGGAAAAATTGAAAATCCTTGCTTTCACTGGTACTAAAGGAAAAACTACGGCAGCTTACTTCGCTTACAATATCTTAAATCAGCAACATCGTCCAGCTATGTTATCAACTATGAATACGACTTTGGACGGTAAGACTTTCTTTAAATCTGCTCTGACAACACCTGAAAGCATCGATCTCTTTGACATGATGGCGCAGGCAGTTGATAATGGAAGAAGCCACCTGATTATGGAAGTTTCCAGTCAAGCATACTTGGTGAAACGAGTCTACGGCCTCACTTTTGATGTAGGAGTGTTCCTCAATATCAGTCCTGACCATATTGGTCCTATTGAACATCCAACTTTTGAAGACTACTTCTACCATAAACGTCTCTTGATGAAAAATAGCCGAGCAGTTGTCATTAATAGCGATATGGACCACTTCTCTGTTCTAAAAGAACAAGTTGAGAACCAAGAGCATGACTTCTACGGTAGCCAATCTGATAACCAAATCGAAAACTCCAAAGCCTTTAGCTTCTCAGCTACTGGTAAATTAGCTGGAGATTATGATATCCAGTTGATTGGACATTTTAACCAAGAAAATGCCGTGGCTGCTGGACTTGCCTGCCTTCGTTTAGGTGCTAGTCTTGAAGACATTAAAAAAGGGATTGGTACTACTCGTGTCCCTGGCCGTATGGAAGTTCTCACTCAGAAAAATGGCGCTAAAGTTTTCATCGACTACGCCCATAATGGTGATAGCTTGAAGAAATTGATCTCAGTCGTTGAAACACATCAGACTGGAAAGATTGCTTTAGTACTCGGATCAACAGGAAACAAGGGAGAAAGCCGTCGCAAGGACTTTGGACTTCTCCTCGATCAACATCCTGAAATTCAAGTATTCCTTACGGCTGACGATCCAAACTATGAAGATCCAATGGCCATTGCTGATGAAATTAGTAGCTACATCCATCGTCCTGTTGAAAAGATTGCTGACCGTGAGCAAGCTATCAAGGCTGCGATGTCTGTTACAGTTCAAGAACTGGATGCTGTCATTATCGCTGGTAAAGGAGCTGACTGCTACCAAATCATCCAAGGTAAGAAAGAAGACTATCCAGGTGATGCTGCTGTTGCAGAACGTTATCTATAGTATATTTAAAGAAGGCTAGGAAATATCCTAGCCTTATTTTTTTATAAAAATGAATCGTTCTTTATCAAATTCTACAGCCAACTCATACTTCCCATCTTCATTTTGAACAATGTAGCCTAATAAGACTAGACTATCAACAAAGATATCAGTTCGTTTCTGCATGAGCTGATCTTTTTTGAGGAACTTGAGCAAAAAAGTAGTCATGTACTTGAGAGCATACTCAGGATTGACATCCCCTAAAATTTCATACAGTCTCTGCTGTTCTTCCGTCAGTGGATACTGGAACTTGACCTTGTAGAAGTAATTAGACAAGGTCATCTTTTCCCTTGCAAAATCGGTGTGTTCTTCTAGGATAGCCGCATTGGTTTGATTGCGCAATTCTGTCTTAAAATCTTTCTCCAGGATTTCTTGATAAACAGGACTATCATCGCTCACAAAGACTTCTTGGTCTAGTTCAAGAAATTCTGTAGATTCTAGAAATGGGAGATTGAGATAATAGCGTTTATTCTCTCTCAAAATCAAACCCGCTTTAATGTATTCCTCCAAAAACTTATCAACTGGTATCTCTGGAAACTGAGCCTTGATTTCACGGAGGATAACATCATCATGCTGATCAAGATAGTCTACCAAATCTCTAAAGAATGGTTGTCGCGTCAAGCGAGATGGATTAAAAATCTGAATCATGAAGATTCCTTTCTTTACAAACTAAAAGTGGTGATGCTGCTAATTGACTCGGGTTAGTGCCAGGCTGATTCAGAGGTACAGGAAGACCCAACTCTCGATAATAGTCTTTCCAGAAATCACTGATTTCCTGTGTATCATCCCCAAACTTCATGGGAATGGTCTCAAAAATAGGGAGAATTTCTGCTATATACTGGGAACAATAGAAACCATCTCCATCTGGATAAAAGGACGCATTGTAGGGAGCCCCTAAAAGACTCTCTGCTCGCTTTTTGACCTCTGTACAATCAATCTGCTCATAGCAATAAAGGTCATAGACTTTCCCGTGTTCAAAGAATTCCTCAGGAGACTGAGCAAGAACACCACCTTCCACCGTAGCATGATAGACCTGTCCGTCCAAAAAGATGGCCACATGGCTATAGTGACCAGTAGATTCCTGGATAGCCTGCCCCATTTCTGTATCTTCTCTCACAAAAATCAAATCGCCATTTTCTAACATCTTTCTCTCCTAGAAAAAAAGGAGCCGAAACTCCTTTTTAACAATGGGCTTCCCCATCTATGATTATGCATTAAAGCTTTCAGTCAATTGTGGTACCACTTGTTTCTTACGTGAAACAGCACCTGGAAGGAAAGCGTGGTTGTTTTCAAGTTTGAAGTTGAAAGCTGCTTCTACCTTGTCCATATTAGCACCAAGAGCCAAAATTTCTGAGTTTGAGTTGACGATGTCTGTAATCATCAAGACAAAGTCAGAGTAGCCGTTAGCTGCATTTGCGGCTTGGATGGCTGCTTCGATTTCAGCTTGGCGGTCCAAGACTTCAGCAATATCAACTGTATTCACTTGAGCCACACGAACATTGTTTCCGTTGAGTTCAAATGTCTTGGCATCGATATCAATCAATTCTTCAGCAGATTTGCTTGCCAAGTTTGTACCAGCCTTGAGCATGGCAAGACCGTATTCTTCCAAGTTTACACCAGCCAATTCAGCCAATTCAGGAGCAATGACTTTATCTGATGGGTGAGTGGTTGGAGATTTCAAAAGAAGAGTATCTGAAATCAAACCTGATAGCATCAAACCTGCGATTTCTTTTGGAACAGCTACACCATGTTCTTTGAACATGCGGTATACGATAGAAGATGTGGATCCAACTGGTTCCAAACGCATGTAAAGTGGGCTGGCAGTTTCAAAGTTAGACACACGATGGTGGTCCACCACACCGTAAACTTCTACTTCAGCGATATCTGAAACAGATTGTTGGAATTCATTGTGGTCTGTTAAGATGACTTGCTCTGCATCTTCTGCTTTAGCAGATGTGATCACGCGCGGTGCTTCTACACCAAAATAGTTCAAGACGAAAGCTGTTTCTTCATTTGGAGTTCCAAGAGCAACCGCTTCTGTATCCAAACCGTAAGCTTCTTTTGCAAGGTAAGCAAAAGCTACAGATGAACCAATAGCATCTGAGTCTGGATTTTGGTGACCAAATACTAGAATCTTAGACATGATAATACCTCGTTTCTTTATTCTCTTTATTGTAGCATTTTTTTCAATTTTTGACAAAAATAAGAGGAGCCAAAGGACTCCTCATTACATATCAAAAGCATCGACTAAATTCTTATTTTGACACTCTTTGAGATAATGTTCTTTTTGCATGCGTGTCTTGCGCTTGAAAAGAGCTTCAGCAGACATGGCATCTTCCTTGCTGTCAAAACCTTCCGCAAAGATGAGTTTTACTGGCAAGCGAGCTCGTGTATACTTGGCTCCTTTACCGCTATTGTGCACGGCAATTCTTTTCTTCACATCTGTTGTATAGCCTGTATAGTAGGAACCATCACGGCACTCTACCACATACATATAAGCCTTATGATCCATAGTAAATCTCTTGAATTTCTGGTGTATAAGTACCATCACTATTATGAACAATGAGTGGTGGTAAAACCTTAAAACCACTAGTGGAGCCGTCCTTGATAGCTTCAATCAAAAGCATATTAGCTTCCTTCTCCCGTTTAGGATAAACAAATTGCAGACGTTTTGGAGCCAGATTATGCTGTTGGAGCGTAGCTAAGATATCTAATAATCGATCAGGACGATGAACCATTGCCAAACGTCCATTTGATTTGAGAATACTCTGGGCACTACGACAGATTTCCTTAAGATTGGTTGTAATTTCATGCCGAGCTAAAAGGTAATGCTCACTTTCATTCAGATTAGAATTTGGATCCACTTTAAAATAAGGCGGATTGCATAAAATCAAATCAACCTTGCTCCCCTGAATATGACTAGGCATATTCTTCAAATCATCACAGATGACCTGCATCTGTCCGTCCAGCCCATTTAAACGTACTGAGCGTTCAGCCATATCAGCAAGACGTTCCTGAATTTCTACAGATAGAATTTTAGCCTTGGTTCGGCTACTGGCAAACAGTCCAACAGCTCCATTGCCCGCACAGAAATCTACTATCAAACCATTTTTCGGAAAACGAGGAAAGCGTGACAAAAGTACACTATCCACCGAATAGCTGAAAACCTCTCTATTTTGAATAATCTTGATATCTGTAGAGAAGAGTTGATTAATGCGCTCTCCTGTTTTTAATAATTGTTCTTCGTTCATACTTCCATTATAGCAAAATATAATAACATCACAATGATTTGAGGGATATCAATTACTGTTTTTCTTTAAATGTTCCAAGGCTTCTCGTGTCCAAACAGGCATCATGCGACCAAGCGGCGCGAATCCATGTTTGATGCGATCATTCGAAAAACGTCTCCGTCTAGGAAGTTGATGTTTTTCTTCTTCCAAGGTACGAATGGAAAGGCTAGCCTTCCCTGTATATTCGTCAAAATCTACTACTTGTACCTGGACTTCATCACCGATTTTTAAAACCTCGTAAATATTTTCGATAAATCCTGTCCGAATCTCCGAAATATGAATCAGGCCTGTCACTCCTGTTTCTAACTCAACAAAAGCTCCATAGGGCTGAATCCCAGTAATACGGCCATTTAGCTTATCACCGATTTTCATTTTAGTCCTCAATTTCAATAGTTTCAATTACGACATCTTCAACTGGCTTGTCCATTGCACCTGTTTCGACACCTGCAATTGCATCCAGAACTTCATAAGAAGCTTCATCCGCAAGTTGACCGAATACAGTATGACGACGGTCTAGGTGAGGAGTTCCACCTTGTTCTGCATAAATCTCCGCAATTGGCTCTGGCCAACCACCACGAGCAATTTCTTTCTTAGAATATGGCAAGTGTTGATTCTGCACGATAAAGAACTGGCTGCCATTTGTATTTGGCCCAGCATTAGCCATAGAAAGGGCTCCGCGGACATTGTAAAGTTCTTCTGAAAACTCATCCTCAAAAGATTCTCCATAGATAGACTCTCCACCCATACCGGTTCCAGTTGGGTCTCCACCTTGAATCATAAAATCTTTAATAATACGGTGGAAAATCACACCGTCATAGTAACCATCTTTTGACAGAGCAATAAAGTTGGCTACTGTTTTAGGAGCATGTTCAGGGAAGAGCTTAATACGCAAGTCTCCGTGATTGGTCTTAATAGTCGCAATTGGACCTTCTACTGTTTCAATGTCTACTTGTGGAAAATGTAATTCTTTTTCTACCATACCAAATCCTTCTAAGGCATCAAAGATGCCATCTTCTTCTAATGTTTTTGTAATATAATCTGCTTTTTCTTTGATTTTTTCATGAGAAACACCCATAGCGACACTAATACCTGCATAATCAAAGAGCTCTAAATCGTTAAGTCCGTCCCCAAAAACCATCACATTTTCAGGTTTAAGACCTAATTGGTCTACTACTTTGGCAACTCCAGCTGCCTTAGAACCAGAAATAGGCACCACATCTGACGAATGTTCATGCCAACGTACCATACGTAAAGTCGATGCCAAAGTATCAGGCAAGACAAGGTCATCACCCTGCTCCTCAAAGGTCCACATCTGATAAATATCTTCTTTTTGGTAAAAATCAGGGTCCACCTCTAAATCAGGATAAATCGGGTCTATCGCCTGGCTAATCATCTCTGTTCGCCTTGATAGTTTAGCAGCTTGGCTTCCCACCAAACCATAATCAATCCCAACTTCTTTGGTCCAAGTAATATATTCTTCAACCTTATCTTTAGCAATTTTGTTACTATAAATGACATTGCCCTTTTTGTCCTCAATATAAGCACCATTCAAAGTTACAAAAAAGTCAGGCTTGAGATCACGAATCTCTGGAACAACACCAAAAATGCCTCGTCCAGACGCGATTCCTGTTAAAATTCCTTTTTCACGTAATTGTTTAAAAATCGTTGGAATAGTACTAGGAATAAAACCTGTCTTTGAATTTCGTAAAGTATCATCTATATCAAAAAAGATAATTTTAATCTTCTTAGCCTTGTATCTTAACTTGGCATCCATTATAATACCTCCTTCAATTCACTCTTTCCATTATACCATAAAGTAGAGAAATCCCACATCCCCAATAAAATCCTTGTCTCTTATCCAAATTCCTTTACTAGATACAAAACTAAATCATCATTATTTTGGCTAGTTGCATTCATTTCCAATCGTACAATTCATCTTTGACTTACCCACCTTTACTCTTTCTATTACCATTATAGCACGCCAAGGTCAAAAAAAACTATCTCATGAAAAATAGGTCCACCGGACCCCAACTCGCTCTCACATTTCAATGCTCGTGAAAAAAAGACCCGTCGGGATCTTAATTCGCTTTCTTATTTTCAAGCTCATGAAAAAGAGGTCCACCGGACCTCAACTCGCTCTCACATTTCAATGCTCGTGAAAAAAAGACCCATAAGGGTCTTTTCTTTAATCTTCGTTTACGAAAGGCATCAAAGCCATTACGCGAGCGCGTTTGATAGCTGTTGTTACTTTACGTTGGTTTTTAGCTGAAGTTCCAGTTACACGACGTGGAAGGATTTTCCCACGTTCTGAAACGAAACGGCTAAGAAGCTCAGTATCTTTGTAATCAACATATTCAATTTTATTTGCTGCGATGTAATCAACTTTTTTACGGCGTTTGAATCCGCCACGACGTTGTTGAGCCATGTTTTTTCTCCTTTATAGTATTAATTGTCCATTAGAATGGTAAATCATCATCTGAAATATCCAAAGGATTGGTTGATCCAAATGGATTTTCATCACGTGAAAAGTCTGGTACTGAATTTGTAGGTGCTGAATGACTGGCAGTTGGTGCAGAATAAGCTCCACCACTTTGTCCTTCACGAGCACTACGGCTTTCCAACATTTGGAAATTCTCAGCTACGACTTCTGTCACGTAGACACGTTGTCCTTGCTGGTTATCGTAACTACGAGTCTGAATACGACCTGTAATCCCGACAAGAGAGCCTTTTTTAGCCCAGTTAGCAAGATTTTCAGCCTGTTGGCGCCACATAACGACATTGATAAAATCAGCCTCACGTTCGCCATTTTGACTCTTGAATGTACGGTTTACTGCAAGAGTAAAAGTCGCAACTGCTACATTTGATGGGGTATAACGTAACTCAGCGTCACGTGTCATACGCCCTACAAGTACAACATTGTTAATCATAATCTACCTTCTTACGCGTCAAGTTTGACGATCATGTGACGAAGAATGTCAGCGTTGATTTTTGAAAGACGGTCAAACTCTTTAAGAGCTGCGTCGTCGTTTGCTTCAACGTTAACGATGTGGTAAAGTCCTTCACGGAAATCTTGGATTTCGTATGCAAGACGACGTTTTTCCCAATCTTTTGATTCAACAACAGTTGCACCGTTGTCAGTCAAGATAGAGTCAAAACGTGCTACCAAAGCGTTTTTCGCTTCTTCTTCAATGTTTGGACGAATGATATAAAGAATTTCGTATTTAGCCATTGATATGTTCCTCCTTTTGGTCTAATGACCCCAAGTCATTGCATGGGGTAAGTGAGGTTTGCTCACAATAAACTATTATACTAGAAAAAAATTTTTTTCGCAAGCTTAAAGTAAGTTATATTTTTCTTTTTAGAGTTTTTTTGCAGAAGTTTTTGTAATTTCATCTACGAGAATATTTTCATCCTCGAATTTCTTTTTCAATGATGAAAGATCAATGCTTCCCTCAATTTGTACTTCAATAACAATTTTACCATCCTTACGTGGAATATTAACGGTATGAGAGATATTAAGATTTTCCTCAACGATTAAAGAAACAATCTTACCTAAAACTCCAACTTCATTTTCTGTGATAAAACGAACACGGATTCCTTCTTCACCATATCCAGCGATTTCAAGAAAGGCACTGAATACATCACGATCTGTAATGACTCCATACAATTGTCCGTTGTCAACAACTGGCAAAATACCAATCTTATTTTTAAGCATGAGATAAGTTGCATCTTCTAAACTTGCATAGCCTGAGACAGTAACAACATCTCGAATCATGACGTCTTTTACTTTTGTCTTATTAAGTAGATAATTCATCTCGAAGATTGAAAGACTAGTCGCTTTTGAAGGACTAGCTTCAGCGATTGTCCCTTCTGTTACCAAGCCTACTAATTTATCATTCTCAATAACAGGGAGACGGTGCAAGCCTTGTTCGCGCATCAAATCTGCTGCGTGTGCAACAGTTGTATCAGGACTGATATAAACGACCTTGCGTGTCATAAAATCTTTAACTGCCATAGGAAATCTCCTTTATGTTTATAGTTTTATTATACACTTTTTACGGAAAGCTATCAAACGCTTTCATTTCTTTTTCAAGATTCAGAAAAATCTGAAGGACTTTACGAAAAAGAGCTCAACTTAGAGCCCTTAATCTTATACTTATGTAGATTGTATGATTGCTTTGCAATCTTTATCCGCCGACTAAAAAGGTCCCCCAGACTAGATGTTAATTGCTGACGCAATTTTTATCCGCCGACTAAAAAGGTCCCCCAGACCTTTTTAGCCACCTAGATATGCTTTTCTGACTTCATCTGATGCTGCGAGTTCTTTTCCTGTTCCTGATAGGACAATCTTTCCTGTCTCAAGAACATATCCTCGATCAGCGATAGCTAGTGCTTTATTAGCATTTTGCTCAATCAAGAGAACTGTTGTCCCTTGTTTTTGAATATCTTGGATGATATCAAAAATTTCTTGGATAAAGATTGGCGCAAGCCCCATTGATGGTTCATCTAATAAAAGTAGTTTAGGCGTTGACATGAGTGCACGTCCCATGGCAAGCATCTGCTGTTCACCACCAGATAGAGTAGCCGCATCTTGATTTTTACGTTCTTCCAAACGAGGGAAACGAGAGAAGACTTTCTTCAAATTTGCTTGATTCTCTTCACGATTTTTCTTAAGAAAGGCTCCCATCTCCAAGTTTTCCAAAACAGTCAAACCAGGGAAGACATGACGTCCTTCTGGTACTTGAGAAAGTCCTGATGCCACAATCTTCTGTGCAGGCATTTTTTGGATTTCTTGTCCCAAAAATTCAATTCGACCAGAACTTGGGCGCACAAGTCCTGATAGGGTACGAAGGATGGTTGTTTTACCTGCACCATTAGCACCGATAAGTGAAACAACTTCCCCTTCATTAACTTCAAAGCTCACATCACGTACAGCTTGAATCATACCGTAGTGAACTGAGAGGTTTTCAACTTTTAACATAGACATTAGGCTTCACCTCCAAGATAAGCTTCGATAACACGTTTATTGTTCTTGATTTCATCTGGGGTCCCATGAGCAATCAAACGACCGTATTCTAGAACATAGATACGTTCAGTGACTTCCATTACCAAGTTCATATCATGTTCAATCAGCATGATGGTGATCTTGAATTCATCCTTGATGCGACGGATCAACTCAGTCAATTCTGCAGTTTCTTGGGGGTTCATACCTGCTGCAGGCTCATCCAAGAAGAGGATTTTAGGTTCTGTTGCAAGGGCACGAACAATTTCCAAACGACGTTGTTGACCATAGGCTAAGTTTTTAGCTAAGGTTTCAGAATCACCATCTAAATCAAAGATTTTTAGTAATTCTAAGGCTTTGGCTTTTAATTCTTTTTCATTCTTATAAAAAGCTGGTAAGCGCAAGAAACTTGCAAAAACATGTTGTTCATGATGATTACTAAATGCAATAAGAACGTTATCCAAAACTGTCAAGTCTTTAAAGAGGCGGATGTTTTGGAAGGTACGCCCTAAACCAAGAGCAGCAATTTTATAAGGTTGCTTACCATTTAATAAGTGACCATCTAAGGTTACTGTTCCTTCACTTGGTTCATAAACTCCTGTCAGCAAGTTGAAGAGAGTTGTTTTCCCAGCACCATTCGGTCCAATCAGGCCAACAAGTTCACCTTCGTTCAATTCTAGAGTTACATCTCCAACAGCTGTCAGACCACCAAAATGCTTGGTTAACTGTTTTACTTCAAGTAATGCCATTAGTTTTGTCCCTCCTTCTTACCTTTTTTAAAGAGTCTT
Organism: Streptococcus infantis; assembly: GCF_047463175.1. Lineage (GTDB taxonomy): Bacteria > Bacillota > Bacilli > Lactobacillales > Streptococcaceae > Streptococcus > Streptococcus infantis_AC. The sequence continues at coordinate 96,821 of NZ_JASHEJ010000002.1, forward strand.
AATAGGCTCAACTCCCATGTTCCAAGAAGACCTCCTGGTCTGAAAATCATAACGAGTACCAAGGCCAAAGCATAGATAATCATACGAACGCTAGCCACGTCTTGAAGGAACATATTCAAAATACCAAGAACAATCGCAGCTACAATTGCTCCTGTAATTGATCCCAATCCACCAAATACAACGATAATTAAAACGTTGATAGAGTTGATAAAGCTATAATCTTTTGGCACAACAGAACCGATAAATCCAGCTTGAAGGGAACCTGCAATACTTGCAGTCATAGCTCCAAAGACAAATGCGATAATTTTGATTTTTGTTGTATTGACCCCGACAGATTCAGCTGCAATTTCATCTTCACGAACAGACAAGGTTAAACGACCGATTGGACTACGAAGGAAATTCAGCGTTGCAATTGTCGTAATCACGGCAAAAATGTATACCATTTGCCAATTAGTAAAGTTTGGAATACCGAGGATACCAGCAGCTCCGTTTGTTAAATCACCACCATTGACGATTAGGATACGGATAATTTCAGCAACCCCAAGTGTCGCAACTGCAAGGTAGTCCCCCTTCAAACGAAGGGTAGGAATTCCAACTACCAAGGCAACCAGACCAGCAATGATAGCACCGAGCAACATAGCTCCAAAGAATGCACCATAGGTTGGAGATTTTGATCCGATAATGGCTGCTGCATAGGCACCGATAGCCATGAATCCAGCATGCCCAAGAGAAAATTGACCAGAAAAACCAACGATAAGGTTAAGTCCTACTGCAAGAATAATATTGATACCAATTTGTTCTAGAATCTGAATATGGAAAAGGTTTAAAATACCAAACGAAACTAATAAGCTAATCACACCATATCCAAGCAACAAAAGGAGCAACCAGAGAATATTAACTTTTAAATTTTCTTTCATTGTTTACACCTTCTCTTTCACATTCTTACCAAGGATACCAGCTGGACGAACAATCAAGATCAATAGCAAGATTCCGTACACGATAGCATCACGGAAATCTGACATTCCGAAGGCTGTTGCAAAAGTTTCCAATAGTCCGATTACAAAACCTCCGAGAGCTGCACCAGGAATAATACCGATACCACCTAAAACGGCAGCCACGAATGATTTAATACCTGGAGTCATTCCCATCAATGGTTCAAGAGAGTTGTAGTAAAGGGCAATCAAGACACCTGCTGCACCAGCAAGAGCTGAACCTAAGGCAAAGGTGAAACTGATTGTACGGTTTACGTTAATCCCCATCAATTGAGCTGCATCACTATCTACAGATACGGCACGCATAGCTTTCCCCATTTTTGTTTTTTGCACGATGAGTTGCAAAAGAATCATCAAGACAATCGAAACTGTCAAAATCAACAATTGAATATTTGTTAGACTGATTGGACCCAAGTCATAACGAACTGTTTGGATTGCTTGAGGGAAGGCACGTGTATTGGCACCTACTAGATAGACCATTCCATACTCAAGCAAGAAGGATACCCCGATAGCAGTAATCAATACAGAGATACGAGTTGAATGTCGGAGTGGACGGTAGGCTAGAAACTCGATGATAACACCGAGAATAGCTGAACCAATCATGGACAAAATTAAGGCTAAAAAGAAATTTAAATGGAGGGCATTAATCAAGAAATAACCCATGAAAGCACCCATCATATAGATATCACCATGGGCAAAGTTAATAAGCTTGATAATTCCATAAACCATAGTATAACCTAGGGCTAGCAAGGCATAGACACTACCCAAGATTAAACCATTGACAAGTTGTTGAAGCATATGGTTCACTCTTTCTAAGTTTTATTTTTAGGATTTTATAAAAAAATAATCCCTTTATAAACACCGAAACAGGGAGTGAGTAAAAGCTCATTCCCCATTTACGATATCTATAAAATTAAGGTTTTACGACTTCTGCCGCATCTACTTTACCATTATTCATGGTCATCATGAAGGCTGTTTTCACAGTGTTATGATCTGCATCAAAGCTTGTTTGACCTGTAACACCTTCGAAGTTTTGTGTTTTAGCAAGATTGTTCTTGATATCAACTGAAGTTTTTGCACCTTTTGCAGCATTAGCTACAAGGTAAACTGAGTCATAAGCAAGAGCTGCAAATGTTGAAGGTTCTTCGTTGTATTTCGCTTTATAAGCTTCTACGAATTTCTTGGCTTTATCAGTCATTTCACCTTCAGTAGAGAATCCAGCTACGTAGTAGATGTCTGTAGCTGCAGCAGGTGTTGCTTGTTCAACGAATTTAGCATCACTAAATCCATCACCACCGATGATTGGTTGTTTGATTCCCATACCACGTGCTTGGTTTACAATTTTACCAGTTTCAGTGTAGTACCCTGGAAGGACAATGGCATCGAAGTCTTTATCTTTGATTTTTGTAAGTGCGGCTTGGAAATCTGTATCCTTAGATTGGAACGTTTCTGTCGCTACAATTTCACCTTTATAAGATTTCTTGAAAGATTCAGCAATCCCTTTAGCATAGTCAGATGAGTTATCGTAGTATAGAACGACTTTCTTCGCTTTCAAGTTATCAGTTGTGTATTTAGCAATAATTTGTCCTTGGAAGCTATCGATGAAGGTTGCACGGAAAAGGTAATCTTGACCTTTTGTCAAATCATCTTGAGTTGCTGATGGGGTTACCAATGGTACACCTGCTTTACCAGCATTGGCAACCGCTGCGGCAGTGGCACCTGAAGTTGCAGGTCCTACAAGAGCGTTCACTTTTGATTGGGTAACAAGGTTTGTTGTAACGGTAGCTGCTTCAGCTGTCTCAGATTTGTTATCTTTGTCTACAACTTCGATTTGTTTTCCATCGATACCACCAGCTGCGTTGATTTCATCAACGGCCAATTGAGCACCTTTTTGTTCAGCGCTACCGTAGGCTGCTACTTCACCAGTTTTTTCAAAGTTAAAACCGATTTTTAGTTCTTTGCCGATTTCGTTACCAGTTGAGTTTGAAGCTCCTGACTTCACTTCTCCACAAGCTGCTAAAACAGCTACACTTGCAAGAGCTACAAGTGATAAGGCAAATTTTTTCTTCATAATTTGTCTCCTTTTAATATTCAATTTAAATTATATGTTAAGAATATACCGAATTATCAGAAAATTGTCAATACATTTATCGCGATTTTTACATGATAACGTTTTCGCTATTTCTGTATAGACTACCAACAAAAGGAGTTTCCAATTCTTGGATATGACAAAGTCTCACTTTTTTGATAAATTTCTCTTTTCCTAAACGGCTCACCAGTTCTTCCACTTCTTCTGTTGGGACATAAAGTTGCAGATAACGGTGTTTTTTTGAGTGGTAACAAATATCGCCATAATGACCGAGCTTTTTTGCATCACGATTATAGTATAGGTAGATAATCAGGCCAGACCGACTCTCTTTTTGAAACATATTACAACTTCCTTCTAACAATCTTCTTACTATTATACCAAAAAAAGCAAACTCAGTCGAGTTTGCTTTTAAGGATTATTAGTTTAATGAATTATTTGCCATGATTTCATCGATGAAACCATATTCAAGTGTTTCTTGAGCGCTCATCCAGTAATCACGTTCAGCATCTGCATGGATTTGCTCAACTGATTTGCCAGAATTATCTGCAAGAATTTGCTCCAAAGTCTTACGAGTTTTTAGCAAGTGTTCAGCAGCAATAGCCATATCGGTTTGCTGTGTACCACCACCTGTACCACCCATCGGTTGGTGAATCATGTATTCTGCATTTGGAAGCATGAAACGTTTACCCTTTGCTCCACTTGAAGCAATAATTGTACCCATTGAGGCTGCCATTCCCATAACGATAGTTTGGACATCTGCCTTGATAAAGTTCATAGTATCAACGATTGCCAAACCAGCTGATACAGAACCTCCAGGAGTGTTTACATAAAGGTAAATATCTTTTGTACTATCTTGGGCATCCAAGAAAAGTAATTGGGCGATAACTGAGTTTGCCATATTGTCTTCGACTGGTCCAGTCAACATGATAATGCGGTCCTTAAGAAGACGTGAGTAAATGTCATACGAGCGTTCTCCACGACTTGTTTGTTCAATAACTACAGGAATCATTCATTTCTCCTTTTGATTTCTAATTTCTTTGTTAATAGGATTATTATATATCCTTGGTCAAAAAAGGTCAAATTTTTGCTCTATCCTACTAACAGATACAAAAATTTAACCTCCTTTCAAAACTAAGACTAGGCTATAGTCTCAATGTCACTTTAGAATCTTATTTTGTTCCGAACAAGCGGTCTCCAGCATCTCCAAGGCCTGGAACGATGTAACCATGTTCGTTCAAGCGTTCATCCAAAGCTGCTGTAAAGATTTCTACATCAGGGTGTGCTGCTTGAAGTGCCTTCACACCTTCTGGAGCTGATACAAGGCAGACAAACTTGATGTTTGAAGCTCCACGTTTTTTGAGGGAGTCAACAGCCAAAATCGCTGATCCACCTGTTGCAAGCATAGGATCAACTACAAAAATTTGACGTTGGTCAATATCTTCAGGTAATTTTACCAAGTATTCTACTGGTTGAAGGGTTTCTTCGTCACGGTACATACCAATGTGCCCAACTTTTGCTGCTGGAACCAAACTCAATAGTCCATCAACCATACCAATACCTGCACGCAAGATTGGGACAATTGCCAATTTTTTACCAGCCAACTGTTTTTGAACTGTTTTTGTAATCGGTGTTTCGATTTCTACATCTTCAAGTGGAAGATCACGAAGCACTTCATATCCCATCAACATTGCAATCTCGTCTACTAGTTCACGAAAAGCTTTTGTAGAAGTGTCAGTGCGACGCAAGATTGATAATTTGTGTTGAATCAGTGGATGATTAATAACTTCAAGTTTTCCCATTTTCTGAATTCCTTCTTTCAATTTATTCTTCTTATTATACCAAAAAATGGTTTAAAAATCTTTCTAAACCATTTATTTTTTTATAACTCTAGATCAAATCTGCTGCTTGAAGAGCTGCTTGAACTGTCTCAAGTGGCAAATGTGTTAATTCTGTCCCTTTTTCTTGATAAAGGTATTGGGCATAATCGTCCATGCGATATTGATTAATATAAACCACACGCTCACATCCTACTTGTAGTAACTGCTTGGTACAGTTAAGGCATGGAAAATGAGTGACATAGGCTGTGAAACCTTTTGGAACGCCACGCTCTGACCCTTGTAAGATAGCATTCACTTCTGCATGAAGAGTGCGGACACAGTGGCCTTCAATCACCAGACAGTCATGATCGATACAATGCTCTGTTCCTGATACAGAACCATTATAACCTGTTGAAATAACCTTGTTATCCTTGACTAAAACTGCTCCTACCTTGGCACGTTTACAGGTTGAGCGATTGGCAATCAATAGGGCTTGAGCAGCAAAATACTCATCCCAAGCTAGTCTTTTTTCTGTCATAGCATTTCTCCTCATGTTTTATTTTTTGAAAAATGGCAGGCGTAGATCTGCGATTTTTTCAGCAGGAACCTTCATCCCATCCTTGATCCATTTAAGCAAGACCGATACGATGGCCGAACTCCAAAAAGAATGCAGGTAAGAGCTGACTCCTTTTGATTTTCCATAGTATTTTTCTAGAAATTCTTGCATGGCTTGCACAAAGATTTTTTCTAAGTGATAGTCTAGGGCAAGCTGAATAACTTTGGCTTCTTTCTTGGCTTCTCTAAAGAGGTGAACCCATACGAGATAAAGGTCTGTTTTAACATCGTAATGACTCAATTGCTCCATGATGTTATGAACGCTACGTTTAAAGACACTTTCTAAAATCTCTTCTTTTGAATCATAGTTTCGATAAAAAGCTGCACGAGAAACGCCAGCACGCTTGACTAACTCAGAAATGCTAATCTTGGCCAACTCCTTTTTCTCCAAGAGTTGCAAAAGAGCTGTTTCAATCGCTTCTCTGGTTAGCAAATTAGATTCTTGATTTGATTTTCTAAGGTTTTCAAGCGATTTTTCAGATATTTTACGTTCAGACATAACAATTTCTTTCTACTTGTGACAACAGAGAGGTACTACTTTTGTTTCAAGGGCTTTCATGATATAATTGTAAAAAAAGACAGAACCTTTGTCAATGTATAAGTGATAAAGATGGAGAATTTCTATGACTTGGAAGATTGTAGCTGACTCTGGTTGTGATTATCGCCAGCTGGAAAACCTTGCTTTTGATACTGAATTTGTCAGTGTTCCCTTAAAGATTCAGGTAGCAGATCAAGTCTTTGTCGATGATGCCAATCTGGATATCGATAAGATGATGGAAACTATGTATGCGACTTCTGAAGCTTCAAAATCAGCCTGCCCTAGTCCTGATGATTACTTACGAGCATTCGAAGGTGCCAAACATATTTTTGTAGTGACTATCACTGGAACTCTCTCTGGTAGCCACAATAGTGCTCAATTAGCTAAGAATATCTATCTCGAAGAACACCCTGATACTCAAATTCATGTCATCGATAGCTTATCAGCTGGTGGGGAAGTTGACCTAATCGTCGAAAAGATTAATGATTTGATCAACCAAGGACTTTCTTTTGAAGAAGTCGTTGAAGTGATTACTACTTACCAAGAAAAAACGAAGTTGTTGTTCGTTCTTGCTAAAGTGGATAACCTGGTTAAAAACGGTCGATTGAGTAAGCTTATCGGTACAGTTGTCGGGCTCCTAAATATTCGAATGGTCGGAGAAGCAAGCGAAACCGGAACCTTAGAACTCCTCCAAAAAGCTCGTGGTCCTAAAAAGTCCCTTCAGGCTGCTTATGAAGAGTTAATCAAAGCTGGCTACGCTGGTGGGCGTATCGTCATGGCTCATCGTAGCAATGACAAATTCTGCCAACAGCTTTCAGAGCTCTTACGAGAAAAATACCCACAAGCTGACATTAGAATCATCCCAACTTCTGGACTCTGCAGTTTCTATGCGGAAGAAGGCGGGCTCCTCATGGGATACGAAATCAACTAATAAATCTGACAAGAGATGTCTAATCATCTCTTGTTTTTTTATGGTACAATACTCTTATGAAACATTTTGATACTATTGTCATCGGAGGGGGCCCTGCTGGTATGATGGCTACGATTTCCAGTAGCTTTTACGGGCAGAAAACCCTTCTCATTGAAAAAAATCGGAAACTTGGAAAAAAATTAGCTGGAACTGGCGGTGGTCGTTGCAATGTGACTAACAACGGCACTTTAGACGACCTACTAGCTGGCATCCCTGGAAATGGGCGATTTCTTTACAGTGTCTTCTCCCAGTTTGATAACCATGATATCATCAACTTTTTCACGGAAAATGGTGTTAAACTCAAGGTTGAAGACCACGGACGTGTCTTCCCAGCTAGCGATAAATCGCGAACCATTATCGAAGCCTTGGAAAAGAAAATCATTGAACTTGGTGGGCAAATTGCCACTCAAACAGAGATTGTTTCTGTTAAAAAGATAGACGACCAGTTTGTCCTTAAATCAGCAGACCAGACCTTCACTTGTGATAAACTCATCGTCACAACAGGTGGTAAGTCTTATCCTTCGACTGGTTCGACTGGTTTTGGCCACGAGATTGCTCGCCATTTTAAGCACACCATTACAGAGCTTGAAGCTGCTGAAAGTCCCTTATTGACAGATTTTCCTCATAAGGCCTTGCAGGGAATTTCCCTAGATGATGTAACCCTCAGTTATAGCAAGCACGTCATTACTCATGATTTGCTCTTTACCCACTTTGGTTTGTCAGGCCCTGCTGCCCTGCGTATGTCAAGCTTTGTCAAGGGTGGTGAGATACTTTCCTTAGACACTTTGCCTCAGCTTTCTGAGAGCGACTTGGTGGCATTTCTAGAAGAAAATCGTGAAAAATCCTTAAAAAATGCCTTGAAATCTTTGTTGCCAGAACGCTTAGCAGAATTCTTTGTGCAAGGATACCCTGAAAAAGTTAAACAGCTAACTGAAAAAGAACGGGACCAACTTGTCCAGTCTATCAAAGTTCTTAAAATTCCCGTAACTGGCAAAATGTCCCTTGCTAAATCCTTTGTTACCAAAGGAGGTATTAGTCTCAAGGAAATCAATCCTAAAACGCTGGAAAGCAAACTGGTTCCTGGCCTTCACTTTGCAGGAGAGGTCCTAGATATCAACGCCCACACGGGTGGCTTTAACATCACTTCTGCCCTCTGTACTGGCTGGGTGGCAGGAAGTCTGCATTATGATTAATCTTTAAAGTAAGAAATCGGCAGAGATTACTCCGCCGATTTTTATTTTGTCTGAGTTCTAACATAGTGGGCAATAACATCTGAAGTGTATTGAGCTGTTCCAGGTCCAAATTTGTCAATGTTTTCCTTAAACTCTGGGTTGTAGACGTAACCTTTACCGATATGACCGAATACCTCAATAGAGCAGTCAAATCCATAAGTACGGATGGCTTGCAAGAGTTTAGCAGCTTGCTCTTGGTTTTCGGCCGCTGTTGCAGGCAGACCAGCTTGAAGGTTTTGTGCCAAGGCTTGAAAAATTTGGTTGAAGGCGGCTGTGGCCTCGTCTTCACGACCCTTTTGTCGCTCGAGGGCTTGATCCATAACTTCTTGCCCATATTTCTCTACCGCTTCTTGGTGGTATTTTTGATTGTCTTGATAACTAAATCCCGTGAATTTTTCCTCAATGGTCATTTTTATTTCTCCTTTTTGTTCTTGAATGGTTTTTTGTAAGGTTGAAATCAAGGTGTCTAGATGTTGCCTTTCTCGAGTCAGATAGTCCAGTTGCCTGATCAGATGGGGCAATAACTCTGAAGTTTCTTGTTCTAATAGCTCTGCTATTTTTTCTAAAGAAAAGCCTAGATACTTGTAATAGAGGATAACCTGAAGTCGTTCTAAATCCTCTTGACTATAGGTTCGATAGCCATTTTCTGATTTTAACGGAACCAAGAGTCCTATCTTATCATAATGGTAGAGGGTCTTGACGGAGACACCTGAAAGTTGCGCAGCTTCTTTGATATGGTACATGATTTCCTCCTCACATGAATAGTATATCCCCTTACCTTAGGGTAGAGTCAAGTATTTTATCATATTTTTTATGAAAACATGAAAATCGCTTTCTTGACAGACTTGAAAAATCATGATAGGATAATCAAGTCTATCAATCAAAGATAAAGCTAAAAAGAGCAATTGAGAGAAGGCTATTTGATAATTCAAGTAGCCTTTTCTTATTTTAAAAATAGATTGGAGTTTTAACGATGTCTGAAAAATCGCAATGGGGCTCAAAACTGGGCTTCATCCTTGCATCTGCTGGTTCTGCTATTGGTCTTGGAGCTGTTTGGAAGTTCCCTTATATGACCGCTGCCAATGGTGGGGGGAGGTTTCTTACTGGTCTTTCTTATCTCGACAAATTTAATTGGTTTCCCTCTTCTACTGGCTGAGTTTGCCCTTGGTCGAAGCGCTGGCGTGTCAGCAATCAAAACCTTTGGCAAACTTGGAAACAATCAAAAGTACAACTTTATTGGTTGGATTGGTGCCTTTGCTCTTTTCATCCTTCTCTCATTTTATAGTGTCATTGGGGGTTGGATTCTGGTATACCTTGGTATCGAGATTGGAAGATTATTCCACCTAATCGGAAATGGAGATTATGCCCAGCAATTCTCGTCCATCATTTCTAATCCAGTTATTGCTTTAGGAGCCCAAGCAGCCTTTATCTTCTTGAACATTTTCATTGTTTCACACGGCGTTCAAAAAGGAATTGAAAGAGCCTCTAAGGTTATGATGCCCCTACTTTTTATCATCTTTGTCATTATTATCGGGCGTTCTCTTAGCTTGCCAAATGCCATGGAAGGCGTCGTTTACTTCCTCAAACCTGACTTTTCAAAACTAACAAGTGCTGGACTTCTCTATGCACTGGGTCAATCTTTCTTTGCCCTATCCCTTGGAGTTACAGCCATGCTGACCTACGCTTCCTACCTAGACAAGAAGACTAAGCTGATCCAATCAGGAATTTCCATCGTAGCCTTGAATATCTCTGTATCGATCATGGCTGGGCTTGCGATTTTCCCTGCGATGTCAGCCTTTAATATCCAATCTGAAGGTGGACCAAGTCTCCTCTTTATTGTTTTGCCGCAACTCTTTGACAATATGCCTTTTGGTACTATTTTCTATATTCTCTTTCTCTTGCTTTTCCTCTTTGCGACGATAACTTCCTCAGTCGTTATGCTTGAAATCAATGTTGGTAACATCACCAACCAAGACAATCGTAAGCGTGCTAAGTGGAGTATGATTTTAGGGGTATTGACTTTTGTCTTTGGTATCCCTTCGGCCCTATCCTATGGTGTGATGGCTGATGTCCATATCTTCGGAAAGACCTTCTTTGACGCCATGGATTTCTTGGTTTCCAACCTCCTTATGCCTTTCGGTGCTCTCTGCTTGTCTCTTTTTACAGGCTATATTTTCAAGAAAACACTGGCAATGGAGGAACTTCATCTTGATGAAACACCATGGAAACAAGGACTTTTCCAAGTCTGGCTTTTCCTTCTTCGTTTCATCATTCCAATTATCATCATCGTGGTCTTTATCGCCCAATTTATGTAAATACAAAAAAGGACTTGAGAATATCTCTCAAGTCTTTTCTTTTTATGGATGGCTAACAATCAATTCTAGACCTTGCCCTTCCAAGGTCCAAGCTTCAACATCACTTGGTAAGATAAAGTGACTACCTTTTTGAATTGGATAATCTTTTCCGTCTACAGTCACTTTCCCTTGACCAGCCAAGACGCTCAACAAGCTGTAATCAGCTGTCTTCTCAAATTCAACTTTTCCTGTGATTTCCCACTTGTAAACGGCAAAGAAATCATTAGAGACAAGTATAGTTGAACGCAAATCATCTGCTTTGACAGTCACAGGACGACTATTTGCAGGCTCACCAATATTCAAAACGTCGATTGATTTTTCAAGATGAAGTTCACGCAAGTTGCCATTGTCATCCTTACGGTCAAAGTCATAAACTCGGTAGGTGGTATCACTAGACTGTTGCGTTTCAAGGATTAAGATGCCTGCACCGATAGCGTGCATGGTTCCGCTTGGTACATAGAAGAAGTCTCCTGCCTTAACAGGTACTTTTGTAAGCAAAGCATCCCAGTTTTTATCTTCAATTTGCTGGCGGAGTTCTTCTTTAGACTTAGCATTGTGACCGTAAATAATCTCTGAGCCTTCATCTGCTGCGATGATGTACCAGCACTCTGTTTTTCCAAGTTCGCCTTCATGCTCTAACCCGTAGGCATCGTCTGGATGAACTTGAACACTGAGCCAATCATTGGCATCAAGGATTTTGGTCAAGAGTGGAAATACAGGCTCTGGACGGTTGCCAAACAACTCACGGTGTTCTGCATACAAAGTAGCAAGGTCTGTTCCTTCAAAGCGGCCATTGGCTACCTTAGACACTCCATTTGGATGAGCTGAGATGGCCCAGTATTCTCCGATTTTTTCACTTGGGATGTCGTAACCAAACTCATCACGTAGCTTGGTACCTCCCCAAATTTTTTCTTGCATAACTGATTGTAAAAATAATGGTTCTGACATGTCAATCTCCTGTCTGATTTTTCTCCCCTCATTATAGCAAAAAAAGAGTTCGAATTGAACTCTTTTTCACATCTTATAAATTAGGGAGAAGATTTTATAAAAATAGTGAACAAATGTGCTCTACTCAATGCTTGCACCATTGCTGGCAATGACATCCTTGTACCAGTAGAAGGATTTCTTCTTGCTACGTTTGAGAGTCCCATTTCCTGCGTTATCTCGATCCACATAGATAAAGCCATAGCGCTTGTTCATTTCGCCTGTTCCAGCCGAAACCATCCGGAAAAGTCAGTTTTTCGGTCATAAGTCTACTCAACTTTCTTATTTGCTTGTTCATTTACTTATATTATAGCTCATTCTGAAACCTTTTCTTATAAAATACTGTGACATACTGATACTATTCTACTATTTAAGTTGATCAGATTGTTTTTTAAAAAATTATCCTCTCGAAAAAGCAAATAGCCTCCCCGGAAACAAAAAAAGAAGACTGAAAACTAGTCTCCTCTGTTCCTTTTAAATCAAAGCTGTGATAGCGGTTACTAGGCCAAAAATAATACCTGGTGCATTCGCTGCTGCAAGGGGGATATCTCTTTCTTTTTTGAAAAGACCGTAGTAGACCCATAGACTACAGTTGATCGCTGCAACCAAGGGCTCAATGAAATTTCCTTTTTGACCAGCCAGATTGTCCATGATTTGTGGGAAGTAAGACATATACATCATAACAGACATAAAGGTCGCTACCCAACCTAACATTTTCATTTGTTTTTCAGTTATTTTCAAAACCTATTTCATTTTTACTGAATCTTATTTTATAATCTTCTTTCAAAACAATCAAGACTTTGAAGCTTTTGTTATAAAGATGTAAACTATCACAATCTTGTGAGAAGAAAGAGGGAACAGAAAAAAGACTGGATTGCTCCGATCTGTTTAGTCAATCAAATATTAGAAAATGAATACTCCTTTTCAATGAATCGATTGATGGTAAATAAGCTGTTAGAAATTATTGACAGTATCGAAATTTTCTAGTAAAATGAATTTTGTTAATACCTAAATGGTGTGTAATTTTCTATCAACATAGTCAGGAGAAAAGGAACTTATGCTAAAAAAAATTAATGAATTGTCACTGAAAGATAAGGCTTATCTAATTGGCGGTTTGATCTTATTAGTCATTGTGATCTCCTTTGGTCTGCTCAATCGTCAAACAGTAACTGTCAGTCTTGTCTTTACACAACTATCTGCTCCCTTGATTTTGGTGATTTTTACTTGTCTAGTAATCGGGATCATTGTTGGTAGTGCTATTGGTTTTAGCTATCACCATGGCAAGACTCAAGAGCTGAAAAGCCGCATTGCTGAAGCAGAAACGACTATCCATAAAAAAGACAAGGAGCTTCTCCAGTACAAGGAACAGGTGCAACAATTAAAACAGGAAGCCAAACAATAAGTGTAGAAATCATAACCACCCGTCAGCGGGTGGTTTTTTGTCTCGCACCTAATGGAACGAGACGGACTGAAAATCGCATAACAGAAAAAAAACCGGATTGCTCCGATCTTTCAATAGTTCATATTCTCACATTCTGTTTTAAGAATAGTTAAGGTTATCTTCAAATGACTAAGCCCCTTATTTCATACGATAAAAATCAAGCACTAGACCAGCAGGACCTTTAACTAATAAGGACTCTGTTCCCCAATCCGTTTCACAAGGACCGTGTAAAATCTCGACACCTCTCTCTTTTAAACGTTGGTAATTCTGCTCTAGATCCTCAATCTCAATGTGAAGAATGATACCTGACTGAAAATCTTCCAAAGGAATCAAATGATTTTGGGACAACATTAGACAATGACTGCCAATCGTGAACTGAGCAAAGCCTTGATCAACATAATCTGCCTGTTTATCCAAAATACGCTCCAAGTCAGCACAGACTTGAGGAATACTTGAAACGATGATATCTAATTGATTTAAATTCATTAACTATCCTCCAGAAAAAGACCGGATTGCTCCGATCTTTTTAAGTTTCACTCTATGAAAATCAAAGAATAAATTCTACAAATTTAAAATTTGATTTTCGACGAGAGAAATTATTTAATTGCGCGTGATTGCAATCCTTCTTCTTCCAAGAAGAGGCGGAATGGTACGAGTTCTTCTGCTTCGTATTTTTCCTTGAAGGCTTTGATTGCTTCTTCTGAGTGTTGTTTTGGATCCAACTCAAGTACTTCTACTGGAAGTGGACGATGTGGAGTGATGTGAGCATCGATCACAACTGTCTTACCTTCTTTGTTGAGTTTAACAGCTTCTGCAACAACTGCATCGATGTCTTCGATACGGTTCACAGTGAATCCTACAGCACCTTGCGCTTCAGCGATTTTCGCATAGTCAGCATTAGGGAAGTCACAACCAAACAAGTGTTTGTTTGTGTCCTCGTATTTGTCCTTGATGAAGGCATATTTACCATTTGAGAAGACAACGTTGATAACTGGAAGGTCGTATTGAACGTTTGTGATAACGTCTGGGTAGCACATGTTGAATGCACCGTCACCCATGATGTTCCATACTTGGCGATCTGGATTGTCTTTCTTAGCAGCGATACCACCAGGAAGGGCAATACCCATTGTCGCAAAGAGTGGAGATGTGCGCCACATGTTCTTAGGTGTCATGTGAAGGTGACGAGTAGATGTTTGAGTAGTGTCACCTACGTCGATTGAGTAGATAGCGTCTTGATCAGCATGTTTGTTGATTGCATTGTAGACTTGGTACAATTGCAATTCACCCTCAGTTTTACCTTCGAGTTTGTTCATGTAATCACGCCAGTTTTGGTTGTTCTTCACGTTTGCACGCCACCATGGAGTAGACTCAACTGGGTTTACTTTATCAAGGATAGCTTTAGCTGCTTGACCTGCATCACCAAGGATAGAAGCGTCAAGAGCGTGACGTTTACCAAGTTTGTAAGGGTCGATATCCACTTGGATGAATTTTTCAGTGTTTTTGAATGCTTCGTAAACTTCAGCAAATGGGAAGTTTGAACCAAGGAAAAGAACTGTGTCTGCTTCAAAGACCACTTCGTTGGCTGGCTTCCAACCAACACGGTAAGCAGAACCTGTCAAACCTTCGTAGTTCCATTCGAAAGCTTCAAAGTTTTTACCAGTTGTGATGATTGGTGCTTTGATTTTACGTGACAATTCAGTGATCACTTCACCAGCTTTAACACCACCGTAACCAGCGTAGATCACTGGGCGTTCAGCGTTGTTCAAAATTTCAACAGCTTTATCAATTTCAACTTCGTTCAAAGCAGGAGCGATGAATGAACGCTCGTATGAACCTGAACCGTAGTATGAGTTTTCGTCGATTTCTTGGAAACCAAAGTTTACTGGAATTTCAACGACAGCTGGACCTTTTTTAGAAACGGCAGCACGGCAAGCTTCGTCAATAACTTTTGGTAATTGCTCTGCGTAAGCTACACGTTTGTTGTAAACAGCGATACCGTTGTACATTGGGTTTTGGTTCAATTCTTGGAAGGCATCCATGTTCAATTCGTTAACTGGACGTGATCCAAGGATAGCGAGGAATGGAGTGTTATCCATAGCTGCATCGTAAACACCGTTGATCAAGTGAGTCGCACCTGGACCACCTGAACCAACTGCAACACCGATAGAACCGCCAAATTTAGCCTGCATAACCGCTGCAAGAGCACCTGTTTCTTCGTGGCGAACTTGCAAGAAACGGATATCTTTGTCTTCAGCCAAAGCGTCCATAAGTGAGCTGAGTGTTCCTGATGGGATACCGTAGATAGTGTCTACGCCCCATGTTTTCAATACGTTAAGCATTGCTGCAGATGCAGTAATTTTCCCTTGAGTCATAATGATAACTCTCCTTCAAAATAATTTCATATATTTACAAAAAACGCTTTTATATGTTATTTGAAAACGATTCAGTAAATTTACAATCCTAATTTATCACATTTGTTTTCAGATTCATAAGAATGTGCTCAGAAACTTTCATTCTCTATTACAGTACAGTTTGGAAGCGTTTTGAAAATCTGTTTTAGAATAGCAAAAAAGCGGTTAATACCGCCTTTTTATACTCAATGAAAATCAAAGAGCAAACTAGGAAGCTAGCCGCAGGCTGTACTTGAGTACGGCAAGGTGAAGCTGACGTGGTTTGAATTTGATTTTCGAAGAATATTAATCGACTTTAGTAAAATTAAGCATAAGAGAGCTGATTAGAACAGATACTGAACTAAAGGCCATGGCCAATCCTGCAAGTTCTGGATTGAGTACCAAACCAAGACCAGAAAAGACTCCTGCTGCAATCGGAATACCAATGAGGTTATAGATAGAAGCCCAGAAAAGATTGAGTAGAATACGATTAAAGGTCTTCTTACTCATATCAAAAGCACGTGCCAATCCTAGTAAATTGTTGGTTGTAAGGACAAGATCTGCTGATTCAATGGCAATATCTGTTCCAGAGCCCATGGCAATTCCGACATCGGCTACACTGAGGGCCGGCGCATCATTGATACCATCTCCAACAAAGGCCAATTTGCCATTCTTTTGAAGCTTGTGAATTTCATGTGCCTTTTCCTCTGGCAAGACATTTGCGATTACTTCTTCAATCCCAATTTGCTCTGCAATCGCATGGGCTACTCCAGCATTATCTCCAGTAAGCATGACCGTTCTAAGGCCACGTTTTTTCAATTTGGCAATAGCTTCTTTGGCATTTTCCTTAGGGACATCCTGCAAGGCAATTAAGCCTTTTAACTCACCATCTACGGATAGGAAGACAACTGTTTTTGCTTCTTTCTCAAGCAAATCAAATCGTTCTTGATAATCATGTGGAATAGCAAGGTCAGCTAAAAGTTTAGCATTACCCAGCAAGACTTGTTTACCATTAATAATCCCAGTCACACCTTTTCCATGCAAGGCTTGGAAGTTTTCCACTGGGTAAAGGCTAATTCCTAGTTCAGATGCACGATTAACAATAGCTTGAGCTAGCGGGTGTTGAGATACATCTTCCAGTGAAGCAGCCAAACTTAGCACTTCTCTTTCATCACCAATAACATCTGTCACTACTGGCTTCCCTTCGGTCAAGGTTCCTGTCTTATCAAAAACAACCGTTTGGACTTTTTGGATTTCCTGTAAAACTGTACCATTTTTGAGAAGAATCCCCATCTTGGCACTTCGTCCTGTTCCAACCATGAGTGCTGTCGGTGTCGCAAGTCCTAGTGCACAAGGGCAGGCAATAATCAAAACAGCAACTCCGTAGAGAAGTGACGTCACAAAGCTATCTCCAAGGAAAACAAACCAGATCCAAAAAGTAAGAAGTCCTAAAATGACAACTGCTGGTACAAAAATCCCTGAAATCTTGTCGGTCAAATCTTGAATAGGAGCACGACTCGTTTGCGCTTTTTTCACAAAGTCCACAATCTGAGCCAACATAGTCTCAGAACCCACTTTTTCAGCTCTAAAAATGATCGTACCACTATTATTGATGGTTGAACCAATGACAGCATCTCCAACTGATTTATCGACTGGAATACTTTCCCCAGTCACCATTGATTCATCAATACTCGTTTCACCTTCTAACACAGTCCCATCAACGGCAATTTTTTCACCTGGTCGAACGCGAATGAGATCCCCAACTTTGACTTGTTCTAGAGGTATTTGAACATAAACATCATCACGCAAAACCTCTGCTGTTTTTGCTTGTAGGTCTAATAATTTTTCGACTGCCTGCGAAGTATTTTTTCGCATTTTTTCCTCAAAAACTGCTCCCAAAAGAATGAAGAAGAGGATAAATGCAGCACTTTCAAAGTAAACGGGCAGACCAGTTAAGAGGGCAACTAAGCTATAGAAATAGGCCACTAGGGTTCCCAGAGCAACCAAGGTATCCATGTTGGAATTGTGCTTTTTAAAACTAGCCCAGGCGCTTCTGATATATGGAACTCCAGCTACCAGCATAATGGGTGTTGTAGCTAAAAAGGTGCCCCAACGCATGACTTGGTGACTAATTCCTCCTGTAGACATCCCAATCATGAGAATCACAAGAGGCACAGTAAAGATACTAGTAATCCAAAAACGCTGAAAAAGACTGAGAGACTTTTTAGTTTTTTCAACAACGGTGTAGGTTCCCTTTTGCATCTTCATGCCACATGAAAATTCATGCTCGCCCAAGTCTTGAGGCGTAAAGCGAATGACTTTTTCCTCGTCTTGAGCGATTGGTTCTAGAATCCCTTCTTCTTCGAAGAGAATCTCTTTATAACAGTTTGAAGGTGTCACACGATGAAAGGTAATCTCAGCAGGAATCCCTTTTTGTAGTTGAATATGGGCTGGATGGTAGCCTTTGTCTGCCGTGATACGGATTTTTTGAACACCATTTTCAAGACTTGCTTTTACATTTTCAGTCATATCATTCTCCTATTCTACAATCATCTTACCGTGCATCATATTCATGCCACAAGAGAAACCATACTCACCTGCTTCTTCAGGAGTAATTTCAACCACATATTGGTCTCCCATAGGCAGATTTGCATGCACTCCAAAGTCTGGAAAAACGATTTGATCCAAGCAAGGTGAAGGATCTTTTCGATCAAAAATAATGCGAGCTGGTTGCGATTTTTTAAGGATAATGGTTTCTGGAGTGTATCCTCCCATGACCTCCACTCGAATCTCCTGATAGCCATTCTTTTGTTGGGCTCTCTTAGCATCTTCTTGCGGTTTTTTGAAAAACCAAAAGAGGATAAAAGTAATCATTCCTAAAACAACAATAGATACAAATAGATTTAACATAGCGTCTCCTTTACATACAATTACATCTTACTTCTGCCACAGCACTCTCTTTTTTCTTTGAAATCACTTCTTCCAAGCCTTCCAAGTCAGCTAGGGTAAAGTCACATTCTTCAATCAAATCGGCAAGTAACTGCTTCATCCTGCGGGAACAAAGCTTGTCTTTGATATCCTGAACCAATAAACCTCTACTGTCGTCTAGAGTTAAAAGGGCTGAATAGATAAAGGACTTCCCCTGCTTTTCCCGAGTCAAACATTCTTTCTCCACCAAACGAGCCAAAAGAGTTTGAATGGTCGACTTGGACCAGTCGAACCGCTCCGCCAAAACCATGATCAAATCCGTACTGGTCTGCTCTCCTTGCATCCAAATAATCTTCATGACCTGCCATTCTGCATCTGAAATCTGCATAATCACACCTCCTAAATCTACATTTGTCGATTACAGTTATTAGTATATTCCAAAAATCTACATTTGTCAACTATAATTTTTATTATTTTTTCGAAAATAGAATTCTAATCCTGTAACGAGAGATTTGCAGTCAAATTTTACTATATAAACTATAAAAATATGCTATACTGAAGAAAAAAAGAAAACAACCACTAGGGGTGCGTGAAGCTGAGATTAACGACTGTTAGATCCCTTTGACTCAATCTAGGTAATGCTAGCTGATGGAAGTGGAAATGATAATGAGGACTACCTGATCTTCTATTACTTTCCTCAAACAGACTAGCTTGTTCTTAAGAATACAAACTTCAGTTGGTTGGGAGGTTTTAGATGACTTATTTACCCGTTGCTCTAACCATTGCAGGGACTGACCCTAGTGGCGGTGCTGGCATTATGGCTGATTTAAAATCATTCCAAGCTAGAGATGTCTATGGAATGGCCGTTGTGACCAGTCTTGTCGCTCAAAATACCAGAGGCGTTCAATTAATCGAGCATGTCTCCAACAAAATGCTGGAAGCTCAATTGGAAAGTGTCTTTTCGGATATCAAGCCTCAGGCTGTAAAAACAGGGATGTTGGCAACTACTGAGATCATGGAGATCATCCAACCCTATCTTAAAAAGCTGGACTGTCCCTATGTGCTTGACCCTGTTATGGTCGCTACGAGTGGGGACACCCTGATTGATTCTAGTGCCAGAGACTACCTAAAAACAAATCTGCTTCCCCTTGCAACCATTATCACTCCGAATCTTCCTGAGGCAGAAGAGATTGTTGGTTTTTCAATCCATGATCCAGAAGATATGCAACGTGCCGGTCGCCTGATTATAAAAGAATTTGGTCCTCAGTCCGTTGTTATCAAAGGTGGCCATCTTGAAGGTGGTGCCAAGGATTTCCTTTTTACCAAGGAGGAGCAATTTGTCTGGGAAAGTCCAAGAATTCAAACTTGTCACACCCATGGTACTGGATGTACCTTTGCTGCTGTGATTACGGCTGAACTAGCCAAGGGCAGAAGTCTTTATCAGGCAGTTGATAAGGCCAAGGCCTTTATCACAAAAGCCATCCAAGACGCTCCTCAACTCGGACATGGTTCTGGCCCAGTCAACCATACAACTTTTAAAGATTAAGAAAAACTCTCTAGTTCCCGCTATAAGGAATTAGAGAGTTTTTGATTAGGAAACAATGTCATTTAGCTTTGTTAAAAAGGCTTGTGTTTTTGCCTCAATATCTTCTGCCTGCATCAAATCACGTACGACAGCTACTCCAGCTATACCCGTGCCGATAAGTTGATCAATATTCTCTGACGTCAAGCCTCCAATAGCAACTACTGGAATGGCAACCGTTTGGCAAATGGTTTTCAAGGTTGAAATCAGGGTGATGGGAGCATTCTCCTTGGTCGTAGTTGGGAAAATGGCTCCTGTTCCCAAGTAATCCGCACCCGATGTTTCTGCTTCCAGGGCTCTTTTTACTGTTTTAGCAGTGACACCGAGGATTTTTTCAGGACCCAAGACTTGTCTAGCAACCGAAACTGGTAGTTCATCGTCGCCTATATGCAACCCAGCAGCATCGACTGCTAGACAGATATCCAATCGATCATCGATTATCAAGGGTACCTGATAGGCATCTGTTATTTCCTTGACTTGTTTTGCCAGTTGATAGTATTGATTGGTGGTGAGATTTTTTTCTCGTAGTTGGATGATGGTAACACCTGAACGGCAGGCCGTCTCGACTTTTTCAAGAAAGTTTTCCAAGGAATCTTGGTAGCGATTGGTTACTAGATACAGTCTAAGTGCTTCTCTATTCATAAAAGTCTCCTTTGATGGCTTTTAGCCAGTTTTCATCTCTTTTTAGGAGAGAGAGTTGATTGAGAACTTGGTAACGAAAATCTTCCAATCCCATTCCTTGTACAACTATTCTCTCAGCAGAGATATTGAGATAAGAAACTGCTAGGCACGAAGCTTCAAAGGCAGTCTTTCCTTGGCTGAGAAAAACGGCTGTCAAGGCTCCAACCAGGTCTCCTGTCCCTGTTATCCAGTCCAATTCTGCACAGCCATTCCTCAATACAGCAACTTGATTTTCTGAAACAATGAGGTCCTTGGGTCCAGTGACTAGGAACGACATACCATGATAGGTCTGACACCAGTCTTTCAAAACTTGAAGCAAATCCTTAGTTTCTTGATCTTTATGGCTAGCATCAACTCCAACTCCGTGGTGCTTTAAACCAACAAGACTTCGGATTTCCGACATATTTCCTTTAAGGACTGTGGGCTTGTATTCTAAAAGATCTGTGACTAGATCCTTACGAATGGGGGATGCCGCTACGCCAACCGCATCTACTACCATTGGGAGACAAGCTTGAGCTGCATAAGAAGCTGCCATACGGATTGCTTTCTCCTTCTCAGCTGACAAATGCCCCAAATTGATGAAGAGAGCCTGGCTTTGCTTAGTAAAATCAAGAACCTCACGAGGATCATCTGCCATGACTGGTTTAGATTCCAGAGCCAAAATGCCATTGGCCAGCATCTCGCAGGAAATCTCATTGGTGATGCAGTGAATTAAGGAACTGGTTGCCAGAGGGAAAGGATTTGTCAATTTCTGCATCATTCTATCCTTTCTCCAAAGAAATATCCCTGCACTTTTTTAAAGAATTCCTGCTTGATTAAAAATCGAAAGGCAATAAAGGAAATCGCTGTACCAATCAAGGTTGCTCCGAAAAATCGAGGGGTGTAGATAAACCAGCTGAGCTTGGCCGCAGATCCCGTAAAGAGAACCATGACAGGATAGGAAACAATAGAACCGATAATTCCTGTTCCCAATATTTCTCCTAGGGCAGAAAAGTAAAATTTTCTACCATACTTATAAAAGAGACCTGCAAGGAGGGCTCCAAAGGTAGCTCCTGTTAGGGCCAAAGGGGGAATGCCTTGAGTAGACATACGGATAAAGGCTGTCACTGTAGCCATGACCAAGGCATAAACAGGTCCCATCATGATTCCTGCTAGGATGTTGACCACACTAGACATCGGTGCCATCCCTTCAATTCGAAAGATCGGTGTAAGAACAACATCAAGGGCAATCATCATGGATAAAACGGTTAATTTGTGAACTTGAAGTCGGTGGTTTCTCATTTTCTATTTCTTCTCTGTTTCTAAGGACTGCAAATCACTCGTCCATGTTTGGTGTTGGTAAGCCATCTCCCAAAACTTGGCTTCCATGTGGACACTTCGGTGGAAGGCCTCTAGCATTTTTTGTTTGTCTGTCTCGTCGCTTTCTCGATAGAGCTGATTAACCAGCGCTTCTTCCTCTTTAATCTGCTGTTCTAACTCATCGGTGATATAGGTTTCAATCCACCGTTGATAAAGAGGATTCGGGGATGGTTTGCGATTAAGTGCCTTGCCCAAATCATGGTATAACCAAGGACATGGAAGCAAACTAGCAAAAGCAATGCCCAAGTTTGACTCTGCAAACTGTCGATAAATATGAGAAATGTAATGATAACAGGTTGGAGCGATTGGATGTTGCTCCATTTCCTGGTCACTGATTCCCAATTCCTTGAAAAATTGTTGACGGATAAACAACTCACCCTCCACTAGACTCTGGGCATTTTGTTTCAAGAGTCTTTTCATCTCCTCGTTGGAAGTCTTATCAGCCAAGAGGTGATAGGCTTCTGAAAAAGACTTCAGATAGTAGGCATCCTGAATCAGGTAATAGCGGAAAATAGAAGGTTCTAAATTCCCCTCTTGTAACTGTAATACAAATGGGTGATGAAAGGAAGCCTGCCAAGCTTCCTTAGATAATTCCATCGCAATATCTGTAAATTCCATAATAACTCCTTTATAGAAATAGACTGGTTTGAAGCAATAAAAAGAAAAGTAGGTAGATCAATTTTGTCCTCTGAGAAATATAAAAAGTCCGATAACTATTCTCCACCTGTGCATGCTCGTCATATCCGTGCGCAGACAGAGCTCTCAGGTAAAGATGACGCCATCTAAAAACCGTCATCAGAACCTTACTGTAAATCAAGGGCGACCAAACATGCAATTTTTGGCCACGCAGTAAGCAAGCTTCCTTGAGAGACTTGATTTCTTGCTGAATGAGGGGAAAGGCATTGAATACCACAATCAAGGCATAGGCCCAAGAACGCGAGAACCCCTTTTGAGCCAAGTACAAGAGAAGCTCTTTTAGGGAAATACTGGAAACAAAGACAAGACCGATACAAACTGTCACAAAAGCTCTCGTCCCAAGTATCACTGCCTGCGAAGCATCCCCATGTAACTGAACTGCCCAGTAGTTGGCAAAGGATGGTAAGATGGCAAGCAAAATCATCCAAGCCAACATTTTAAATCGACGATAATAGAGCATAAAGAGGATGCAAAATGCAGCTACCGAAAGATTTAGAGCAATCGAAGGAATGAAGGATGTTTCCAAGGATAAAATTAGAAAGAAGAGGCTGATAACTGGTGTCTTGGTTGCTACTTTGATCATACTACCTCACCTCCCCTAGAGTATCATTATTCAGAGATGGGAGAGGTTTGCTGATGGTCACGTCTTGGAGATGACTGAGACCCTCACTAGTCATCTCAATCCAATAATCGACCACAGAAATCAAGGGATCTAAACGATGGCTAATGATCAAAAAACTTCTTCCTTGATTGCTCTCCTCCACAATCCACTGGCAAAAATAATGGCAAGCTCTATCATCCAAACCAGCAAAAGGTTCATCTAGCAGAATCACAGAAGCCTTGCTGGTCAAGATGGTCAATAGCTGAAGAATCTTTTGCTGACCACCACTTAATTGATAAGGACTCTTATCGAGTGCCTGATCCAAATTAAAAAATTGTAATGCTTGGAGAATCCGCTGATTACTTTCAGAGTTTAAGCTATCTAATTGCAGTTCCTCTCTCAGACTGACTCGGATAAACTGTTTCTCAGCTTCCTGAACAACACCCGTCAGATCACGATACAAACTCTTTTTCTTTTTCAGGACTTTCCCCTTCCAAGTAATGAGCCCTTTATACTTTTGAAATTGAAGAATAGATCGAAAGAGGGTTGATTTCCCGACACCATTATCACCCAAGATACAGGAAATTCCTTGGTGGAATGTAAAATCAGCAATCGAAAAGAGGGGGCGATTTCCCAGCTCACAAGTTACACGGTCCATATGGAATAGTTCTGGACTAGAGGCAACTTCCTTTGAAGAAACCTGTATCATCTCAGAGGTAGGGATTTTATTTATTTCCCTTAGTTGCCCGTCTCTTAGCTCCACCATATGGTCAATGTAGGCTCCATAGTCTGATAAATCATGGTCGCACAAAATAACTGTCTTCTCATCAAGGGCCAACTCTTTTAGAATCTCCAATATCTCCAGCCTGCTCTTGCGGTCAATAGAAGCAAAGGGCTCATCCAAGAGATAGACCCTAGGGTTCATAGCAAAGATAACAGCCAGCGCAGCCTTTTGCTTTTCACCACCTGATAAGTGATGGATGGAACGGTTCAAGATTGCCTCGCAACGACATTGCCGGACCACCTCTGCTATTTTAGCATCAATATCTTGAAGTGGATGCCCGATATTCTCCAAGGTAAAAACCAGCTCCTCAAACAAGTTCTCCATGGTGAATTGATGATTGGGATTTTGAAAGAGAATACCAACCGTCTGGACACGTTCAACGATAGAAAGCTGACTGACCTGACTCCCATCTATCAAGACTTGACCACTATAGGGAAGAGAACTGACTTGAGCAATGACTTGAAAGAGGCTGGATTTTCCTGAACCACTACTCCCAACTAACAAGGTAAAGGCTTGCTCATGAAAAGTAAAATCAATCGGTTCCGAAAAGATTGGGGATTGAATCCCTCTTAATTTCAGGCCCATCTATGCCTTTCCTCCAGCTGCAAACTGATGATAGAGTTTGACAATGGCACGAACCAAGATGGTACAGAAGAAAAAGACGGAAATAAAACGCACCACCAGCAAGGAAAGGACAAAAGGAAGGGAGAAGGCATAGTAACCTAATTTAATGTATTCATAGACAAAGCTAAAAAGCGTAATCCCAATACTATTAGCAGTTAGAGAGAGCCAACTTTCATAACGATTCTTGGTCACAAGAAAGCCAAATTCACTTCCCAAACCTTGAACCAAGCCAGACAAAAGGGCACCTAGACCGAATTGACTACCATAAAGGACTTCAGCAAGCGCAGCGAGCACTTCTCCAATCGTTGCGCTTCCCACTCTTGGAACAAAGATGGCAGCAATGGGCGCAGCCATACACCAGAGACCAAAGAGGATTTCATTGGCAAAGGCCTGCAAGCCAAGAGGGGCTAAAATCAGAGTGAGGATATCAAACAGATAGCCCGAACCCACAAAAACGCCACCAAAAAAGATAGACAAGAAAGCAAGTAAGATAACATCTTTTAACTGCCATTTTTTCAACATAAAAAACTCCTTTTTTAAAGAAAAGTGGGGCATTCAAGGAGGTGAGCTACCAAAAGGCTTGCCGTCAAGCCTATCCTCTTTTGATAAACAAAAAAACTCCAATTACAAACGAGAATTAGAGTTTAGCTTACAAGATTAGACAGTTTCTTTCGACATACGAAAAAAACCTTTTCACATTTCCCTTCGCCAGTATTAACTGTATCAGGTTCAATGGGTATCATCTCAGCCTAAAGCACCCCAAATGTCTTTATTATTTTATTACTGGACCAGTATAACAGAATTTGAAAGCCTTAGCAAGAACTTTGACTGGAAAATATATTTATATAGTTTGTTTGTTCATTCTTTTAATCTACATAAAAGGATTGAATTTATCCTATAATTCATAACCAATATCAAAAAAGGCTAATTCTAAAGCAACTGCTTGATTCCAGCGCTCCTGAAGTTCTGTCAAATCTTCTCGATTTTTCCCGACACGATTAAGTTCATCAACCAGAAATTGAACCCACTCTGCAAAGAAAGGACCTCTGTGGAGATTGATCCATTCCGAATGAATATAGGCTTCAGGTAGTGCCAAATCTTTAGAACCCCAGTCTAAATAAAGACCTTCTGCAATGACCAGCATGACCAAAAGATGAGCATAGTCTGATGAATCCACTGCCGAATACATAAGATCCTGAAATGCCTTTGTTACAGGGTGCAGGTCCACTTCTAGATAGTCATGCTCTGCTACATTTAACTCTTTGAAAGCCTTTTGGAAGTAACCATCTTCATCTGCTTCAAGAAAGCCTAGTTGCTTGGCAAAACGAAGTTTGGATTCAAGCTGGTCTGCTTGAGCTACACAGGCACCCAGCATGGATAAGAAGGCATCAAAGAAATGATAATCTTGAATCAGGTAGTCTTTTAAGACCTTATTCTCAATTGTCCCCGCAAAAAGTTCCTTAACAAAACGATGATTGATTGCAGCCTGCCAATCCTTCTGACTGCTTTTTAATAATTCTCCAACGGTCAAACCCGGCTGAAATGCATAGTCTTGTGTTTCCATATTTATTTTTCCTTTCTTTACTCCTTAGTAATCAATAAAATATCAAGAGATACCAAGCAAAATCGTAATTCCACTTGAGACTTTTAAAGAAAATCGAGGGCATTTGCAGAGCTACCTAAAAAAGCCTATCCTCTTTTGATAAACAAAAAAACTCCAATTACAAACGAGAATTAGAGTTTAGCTTACAAGATTAGATAGTTTCTTTCGACACACGAAAAAAACCTTTTCACATTTCCCTTCGCCAGTCTTAACTGTATCAGGTTCAATGGGTATCATCTCAGCCTAAAGCACCCCAAATGTCTTTATTATTTTATTACTGGACCAGTATAACAGAAATTGAAAGCCCTAGCAAGATATTTGACTGAAAATATATTTATATAGTTTCTGATAACGATATAATCTTTCTATACACGAAGAAAAACCTCCACATCAGGTGGAGGCCGTCTTCATTATCAATACAATTTTAAGTCACGAGGGTCGACTGGGAAGGTTGGGTTGTATGGGTTGTGACGGAGTTTGAAGTGTTTGACATCCTCAATAGTCTGAGTTCCAGATAATTGCATGACTGTCTTCAATCCTGCATTCAAGTGCTCAAAGACTTGACGCACACCAACACTGCCTCCAAGAGCCAAACCATAGATCACAGGGCGACCAATAGCTACCAAGTCTGCTCCTGAAGCCAGGGCTTTAAAGACGTGTTGACCGCGACGAACACCAGAGTCAAAGACAATTGGTACACGTTTATCAACTGCTTCAGCCACTTCTTGAAGCGAGTCAATGGATGCTGGTCCACCGTCGATTTGGCGGCCACCGTGGTTGGTTACCCAGATACCAGAAGCACCTGCGGCAAGAGAGCGTTCAACGTCCTCACGACACTGTGGACCTTTCACATAGACAGGAAGACCTGAGTAAGCAGCGATAAATTCTACATCACGTGGAGACAAGCGTTGTTTAGCTGATTTGTAAACAAAGTCCGTTGATTTTCCAGCACCTTCTGGCAGGTATTCCTCAACAATCGGCATGCCAACTGGGAAGACAAAACCATTGCGCTTGTCGACCTCACGATTGCCCCCTATAGTAGCATCTGCTGTCAAGACAATCGCTTTATAACCTTCATCCTTTACACGGTCCATGATATGGCGGTTGATACCGTCATCCTTACTAAAGTAAAATTGGAACCAGTGAGGTGTCCCTTGAAGGGCTTCTGTAATTTCTGGAAGACCTACAGTAGAGTAAGAGCTAGTTGTGTAAAGAGAACCAAACTCATGCACACCACGCGCAGTCGCCACTTCACCCTGTTCATTTGCTAATTTATGAGCCGCAACTGGAGCCATAATGATAGGTGAAGATAGCTTTTCACCTGCAAATTCAATCTCTGTACTTGGATTTTCAACATCACAAAGCGTATGTGGAACGATGAGTTTGTGGTTAAAGGCACGGATGTTCTCACGTAAAGTGAAAGTATCCTCTGCTCCACTAGCGATATAACCAAAGGCAGCTTTAGGAATGACTTGTTACGCCATTGGCTCCAAATCATAAGTGTTAATAAAATCTACAGGTCCTTCTGCATCGCTTGTTTTATATGACATAAAATTCCCTCCTATTTGAGTAAGCGCTTTCCTATTTCTTTACACATACATCTTAACTCTTTTTCATAGAATTTTCAAAAAATTTGTCTTGGAATTTCAAACTGATTACCTGGACCTTTCAAAAAATCAGGTAACCCTAAGGGTTACCTGATTTTTATATACCTTAAACATTTTGCCAATTTTCTTGGTCTTCTTTAAAGCGTTTGAGGAGAGCAAGTCCTTCTGGTGTGATGTAACCTTCTTCTTGGGCTAGGTGAATGAGCTCACTGTAGTTTGAAAGAGTCACTAGTTTGACACCAGCATCCGCAAAGTTTTTATCAGCTTTTGGTAATTGATAGCTAAAAATTGCTACGACACCAAGCACATCTGCTCCTTCACGTTTAGCAGCTTCTACAGCTTCAAGAACCGAACCACCAGTTGAAATGAGGTCTTCCACAACGACCATTTTTTGTCCTTGAGCTACACGGCCTTCGATTTGGTTTCCAGCTCCGTGGTCTTTTGGTTTGCTGCGGATATAGGCAAAGGGTAGATTCATCTTATCAGCTATAATGGCACCATGAGGAATACCTGCAGTCGCTGTTCCTGCAATCACTTCTACCTCTGGGAATTCTGACTTGATGGCTTCCACAAAACCATTCTCAATCAAGGTACGTGTCTCTGGGTAGGCAAGTGTTACACGGTTGTCCGTATAAATTGGTGACTTGATTCCTGATGCCCAAGTGAAGGGCTCTTCTGGTTTGAGGTAAACGGCTTTAATTTTCAATAGATGGCTAGCAATGTCTTTAGCAAGTGTCATGGGATTCTCCTTTGTATTTTTACTTTATTCTTATTTCCAGTCTTGTGTCCATTCATCCTTGATAGCATGATAAGCTGCTACTGGATCAGTGGCTTGAGTGATTGGGCGTCCGACAACGATATAGTCACTACCAATATGATAAGCATCTATTGGTGTCATGACTCGTTTTTGATCTCCTACTGCAGCGCCTGATGGACGAATGCCGGGTGTCAGGCAAATAAAGTCTGGACTGGTAGCTTCTTTGATGAGCTTCACTTCCTGAGCTGAACAAACCACACCATCTAAACCTGCTTCCGCAGTTTTCTTGGCATAGTGAATAACCGATTCTTGAAGACTGGTTTGAATATTTTGAAACTCTCTCATTTGCTCCTCAGAGGTTGAAGTTAACTGAGTGACTGCAATCAATTTGGCTTCTTTCCCAAGGCCTTCACGCGCAGCCTTCATCATCTCTACACCACCTGCTGCATGAACATTGGTCATATCAACGCCCAGATGAGACAAGACCTTCATGGCTGATTTGACTGTATTTGGAATATCATGGAGTTTAAGATCCAGAAAGACACTATGTCCCAAACCTTTCAGATAAGATACAATCTCAGGTCCTGTAGCATAATAGAGTTCCATACCTACCTTTAGATAGAGGCTCTCTCCTGCTGGAAAAAGAGCTAAAAATTGCTTGACTGCCTCAAAGCTTGGAAAATCAAGAGCAATAACTGGACGATCTTCGCGCATACTTTTCTCCTTTTACCTTTGTAAGCTAGAGAGCATGAAAAAAGGAACCTGCCTACAGCAAGGTTCCACGAAAAATGGGTAGTCTCCACCCTTTCACCGTCTAACCTTAGCTGCCTCTCTGGACTGCTTTAAAGGTTTTTTACTATTCTATTATTTAAAGCGGTACTTGTCAAGTAAAAACAAGTAACTGAACGAATCATTTGAAACTTAGCGACTCTGTGTTGTTTGAGTCGTCTGTGTTGTTTGATCTTGATTTCCTTGCTCAGCTTGTTTTTTCTTCTCTTCTTCCTGCTTCTTCTTTTCCTCTTCTTTGGCTTTGACTCTTTCGTCATCCAGAGCCTTATCCACTAGACTATAGCTATAGATACCAACCTCCATGTCAATACCACTAGGAACTGTCAACTGTGGTTTTATCTTACTATAGTATGGTAATTTCTTCCCTAGTTCTGATAATGGCACCAAAATCTCGTCTGTGTCATACATGGTAATCTTTAGAAGGTCACTTGTTACCTTGCTTGGTGCAAGTTCAATCTTCTCAATCTCTTGCTTAATTTCTGGACTAACTTCATTTAGCTGAGAAATTAGGGTTTTAATCTGTTCCTCATCGTTAAATAAAACAGATATGTATTTCTCAGGTAAGTTGTCAGAACTAACGGCAGTTGATTCAATACTTCCACTAGATAAGATTGGATAATAGTTATCTCCTGAAACTGAATAGGCTACAATTTCAAATTCTTTAACTTCAATGGTGAAGTGAACTGGGAATTGATAAACTATCTTAGCTGATTCAATCCAGTGATTTGATTTAACCATTTCCGCATGCTTATCTTTATTTAAGAGCAAGCTGATTGTATAGTCACTGTCACGAATGCCAGACGCTTCTATAACTTGGTCCGCACTTGTCTGAACAGTACCCGTAACCTCAATATGTTTCATTGTAGCTAGAGGGCTTAGAAGATAAATAGACAAGAATAAGATTATAAAACCTGGGACGAGGATTGTAACTGCTCGCCAGATATGTATAGAAGGAATGGCTGGTTTTGGAGGTTTACTCTTAGTTTTTACCTGTTTCTGTTTCTTAACCTTTTCGTCAGCTTTTTCTTTTTCTACTTGATCCTGACTCTTAGAGTCCTCTTGAGGAGTTTCCTCCGAATCTTTTTCTTCATTTGAAGTCTCATCGCTTGTATCCGAATCCTTCTCTTCAGATTTTTCGGATTCTTCGTCCACTTCTTCAGAACTCGTAGAGTTTTCTTCCGTTCTTTTGCTCAAATACTCGTGGTGTTGTTTTTGCCATTCTGACACTTCTTGAGCACTTTCAGAAGACTCTGATACTTGTTCTTCTTTTTCACGAGCTTCTTCTTCGGCACGTTTCGCCTCTTCTTCAGCTTTTTTTTGAAGATATTCTTGATTTCGTTTTTGCCACTCTGACAATTCCTTGCCTTGAGTGTCCTGATTCTTTTTATCCTTTGACATCAATTTTCCTTATGATAAATCTTTTTTTAGTAACTCATAAAAATCTGCCACAGATTTTAATTCCTGAGAATTCTTCATCGTATTTTGATAGATCTCTTTGTTGGTCAAAAGTTGATTTACTTTTTCTTCCAAAGTAGACAAGGTCAAGTCACTCTCTTGCAACTCCTCAGCATAGCCTTTCTTCACAAAATAGGCTGCATTTTCAATCTGATCTCCACGGCTAGCTTCACGACCCAGTGGTACAATGACGTGCAATTTAGCCATAGCAAGGAGTTCAAAAATCGTATTGGCACCACCACGAGTGATGACCACATCAGCCATATTCATGAGTGGTTGATAGAGTTCCGTCGCATAATCAACACGGTAGAGGTTTGAACTTAGTTCATTTAAACTAGCATCACCTGTCAGGTTAATGATATTATAGCGACTAATCAGCTCTTCCTTGTGGTCTGTGACTAATTGGTTAAAGACACGCGCCCCAGCAGAGCCTCCAACAAATAGAAGAGTTGGTAACTTGTCGTTGAAAGAAGTTCGGATATCCACCATTTCTTCCGGTTCTTCCATAACTGGACCAGAAACCTTGGTCACAGCTCCTACATGTTCTACCTTAGTGAGACTAGACGCTTGCTCGAAAGTAGAGTACATCTTAGTCGCAAACTTATAGGCAATTTTATTGGCCAATCCCATAGAGAGATCAGACTCGTGGATGAAGACTGGAACTCTGCATACTCGCGCTGCGATAACAGGCGGAACAGATACAAATCCACCCTTAGAAAAGAGGGCTTGTGGACGAACTCGAAGCATGATAAAGAGCGATTGAAGAATTCCAAAAGCAACCTTAAAGACGTCAACCATATTTTGCCATGAGAAATAACGACGTAATTTCCCTGTTGCAATCGAATGGAAGGTAACATCTAAACCTGACTTGAGAATTTCATGATGCTCAATCCCATTTTTATCACCAATATAGTGGACTTCCCAGCCATCTTCGATGAACTTAGGCATTAACAAAAGGTTGAGGGTAACGTGTCCAACCGTTCCCCCACCAGTAAATACTATTTTTTTCATATTATCCCTTTAACTCCGCTACAGTGTCGATGAAAAGATCTCCACGTACTTCAAAGTTAGCATACATATCCCAGCTCGCATTGGCAGGACTGAGGAGAACAACATCTCCTTCTTCCGCAATTTCATAAGCCTTTCGAGTTGCGTCTGCAATATCAGTCGCGTCGACATAAGGCACACCAGCCTTATCCGCTGCACGTTTGACACGTTCTGCAGATTGACCGAGGATAACCATTTTCTTAAGTCCAGTAATATTAGGAACCAATTCGTCAAACTCATTGCCACGGTCCAACCCACCAGCAATCAAGATAACCTTGCTATTATCAAATCCTGACAAGGCTTTTTGAGTTGCCAAGATATTGGTTGACTTACTATCGTTATAAAATTTAACGCCATTGATTTGGTCTACAAACTGGAGACGGTGTTTGACACCACCAAAGGCTGACAAGGTTTCCTTGATGATTTCATTGTCCACACCACGAAGTTTAGCTACAGCAATGGTTGCAAGAGCATTTTCCACATTGTGGCTACCTGGAACACCGATTTCATCAGCTGCCATGACTTTTTCACCACGGAAGTAAAGAAGACCATCTTCAAGATAAGCACCGTCAACCTTTTCAAGTGTTGAGAATGGTATTACAGTCGCATTTGTCTTTGTCGCAAGTTCTTTAGCTAATTCCTGGTTGAAGTTCAATACTAGGTAATCAGCTGCTGTCATATTGCTTTGGATATTCCACTTGGCTGCCACATAGTCTTCAAAAGAACCGTGATAGTCAATATGTGTTGGCATCAGGTTGGTGATAACAGCAATTTCAGGATGGAATTCCTGGATTCCCATTAATTGGAAAGAAGAAAGTTCCATGACAAGGGTGTCCTTATCTGTCGCAGTTTGAGCAACCTGACTAGCAGGATAACCGATGTTACCTGATAAGAGCCCATTTTGTCCTGCAGCAGTCAGAACTTCACCAATCATGGTTGTGGTCGTTGTCTTACCATTTGAACCAGTAATACCGACGATTGGTGCATCAGAAATCAAGTAGGCCAACTCAACCTCTGTCAAGACTGGAATGCCTTTTTCTAAAGCTTTTTCAATCATAGGATTGCTATAAGGAATACCAGGGTTTTTCACCATGAGAGCAAAATCTTCATCCAATAATTCCAAGGGATGACCACCAGTTACAACCTTGATGCCCTCTTCCAAGAGACTTTGCGCAGCTGGATTTTCCTCAAAGGGCTTACCATCATTCACCGTTACGATGGCTCCTAGCTTGTCCAAGAGACGTGCCGCAGACTCACCTGATTTAGCTAAACCTAGGACTAATACTTTCTTATTTTCAAATTGATCAATTCGTTTCATATCTAGAACTCCATTTCTACCCTTACTATTTTACCATTTTTATGAAAATAAAAAAGCCACAAAGGGCTTTCTTATTTGTTTTTTGTGTAAAAAACTATTCTACCGACTTGAGGGCTTCTAACATATCCACCTTTCGGAGATAATGATTGACAAAAACTCCTAGGATGGTCAAAATGACACTGACAGCTAGAACTGGAATGAGATAAACTTCCCATCCGACCTTTGGTTGAAAACGGAAGGTACCGGGTGCGATCATCTGAATGAGGAATTGATGGAGATAAAAGCCTGATACCAATCCTACAATCATTCCAATTAGTGACAATATGATAGTTTCCCGATAGATGTAAAGGGTCACTTCTTTGTTATGAAAACCAAGAACCTTGATGGTTGAGAGTTCCCGAATCCGTTCAGCAACATTGATATTGGTCAAATTATAGAGAATCACAATAGCTAGTAGCACCGATACCAGCACCAAAATCGCCATGGTATGATTCAGAGAATTAGCAAAACTTTCAAAGAGCTGAATGGTGGAAGCGTTTTGAACGAGGCCACTGACAGCTACCTGGTCCATAAATTCTCCTGCGACTCTTTCAGTATTCCCTTCACTTTTATCCTTAAGTTGGACCAGATAGGTGTTCATCTTGGGAGCTTGACCATATATCTCCTCATAGGTCGCCTGATTCATATAAACAAAGTGACCTACATAGTGCTCAGTAATAGCACCTACTTTAAAGGTTTTCCCATCTATTGTAAAGTTGTCACCAACAGAAACTCCAGCCAACTGAGCTAATTTATCTGTTAGGATGACTCCACCTGATAAGCTCAGTTTTTCTCCATTTTTTTCTAAATGGACAAAAGGTTCCAGGTCATCCTTATCCGTTACCATGATGGTCACTGTCTGAACTCCAGCCTTGCCTGTATACTTTTCCTCAACCTGTTTGAAAGAAATTAAACGATAGTTTTCAACTTCATCACTCTGCAATTTTTCTTCTAGTTTGGCCTTATCAGAATCTGAAGCTCGAGAATTGACAGAGAGAATCATCTGATATTGTTGCAGATCCTTAAACTGCCTATCAGCAACTCCTACCACAGAGGATTGAATACCAAGTCCTGCAAAGAGGAGGGCTACTGAACCTGCAACCCCAAAAATGGTCATCAGCATGCGTTGTTTGTAACGGAAAATATTGCGGGCAGTTACCTTTTGGGTAAAGCTCAAATGGGACCAGATAAAGGTTATCCGCTCCAAGATAATCTTTGATCCCTTGGCTGGTGGCTTGGGTAGTAATAATTGTGCTGCTTCTTCATGCAATTCTCTGCGAGATACAAGGTAGGCAGGTAAAACGCTAGCTATTAAACTTAGTCCCAGAGCTAAACAACTATAGGTCCAGTAGAAATGCTGCTGACTCTCACCAACGATCATTCGTTCAGTGATGATATGCGAAATTGTGGGTGCTAAGACATAATGACCAATCAGAATTCCTAGAAGGGTGCCAAGAGTACCAGCAACCAGACCATAAATTACAAACTTAGCAATGATATCCTTGCTATGGTAGCCTAAAGCCTTAAAGATACCAGCATTGGTCCTTTCCTCGTCTACAAATCGTGTCATGGTGGTAAAGGTAACCATGGCTGCGACGGCATAGAGAACAACTGGAAAAATATTCCCTACGGCACGAATACTCATGGCTGAGTTACTATACATGAGATAACCTTGACCAGTAGGAGAGCTTTTTCGATTGTAAACATGATAGGTTGGCTCTGTCAGAGCATTGACTTCATCCTGACTGGTCTGCCATTTATCCTTTTCGATCGCCAGATTCGTTTCAGCTTGGCTTAGCTTTTCCTTTTCTTGCTTTAGTTGTTCTTTTGCTTCTTCTAACTGACTAGATGCTTGACTTTTTTGTGGTTCTGGAAGTTGGCTTAACTGTACTTCTTGACCTTGAAGCCGACTCTCGGTTTCTTGTAAGCGTTTCTTTCCAGCTGTCAAGTTGGTCTCTGCCTGGTCCAGTTGCTTCTTTCCTTCATCAAGTGATTTTTGAGCGTCTTTCTTCATTTTCTCAAGTCGAGCTTGACCATTATCAGCAACTAGCTCCTTGAGTGTTACCTCTTCTTCCTCGAGTTTCTTTTCGTAATCGGTGTAAAAAGGGTTAACATCTGTTAGACTAGTAAAACGTAGGCGGACAATCGTGTAAACAGAGCTCTTAAAGTTACCTTTTGTTACAACTCCATAGGCTGATAAGTTCCCATTACCACTGGCTGAACTCCCCATATCCGTCTTTGAAAAAATATCTGGAGAGTGGATAAAGCCTGTAATGGTATAACTTTCCCGCTTCAACTGAGAATTGCTAGCATTCTTTTGGCTCAGATGAATAACTTGACCAATCTGATAGCGATCTTTCAAAAAGTCCGCCAAGGCCAATTCATCCTCTTGCTCAGGCAAGCGCCCTTGGGTCAACTGAAATTTTGAAATCTTCTCTGTATTGGAAAATATCCTTATAGCATCTTGGCTACCTTCTAGAGTTAAATCTGTCATATAACCAAATTCAATATCTGCTCCTGATATAGTTTGCAATTCTGTCTGATCTGCCTGATCTAGACCGTAATCTGCTATAACAATAGTATCTGCCGCATTGGTATTTTTCAGAAAAGTCCAAGCTGTTCGCTCCATATTGGGACTGGCCACTTTGAGACCGACTAGGGCCAAAGAACCTAACATCATCAAAGTTAGAATGGATAGAAATCGCCCTTTTGAACCTGTGAAAGACTGGAGCAGGTCTTTCCAATATATCTTCCTTTTCATATCAGTACTCCAAATCATCAATATCCTGTGGTTGAGGATTGATAACAACGCTCTTGACACTGGCATCATGCATCTGAATCACCCGATCAGCTATAGGAGCAAGGGAAGCATTATGGGTCACGATGATAACGGTGGCTCCTTTTTTACGTGACATATCTTGAAGAATCTTTAGAACCTGCTTACCAGTCTGGTAGTCCAAAGCTCCCGTAGGTTCATCACAGAGGAGAATTTTAGGATTTTTAGCCACAGCTCGAGCAATGGAGACTCGTTGTTGCTCACCACCTGACAACTGGGCTGGAAAGTTATTAAGACGGTGACCTAAGCCTACATCCTTGAGAACCTGCTCAGAATCCAAGGCATCGGTAACAATTTCTGAAGCTAGCTCAACATTTTCCTTAGCAGTCAAGTTAGAAACCAAATTGTAAAACTGAAAGACAAAGCCAACGTCATCTCTGCGATAGTTGGTTCTCTGATGGGAAGTGAAATCCGAGATATTGATTCCGTCAATCCAAACTTGTCCTTCATCATTGGTATCCATTCCACCTAGAATATTTAAAACGGTTGACTTTCCTGCTCCAGACGAACCAAGGATAATGACTAGTTCTCCCTTTTCAATCTCGAAACTCACATCTCGATTGGCTATGATTTCTGTATCTCCAGTATGATACCTCTTATAGCTATGTTTCATTTCAATATAGGACATCTTATCTTCTCCTTCCCTACCCCTTATTTCACCCTTATTATAACTCTTTTGCGGTGAGAATTAAAGCAAATATAAGATAGAAAAGAGAGGACACTTTGGTCCTCTCTGCTTCAGTTTTTCTCATTACTTCCACGTGTGTGCTCAACAGAAGTGGAGACGG
Organism: Streptococcus infantis; assembly: GCF_047463175.1. Lineage (GTDB taxonomy): Bacteria > Bacillota > Bacilli > Lactobacillales > Streptococcaceae > Streptococcus > Streptococcus infantis_AC. The sequence continues at coordinate 133,737 of NZ_JASHEJ010000002.1, forward strand.
TATTCACCTAGAATATCTCCGTTTTCAGCCTTAACGACAACACGAACTGGATCCCCTTCACGAACGCTTGGAATCACTGTTGCAATACCATTATCTGATACACTTGCCGTTACAGTTGGTGCTTGGTCTTCTTTAGCTTCTAGATAATAGTCAGTCAAGCCAGGGTTAAAGTTTGGCAAATCTTTTCCATCTACTTGGATTTGAGCTTGAGCTTTCTTAGCTGCAGCTACTTGTTTAGAGAAGATTTGAATTTCTGTAATGGAAGTACCCCATTTACCATCTGGTCTAACCATACGGATACGAACCGCATAGGTATTGACTTTATCAAAGCTAAAGTGAGTCATTTCTCCAGCTCTTACTTGACCTGGAGCTTTAAGATTTGTCACTTGTTTCCAGTTATTGTCATCGTTAAAGACGTGGTCTTCACTGGCTACAAAGCTTGGATTTTTAGGAACTGTTGGAACATCTTTTCCTACATAGTATTCGATGACATAAGACTTAGGTGCACCAACACCGTGGTCTTCGTGGAAGGCAACATTGAGATTGTCAACCGAACGTTTAGACAGGATACCAGAATCACCAAAGAGGATTCCCACTGATGCTTCACTTGTACGGTTCCAGTTTGTCCAACGGTTAGCTGGTTGATCATTAAATGAGATTAGTTTGTCATTGACATTGGCTACCGAGTCACTTGGATTTGAGTCTGATGCAAAGGCAAGTGGTAACTCTGAACCTGTCCACTGATCAGAAATATTTGCACCAGTTTCAGTTTGAGTAGATACACGAACATGAAGTTTCGTTGGTAACTGAGTCCCTTCGACATGCCCTGTAACGGTAAAGCTACCTTCAGTTGCATATTGGCTTGGGTCAATAGCATCCCAAGTCACTTTAGCTGAAGATACTTGGCCGTTTGAGTGGTAAGTACGAACACTTTCTGGTAATTGAGGAGCTTCTGAAACTGGAGTTGTTGTAGTCACTTCTTCGACTGCAATGATACCTTCTACAGAAACTTTAGCATGAGCTTCGTTTTCAATTCCTTCTACTTTACCTAGAACATCAAAGCTATGGTATTTAGCAAGGTCTTCCTTAGCAACTGCTTGCCAAGTTACCTTGTGAACTTTTGGAAATCCTTTGTCATACTCTACTGTTACTGTATCAGGTAGACTTGGTTCTTGGTTCAAACCTGTCACGACACTTACTGGACGAATGGCCTGGACAACTTTATTTTCAGTATTTGCTTGGATGTTCAAGTCAATCTGACCTTCAGCTCCTTCAAATTGAGCTTTCAAAGTTACTTGACCAGGTTTATGCAATTCAAGCATACCTTTACGAACAGCTACGTCTCCTTCACCTGATGTTGAGAAGGTTACCTTGTCAGCTTTTAATACGGCCTGAGTTCCATCTTGATAATGAGCCAAGACTTTGATGCCAACTGTTTGGTCTTCTTTCAGTGCGTCAGCATTTTCAACTTCTAGGCTTAAACGTTCAATCTGAGGAGCTTCTTGTAAGAATTGGATAGCATAAGTCTGAAGTGCTCCACCATCATTTGGTTGAACATAAATACTAGCACGCATACCATTTGCTTCGTTAGCTTGAATAACAGTAACTTGCGCATTTTCAGCTAAAGCTTTGACTTCAGGCAAAGTAGCTCCATAAGCAAGTTTATGGTATAGAACTGGTTGATCAGTTGAAAGACCTTCTACAGGCTGGTCTGCAACAGTTACAGTCGGTACTACTGGTGAAGCCGCTTGACCTTCGGCAACTACGAATGTAGCAGCGATTTCATCATCTCCTGAAATTCCTTTAGCTTGGATACGAGAGCCTGGGATAGCTAATTTAGCTTGATCTTGTGCTGCAACTTCCCACTTATCAACGTCATAGCTTCCTACAGTACCATCTGACAATACATAGGTAACAGATGGGTCAACCGTATTTAGATCTGTACTTGGTGCAATTCTCTTAACTACAGGTAATTCTGTTTCGAGGGCCAAGACTTCAACACGCGCTTCTACATCACGACCATTTGCCACACCTTTAACAGTAAAGATACCAGGTTCGTTGACATTAACTGCTGACCATTCTACTGGAAGTTTTTCACGGCTACCATCACTATAAATAAATGCTACTTTTGAAGGCATTTTCACTTCTTGACCGATTACTGTACGAACTTTAGGAACCTCTGTACCTAAAACAGTTTTTTCCTCTTGGTCTTTCTTACCTGTGAAGATAGTTGTTTGACCAGATTTCAAGAAATCAGAGTGGGCAGTCAAGGTGAATTTACCTGCTTGCTCAGTTGATTTAACAATCACAACACCCTTACCATTAAAGGCTTTGCGAATCCATGAACCATCTGCTTGTTCTTTGTAACGTTCACGGCTGGCTTGTTCCCCGTTATCCACACCAACAATCTGACCTTGTCCATGCAACTGGAAGCGAACAAGATTATTGGCAGTAGGAACTACGTTACCTTTACTGTCAACAATTTCGTAATAGATATAAGTGAGGTCTTTTCCGTCAGCTGCGATAGCATGTTCTTCTTTGACCAAACGAACCCCTGCAGGTTCTCCAGCAGTCACAATCTTATCACGAGCAATGATGTTACCAGCTTCGTCACGAGCTACTGCTTCTAAAGTACCAGCTTCAAAAGCAACCTTCCATTCAAGGTAAAGTTCATTAGCGTTGGCACCTTCTTGGTAAGTACGTCCATCACTTGTTTGTTTTTTAGTAAATGTCTTCTTGCCTAGAGTATTACCGTTCAAGAATAGTTCTACACTTGCCGCATTAGAATAGGCACGGACTGGAATATTACCATCTGCATCCGCTACATTCTCTTTTAGGGTAGGATTTTCCCAGTTCCAGTGAGGAAGCAAGTGAACCATTGGTTTCTTCTCAGCAGAAACCCATTGGCTTTGGTACAAGTAGTAGTCATTCTTTGGAATACCAGCTGTATCTACGATACCAAAGTAAGAACTCTTAACTGGAGTTTGGTTTTGGTTGTGCCATGGAGTAGGTTCACCGATATAGTCCGTACCTGTCCAGATGAACTGACCTGCATAACCCGCATTATCACGGTCAAAAGTCCAAGATGCTGTAGCTGTTTTACCCCAACCAACACGGTCATTACCGTAGTCTGATTGCTCGTAATGACGGTAAGCCTGATTGCTGTGGACCAATTCACATTCTGGACGGAAATAACTTCCACGTGTACGAGTAGCTGAAGAAGTTTCAGAACCGTAAATCAACCAGTTTGGATGTTTCGCACGAAGTTTCTTGTAGTTGTCTTCTGAGTAGTTAAAACCAACGGCATCAAGTTCATTGGCAATCTTTTCATGGTCACCACTACCATCACCAAAACGGAACTTATCTGCTCCCATAGTGACATAGCGTGTCTTATCAACAGCCTTAATAACTTGAACCAAGCGTTTAACTGTTGCTAAAGAACGAGGTTTTCCGTCTGCTTCACCGATTTCATTACCGATAGACCACATAACGATAGCAGGGTTGTTCTTTCCTCGTTCAACCATGGTACGAAGGTCAAAATCAGACCATTTTTCACCTTTTTTAGCGTCTGGGTGAGTAGCATCTTTATCAAAGAAGCGACCATAGTCATACTGTTTCTTACCACCATACCAAGTATCGAAAGCTTCTTCTTGGACCAACAAACCAAGCTCAGCAGCGATTTGTAAAGTTTGCTCACTAGCTGGGTTGTGGGTTGTACGGATAGAGTTCACACCCATATCCTTCATTTGTTTCAGACGACGGTATTCTGCCTTATAGTTTTCTTCAGCTCCAAGAGCTCCATGGTCATGGTGAAGAGAAACCCCATGGAATTTAATGCGTTCACCATTCAAAGAGAAGCCTTCATTTGGTGTCCAGTTGTAGTAACGGTAACCAAACAAGTCCTTCTTAGCATCGACCAATTGACCATCACGATAGACACGAGTCACTAATTCGTAAAGGGCAGGCTTGTCGCTATTAACTGTCCAAAGTTTTGGTTTATCAACTTGTAAAATAGCATTCAAGCTGGCTGATTGATGAGCTTTCAATACTTGACTAGCGGTACGAACTAGATCCGTTACAGCTTGACCATTACGTTCAATGATTTGATACTCAGCAAGAATTTCATGATCTTTATCATCAGTATTGACAATCTTACTGGTTACATGGGTATCTACCTTGCCATTCTGCTGTTTTTCAAGATCTGGTGTTAAGATAGTTGTTCCATTTTTCTCAGTATGAACCTTATCTGTGACTTGAAGGGTAACATCACGGTAAATCCCGCTTCCTGAGTACCAACGGCTACTTGGTTGTTTGTTGATTGCATGCACTGCTACGACATTCTCGCGACCGTCTTTATGGAGATAGTCAGTGATGTCATATGAGAATTGGTTGTAACCATTTGGATAGTGACCAACTAGCTGTCCATTTACATAAACCTGAGAATCCATGTAAACCCCATCAAATGTGATACGAACATTCTTATTGAGGTCTTCTTCATCGAGTTTAAAGGTCTTACGATACCAAGCATCACCACCATTGAGTTGCCCACCTTCGTTTTGGGCAGGTGAGTTATGGTCAAAGTCATTGTAGATACTCCAGTCATGAGGGAGGTCTAATTTCTTCCAGCTTGATACATCTGCATCCGGCTTGACCGCATCTTTAGCATTGGCATTGAGCTTGAAATGCCAGTTTTGGTTGAATTCTCTTACTCGATTATCAATCAATATGTTCTCCTATCCTTGCTCTTTATTTTCATGAGTCATCATCTTTATTCATATTTTATACAATTACAATAGATACATCAATAGTTTCCCGAAAAAAGCATACTTCAGACTATGATTACTAAAATTAGTAGAAAATATTGGATATAAAAAACTGTATTGAGGCATTATGTAGAATTACTAAATCATATAAAAAATAAAAGGTCGCTCCTTTATAGAAACAACCTTCTAAATTATTTTTCACTGATATGGCATAATACCCCAATGAACCATGCTAGTCTATCATATAAACTACAAATCCATCTGGCAAGATGACTTGCTGACCATCTTCAAACTGGCAATGACTCGCTAGATTAACTGAATCTCTGTCTAAAGCATATTTCTCAGAAGACTGATTAAAAATGGCTTGCACTTCTTTTCCTTGGTAGTTCCACTTCAAGGATAGGACATCTGGTTTCAATTCTTCCAAGCGATAATTTCCATGCTGAATAATGCTTGCAACTTCCTTACGAACCTTGATTAATTTCTTCATAAAATTCAGCATGTCATTGTCCTCAGAAACACGGTCCCAAGGCATGACACGACGGCAGTCAGGGTCTGGTCCACCAATTAATGCTAGCTCTGTTCCGTAATAGATACAAGGAGTCCCTTTTTGAAGATAGAGGAAAGTTAGGGCAGCCTTGACATGCTGGAGATTTCCTTTGGCAGTTGTAAGGATACGCTCTGTATCGTGAGAATCCAGAAGGTTAAACATTACCTCTGAGATTTGTTGCTTGTAGTACATAGACTGGCGATTGATTTCTGAAATAAATTGCTCCGTCTTTTTACGCTGACGCAAGAAATAATCCTTGATACTTTCAGAGAGTGGGTAGTTCATGACCGCATGGAACTCATCCCCTTGTAGCCAAGGCTGAGACGTATGCCAGATTTCACCTAAAATATACAAATCAGGCTTTTTAGCTAGAACTGCCTTTCTAAAATCTTTCCAGAACTGATGGTCAATTTCATTGGCAACGTCCAAGCGCCAAGCATCGATATCAAAATTTTCAACCCAATAAGTTGCAACACTTAAAATAAATTTTTTAACTTCAGGATTTGCCGTATTTAACTTAGGCATATAGCTAGCAAAGGCAAAGGTATGATAAGGGAGTTGTCTTGGATTCTGAAGTTTATCCTCAGTAACTGGGAATTCTTGGATATGGAACCAATCTTTATAAGGTGACTTTTCGCCGTTCTTTAGAACATCCTGCCATTGGACTGACTGGTTGCCAATATGATTAAATACTGCATCTAGCATAATCTTGATACCACGTTTGTGGGCTTCCTCGACTAGATTACGAAAGACTTCCTTGTCTCCAAAGTGACGGTCAATTTCAAAATAATCCGTCGTATCATACTTGTGATTTGTCGTTGCTTCAAAAATCGGACATAGGTAAAGTCCAGTGATTCCCAAATCTTTAAGATAGTCTAAATGGTCAATAATCCCTTGTAAATCTCCACCAAAAAAATCATCCATGTTAGGTGCAATGGCAGCATCCCACTCTCGAGCTCCATCTGGAGTCAAATTAGGATTTCCATTAGCAAATCGTTCTGGGAAAATCTGATACCAAACGGTATTTGAAACCCAGTTAGGAACTTGGCAACCGTCAATTTTGTGAATATAAGGAAGCTTCAAGCCATTCCCTTCAGCATCCAAGTTTTCTTGAGTATGTTCTACACACCCCTTATCACCGTAAAAAACACCCTGACCTTCCTCATCAAGGATCTCAAAGAGATACTGAATGCGAGCGAAATCAACCGATACCGTAACTTGCCAATAGTCAAATAGGGCATCTGAGGTTACTTTGGTCATTTCTTTCTTAGCTTCATACTTATCCTCAATGAAAATAAAGGGATCTCCATAGTGTAAGATAACCTTCTGGACATCATTTTTCTTCGTTCTAATTCGGATATGTAGCTGACCTTCTTTGTAAAGATAAGCATATTCTGATTCTGGTCTATGATAAATGGCTGTTAATTCCATCATTTGTCTCCTAAAATTAATAAAACGCAAACGTTTTCATAATTGCTAGTTCTAGTATACTATTTTAGCTGTTTATTTGCAATTTTTATACTAGTTTTACGATAGGTATATTGATGGACAAGGGTAAAATTGAGTAGACTCTTTTTGAGCTTTAAAAAGAGAGTTTCCATGAACTGGAAAACTCTCTATCATTACGAATCAGATGATTAGAATAAATGCTATTTAATATCTTTAATCTTCTAAAATGAAAATTTCTTCAACATGTAGTTGTAGCAATCTTGCAATTTTCATTGCTAGTTCAAGTGTAGGATTGTACTTGTCATTCTCGATAGCAATAATGGTTTGTCGACTAACTCCTAATATTTTTGCCATATCTTCCTGACGTAGTCCTTCAGACTTTCTTAGCTGTTTGATATTATTTTTCATACAGCATTAGTATTTCTGAAAACAATAAATGCCAATTGCCAAAACTACGATAAGGATAACAACCATCAAAATCACTCCTTGAACAAGTTTATTTGGTTCTTTAAAATCCTCATCACCGTCAATCATTTTCTGTTTTATGGCAGTTTGTGCAAATCCTTGAACACAAATAGATAAACATAAAATCAGACATGGTAACATTTCAAGTTTAATGCCTTTTGTAATAGATTGATAAATATTAAATACTGTCCATCCACATAAGCCAAATAGAGCCATTTTATAACCCCATTCCTCAGAACGTAGCTGAATCGCTCTGTCCATTTCATCCATTTTTCTCATAGTCCTGTTTCTCCAATCCGTCAAAATAATGTCAAGAGCTCTTTACATTTCTTATTATACTCTAAATCGATAAAATGTCAAGATATTTTAACATTTTTAATTTTTTTATTTTCTTCATCTATTCTAAGAATATTACTAACTCAGTCTCACATCCTAGTCAATCTGACAAAGGGCAAGTTCTTTTAATCCTATTTTATCTTGATTTCATAAGCTTCGGCTATAGATATACTTTCAGTTATGTTAGACTCGAAGTTTATCCTCTCTTTTCTGCTTTCTTATCTCTATTTATACCTTAAATGGGCTTAATCGTTATAAACTGCCTGTTTATCATGAGATATTTGTCTACAAATTGACAACAGAAAAAATAAAAAGCCATTCCTCAAGGGAACAGCTTTCTCACTTATAATTAAAAGTTTCTCCTGCCAACTTATCTGCTAACTTAGGAAAGAGGGTATAGAATTTATGAGCTAAATTTAGCAAGACTGGGAGATTGAGCTCGCGTTTGTTTTTTCCTATGGTCTTAACAATTTTTTTAGCTACTGCATCTGGCTCGAGTAGGAAGCGGTCGACCGATTTGAGGTAGGTCCCATCTGAGTCTGCCTGGTCAAAAAATCCTGTACGGATAGGTCCTGGATTAACAGTCGTCACATAGATACCATAGGGCATGAGCTCAAGGCGAAGAGCATTTGAAAAACCGATAGCCGCAAACTTGGTCGCAGAGTATAGACTAGACTTAGCAGTCGCAATCAATCCTGCCATGCTGACGATATTGATGATATGACCTTTTCGAATCTCCTTCATACGAGCTGCAAGCAAACGTGATAGATTCATGAGAGCAAAGGTGTTAACATCAAACATTTGATGAATGTCTTGATCAGAAATCTTGTCAAAATCTTCAAAAATCCCATATCCAGCGTTGTTAATCAAGACATCAATCTTGCCATAACGCTGATAGAGTTCAGCAACTAGTTCTTCTAAGGCTTGAGCATCGGTAATATCAATCTCAACCAATTCAGCCTGAGGATGATTTCCGTATAGTTGAGATAATTTATCCTTATTTCTACCGAGTAAAATGAGTTGATCATCTGGCAAGAGTTTGACCATTTCTTGGGCTAGACCCCCGCTAGCACCTGTAATGAGAATAGTAGACATACTTTTCCTTTCTCAATCTTCTAGATTTCCACTTCTTCCAAGTCTTTGACCACATGGACGTTTTCAAAAATCGTTGCAGCATCTTTCTTAAGCTGGCTGATATCTTTTGAAAGAAAACGGGCGCTGATATGGTTGAGCAAGAGTCGTTTGGCTACCGCTTCTGTTGCCACCTGCGCAGCCTGCATATTGGTTGAGTGGCCATGATTACGGGCAATTTTTTCATCACCTTTACCATAAGTGGACTCATGGACAAGGACATCTGCATTGACAGCCAGACGCACGCTGGCATTGGTTTTTCGAGTATCCCCTAAAATTGTAATAATCTTACCAGGGCGTGGGGCTGAGATATAGTCTGCTGCCTTAATCTCGGTGCCGTCTTCTAGGACTACATCCTGCCCGTTTTTGATTTTACCAAAAAGCGGTCCAAATGGTACGCCGGCAGCCTTTAATTTTTCAGCATCCAGAGTGCCTTCTAGGTCCTTTTGCATAACACGGTAGCCCACACAGAAAATAGTGTGATCCAACTCTTCCGCATAAACTGTAAATTTATCGGTTTCAAGAATTTTCCCTAGAGAATCTTGGTTGAACTCATGGAAATGAATCTTATAGGGCAAGCGTGAACCTGACACTCGTAGACTGGTCAAGACAAAAGATTTGATGCCTTGGGGACCATAGATTTCCAAATCTGTCTGCTCTTCATTTGCTTGAAAGGCACGACTAGAGAGAAAACCAGGCAAACCAAAGATATGATCTCCATGCAAGTGTGTGATAAAGATTTTGCTGACCTTGCGTGGTCGAATCGTAGTTTCCAGAATGCGATTTTGCGTTCCTTCTCCACAGTCAAAGAGCCAGACTTCGTTAATCTCGTCCAAGAGTTTCAGGGCGAGACTTGAAACGTTGCGGGCTTTAGAGGGCTGACCAGCCCCCGTTCCTAAAAATTGAATATCCATTCGATACTTTCTAATTAATCAATATATAACATAGCAGTGCGGTTTTCCGAGCGATAATAAAACTTGCCAGAAAAAGCTCTAGCTTCTTGTAGTAAATCCTCTTGGCTGTAGCCTTTAAGTCGCTGTCTTCCATCTGCTAAATTTTCCAGATCTGTCAAGGCTGTGAGATTTTCCAGGCTGACTACTTCCTCTTCACCAATCGCCTTCATGTAAATCTTACCAGACTCCACAAAAACTAGCTGATGGGGAAAAATTTGCGCAATCTCAAAGAGTAATTCATCCGTAATTGCTTCCTCATTCTCTGAGAAAATGCGACCAAGTCCTTCTTTCTCGTAGCAAAATCCAAAGGATTTACCAGATAGATTGAGGCGAATAAAGGGCTTGCTTTCTTCCGTGAAACTTGGTTCAACATTATAGAGGTTCAGTTCTTGGCTGACTTCTGCAAAATAATCGGTCGCAGCTTGAGGACTTTTTTTCTGGTAGAGCTCGGCAAAGTAGGCATTCACTACGCTGGGTGGAGGTGTAATGAGAGCTAGTTGCTCCTCTTCAGACCTACCAGCTAAAAGTTGGTCCAAATATACCTTGTCTAGACTTGTATAGCCACCATATTTGAGAGCTAACGTTTTGATATCAGTCATAAAATTCTTCTAATCTCCATTTATTTTTCTCAGAAATGTAACCTGTAATGACTTCGCCGTCATCTTGGTAATCACGTTCTTCCAGAACCGCTACACTTTCCAAATCATGAATCTTGTAGGACTTAGAAAAAGGCACGCGTAGGGTAAATGATTCAAAAATTTCCTTGATTTTATCTAGCAGTAAAGCCTGCAACTGTTCGCGACTATCTTTAGACTTTGCTGAAATCAGAGCATATGGCGTTTGAGTAGGCGTAAAGTTCTCCACCAAATCCGCTTTATTATAAAGGGTCAAGCGAGGAATATCCTCCATGTCCAAGTCTTTCATAATGGACAGAACTGTTTTTTCATGTTCCTCATGGTAAGGATTGCTGGCATCGATGACATGGACCAGGAGATCTACATGCTTGCTTTCTTCTAGGGTTGATTTAAAACTCGACACCAACTCTGTCGGTAGGTCTTGAATAAATCCAACGGTATCTGTCAAGGTTACCTGTAGATTCCCCCTCAGGTGGATGCTTTTAGTTGTTGCATCTAGAGTTGCAAAAAGCTCATCCGCTTCATACTGGGTCTTGCTGGTCAAAGCATTCATAATAGTTGACTTACCAGCATTGGTGTAACCAATCAAACCAATCTTAAAGGTGCTTGACTCCAAACGTTTTTCTCGAACTGTTGCCCGATTTTTCTCAACCACCTTGAGTTGACGTTCGATATCTGTAATCTGGTTGCGAACACTACGACGGTTCAGTTCCAACTGGCTTTCACCAGGTCCACGGGAACCAATTCCCCCTGCCTGACGGCTAAGCATAATCCCTTGGCCAACCAAACGAGGCAAGAGATACTTGAGCTGCGCAAGATGAACTTGGAGCTTCCCTTCATGGCTTCGAGCTCTCATAGCAAAGATATCTAAAATCAACTGCATACGGTCAATGACCTTGACAACTAAGACTTCCTCGAGGTTAACATTTTGCCGTGGTGTCAGACGGTTATTGACGATGACAGTCGTGATTTCTTCTGCGTCCACCATTTGAGCAATTTCTTCCAACTTACCAGAACCGACAAAGGTCTTAGAGTCGTATTTTTCACGCTTCTGTCTGTAGCTATCGACTACAACCGCACCCGCCGTCTTAGCCAGACTAGCCAGCTCTTCCATGGAGAGGTCAAAATTATCCATGCTCTGGAGTTCAACACCAATGAGCAGGACTCGCTCCTCTTTTTTCTCCGTTTCAATCATCTAAAAACTCCTCAATCTGGCTTAAAATACGGTCTTTTACACCAGATTCTCCTATCTGATAAAAGGTCACCTGCATGCGATTGCGGAACCAGGTCAACTGGCGCTTGGCAAATCGACGAGTCGCTTGCTTGAGACTATCGCTAGCCTCCTCCAAACTCTGCTCTCCTCGAAAATAGGGGAAGAGTTCCTTGTAACCTATCCCTTTAGCAGCCTGCACATCTGGATAATGGTCAAACAACCACTTGGCTTCGTCTAGAAGTCCAGCTTCAAACATCAGGTCCACTCTGTGATTGATACGCTCATAAAGCTGACTACGCTCATCATCCAAGCAAATAATCAGCGGATCATATAAACTTTCTTGATTTTCCAAATCTTGACCAAAATGAGCAATCTCCAAGGCACGCATAGCACGACGACGATTAAACTGAGGAATTTCAAGACCTGCTTGCTCTACCAGATGAACTAACTCCTCATCCGAAACAGGTTCTAAGTTAGCTCGGTAAGCTAATATCTCCTCATGAGGTGTCTCCCCACCTAGATGATATCCCTCTAGTAGACTCTGAATATAAAGTCCTGTCCCACCAGCGATAATAGCAAGTTTACCGCGATTTTGAATATCCTCGATGGCTGCCTTTGCTTCTGAAACAAAATCAAAAGCCGAGTAAGACTCGGTTACATCTCTCACATCAATCAAATGATGAGGGACAGTTGCCTGCTCCTCCGGACTTGCCTTGGCTGTTCCAATATCTAGTCCTCGGTATACTTGTTGGCTATCCCCACTGACTACTTCACCATTGAATCGCTGAGCAACTTCAATGGCTAGGGCAGTCTTTCCAACTGCAGTTGGACCAACAATCACAATTATTTTGCTTTTCATCGTTTTTCCTTGAAAAATTCCCATTTTTTCGTTACTATTATTATATCACAAAATAGACAGGCAGAAAAATGCTATATCTTAAGCTATTTCCGTCTGATTTATAAATAAAAGGAGGAAGACTCATGGCTAAAGGATTTGCTAAAGGTCTCGTAACAGGTGTTGCAGGAACTGTTGCTGCTGTTGCAGGTGCAGTATACGCATTCAAAAAGAAAGTGATTGAACCAGAAGAACAAAAAGCAGCTTTCATCGAAGAAAACCGTAAAAAAGCAGCTCGCCGTCGCGTATCACGCTAAGCAACAAAAGAAGTTGGAATTTCCAACTTCTTTTTTTCTATTCTTTTATACTTGAAAATCAAAGAGCAAACTAGGAAGCTAGCCGCAGGTTGCTCAAAGCACTGCTTTGAGGTTGTAGATATGACTGACGAAGTCAGTTACATATATCTACGGTAAGGCGACGCTGATGTGGTTTGAAGAGATTTTCGAAGAGTATTAAATAGCTAGGTCAAACTTCAACTGCGGTTTCACTGGATCATAGTCAACCAACTCAAAATCTTCTGCTTTAATATCAAAGAAGTTGGTCTTGTCTGGTACATTCAAGACCAAACGTGGTTGGCAATTTGAAGGTTCACGACGGAGCAATTCCTGAGCTTGTTCAAATTGATTATCATAGATATGAAGGTTATTGATAAAGTAGAAGAATTTTCCAACCTTCCAACCAAAGTGTTTGGCAATCATCATTTGAAGAGCCACATACTGCATGGCATTGATGTGATGAGCTACAAGCATATCATTAGAACGCTGGGTCAAGGTTGCATCCAGATAGATGTCCCCATCTACACGACGGACATCAAACATGGTCTGAAAGGCACATGGAAGAAGGCCGTCTGTTTCCTCAAAAGCTTGGTAATCCCAGAGAGAGATGATATTGCGACGGTTCCAAGGATTAGCTTCTAACTGTTTGAGAATCTTGTTAATGATGTCATGCTTCTTAACAATAGCCCCGTAACGCTCACCGATTGTCCCTGTATCTCCAACTTCCCAGTCATTCCAGTAGTGAACATTGTACTTGTCATTGAGAACTTCTAGGCTATTTGTCTGGTCTTGATAAATCCAAAGAACTTCCTTGATAGCTGATTTGATAGCAATTGGACGTAGGGTTGTGATGGGAAATTCACCCTTGGACAAATCATACTCCGCAAAAGCACCTGTGATGTACTTGGAGTTAGCCACTGTTCCATCCTTATACTTGGGACGAGCTTGTTCTGAAAAGACTCCTTCATTGAGAATTCGCTCAATATTTTCTTTAAAAATCTTATCTGCTTTTGTCATTTACTCTCTCCTCAACGTTTATTCTTAACTAGTATAGCATAAAAAAAGAAAGGAGGAAAATCACTCGCTTCAAGATAGTGATTTTCTCCTTCTTTTGTTTCTTATTGCAAGACAAGTGATGCTGCTCCAATCACTCCAGCGTCATTTCCTAGAGTTGCAAGAGCTAATTTCGTTGTTGTACGAACTTGTGGGAAGGTATTTTCATCATAAACTTTTTGCACGCCTTGGAGAAGGAATTCCCCCGCAGCTGAAACTCCACCACCGATTACAATCGTTGATGGATTTAGGATAGAACCGATGTTGGCACATGCAATACCCAAGTAACGTGAGAAGTTACGATAAACAATCAAGGCAAGGTCGTCTCCTTCTTTTGCAAGGTCAAAGACAGTTTTGGCTGTTACTTCTTCACCGTCGTCGATCAAGCGTTTCAAGGCCGCATCGCCTTCGTATTCATCTGCATAACGACGAGTCAAGTTGACAATCCCTGTTGCAGAAGCAACTGTCTCAAGACAGCCTTTTTTACCACAGGTACATGCGATTGGTTGGTCAAAGTCAACAGTGATGTGACCAAGCTCACCAGCAGCACCAGCAACACCGTGGAGCAATTTGCCTTCTGCCACGATACCGCCACCAACACCTGTACCAAGTGTCATAAAGACAACGTCTGGTTGGTTTTCACCAGCCCCCATCCAACGCTCACCAAGAGCCGCTACGTTGGCATCATTATCGATGAAGAATGGAATACCCAAGGCTTTTTCAATCTTTTCTTTGATTGGTTGAAGAGTTTTCCAGTTGAGGTTGTAGGCTCCGATAACAGTTCCATTTTCACGGTCAACTACACCAGGTGAACCCATACCAATCCCTTGGAAATCCGTAGCTGACAATCCAAGCAAGTTCAAACGATGTTGAATTGATTCAATCATATCGTCTACGATATGGCTTCCTTCATCCAAAATGTTAGTCTTAATAGACCATTTTTCTTGGATTTCTCCTTCTTGAGTTAAAATTGCAAACTTGACAGAAGTTCCACCAAGGTCAATCCCAATAATCTTTTGACTCATCTTTTTCTCCTTTATATTTATTAATGGAAATGCTTACAGACATAGTATAACAAAATCGTTAGATTTGTGCAAAGCTTTGCATTACCTTTCCAGATTATTTCTACTCTATGGTTTCCACAAACCAGAAGCATCTACATAATAGCGTCCACCATCCACTCGCTCATTCTTAGCCATTTTACCATCCGATTTCAAATAGTAATTTCCTTGCCATGCATTGCGAGCATAAGATCCATCTGATTTCAAGTAATACCAGGCTTGGTAAGAAGAATCATAGACCCACTCACTCTGAGCCATTTTCCCATTTGACTTGAGGTAATATGAACCTTGCCAAGTATTATGCGCATAAGCTCCATCTGATTTGAGGTAATACCAAGCTTTGTAGTAAGAATCATAAATCCATTCACCCTGAGCCATCTTACCATCTGATTTGAGATAGTAACTTCCCTGCCAAGCATTACGTGCATAAGATCCATCTGATTTAAGGTAATACCAGGCTTGGTAATAGTTATCGTATACCCACTCATTCTCAGCCATTCTTCCATCTGACTTGAGATAGTAAGCACCCTGCCAAGTATTTGTTACTGGTTTCCCATTTTCAGAAAAATAGTACCAAGATCCATTCTGACGAACCCAGCCACTTTCAGCTGCTACACTTGAGGTAGGTGCTGCACTATTTGGTGCTACATTGGTGTTAGCTTGTGATGTACTCGACTTTTTCTCTTTTAAAACACCCTTAGGCGCATTCTTCGATTCACAGGCAATCCCATCATGATCCTTATCTAGAGTAGTAGAATACCCTGGTTCTCCCTTATGAATATCTGCATAACCATTCTCCCAAGCTTCCTTACAGCTTGAAAAATGGATACTTTCATCTGCCACAACTGGATGTAAAAACAAAGCTAGAGCAGGTAAAGAAGCTAGACCAAGTTTTAATAAATGACGTTTGTTCATGATTTCCTCCTAAAATTATAATATTAATCTCGATATTATTTTATCAAACTTATTTCAGCAATTCAAGAAAACTTCTAGTTATTTCTGCAAACTCTTTTAGTTTTGCCCTATTCAAGATATGAGGGCCGTCAGGGATAATCTGAAATTAAGAATCTGGCAACAGTTGTTGAATACCTTCCATAACCTTTAGATTAGGCTTATCCATGTAAAAATATTAGTTTCATTTAGTTCTCCTTCATTGACAACTCATACAAGCCCCTAACTGCATTACAGCCATAAATAACTTCTGCTTCTTTCAAATCTGATAAAATCAAGACCTTCTCTTCTACCTGCCCACTTTCAAGTAAATGCTGGCGATAAATCCCTGATAAAATGCCAAGAGTACTAGGTGGGGTATAGAGCTTACCATCCATTTTTAAGATTAGATTCCCAATGGAGGTCTCAAGCAATTTTCCATCAGCAGTGTGATAGATGATTTCCTGCTCTCCCACTGTCAAATGTGGTCGGTGTGTCGTCTTAAAGTAGGTAAAGGCCTGCTCCAAATCCGCTTCCTGTAGACAAAGTTTGGCCTGACAAAAGTTAGAGCTAAGTGGTGTCAATACTTGTCGTTCAATTTCAATCTCTCCAGATTTGCTGAGACTGATTCGTATCCGATAATCTTGACAGATGTCACAAGACTGGTACTCCTTCTCTATTTTTTGTCTCAAAACTTCTTGGTCAAATGGAAAGGCAAAATAACGACTAGCCTTTTGCAATCTTTCTAGATGTTGCTTTTCAAAGAGCAATTTTTTCTGGTTGATTTTCCCTGTCGTAATCAGCTGAAAACAAGGCTGTTTTCGATAAAGAACCGCTGCTTTTTGCTGGACTTCACGGTATTCTGACTCCCAAGTACTATCCCAAGTGATGCCACCTCCGACACCATAGATGGCTTGCCCTCCATGCAGTTGAATGGTTCGAATGGCTACGTTGAAAATCCGTCTACCATTGGGAAGTAAGAGTCCAAATGTCCCACAGTAAACTCCTCTGGGTTGGGGTTCCAAGTCCTTGATAATTTCCATGGTCGCTATCTTGGGAGCTCCTGTGATGGAGCCACATGGAAAAAGCGAACGGAAGATTTCTACTAGATCAACATCCGGTCGTAACTGACTCTTGATAGTCGAAGTCATCTGCCACACCGTAGAATACTGCTCCACTTGGCATAAACGCTCCACATGCTCACTACCAACCTCAGAAATACGATTCATGTCATTGCGCAAGAGATCCACTATCATCATGTTTTCTGAACGATTTTTGGGATCCTGTTCCAACCAAGCCGCCTCTTTCAAGTCGTCATCGTTATTCAAACCACGTTTAGTCGTCCCCTTCATAGGACGAGTCGTCAACTCACGACCATTTTGCTCAAAAAAGAGTTCAGGACTCATGGAAATCACTGCCATATCATCATGCTCTACGTAGGCATTATATCCCGCTTCCTGCTCAACCACCATACGATTGTAAATGGCAAAAGGATTAGCACTTAAATTCTGCTTGAGTTGGACAGTATAATTGACCTGATAGGTATCTCCTTGTCTTAAATGATGGTGAATTTGGGCAATCGCCTTTTCATAGTCCTCAGCAGATGTTACTTCCTGCCAATTTGATGGCAAATCCACCTCCTCATAAGTCAGAGGGATACTGGATTTTTCTACACTATCATGAATAGTGAAATAGAGGAGATACTCTCCTAACAAGGGACCTGAGTGTACTGCTAATTTTTCCTCAAAAGCTGGTGCAGCCTCATAGCTGACATAGCCCACCACATAGTAGCCTTGCTCTTGGTAGCTTTCCACTTGTGCTAATAAGTCCGCCACTTGTGCTAAATCTCTGGTTTTTAACTCTTTGATAGGCTGGGTAAAGGTGTATCTCTCGCCCAAAGCCCTAAAATCAATCACTGTTTTTCTATGCATATCCTAAGTATACCATAAATAAGAAGGTCCCTAGAATTTATCTAGTCAGTATTTTTTATCAGATTATCAGGAAATGTTTTAGAATTCTTTATATAATTTAACAAAATAAAAAGGTTCAGCTTATGCTGAACCACTTTTTAATCTGGCACATATTCCAATATATCACCAGGTTGGCACCCAAGTTCTTTACAAATGGCTTCTAGCGTTGAAAAACGTATAGCTTTGGCCTTACCTGTTTTCAGTATTGAAAGATTTGCGGGAGTAATACCTACACGTTCTGCTAAATCTCCTGAACGCATTTTTTTCTTTGCTAATTCGACATCTAGATTAATAACAATCATGTGATAGTCTCCTTTCTCTAAATTGTAAACTCATTTTCTTCTGCAATTTCGTTTGCTTTTTCAAGGACTTTACCAATTGTCCAAACAACGAGAGCAGTAACCATGAAAGTTATATTTAGAAATGAATAACCATTGAGTGTCAAAATACCATCTCCTAGAAATGAGGCAATAAAGAGAGAAAGAGAAATACGATTAGCAAGTTTGACATTATAACTTGTAAAAATCTGTTCATGAATAATATTTTGGAAGAACTGTCTAACACAGAATAGTACAAACAGAATGATAAAGCTATTGATAAAGGACAAAGCACTCACTAGTATTGAAGTATTCACCATATCAGGTTTTAAGGAAATAGTCCCAAGGTTAAATAGGCTAATCTCAGTTACATTGAAAACTGTTAAAAGGATGGATATAACTAAAGATACTCCCAAGATAAAAAGTAGGATATTAATAAAACCTAAAGCAAATGGTAAGTAGGAATTTTTCTTAGACATTAATTTCAAAACCTCGTTTCTAATCTCTACTATATTATACAATATTAGTAAGTATTACGTACATGTATTATGCTACTTTATCTGAAAATTGGTTTTTGATAGAGGTAAGCACCAAGCTAGCAAGAAACAAAAATGCTGCAATCGAGAAGTTAAAAATAATATGAGCTGGGTTAAGAATAAGTTCTGTAATACCTTGGATTGCTCCTACTAGTGTCATTAAAACTGCACCTTTTTTCAAGAATGAAATGGTTGTATCTTCAAAAAAATCGCTTTCCTTAAAGTCCTTAGCAAACTGTTTTAATTTGATAAGGCCATAAGTCAGAAGTGTATTACCAGCAACAAAGGTTAGAACAAAGGCATTAACCCCTCCCCACGCTTCGTAGCCTGACCTTGTTACCTCTCCACCTTCAGGCATTAGTTGGCTGATATCAAATTGACCAAGTAGAAGAACTAAGGAAGCGATACTAAAGAAACTGAGGGTAAAGATTCCGAAATTAGAGCCTAGTGTAACAAGTGATTTAGTAAAGTTTACGATTTTAGTTGATGTAGTTTTTTTCATGATGATTTCCTCTTTTATAAAATATTTTTAGTTTTAGCAACAAATGAGCTCTTTTTGTTACTACTCGAAAACTTATTATTGTTTATCGATATGTCTAGTATAGCATAATTTTTTTGAAATGCAACACTTTTTTATCGTTTTTTGATAATTTTTTTCTTTTATTTAAAAATATCTTTATTTAAGAGCAATTAGACTCCAAATATTAAAGTCAACACTTCTAAAAAAATCAAATATGAATCCAAAACATTTTTAGTAAACTCTTTTTAAGAATATCACGTTCACTCAACATAATCTAACAAATAACCATAACCCTTTTCTTTCATTTGATCCTTTGGAATAAAACGGATAGACAGGCTGTTAATACAATAGCGAAGTCCCCCCTTGTCCTGAGGTCCGTCTGTAAAGACATGTCCTAAGTGGGAATCACCAGTTCGGCTTCTGACTTCTGTTCTGACCATATTATAAGACTTGTCTTCCTTGTAGGTCGCAACATCTGGACTGATAGGCTGGGTAAAGCTTGGCCAACCACAGCCCGATTCAAATTTATCTTTCGAAGAAAAGAGGGGTTCACCTGTCGCCACATCTACATAAAGACCTGCTTCAAATTTATCCCAGTAACGATTTGAAAATGCCCGTTCTGTTTGACTATTTTGAGTCACTGCATACTCTTCAGGAGAGAGGAGTTTTTTCAATTCATCGTCACTCGGTTTTGGATATTTACTCGCATCAATAACAGGATAGGATGCTTGATTGACATTGATATGGCAATATCCATTTGGATTTTTCTGGAGATAGTCTTGGTGGTAGTCCTCAGCCACGATAAAATTAGATAAGGCTTCCTTTTCAACTGCTAGAGGCTGGTCATACTTTTGAGCAACTTGCTCAAAGACTTGATTGATGACTTCTAGGTCTTTTTCATCTGTATAGTAGACTCCCGTGCGATATTGGGTTCCTACGTCATTACCTTGCTTGTTTTTGCTAGTTGGATTGATAATGCGGAAATAATGGAGCAGGATTTCTTTTAATGTAATTTGATTGGCATCATAAGTCACATGAACAGTTTCAGCATGGCCTGTTTGACCGATCAATTCATACTGGGTTGTTTCTCCTCTGCCATTCGCATAGCCAGAAACAGCATCTGTCACACCTGCTACTCTTGAAAAATACTCTTCAACTCCCCAGAAACAGCCTCCCGCTAGATATATTTCATGTAGGTCAGCATCTTTATCTGGCTCCGTTTTTTTCTTAACACCTTGACCTTGGCTAACTGCTGCCTTCTCAATTTGAGAGGTATCGGTGTAGCTAGCGCTTCTTCTTTCCAAAAGAAATAAAATTCCGATGATGATGCAAATGAACACTCCAATTAAGAGTATTGTTTTTAATTTATCATTCATGATGAGCCTCTAATCTATGCTTTTTAGCGTCTGTAAAATAGTTTCTTTGTCCATAAAACCTGGCTGGGTCTTAACTAGTTTGCCTTCTTTATCAATAAAGACCTGAGTTGGATAAGAACGGACTCCGTAACTTGCTAAGAGTTTTCCCGAAGGGTCTAATAGGACAGGGAGATTTTTATAGTCCAAACCCTGATACCATTTTTTGAAGGCTTCTTCTGCTTGTTCCCCTTTTTGACCAGGAGAAACAACTGTCAAGATTACAAAGTCATCGCCAGCTTCTTTTGCCAGTTCATCGGTATCAGGGAGGCTGGCTAGACAAATAGAACACCATGAAGCCCAAAATTTGAGATAGACTTTTTTGCCTTTGTAATCTGATAGGCGATACGTTTTACCATCAACTCCCGTGAGTTCAAAGTCTGGAACTTCTTCCCCTTTTTTTGCAGTTTGAGAGCTAACTTGCGCTTGTTTGTCTTCATTTTGCTTATCAGCTTGATTCTCCATCTGATTGTTACAAGCCGATAGACAGACCAGACTAGCGCAGACCAATACAGTTGCTTGCCATTTTTTCATTTTCATCACCTTTCTCGTTCATCATATGAATATAGATATTGTATTATAGCTCTATTATATACCTATCACCCTAAAAATACTTGAAATCTGTTTGGAAAATAAGGCATCTTTTGGGACACAAAAAACTCCCACCTGCTTAGCAGGTGGGAGTCAATTGATTATTTAAAGATAGAAGTTTTAAAGCTATCTGTTTGTTGAAGAAGTTTCTTAAAGAGTTTTTCTTTAAGTGATACGGTGTTATCAAATTTGACAGAACCATTACTTAGAGTGGTCTTATCTTTATCAACTGCTTCAGCAAATGCTCGTTTCAAGTCTTCATAACTATTGTATGTTTTACCATCGATTTCAATAGACTGAATTCCTTTTTTAGCGTTATTCACTACTTCTTCGAAGTAAGCTTTCTTCCAATCTTCAAGATTGTTGAATTTTCCTTCAGAAATCTTGTTGATGATGAAATCGTCACCTAGGGTCTCTTTACCAGCTTTCTTAGATTCAGCTTTTAGCATGTTAGAAGCATAGTTTAGGAAGCCTTTTTCGTAGCCATAGTAACCCCAGATTCTGAAAGTATTGTGTTTGAAGGACATAGCTCCAGGAGCACCTTCACTAGTATTCCCACCGTAGATACCAGACATCATTGGAACCGTGACATAAGCAGAATCAAAGTCAGATGGATTATAAACTCTGTTACCTGGGCCACGGTTGGTCATGAAGTTGTTAGTTACTAGGTCATCTACTGTACGTAATGGAATAGCCTTTTCCTCATCACTCAAAGGTCGCACCTTATCGAATTGATTCTTGGTGTTATTTCCTCGGTATTGTTTGTCTACTTTCTTGAACCAAGCGTTGTTTAAATCTTGATTTGCTTTATTGAGGACAGCTTCTCCTTCAAGATAATCCAGAAGCATGAGCGTATCATTATAGCCCTTCATGTAACGATCAATTTCGTCACGTGACTTCAGATCATTTGGATTAGTGTTATACCATTGATTTCCATCATTAGGACGTTCATAAGCCATGTTAAGACCTAGGGCTTTGTATTCACCATTTGGATTTGATACTGACGGAGTTTGTAACATTCCTTGAGCAAATGCTTCAAGATCTGTTCCTTCACGGTGTCTTGAGCCACCTAGGTAAACCATTCGGTCATTTACGTGAGTTGTTTCATGAGTAAAGGCAGACACCCCAAAATCACTAATCATGTCCGTCACCATAAAGAAGACAGAATCATCCTTATATGGATTCGCATAAACGCGAGCCACAGCTCCCATACGCCAATCAGTCGCATGGTAACGGTCTGTAGGTCCATACAATTCACGGATAGGTGCCACATCTTTACCACTGTTTGTATGGCCATAACGATCAGTACTAATGCCTTTATAATTCTGGTTGTCCAGTACAGGTGTTGGAACCATATTATTGCTCTTCAAGAGCTGATTACGTACTTTATCTAGAGATAGACGTGACCAGAAATCTAAGTAATTCTGTTGTCCTTTAGCAACCTTATCAATTTCAGATTTGAAGGCATTCCGTTCTGCTTCAGTGTTCTTACCATATTTTTCAAATGAACTATAGGCCATGGTATTGTATGTTGAAATCAAGAACATATGGGCATCTTTTAAGTTCAAGAGTGGTAAAATCATCTTGCCATGCATATCGTTATTTAAGCCTTCGTAAGCTCTATGTTTCTTATCAGCAAAATCAGGATTTGTTGTTTTTGGTTCCACGATATAGACATTATCTTTAGTTGCTTTTATAAACCAATCATTCAAGTCTGTATCTTTTGTGAAGAGTTCCATGTTATATTTCAGGAAGTCATTTAGGTTGCCAGAAAGAGTATTTTTAGCAACTACTTCACGGAAGGCATCGTGTGTACGAGTTCCTTTGACATAATCTTCTTTTGAACCAATTTCAATCAAACGGTCTAATACACTTACATTCTTACCATAGAAGTCTGGCTTAAACAACATGAGTTGCTTGATATTGAAATCATCAAACTTCACTCCGTAATAACGGTTAAGGTAAGATAGGCCAAGGAGAATCGCTGCCTTGTTATCATCAATTTTCTTGATTAAAGCACGTTTAGCAGCCTCATCTGTGTTTAATTGATGATCCTCATTTTCAACCAACTGTTTCACAAATTTAGTAAGATTATCCTTAACTTCTTTGAAGGTTTCTTCAAGATAAAGGTTCTTAATAGCATTAACTTTGTTTGGACCAGTTCTACCAAGGTGCGTGTAGATTGGGTCAGATTGTAATTCCACAGGACTCAATTTTTCAACAATAGCATTGATGAGATCACTACGGTCCTTGTCAACCATATTCGGAGTATAAACAACTTCACCAAGTTCTGCAATACCGTACTCTTTCACTTGTTTCACTTTTGAATCTTTAGGCGAAATGGTAAAGATATCTTTTGTCTTATCTGCATAGTGGATCATAATATGATCAGCATCAGCTAATTCCGTCACAAAGGTATTGCCTTTCATAGCAGTTACAGACAATACTTCTTTAGTCAAGAGAGGACTTCCTGCAGCTAATTTATTACCTTGGTCTACAATCCACTCTTTGTTATAGAAAGGTTGAAGTTTTGCGATATTACGGTAAGCTAGCTCACGAGTCGCATCATAACTATCAATTGCTTTGTACTGATCATCTTTGTTTAGACTGTTATTAAGCTTGTCTTCAATAGGTTTGCTGCTGGTAAATTTATCAGCAGTAATTCCCATTGCTTCAATTTTCTTCTCAGCTTCAGCCAGTGAGATACTTGGAATTTTACGTGAATTGTTAAAGGATTTTTTACCTTCACTCACATCATCAACACTATAATTACGTTTGGTTCTTGAATATGTGAAGTAGTCGTCAGCATCAATATCCGAGTGACCAAACACCATTTCACCTGTTTTGACTTTCATCATAGTGATGTTGTCTTCAATAGTACCTAAGGCCCAGTTGGTACCCAGCAATCCACCAGACTGAACAGCTTCTTTCAGTTCGATAGAACCTTTAGCAACTGAATTTCTAAGGACCCCTTCTTTACCAACCGTATAGTTATTAGCACCATTTTGCGATGAATAGACTAGACCTGCAGCTTTGGCTTTATTACCAGTGATCTCAGCATCAACGTATGCTTTCTCAACAACACCCTTCCAGTTTTCACCAAGAATACCAGCTAAATAGCCTCCTCTATTGCCAGCAGCATGAAGTTTACCGATAAAGGCGACATTACTTACTTTTCCACTACCATCAATTTTATTGATAATACCAGCTACATCATTGTTACCGACAACACTTCCGGTTACTTTGACATTTTCAATAGTTGCATTGTTTTTGATAACATTGGCGATTGGAGCTACTCGATCAACTCCAGGCATATCAATATTGACATTTTCCAGTAAGAGATCCTTAACAGAACCACCTTCAATGTTTCCAAATAATGGTCTAGTGATATTATGAATAGCAAATTTATTACCATCAGTACTTCCTAATGAACCTTTAAAGGCATTGGTTACATAAGATTTGCCAGCTGGCGGTACATTATTAGCATTCATATTGCTACCAAGCTTAAAGGTACCAGTAGGATTTGCTTGCATAGCTTTCACAAGTTCATTAAAGTCGTAGTAGACATCACCTTCATGAGCTTTTGGCTTAGGTAAATAGTGTACATACTCTTCAGTGAAACGATTTTCTGCAGTACGTTGAATCAAATCAGGTGCTTTAGCAGTTACTTTGTAAAGTTTATTTCCATCTACAGTAACTTCTTCGATTTTATCAACAGCTAGTTTCGTAGCCTTGTTATCGTAAGTCGTAACTTTTAAGTAGTAAGACTTAACATTCGATGGTTTCTCGGACAAAAGACTACTATCGGTCTCATTACCTTGGTCATCCACACTGATTAAGCTTGTTTCCTTAATATTTTTGACTTCAACTTTTTTAAGGTCGATTCTCAATGGTTCTTCTTTAAGAATTTCTTCTTCGTCACCATTACCACGATCATACACCATAGTCGTCGCAAGTGTATAATCCTTGTAATAATCTAGATCAGCTAAAGCTGTCGCAAGATTAGACTCTGAAATAGCAAATGTCTTAATAACTTGATCGCCTTTTTTCAACACTGCTTGAATAGACTTGATAGTCACTCCATCTGGTTTTTTTAGGCTATAAGTTGCATTTGCACTTCGATTCAATTCTTCTGTATCAACTTTAGTTAATGTTAGAGTAGGTTTTTCTAATTCCTTAGTACCTTTTTTGATAATGTGGTCTTGTGCCTGTTCAAGAACTTCTTCTGAAACAGTAGGTGCATCTGCAGTTTTCACACCCTTGATAGTTTTGTAGACTTTGGTAATTTTCTTCTTACCATTCTTGCCTACCTGAGCAACTGTTTCAGTTCCCTTGAGTAGACTAGAATCTTGTTCCATTATCGTTTTAAAAGGAACTTCTTCAACAGAAACTTCTTCGGTTTGGCCTTCAGTTGGTTTGGTTCCACGACTGATTTTTTCAGCTACAGGAGCTTTAACAACTTCCGTACTAGTGCTGATAGCTTCGCCAACTTTCTCCCCATCTACAGTTTTGTAGACACGATGTATGAGTTGACTACCAGCTTCACCCTTTTGAACAACACTTTCTTCG
Organism: Streptococcus infantis; assembly: GCF_047463175.1. GTDB lineage: Bacteria > Bacillota > Bacilli > Lactobacillales > Streptococcaceae > Streptococcus > Streptococcus infantis_AC. The sequence goes on from NZ_JASHEJ010000002.1 coordinate 159,361, forward strand.
TCAGTATAGCGATTAGAATCCGATAGGTATTCTGTAGAATATGGAATTGTAACAGTTTCTGTTTCTGTCACAGTTGATTCTGTTAGATTGTATTCTGGCAAGCTCGGTTGAATGAGGGGTTCACCTTCGTGTCCTTCTTCCTGAGTCCCTTTAGCTGTTACTTCATCTGTATAGACTGGGAGTTCAGGTTGGATTAGAGATTCACCTACATGACCTTCTTCTTGAGTACCCTTGGCTGTTACTTTTCCTGTATAGGCTGGGAGTTCAGGTTGGATTGGAGATTCGCCTACATGACCTTCTTCTTGAGTACCCTTGGCTGTTACTTCTCCTGTATAGGCTGGTAATTCCGGTTGGATTGGAGATTCGCCTACATGACCTTCTTCTTGAGTACCCTTGGCTGTTACTTTTCCTGTATAGGCTGGGAGTTCAGGTTGGATTGGAGATTCGCCTACATGACCTTCTTCTTGAGTACCCTTGGCTGTACTATTCTCTGGTTGGGCTGGAGACTCTGGTTTGACAGGGGATTCACCAATAGGAGCTTCTTCTTGGGTGCTCTCTGTTGTTTCTTCACTTGTATGAACAGGAGGTTCTGGCTGAACGAGAGATTCGCTTCCTTGAGTTTCTCCCTGTGTTGCTGTAGTTGTAGTCTCTTCGCTGTAGGTTGGAAGCTCTGGTTGAACAAGTGATTCGCCTTCACGAGCTTCTTGTGTCACTTTATCTGTAATCAAGTTATTATCTTGATTATTTTCAGGCATTGAAACTTTCAAATCAGCTTCTTTGAAGTAACCAATGTAGTCATATCCATCAATTTGAATAACTCCATTGGCTAAATCTTCTTGACTACAAGCAGAAATTGTTTGGTTATAAGATAAAAGAATTTGATTTTCAAAAGCTTGAATAGTCTGAGGAACGAAGTAGCTACCTCCAAGTGCACCAATAAAAAGAATACCTGCTATCTTATTAGGTCGCTTCTTAGAGAATACTAGTACAGCTAATGCAGCTGTCGCAAAGCCAAAACCAACGAGACCTAGCTCTTTACTTCCAGTACTTGGTAACAGCTGGCTTCCAACTTCTTTTTTTCTATAAACAAGATAAACAATATCATCTTGTTCTAAATTCGACGGAATCTCTCTATGAATAAGGGCTTTTTCAGCTTCTGTCAACTCTTGCTCTGCCAAATAGCGATAGTGTACCTGATTTGGCTCACAAACTTCATTAGCTGCTACTTGATCAAGCAAGAGACTGTTAGCACCAAAAAGCAAGGCCCCGATGACAGCAGAACCGACTCCAACAGAGAACTTTCTAATAGAATATTTTATAACCTTTTCAACTTGTTTCTTTTCCATTTTACGATTTCCTAATAGCATCTTGTGGATATTGAGCACGTGCCCCTCCAATCAGTTTTGGACGACTAGCGAGGGCAGTTACGTGGGCTTGGCCGATTGATCTCAAAACTGGACGTATCGGTACTTGAACATGCTTGATATGCATCCCTATAGCCGTATCTCCAATATCGAGTCCTGCATCAGCTTTGATAAATTCGACCTCAACTGGGTCTTTCATATAGCGAAAAGCCGCCAATTGACCTGATCCTCCAGCGTTCAGTGTCGGAAGAACACTAACAATCTCAAGATTGTATTTGATTGCAACCTCTCGTTCTACTACCAAGGCCCGATTGACATGTTCACATCCCTGAACTGCTAGGTGGATTCCTCGGGCTGATAAGATTTCTAAGATTCTTTTAACAGTTAATTCCCCAATTTCTTGACTAGAGGCTTTCCCGATGTGTCCTCCTATCACCTCACTGGAAGATAAGCCCAAAACAAAGAGAGCTCCCTCATGGAGAGAAGCCTTTGCCAACACATCTTCTAGGATTTCCTCTACCTCTTTTTGTAAATGTCCTTGGTCCATACTTTACCTCGCTTACTTCCTTCTATGATATCGTTTTTTCATTATTTTAGCAAGCTAAGTGACGTGATAGAAAGTATTTATCTATAGTACCTCAATTGAGTTTACAAAAATTATTGTATAGTCTAAACCTAATTAAATCCACATCTAAAACGAAAAAAACAGAGAATTCTAATTCTCTGTCTTTTTTCAAATACTTCAAACTTTTTGGAGTCCTTGGACGGCATCGTGATTGATGATGATTTGACCGTATTCTTGGAGAACTGAACGGCTGATATCACTATCATCTGCAAATTCACGCATGCGAGCCAATAACCAAGCCGGATAAAGACTTGGATGATCTTCTACATCAACCAAGACTGTTAGATAGTATTGGTCGTTCATCTTGTAAAGTTCTGAAGTCTCCATTTGATAATCGACTGTTTTTGCAAAAGAAACCAAACTAGTTAAGTCGTCAAAACGTAGGATGTAGTAGATATAAGGTTCTCTTTTCCCTTCATCCACCTCAGCAATTTCATCAATCGCCGCTTCTTCCTCTTTTTCAACCTGCTCTAGAGATTGGATAGCTTCAATGTCTTCTTTAGTTTTCTCGGCCATGGTTTTTTCCAACGTTTTCAAAAATTCATCTGGAGACATTTTTGCTAGTTCATCCATATCAGGAAGATCTGCCAAATCTTCAAAATCCAAGTTTTGGTCAATCTTAGACTTGGTCACAAAGACATCCACCTTATCAGGTTTCGGTGTCACTCGGAAGCTAAGCATACCTGTATCCAAGAAACTGTCTGGCATCTCTAACTCATCCAGAATGGCATAGAAGAACTCTTCTGTTTTTTCTTGTGGAACGAGAAAGTCTGCGATTTCCATTCCACGATCCATCAAATCTTCTAAAGACATGGTGATTTTCAAAGTCGTATCACTGATTTGTTTCATTTTCATAGTTCGTAACCTCATACTTTCAGTTCTATCTATTATACAAGATTTAAATGATTTTATCAAAAGAATGGCGTTGGAATGTGATATAATACTAGTATCTATTTTAGAATGTAAGAAAGAAAGTTTCATGAAAAATATAAAAGTTAATGCTTTGGCTAGCTTGCTGGTCAATATTTTAAACATCGTTTTTCCCCTGATTACTAATCCCTATCTAACACGGATTCTTAGTAAATCAAATTACGGCTACTTTAACACAGCTAACACCTGGGCAAGCTTTGTCATTCCACTAGCTGCCTTTGGGATTTACAATTATGGGATTCGAGCAATTAGTAAAGTAAAGGATGACAAAAATAAGATTAATTATGTCTTTTCTAAGTTGTTCTATATTTCGCTCATTACTTCAGTTGTAACAACAGCTATCTATTTCCTCTTTATTTATTTTGATACTAGTATTGTCAATCTAAAAATTCTTTACTATATCCTTGGAATCCAAGCTCTCTTCCAATTTCTGAATATCGAATGGATGAATGAAGCCTATGAGAATTATTCTTTTATCCTTTATAAAACACTCGTGATTCGTATTGGAATGTTAGTCGCTATCTTCGCTTTCGTTAGGACACCTGATGATATTGTTCCTTATGCTACAATCATGAGTGCAACAACCATTATCAACTATCTACTCAGCTTCCTATGGATTAAACGAGAAGTTTCCTTTGTCAAGATCGAAGTTATTGAACTCATCAAAGCATCTAAGCCACTTCTGACCATGTTGCTTCTAGCAAATGCCAATATGCTCTACACCTTGCTAGACCGTATGTTCATCACCAAAGGACCTGATGAGAATTACATCTCCTACTACACTATTGCTTCAAGTATTGTTATGCTGATTGCTAGTGTCCTGAGTGGAGCTATCAATGTCAGCATTCCTCGACTTGGTTACTACTTAGGAAAAAAAGATTTTCATTCTTATAAGTATCTGGTCAACCAAGGTGCATCTCTCTTTTTCTTCCTCATGATTCCGACTAGTATCGGAATCATGGTTTTAGGAACCTATGCGACTGTTATTTACTCTTCTGAGAAATATATAGAAGCAGGAATTGTAACAAGCGTCTTTGCCTTTCGAACCATTATCTGGGCTATCGAATTAATCCTTGGAAAGCAAATTATCTTTATCAATGACCATGAAAACCGATTAACAGCTTTCTACTTTATGGGGGGCGGTGTCAATGTCATCCTAAACTCTCTACTCCTTTTCAACAACATCTTTACTCCTGCCTACTACATCGGGACAACGATTATTGCTGAGGCAATTGTGGTTCTACTTGAAATCCGCTTTATTCAGAAACATAAACTCTTGGATTTGAAAGAAATTTTTGGAACATTAGCTCGCTACACAATTGTGTCATTAGGCTTTATTCCAATTTACTATATCTGTAAAATTCTCTTCCAAGTTCATTCATACACAGTGAATATGGCTATGCTCAGTATGGTAGTAGCTACAATTGCCGGATGTGCTATTTATTATGCTTTCGCTCTCTTTATCATTAAGGATAAAACCCTTCACTATGCACTAGATCTAGTTCGTGCAAAAATCAAGCGAAGTTAACAAAACACCTATAAAGCTTAAGCTTTATAGGTGTTTTTATTGTAGAAAAAATTAATTAAAAATCAGTTAGAAACTTAATTCTATTCTTAGCTCGCTTGTGTTTTAGGTTCAGTAGATTAATTTTTTTCCTCAGATGTAACAGATAAGCTTTCTGTTTGTTGAGTTCTCTCAACTTCTGTTGTTTCGAAAATATGCCCCTGACTTTTTGCCACAGTTTGTTCCTGAGTTGTTTCCTCGGTTGTAACAGTCGTCCAAATTCCATCTGCATTGAGCTTGTACCCGTCAGGACTTGTTCCATTTCTTAGGAGAGAACCATTTGTTTGGAAATAGTACCAGTTACCATTCAGTTGTTTCCAGCCAGTTTCCATGGCACCACTTGCATTGAGGTAATAGCGTGCCCCATTTATCTCTTGAAGGCCTGTTTGCATGATACCATCCTTGTCTAGATAGTACCAAAGTCCATTTTCTTTGAGCCAACCTGTCTTCATCGCTCCACTATTTGTAAAGAATCTGTATGAGTCATCGAACCACTTCCAGCCCGTTTGCATAGCTCCACTTGCATTTAGATAGTAGCGAGTACCTTCGATTTCTTGAAGGCCTGTTTGCATGATACCTTCTTTATCTAGATAATACCAAAGATCGTTTTCTTTGAGCCAGCCTGTCTTCATTGCTCCACTACTTGTGAAGTAACTATAATGATTATCAAACCATTTCCAACCTGTTTGCATAGCCCCACTTGCATTTAGATAATAGCGAGCACCTTCAATTTCTTGTAGGCCAGTTTGCATGATACCTTCTTTATCTAGATAGTACCAAAGACCCTTATCTTTGAGCCAACCTGTCTTCATTGCTCCACTGCTTGTGAAGTAGCTATAATGATTATCGAACCACTTCCAACCGGTTTGCATGGCTCCACTTGCATTTAGATAATAACGAGTTCCTTCAATCTCTTGTAGGCCAGTTAGCATAACACCTTCTTTATCCAAGTAATACCAAGTATCTTTATCCTTGATCCAGCCTGTTTTCATTGCTCCGGAACTTGCAAAATAGCTCCAATGCCCTTCAATCGAGATCCAACCGGTTTGCATAACTCCCTTATTATCAAAGTAGTAGGTTACTCCATTGATTTCCTTTTTACCAACTATTTGTTTTCCTTCTTCATCAAAGTAGTACCAGTTCGATTCAATTTTTTGCCATCCAGAGCCTGTCTCATCTGACTGTAATGCCCCACTACTTGCAAAGAACATTTTCTTACCATTAAAGACTTGTGAGCCAGTAAGCATTTTACCATCTTTATCAAAGAGGTACTTCTGCCCACCGATTTCAGCTAGCTGATCATATCGTCTTGCACCGTTTGACTGGATGTAGTACCAAGTATTATCATGATAGAACCAACCACCCTTCTGCATTTTACCATCATTGTTTAGATAGTAGTCATTAAATTTTGGTTCTCCATTCCATTCGTCAGTGATACGGAGCCAACGACCACTCTGCATTTGACCTTTTCCGTTAAAGAAATATGTAGCACCAGCAATATCTTGCCAACCGATAGCCATCTGACCATCTTTTAAACGATACTTCCAGTAACCATCTTCTTGATACCATTTCTCATCAACAGTAGGAATATTCGGAAAATCTCCTGAAACATTTGTAAAGCCTTTATCACTAATATCAAATACAGTTGCATCCTGAGTTTGGCTAGATGCGTGAATCACTTGAATATTTTTCTTTTGGAGATAATCTCTCGTTGAAGCAACATTAATGTCACCTCCAGTTGTTTGAATGACCATACTAGGGGAAAGATGATTAATGAAGTCAATTGTATTAGAAACTTTAGCATCATAGTGATGATTCCATTTCATCATATCTACTTTGCCAATCACAGGACCTAGCTTATCTTCTGCTCCCTCAGCGTTATCTAAGTCACCACCAAGATAAATTCTTTTTCCTGCTACAGTTACTACTGCTACAATTGAATTGGAATTATCATCAAGAACTCTCTTTAAGTTCCCATCAGAATCATATTCATTTTTATAATTATAAAGCTGAATATCCATGTCACCAAATTTGAACTTGCTATCTTCATCTTTTATGTCTTGAATAAGTGTAACTCCCTTATTCTGTGCAGCACGAAGAGCATTATCATAATTGAAGAGGTTATCCCACAATCCCCAAGTACTTGTAATTCGTTGATCCGAATATTTTTTCAAATAGAATTTATCGACTTGATAGCGATTAAGAATTTCATCTGCTCCACCTATATGGTCACTATGAACATGAGTCCCTAGTATAAAGTCTAATTTCTTGACACCTAATTGATCAAGATGGCGAATCAACCGATCTTCCAAAACTTGATAATTGTTAATAGAAATTCCCCATCGATTTGGATAACGTGTATCCGTTCCATCCGGAAAATCATAATCCTCTCCCATATCAATCAAAGCATAGTGGCCATTACTTTCTAGTAAAATAGCATCACTTCCAGAGTTAGCTTTTGTATTGATAAAGTGGATACGATTCCCTGAACCTGTTGAAATAGTATCTGCATTCACTGTTTGTGCTTGAATTATTGATGCTGATAAGATCAAGGCACTAAGTAATATTGATTTTTTCATAGTTTTCATAAGGCATTCAACTTTCTCTTTTTTATATACTCTTTCATTAATCAATCCAATAATTATTTTCATTCCCTGGTGTCTGTTGGTCAACAGGGGGTGGGGTCATATAATCTTCACCAAACTCATAGACAAGAATCTCATGGTATCTTCTTGGTACTTTTAGAATTAGATTTTCATACGACATATCAATTGTATCATACAACCATTCTTTTTTAATACCAGCTGGATAGTAAGAGTCATAAGTTGAACAAACTAAGTCTGTAGAATTTTCAACACTGTATTTTAATGCAAGTTGTTCAAGTTTTTGATTCCATAATTGAGGAGAAGTAAATCTAAATATTGCTGATGCAATATAACGAGGAAGATTTTTAATTCCTCCGTTTTCATATTTAATTCCCTTAAAGTTTAACGACGATAGACGAATTAATTGCTTATAGAGCTTCATTTTCTTACGATCTTGTTCATCTGTAACAAGACCATCATACGGGAAGACATCTACACAAGTTCCAAGAACAACACTTGAATCTAAAAGATTCGAATCTCTCCGTGTTCGAATATCGTAAACTCGCATATAACTATATGGATATCCCTTGGTTTCTCTAAAAGAAATCAGCTTATAGTATGGGTGGTTATCATTTTTTAGAACTGCATATAACTTTTCAAATTCATCTCTAGCTAAAGAAATGTCTGTATCATCATCCCAAGGAATAAAACCTTTATGACGAACTGCACCTAATAAAGTGCCAAAATCGATAAAATATTTGATGTCGTGTTTTTTACAAACTTGGTGTAAGTATTCTAGAATTCCAAGCTCAATTTGCTTGATTTCTTCAAGGCTTAAGATTTTTTCAGACATTATTTATCGCTCCTAATCTCTACTTCTTTGTTTAAATAATAATCTATTGATTTTCAGTAATCTTCCACAATTTGAAGTCATGATGCGAAACTTGTTGCTCAACTGGTGGTAACTGCATATAATTTCCATAATCTGAAGTTAAAACTTCATGATAATGTTTTGGAATCATAAATTTCTTACCTTCAAAGCTACCAGCTTCAACTTGTTCTAACCACTCACGTTTCCAAACGGGCTTATTCATATCTTTATAGACAACATAGTCCACCAATTCATAATCTTCTACTTTTCTAGATTTAGCCAATTCATCAATCTGGGAAACATACTTATTTGTGTTAGTGAAATAAAAGATAATAACAGAAATATAGCGGATAATTGAATTTACTACACTTTTACTATTCGTAATTCCTTTAAAAGTGTAGCAACTTAATTGACGCTTTTTAATGATCTTAGTCATCTTATCTTTAAATGCCTGATCATCTTCATATCCATCTACAGGAAAGATATCAACATAAATCCCCATATCTGAATCAATTCGAACATCTTCTTCAACCAAATAGGTATGATTGTCTTGAACTTTCATAAAAGGATAGACATAATTGACATTATTTTTATAAGACATTAATTCATAGCGCTCGTCTGGATGTGCAATCATATAATCTTGCAGTTTTTCATAATCATCACGAAGCATACAAATATCCATGTCATCGTCCCAAGGAATAAAACCTTTATGACGAACTGCACCAATTAAACTACCATAGGACAAGAAGTATTTGACACCAATTTTATGACACACTTCATGGATATACTCCATGATTCCTAACTCCATTTGTTGAATTTCAGAAATATCAGTTACTTCTTTGTAACGAATATTTTTTTCTTTTTCACAAATCATTAGACCATATCCCACAACTAACCAAAAAATGATGTTGATGAAGTTGGTTGAATACATAATTTGGCTCTCAAACAACTGACCAAATAAGATTCCAAAGAATAGAATCATAATCAGTTTTTCAGTATTTTTCTTGGATTTAATCAAGTAAGAAACAAAGCGGAAACCTACATAAACAATGATAAGTATGAAAGAAAAGAGGCCCAAGAATCCGGAACTCACAAAAATGGTAACAAAGATATTGTGGAAATTACCTCCAATAAGTGAGTTTTTAATTTCAAATTTACTAAAATATTTTATGTAATAATCTGATACGTTTCGAACACCATAACCAAATAGAGGTTTTGCACGTCCCATTTTGATTGCATTTTTCCAAATATACGTACGTCCACTTGGAGTTGTTTCAATCAAGTGAAGCTCCCCATTTTTCTTAGCAACATCCGAATCAGTTTCAGAATAAGATTCACCTTTATTTAAGTCAATTATAGTTGCCTTGGCCGCTGAAATATATACCGATGTTAAATAACTAATACCAATATTGCTACCTGTTAGTAAGATACTAGCTACTAAAAAAGTTAGCCATTTTTTGGCAAATCTTCCCCTAGTGACAAAAATACAATAGAATACTAGCATTAGAAGAACTGATAAAAGAGCTCCCCTACTTTGCATGGTTGCAAAATAAACTAACTGAACGACATTATTAATTTTAAGATAAACAGAGTATTTGCTTCCCTTATGTATTAAATACATAGCAAAAACGATACTAATGTATGAGAAAATCGCACTGGCGTTAGGGTTAACAAGTCCCCATAATCGGCCATTCATTACTCCGTAATAATAAGAGTTCTCTCCAATCTGAAATAGAATTAAAACTCTTGAAAATAATAAAGCAAAAGCAAATATAGCCGAACCAAATGAGACAATCTGTATGGTTCCTGCAATCATACCTAATAACTTCCTTAGCTGCTCAGGTTTTACCATGGTAAATAATAAAACATAAGCCAGCATAAAGAAAATTTCAACCATATTTCCGAGCAGGTGTCCAGATCTATTAATGAGCGCTGATAAAAAGTGACTGCCCACTAAAAGACCAAATAGGGTAAGAAACTTCTTATCTATCTCTATTCGTTTCCAATTAAAAAATAAAGTTAAACAAATTGACAGAACAACAACTGCTGAAAGCCCCTTATAAATCGGATTGGTGACTTTATAAATTAACGAACTCATGCTTAAAATCGAAATGAAAACAAAAAGATATGAAATCCACAGTTTTGATTTTTCAAAGCATTCATTCATTTTTGAAAAATTCATCTTCAACTCCTTTAATGACATTATTTATTCAAGCCTACAATTTGTCTATAAATCCATGGAGAAATTCCTAGTGACAAAATGGCTATTTTCCGCAAACTAGTAAAATAAGGATCTCTCAATATTTCCGAGATATGACTAACTATCCACTTTCTCAATTGAGTTTTCTCTTTATTATATTCTGTTGAATCTGTGAAGATTATTTTATCGTACACTGTAATATAAGACCAAGATTCTCTATTTACTAATTCTGGTTTTAATTGAGGAAAACATTGATAAACTTTAGGAATAATGATTTTATATACTTCTATAGTATCAAAAACATGACTATTCACAGATGTAGTTGCGCTTCCCTCTCTATGATCATAATAGTATATTGGTTTATCTATAAAAACACTAGTGCATTTTGTTTCAAGTAAAACTTCTGTTAAGAATAGAGCATCTTCTGCTAAATGATAATCTGTACTGAATCTAAAATTTTCAATCAATTGCTTATTAAATAATTTTGCAACAGGGAAAAAAGAAGTTCGAGTAGTCATCAAAAGTTCTTTCATGGTTTGCTCAGCAGACCATACTGACTCTTGACCTGAAAAATCAGGCAAATCTGTCACTTGTCCATTTTTTACATGATGCAAACGAGCAACTGAGAAACCAACAGAAATATCTGATCTTACTGCACTTATCAAAGTTTCCAAATAATCTGGCGTAATAAAATCATCACTATCAACAAAAGTTATCCATTCTCCGGTTGAGTTTTGAATACCTACATTTCTAGCATTGGAGACTCCAGCATTCTCCAGATGAAAAACCTTGATATTCTCATATTTAGAAGCCAGCTGATCACACAAGTCACCACTCTGGTCTGTCGAACCATCATTAATAAGAAGCAATTCAAAATTGGTAAAAGTTTGCTTTATAATCGACTCAACACATCGTTCAAGATAATTTTCTACGTTGTATACAGGAACAATGATACTAATTTTTTCTTGCATTTTATTCTCCCTTATATTCTGTATAGCTCTTATCCATATCTGCTATTATGGCATCGTGGTGAGGTACTTGCTTGTCTGCAGGCGGTGGTGTCATATAGTCACCAAAAGCTGTGCTAAGATAAGCGTCATAACCAACCGGAATAGGCATTTCTGTTCCCTCGAATGGTAGGAAAACGTTGTCTTCAAAGGCCTGAATTGGATACTTTTTCTTCATGTATCCTGGCCCTGAACATAATTCTGTAATGCCATCACTTTCAGCTGGTCCATACTTGGTCATTTCTTTCTCAGCCTTTTTCCAGATACGATAGCGAAGCGATTTAGGAGTTAATCCTAGTAAAATGGTACTACCCCACTTCATGAGAGCTCCATGCTTTTCTGGAATGGTTTGTGCACAAAATAGAGAATAAATCAAAGCCCAGCGGACTTGTTTCTTGCGCTCTGCTGGATTTTTAGGGTAGTAGTCCAAGGGAAGAACATCCAAAGCCAAGCCGTGGGGAAGATCCAAATCTTGTTGGTAAGGCTTGATACAAGTCGTCTCCTTATCACGAATGGTGATAAAGAGGTTACGGTCTACATAGTCTTTAGAACTCTTTGATAGGAAGTAACGCTTATCCGCATATAGAGGCCATAACTCTGCTAGTTTTTCATAGTCCTTTCGTGGCATAAAAAAGTCCAAATCATCATCCCAAGGGATAAAACCTTTATTTCGTAAAGCTCCAATTGCTCCACCACCACACAAATAACAGAGCAAGTCATGTTCTTTACAAAAGGCGACAAAATATTCAGCCATCTCTAAGCTACGGGCTTGAATTGCCTTTAAATCACTCATCTCATTCTCATCCTCTTCTATAGAATTATATCATTTCATTATACCATAAAAATGGTCAAAAAATCCATCTAACCATGTGAAAAATCAAAGCCCGAGACACCCATTTGATGAGGTGTTTCAAGCTTTGATTTTAATGTTTTTATCATCTAAATCCCATTTGGGCTAGCTTATTCTGGTAGGCTTTTTGATCCACTCGAAGTGCTAGACCTCCATAGACATCATAGTCATCTACCCAGTCTCCAAGTTCCGGTACTGTTAGTCTTTCAATACCGTTCTGACCTCCTTCGAGGACGGATAAACCGTTGGTTAATAAGAAAGTATAAGGAAGGTTTGTCGATGTCATGGCGAATACTTTACCAAGTGCTTCTGAACCTGTGAAAAGTTTTGTAGGATCTTTAATTTGCTGTAAAACAGCAGTCATGACTTGTTGCTGTCTACGAGTACGGCCATAGTCCCCTTCATCATCATCGCGGAAACGTGCATAGTTGAGAAGAGTAGAACCATTCATTTGTTGTGTTCCGACTTTAATAGTTTGTGTTGGTGACTCGGTTTCTGTCGCATGCAAGTCATCACCGACTGTAGCTTCTGTAACTGGAACACCATTTAGAGTTGAAAATTGAGCATCAATAGTCACACCATCAGGGAAAAGGGTATCAATGGCAGTCGCAAAGGCTTGGAAATCTACAAGAGCATAGTATTTGATATCTAGGTCAAAATTATCTTTAAGGACCTTACGTACCATTTCAGCCCCTTGTTTTCCTTCTTGTTCCCCCAATTCGTAGGCTAAGTTCAACTTGTGGTCAGTTTGTTTTTGTCCGTTAATAACTTGGCTATAACCATCAATATAAACTAGGTTATCTCGCATAAAACTTACAAGCTTAAGTTTTTTATCTTTACCACTTACATTCAGAACCATAATAGAATCTGTCCGTGTTTCTGCACTATTCTGTCCAATACGGCCGTCTGTCCCTAAAATAAGAATATTGACACCATCTCTTGTATCCTGTCCATTGAAAACTTCAACTTGGGCAGCCTTGGCATCTTTCGACCCGCTTGAGCCATTCGGATTGGCTGACTGGAAACCTTTCAAGAACATGAAAATCATTCCTACTGCAGCACAAAGCAACAGCATTCCTAACCAAGCAAGTATGCGTTTAAAGCGAAAGACTCTTTTTTTCTTTGGATTCTTCTGCTTAGGAATTTTAGCTTTTTGTTGCGGTAGACTACAACGTCGACTAGCACGACTTCGATTAGTATAAGTCGGAAGACCTGTGTTAGGTTCCGTATAGTCTTGGTTTTCTGCTTCTTCTACGGCAACTGAACGAGCTTCTTGTTGACCATCCAGCTTAGCTTGTAAAAAAGCAAACTCTCTCTTTTCTTTATCATTCAGATAGTGGATGTTTTTTAATAGATAGTCGTAACGTAGTTTCTCATGGTGTGTCAGAGGATTTTCTCTAGTCATTCCTTCTCCTTCCCTTTATCCTGTATGGTATAGATAGGGTAAGCTCCTAGCACTTTAAAGTGGATCCCAATCGTTTCTAATTCTTTTTGAGCAAAATGGACCAATTCTTTATCAGCATAGTCCACATCAATGATAAAAAAGTACTCACCTAGTGCTGTTTTTAAGGGGCGACTCTCAATCTTAGTTAGGTCAATCCCGCGCCAAGCAAAGGTCGAAAGCGCCTTATATAAGGCTCCCGGTAGATTGTCTGGCAAGGTCAATGCTAGACTCATTTTCTTAGCATTTGCATTCAAGGGCATTTGCGGTGCCTTGGGACCTAACACCCAAAAGCGAGTAAAATTGGCTTCCATTTCTTGAATGTCTTGAGCAATTAATTCCAAACCATATTCTCCAGCCGAACTTTTGGGGGCAATGGCAGCAAAAGGCTGATCTGGATGCTCGGAAACATAGCGCGCAGCGTATGCTGTACTAGCAGTGACTTCTAGTTGAGCATCTGGATAATGCTCATCAATAAATTTCTTCCCCTGTGCCAAAGCTTGTGGGTGAGAAAAGATTTTCTCAATTTTAACTTGCCCTGGCACCGCCATCAACTGTTGATGAATTGGCTGCACAATCTCCGCCACAGCTTGAATACGAGCTTGATGAAAAAGATAGTCCAAGGTTTCATGAACACTACCTTCAATGGAATTTTCAACTGGCACTACTGAATAGTCTACTAAGCCCTGTTCATAAGCTTTGATAACGTCCGTAATATTTGAAAAAGGCTCTAGTTCCTCATGAGGAAAAGCCGTCTGCACCACATGGTGCGAAAAAGATCCTTTAGGACCTAGATAGGCAATTTTCATGTCAATTCCTCTATAATTTCCTCTGGACTTAGCTTGGACACATCGATAACTTTAGTAGCTACTTCCTCATACCAAACCTGTCTTTCTTTAAAAATCGTAGCTAAACCTTCCTTGCTATTCTTTAAAAATAGTGGGCGTTGATTATCCTCATCGGCTGAAATTCGCTGGTACAGGGTCTCAAAATCTGCTTTAAGGTAGGTGTTGTCTGGATTTTGCTTGAGCAAGGCACGATTACGTGGCGAAATAACAATCCCTCCGCCTGTAGAAATAACTTTATCTGTCTTTAGCAAGTCAGCTAGGACTTCTTCTTCTAGCTGGCGAAAGGCTACCTCTCCTTTTTCTTCAAAAAAACGAGCAATCGGCATCCCCAGTCGGTCTTCCAGCAAGGCATCCATATCTACGAAGTCAGGATCTAGCTTTCTAGCAATAGTAGTTTTTCCTGAACCCATAAAACCTAGTAAAACCTTAGCCATGAATCAAAGTCTCCAAATCATCAAAGAAGCTTGGATAGCTAGTATTAATAGCTTCGGCTCGATCCAATTCAACTTCTCCATCTGCAACCACGAGAGCTGCAATGGCTGTCATCATACCGATACGGTGGTCTCCAAAGGTGTTGACTTTGGCTCCATGGAGGGCAGATTTCCCTTTAATAATCATTCCGTCTGCTGTAGGAGTAATAGTTGCTCCCATACTATTTAAAGCATCCGCAACAACTTGAATTCGATCCGTTTCTTTGACCTTGAGTTCTTCTGCATCTTTGATAACTGTTTGACCTTGAGCTTGGGTAGCAAGGAGCGCGATAATCGGCAATTCATCAATTAAACGTGGAATCAAGGCTCCACCAATTTCTATCCCTTTTAGGTCTGAAGTTTCAACAGTCAAGGTTGCAGACTTGGCAATTGGATCAATATCAGTAATCTCTAATTTCCCACCCATAGCTCGGATAACATCGATAATACCTGTACGTGTTTCATTAATACCGACATTCTTAAGTACCACTCGAGAATTTGGCACAATCAAACCTGCTACCAACCAAAATGCTGCACTAGAAATATCTCCTGGTACGACAACCGTTTGTCCACTAAGTTTCTGTGGCCCTTGAACAGTGATTTTCTTCCCATCGACACTTAAGTCTCCACCAAATTGACGAAGCATATCTTCTGTGTGATTACGAGTGCACTCCTTTTCAATGATGACTGACTGACCTTGAGCCTGCAAAGCCGCAAAAATCAAGGCTGACTTGACTTGGGCAGAAGCGATTGGCAATTCGTATTGAATAGGTCTTAAGTTTTTCGTTCCCTTTAAGTGCAACGGTGGCAAGTCTCGCTCTGTCTGACCTGAAATGGTAACTCCCATTTTTTTCAAGGGAAGAGTTACACGATCCATTGGGCGTTTAGAAAGACTATCGTCTCCAAACATCTCTACTTCAAAGTCTGCACCAGCAAGGACACCTGAAATCAAACGAATAGATGTCCCAGAATTCCCCATATCCAGAGCGTTCTGAGGGGCTTTCAATCCATCCATGCCAACACCTTGAATGGTAATAACCCCATCTTTATCCTCAATCTCAACCCCAAGATCACGAAAGACTTGCATGGTCGAAAGGACGTCTTCACCACGCAAGATATCATAAACCTTAGTTTCCCCCTCAGCCAAGCTCCCAAAAATAATAGAGCGATGACTGATGGACTTGTCCCCTGGCACGCGAACGCTACCATTTAAGTGTGTGATATTTGTTTTTAATTTCATACTGGTCCTCATACTGGCAATACTTTTTCTTATTTTATCATAAAAAGTCAGAAATTTCTTAAAAATTCCTGACTTTATGATAGTTAAAAATATTTTTTAATAAACTTTTACCTTTTTGATTTATTTCAACTTAAAGATTTTTAATAGCAGTTCTTTTTCATTTTCAATTTACCAGCTATCTGAAGAACCACCACCATCAAATCCACCACCACCCCAATCATCTGAAGACCAAGATGAACTAGAACTATCCGAATCATATCTAGAGGAAGAAGAATCTGATCTACCATAAGAACGTGACTGTACTTTTAGTGAAGCATAGTAGCTTTTTCTGAGTTCGGAAGTCCAAGAAGCATTCCTCACAAAATCTTTATCATTTGGATAGAGTTTCCCCTTCCCATTATAAGAGTATTGAGAGCGATTGAGCCTATCCAGTTGCTTTCTTTTAACTTCTGCGTAGTATGCTTCTATAAGTAATGTAGTCCAAGTGTCATTAGGTAGAAAACCTTTTGAGTCTGGATATAGCTTGTTATATCCTTCGTAGTTATATTGAGACCTAATTAAACGCTTATTTTTTTTATAGTCAGATTTACGTTCTTCAGTCCACGTATCGTTAGGTACAAAGTCAGGAAAATCTGGATACAGTTTCCCCTTTCCTTCGTACTCATACTTAGAAAAGCGACATCTTTTTAGGTACTTGAACCACGATGCTAAACTTAGTAAAAGAAAGAATATTGGATAGAACAATATCGGAGACGAAATGTAATCTAAGTACTTACTAAAGCCTTCATTATTTTTTAATGATTTTTCATAGCTTTTTGAAAGTCGATTAGTTTCCTTCTTGTTTATGATTTCAGCTTTTCTAGACTCCGCTTTAGAGATACCTACTAGAATTCTGTTAAGAGCATCAGTATATTTCCCTTCTTTCATGTAAGGCTTAGAATCATTTAGTAAAGAACTGGCCATGGAGTCAGTAAGCCAAATTGCTGCTTCGTTAGATGTTTCAATACGAAACTTCCTATCCTTTATAGCAATAGCAATTAAAATTCCACTGTTGGAATCTTGTTTGCCAACTTTCCATTTGCGTGCAACCTCATTGGCTACCTCTTCAATACTGGAACCGTCCAGGGTATCTACAATATAAATACCTACTTGGGTTTCACTTCCAGCATTCATATTCTCTAACGTTTCTGCAACACTAGTGGTTAAATAACCATTAGGATCGTATATACCATTTAAAGGCCGATCTGGAACAGCTATATTAGCCGCCACTAGAGGCATAAAAAAGAATAAAGGGATAATTAAGAGTAAAATTAACTTTTTCATAGGAGATCCCCCACAAGACTAATCAGTTAAATTGATTTTAGGGACAAACTTTGCATCTTTCTCTGTTCCAATTAACTCAGCTCTATAGTTAGAAAACTTCAAATTTGTTTTGCATTTTGATTATTAGTAAAGACAACAATTCCCACAGTCATTATTAAACAGTCTGGGCTAATAATTCTAGCTTACACAGTAGTTTACCGATAATAAAAATACGATTGAGAAAATACCGATAAATCATAAACAAAATAAGTTTTTTATTTTAGCAATTCTGAAATCGGTTCAAAAACAATTTTTTCAATATCAGATAGATAAATAGAAAGTTGTTGCTGTTTTGCAAAGAATTTTGACAAGAGAGCATTACCTTGAATCAGCTTACCAAAAGATTCCATTTTTTCTTGGAAAGAAGCATCTGGCATTTGACCAGTTTGGGCCATGACTTGGATTTCATGCTGAAAATCAATATAATCCGCAAAAATTTTGCTTGCTTCTGCATCTGCTTGGATGGCATCTCTAGCTTCTTTAACCGCCTTGTATTCAGGCAATTCTCGTAGTCCACGACTAAGTGCATTTGCACTATCATAAATATTTGACATGATTGTCCTCCTTATTTAATTACGACTGTGTAGTCAGTATTTTCTGTAATGACTTGCTCAGCACGTTTTAAATCCTGAGCATTCTTAAAGGAAATTTGCAGAATCCCGTGAACATCCTCACGGTTTTCCTCATTGATATGGATATTGACCAAAGAAGTTCCACGTAGCAATTCCAAGATGCGTAAAATCACATCTTCCTCATCGGGAACATCTACATAAAGGTCATAAGAACTATCTACACCACCACGTTTATGGATTTCCATAACTTGGCGTTGCTCACGCGCTTGATTGAAAAAGTTCCAGATTTGGTTTTCATCACCTGCACTGATTGCCTGACCTATCTCATCCAAACGCCCCTTGAAATCCTCGATGCGTTCAATAATCGTCTCTCGATTGGATAAGAGGATAGAAGTCCACATTCCTGGCTCACTTTCGGCAATCCGAGTCATATCTCGAAATCCACCGGCCGCAAAGCGTCGCGCCATTTCGTGCTCTTCAGCATAACTTGCAGTTTGTTCCATCAAGCCTGATGCTAAGATATGCGGAAAGTGACTAATCTGAGAAGTCACTCGGTCATGCTCTTCAGCATCGATTTCAATGAAACGAGCATGAAGACCTGACAACAAGTCTTTCATTTCTTCGAGCGTATCCGGAGTTGTCAGACTAGATGGCGTGAAGATATAATAGGCATTTTCAAAGAGGTTGACATCTGCAGAGGCCGCTCCTGTCTTGTGGCTCCCTGCCATGGGATGGGCCCCCACAAAGCGAACAGACTTATCAGCAAAATACTTCTCTGCTGTAGCTACGATAGCTGACTTGGTCGATCCAGCATCAGAAATAATGACACCTTCTTTCAAGTCCAAGTTGGCCAATTCCTTAATAAAGGCAATAGTTTGCTTGATTGGCAAGGTAAGAATGATGACGTCTGCAAGTGGAGCAAAACTGGCAAAGTCATCCGTCGCTCGGTCAATCATTCCTCTCTCCAAGGCAATGTCTCTAGACGCTTGACTACGATTGTATCCTAAAATTTCATAATCAGGATGATCCCGCTTGATTCCGAGTGCCATGGAAGCACCAATCAAACCTAGTCCTGCGATATAGATGGTTTTTGCCATAAGAACTCCTTAATAATTCTTTGTATACTCCCGATGTTTCGCAACAGCTTCTTTTAATTCTTCCAGATTATCAGAGGAGAATTTCTCAAGGATTTCTTGAGCCAAAACCGTTGCTACAACTGCCTCCATAACAACACCTGCTGCTGGAAGAGCAGTAGGATCACTTCTCTCTACTGTTGCTTTATAAGGCTCATGAGTTTTAATATCGACACTCATCAACGGCTTATAAAGAGTAGGAATTGGCTTCATAACTCCACGAACGATAATCGGTTGGCCGTTGGTCATACCACCTTCGAAACCTCCAAGGTTATTAGTCCGACGAGTATAGCCATCTTCTGATGACCAGAGGATTTCATCCATGACTTGGCTACCCTTAAGATGGCCTGCTTTAAAACCAAGACCAAACTCCACACCCTTAAAGGCATTGATAGAAACAACAGCTTGAGCTAGCCTTGCATCTAGTTTACGATCCCATTGGACATAAGAACCAAGACCAACCGGAACACCTCCGACAACTGTTTCTACAACACCTCCGATGGTATCCCCATCTCGCTTAATCTGGTCAATATAGTTCTTAATCTCCTGCTCACGTTCTTGGTTGACGATAGAAACTTCAGACTGGGCAGCCAGTTTCTTAATCTCTGAGACTGTTAAGTTTTCTGGAACATCGATTTCCTTACCACCAAAGACAACAACATGGTTAGCAATTTCGATATCAAGCTCAGCTAAAAGCCGCTTGGCTACTGCTCCAACAGCAACCCGCATAGTTGTTTCACGGGCAGATGAACGTTCCAAAGAATTTCGCAAATCATCAAAGCGGTATTTGATGCCCCCAACCAAGTCTGCGTGACCGGGACGAGGATGTGTGATTTTTCGTTTGCTTTTAAGCTTATCTTCAATATCATCGGCAGACATGATATCTAGCCATTTTTGATGATCCTTATTGATGACATCCATGGTAATAGGTGCCCCTGTCGTCTTACCATGACGAACTCCAGAAGTGAAGACAACCTGATCGCTCTCGATTTTCATACGTCCACCACGCCCGTAACCGCCTTGGCGACGTTTGAGATCCTCATTGATATCTTCTGCAGTCAAAGGCAGTCCTGCTGGAATTCCTTCAATAATTGCTGTCAGACGAGGACCATGTGATTCTCCTGCTGTTAAATATCTCATACATTCTCCTTATTTTACTAAGTAATCTTTCATTTCTTCGAGAGAAACTGGGTGAATCATCGCTGAACCAAGCTCAGGTACCAAGACTAACTTCATGGTATTGCCACGCGCTTTTTTATCATGAGTCAAAGCCTGATAGAGCTTGTCAAGGTCCCAGTTTTCATAATCAACAGGAAGACCAAACTTCTGACACATCTCTCGGATGGACTGAGTTATTCCCTCTGGCATGAGGCCTTTGCCTTCGGCTACCTTAGAGACCTGAACCATTCCCATAGCTACTGCCTCACCGTGCATGACTTTTCCGTAACCAGCAGTTGCTTCAATGGCATGGCCAATTGTGTGACCAAAGTTGAGATATAAACGAATGCCATTATCCAACTCATCTTCAACTACCATCTTGCGCTTGACCTGGCAAGAATGCTCAATCAAACTCTCGGAATGTTCCAATATGCTTTCGACAGAACCATCCATATCAGATAATAGGTCCCAAAGCTCTGGATCTTCGATCAGGCCATACTTGATGACTTCACCCATCCCTTCAATCAACTCTCTCTTACCCAAGGTCTCAAGAACAGTTGGGTCAATCAAAACACCATCCGGCTGAGCAAAAGTACCCACCATATTCTTGGCAAAAGAGGTGTTAACTCCAGTTTTTCCACCGATAGAGGAATCAACCTGGGCAGTCAAACTAGTTGGAATTTGAACGAAATGAATTCCTCGCATGTAGGTTGAAGCCACAAAACCAGCCAAATCGCCAACTACACCACCGCCGAGGGCAACGATGCCATCACTACGAGTTAAACCTTGCTTAACTAAAAATTCATAGACTTTTTGAACTGTAGTCAAATTTTTTCGTTCTTCGCCCTCTAAAAAGTCAAAAACTGCCACTTGAAAGCCAGCATCCTCCAAACTCAATTTAACCTTTTCTGCATAGAGTGAAGCCACACGGTTATCCGTTACGATAACAACTTTTTGTGGTTGCCAAAGTTCGCGCAACCATTTTCCTGCTTGAGACAAGCATCCTTTTTCAATCTGAATATCGTAAGGATGATGTGGAAGGTCTATTCTAATTTTCATAGCAGGTCTCCTTTTTCTTTATTGGTACTTTTGTTTTAATAATTCCCAGATTTGATCTGTTGGCATTTCCTTGTCTGTCCATAACTCAAAAGCTTCAGCAGCTTGATAAAGCAACATGCCAAGGCCATTGATAGATTGATTTCCCTGGTTTCTTGCCCATTTTAAAAATGGTGTTTCAAAGGGTTGATAAATCACATCTGCTACCATGAGTTTCTCAGGTAAAACGATGCTGGTTGGGATCGGCTGAGAGGTTCCATCCATGCCCACACTAGTAGCATTAACCAAGAGGTCTGCTTGAGTGATGCTGTCTTGAAGATCTTGAACATCCTCTAATGCAAATAAATCTACTCTAAATCCAGTCGTATTCTGTATTTTTTCTAAGTAAGGTCTTGTTTTTTCCATGGATGAAGAACGAACAAAGACAGAAATCTGACTCACTCCATCCAAGATTGCCTGTGCCAAAATTGCCTTGGCTGCACCGCCTGCTCCTAACAAAACCAGTCTTTTCCTTGATATTTTAAAAGAAGGCAAGCTCTTAAAGAATCCCTTGCCATCTGTGTTATATCCAATTAATGTTCCTTCTCGATTCACAACTGTATTAACTGCACCAATTAAACAAGCCTCTGCGCTCAACTGGTCCAGATAAGGAATCACTTGTTCCTTGTAAGGCATGGAAAGATTGATTCCAAACATCTGGTAGCGACGAATATTAGCAACTGTTTCTGCTAGTTCAGTCGCATCTACTTCCCAAGCAAGATAAACACCATTGGTATTGGTTGCTTCAAAAGCGCTATTGTGAATAAAGGGAGAAATGGAGTGTTTGATAGGATTTGCGACTACAGCTGCTAAACGTGTGTAGCCATCAATCTTCATTTAGAAGCTCCCTAATTTTTTTCATGCTAGATAGTGAAATTTGTCCTGGAGCACTAGCTTCATCTAGACTTGCAAAAGACCAACTAGAACCAGTCACATCTGAAGTAATACGAGAGACCTTGCCCACTTTTCCCATAGAAATCGTTACATATTCTTGTTCAGGATTCAGTGTTTTAAAGCCACGTGTAAAGTTCATCAGATCCAACACATCTTGTTCTGTATTAGCCATAACAGCTATTTTCACAACCTTAGGATTTAAACTTGTTAACTCAGACAAGATTTCCATTAGATTCTCAGGTGTTTCTTGGAAGTTATGGTAGCTCAAGACGAGATTTGGAAAGTCCAACATCTGATCAAAAACATCCTTGTAGCTAAAATATTCAAAATCAATATAATCTGGTTGATAAAGCTGTGCCACTTCCTTGATCATTTGAACATACTCTTCTGAAGAGAGCTCAATTTGACCACCCTCGGCACGAGTACGTAAAGTGAAAACAAGCTCACGACCTGCAAATTTTTCAAAAATAGCTGGCGCTACCTGCAAGATAGCTTCCTTGGGTAAGAAGTCTGCTCTCCACTCAATGATATCTGCATCATGATACCGCATAACATCAATAGCCTGAGCCTCTTCTATACTTCTTGGCATGACAGAAACAATTAATTTCATTTACTAACCTTCATGGTAATCACTTTGAGGTAATTACTACTTTCATCTTTTTCATTGTAGACAAAGTCTGCTGGAAGTCCATATTTATGAAGGACCTGATACTTTCTACCTGCAAATCCTTTGTCGATTTGTTCTGTGAATTTTTGACGGGAAACATTAGCCGCATTGGTACTAGCAATAATGATTCCACCTGGGTTTAAAATCTCTAGACTTTGGGAAATCAACTTATGATAATCCTTAGCTACAGAGAATGTTTGTTTTTTATTTCGGGCAAAGCTAGGCGGATCCAGAACAATCACGTCATAGCTTAAACCTTTTCTTTTAGCATATTTAAAATATTCAAAGACATCCATGACGATAAAATGATGGTTTTCAAGACTAATGCCATTAGCTTCAAAATGAGCTACTGACAACTCTTTCGACCGTTTGGCTAGGTCAACCGAGGTTGTTTCACTCGCGCCTCCCATGGCTGCAGCAACTGAAAAAGCAGCTGTGTAGGAAAACATATTGAGCAAGGATTTCCCCATTGCTAAACCATCAACTAAGCTCCCACGAACTTCATGCTGATCCAAGAAAATCCCTGTCATAAGGCCGTCATTCATAAAGACTTGGTACAAGACTCCATTCTCGAGAACAGTGAAATATTCAGCTGCTTCTTGACCATAGATATGAGCAGACTCATAGTCTAGACCTTTAAAGCGAATCTTTTCATAGGCACCTAAGACTTCTGGAAACACCTGAGCAAAGGCGGCT
The DNA here is from genome assembly GCF_047463175.1 of Streptococcus infantis. Classification (GTDB taxonomy): domain Bacteria; phylum Bacillota; class Bacilli; order Lactobacillales; family Streptococcaceae; genus Streptococcus; species Streptococcus infantis_AC. The sequence goes on from NZ_JASHEJ010000002.1 coordinate 182,933, forward strand.
ATAATCTCTTGGCGAATTCCATAGATATAGGAGTTATACCAGGAAAAGACAACATAATCTCCATAGAGATCCAGCGTCATTCCACCAAATCCATCGCCTTCTTGATTAAACAAACGAAAGGCAGTTGTCAACTCATCTTGATAGTAGGAAGAACGTTTTTGTTTGGCTTTTTCAAACAAGCTTTCAAAGAAGGTTTGTTTAAAAGAAATGTTCTGGTTGGTTACAAACCAACCAATTCCCTTATTTTGACGAGATAAATAAGCCTTCCCTAAAAACTCATTGCTTTGGCTGAAAAGTTCAACTTCCTGATCAGTTTCAGATAAATCTGGAAAATCAACTTCTTCCAAAAGAACCTGACCTTTGTGGAGTTTTTTTTCAACACGCCGACTGACGAATACTTTATTCATAGATACAATTATATCAAATTTGTTGAAAATTCACAAAGTAGAAAGTGATTTCTCCATTGATGTCATAGGAACTATCCAAACTTTTCGTTTCTGCTTGATGATTTCTAAATGAGAATGGTCATTTGTGTTGAGAAATTTCATTCTATTACCGTAAAAATAGACATTCACATCCTGAGGTCTATTTTTGTAGCGCAAACGTTTGCGCATTTGCTTGCTTTGTGGTAAAATGATTGTCAAATTGTTAAGTATGAGGACTATCTATGAAAAATCAAACCCTAATGCAATATTTTGAGTGGTACCTTCCCCACGATGGACAACACTGGACGCGACTTACAGATGATGCTGAGCACCTTGCAAATCTAGGGATTAGCCACGTCTGGATGCCACCTGCCTTTAAAGCTACCAACGAAAAAGATGTCGGTTATGGTGTCTATGACCTTTTTGACCTCGGTGAATTTGACCAAAAAGGAACTGTGCGTACCAAGTACGGTTTCAAAGAAGATTATCTTCAAGCCATTCAAACACTTAAATCACATGGGATTCAACCTATGGCTGACGTCGTCTTAAACCACAAGGCAGCTGCAGACCGTTTAGAATCCTTCCAGGTTATTGAAGTCGACCCAGAAGATCGCACAATTGAACTTGGAGAACCTTTTACCATCAATGGTTGGACAAACTTTACTTTTGATGGAAGACAAAACACCTACAATGATTTCCACTGGCACTGGTACCATTTCACTGGAACTGACTATGATGCCAAAAGACGGAAGTCTGGTATTTACCTTATCCAGGGAGATAATAAGGGCTGGGCCCACGAAGAATTAGTCGATAACGAAAATGGTAACTATGACTACCTCATGTATGCGGACTTAGATTTTAAACATCCTGAAGTGATACAAAATATCTACGATTGGGCTGATTGGTTCATGGAAACGACTGGCGTAGCTGGTTTTCGCTTAGATGCTGTCAAGCATATCGATTCCTTCTTTATGCGTAATTTCATTCGTGACATCAAAGAGAAATATGGACAAGACTTCTATGTCTTTGGAGAATTCTGGAATCCAGATAAGGATGCCAACCTTGACTATCTCGAAAAGATTGAAGAGCGCTTTGACCTTGTCGATGTCCGACTCCATATGAATCTCTTTGAAGCAAGCCAAGCTGGTGCAGACTACGATTTGCGTACCATCTTTAATGATAGTCTGGTTCAAATCAAACCAGATAAGGCTGTAACCTTTGTCGAAAACCATGATACTCAACGAGGACAAGCTTTAGAATCTACTGTAGAAGAATGGTTTAAACCAGCAGCCTATGCTCTTATTCTTTTACGCGAGCAGGGTCTCCCTTGTGTCTTTTACGGAGACTACTATGGTATCTCTGGTCAATATGCTCAGCAAGATTTTAAAGAAGTTCTTGACTGTCTGCTAGCTATCCGAAAAGATTTGGCTTATGGAGAACAGACGGACTACTTTGATGACCCTAATTGTATCGGTTGGGTTCGTTCTGGAGCTGACAACCAATCGCCTCTTGCCATTCTTATCTCAAACGCTCAAGAGAATTACAAAACCATGTTTGTAGGTCCAGAATGGGCTGATCATACTTTTGTTGATTTGCTTGGCAACCATTCAGACCAAGTGACTATTAATGCTGAAGGATATGGTGAGTTCCCAGTTGCTGAACGTTCTGTAAGTGTTTGGGGACTTACTTATTAAGAACACAAAAAAACTTGCCATAGGCAAGTTTTTTTTATTACTAAATATTAGTCTTTCCATAGATCCATGGCATTTTTAAAATCAGATGAAACCTGAACATTTTGAGGGTTTGTTGCCTCTCTCTCTTGACGTTTCGCTTCTACCTGGGCTACACTCCTAATCCCTTCATGACGCCAGTTTCGTAGGATAGCTTGGATATATTTCCAATTTGGTTTTCCATTTAGAACAGCTTCTCGTAAGGCTTCTTTTATCAAATCCGCACTAGTTCCGTCTTCTTTCAAACTCTTTTCCAAGTCTTCAATTTCAAATGGGCTCAATAGACGACCTAGCTCCTGTTGGAAAGTATCTACCAAGCTCTTTAAATCATTTGGAGCAGATTGCACCTGGTTTGGAGCTTGTTTTTCAAACAGTTGATCTAAGCGCTCCAAGGCAAGAGTTGCATCGAAGATTACTTCTATTTCGCCATTCAGTTCAATGGTTCGGTATTGAAGCAACCCTTTCTCAGTCAATCGTGAAATAGCTTGATTGACTTCAGTGACATTTTTGCCGATTTTTTCAGCAATCTGACTTGGAGACAATTCACCTAAAGCCGTTGTATTCTGTAGGTAAAAGAACTGCCAAACCAAGAAATCATCGCTTGACGAGAACAGTTGATTGTAATGTAAGAGCAGGTCACTCGGTAACACTAAGTTTCCTGATTTGAAAGCATCTAAATATGTCATAATTCCTCTTATAAATATCCAAAATGAGACACATCATCTTCCGCACTCTTCCACTCAAACGGTGTTTCTTGGTAAACTGCATAATTTACCCAGTTACTGAAAAAGAGAGCTGCAGATGAACTCCACCTCATACATGGGAGTTCATGAATGTCATCATTTTTGAAATAATTTTCTGGTATATGTGGATCTAAACCAGCATCTAGATCTCTGAAATATTCCTTTGCAAGCGTATCGCGATCATACTCTAAATGCCCAAAGCTATATACTTCTCTCAAATCTCGACTCGCAAGGATAGAGACTCCTACCTCTTCTCCTGATGCTAAAATCTCTAGATTTGTTTTATTCAGGATATCTTCTTTGTGAACTTCTGTATGGCGAGAATGAGGGGATACATATAAATCATCAAAGCCTCTCAATAGGAGATGACCTTCTTTCAAAACATCTTGAGGATAAATCCCAGAAAGTTTCTGCTCCATCTGGTATTTATCTACACCATAGCGATAGTATAGACCTGCCTGTGCTCCCCAACAGATATGCAGGGTTGAAAAGACATGGGTCTTGGACCAATCGATAACTTGGGTAAACTCTTGCCAATAGTCAACCTCCTCAAATGGAAGGTGCTCAACTGGAGCTCCTGTAATAATCAAGCCATCAAAATACTCGTCTTTGACTTCCGAGAAGGTCTTATAAAAAGTCTCCATATGCTCTGAGCGAGTTGTTTTTGATTGGTGACTTTCCATATATAAGAAATCAATATCTAATTGCAGAGGAGTATTGGCCAAATGTCTTAAGAGTTGAGTTTCTGTTACAATCTTTTGCGGCATTAGATTTAAAATAAGAATTTTCAAGGGTCGGATATCCTGATGAGCCGCCCGTTGATCATCCATGACGAAAATATTTTCTGTTTGTAAAATCTCAACTGCTGGTAATTTTTTATCAATTCGAATCGGCATGGAAATCTCCTAACTGTATCATACTGGACTCAAGTAACCTGACTGTCATCAAATGGAAAAATCCAGCTGATGACACTTCTTCCCTTTATTATACTGTAAGAAGATATAGTTTTCAATTATAGTTTTTCTCTAACTAGATATAGCCTTTTTTTATATCATCATTAAGAGAAAACAGCCCTAGGGACTGTTTTTCATTAATAATGCATCAAAACTTTATAATCGTAATCTCCGATTGCCTCACGACCTTTTAGCTCGTCAAGCTCAATCAAGAAGGCACAACCAGCTACGACACCACCTAATTCCTCAATCATTTCGATTGTCGCTTTAACAGTACCACCTGTTGCCAAGAGGTCATCTACAATAAGAACACGTTGACCTGGTTTGATAGCATCTGCGTGCATGGTCAAAGTATCAACACCATATTCTTTTTCGTAGTCAGCTGAAATCACTTCTCGTGGTAATTTCCCTGGTTTACGTACAGGTGCAAAACCAATTCCCAACTCAAAAGCAACTGGACATCCAACGATAAATCCACGCGCTTCTGGCCCTACGATCATATCAATCTTTTTGTCAGTAGCATATTGAACAATTTCACGAACAGCATAACTGTAGGCATTTCCATCTGCCATCAATGGGCTGATATCACGGAAAGTAATTCCTTCTTGTGGATAATTTTCAATACTTGCAATGTAATCTTTTAAGTTCATAGCGTTTCTTTCTTTTAAAGTTTTTACTCCTTATTATACCATAATTCCTAGAAAAGCAAAATAGAAAGAAGCCTTGGAATATCGTTCCAAAGCCCCTCAGCCCTTCATAAAATTCGGAGATTCTCTCGCTCAATGAAATCTTTACTTCTTTTTGCTTTTAGAGCTTTGATTTCGTTGACGATTTTGTTGGATGCGCCACTCTCGCTCAAAGTAGGACATGGTTTCAAATACTCTCTTTGGTAAGCCAACATCCAGCAAATAGATTGGGATTTTCAAAACGTTAGAATGTTTTGAACTTGTAAATCTACTTCGAAGACGATACCAGAAAAAGTTGGATTTTAAAAGTTCCTTGTCATAAAACTGAACCTCAATCATATAAAAATCCCTTGCATTTCTACTACCCTTAATTCTCGTGAGAGCAAACTTTTCTACCTGTCCCCAGGAATAAAACTGCCAGTCTTTCTTTGGATATGGTTTATAGGAAAATCCTTGAGCCGTACATTTCAAATACTCTTTATCAGAAAAAAGCCGTCGCAAATGTTGATACAAAATGAAGCCAACGATGATGATTAAGAAACCAATAAAGAGAATTAAAGCCACCAATCCCGCAGGTGCTTCTTCGGGATAGCTCATCAAAAACGAAAAAATCCAAAGTAGAAGAGCCAATTCTATTAGATAAAGAATAAGGCTCAAAACGATTTTCTTACTACTCCATTTAATAATTGTTTCTTCCATTATACTAACTCACTTAAATATTCATAGCGTTCATATTTTTCCAGCAAGTCTTCATTTTTCTCGTCTAATTCTTTTTGAAGGGTAGCTAGTTTCCCAAAGTCAGACCCATTTGCTAGCATTTCTTCCTCTATAGAAGAGATGCGGTTTTCCAAGGATTCGATGTCACCCTCAATACTTGCCCATTCCTGCTTTTCTTGGTAAGTCATCCGTTTCTTCTCTTCACGGACTTTGACGACTTTTTCCTTGTCAGCCTTTTGGATTTGAGTTACTGCTTCTGCTTCAAAGGCCTTTTCATCTAGATAATCTGTATAATGGCCAAAGAAAGGACGGATGGTCCCGTCTTCAAAAGCAAGAATCTTAGTTGCTACCTTATCAAGGAAATAGCGATCGTGACTAACTGTCAAGACTGGTCCTGCAAAACCTTGTAAGAAATTTTCTAGAACTGTTAAGGTCGCAATGTCTAGGTCATTTGTTGGTTCATCCAAGAGAAGTACATTGGGTTTTTCAAGGAGTAATTTGAGGAGGTACAGACGCTTCTTCTCTCCACCTGACAGCTTCTCAATCAAGGTGCCGTGAGTTGAGCGTGGGAAGAGAAATTGTTCTAATAATTCTGCAATGGATGTCGTAGTACCACCGCTAGTCTTAACCTCTTCTGCCACTTCCTGCAGGTAATTGATAACCCGCTTACTTTCATCCAAACCTTCGATTTGTTGAGAGAAATAAGCAATACGAACTGTTTCACCGATGATAACTTGTCCTTCACTCGCTTCAAGTCTTCCTGCAATAAGGTTAAGAAGGGTTGACTTCCCAACACCATTGTCCCCAACGATTCCGATACGGTCTTTGGCTTGTACCAAAAGATTAAAATGTTTCAGAATCGGTTTATCGTCATAGGCAAAGGAAACATCCTTAAACTCGATAACTTTTTTACCGATACGGCTAGTTTCAAAATTCATGCTCAAGTCTGTCTCAAGGCTAGTATCTGAAACTTCCTTTTTCAAGTCATGGAATCGATTGATACGAGCTTGTTGCTTGGTCGCACGAGCTTGCGGTTGCCGTCTCATCCAAGCTAATTCTTGTTTGTAAAGTTGTTCCTTTTTGTGAAGAAGAGCTGCGTCACGCTCATCCTGTTCAGCCTTGAGGCGAACATAATCTTGGTAATTCCCCTGATACTCTGTTAATCCACCTCTATCCAATTCAAAAATTCGCGTAGAAAGAGCATCCAGGAAATAGCGATCGTGAGTGATGAAGAGGACGGTCTTCTTGGAATTCTTCAAGAAAAGTGTCAGCCACTCGATGGTCGCAATGTCCAGATGGTTGGTTGGCTCATCAAGAAGCAAGAGATCATGATTTCCTAAAAGCACTTGCGCCAATTGAACCCGTCTACGAAGACCACCCGACAAAGCTCCAACAGGAGTTGATAATTCTTGAATGCCTAGTTTACTGAGAACAGTCTTGACCTGACTTTCGATTTCCCATGCTTGGAGGGAATCCATCTCCGCCATAACCCGTTCTAAACGAGCCTGCTTGTCCTCACTATAGTTAAGTATGAGCAGTTCATACTCACGTATTAACTGGATTTCCTTCAAATCACTTGATAAGACAGTATCCAAGACAGTCTTGCTGTCATCAAAATCGGGATTTTGAGTCAGGTAGCCAATCTTGTAATCACTCTTTGCTGAAAAAGGGCTAATATCGCCATCATAACCTGAAACACCTGAAAGCACATCTAGAAGGGTCGTTTTCCCAGTTCCATTGACACCGATAAGACCGATACGATCTAAGTCGTGGATGATAAAAGAAATATCCTTAAAAACAGTCTTATCACCAACTGATTTGCTTAGTTTTTCAACGATAAAATCACTCATTTTCTCTCCCTTAAGTATGCATGAATGGCTTCCACTTCATTATCTAGATTACCATCCACAATAGCGTACTCAATTTCCTCTAAAACATCTCCTAATTCTGGACCTGGATGATAGCCATATTCCTTGATGAGAATGCCACCATTAATTTGCATTTCTTTCTTATCATGAATAGTCAAGCTTTCGTAGGTTTCTGTGATTGCTTGTGGGTTGACTTCCTTCCCTTGAGCTCTGCGAAGATTTTCAGCCTGTAAAAGCAAGTCCAAATCAAAACGGTAACAATCACGTCTACCAAGCTCCCCTTTTTCTCGGAGAGCCAAAATAGACAGCAAATCCTGTACCTGCTTGGCGAATTGGCGTGAAGTCTTCCAATGTTTCAAAAATTGTTGAGCATCTTCCACTTCTAAAACCCATAAAAGTGTTGCCCAAGCTTGCTCAGAAGATTCAAAAGTAAAATCTTTTTCTAAATCAAACAAAGACTGGAGTTTCTCCTGACTGCCTACCATATCTGGAAGATAATCATAAGCTTGACTCTCAATCATAGATGATAAACCTACTTGCCAATAGGGAGCCAGTAAAAGCTTATCAAACTCGACAAAGGTGCGCTCCACAGAGATTTTATCTAAGAGTGGCGTTAAGGCCTTCATCGCTTCAAACGTTTCTTGCTCGAGTTCAAAACCAAGACTAGCTTGGAAACGAAAGCCACGCATGATGCGTAGCGCGTCTTCGTTGAAACGTTCACTAGCAACACCGACAGCTCGCAGAACCTGATTTTCTAAATCTTTGAGACCATCAAATAAATCGACGATTTCCCCTGTCTCATCCAAGGCAAAGGCATTAACTGTGAAATCTCGGCGTTTGAGATCTTCTTCGAGTGAACGAACAAAAGAAACTGAACTTGGTCTCCGATAGTCTACATAGACATCCTCTGTTCGAAAAGTGGTGACTTCGTACTCTTCATCTCCATCTAAAACCAAGACAGTTCCATGCTCAATGCCAATATCAGCTGTCCGTGGAAAAATCTGCTTGGTTTCTTCTGGATAGGAGGACGTCGCGATGTCCACATCATGAATGGTACGATTTAGCAGGGCGTCCCTAACGGATCCACCAACAAAATAAGCCTCAAATCCTGCTTCTTTAATTTTTTCTAATACTGGTAAAGCCTTCTGAAATTCAGAAGGCATCTTTGTTAATTTCATAGTAAGTGTTCTAATCCATAGACAAGCTCATGACGCTTGACAACTTCTTTGATTCCCAAATTCACCCCTGTCATGAAGGAGCTACGATCATAGGAGTCATGACGCAGAGTCAATCCTTCTCCCTGATTTCCAAAAATGACCTCTTGATGAGCTACCAGACCTGGTAAACGAACCGAATGGATTCGCATACCATCAAAATTAGCTCCACGTGCTCCCGCAATGAGTTCTTCCTCATCACAAGCACCTTGTTGAATAGACTCACGAACTTGAGCCATCAACTCAGCTGTTTTAATAGCTGTCCCGCTCGGCGCATCTTTTTTCTTGTCATGGTGAAGTTCAATAATCTCCACATTTGGGAAGTATTTAGCTGCCTGTGCCGCAAATTGCATGAGTAAGACAGCACCCAAGGCAAAGTTAGGAGCAATTAAGCCCCCCAATCCTTTGGAACGAGACAATTCTTTTAATTCTTCGATTTCTTGACTGGTGAAACCTGTCGTTCCTACTACTGGAGCAAAGCCATTTTCAAGAGCAAATCGTGTATTCTCATAGGCGACAGCTGGTGTAGTAAAGTCTACCCAAACATGGGCATCAAAGCCTGCTAAGGCATTTTTATCATTGAATACTGGAATTCCTTGCCATTCAGATGCAGACTCAAAAGGATCCAAAACAGCTACTAGTTCAAGTTCAGGATTAGACAAAACCATCTGACAAGCAGATTGCCCCATTCTTCCCTTAAAACCAGCAATAATCACTCGAATACTCATCTTTACTCCTATTTAAGATACAAAGCCTGCAAGAACACAAAGTGAAAATAGGAGTTCTAATCAAGGAGTAGATACTCCTTGGAAGAACTATCTTTTTCACACAGGGTTCCAGGCGTGTTCAATTGCTAAGATACAAAGGACGTTAGCTGCCCATGAAAAATAGGGAATGGCGCTGACTTTCCACGAAAGGCAAGACAGGCATCTTTTTTCAAGAGGCAGATAGTCCGTGTTCAATTTTAAGATACAAAGCCTGCAAGAACAATTTAGACGATTGGTGTATAACCTAAAGCAATACTTCCTTCTCCAAGGTGAGTCCCGATGACACTACCGAAGGTTGCGATTGAAATGTCTGTAGCTACTCCGCCGTCTAACAAAAGCTGACGCAAGTCTGCTGCTTTTTGAGGAGCATTCCCATGAATTACAGTAATCTGATAATTTCCATTACTTGTTACTTCTTTGACAATTTCAACCAAACGTTTTGTTGCTTTCTTCTCTGTACGAACCTTCTCATAAACTTCGATAACACCTTGGTCATTGAAATATAGAATTGGTTTAATGCTAAGAAGATTCCCTAAAATAGCTGCGCCATTTGATAAACGACCACCTTTAACCAGATGATCAAGGTCGTCTACCATGATAAAGGCAGAAGTATTTTCAATCTGTTCCGTTAACTTGTCTAGTATAGACTGGAAATCATCTCCCTGATCAGACCATTGAAACACACTTTCCACCATAAATCCTAGGGGCGCACTTGTAATGCGAGTATCAGGAAAAGCAATGGTTAAATCTTCGAACTCATCCGTCATATACTGGATATTCTGGTGAAATCCTGAGATTCCAGAAGATAGGAAGAGACCCAAAACATGAGTATAGCCTTTTTCTTTTAATGATGATAAAATTTCATCCAACTTTGCAATACTTGGTTGACTTGTTTTAGGTAGTTCAGATGAACGAGCCATTTTTTCATAAAATTCTTGAGCGGTTAGATTTACACCTTCAACATACTCCTGTCCGTCGATATTCACAGGAATATCAAGCATAAATAAATCTTCTTTCCGCAAGGTTTCCGCTTGTAGAAAAGCAGATGAGTCTGTTATGACCGCTAATTTCATTCTTTTAAAACTCCAAATTAATTCCTGGTAAGTCTAGTGCAATTTCCGTCACTTCATAAGTCAAACGGTTTAGCATATCCAAAGAAGGACGAGCAAGCGTCTCAACTTCTTCTTGACTAAAGTCACTTGGTTGATCTACGATACGACCTTCAACATGGTTCACTTGAGAAATAGTACCACTGATAACAAATTTATCAAAGACAATCATAAAGCTTAAAACAACTACGAGAGAAGTCACCTGATTTTCTTGGTCATGTTGAAGTAGTTGGAAGTTCACATCAACCTTTGTTTCAGGAATTCCGTTCTCATTTTCCCATTCAAAATTACGCGCATCAAAGTGATACTGACTAACAAATTCTTGTTCACGTTTTAAATTCATCATATTCTCCATGGTTACAATTTACTTTGACATTGTAACATATTTTCTTATTTTCTGCTAACTTTCCTAAATTCCGATTTCTGCTTTCACAACTTCAGCAATGGTATCCACATAGTAATCTACTTCTTCAGTTGTTGGTGCTTCAGCCATGACTCGCAAGAGTGGCTCAGTTCCACTTGGGCGAACGAGAATACGTCCGTTACCTGCCATCTCTTCTTCCATCTTATCGATAATAGCCTTGATAGCTGGTACTTCCATGGCTTTGTCTTTCATGGTGTTTTCCACACGGATATTAACCAATTTTTGTGGGTAAATCGTCACTTCTGAAGCTAGCTGAGACAAGCTCTTACCTGTTTCTTGCATAATCTTAGTCAATTGAACTGCTGAAAGTTGACCATCACCAGTTGTATTGTAGTCCATCAAGATAACGTGACCTGACTGCTCTCCACCGAGATTGTAACCTGATTTTCTCATTTCTTCAACGACATAGCGGTCTCCAACAGCAGTAACAGCTTTATTAATGCCTTCACGATCCAAGGCTTTATGGAAACCAAGGTTGGACATAACTGTTGTTACAATTGTATTTTGTGCCAATTGACCTTTTTCAGAAAGGTATTTACCGATGATATACATAATCTTATCACCGTCGACAATCTCACCGTTTTCATCTACTGCAATCAAACGATCGCTGTCCCCATCAAAGGCTAAACCAATAGCAGATTGACTTTCTTTGACAAGTTCTTGCAAGGCTTCTGGATGAGTCGAACCAACATTCAAGTTAATGTTCAAACCATCTGGAGTTTCTCCAATGATAGTGATTTGAGCACCCAAATCTGCAAAAATTTGACGAGCACTTGTAGAAGCTGCTCCATTTGCAGTATCCAAGGCTACCTTCATCCCTTCAAGAGCTGTTCCAGTTGAAACCAGGTAGGCTTCATACTTGCGTAATCCTTCTGGGTAATCAACAACAGTACCTAATCCTTCAGCACTTGGACGTGGGAGAGTATCTTCACTGGCGTCAAGCAAGGCTTCGATTTCTGCTTCTTTTTCATCGTCTAGCTTAAAGCCATCTCCACCAAAGAATTTAATCCCGTTATCAAGGGCTGGGTTGTGGCTAGCTGAAATCATGACACCTGCGCTCGCTCCTTCAGTTTTCACCAAATATGCTACTGCTGGCGTAGCAAGTACTCCAAGCTTATAAACGTGAATTCCGACTGAAAGGAGGCCTGCAATCAAAGCTGCTTCTAGCATTTGACCTGAGATACGAGTGTCACGTCCAACAAAAACCTTAGGCGCTTCTGTCGCATGTTGACTGAGGACATATCCTCCAAAGCGACCCAATTTAAAGGCCAATTCTGGCGTTAATTCTACGTTTGCTTCTCCACGGACTCCGTCCGTTCCAAAATATTTACCCATTTTATCATTCCTTTTATAGTATAATGTTTATTTTAAGATTCTGACTTCGTCTCTTCTGCTGTCGTTGAAGAGTTTTCAGTAGATGAAGTATTACTTGTTGTGGTTGTGCTACTTGTTGTTCTTACAGCTTTGGTCGTTACTTTCATAGTAGTTTCAAAAGGTGTAATCACTGTTGGTAAGACAGCTCCATTTTTATCAACAGCTTGCAAAGGAACTGATCCAGAATAGTTCCCTGTAATCTGTTCACTCGTTGGTAAAACTGCAACAATCCGATCAATCTTAGATAGTGTATCCGCATCACTAGTTACTGAAACTTTTTCATCAGAAACAGTCACACGTTCGATTATAATCTTCTCATCAATTTGACTAGAATCAATTTGAGGGATAACAGGTACATTATCTCGAGTAACTTTCTTACCAATCTTGACTGTAATTTTTTGTGGTGTTGCTACAGCTGTCAAACCACTTGGAAGATTTTCAATGGTCAAGGGAACTTCAATCGTTCCTTCTGTAGCCTGGGTCAAATCAGCAGTCACTTTAAATTTACGAGTGCTCTCTTGCATCTCACTAGCCAAGGTGACTCGATTCGAACCCGTCAAAAATACCGTTACTTCTGAGCTGAAACCACTGATAAAATATTGCTCACTATCATACTGAATATCAATCGGTACATTGACTACTGTATTGGTATAGGTTTCAGTTTTAGTTTGTCTTGCGTTGGTATTGTTTTGATAATTGATTGATGTTGCATAGATAAACAGGACACATGCAAAGAGGAGTGAGGAGATGATATAAAGACTATTTCTTTTCATTATTCCAGCCTCCTAATAGACGTTCTTTTAAGCTTAGTTCTTGTTCATCCTTAGGTATCAGAATACGACGTAGTTCTTCCTCGAATTCTTCCAAACTTAGATCATGTTTGAAGACACCGTTATAGGTGATAGATATACCTCCAGTTTCTTCAGATACAACAAAAGTAAGGGCATCTGAAACTTCTGATAAACCTATGGCTGCACGGTGACGAGTTCCGAACTCTTTGGAAATACCTGTGTTTTCAGTCAGTGGTAAATAGGCAGAAGTTACTGCAATCCGATCTCCACTGATAATGACTGCACCGTCATGGAGAGGCGTATTAGGGATAAAGATGTTAATTAATAACTCAGCAGAAATCTTAGCATCCAAAGAAATTCCTGTAACGATGTACTCCTGCAAGGTTCTCACACGTTGAACAGCTACCAAAGCTCCAATCTTTCGCGGGCTCATATACTCAACCGATTTTACAAAAGCTTGTACCATCTGCTCCTCTGAACTCATAGGAGTATTTGAAAAGAAGTCCGTAGCTCGACCTAATCGTTCCAAACCTGTCCGAATTTCTGGAGAAAAGATAACAACCGCTGCGATAACTCCATAGGTAATCAATTGGTTAATCAACCAGGAAATAGTCGTCAAGCCTAAAAAATTAGCCGCAATCTGAGCTAAGATAAAAACTAAAACGCCTCGAACCAGAATCATAATCTTGGTTCCTGCAATTGATTTTGTAAATTGATATAAGATATAAGCGACGATTAGAATATCAATCACATTTATCGCAATACTCCAAGGACTGGAAAACAAACTAGACCAGTATTGAAGATTAGATAATTGCTGAAAATTCATCCTGTGTCCCCTCTCCAAAAAAGCTTCTCTTCATTATACCATTTTTAATGGAAATTTTCTCCCCCCTACCTCATTTTAAATTGGTAGAAAATATGATAGAATAAAATGATAAAAATGAAATAAGGAGAAACCATGTCTGAATTATATGATATCACCATCATAGGGGGTGGCCCAGTTGGTCTTTTCGCAGCCTTTTATGCAAATTTACGTCAAGCTAAAGTACAAATCATTGACTCTCTTCCTCAATTAGGTGGCCAACCTGCCATTCTTTATCCTGAAAAACAAATTCTTGATGTCCCAGGTTTCCCAAATCTCACTGGTGAAGAACTAACTAATCGCCTCTTAGAACAACTAAAAGGTTTTGATACACCAGCACATCTCAATGAAACTGTTCTTGACATTGAAAAAGAGAATGATGTTTTTAAGATAACAACTACTAAAGGTATTCATAGTAGTAAAGCTGTCATTATCGCTATGGGTGGAGGTGCCTTTAAACCGCGTCCACTTGAATTGGATGGTGTTGATAATTATGAAAATATCCACTACCACGTTTCTAACATTCAGCAATATGCTGGCAAGAAAGTAACCATCCTGGGTGGAGGAGACTCTGCTGTGGACTGGGCCTTAGCTTTTGAAAAGATTGCTCCAACTACACTTGTTCACCGTCGAGACAACTTCCGTGCGCTTGAACATAGTGTCCAAGCTCTTCAAGAATCATCTGTTAGCATCAAAACACCATTTGTGCCAAGTCAACTTCTTGGAGATGGAAAAACTCTTGACAAGCTTGAAATCACAAAAGTCAAATCCGATGAGACCGAAACTATTGAACTCGACCACCTCTTTGTCAACTATGGCTTCAAATCATCAGTTGGTAATCTTAAAAACTGGGGACTTGACCTTAACCGTCACAAGATTATCGTCAATAGCAAGCAAGAATCAAGCCAAGCTGGAATTTACGCTATCGGTGACTGCTGCTACTACGATGGTAAGATTGACTTGATTGCAACAGGTCTTGGTGAAGCACCAACTGCTGTCAACAATGCCATTAACTACATCGACCCTCAACAAAAAGTACAACCAAAACATTCAACAAGTTTATAAGAAAAAAACCACGAATCCTTGAATTCGTGGTTTTATAGTTCATCAGCAATTTTATTAATCTTTCTCAGTCGATGATTGACACCACTTTTTGTGAGTGGATTTGTCAAACTGTCTGCCAATTGCTGGATAGAGTAGTCCGGATGTTGAATACGCAAATGTGCTACTTCCTGCAAATCTGCTGGAAGATTATCCAAGCCAATTCTATCTTTGATTTTACTGATATTGTTGATTGTTTTCATACTCGCAGAAACCGTACGAGCGATATTTGCTGTCTCTGCATTATTAGCACGATTGAGATCATTCCGAGTTTCTCGAAGAATCTTGACGCCTTCAAAAGTATCTCTCGCCTCCATGGCTCCCACTAAAATCAGAAAATCCATAATATCTTCAGCTCGCTGAAGATAGGTCACTGCGCCTTTTTTTCGTTCGATAACCTTTGCATCTAGCAAGAACTGCTGCAAGAGCGAAGCAATCCCTTGGGCGTGATCTACATAAACCGAACTAATTTCCAACTGATATTTGCCTGACTCGGGATCTCTAATGCTCCCATTTGCTAAAAATGCCCCACAGAGATAGGCACGACCTGCTTCCTCATCTCCTAAAATCTCTGGATCAATCCCAGTTTCCAAGCCAAAGAAAGAATCGGCCAAACGCAAATCAGCTAAAAGTTCTTGAACACGCTCATCTGTAAATACAGTATAGACGCGATTTTTCCGTAGATTACTTCTCTGGTGGTGACGAATCTCAGACTTGATGCCGTAAAAGTGCAAGAAAGATTCATAGAGATGACGAGCCAACTTAGCATTTTCTGTGATGACGGACAAGGTCAAACCAGAGCTCGATAAACCAATACTACCAGACATCTTGATAATAGCTGACAATTCATGACGACTCAGGTGGTGCTGACTTAAAATTTCTTCTTTTACTGCTACTGTAAAACTCATTTTCTCACCTGTATGATCCGCATAAGCTCATCTACGATTAAATCACCATCGTGAAAGGCTCCCCCATTTTCCAAGCGTAGAAAGTTGGATGAAATGACACGTGGGACTTGCTTACGCAAACCTTCAAAATCATGCTCAACCTGCACCAAATACTCATCAAAACGGTTGGTATCCATATAGTCCCTCGGAACCTTTTCGATGTTAACAAGGACAGTATCGATAAATGGACGGCCCAAATGACGATGTAAGACTTCTACGTGATCACTATCTGAGAAATGCTCCGTTTCTCCACGTTGGGTCATAATATTGCAGACATAGGCAATCTCTGCCTTAGTCTCTAGAAGAGCCTGACCGATTTCTTCGATGACGATATTAGGTAAAATCGAAGTAAAGAGGGAGCCTGGACCCAAGACAATCATATCACTCTGAAGAATGGTATTGACAACTCTGCGACTTGCCTGTGGCTTTTTATCATCTAGAGTATTTGTCACATAGACATGGTCAATCATACCTGGATGATCTGCAATGTGACTTTCCCCAGCTACTTCTGAACCATCTTTAAAAACAGCATGGAGTGTCAAAGGATGATCACTTGATGGGAAAATCTTTCCTGTAGTATGGAAGAATTTACTCAGCAACTGCATGGCATTATAGGTCGAACCCTGCATTTCAGATAATCCAGCTATGATAATGTTTCCTAATGGATGACCAGCAAAAGCACCTGCATCCTCTGAAAAACGGTATTGAAAGACCTTTTCATAGAATTTTGGCATATCTGACATGGCCACAAGGACATTACGTAAATCCCCTGGAGGTGTCAACTGTTGAATATTCTTACGCAATTCACCTGAAGAACCACCATCATCCGCAACGGTTACTATGGCTGCAATTTCGACGTCTTTTTCCCGTAGACTATTTAAAATAACAGGGATTCCGGTTCCTCCACCAATTACCGTAATTTTGGGTTTTCTCATGAACGGTTTACCGTTTCCTTTCTTCGGTCTTTATCACGATGACTTTCATTTACAGGCCAACTTTTAGATAGGTCATTCGCTAAACGCTTGGCAAAAGCAACACTTCGGTGTTGGCCACCAGTACAACCAATCGCAATAGTTAAGACTGATTTGCCTTCTTTTTTATAGCCTGGTAGGATTGGTTCAACCAAGGCTAACAAATGACGGTAAAAATCTTCAGATTCTTCATGGTTCATGACATAGTCATAAACTGCCTGGTCCTCACCTGTCTGATTACGAAGTTCTGGCAAATAGTATGGGTTTGGTAAAAAGCGAACATCAAATACCAAATCGGCATCAATTGGAATGCCGTATTTAAACCCAAATGACATGACCTCGATACGGAAAGACTGCGTTTGTTCTTGGTCCGAAAATTGCTCTGCAATAGTCTTGCGAAGTTCACGAGGAGTTAACTCTGTTGTGTCAACCACATTTTGGCTCATGTTTTTTAATGGAGCCAAGAGTTCACGTTCCAGCTTGATACCGTCCAAGATACGACCATCAGCTGCTAGAGGGTGACTTCTTCTAGTTTCCTTATAACGTGCTACCAATTCCTTATCAGCCGCATCCAAAAAGAGAATCTTGAAGTCAAGATCATCTTGGTTTTCCAATTCATCCAAGACAGCCTGAATCTCTGAGAAGAAAGAGCGACTTCGCATATCCACCACTAGGGCTAACTTGTGGTCGTCATCCTTAGTCTCTACCAACTGCAAAAACTTTGGCAAGAGAGCTGGTGGCATATTATCAATCGTAAAATACCCTAAATCTTCAAAGGATTGAATGGCTACAGTTTTCCCTGCACCACTCATCCCTGTTACAATCACCAGGTGAAGTTGTTTCATTGTCATCATAGTCTCCTTATATCAAAAGAAGTTTGGAAGAACCAAACTTCAACTCGCTTATCCAATCTCTGCGATGACTTCAATTTCGACTTTTACATCGCGAGGAAGACGAGCCACTTCCACAGCTGAACGAGCTGGAAATTCCTTGTTAAAGGCTGTTTGGTATACCTCATTGAAAGGTACAAAGTCGTTCATATCGCTCAAGAAACAAGTCGTTTTAACAACATGGTCAAAATCTGTGCCTGCTTCTGCCAAAATAGCTCCAATGTTTTTCAAAACTTGTTCAGTCTGTTCTTGGATCGTTTCTCCTACGATTTCTCCAGTTTCAGGAGATAAAGGAACTTGACCGCTAGCAAACAAAAGGTTCCCAACGATTTTTCCTTGAACATAAGGTCCGATTGCCTTTGGAGCTTTATCTGTATGAATTGTTTTTGCCATATGTATTCCTCACAATTTTTCTAAAATAGCATCCCAAGCCTGGTCCATTCCTGCTTTTGTAACGGATGAAAAGAGGATGAAATCATCACTTGGATCAAAGTTTAATTTCTTTTTAATAGCTGATTCGTGCTTGTTCCATTTACCACGCGGAATCTTGTCTGCCTTGGTCGCCACAATGATGACAGGAATCTCATAATATTTAAGAAATTCGTACATCTGTACATCATCTGCTGACGGATCATGACGAAGGTCAACGAGACTAACCACTGCTCGAAGATTTTCACGAGTCGTTAGGTACTCCTCAATCATGCGCCCCCACTTTTCACGTTCCTTTTTGGAAACGCGAGCATAACCGTAACCAGGCACGTCCACAAAGCGCATCTTATCATCAATATTAAAGAAATTAAGCAGTTGTGTTTTTCCTGGTTTTCCAGAGGTGCGAGCTAGATTTTTTCGATTGAGCATGGTATTGATAAAACTAGATTTACCAACATTTGAGCGACCTGCAAGAGCTATCTCTGGAAGTTCATCCTGCGGATAGTGGGACTTGTTAGCTGCACTCAGCAAAATCTCGGCATTGTGTGTATTGATTTCCATAGTCACCTCTAGGCTGTCTCTAGGATTGGCTTAGCTGTTCCATCAACTGCTTCTTTTGTGATACGGACAGTTTTCACATTTTCTTGACTTGGAACTTCAAACATAACATCTAGCATGGTTTCTTCGATGATTGAGCGAAGACCACGGGCACCAGTTTTACGTTCGATGGCTTTGTTGGCAATTTCCTGAAGTGCTTCATCGTCAAATTCAAGCTCAACATCGTCATATGAAAGCAAGGTCTGGTATTGTTTAACCAAGGCATTTCTTGGCTCTTTCAAGATACGGACCAAATCATCTACGGTCAACTGCTCCAGAGCTGCAAAAACGGGCAAGCGTCCAATCAACTCAGGAATAATTCCGAATTTTTGAATATCTTCTGCGATGATTTCTTGCATATAAGAGCTGTTTTCGTCAATGGCCTTGTTGTTTTGTCCGAAACCAATGACTTTTTCACCCAAACGCTGTTTGACAATTTCTTCGATTCCATCGAAGGCACCACCTACAATGAAGAGGATGTTCTTAGTGTCCACTTGAATCATTTCTTGTTGTGGATGTTTACGTCCACCCTGAGGAGGTACGCTAGCTACAGTTCCTTCGATAATCTTGAGAAGGGCTTGTTGCACACCTTCACCAGAAACATCACGTGTGATAGAAACATTCTCACTCTTCTTAGCAATCTTGTCAATCTCATCGACATAGATAATCCCACGTTCTGCGCGTTCAATGTTAAAATCAGCTGCCTGCAAAAGTTTGAGGAGGATATTTTCAACGTCCTCACCCACATAGCCAGCTTCAGTAAGAGCTGTTGCATCCGCTATAGCAAATGGTACATTCAAACTTCTAGCAAGAGTTTGAGCAAGGAAAGTCTTCCCTGATCCAGTTGGGCCAATCATTAGAATGTTTGACTTTTGCAAATCAACATCTTCAGTCTCTTCACGAGTGTCATGGAAATTGATGCGTTTGTAGTGGTTATATACAGCCACTGCCAAAGCACGTTTAGCACGATCTTGGCCAATCACATAGTGGTTCAAAATGTTTAGGAGTTCGATTGGTTTTGGTACCTCAGACAAGTCCGCCAAAACTTCCTCAGCCAACTCCTCACGAATAATTTCCTGGGCCAACTCCACACATTCATTACAGATAAAGGCATTGTTCCCAGCAATTATTTTTTTAACTTCTTCTTGGCTTTTGCCACAAAATGAGCAATAAACCATCATATCATTTTTCCTATTTGTAGACATGATTCCCTTCCGTTCTAACTATTCATTCTATCTAAAATAAGGTCATATAAAAAGCATGAATGCTATTTACCAAGTTTGTAAAAGCATTAAGCCAAAGTAGAGTAGCAAGTCCAAAGCGCTTTTTACGAAAAGCGTGTGTTCCAGCTACAAGACAGACAGCACACAAAAGAGCTGTAAAAAATCCAAAAATACTGCGCTCCATTAGACTTCCTTTCTCTTTCTATATTCGATGGTAAAATCATAGACATTTTTCTCATCTTTGGAATAAGATTTGCTTGCAGCAGTCTCAAAAGCAGTCAAGTCAAAATCTTCTGGGAAATAGGTATCCCCTTCAACTTGAGCATGAATTTGTGTCACAATAATCTCATCGAGATAAGGTTCAAACAGCTGAAAAATCTGCTTGCCACCAAGGATATAGAGATTCTTAGCCTGATGATGATACCAGTCTAAAACATCCTCAACATTTTGAAAGACCAGAGCACCATCGATTACTTCTTCAGGATTGCGCGTCAAAATCAAGGTTTCACGTCCTGGAAGCAATCGTCGACCCATCCCATCAAAGGTGACACGACCCATTAAAATGGCATGATTCAAGGTTGTTTCTTTAAAATGTTTTAACTCTGCTGGCAAATGCCAAGGTAAACGATCCTCTTTCCCGATCACACCCTTTTCATCTTGAGCCCAAATGGCTACGATTTTCTTTGTCATGCTTTCATCCTTTTCATTGATAGTTCTATTTTATCAAAAATCTTCAAAAAAGACTGTTTTGGAATGCCCTCCTGAATAGAAAAAATCCGTAGAAAACTTCTACGGATTTTTAGAAAAATACAATATCTTACAAACCAGGTGCTTGTCCTAATTCTGCTGCAAGCATCCAGACTGTTTTTTCAAGATCTGCCTTAGCACCAACGAAGATATCATTGGTTACATCATCACCTTCTTCATCTGTTACATCCAATGCTTTTTGGAAAAGAGTGATAAGGTAACGATAAATTTCAAGGACACGTTCCAAACTTTCTTCTACGTTACGGAACTCTCCAGCTCCTTCTTCGATTTCACTGTGTTGAAGGAATTCTGTCAAAGTAGAGTAAGGTTTGCCACCAAGAGTGATCAAGCGTTCGCTGATTTCATCAAGGTAACCATCAAGGCTATCCATGTATTCATCCATCTTAGGATGCCATACCATAAAACCACGTCCACGCATGTACCAGTGAACTTGATGAAGAGCGATATGCGCTACGTACAAGTCAGCCACGGCTTGATTCAAGACTTCCTTTGTTTTTACTAGCGCTTCAGGAGCTGTCTTAGATAATGTTGTTACGTCTTTTACTGCTTCTTTTTTCAATTCTACCATCTTTCTCACCTCATTATTATTTTTTGTAACCATCTTTATTGATTACTACATCAGTATACTACTCCTAGTAGACAAAAGCAAGGAAATTAACTCATATTAAAAAAGTTCTAATTGACTGATAATTTAAGAAAATGAATGGCTATGTATTCTAGCTATTTTCTCTGTTTTTATTCGAAAATTGACTTTGATAAAGGTCATAATAGAAACCTTTTGCAGCTAGGAGACTTTCATGATTTCCTTGTTCGATAATCTGCCCATCTTTCAGCACCAAAATTTTGTCAGCTTCCTGAATTGTCGAAAGTCGATGGGCAATGACAAAGCTTGTTCTCCCCTTCATCAAACGTTTCATAGCCTTTTGAATCAAGAGTTCTAGACGAGTGTCAACTGAAGAAGTCGCTTCGTCCAAAATTAAGATTGTAGGATCCGCCAAGAGAGCACGCGCGATAGTTAACAACTGTTTTTGCCCAAGAGAAATATTACTTGACTCTTGGTTCATTTCCATGTTATAGCCACCAGGAAGGGTGCGGATAAAGTGGTCAACATTGGCCGCCTTAGCAGCTTCAACGATTTCTTCATCTGTTGCATTCAGATTTCCAAAGCGAAGATTTTCCTTGATACTTCCTTCATAGAGCCAGGCATCCTGTAGGACCATCCCAAACTGTCGACGATAGTCCTGACGAGACAGATCACGAATATCTTGGCCATCCACTAAAATGGCACCAGCTGTCACATCGTAAAAACGCATGAGAAGGTTAATCAAGGTTGTTTTCCCTGCTCCAGTAGGTCCAACGATAGCTACCATCTCTCCAGGTTCAACATCTAAGTTGAAATTACGAATCAATGGTTTGTTTTCCACATATTGGAAATCGACATTTTTGAAACTAACTTGGCCTGTCAATGGTGCTAGTTCTTTCACTTCAGCAGTTTGGACTTCTTCCTGTTCATCTAGAACTTCGAAGACACGATCAAGCGAAGATTTAGCACTTTGCATTTGTCCAGCTAACTGAGTAATATTTTGGATCGGCTGGCTGACCTGCCACACATATTGAACGAAGGCCTGCATGTTACCAATCGTCAAGCGCCCTGCAATAACCTGCAAACCACCTAAGACAGCAACAATCAGGTAGGTTAAATCAGATACGATGTGAAGGGCAGGCATCATCAATCCTGAAATAAAGCTCGCCTTAAATCCGACTTGTTGCAATTCATCCGTAATCTTTTCAAATCTCTCTTGAGAGTTTTCTTCACGTCCGAAAAGTTTTAAAACATTGAAACCTGTCAAGTTTTCCTGTACAAATCCATTCATACGTCCCAATATAGCCGCCTGCTGCTTAAAGTATGGCTGCGAACGATTTAGAATCGTTTTAGCTCCAAAATAAGTCACTGGGATCGACAAGATAACAATGATAGCCAACTGAAGATTGAGATAGAGGACCATACCCATAACAAAAATAATGGTAAAGACTGCATTAACAATCTGTAAGAAGGATTGTTGGAGTGCATTAGATACGGTCTCTACATCACTAGTAAAACGTCCCAGCAAATCTCCAAATTGGTGCTTGTCAAAGTAGGACACAGGGATGCGGTTGATTTTTTCGCTCATTTCATTTCGCAAATCCTGTATCATAGACTGGACAGCATTGGTCATGAAATAGTTTGAGTAGTAAGAACCCAACTCATAAAAAAGACCACGCAAGAGATAGATCACCAGAATCACTGCGATATAGCTTGTATTAATCCCTGCTCCTGCAACACCATTTGCCATGGCAAGGAGGTTGCTGGTTAACTCAGTGATAGCAAGCCCCAATACAAAAGGCTCGATAACACTCATAATGACGCTGACTATTTTCAAGAAGACTGCAAAGAAAACAGAGAAACGGTAGGCTTTTAAATAGCTCCATAGACGAGCTAGACTAGATTGTTGTTTCATCCTTTACCTCCTATTCTTCTGTCAGAGATGCATTTTTCAACTGCGACTCAGCAATTTCTCGATAGATGTCATTGGTTTCCATCAATTCTTCATGACGTCCACGACCAACGATTTCGCCCTTATCAAGGACGATAATCTGGTCCGCATCCATAATGGTTCCAACACGTTGCGCAACAATCAATACCGTAGCATCTTGCGTCACTTCCTTGAGACGACGACGCAAGATAGCATCTGTACGGTAGTCCAAGGCTGAGAAGGAATCATCAAAGATATAGATATCTGGACCCTTGATGACTGCGCGGGCAATCGACAAGCGTTGTTTCTGACCACCTGATAGGTTGCTTCCCCCTTCAGCCAGATGAGTTGCAAAACCTTCTTCTCGACTTTCGATAAAGTCTTTGGCTTGGGCTACATCAGCTGCTTGGTCCAAGTCCTCATGACTGGCGTCCTCTTTTCCGTAACGGAGATTATCTGCGATAGTCCCTGTAAAGAGCAAGGCTTTTTGTGGAATAAATCCAATTTTCTGGCGGAGTGATTTGAGACGGTAATCCCGGACATCAACACCATCGACCTTAATTTTCCCCAGTGTAACATCATAAAAACGAGGAATTAACTGAACCAGAGTAGACTTACCTGACCCAGTCGAACCGATAAAAGCAATGGTTTCTCCCGGTTTAGCAGTAAAGGAAATGTTATGCAACACAGGGCTTTCTGTTTCCCCAGGATAGGCAAAGGTTACATTATCAAATTCTAAGTAACCATGTGTTTCTGTTTCTTGAATTCCGTCCTCATTTGGATCAATGGAAATAGGCATATCCATGATTTCCTTCAAACGTTCACTAGATACAGCCGTTCTAGGGTACATGGTAAAGAGGTTTGACAGGAAGAGGAAGGACAAGAGAGCGTGGAAACTATACTCGATAAAGGCCACCAAATCCCCAATCTGCAAACTTCCATGCTTCAGTGGATCAAGGGCAAACCAAACGATAGCCACAATCATAGCAATAATGATTTGAACAAAGAGCGGCTCTGTTAAACCAGTTAATTTGAACAAGCGATTGGAATTATCCGCATAGATTGCATTTTTCTCTTCGAAACGTTTTTCTTGGAAATCTTCACGAGCAAAGGCACGAATCACTCGTAGTCCCATCAAATTTTCACGGACATACTGGTTAATCTTATCCAGTGTTTTTTGTTGCTTTTCAGATAAGGGACGCGTTTTGACCGCCACATAAATGACTACTACAGCTAGAAAAGGAACGGAAAAAGCGACAATCCAGGCTAGTGAAGGACTCGTCAAGAAAATCATGAGAATACTCGACAACATCATCATGGGAGTGATAACACCCAACTTAAGCGTTTGTTCTGCAAACTGCATGAGGACAAAGGCATCACTGGTAATACGAGTAACTAGTGAAGACACACCAATTTGTTCATATTCGTGATGAGAATACTCTTGCAGCTTAGCATAGACATCATCCCGCATGTCCTTAACCATATTCGTGGTCAGTTTACTAGCAGCATAAGCCAGAACAACCCGTCCAAATGTTCCCAAGACGATAATAACCAACATGATGATGGCCCAAAAATAGAGTTTATCCTGGTCACCTTGGTTGATTCCCTGATCAATCATGCGAGCCAGAACAGTCGGTAGACCAAGATTGACAATGACAAAGAAAATCGCCCCGAGAAAGTCTAACACTAACCACTTGGGATAGCGTTTGAGATAAGACCAAATATAAAGCATAATTCTCCTTTCTTTTTCTTCTAAAATGCAGAAAAGAGCGTGCTTTCGCACGCCATTTTACTAAAAAGAAGACAGGCAGTCCAAACCTCTAGAGGGGGAACTGTCTGTCTCAGATATTTGAGGCTTATTTTACAAAGTCAAGCAATGCCAAGAAGCTTTCTGGGTCAAGTGATGCACCACCAACAAGAGCTCCGTCAACGTCTGGACAAGCCATGTATTCAGCAACGTTTTCAGGTTTAACTGAACCACCGTATTGAACACGTACTTTATCAGCAACTTCTTGACCGAAGTCAGCAGCTACAACGTCACGAACAACTTTACACATTTTTTGTGCGTCGTCTTGTGAAGCTGATTTACCAGTACCGATAGCCCAGATTGGCTCATAAGCGATAACTGTTGAAGCGACTTGTTCTGCAGTCAATCCAGCAAGAGCAGCAGAAACTTGAGCACCTACGAATTCTGCTGCTTTACCAGCTTCGTAAGTTTCAAGGCTTTCACCACAACAGATGATTGGAAGCATACCGTTAGCAAAGATTGCTTTTGCTTTTTTGTTAATGTCTTCGTCTGTTTCGTGGAAGTAGTCACGACGTTCTGAGTGACCGATAACAACGTAGTCAGTACCGATTTCTTTCAAAACTTGTGGGCTAGTTTCACCAGTGAAAGCACCAGCATTTTCAAAGTAGCAGTTTTGAGCAGCAACTTTAAGGTTTGAACCTTTAGCAGCAGCAAGAACAGTTGTCAAATCGAGAGCTGGAGCTGCGATACCTGCTTCAACAAGGTCTGCTGAAGGAAGTTTTGATGCTACAGCTTCAACGAATGCTTTTGCTTCTTCTGGGTTTTTGTTCATTTTCCAGTTACCAGCGATAAATGGTTTACGTGACATTTCACATACCTCTTTTTTCATTTTATTTTCTACTTATTTTATCATAAATAGAGGGAGCTTGCAAATCTTACTCTGTAACTAGAAGTCTTCTTTTCAAAAACTTTCCAGTTGCCATTTCTATTTAAAAGCTGGCTTGCGCCTCGTTAATTTGACCACTGCTTCTGTTCTAGCCGTGTGGGGAAACATATCGACAGACTGGATATAATGCAGGTCATAGACCTCCATCAATCTAACTAAATCACGCGCCAAGGTAGATACATTGCAGGATACATAAACCATCTTTTCAGGAGCGTATTTGACGATGGTATCTAAGAGCTTATCATCTAAACCAGTACGCGGCGGGTCTACTATCAAAGCATCGGCACGATAGCCTTCCTTGTACCAACGAGGGATAATTTCTTCGGCAGTTCCTGCTTCATAGTGAGTATTGGTATAACCCATTCGCTGGGCATTTTCTTTGGCATCCTCAATGGCTTCCGGAATAATATCCATCCCTCTCAAACTTTTGACTTTTTTAGCAAAGGCAAAACCTATGGTCCCAACACCACAATAGGCATCGATCAGATGGTCGTCCTCAGTCACGTCCAATGCTTTAACAGCTTCACTGTAGAGAATCTCCGTCTGTTCAGGATTGAGCTGATAGAAAGCTCGCGGTGAAAGAGAAAATTCATAATCTAGGACTCCCTCGCCTATACTATCCCGCCCCCAAATAATCTCTGTCTTATCCCCATAAATCTCACTAGTTTTAGCAGTATTGGTATTGACTGCGACGGTCACAACTTCAGGATAATCCTTGACTAGGTCTTTCACAAATTGAGTCAGATTTAATTGACGATTGGTCACAATGATAATCTGAACTTGCCCAGTTTTCCGTGCTCGACGAACCATGATGGTCCGAACCCCAAGGATTTTCCGTTCATCTGTAATCGGAATTTGATGATAGGTCAAGAGTTCAGCAATGCGATTGGCAATAGCTTGTGTCTCCTTATCTTGAACTAGGCAGTCCTTTAACTCGACTAGATAGTGGGAATTCTGAGCATATAATCCTGCCTTGACTTGACCTTTAAACTTTCGTGTTTGAAATTGCAGTTTAGCCCTATAATACTTTGGTTTCTGCATGCCAATGGTTGGTCTGATTTCATAATTTTCGTATCCTGCAGGTGCAAATTTCTTCAGAGCTTGATGGAGAAGATCTGTCTTGAACTCCAGCTGCTTATCATAATGTAGATGCATGATCTGACAACCACCACACTCATTATAAATAGTACAGTCTGGAACCACTCGAAACTTAGATTTTTTATTGACCTCAAGCAGTTTTGCCTCAACGTAGTTACGCTTAACAGAAGTCACCTGACAATAGATATCTTCGCCCTTGAGGGCACCTGGAACAAAAACGAGTGTTTTCTGGTAAAATCCGATACCTTCCCCGTTAATCCCCATGCGCTTGATTTTTAATGGAATTTTTTGTTTGACTTTAAGACTCATAAGTCTATTATACCACGTAGTTTCTCAATGTTTAAGAATATGTTACAATAAAACCATGAATACAGAGACATCCCATTTTTCCCCATTGGATTTTCCTGAGCAATTACGAACTTATATAGAGAGGGCAACACTTTCTGACAGCTCTTCTCATTCAGGCGCAACAGTTCTCTATCTTGACTCAGGTTACTATTTAAAAATAGACCAAAAAGGAAGTTTAGAGCGAGAAGCTAGCATTGCAAGTTGGTTTGAACAAGAAGGAATAGGAACTCCAGTCATCCACTATCTATCTACAGATAAAGACTACCTCCTGACTAAAGAGGCTATTGGCCATGATGCTCTCGCTTTTTTAGATCAACCAGAAAAAATTTGCCGTACCATGGCAGAGGCTCTTAAAAAGCTTCACAGCTTAAATCCGAAAAATTTTCCATCAGATAATCATTTACAAGCCTATAAAGAAAGAGCCTTGAAAAACTATGAAAAAGGTGAGTTCTATGACAAGGTGCTCCTACCCCAATTCCAAATCAACAGTCGCGAAGAGGCCTTCCAACTCATCCAAGAACAAGGGCACCTTTTAAGACAGATGCCTTTATTCACGGGGATGCCTGTCTACCAAACTTTATTCTAAAAGATGCTGACCAATTCTCTTGTTTTATTGACCTTGGTTTGGCTGATTTTAGTGACCGACATATCGATCTCTTTTGGGCAGTTTGGTCCCTCAACTATAACCTACATGACCCTAAATACGCTGAACTATTTCTTGACTATTACGGGCGAGAACAGGTCGATATACATAAACTTCGACTCGTTGCTGCCTTTGAAGCGTTTGGATAAAAGGAAAACCATGAAAATCACAAAACTTGAAAAGAAAAAAAGACTCTATCTGCTAGAGCTTGACAGCGACCAAACCTGCTATATTACTGAGGATACCATTGTTCGCTTTATGCTGACCAAGGATAAGGAAATTAGTCCAGAGGAGTTTGCAAAAATTCAATCCTTTGCACAATTTTCTTACGGAAAAAACTTGGCACTCTACCACTTATCCTTCAAGGCTCGTACTGAAAAAGAAGTCCGAGATTATCTAAGTAAACATGAAATCGATGAGAACATCATCCCCAAAGTCATCCAATCTCTAAAAGATGACAACTGGATAAATGACCGACAATATGCCTATACTATTATCAACTCTAATCAGCTATCAGGAGATAAGGGAAGCTATATGCTGATGCAGAAGATTTCTCAAAAAGGTGTTGCCAAATCCATTATCCAAGAAGTCTTACAAGAATTTGATATGACGGAAGTGGCAGAGCGTACAGCAGAAAAACTACTGAAAAAATATCAGAGTAAACTACCTGCCCGCGCTCTACAAGATAAGATTATCCAAAGCCTAACCAATAAAGGATTTTCTTACTCAGAAGCCAAAACAGCCTTTGACCAACTGGATAGTCAGGTAGAAGAGGAAACTGTTCAGGAGCTTATTTTTAAAGAGTTGGATAAACAATATCGAAAATATTCACGAAAGTATGAAGGATACGAACTGAAGCAACGTTTGACACAAGTTTTGGCAAGAAAAGGTTATGATTTTTCAGATATAGCCAGTGCTCTTAGAGAATATCTTTAATTTTTTCATGAAAAACTAAGAACTTTAAACAAAAATGTGATACAATAGTAAACGATAAACTTATAAATTGTAGAAAGTTGGTTAGTTATGAAACTTCCAAAAGAAGGCGACTTTATTACAATTCAAAGTTATAAGCATGATGGGAGTCTTCACCGCACTTGGCGAGACACCATGGTACTAAAAACAACAGAGAACGCTATTATCGGCGTCAATGACCATACACTCGTTACCGAGAGTGATGGCCGTCGTTGGGTGACTAGAGAACCGGCTATTGTTTACTTTCACAAGAAATATTGGTTTAATATTATCGCTATGATTCGTGAAAATGGTATCTCCTACTACTGCAATATGGCAAGTCCTTACTATCTGGATGAAGAAGCTTTAAAATACATTGACTATGATTTGGATGTTAAAGTTTTTACAGATGGTGAAAAACGCCTCTTGGACGTTGAGGAGTACGAACGACACAAGCGAAAAATGAAGTATTCTTCTGATCTAGACTATATTCTGAAAGAGCATGTTAAGATTCTTGTTGATTGGATTAACAATGAACGTGGCCCCTTCTCTCAAGCCTATGTCAACATTTGGTACAAACGCTACGTAGAACTAAAGAATCGGTAAAGTTGTCAGAGGTCAGGATTAAAATCCTGACCTCGTTTTTTTATAATCAAAAAACCTGCCTTAAGGCAGGTTTTCCTTTAAATATCTAACTTTGTAACAGTAAATTTAATGTGGGAATAGTCTTTCTCAATATCCTTATCTACCATAAAGGCTGTTGCATCCTTCTTGACCTGCACCAAGTCGATATTCTGGGCTTGAGCTGCATAGACACAGCCACAGTAACATTGGCGATAAATGTCGTACTCTTCACACATTTCTACAGAGCGTTTGTAGCCTTGATTTTTCTTAAAATCGCTGGGAAGATAGTGAGTGGTGTAAATTTTCTGCACATCAATTCCAATACTATTGATGGTTTGCGAATTTTTATGAGGGCTGATAGTTAGGGCAGAGCCAAAGTAGTCAAATCCTAAGTCCATAGCCACTTGCGCTGTCTTGTCCAAACGATAGTCAAAGCAAACTTTGCAACGGTCCCCACCTTCAGGTTCTTCTTCCAAACCTCGAACCAGTTTACGGTATTCATTGGGTTCGTATGGTGCTTCTAGGTATTGAACATTATTTCCTGTTCGCTCATTAAAATCACTTACAAACTTTTGGGTCACATAAGCACGCTTGTGATACTCAGCTTTAGGATGGATATTTGAATTAGCAAAATAAATGGTCACATCGGCATACTTAGTCAAGTACTCTAAAGTGTAAGTACTGCAGGGAGCACAACAGACGTGCATGAGAATAGTTGGTCTTTCTTCATTTTTTTCCCAAACTTGGACCATCTTTTGCATGACACGGTCATAGTTGATCTTTTGATTGGGATTCATCTTGCTTAGAATTTCTTCTACATCAATCATGCTCTTCTCCTTTTCTTCTTGTTATTGTACCACAGGATACTACTTTGAGCAAATAGGGTTTCGTGCTTTATTCAGTTTTCAAGTCCTGATTTAATAGCTTACCCATCCTTTTTAGGCTGATTATTAATATAGGATAAATTAAAAGTAAGATAAGACCTAGAACTAAAAAAACAGCTACAAGACCCCAACGATCAATCAACCAACCTGTCAGTGGGAAAATGACAATCATGGAAAGACTAAAGAGCATGGAATTGATACTAAGCATAGTCGCTCTTACACTAGACGGTAAATAGCCTTGTAAATCATTGAAATAGATTGGTTGATAAACTGCATAGAGTGTATCGGTTAAAAGATATACGATAAGAAAAGCAAAGGGAGTTCCAGAAAACACCAATAGTAAGGCCAAGCCCGTTAGTGCAACAAGAGTCGGAAAAACTCGATTGCTATTCCATTTTTCACCAATTTGACTAGCTACATAAACTGCTATAAGATTTAAGCCACTACCAATCAGCATGACCAGCGATACCTGCCATCCTGCTAAGTCACTTACTTTCTGCTGATAGTAAAAGTAAAACATGCACATGAGTGTTCCGACTAGCTGATAAGTCATCATCCAATAAAAGAGTACTGGCTTTTCATGCCATTCTTTTCGAACTTGCAGGACAATCGTTTTAAAGGTTAATGCTTCATTTTTTTCTCTCTTAGCCATTGGTTCTTTCATCAAATAAATCAAGATTATAGAAAGAAAAGATAATCCAATAGCAATTAGATAGGTCCAAGCCAATGCTCCGTGAATAAAGAAGCCTGCCACAACTGTACCTAGGGTTCGGGTGACTTCTGCCACACCAGACAAAAAGCTAGAAATCTGAAGATAACGGTCCTTTTGACCCGCTTCTATCGCAGAATCATATAAGAAAGCGGTGCTGGTCCCCGAATCAAAATTGTAGGACCAAGCATTAACCATCATAGCGACAGCATAAATCCAAAAATTCCCCTGACCAAATAAAATCAAGATAGAGGATACAATACTGGCCAAGCGAGCCAAATAGAGATTGGTCTTGTAGCTAAACCGATCGGCCAACATACCAGACGGAATTTCACATAAGAGGCTTGTCCCGTGAAAGATACTTTCTAATAGACCGATTTGAAGTAAGGAAAGACCATTTTGAATGAAAAATAAAATCCAAAAACTGGTGATTCCAAAATAAGATGTAAATTCCAGACCTGCCAGGAGTGGAATATTGCCTTTGTAAGTTCTTTTAAACATTGTTTTCTCTCTTTCAATATGTATTATGATTGTTTCTAAAAGACTTACTGAGATTTGCCTACATTTTCTCCACCTCTTTCATTTAAAGTAAAAACGCCAGCTGGCGTTTTTATAGTTATTAAGGTTTGATACGGTGCAACATACGTGGGAATGGAATAGCTTCACGGATGTGTTTAGTTCCAGCTGCGAAGGTTACCATACGCTCGATACCGATACCAAATCCACCGTGTGGTACTGTACCATATTTACGAAGGTCAAGGTAGAATTCGTACTCTGTAAGATCCATTCCAAGTGATTCCATCTTAGCGACAAGGGCATCGTAGTCTTCCTCACGCATGGAACCACCGATGATTTCACCGTAACCTTCTGGTGCAAGCAAGTCTGCACAAAGCACGCGATCTGGGTTCCCAGGAACTGGTTTCATGTAGAAAGCTTTGATGTCTGCTGGGTAGTTAATCACGAAGGTTGGTACACCAAAGTGGTTTGAAATCCAAGTTTCGTGTGGTGAACCAAAGTCATCTCCATGCTCAAGATGTTCATAGTCTGCATCTTCGTCGTTTTCATGCTCTTGCAAGAGGTCAATGGCTTCATCGTAAGTAATGCGTTTGAATGGCTCAGCAATATAGCGTTTCAAGAGCTCTGTATCACGCTCCAATGTTTCCAAAGCTTGAGGTGCACGATCTAGAACACCTTGAAGCAATGCTTTTACATAAGCTTCTTGCAAGTCAAGTGACTCATCGTGTGTCAAGTATGAGTACTCAGCATCCATCATCCAGAACTCTGTCAAGTGACGGCGAGTCTTAGATTTCTCTGCACGGAATACTGGACCAAAGTCAAAGACGCGACCTAGAGCCATAGCACCTGCTTCAAGATAAAGCTGACCAGATTGACTCAAGTAAGCTGGTGTTCCAAAGTAGTCTGTTTCAAAAAGTTCTGTAGAATCTTCTGCCGCATTTCCTGAAAGGATTGGGCTATCAAATTTCATGAAGCCATTCTTATCAAAGAACTCATAAGTTGCATAGATAATAGCGTTACGGATTTGCATCACTGCTACTTGTTTGCGTGAACGCAACCACAAGTGGCGGTTATCCATCAAGAAGTCTGTCCCGTGTTCTTTTGGAGTAATTGGGTAGTCTTGCGATTCACCGATGACTTCAATGTCTGTAATATCCAACTCATAACCAAATTTTGAGCGTTCGTCTTCTTTAACAATCCCTGTTACAAAGACTGAAGTTTCTTGGCTTAGACGTTTGATCGTATCAAATTTTTCAAGACCTACTTCTTCACCAAATTTCTCGATAAAGTTTGGTTTGAAAGCCACGCCTTGGAAGAAGGCAGTTCCGTCACGCAATTGCAAGAAAGCAATTTTTCCTTTTCCTGACTTGTTAGCAACCCAAGCACCGATAGTGACTTCTTGACCAACGTAGTCTTTTACTTCGATAATTGTTACACGTTTTGTCATGTTTTATCTTCCTTTTTTTGTTTAACTTGTCTAAAGACATTATTACCCACTATTGTACCACAAATAATGCCTGATAGCTAGATTGTTCGACAGAAATTCATAAGTTTTTAAACACAAAAACCTCCGCCAAGGGGACGGAGATTTAGCTTCTTATTTTTCCATAAATTGGTGCAAGCGACGAATAGCTTCTTTGAGTGTATCTAGGTCTGTCGCATAGCTGAGACGGACATTCTCTGGTGCTCCAAATCCTGCTCCTGTAATCAGGGCCAGACCCACTTCCTCAAGAATAGCCGTTGTAAATGCTGTTACGTCTGTATAGCCTTTCATCTCCATAGCTTTTTTAACATTTGGGAAGAGATAGAAAGCTCCTTGCGGTTTGACTACTTCAAAGCCAGGGACTTGGCTCAAGAGAGGATAAATGGTATTGAGACGTTCCTCGAAAGCCTGACGCATGGTTTCTACGGAGTCTTGTGGACCAGTTAAGGCCTCGATTGTTGCGTATTGTGAAACAGCGGTTAGGTTAGAAGTTGTTTGACCAGTCAATTTGCTCATAGCAGCAATAATTTCTGGATCACCTACTGCATAACCAACACGCCATCCTGTCATAGCGTAGGCCTTAGACACTCCATTGATAACAATAGTTTGTTTGCGAATAGCTTCTGAAAGACTGGAGATTGGAACAAATTCATGACCGTTATAGACCAAACGACCATAAATATCATCTGCTAGGATAAGAATATCATGTTCAACAGCCCAATTTCCAATGGCTAATAATTCCTCACGAGAGTATATCATACCGGTCGGATTAGATGGTGAGTTAAGAACCAAGACCTTAGTCTTACCTGTGCGAGCAGCTTCTAATTGCTCCACAGTTACTTTAAAGTGATTGTCTTCCTTAGCTTGGACAAATACTGGAAGACCTTCAGCCATCTTAACCTGATCCCCATAGCTGACCCAGTAAGGAGTAGGGATGATGACCTCATCACCTGGATTAATCACAGCCATAAAGAAAGTATAAAGAGAGAACTTGGCACCAGTCGCAAAAGTGACTTCATTTGCCGCCACAGAATACCCATAATAGAGCTCAAAATAGGTATTGACTGCAGCTTTTAACTCAGGCAAACCTGAAGCTACCGTATAGAAAGACGCGCGACCATCTCGAATGGCTGCAACCGCAGCGTCCTGAATATTTTCAGGAGTATGAAAATCGGGCTGACCTAAAGTCAAGAAAAGAACGTCTTTTCCTTCAGCCTTTAACTTCTTTGCTCTTGCATCACTAGCCAGAGTAACGCTTTCTTCCATCTCTAAGACACGTTTGGATAATTTCATTGTTTCTCCTTTTCGACTAAGGCGCCAGATTCAAAATCTACCAGATAATAGTCTCCTCCGGACTTGATTTCCCAGACAGGCTTTTCAGCGTACCGTCCGAAGGTAATCTTGTCGATCTCAGTTGCTCCTTTTTCTCTGACAACTGCTTCTGCTTTTTCTTGAGAAGTACCATTTTCTAGTTGATATACGTAAATATTGTTGCTACTTTTCTCTATTAAGACAGCAACTGGTTTCTGGTTCTTATCTTGGCCAAGAACACTATAATAGCTTTCTAAACCATTGAAGATATCAATCTGGCTAACCGTTTCTAGATTTGCATACTGCTTAGCGAGTCTTTCACCTTCTACCTTTGCAGTTTGATAAGGCTTCATGCTGAGCCATACCAAGTAGAGAAAGGAAGAAGTGACGACTAGAGTTAACAAAGTTATACCAATAATGTACTGAAATAATAGGGAATTTTTTTCTTTTTTCTGTCTCTTTTTCACTCGTCTATTTTACCATCTATCCTAGTGAATTACAAGTGAAGTTAGGGGAGGAATCTGGATTTTCAATACGTTTTTAGGATATCATTACATAACTTCAAGCCGTGTTTTTATAGACTTTTCTACAGTCTTCATTTTTAATTAAAAACTTAGATTCTATTGATTTTATTTTCTGAGCATATCCCTTGCAAATGATTTTATCGTGTTGTAACATATATTGTAACAACAGAGTGGTTCTGATTAAAAGATTAAAATTAAAAGGAGACTCCCTATGTCTAAAAAAGTATTGTTTATCGTTGGTTCACTTCGTGAAGGTTCATTCAACCACCAAATGGCACTAGAAACTGAAAAGGCACTTGCTGGCAAAGCCGAGGTAAGTTACCTTGACTACTCAGCCATTCCTCTCTTTAGCCAAGACCTTGAAGTTCCTACACTTCCAGCTGTTGCAGCGGTTCGCGAAGCTGTTCAAGCTGCTGATGCTATCTGGATCTTCTCTCCAGTCTACAACTTCTCAATTCCAGGGACTGTAAAAAACTTACTAGATTGGCTTTCACGCGCCATTGACTTGTCTGACACTCGTGGAGCATCTGCTCTTCAAGATAAAATTGTTACGGTATCATCTGTAGCTAACGCTGGACACGATCAACTCTTTGCGATTTACAAAGACCTCTTGCCATTTATCCGTACACAGGTTGTTGGTGATTTTACCGCAGCTCGTGTTAATGATTCTGCCTGGGCAGATGGTAAACTAGTCCTTGAAGATAGCGTTGCTGCTTCTCTTAAACAACAAGCTGAAGATTTACTTCGAGCTATTCAATAATAAAAAAGATAGTAGAAAATCTCATTTCTACTATCTTTTTGTTTATTCAACAAATTCTCCAATCATACTATGTTTTAATGGTAAACTACACATTACTAAAAGGAA
The DNA here is from genome assembly GCF_047463175.1 of Streptococcus infantis. Lineage (GTDB taxonomy): Bacteria > Bacillota > Bacilli > Lactobacillales > Streptococcaceae > Streptococcus > Streptococcus infantis_AC. The sequence continues at coordinate 218,684 of NZ_JASHEJ010000002.1, forward strand.
AATGAAGGAGGACTGAATCCAAAAGAGGGCCAAATCAAAAATTCCATGCACAGCAACTACTGTTAAGAATGAAAGATAAAGACCAACAATCGGACGCTTGCTCGGCTCCTGACTCATATCAATCAACATTCGAATTGGACCAGAAGAAGCTATTCCTAACAATACCGTTCCAACCACACCGTAACTCAATATCGTATCAATGTATATACTATGAGCATGTTCGTGATAAGGAGCAAAAATACGAGGATAGGAATGCATATAAGTTAGGGGCCCCTCGCCCCAGAAGGGATTTTGTTTGAATAAGGTCATACCTGCATTCCAGATCGACACTCGTTCTTCCATAGACGAATCGAGCGTTCCCATTCGAACTCCCAAATCACTCGAGAAGAGAAAGGCTAAACCAACACCAAAGACTCCGATACTGAGCCAGAAGGCACGCCAGTTCTTAATGGTAGTGAAAAGATAAATAATCGCACCAAAGATAATAGCTGGAAAAGCTGTTCTATTTTGGGTGAAATTCAAGCCAAACAAATTTGCAAAGATTGCAATGAGAGAGAAAATTCTCAACCATCTCAATCTAGTCGTACTAATTAGGTAAAATCCAATCATAATACAGAAGCAACAGATAATCCCATAATAATTAGGATTAAAGAAAGCTACCTCTGCACGGTTCTGATGCCAGACCTGCATCTTAGGTGATAAGAAAGTATAATCAAATTTCTTTACAATCTGAAAGTGCTCTAAAGCTGCAAAAACTGATGCTAGCACACTAAGCGACATAACCGATTGCAATACTAATCTGAAAAACTTAGGGGTTAAATGGGCTTGGTAATAGTAAAAGAAAATTGCAAAGAGGAACATTCCTAAAGTGGAAACCATCCCCATCACATTTTGAGCTAAAAGAGAGATAACACCGCTATAGCCGATAAATAATAGTAAGATAGAATGGTGGGACAATCGTTTTAATATCCCCTTCATCTCTCCTGTAAATATTAGACCTATTAAGTAGGCGATAAAAATAATAACAAAAATATAAAAAGGCAAGAAAATACTTAGAATAACAGCAAGCAAGACTAGCTCTTGCTTGGATAAGCCTTTCAATTTTTCAATGATACCTATTGATTTCACAACAGATCCTTTCTCTCTGCGCTATAAAGCTCAGATAAATAAACTATTAAAACATTTTACCATTTTTCAAATGATTTGAAAACCACTTTGTCCATGTCATCCTGACTAAAACTAGGTAAAATTTTATAGCGAGCTAAGATATCTCTCAAAGCGCGCATCCTTTTTTAAAAATATGGTACAATAAATCTAGTTGTTCCAGAAAGGACCTAGTATGAAATCCTACCAAGAAGTTTACAAAATCTTAGCTCATGAAACAGATTATTTAAGCGGAGAGAAAATCGCTGAAATATTAAACCTCTCTCGCACCTCTGTTTGGAAGGCTATCCAACGCCTCCAGCAGGAAGGTTTAGAAATTGACAGCATCAAAAACCGTGGCTACAAACTTCTTCACGGTGACCTAATCTTACCTCAAGAAATAGAAGCTAACAGCCCAATCTCAGTTCAATTTAAACCCATCACCAAATCAACCCAGAGTGATGCTAAGGAGGCCATGGAAGCTGGTGCCAAAGGAGACACACTCTACCTATCAACAGGCCAAACTATGGGACGTGGTCGATTTCAACGCCCCTACTATTCTCCAGAACAAGGTGGAATTTACATGTCTCTCCACCTCAAGCCCAATCTCTCTTATCTAGATCTACCGGCTTATACACTCCTGACTGCAGCCGCAATTTATAAGGCTGTTAAAAACCTTTGTCTAATTGATTTAGATATCAAATGGGTAAATGATTTATACCTAAATCAGAAAAAAATAGCCGGTATTCTAACCGAAGCCATCACTTCTGTCGAAACAGGCCTTGTCACAGATGTTATTATTGGTGTTGGTATCAACTTTTCTATCGCTGATTTCCCCAAAAACCTACAAGGAAAAGCTGGAAGTCTCTTCTCTCAAAATAGCCCAATCACTCGCAACGAGCTGATTGCAGAAATCTGGAAATGTTTCTACGAAACTGAGGCCGATGAGCTGCTTTACCTTTATAAAAAACAATCAATTGTTTTAGGCAAAGATATTTCCTTTAAGAAAGATCAAGAAATCATCTCAGGAAAAGCTTGTGATATCTCTGACCAGGGTCAACTACAGATCCAATTAGCTACTGGTGAAAAAATCTGGCTCAATAGTGGCGAAGTTTCTCTCACTAAATGGTGAAGATTTTTTAAAAATAAAAAAACGACCTCTCTTTCGAGAAGGTCGTTTTTCTTATCATTTATTTTTTCAAACGCTCAACATCACGCGCAATCACAAGTTCTTCATCAGTTGGGATGACAAGTACACGAAGTGTCGCAGCATCTGTAGAAATGTCTCCAGTTACTCCAAAGACATTTTTCTCTGGATCTACATCACAGCCAAACCAAGAAATACCTGAGATGACTTTCTCACGGACAAGCGTTGCATTTTCACCAACACCAGCAGTAAAGATAATAGCGTCTGCCCCGTTTAGGACTGCCAAGTATTGTCCAATGTGTTTTTGGATACGGTCAACATACATTTCAAATGCCAAAGCAGCATCATGATCCCCTGCTTCCATTGCAGCAATCACATCACGCATATCACTAGACTTCCCTGAAACACCCAGCAATCCTGACTCACGATTAAGAATACGACTGATGTCCTCAGGCTTGTTAAAGTCCTCTGTATATTGCATTAAATAAGGAATGATGGCTGGGTCAATATCCCCTGTACGAGTTCCCATCATAACACCACCAAGTGGAGTGAATCCCATAGAGGTATCGATTGATTGACCTCCCTTAACAGCTGTGATAGAAGCACCATTACCGATATGGCAAGTGATCAATTTCAACTCTTCTAGTGGACGTCCCAAAAGTTTTGCTGCTTCTTGAGCAACGTACTGGTGACTTGTACCGTGTGCTCCATATTTACGAACCTTGTTTTCTGTATAGTACTTAGTTGGTAATGGATAACGATATGCCTTTTCTGGCATTGTTGTGTGGAATGATGTATCAAAGACTGCTACACTTGTGATATCTGGTAACAATTCTTTGAAGGCACGAATACCAGCTGCATTAGCAGGGTTGTGCAATGGAGCAAGAAGTCCTAGTTCTTCAATTTTTTCTAAGACATCACCTTCAACAACTGTAGACTCTTTGAAGTATTCTCCACCTGCAACAACACGGTGTCCGACACCAGTAATTTCATCATAAGTTTTAATAATATTAAAACGAATCAAGTCATCAAGTAAAATCTTAACAGCCAAGGTATGGTTTTCAATATCAAGAACTTGTTCTTCAGAACGACCATCAAACTTAACTGTTGAAACAGAATCCTTCAATCCGATTCGCTCAATTAAACCTTTTGCAAGCACCTTTTCTTCTGGCATTTGATATAGTTGCCATTTCAAGCTAGAGCTTCCAGCGTTAATTGCAATGGTTTTTGTCATAAATTTATTCCCCTTTTTAAGCGTTTTCAACTATTATACCAAAATTTGCACTAGATTTCATGCCCTTGACACCAATTTTGAAAATTTTCCTTAAATTCCATCAAAATTTCAGGGTCACGAAGACTGGTAAGTGGATAAACAAATGGTTCAACTCCTTCTCCTGTCTTCTTTTGTAGGACAAAAATGCTCTTAGACTGAGCTCCTTGAGCGAAGAGATCCTCTGGTAAGGCCACAATAGCCACTAGTTGGGCCTGTTCATTCAGCCATGATTTCAAAAGGTCACTCTGAGGACTTGTCAGGAGATCTGTTGGAGCTAGAAAAATCGCATAGCCTCCTGTCCTGAGATACTTGAGTGATTGTTCCATTAACAAATGATGAGCATAAGTATGTTCATTCTTAGCCGCTACTTGATAACGTGAGGCTGTCTGATTATCTGGATAGTAACCGACAGGCAGGTCGCTCACAATGATGTCACTTTCTTTTAATACTTGTGGACGCACTGCGTCTCCTTGGACAAAGCCCATTTGAAGATCCATTACTTCTGCCATGCTTGCCGCCAAGTCAATCAAGAGGTCATCAAGTTCTATTCCCAGGTAGTCTACTTTTTTGTTTATAGATGTCAAGAAGCTAGTACCCAGAATTCCCATCCCAGATCCCAATTCCAATAAGCTCACATTTTCAGCAGGGAAAAGTTGTTCAATGATAAAAATCATCAAGTGACCAACCGCATCTGGTGTGAACTGGTGATTGGCTTGAAGAGGTTCTGTTTGAGCTGCCTTCATTAACAAAAATTGATAGGTCCGTAACCACTCCTCTTTTCGAAGTGCCAAACGTTTTAAAACTTGATTGTTTTTCTTGACATCTTCCAGATTTGTTTGACCATCCAGATAGATCCCATTTTGTTCAATCAAGGCATCATAAAAGCTTGTCGCCAAATCGTTTTGAATGATTTGGACATTTTCTAGTAAATAGGTATATGCTTGTTCAATTTTTTCAAAATCCATAATCTTATCTTACCAAAACTTGGATTATTTTTCCATTCTGCCTTATGAGAAAATAAACTTAAAAACAACAAGGAGATTTCCTTGTTGTTTGGTATTATTCTTCCTCTTCTTCAGAGTCTTCGTCGTCTTCTTCAACGAGATCGACATCTTCCCCAAGATCGTCTGGTGCGATTTCGTTGATTTCAGCGTCGTAGGCTTCTACTTCGTTCTTCTCATCGTCTGGATTTTCATCATCATAAGAAAGAGCTGGATCTTCTTCGTAGGCATCCTCATCCTCTGGATCATCCGCACCATAATCAATGGCATCCGTATCTCCATCCATAAAGGCATTAACACGTTTTTTCTTAGCCTTAGGTGCTACTTCTTCATCGTCACTTTCTTCAAGAGCAATGATTTCTTCGTCAATTTCATCAACTCCATACCATGAACGAAGGCCCCATTTGTTATCTCCAAGAGAGATGAAGCTCCCATCAAAGTTCAACTCTGTATAGAACAAAGGTAGTGCTTCGCGAATATCGCTATTAGAGGTACCAAGATAGTTTTGGATTTCATTGACCAAATCGCTAAAATGCATTTCGTGGTCGCGACCACGTTGTTCCAAGATGGCACGAGCCACCTCAATCATAGATAGTTCACTTTTTTCTTGCCCAGCAAATACTTCTAATTCCAAAGCGTTTCTCCTCAATTTTACTACTATTACCAGAGCAAACAAACTCTGGTCTCATTTTATCATGTACTCTTTATTGTACGATAATTTTCCTTATTAGTCAAAGGTTTAGAAGAAATTAATGTGAAATATTTCAGCTACTTTAAAGACCTGTAAACTACACTCACAGGTCTATTGATTTATTTATGACACAAGGCCGCAGCTCCAATACCAACCACAAACTGCAAGAGGATCCCTACAGAGATAAAGGACCATTTGTTGCGCCATATTAAGTAAAAGGCCCCTTTCAGATCCTGCCAGTAACTCCGTTTCATCTCAATCCCTTTCTTTTTCTTTCATTCCCCTAGAATATCGGAAAAGCCCTCCCTTGTCAATGCGTTTCAAAAGAAAAAGGCTGGGTAAGCCAACCTTTTCTATTTATTCAGCTAAGAGCACTTCTTTGATGGTTTGTTTTTGGAGTTTTCTGTTGGATAGATAAAAGAGACTTTCATAAACCACAGCAAAAACGATCAAAGTCCAAAAGCACACATTCCAGTCAAAGTTGTGCTCAATCTTTTCAGGTACCGTGTCTTTGATCACACCAATCAAGATTTCCATGATGCCATATTGATAAACCGTCCCAAGGGCAAATCCTAGATAGGCCCAGAAACGATAGGGAACGAGAATATGACTTTGGCATTCACGATCGGTGTAGCCAAAAGCCTTCATAAGAGCCAAAGTTTCGCGACTTTCTGAGACCACAATTCCCAATGACAAAAAGAGGATCGAGAAAGAAAGGATCAAACCAATCATAATCATCATCGTTTGGATGATGTCATCAGTATAGTCCCTTAGGCCAAAAGACAATTGAACCATGGCCGCGAAACACATGGAGCCAAAGACCACAAAAAACAAGATCGATTTTCTCCCCCAAATCAGCGACGAAGACAGCTCTTTTAGGAAGGATTTCTCTTTCTTAGGAGCCCTCTTTCTCCTTTTGACCTTGATTGGACTTGGGGATCTTTTCAATAAGCGAAGGGCCGGCGTTTGTAGTTGTCTTCTAGCATAACAAATCGCAAGGACCATAAAGAAAGTCGTTGGCAGCATCACCAAAGCAACTAAGAGCTGCCAATGAAAATGAATGGTAATGTCTGGCAAAATCCCCTTCTCATTGCGAAAGTCATAAAAATGTCCCATCATTAGAAAAGAAGCGAAATAGCCAACAAGCGCTCCAACTCCAAAACTGAATCCAAAAACCCAAAATCGTTTCGCCAACTGGCCATTGCTATAACCCAAAGCCTTTAAAATTCCTAATTGTTCCTTGTGGTCATCGACAAATTGTTTGATATAAAAACACATGAGAAGGATCGACGTCAAGGACAAGACAACCCCACTGACCATGGCCACCATCCAAGATAGCGAAACCTGGGCATCATAGTAGGCCGTAATCATCGGATTGGTTTTAGAAATCTCCAACTGCTCGATATCCAGGTAAAAATTCAAGAAGAGATTGGCCACAAAGACCGCACAGGCTCCAATGATACTGACGACAACTAATTTTCGAATATCTTTTACTGAAAACATGACTTACCATCCAATCTCATAGGCAGTCTGAGGCTGATCGTTGGTTACAACTTGGGTAATCTTGCCACTATTGACGCGAATGATGATTCTGGCCATATCCGCAATATTTTGGTTATGAGTCACCATAATTAAGGTAAAGCCCAACTTTTCCTTCAACTTCCAGATATAGTCGAGAATCTTGCGCCCTGTTTCTTCATCGAGGGCCCCCGTCGGCTCATCTAAGAAAAGAATCTCAGGCTTTTTGGCTAAGGCACGAGCAATAGATACTCTCTGCTGTTCCCCGCCAGACAATTCACTCGGATACTTGTCTAGCTTATCACCAAGCCCCAAATCTTCGATGATCTGCAAAAAAACATGATTGTTTGCCAGATCAGCTCCCATCTTAACATTTTGTCTAACCGTGAGATTCGGCAATAAATAATACTGCTGAAAAATAAAGGCAATCTTCTCACGTCTAAAGGCTGTCAATTGAGCATCTGTGAGTTGAGACAAATCCTGTCCTTGAATGAGAATATGCCCCTCATCTACCTTTTCTAATCCTGATAACACGTTTAAGAGGGTTGACTTTCCTGATCCAGAAGGACCTAGGATAACTACATCATCCTGGTCTTGAATCTGCAAATCAATCCCTTTTAAAACCTTGGTTTGGCCGTAGCCTTTGTAAACATTTTCTAGTTGAATCATTTCTTTCCTACCATTTCTTTGATGAGAGATTGACAAACTTCTGTCAATAAACCAATCACTTCTTCCATGCTGAACTGATAAATACCAGAAGCAACCATAGAGGCCATCCCGTGTGAGTAGATGAATAGATGCTGGTACAAGCGACTAGCCTCCTCTAGCGTCAACGGATAGTCTGCGACAATCGAATCCAGAACCATTTGGTAACTATGATCCTTCATGGGAAGAAAATCTTGAAAGCGACGAATCGGATCTTTGCTAGGATTTTGGAAAAGCAATTGAAAGAGTTGGGGCTCTTTTGAGGCAAACAGGATATAAGCAACCCCGACAGATCGAAAAGGCTTCTCATCTTCTAGGGCCTTGCGAATATACTCCACCACTACCATTTCCGCAGCAACAATAACCTCTGCTTGTAACTCAGCCATATTTGCAAATTGCCCAAAAATGACTCTTGGTGTAGCTCCCAGTTTTTCCGCTAATGCTCGAGCCGTCAAACTAGCTATTCCCTCTTCTCTCACCAATTGTAAAGCTGTCCCAATCATAGCCTCTTTACTAAATTTAACCTTAGGTGGCATAAGACTCCTTTCGCGCAACATTTGTTGCGCAACACTTGTTACACAAAAGAATACCATAACAAAAAAGACTTGTCAAGAAAAATATGTAAAGTAAAAAAACCATCTCACTGATACAAGCGAAGTCTGGTCTACTAAATCTGATCCCGAAGATTCGAACGGCGCTTAAAAACTTTACCCAGAAGGACCTCAAGCCATAGATATCCGCTAGGTCAAAGGTGTTGATGCCAATCGCAAAGGCCGCCTCCACCTCATCTTCACTCATCTGGCTGATCAGCATCATCCCAAGGGCAATGATTAATAAACGCTCATTTTCATTCTTCTTTCATTATAAAGTAAAGAAGACCAGACAGCAATGAATTCGCAAAGCAAAAACACCTCCAGTATTCACTGAAGGTGTCTCTTTTAGTGATAGCTCAATGCACGTTTAAAGGTTTTCCAGATGCCTAAATCATCCGTTTGGAGGACTAGGCTAGCATACATACGTCCGATAAAGGCTGTTGCAGTCACGGCGAATACAACTGTTATCGCAAGAGAAATCCAAGCCTCGATGCTATTTGCATAACCATTAATGGCTCTAAAAGGCATAAAGAAAGTAGAAATAAAGGGAATATAGGATCCAATTTTCAAAATCAGATTGTCTCCTGCAGCGCCTAGGGCAGTAACGCCAACAAAACCAGCTATTATCAAAATCATCAACGGAGATAAGGCCTTACCAGAGTCTTCAGGTCGAGAAACCATAGAACCTAAGAAGGCAGCCAAGACAACGTACATGAAAAGACTAACCAAGACAAACAATAAGGTGTTCAGAGAAAAAGCTTCTCCCAAATGACTTAGAATACCTGAATTAGCCAAGAAAGGCATATCCTTAAAGAATAAAATAGCTCCAAGTCCGCCTACAACATAAATACCAATATGAGTCAAAATGACAAGAAGTAAGGCAATCATGCGCGCGTAAAAGTAGTGGCTAGCACGAATACTTGAGAAGACCACTTCCATAATTTTTGTCCCTTTTTCACTGGCTACCTCTTGAGCAGTGACACTGGCATAAGTAATCAAGATCATATAGAGGAAGAAGCCTAGTCCTGCCGCCGCAAAGGTTTGGACCATCTTTTTACTTTCCTTAGATTCATCAATCTGCTCTGAGAATTGAATCGTTTGTGCCAAGTGCTGTTCCTGTTCCTGAGATAAATGTGCCTCCGAACGATTGAGTTGGTATTGGAGCTCATTCAACCTAGTTGTCACGGCTAACTTTATACCACTTTCAAGTGAAGTTTCACCGTGATAGACTGCCTTGAGAACACTACCTTCTTGATCAATCGTTAGATAGCCCTTGATTTTTTCATCCTTGACAGCTTCTTGGGCGCTTGCTTCATCCTTATAGTTAAAATTAATGCCATTGGTCGATTTAAGACTCTCTGTTACAGCAGGCACCGAACTAACTACTGCCACCTTATTATTCTGAGCCAGAGAGGAACCTTGGAGATAGCCAATTCCGCCAGACAAGCCGATAAAGAGAAAAGGCGAGATTACCATAAAGAAGAAACTCCAGGATTTGACATGACGTAGATAAGTTTCTTTGATTACAACCAACATATTTCTCATACTTCCACCCCTGATTCTAGTTTAAAGATTTCATCAATTGTCGGAGCTTGTTGGTCAAAGGTCGCGATATAGTGTCCTTGAGTCAAGATAGCAAAAAGCTCCTGTCCAGCATTTTCATCATCTAGGATGAGCTTCCAAATCCCCTGCTTGGTCAAGCTAGCATGTGTGACATGTGGGAGTTTTTCCAAGTCTTCCTGGCTCCTTTCACTTGCAACAAAGAGTCGCGTTTTGCCGTATTGATTACGAACATCTTGGACTGGTCCATGCAAGACGACACGCCCATCACGAATCATAAGGATATCATCACATAGCTCTTCGACATTGGTCATGACGTGGTCTGAAAAGATAATGGTTGCACCACGTTCTTTTTCTTTGAGGATAACCTGCTTGAGCAATTCGGTATTGACTGGATCCAGACCACTAAAAGGTTCATCTAGAATGATCAGATCTGGTTCATGCATTAAAGTAATAATCAGCTGAATCTTCTGTTGATTCCCTTTTGAGAGACTCTTAATCTTGTCTGTCAATTTCCCCTTAACTTCCAGTTTCTCCATCCATTGAGGGAGTTTTTCTTTGACTTCTTTTGCATCCATTCCTTTTAACATCGCTAGGTAACGAACCTGCTCTAGAACTGTCAACTTAGGCATGAGACTACGTTCTTCGGGTAGATAGCCAATCTGAGCATAGGTTTCCTGACGAATTTCCTGGCCATCAAACTGAATTTCTCCCTGATAATCTAAAAATTTCAAAATACTGTGGAAAATGGTTGTTTTCCCAGCTCCATTTTTTCCAACTAGACCTAAAATTCTTCCAGGCTGAGCTTGAAAATCAACGCCAAACAAGACTTGTTTGGGACCAAAACTTTTTTCAAGATTGCGGACTTCTAACATAATCCACCTCCTACTAATCTTACCCTCATTATACTCCTTTTTTTAGTTATTACAAGGATTTATGTACATTTTTATTAGTAGAATTTACTAGGTATTTTTTATATCAAAACGAATAAAATACAACTTCATTTTTCTTTCCAATATTCGGCATTTACAAAGACAAAAAAATCCATCCCTCAGGATGGATTTTAGACTGTTAACGCACTTCTGCATTCACTTTTTCTTCAAGCGATGCTTGGATTTTTTCCATGTAGCGTGCGACTTCTTCGTCAGTCAAGCTATCTTCTGGATTTTGGAAGGTCAAACTGTAGGCCATAGACTTCATGCCAAGTCCTAGTTTTTCACCTGAGAAGACGTCAAAGAGTTTGATGTCTGTCAAACGTTTCACGCCTGCAGCTTGGATGGCGTCTACCACATCTTGGTGAGTCACTTCTGCTTTGAGGAGAAGGGCGATATCACGGCTGACTGCTGGGAATTTAGTAATTTCCACAAAGGCTGCTGCTGGTTGAAGGGCTGCCTCAATAGCTGAAAGGTTAAGCTCCGCTACATAAGTTTCTGGAATATCGTAAGCCTTAGCCGTCACAGGGTGCACTTGACCGAGGAAACCGACTACTTGATCACCGAGTGAGATCAAGGCTGTGCGTCCTGGGTGAAGACTCTTGATCTCTTGCGTTGCTGTATAGCTCGCTTCAAGACCCAAGCGAGCAAATAGAGCTTCCAGAATTCCCTTAGCATAGAAGAAATCAACTGGAACCGCTGCTGTTTGGAAGTCTTTTTCAGCGACTAAACCAGTCAATGCAAAAGCAAAGCTGTTGATTTCGTTTGGCAAGTCTTCTTTTGGATTACCTGTTTGTTCAAAGACTTTTCCAACCTCATAAAGAGCCAAGTCTTTGTTCTTACGCGCTACGTTATAAGCTACGGTATCCAAAATACCTGAAACCATATTTTGACGGAGAACAGAACGGTCCACAGTCATTGGCCACATGAGCTCCGTTAAGTTACTTGGTGCAGTCGTAAATTCAACGGCTTTTTCAGGAGTTGTCAGAGCGTAGGTGATGATTTCTGTCAATCCAGCACCTTCTGCAATGGTACGAACTTGACGACGAAGCTTTTGTGTAGCTGTTAATTCACCGGCTGTCCCATCATCTTTTGGAAGGCTAGTTGGCAAGCGATCGTAACCATAAATCCGAGCGATTTCTTCAAAGAGGTCCGCTTCGATAGTGATATCCCAACGGCGACGTGGAACGCTAACTGTGAAGGCTTCTGCATTTCCAGAAAGGCCAAATCCTAGACGACGGAAGACATCCTCTACATCCGCGTAGGAAAGCTCCGTACCAAGGACACGGTTAACGTCTGCAAGGGTTGAAGAAACTTCTACATCAGAAGTGTCCAATCGTCCTGCTGAAACAATGCCTTTACGCACTGTCGCACCAGCCAATTCAGCAATCATACTTGCTGCTGCATCAAGGGCTTCATTAACCGTTGCCACATTGATGCCTTTTTCAAAGCGAGAAGATGATTCAGAACGAAGGTTGAGACGACTACTTGTCTTACGGATAGATTTGCCATTGAAGACAGCAGCTTCAAGGACGACACGAGTAGACTTTTCAGAGATTTCTGTAGCTTGTCCACCCATGACGCCTGCAAGGGCAACTGGTTTGTCAGCAACAGTAATGACTAAATCAGTTGTTTCCAACTCACGCTCTTCCCCATCCAAGGTCACTAATTTCTCACCAGCACGTGCTTCACGCACACAGATGTCATTTCCTTCAAAGGTATCCAAGTCAAAGGCATGCATAGGCTGACCAAAGTAAAGCAGGATATAGTTGGTCACGTCGACGACATTGTTAATCGGACGGATGCCTTCGTTCATGAGGAGGTTTTGCAACCATTGTGGACTAGGTGCGATAGTCACATTGTCCAAGATACGAGCTGCATAATAAGGAGCCTTGTCTGTGTCAATGTTGACTGAAAGAGCATCTGCTGCAGCTTGGTCTGTTTCTGTTAAAGTAAATTCTTTAAAATTGACTGCCTTGTCATAGATAGCTGCTACTTCGTAAGCTACCCCACGCATAGAGAGAGCGTCTGCACGGTTTGGAGTGATGGAAAGCTCGATGATTTCATCATCCAAGTCTAGGTAAGAAAAGACTTCCTCACCTGGAACTGCATCATCTGGCAAGATTTGGATGCCATCTGCAAATTCTTTCGGTACAACAGAGTCAGAAATCCCTAATTCACCAAGTGAACAGATCATCCCGAGTGACTCTAAGCCACGGATTTTCCCTTTTTTAATCTTGTAGTTGTCAGCGATGCGAGCTCCTGGAAGAGCCACCATAACCTTGATACCAGCACGCACATTCGGTGCACCACAGACGATTTGACGGGCTTCTTCTTCGCCAACGTTAACCTGACAAACATGAAGGTGAGTTTCGGGCACATCTTCGCAAGACAAGACCTCACCGACGACAATTTTTGAGAGACCAGCAGCAGGTGATTCCACACCTTCTACTTCGATCCCTGTGGTTGACATTTTTTCAGCCAACTCTTGTGATGGTACATCAATGTCCACCAATTCTTTTAACCATTTATAAGATACAAGCATAATTTAGTTCTCCAGAATGACAGTTGTCACTCTAGTTTTTTTCCTTTCCTATCATTTCATTAGAAGAATCATCTTCTTACCTTAATTTCTTTTTCAGTAACCAATCCGTATCTACCTTTTGCCCAACCATAAAACGATGTTGGCTAAATTTTTCAAAACCATATCGATAATAAAATACTTGAGCTTTTGTATTATGCTCCCAAACACCTAGCCAAGCCCAGGAAAAACCATTTTTTTCGGCATGTTCCAGAGCGAATTCAAATAGTTGCTTACCAAGTCCAAATCCTTGATATGTTTGTAGCACGTAGAGGCGTTGAATTTCAAAAGCGTTCTCTAATTCTCTCTCGGTTTGAGCATTTCCCCAGTTGACTTTGAGAAAACCAGCTATCTCCTCTTCATGCATAATGAAATAGGTTTCGGAGTCAGGATCTTCCAACTCAGTTGACAAAACTCTCAGATTATAAGCCTCTTCAAAGTATTCCTGTAACTGCTCTTCCGTATTATCATGAGCAAATGTTTCACGAAAGGTTTGTTTGGCAATTTTTGCCAACACCTCAACATCTGCTATTTCCACTTTTCTAATCATTATTTAAACTGTTCTGAGAAGCGGACATCTCCTTGGTAGAATCCACGGATATCGTTGATTCCGTAACGAAGCATAGCTACACGTTCTTGTCCAAGACCAAAGGCAAAACCAGAGTATACAGTTGCATCGATACCACTCATCTCAAGGACACGTGGGTGAACCATACCGGCACCCATAATCTCGATCCAACCAGTTTTCTTACAGACGTTACAGCCGGCTCCTCCACACTTGAAGCACGAAACATCCACCTCAACAGATGGCTCAGTGAATGGGAAATAAGATGGGCGTAAACGGATTTGACGCTCTTCACCAAACATTTTTTGTACAATTAACTGGAGGGTTCCTTGTAGATCCGCCATAGAGATGTTTTTCCCAACAACCAAACCTTCGATCTGGTGGAACTGGTGACTGTGGGTTGCATCGTCTGTATCACGACGGAATACACGTCCTGGTGAGATCATCTTCAAAGGGCCTTTAGAAAAATCATGGGCATCCATCGCACGCGCCTGAACTGGAGACGTGTGAGTACGGAGCAAGATTTCTTCTGTGATATAGAAAGTGTCCTGCATATCACGAGCTGGGTGATCCTTTGGAAGGTTCATACGTTCAAAGTTATAGTAGTCTTGTTCTACTTCAAAACCATCCACTACTTGGTAACCCATCCCGATGAAGATGTCTTCAATTTCCTCACTAGTTTGTGTGAGGATGTGACGGTGACCAGTCGCAACTGGGCGACCTGGAAGCGTCACATCGATGCTCTCGCTGGCAAGTTGTGCTTCCACTTTCTTTTCTTCCAAGAGCTTAGCTGTTTCTTCAAAGGCAGCTGTCAAAACATCACGTGCTTCATTAACGTGTTTTCCGATAACAGGGCGCATTTCAGCTGAAACATCTTTCATCCCTTTAAGAATTTCAGTAAGAGAACCTTTTTTACCAAGGACAGAGACGCGCAATTCTTGCATTTCTTTTTTATTTTCAGCAGTAATCTGCTTCAGGCTAGCTAGCGTTTCTTCACGAAGCGCTTTTAATTGTTCTTCAATAGTTGACATAATTCCTCCATCAGTCTCTCGTAGATAAAAAGAAAACCACATGCCAAAAACTCCACACTCGGAGCGTTGACACGCGGTACCATCCGTTTTTATCTGACAAGTCAGACCTTTATTTCCGAATCCATAGGCAAGTGAATTCACCCAGCTTTCATATAGAGAGCTTTCAGTCACGGCTCTCCTCCCTGATATACTTCCCCTGAGATACTAGTCTTGCAGATTCCTATTTAATTATTATTCATTTTATCAAATTTCAAGCATTCTTGCAAGATATTTTGCGACTAATCAACATAGTCTCCACCCTCGAAACCGTAATACTCTTCCAAGCTGAGACCACTTGCAGCGATTTCCTTGGCTTCTTTTCCGACGTAGCGAAGGTGCCATTCTTCAGCCATATAGCCTGTTTCTTTTTCCTTACCTTTGAGATAGCGAACGACAAAACCATAGTCTGCAGCATGGTCCAATAGCCATTGGGCAGCCTTTTCTTCAGTCACTAAATCTCCATTTGTTCCAATTAGGTCAAAGGCAAGGCCAGTTTGGTGTTCACTGTAACCAGGTCTTGCAGAATAACGGTCAGCCTCAGCCTTGCCATCTTTATCTACATAGTTTTGATAAAGCTGAGTTTGAGTTTCATAACTTCTAAAACCACTATAGTTGTCGCTAATCGGGAATCCTGCTTGTTGCATAGCTGCAATGAGTTTCAACAGTTCTGCTTTAGCGGTAGGATTTTCCCCTGGATTATAGTCTTTTGACATAGGATAATGCTTATTAGCGACAACAATCTCATCGTACTTGCCTTGAATGCTGTAGTGATCTCCTTTGTCTACTACTTCTGCTTTCTTTTGACTAGCTGCCTGAGACTTACTTCCCGCAGTTCCTTCTTGGACAGTTTTTTCTTCCGTTGAAGTCTGAGTTTCTGAAGTTACTGGCTTTTCTTGTGAGCAAGCCGCTAATGTCAAGGCTAATAATCCTGATAATACAAGATATCTTTTCTTCATCTTTAATCCTTTCATTTTACTATCTGGTTTAAAGTTTCTGATAATGTCGCAATCAAGTTTTCCAGTCTCCAATCTTTAACGTGATATTCCTCAGCAACCATTTCTTCCCATGGGACCCACCAAACTGGACCACGATCATTAAGACCGTGTCCCTTCATATCACCCTCTCGTCTCGGGAAAATATGCCAGTGAGCATGGGCATCTCCATTTCCTAACAACTCTACATTCATCTTTTCAGCAGAAAAGGCTTTAGAGACAGCTTCCTGAACCAGGCTCATTTCCTCTAAAAAGCGGAGTTTGACAGTTGGATGTAGATGATGTAATTCTGTCACATGTTCTTTTGCTAGGAATAAAGTATAGCCTTCAAAATACTGGTGGTCTCCAATGACAACATAGCCTGTTTCCAGTTCTTTTACAAAGTAGGGATTTTCCCCTGCCTTAATCAATTCAATTCGATCACAAATCAAACACATATCAGTCCTCCAACTCACTCTTGAGATAAGCGTCCACCATACGCTCGGTAGCAAGAACAGAATCAATATGAGTTCGCTCGTAAGAGTGACTAGACTCGATACCCGATCCTAGAAGAGCGTGTTTGACTTCTGCTCCAGCTGACATGGCTGCAGATGCATCCGAACCGTAAAATGGATAGATATCTAGTTTAAATGGAACGTCCTGCTCTTTTGCCAAGGCAACCAGATGTTGACGGAATTCATAGTGGTAAGGTCCAGAAGCATCTTTGACACAGATTGACACTGTGTACTCATCCGTCTGCTGGTCATCTCCCATTGCTCCCATATCTACCGCTAGATATTCAACAACTTGACTTGGGATACTTGAGTTAGCCCCATGCCCCACTTCTTCAAAGACTGAAAAGGCAAAATGAGTAGTAACTGGAAGCTCAATCCCTTCTTCTTTATAGACTTTAAGGAGATTGAGGAGAATAGCTGCACTCACCTTGTCATCCAAATGACGAGACTTGATAAAGCCTGTATCAGTTACGATTGTTCGAGGGTCAAAGCTGATAAAATCTCCAACTTCGATACCGAGTGTGCGTGTTTCCTTATCATTGGTTACTTTTTCGTCCAAACGTACTTCCATATTGTCCTGCGTACGTTCAGCTGTCCCCGCATCCTTGTATACATGACAAGAAGTCTGGTGGATCAAAATCGTACCTGAAACTGTTTTTCCTGTACTAGCCACATGGACCGTACAGTTTTCACCTTCAATCATATTCCAAGGATAGCCTCCAATACGGTCCATTTTGAGGCGACCGTCTGGTTTAATAGCACGAACGATAGCTCCCAAAGTATCTACATGGGCAGTTACATAGCGATGTTGTTCGTCATTTTTACCTTTGATTGTAACGTTAACACCACCTTTAGCAGTACGGACAGGTTGATAACCTAGTTTTTCAAGAGTCTCGACCAAATAATTGGTAATTTCACGGGTAAAACCTGTTGGCGACGCGATAGCAGTTAGTTCTTTGATATATTCTACAGTTTGATTCATTTCTTCACCTCTTGCTACCATTATATCATTTTTTACATCTTAGTATGTGTGAAAATAGAAAACTAGGATAATTTGAATATAAAAGTATTTTATGGTATAATAAAAGCAGTTCTTAAGAAGAAAGGAAAAAATATGAATAAATTTTTCAAAATGACGCTTCTCTTAGCTCTACCGCTGGCATTCTTGTTGGGATGTTCAAAACAGTCATCAACAACTTCTAACTCTTCATCAACTGAGGTAAAAACCACTGAGGCTGAAACAACTGAAAAGAAATCAGAGTTAAAAACTGTAACTTTTGTAAACGATTCTCAGCCTGGTGTCCAGTCAACATTGACCTATACAGTTGACGGTGATAACGTTGTGAAACAAACTGCTCACAATGTCGCTGACCCCGAAGTCCTAAACAATACTGCAGATGATTTAAAAAATTTTGTCGAAGAAACCTACAAAGGATATAAGGGTCTCAAGGGGGTAACTTTATCTGTCGAGATTAAAGATGGTAAAGTCGTACAAGATCTTGAGATTGACCTTTCAGTTGCAAGCATTGACGAACTTAGAAAAGCTTTACCAGAAGAATACTCAGGTGTAGGGAAAAACGTTAGCTTTAAAGCCTCTAAGAAAATGTTAACAGACCTTGGTTATAAGGAAAAAACGAACTAAGAGTAATAAAAAAACCTTGGCATAAGCCAAGATTTTTTTATTCCATCTCAAAAGCTTCACTCTTTTGCTTATTTGGAAGAACAAGGGAAAGTAAAATCCCAATAATCGCTGGTACTAACCATGGCAATGAAGCCTTAGCAAATGGTAGAGCATTCACAATATTGGCAAGGAAGGTCACTTCAAATGAACTTCCCAAGACACTAGCTACGGCAATAGCTGTAACAAGACCCATTGTCAATTGCATACCTGGTTTTGAAAGTGGTATAAACTTGTTCACAATCACAATCATAACAATCACAATGGTAATTGGATACAAGATAACTAGGACAGGGATAGAATATTTGATGATTGCATCAAGACCGAGGTTGGCAATTGCAAAACCAATCAAGGTAAAGACAGTCGCATAAACCTTATAGCTAAGTTGTGGGAAACGTCCGTTAAAGAATTCAGCAGTTGAAACAATCAAACCTACAGTCGTTGTGAAGCAAGTTACTGTTACCATGGCTGCTAGGAATAATTGAGCTGTTGAACCAAAGATTTCTTGGGTCGCTTGTGACAAGATATAAACCCCTGGAGTTCCACCCTTCATCGCTTCTTCTGTCATTGGGAAGTGATTTCCAAGGAAACCTAGGCCAATGTATAGAGCACTAAAGCCAAGCGCTACGACAATTCCGACTACCCAAATGGTTGAGATGTACTCTTTTTTACTCGAAAATCCAAGTTGTTTCAAGGTTTCAACCGCAATTACACTAAAGGCAACAGATGCGAGAGCATCTAGAGTATTATAGCCTTCAAGGAATCCTGCTCCAAATGCTGAAGCTTGATAAGCTGCTGTAGCTGCTTGTGGAGCATTTCCACCATATTTGAGGGCTCCAAGGATTACCAAGATGATAATTAAGAGGGCAAAAACTGGTGTCAAAACACGACCGATACGATCCAAAATCTTTGAAGGATTAAGCGCGATTAAGAATGCTGCAACAAAGTAGATAAGGGTAAAGACAATCAAGCCTAGACCTTTGTCAGCATCTGCCAAGAGGGGACTAATCCCTACTGCATAAGAAGTTGTTGCAGTACGTGGAATGGCAAAGAATGGACCAATCGACAAGTACAAAACTGCTAGATAAAGCGTTGCAAACCAAGGGGAAATCTTTGTAGAAATCTCATAGATATATCCCTTAGGATTTAAGGTCCCGATGATCAAGGTCAAGACGGCAAGTCCGACACCTGAAAGTACAAATCCTGCAATGGCAGGGAGAAAGTGTTCCCCAGATTGAGCACCTAGGGTAGGGGGGAAAATCAAATTACCCGCACCAAAAAATATTCCAAACAGGAGTAATCCCGTTAAAGCACCTTTTTTAGCCATAAACTCTCCTTATAAAAAATAAAATACTTTCTTAGTATAACATGATTAAAGGCTTGAAAAGGCTATCTCGAAATAATTTTAAAATGTTTTCAATTTTCTGATTTTTAGAGTAAATAAACTCCCTTTAAAACCTTTCTTATTTTCGGTCTTAAAGGGAGTTTTTTCTTATTCTAAGGCATCCATGCCACCTTGGACATTGATAACCTCATATCCTTGTTCTGCTAAAAATTGACAAGCGCGTGCTGAACGCATTCCTGATTTACAAATCACATAGTAAAGATTATCCTTATCTAGTTGTTTATAAGTATCAGCTAATTGGCTGAGAGGTAAATTACGAGCACCTTCTAAATGAAGAGTCTCAAATTCCTCTACTTCTCTCACATCTAATACAGAAAGCGACTCTTTCTGGTATAGTTGGTAAAAATCATTAAAAGTAATTTCTTTCATTTTTCTTCTCCGAGAATTTTTTGAATTCTTTCTTTCAAGTCAGGCAAAACATCTGCTTCAAACCAAGGATTTTTTTTCATCCAGATTTGGTTCCGAGGTGACGGGTGTACCAGTGGGAAATAATCTGGCAAATAATCCTTAAAGCGATGCACACGGTCTGTTACCTTGCCACTGACTTTCTCATGCAGATAGTAGGACTGGGCATACTGCCCAATCAAGAGCGTCAATTGAATATCTGGTAATTCTTTCAAAAGTTTAGGGTGCCACTTTTCTGCAAATCCAGGTCTAGGCGGTAAGTCACCGGATTTTCCATGCCCTGGAAAATAGAAATCCATAGGCATGACTGCAAAATAACCTGAATTATAAAAAGTATCCTCATCCACACCCAACCAGTCTCGCAAGCGGTCGCCACTTTTATCCTTCCAGTAAAGTCCTGCTTCTTGGGTTTTGAGACCAGGTGCCTGCCCAATGATATTGATACGAGCAGTTTTTGGAGCAGCAAAGAGAGGTTCGATTCCTCGCTCAGTATAGTGTTGATTTTGTGGATCAGCCATGATGGCTTGTTTGATTCTTTCGATTTGAGACATCTACTCTCCCTCCAAAAAGAAGTCTAAGCATAAAATCTCAGACTTCTATAGCATTATTTGATCAATTCATAGATAGCTTCAGCGTAGATGGCTGCTGCGCGGAAAAGATCATCCAAGGCGATAAATTCGTTGGCTTGGTGCATAGTGTCGATAGAATCTGGGAACATAGCACCGTAGGCTACACCACGCTCTAAGAGACGTCCAAATGTTCCACCACCGATAACTTGTTCGTGACCTTTAAGACCTGTTTGTTTTTCATAAACATTCAACAAGGTTTGAACGAGTGGATCTTCCATTGGCACATAGTGAGGAGTGTGACCATGCTCAGAAAGGCTAACTGAAGCAACAGGCAAGGTTTCAAGAACTGACTTGATTTGCTCTGGGCTTGTTCCTTTTGGATAACGGAAGTTGAGGGCAATAGTATTGTCAGCACTTGATTCGTCGAAGCGGAAAACACCCGCATTCATAGAAAGGGCACCCATCTTTTCATCCACATGAGCTACTTTCAAGTTCTTGCCTTCGTGGTCGTTCAAAAGAATCTTACCAGCAATGTCAAGATAGTCTTTTGCAGGTCCTTCAAAAGCAAATTGGCTTAGGAAGAGGGCAAGATAAGTTGCACCATTGACACCCGAAGCAGGCATGGCACCATGGGCTGATTTACCAATTACAGTCACCTTGTACTGACCGTTCTCTTCTTGGATGTCTCCTCTGAGTTTATGCTCTGCAACGAAGGCATCTAGTTTCCCTTGCAAGTCAGCTAAGTCACCTGAAACGACTGCTGTTGCTGATTCAGGAACCATGTTTTCACGCAAGCCACCTGTGAAGCTGTGAAGACGAGCTGCACCAGTATTTTCACCAGCAAAGTGGAGGTATTCTGTGATGTTCCCTTTTTCACCATTGATGATAGGGAATTCAGCATCTGGAGAGAAGCCAAAGTCTGGTTTTGCAAGTTCTACATGCTCAAAGTAGTAGTCCATATCTGCCCAACCTGATTCTTCGTCTGTTCCCACGATGAAACGAACTTTCTTAGAAGTTGGAAGACCCAATTCTTTGATGATTTTCAAACCATAGTAACATGCTGTAGTAGGACCCTTATCGTCAGAAGCACCACGCGCATAAAGACGACCATCTTTGATAGTTGGAGTGTAAGGGTCAGTGTCCCAACCGCTACCTGCTGGCACTACGTCCATGTGGGCAAAGATTCCGAGAACTTCTTCTCCTTCACCAAACTCAAAATGTCCTGCATAATTGTCGACATTTTTTGTTGGGTAGCCATCACGGTCTGCAATTTCAAGGAATTTTTCCAAGGCTTTTACTGGCCCAGGTCCAAATGGATGCTCAGCATCTGCCTTACTATCATCACGTTCTGAGTTGATTTCCAAAAGGCTAAACAAGTCAGCCAAGAGGTCTTCTTTGCGTTTTTCTACTTCTGCTGTAAAATCAATAACTGTCATTTTTTCTTCCTATCTCTTCTCGATAATTTCATCTACTGGCAAGCGGTAGCTTGGTTCCAACTTCTCATCTGTGTATCCAACTGTGATCAAAAGTTCTGGACGGAAACGTTCTTCGATTTCCAAGACTTCATTGACTTTTGATTTGTCAAAACCAAGGATAATGTTTGATCCGATTCCTTGGTCAGTCAAAGCAAGGACCAAGTTCATAGCTACTAACCCTGCATTAAGGGCCAAGTAGTCACTAACTTGTTGGTCGCTGTAACGCGCAAATTCGGCTGGAAGATTTTTCAAGAAGTATTGCAGTTGCTCTTCTGAGAAATTATTGGCACCACCAATACGAGCAATCTTGCGGGCGCGTTTGGCTAAGTCTGTATCTGTAAACAAGGCAATGGTTACAGGTGCAGATGCTACTTGCTCAAAGTTTGAACCGTAAGCCAATTTTGCTAGTTCAGCATTTCTCTCACGAACCACAACAAACTTCCAAGGCTGACTGTTGTGAGCGCTAGGTGCCAAGGTTGCGATTTCGATAGCTGTACGAACATCCTTTGGATCAACAGGTTTATCAATAAAATGCTTGGTCGCATGACGTTTTTTATTTAACTCAAGAAATTTCATAATTGATTTCCTTTTCTATTTCTACTGCTTCCATTTTACCACATTCTGAAAGAGCTTGCAGAGATTTTTCATTTGTGGCCTAAATTATATTTTTCTTATCTGATTTAAATTTTAGATTACAAACTCTAACTGAAAATTATAATATTTTTCTATCACTTCCATAAAAAATATATATTGGATATCTGATTGATTGTCTGGTAAGCTAGATACCATTAAGTCAAAGGAGACTCTTATGAAAAAATTATTCTTATTATTAGCCATTAGTCCCTTGTTGGTTGCCTGTGGACAAGCCAAACAGGATAGTGCTTCTAGTTCCACTGCTAGTCCTAAAACCATTGTCGTAGCAACTGCTGGAGACATCCCACCTTTTGATTTTGAAAAAGATGGTAATTTGACTGGATATGATGTTGAGGTTTTAAAAGCAGTAGATGAAAAACTGGATCAATACAAGATTGAATTTCAAAAAACAGCTTGGGAAAGTATCTTCCCTGGAGTGGATGCCGGCCGTTATCAAGCAGCAGCCAATAACCTAAGCTACACCAAAGAGAGAGCCGACAAATACCTCTACTCACTCCCAATCGCTAAAAATCCTTTGGTTCTTGTGAGCAGAAAAGACAAGGTTCTTACTTCTCTCCAAGACATCGCTGGTAAAACAACTCAGGATGATACAGGAACTTCTACTGCCAAAGTCGTTACAGACTGGAATCAAAGCCACTCCGACAATCCTGCAACCATCCAATACTCTGGTGAAGATGTCGCAAAACGTCTGACTGACCTCGCTAATGGTGAGTTTGATTTCCTAATCTTTGATAAAATCTCTGTTCAAAAGATTATCCAAGACCGAGGTTTAGACTTGAACGTAGTCGACTTGGAAAGCAATGATAATCCAAACAACTACATCATCTTCTCAAGTGACCAAAAAGAATTTAAAGAGCAATTTGACAAGGTCCTCAAAGAACTCTACCAAGATGGAACCCTTGAAAAACTCAGCAAAACCTATCTCGGTGGTTCCTACCTACCAGATGCATCAGAATTAAAATAAAAGGATTGGCTAGGCCAATCTTTTTTTCTAGCAAAAAATATGTCAAAAATAGTTGACATTTTATTTTCAAAAGAATATACTATAGTCAAATATATGTGACACAATCTAAAAAGGAGGAAGCATGAATCGTGTGAAAGAATTCCGCAAGAAACTGGGCATGTCCCAGCTTGAGCTCGCCAAGGATATCGGTGTCTCGAGACAAACCATCAATATGATTGAAAACGACAAGTACAATCCAACCCTGGAACTCTGTCTCAATCTCGCCCGCAGCCTCCAAACTGACCTCAACAGTCTCTTTTGGGAGGATGATTTTTAAAAAAGGAGCAAACTCATGAAAAAAGAAACCTTTACTGAAAAACTGATCAAACGCACATACGGCATTTCTGAGCCCCTTGACGAATACAAACGGCGCGAGGCCGATCGTATCGGTAACCAAGTCTTTATCATCCTCTTTTATCTGATGATTTTCGGAAATCTTATTCCACTCCTTCTAGCCTATAAATTTCCTCAACTAGTGGCTCTGGTCTATCCTCCTCTGATTTTAGTGATTGCCCTCATCGCTGCTAGCTATCTCACCTATCAAATGCAAAAAACAGGGATTACAACTATTGAACCAGATATGCTGAGTGAGAAAGAAAGTAAGCAACTACACTACCCAGGTCTTAAAGCAGGTTTGTTCTTTGGTCTATGGATGTTTTTTATAACTCCTCTTCTCAGTATACTCATAGGTGAAAGTCCGGACTATTTTAATTCTCTTCTCACTATAAGAAATGGTGTATCAAGCATTCTCGGTTCTATCTTCTTCGGAGCAAGCATACAGTTCCTCATCTCCCGTCGCATTGCAAAAACTAAGAAAGATCCGGATGAGGATTAGGAGGTACCTTATGAAATCACTAGTAACGTTACTTACCTATCATCTTTTGTTCAGTTCTCTACTCGCCTTCATCATCATTTCAGGGAACTTGCCCATCTACGAAATAGTCCTTGTTCTTGTCTTTGTTCCAGCACTCAACAAAGGACTGACTTATCTAAAGATAGATTCCCAAAAAACGCGCATACTCAACTTAGCACTATGCTTTATGATTATATCCTTGCCACAACTGACGGTTATTTCAAGCGATTGGAAATATTATTTATTATTAATTATCGCTAGCCTTTCTTCTACCACTTATCTTTATTATCTCTATCAATTCGTAAAAGCAACAAAGTAACATCGTTCATTTAGGAGAAATTATCCATGCAAAAAGAAGACTTAACAACTCGCTTACTTCGAAATTTCTTTCATATACAAGGGCCTTTTGACGAATGCCGTCAAGAGGTTATCTACAAGGCTTGCGCCCGTTCCATGGTCCAAATCTTTTACTCTTCCTTCTTTCTCTTCCTGTTCTATATTTTGTTCGGACGCTTTATAGAAATTGTTCGATCGCTTATGCCCTACCTCTATTTTGGACTCATTCTGTTCATGAGTATAAAAGCTCAAAGAGCCGTACAAGAGCTTCATCTTGAAAAGGATGACAAATCAGAAATCATCTACAAAACCTACAGCAAACGCCAAATAAAAGTTCGTAGTTGGTTGGTATTTATAAGTATTGAGATTGGCTTATTTGCTCTGTTGCTCTTTCATAAACTCTTCGTTCAACAGATGTCCCTTTCAACTTTCTTGGAAAAAATCATCCAAACAGAGATAATGATTCCCTTACTTGTCTTTGGTCTTAGTATTGGAGCCATCTTTGGGACTATGGTCTACAGCTTTTTATCACTACATAAGGAAAAGTAAGAAACTACTTGGATTGTTGGTTATAATAGATTTGAACCTAACAGAAAGAACAAACCCCTAACACTTCTCCGTGCTAGGGGTTCTTTTAGTTCCTTAAATATCGTATATACTCTACTAATACGTAGATGAGGATTGTTAAACAAATGATAATCTCTAACCAAACGAGAAGGTTGAGGACCGGAAACTGCAGAATGCCTTGGGACATTTTCAATGAAGTTGCTGTGATGATGGTTGGAAAGGTTAGGGCTGAGAAAGCTGGTTGGAAACCTTGTTTTAAAATCCTTGGCAAGCGACTAAGGACAAAGAAAAAGAAGGTCTGTGATGCAAGGATCATAACTAGTAAAATCCAACTAGGAAGACTGTATCCTCCTACTCTCACTAATGCTGCCAAAAGGAGAGAAAATGGAGCACAATAGATTCCTTCTTGCCCCAGCAAAGCCAGCGGTAATGGATTTTTCCTCAAATCTTGATAAATTAGTGGGTAAAGGATAAGGGTTAAGATAAAACCAAAAACCCAAGCTCCATAGGCAATCCCAACAATGCCCACTACCGGGTAGGTCAAACTTGCTACTGCTATTCCTACATAAAGAACTGTCCAAGTTGGTGTTGCACTGGCCCTTTGTTTAACCAAGACATAGTTCTTTGTAAAGTATAAGATGAGGTAAACATCTAGAAGAAAAGCAAACCACCAGAGAATCTGTGCAACAATGCTCATGTTCGGGGGTAAGATTCGTAATAAATACGTTGATAAAATCATCCCTGCCATGGGAAAGGTTGCCATTCCTGACAAAACAGGGGCTTTCTTTAATTCTTGCTTACTTTCATGCCAGTTATTGAGGTGGCTCACCAAAAAATAAAACCATAAAATCAAGCCTGACAAACTAAAGACGTGTGATAAAAGCGGAAAAATATCCAAGATGAGATTTCCTGCTCCAGCCAATCCCAATAAGCAACCTGAAAAGGCTAAGGGGAGTTTTTTCATACCAACCTCCAATAATGACGTTACTATCAGTATAGCATAAATAAAGCTCAGCTAGACAAGCCTTCATCAATTTTTTTGGCTATAAAACGATTGTCCCCTTTTAAAATACTCACTAACAATAATGATTAAAATAAATTCATCAAAAAAGTACCTATCACTTGATAGGTACTCTTTTGACATTTCATTCTATAGCTTAGTTAGCCTTTAAAGGTAACGATAGTCGCTCCAGAACCACCTGCATTTTGTGGCGCATAGCCAAAGCTCTTGACTTGCTTGTTTCTTTGGAGATATTTGGTTACCCCTTCACGGATGACTCCTGTACCGATACCATGGATGATGTCCACTTGAGCCATGTTGTTGAGCAGGGCTTGGTCGATAAAGGCATCCAAGGCTTCCATAGCTTCCTCATAACGTTTGCCACGAAGGTCTAGTCGAGCCTGTGGACCTTTACCACCTGCCCGTTTGACAACGTTCACTTGTTTCTTCTTGACTGGTGCTTCTTGCTGAGCCTGAACCAAGTCAAACTCTTTTTCTTCAAGCGTCATCTTAATCAAGCCAACTTGAGCTTCCCAGCGACCATCCTTGAGTTGATTGGTCAAGGTACCTCGTTGACCATAGCTTAAAACGATGATATCATCCCCAACTTTTGGAGCTCGTTTTTTCTTAGCCTTTTGGAGAACCTTATTTTTAGAAAGATCAACTTTTTCAGGTGCTAACTTCTTGAGTTTGGCCTTGGCTTCGATAATTTCATGTGGTTTTAGTTGTGATTTGCTGTGAAGATTTTTTAGAATATCATCACTTTCTGCCAGAGCTAAGTCAACAATCTCCGCAGCTTGCTCACGCGCCTTATTGAGTTCTGTTTCCTTTTCACGATTGAGCTCGTTGTAGAGTTTTTTAAGCGCACGGTTCATCTTGAGGTTTTCTTGCTCAACTTGGCGAATATTTTCAAGGCGTTTACGGCTTTCAAGCGTCTGCTCTTCCAACTGCTCAATAATGCGATTGACATCATTGTCTTGATTAATCTGCTTGCTAGCGTCACCTACGATGACATCTGACAAGCCGAGACGTTTAGCAATCTCAAAGGCGTTGCTTCGACCAGGTACGCCTTGCATAAAGCGATAGGTCGGGCGCAAGCTAGCTGTATCAAACTCCATGCTGGCATTCTGAACATAAGCCGTTTCAATCCCATAGGCCTTGAGTTCAGGATAGTGAGTGGTTGCCATAGTCTTGACCTGACGTAAACGCAAGTCTTCTAGGATAGACATGGCAAGGGCTGCACCTTCTTGGGGGTCTGTTCCTGCTCCAAGCTCATCTAGTAACAAGAGCGAGTTTTGGTTAACCTTACCGAGAATATCAACGATATTAGTCATGTGACTAGAGAAAGTTGAAAGACTTTGTTCGATGGATTGTTCGTCTCCGATATCCGCAAAGACCTCCTCGAAAATCCCCACACGACTTCCCTTATCAGCCAAAATCGGCAAACCTGACTGGGCCATCAATTGCGTCAAACCTAAGGTTTTGAGCATAATGGTCTTACCACCTGTATTGGGACCAGTAATGACGATGGCTGTTAAATCCTTACCAAAGTGTACATCATTAGCAACAGCATTTTGCACCAAGGGATGGCGAACATGGAGGAGTTGAATCTCCTGTCCTTCAGAGACTTGTGGCACTACTGCTCCTGTCTCTTGGATAAAGCGAACCTTAGCCCGAATCAAGTCCAAATATCCAATAATCCAGGCATCATTTGCGATTTCAGCTGCATGTGGTCGTACACGCTCAGAAAGCTCTTGAAGGATACGCATCATCTCATAGCGTTCATCTGCACGAAGACTGGCGATTTCTTCGCTCAGCTTGACTACTTCACGCGGTTCGATATAGACAGTGTTCCCGCTGGCAGAAATATCATGAACCACACCGGCAATCTTATTACGATAGGTGTTTTTGACAGGAAGAACCTGGCGACCATTTCTACTAGCGATGATACCTTCAGTCAACATCTGAGCCTTTTGTTTGAGAAGTTCTTGCAAGACGTCACGGACTTGGCTCTCACTATCATGGATTTTACGGCGGATTCGAGCTAGTTCTTCACTAGCAAAATTCTCAATAAATCCAGCTTCATTGATGGCTTGGAGATTTCCCTGCAGATGTGGAAAATCATGAAGTTTCTCAAACCAATTTGCCAAGTGGTCCAAGCGTACATTTTCAAGATTATCATAGAAATTTTTTAGTTCACGGCTGGCAAATATGACACGTTTAAGAAGGAGAAATTCCTCTATGTTGAGATCAGCACCCATCTCCAAACGTTTGCAGGTAGCCGCAATATCTTTTGTTGCCGAAATGCTGAAATGAGGATGCTCAACAAAGAGTTCTTGCATCTCCTTCATCTCTGCAAAGGCCTGTCTAATTTTATCAGCTTTATCTGTTGGGACTAGCTCTTTTAACTGTTCTAGTCCTTGTTCCGTCAAAAGACGAGGTTCAAATAAAGCCTTGATCTTGTTAAATTCTAACGTTTCTAGTATTTTTGTATTCATCTTATTTCCTTAGTATAAAAGTTATGGCTTTTCTTATTTTCAACTCTTTAAATCAATCTCTTACTTTTCGAAATTGTAAACAAAAGGCTAGGAATAGTTCCCGCCCTTTTTAACCGATTATTTTAGTAACCCAAAGCTGTTTAATAAAATTAGTTGTGAATGGAATGCTTTGGATGATATGTCTAGCTACAAAGCTATTTTCAAGTGAATTTTGAACAATTTGTAATGGCACAGTCGCGAGAATCGTTAGCATCATCTGGAGGACAAACAAGGTCACACCGATTGATAGCACACCCGCACCGATACGGTAGTATTTCCCATCAAGTATCTCACTTGGTACTAGGTTTAGAAAAAGACCAAACAAACGGCCAATGCAGTAAAAAATCGTAAAGGCTAAGAGGAAGCCGACACCTGCATAAAAAACCTTATCTAGTTGGAAAAGTTGATCGGGTGGGAAAAAGAAAGTTCCCTGTCCTTCCTGCGGATTAGCATAAGGGATTAATAAATTGAACTTCTGTCCTAAAGCTAGGTAATATTTGCTTGCAAAATAAGCTGAGACAATCGTTGCTACAAGATAATATGCTTGTAAAATAATTCCTCTGCGGTAGCCAATATAAAAGCTCCAAGCAAGGATTAATAAGAGTAGAATGGAAATCATAGGGAATCCTCAATCTTACTCTGCTCTTGTTTAGCCGCAACCACCTTATAACGGAGTGATTCTAACTCTTGCTCCTTATCATCAAACTCGATCTCACGGCTGAGCTGTGTTGACAAGCAGTTAACTGCTAAAAGGATAGCTACTGTCTCATCATCAGCTCCAGGCATTTGTTCTTTGATTGCTTCATACTTTTCCGTCGCAACTTTAGCAATCTCCTCCATGAAAAGATTGTCATGTTCAGTTGTCAGCGTTAATGTTTTTTTCCCAAATGTAAACTTGAATCGATTTAAATTTGCCATAAAATTCACCTCAAGATATTATACCAAATTTCACTTAGTTTGTCAGTTTTTACCAATTCTAGCGCTTTTATGGTACAATAGAGACTATGGCAAGTATCACATTAACTCCGAGTGAAAAGGAAATTCAGACTTTTGTTCAAAAGCATGAACATGCACTCACTCCTAGTAAAAATCCTTATATTCGCTACTTTTTAAAACTTCCTCAAGCCAGTGTTTCCGTCTATACATCTGGGAAAGTCCTCTTGCAAGGGGAAGCTGCTGAAAGCTATGCTAGCTTTTTTGGTTATCAGGTAGCACAAGTAGTTAGCGGGCAAAATTTCCCCTTAATTGGAACAGATGAAGTCGGAAATGGTTCCTACTTCGGTGGTCTGGCTGTAGTGGCGTCATTTGTAACTCCTGATCAGCATGACTTGTTACGAAAACTTGGGGTTGGAGATTCTAAAACACTAACTGACCAAAAGATTCGTCAGATTGCTCCCATTCTTAAGGAGAAGATTCAGCATCAAGCACTCCTTCTTTCGCCAAGTAAATATAACGAAGTCATTGGTGAACGCTACAACGCTGTTTCTGTTAAGGTAGCTCTTCACAATCAAGCAATCTTTCTCCTCCTTCAAAAGGGAGTTGAGCCTGAAAAAATTGTTATTGACGCCTTTACAAACTCACAGAACTATGAAAAGTATCTAAAAAATGAAGCCAATCATTTTCCTAATCCAGTCACGCTAGAGGAAAAAGCTGAGGGCAAGTACTTGGCTGTTGCAGTTAGCTCCATTATTGCGCGTGATCTCTTCCTAGAAAATCTTGAAAATCTAGGCCGAGAACTTGGTTTTCAACTTCCAAGTGGGGCTGGAACGGCTTCCGACAAGATAGCTAGCCAAGTTCTTCAAGCTTACGGTATGCAGGGACTCAATTTCTGCGCCAAACTACACTTTAAAAATACTGAAAAAGCAAAAAAAATGCTAGAAAGGTAAATTATGAAATACATTATAAATTTTTTAAAAGAATGGGGAATTATCTTCCTACTTATCGCACTAGTAGGGCTTAGTCGTATCTTTCTTTGGAGTAATGTGCGTGTAGAAGGACACTCTATGGACCCTACTCTAGCTGATGGAGAAATCCTCTTTGTTGTCAAACACCTCCCTATCAATCGCTTCGATATCGTAGTTGCCCATGAGGACGACGGAAACAAGGATATCGTTAAGCGTGTTGTCGGTACACCGGGTGATACCGTACGTTTTGAAAACGACAAACTTTATATCAATGGTCAAGAAACTGATGAACCATATTTGGCAGAATACCTCAAACGATTTAAAGAGGATAAACTCCAATCTACCTATACTGGAGAAGGTTGGGATGGAAAAAAAGGCGAGTATTTCAGAAATCTTGCTGAAAAAGCTCAAGCTTTCACGTTAGATGTAAATTACAACACTAGCTTCACCTTCACTGTTCCAGAGGGGCAATACCTCCTACTTGGTGATGACCGTCTGGTATCTAGTGATAGCCGACATGTTGGTACTTTTAAAGCAAAAGATATCATTGGAGAGGCAAAATTCCGTTTTTGGCCACTCAAACGTATTGGAACAGTCTAATATCACTAAGAGGCCGAGAATACTAATCTCAGCCTCTTCTCATTCTATTCTGAATGATAGATTTCATTCAGGAATGTAAAGGAATTATATGGAAGTCTATTTTACAGGTACGATTGAACGTATTATTTTTGAAAATGTCAGCAACTTTTACCGTATTCTCCTTTTAGATATAGAGGATACCAATGCTGAGGACTTTGATGATTTCGAGATCATTGTTACAGGGACCATGGCTGATGTTATCGAGGGAGAAGAATACACTTTCTGGGGGCAGATTGTCCAACACTCCAAATACGGAGAACAACTGCAGATTTCCCGTTACGAAAGAGCAAAACCAACTAGTAAGGGTTTAGTCAAGTATTTCTCAAGTAGCCATTTCAAAGGGATTGGTCTCAAAACTGCCCAAAAGATTGTGGAACTCTATGGGGAAAATACTATCGATGAAATTCTGGAACATCCTGAAAAACTTGAGACTATCTCAGGGCTGTCTTCTAAAAGTCGTGAGGCCTTTGTATCTTCACTCCGTCTCAACTACGGGACTGAAATGATCTTGGCCAAGCTTGCCAACTATGGCATTCCTAATAAATTAGCTATTCAAATTCAGGATACCTACAAAGAGGAAACTATTGATATCGTTGAAAATTATCCTTACCAGTTGGTAGAAGATATCAAGGGATTGGGTTTTACCATCGCTGACCAATTGGCGCAAGAATTGGGCATTGAAAGCCAGGCACCTGAACGTTTCCGAGCAGGACTCATTCATAGCCTTTTAAACGCTTGTATGGAAAGTGGGGATACTTATGTTGAAGCTAGAGACTTATTAGAAAAGACTCTAAATCTACTGGAATCCTCACGTCCTGTAGAACTGGAACCAAGTCAACTTGCTCAAGAATTGTCCAATCTCATTGAAGAAGAAAAAGTCCAACAGGTTGACACTAAAATCTTTGATAACAGTCTCTTTTTTGCAGAAGAAGGGATTCACAATCACCTCATTCGTATCCTTGAAAAAGAAGAAACCGATAAACAAGAAACAGAAATCATCCAGGAGCAGATCGCAATTGTTGAGGAAGAATTAGGCATCCAATACGATGCCATTCAAAAACAGGCAATCTGCGATGCTATCCAAAACAAGGTCTTTATCCTGACCGGCGGACCTGGTACTGGAAAAACCACTGTTATCAATGGGATTATTGCCGTCTATGCTCTATTAGAAGGACTGGACCTTCGAAATAAAAGTAATCTACCGATTCTCCTTGCTGCTCCAACTGGTCGTGCGGCTCGTCGCATGAATGAGCTAACAGACTTGCCAAGTGCAACCATTCACCGCCACTTGGGTATGACTGGAGATGACGACACTAGCCATTTAGAAGATTATCTAGATGCTGATTTTATCATCGTAGATGAGTTCTCAATGGTAGATACTTGGCTAGCCAATCAACTCTTCTCAAATATTTCCTCTACTAGTAAAATTCTCATCGTAGGAGATAGTGATCAGTTGCCTTCGGTTAGCCCAGGTCAAGTTCTAGCTGATTTGCTCCAGATTCCAAGTATTCCGCAAACACGCTTGGAACGAATCTACCGCCAGAGCGAAGAATCAACCATTGTCACACTTGCGAGTCAGATTCGTCAGGGAATTTTACCTGCAGATTTCACTCAGAAAAAAGCAGACCGTTCCTACTTTGAAATCTCTAGTAATCATATCCCAGCTACTATTGAAAAAATCCTAGACGCTGCCATTAGAAGTGGCATCCCTGCTCGAGACATTCAAGTTCTGGCTCCTATGTATCGTGGAACAGCAGGAATCGATGCCATCAATCAACTCATGCAAGAACTGCTCAATCCTCTTCAAAAGGGACAGATTAGTTTTGAAGCAAGCCAGTTTCAGTATCGCACGGGAGATAAGGTCATTCATCTGGTCAACGATGCAGAAGTCAACGTTTTTAACGGAGACCTAGGCTACATCACGGACCTCATTCCTGCTAAATACACCGAATCCAAACAAGATGAAATGATGATTGACTTTGATGGGAACGAAGTCGTCTATCCACGCAACGAATGGTATAAGATTCGTCTTGCCTACGCCATGAGTATCCATAAGTCGCAGGGAAGTGAGTTTCCAGTTGTTATCCTTCCCATCACCAGTGCGAGCAAGCGTATGTTAGAGCGTAATCTCATCTACACTGCTATTACTCGGGCTAAAAGCAAACTCATTCTACTCGGTGAACTTCAAGCCTTTGATTATGCGACTAAACATATAGGGACAGCTCGAAAAACCTATCTGATTGAACGTTTCAGCGACTTAACTGAAAGCTCTGAGGAACTAAATGAGCCAATTCTTGAAACAGAAAACCAGATTGATCCTCATCAACCATACATCCTAACTGAAGATAACTGGACTAGTATCCCAGCCATGATTGGGATTAGCCAAGATGACCTTGATGAGTTTTTCGGAAAATAAAGCACCAAAAAACCACCGAATCCGGTGGTTTTTTATCTTTTCAGATTATTTTACTGTTGCAGTGCTTGTGATCAATTCAACAGCTTTCTTGATTGTGATATCGTGTTTCAACATATCTGCTGAAAGCAAGCTTTGTACTTGGGCAACTTCCATGTTGTAATCTGCAGCTAATTGCTCAATTTCTTTTTGGATTTCTTCTTCAGTAGCGTCAAATCCTTCAGCTTTAGCAACTGCTTCGATAACAAGATTAGTCTTAGTGCGTGACTCAGCTTCTGCTTCATATTGTTTGTGAAGGTCTTCTTGAGTAGTTCCAGTAATTTGGAAGTACATGTCAGGGTTGATACCTTGACGTTGCAAGTTTCCAAGGAACTCATTTACTGAGCGGTGAACTTCTTCGTGGATCATTTCTTCTGGAAGTTCTACGATTTCAGCATTTTCAACAGCTTTATCGATTGCAGCACCTTCTACAGCATCTTTATATGCTTCTTCTTTAGCAGCTGCCAATTCTTTACGATATTTTTCTTTCAATTCGTCAAGAGTTTCAACTTCTTCGTCGATATCTTTTGCAAGCTCATCGTCAAGAGCTGGAACTTCTTTAGCTTTAACTTCGTGGATAGTTGTTACGAATTTAGCTTCTTTACCTGCAAGGTCTTCTGCTTGGTAGTCTTCTGGGAATGTTACGATAACGTCAACAGTTTCACCAGCTGAATGTCCAACCAATTGGTCTTCAAATCCAGGGATGAATTGACCTGAACCAAGTCCAAGTGAGAAGTTTTCACCTTTTCCGCCGTCAAATTCAACACCGTCGATAGAACCAACAAAGTCAATAACAACAGTGTCGCCGTTTTCAGCAGCACCTTCTTTGATCACCAATTCAGCCAAGTTGTTGCGTTCACGTTCGATACGCTCTTCAACATCAGCGTCAGTTACTTCTTTATCTACATCAACTGATACTTCAAGGTTTTTGTATTCACCCAATTTTACTTCAGGTTTTGTAACAACTTCAGCAGTGATAACCCAATCTTGACCTTTTTCCATAGAAGTTACGTCGATTTTTGGTTGAGCAACTACTTCAAGACCAGCTTCTTTAACAGCTGCTTCATAAGCGTCTGGTAAAAGAGCGTTCATTGCATCTTGGTAAAGTGCTTCTTCACCAAATTTTTGGTCGAAGATAGGACGTGGAAGGTGACCTTTACGGAAACCTGGAACGTTAAGAGTTTTCTTTACTGAGTTAAATACACGGTCCAATTCTGGTTTGATTTGGTCTTGAGAGATAGTGAAAGTCAAGACACCACGGTTTGTTTCTTTGTTTTCAAATGATACAGACATTCTGTCATTTCTCCTTAAAATTTTTAATACAGTCCATTATACCACATAGTAGCGAACTTTTTCAAGTAATGGATGCGCTTTTCGTCCATGCTTCAGTTACATCCTATGTTCCCTAAAATTCATCAGAAGCCACCAGATGATGTTGGAAAGCATAAACTGCTGCCTGGGTACGATCACTGACCTCAAGTTTGGCTAGAATATTGGAGACATGGGTCTTGACTGTCTTAAGGGAGATAAAGAGCTCATCTGCAATGCGCTGATTTTCATAGCCCTTAGCAATCAGTTGAAGGACATCGCGTTCTCGCGCAGTTAATTCTTCGTGAAGTTCCATATGATTGCGGTGGTATTCTACTTTCTTACTCACCTCTTGTTCGATCGCTAGCTCTCCAGCTGCCACCTTTTGAACAGCATGGAACAATTCATCGGCACTTGATGTCTTGAGCATATAACCCCTAGCCCCAGCATTTAAGACTGGCATGATTTTTTCATTGTCTAGATAAGAAGTCACAATCAAAATTTTAGCCTCCGGCCATTCTTTGAGAATAGCTAGAGTTGCGTCAATTCCGTTGACTTCAGGCATAACAATATCCATGACGATCACATCTGGACGAAGCTCCAAGGCCATGGAAATCCCTTCGGCTCCATTAGTTGCTTCTCCAACAACCTCTACATCTTCTTGTAGTTCAAAATAACTTTTTAAACCAAGACGCACCATTTGGTGGTCATCTACTAATAATAGTTTCATTTTATTTCCTTTTTTTAATCAATCAAGCAAGGGGATCCGAATATCCACTGCCAAACCCTGCTTTGGTGCTGTTAATAGTTGTATGCTCCCTGCCATATCTTCCACTCGTTCTTTGATATTGCGTAGTCCATAACTTAGTTCATCAACATCATCTAACTGAAAACCACGGCCGTTGTCTACTACCTTTAACTGCAAGCCTGTTTCCGTTTGATAAAGATAAACATCTAGACAAGAAGCTTGGGCATGACGGAGAGTATTACTAATCAATTCTTGGACGATACGAAAGATATGTTCCTCAATTTTTTTAGGTAATTCGTCTATCTCATATTTAAAGCTAACTTTGAGTTCACTTTTTTCTTCCAATTCTTTAAGAAGCAACTGAATCCCCTCAACTAGACTCTTTTGTTCCAGTTCTATCGGTCGCAAATGTAAAAGCAGAATACGCAAATCTCTTTGGGCTGTCTCCAAAATAGCTGTCACACTCTGGAGTTGTGTCTGCATCTTCTCTTTGTCTAATCTGGAAGCTTGTTGACTGAGTCCCGATAAAATCATATGGGCAGCAAAAATTTCCTGACTAACTGTATCATGCAAGTCACGTGCTATTCGCTTGCGCTCCTTTTCAATAATCTGTTCTTCTTTAAGCAATACCTGGTTATCAGCTTTTTGAATGGCCTCTGTCAACAAACCGAGCTTGCCTGATAAGTTTTTAAAACTTGCGTCTAAGTCGTCATCCCCTAGACTTTTAATATCTTTACCAGCCAGCAGATTCTTAAGATTAGCTTGGATTTTTCTACGCGAAATCTCGTCAACCATTATCCAAAATAGGACTAATAAAAAGGCTAGAGCAAGACTAAACATCAAAGCCAAAAATAGGATTTTTTCTGTCTTTTCTAAATCTTGGAAAAGAGAAGTCCATTCCAAATCTAAGACCTTAAAAATGCTTCGAAATAGAAAAACAACAAAGAGAAATGAGGTGAGACCAATTAAAATATAGGGTTGTTTTTTCATCCTCTCACCACCTCAACATCTCCAACCATCGTTGTCAAAAGAATCTTAACACTCTTGGGACTCTTGAGATAATCTCTGGTTTCTTGATGAAATTGCTCATTACGCAAAGCACGTTTAGGCTGGTCAAAAAAGGTTAAATCTCCGTACAGAGAATTGACGCTTAGACTGACTTCAACATCCACTGGTACGATAATTCTAGTCGTACCAACCAGTTTTCTCAAGATGATGACATTATCATGATTGCTCAAAATCACGTGCTCTAGATGAATGGTATCCTTCCCCATAAGGCGAAAGAGATTGATATCATCAAAACGACAAGTCTGATAACTTGAAAAATGGTGGAGATTTCCAAACCAGCGATTTTTCTCCCTCTTTACCGTCACAACTTCTTCAAAAACCAGATTGGTATCTTCTCTTTCCTGGTTCATCATAGGGTAAAGTAGCAACAGGCTGTATATCAAGGCAACAAAGATGGCTAAAATGACAAAGGGATTGAGCATGATGATAAAGAAAAATAGGATGCTCACTGCTACTAAAATAAAATTGTTTCCCTGTTTTCCAGTATAATATCGAATCAGCAGTAAAAACAAGAGCAATATCAGTAGAAAACGGGAAAAATGCTCTGATACCATCATAATCAGAGCTCCTGTTAATAAACAAGCTTCAATAAATAGAAAAATTTGGAATTTTCTCATGTATCCGTCCTCTCCATTTAATTGTATCACAAATCCCAAAAGTCACATCAGTCTGAGGAATGATAAAGAGACCGGGACTAAAATCCCGATCTCCTTATAGTTGATCTTTTGCTTCTTTTAATTTTCCATAAAGGAGATAGTCGACCTCTTGCAAATCCTCAATTTTTTTACAATTAAGGGCACACATAATCAAGCGCAGGTCTTCTTTCCAGCTTTCAATAATGGAAATAACGACATCAACAGAGTAATTTTCAACCAGCTCTAACATAGTGCGTGATAGACCAACTGCCTTGGCTCCAAACACCAAGCATTTGATGATATCTAGTGGATTGCGAACTCCTCCACTAACCAAAAGTTCCATCTTGTCTTTCCAGTCTTGGGCATTCAGAAGAGCTTGCATGGTCGATTGACCCCAGTCATTTAGGTAGTCACGCTGTCCACTGCGACGGTTTTCGATATAGGCAAAGCTCGTTCCCCCACGACCAGACAAATCAACGGTTCGTATTCCCATCTCATAAGCCTTAGCAATGGTTTTCACATCCATACCAAAGCCGACTTCTTTTAAAACGAGTGGCACAGAGATTTGCTCAGCATAATCTTTCAGATTATGCTGCCATAATCTAAATTGACGTTCACCCTCTGGCATGAGCAATTCCTGCATGACATTAACATGAACTTGTAATAGAAGGGGATTCATCTCTTTTACTGTTTGTAATCCTAGTTCTACAGGTTTGTCTAAGCCAATATTGGTTCCAAGAAGGAGGTCAGGGTAACTAGTTTTGACTGAAAAAGAATCATCTGAAGGATCCTTGAGTGCAGCGCTGTATGAGCCCGTCACAAATAAAATCCCACAAGCATCTGCCACCTGAGCCAGCTTTTGATTGATTTCTCTCCCCTTATCGCTTCCACCTGTCATAGCATTTATATAAAAAGGAAAGTCCCACTTTCGACCTGCAAATTCTGTCGAAAGATCAATTTCATCTAAGTCATATAAGGGGAGCGAAGAATGAATTAGTTCAACTTCATCAAAACTATTATAAGAACTGTTTTGTTCAAGGGCATAGCGGATGTGTTCATCCTTCCGATTTGTCGTCATGTTCCATCCTTTCTTGATACAAGAGCTCAATTCCTAGATCAGCCCAGCGTTTTTTCAGTAATGTGGTCGAATCTCGGTCAAAGCTAAGTGCTATCCCACAGTCTCCACCACCAGCACCACTACTTTTAGCGACAGCTTTCAAGTCTTTGCTGGCATTTTTTAATTGCCTGAGCAAAGGTGTGTAAATATCTGAACTCAAGCCTTCTAAAAGTTGGCTGGCTTGTTCTATTAAGTCTATAACGGTTTCTTCTTGACCTACCTCCAAAGCCTTCACCAAGTTAGCTACTGTTTTTTTTGAAGCCTGTAAAAAGCTAGCGTTCATATTATCCTTGATTTGCTTAACCATGTGACTAGATACAGCCACTTCCTTGGTCCAACCAACCAGAAAATCAAATTTCAAAGCTGGTTCAACACTCCTAATAGAAAAGCCCCAGTCACGTGTTAATACAGCCTGCAGTTCTTCCTTTTCTAGCCATTGTGACACTTTCTCACGGTCAAATGACTGATAGAGGACTAGGTCTTCTGATACGATACAGGCAATGTCCCCCATGGAGCCATTGTCCCCACGTTTAAGAAGTACAGCACTCGCCAGTTTAAACAAAAGGTCTATTTCGGCTGGTCTTTCATAAAAAGCAAGCATAGCCTTGATGACCAAAACAACCACACTGCCACTAGAACCTAGGCCAAATTTCTTCCCCTCGCGTTCCATTTTCCCACGAATGTCTAAAGAAAAAGGCTGCAGTTCAACTCCTTGGGTAGTTAGATACTCCTCCACCAAGGCAACTGTTTCTTGAATCAAGGCATAAGAAGAATCCGGTCGCAAGTCTACACTATAGGAAAACATATCTGAGTAGAGTCGATAATCATTAGAGGCTTTAATCTCAGCCGTCATATAGATGGGAATAGCCTTGATTAAGGCTAATTGACCTGGCTCTAAAATGGCATACTCACCAGCCCAATAGAGCTTCCCACAAGTTTTAACAATCGTCATCTTGGCTCAAATCCTTTGTTTTTGAAACGATTAAGCGATAGCGTTGACTTAAAAGTTCTGATAAGTGTTCCAAGTCTTTTTCTAAACAAAGAACCTTTACATTAGGTCCTGCGTCCATGGTAAAGTAGCAAGATTCTCCTTGTTCTCTAAGCTGACGAACAAAATCCATTGCCTCGTAACTAGCATCTGTCAGATAAGAGAAGGATGGAGTGGCTGTTTTTGTCGTAGCATGCATAGCCAAGGCGTTCTTCTCTGTCAATTCTCCAACTTTCTTAAAGTCATTTTCCTTGAGGTAGACTAACATATCCTTGTAATCTTGTTCAGATTGACGAATCCACTCATCAAAAGTTGTCGAAGTCTCCACACACAGCTTCATCCCATCTCGACTGGAAATTGATTTTTTCTGGTCTTCTAAGACCAACATAATCATAGCTAGTTTCAAGTCAGTTTCGACAGGATAAATCTCTCCACTATCCTTGTCCCAGGCTGCCAAGGGGCCATAAAAACTACGAGATGAAGAACCCGATGCAAACTTAGCTTCCAAGGCCAATTCTCTGCGATTCAGCCCAAGTTGGAAATAGGCGTTACAAGCTTTGACCAAGGCAGATAAACCACTGGAACTTGAAGAAAGGCCTGCTGCTGTTGGCATATTGTTCTTCGTATCGATGCGAACAAACCCTGCTCCTTCAGGACGGTAGCGGTCAATGATTTTACGCATCTTGGCATGCTCAGCTTCGTTTTGCAACTGACCATTGATGTAAAAGGCATCCGCCTTTGCATCTGCTGGTAAAGGAGAAAGTGTCGTCTCCGTATACATATTTTCTAAAGTCAGAGAGATACTGCTAGTCGCAGGAACCATCTCTTTTTCTGCTTTCTTTCCCCAATATTTAATAATAGCAATATTGGCATAGGAACGTACTGTTACAGGCTTTCGATCCATGTCTGAACAGCTCCTTTCTCTTCTAATCTTTCAGCTAAATCTTGAGCTTGGTGATAGTCGGCTACTAAGGCTATGATACAGCCACCTAAACCACCACCACTCATCTTAGCACCTAAAGCTCCATGTTGAAGAGCAGTTTCAACCAAGGCATCAGCCTCAAGGCTACTAACTCCTATTTCTTTTAGATTTCCATGTGCTTTTGTTAAAATCTCTCCCAGCATCACGGCATCTCTTGCCTTTATTGCTTCTTCTGCTTGCTGGGTCAACTCTCCAAGTGCATACAAGAAAGGTAAAGCTTCCTTACCCTTGCTCTCAACAACTTGGATAGCTTCACGAGTATGTCCATAGACTCCTGTATCTGCAATGACCAGATAAGCCGACAAGTCCATGGCTAGTTCTTCAAAACCAACATTCTTGATAAAACGAATAGGCTGGTCACTAAGACAGGTCTTGGCATCCAATCCACTAGGATTCATATGGGCAATCATCTCAGCGCGATTGACCAGAATTTCTAACACATCTCGCGGTAGTTTTTCTTGGTAATAATCAAATACAGCGCGAATAGCCGCAATGCTAATGGCTGCCGAAGAACCCATTCCACGTTTTTCTGGAATAGCAGAGTCAATTTGGCAACGGATGTATGCATCTGTGATATTCAGATACTCGAGAGAAGCATAAACTGCCATGGACAAGGTGTCCTCTTCAAAAAGACGCCATGGTGTCGTTGCTGGAACCACCCGACAAGTCACTTCAACCTCTAAAAGAGGCAAGGAGATAGCTGGATAGCCGTAAACGACTGCATGCTCTCCTATTAAAATAATTTTACTATGTGCCTGACCGACACCAACTTCTTTTGTCATTTAATCCTACTATCAGACGAAAAGCGTCTGTTTCTAGATAAAATTTTAGAACTTTATTCCTTTCTATTTTATTATATTTTCACAAAAAAAGCGATTGTTTCCTTCACAATCGCTTGTTTTCATTACTGTACCCATTCACCATTATAGTTGACGTAGTAGCCACCTACTGCAGTATTCACAGCTAGGGCACCTGAACTATAGGCGTAGTACCATTTCCCATTGACTTGGAACCAGCCTGTCTTCATATCCCCATTGCTTTCATTGAGATAATACCAAGTTGAGCCATCTTGAAGCCAGCCTGTCGCCATAGCTCCTGATGAACGGAGATAATACCAATATCCACTGATAGAAGCCCAACCTGTCTTCATATCCCCATTTTCAGCATCAAGATAATACCAAGTGGAACCTTCTTGGTACCAACCAGTTGCCATAGCTCCTGATGAACGAAGATAGTACCACTTGTTACCAAGATATTGCCAACCAGTTTGTATTGTAGCAGTTGTTGGATCTAGATAGTACCAAATCGAATCATCGTTTATCCAGCCACGTGCGAGCTCCCCAACAGTCAATCTGTTGATGCGAGAATCAAAGCCACCATCCTTCTGTAAATAATACCAGTGCCCCTCATCATGAACCCAACCGGTTTTTAAGGTGTGATAACTTCTTTGGTCTTCAAAATAGTAGACTCGTTTCTCTGCTGGACTATCATATTGTTCCCCATGATGTTTGTTGGTATTTGTAGCAGTTTTTGCTTCTAAAACTTGCTTACCAACAAATTCTTGTAGTACCCCATCTTGACCAAAGTAGAACCAATCTGGTCTAAAAGCAACATCTTGCCTTATAGAAGAACCAATCGTAACCCCTTCGTGTGGAGCAGGTATATATTGCCAGCCGACAACCATCTCTCCAGATAAAGGATCAAAATAATAGTACTTACCATCAATCACTCGCCAGTAGGTTTCTTTGAGTTCCCCCTTCTTGTAGTAGGTTCTACCATTTTCTTGGACAAATTGCCAGCCTTCCGAATCAGCATCATCCGCAAACACTGCACTTGTCGCTAGCAAACCAAAGAAAAAGACTGCTAATGCGATTTGCATCATGTTTTTCAAAAATTTCATTCTTGCTTCCTCCAAAATGATTGTAGCAAAGACTAAACTATATGTCAATATATAATGATTTCAAAAAAAGCAGTTACACAAGGTAACTGCTTTTCTATTCTTGCATGGTGTAACCCACACCACGCACGGTTTTAATGTAACTTTTTTGACCTTTTACGTCAAGTTTGCTACGTAGATAACGGATATAAACATCCACGATATTGGTTTCGGTCGCACTTTCATACTTCCAAACACTTTCCAGCAACTGCTCTCGAGTTAAAACTTTCTTGCTTCCCATAAGGGTAGCCAAAAGGTCATATTCACGACGTGTGAGGGCAATCATTTCCTCACCACGATAGACAGTATGATGTTCTACGTCCATACGCAGATTGCGATAGGATGTCGGAACCTTCATTTGACTACAGTGTTGGTCGATAAAATCCCGACCTCGGAAAATTGCTGCAATACGAGCCACCAAATCATCAATAATGACTGGCTTGTATATATATGAAACAGCGAAACGCTGGATTGTTTCAAGTTGGTCTTGCAATTCTTCTCGATGGTCCAAGACTATAATAACCGAAGCTGGCTTAGTCCGACTCAACTGTTCTGCAAAACCCTGGGCTGTCATATCCCCTAGATGAGCATTCAGTAAAATCAAGTCATAGTCAGTCTGAAGAGCCATGGAGAGGGCTTTTTGACCCTCTTCTACCTGATCAACTCGGTATTGCTCTTTTTGGAGTTCCAGACTTAAAAAATGAGCTAGATTTCTTTCTTTCTCAAGTAATAAAATCCGTTTCCCCATGGCTGACCTACTTATTTTTCGTCATACCAAGAGTAGTGGAATGTTCCTTCTTTGTCTTTACGTTGGTATGTGTGGGCACCAAAGTAATCACGTTGTGCTTGGATCAAGTTTGCTGGAAGGTCAGCTGAACGGTAGCTATCAAAGTAAGTGATGGCAGCTGAGAAGGTTGGTACTGGTACACCTGCTTGAACAGCAAGAGCTACGATATCACGAACTGATTGTTGGTACTTAGCTGTTACATCCAAGAAGTACTCATCCAAAAGAAGGTTAGCAAGGTCTGCATCACGGTTGTAAGCATCTGTAATCTTTTGCAAGAAACGAGAACGGATGATACATCCATCGCGCCAGATAGATGCGATATCTGCAAATGGCAAGTTCCAGTTATTTTCTTTAGAAGCTACACGCAATTGCGCAAAACCTTGTGCGTAAGAGATGATTTTTGAGAAGTAAAGGGCTTGGCGGATCTTTTCGATCAACTCAGCCTTGTCTCCTTCAAATTTGAAAGCAGCTGGTTTTGGAAGCACCTTGCTAGCATGAACACGTTCTTCTTTGTAAGTAGAGATGTAGCGCGCAAATACTGACTCAGTAATCAGTGACAATGGCACACCAAGGTCAAGAGCTGATTGGCTCGTCCATTTACCAGTTCCTTTGTTTCCTGCAGCATCAAGGATATAGTCAACGATTGGACCATCTTGACCTTCGTCGTCTTCGCGTCCAAGGATATCCGCAGTGATTTCGATCAAGTAGCTATCTAATTCGCCTTTGTTCCACTCAGTAAAGATTTCAGCCATATCTTGAGCTGAAAGGCCAAGCAAGTGTTGCATCAAGTCATAGCTTTCTGCAATCAATTGCATATCACCGTACTCGATACCATTGTGGACCATTTTCACATAGTGACCAGCTCCATCAGGACCGATGTAAGTCACACATGGTTTACCATCTTCTGGTGCTTTTGCAGAGATCTCTTCAAGAACATCTGCTACCAATTCATAAGCTTCTTTTTGTCCACCAGGCATGATAGAAGGACCTTCAAGGGCACCTTTTTCACCACCAGAAACACCTGTACCAATGAAGTTGATACCAGAGTTCGCCAATTCTTCGTTACGACGGATAGTATCTTTGTAGAACGTGTTTCCTCCGTCAATCAAGATATCGCCTTTATCCAAGTGTGGAAGAAGGGCTTGAATGGTTGCGTCTGTACCAGGTCCTGCTTGAACCATGAGCATGATACGACGTGGTTTTTCAATTGAGTTTACGAAGCTTTCAATATCATAGCTTGGCACAAAGTTCTTTTCAGGATGGCAAGCAACAACATCTTCTGTTTTTTCTTTACTACGGTTATAGATAGCAACTGTGTATCCACGAGATTCAATATTAAGGGCAAGGTTACGACCCATTACGGCCATACCAACAACACCAAAGTTTGCTTTTGTCATGTGACACTCCTCTTATTTAATAAGTTTTATTTTATCACGTTTATCTGTGAAAAGAAAGAATTTTATAACAATTTGACTAGTAGTCTAAATCATCCGCATGGCCAGAACCATTCCCAACAA
Source organism: Streptococcus infantis (assembly GCF_047463175.1). Classification (GTDB taxonomy): domain Bacteria; phylum Bacillota; class Bacilli; order Lactobacillales; family Streptococcaceae; genus Streptococcus; species Streptococcus infantis_AC. The sequence goes on from NZ_JASHEJ010000002.1 coordinate 263,512, forward strand.
AGTATCCTGTCTTACAGTTTAGAGTGAAGAGATAAGTTCCATCTGGTTTGTAAAGATTGTAATATCCATTGCCATTCACAATATTTACACGTTCCAAGATATATTGGTTTCCAGTGATATATCCACGCGCACGGGATGTCTCAAGGATCTGTTCAAGAACACCATCTGCAAAGGTCCAGGCAGGATTACTACTATCGTTTACAGCAGATTGATTATACGGTACTCGGCTAGCACTTCTTTGCAAATTAACACCTTCGCTTGACAAGCCACTATTAGTAGATGCCGCAGTATCACTTGTTGAAGTAGATGGACTGCTTTCTGTTGTTGGGCTTGACGATTCCTGGCTCGCTACTGTTGTCGAAGCCGTTGTTGTACTTGCTAATTGACTCTTACCAAGGCTGATTGCTTTATCAAGCAGTTTATCAATTTCTGTATTACCAGTCTTGATTTCCGTGAATTTAGCATCCGCTTTGATTTTTGCATTTGTATCCAAGACACCATCTGTAATAGCTGGAGTTTCAAATTGAGAGTTCACTTCTTGGATAGCCTTTATTTGGGTTTCTAAACTATCATATTTTGATTTGGCTAAAGTGTGTTCTCTCGCTCCTTCTAGTTTATCTAGAAGTTCTTTCAATTGATTTAGTTGACTAAACTGGCTATTTTTAAGAGCCGTTTTGTTTTCATCAGTATAAAACGTGTCGTAGAGCGTATTAAATTGTTCATAGACTGACTGATTACTTACCAAACCTGAATCTGCCGCCTTCGTTTGAAGCTCTTGAGAAGAACGCGTAATCTGACGATAAACGTAATAGCCACCTCCAAAAATTAAGAGGAAACCTAAAATAATAGCTGACAAAATTGCCCATTTCTTTTTATTTTGTGGTTCATCATCTGCTTGAGCAGAACGAGACAAGGGTTGAAGTTGTTCTTCATTTCTCTCATAAACCACTTCCTCATAAACCACTGCAACTTCGGAGTTATCAACCTCAGCCATTTCCACAGCTTCCAATTCATCCTTAAAAGGTTGCTCGAGAACTCTCGTTTCCTCTTCTTCGGCTTCTTGGGCAACGATTTCAGTTGTATCTGTGGCTACTACAAGAGCAATCGCTTCCTCTTCCGGACTTAACACATTTTCTTGTTCAGTAGTTTCTCTCACTTCTTGGATCATATCATCCAAGCTTTGAGTAGACTCCTCTTTTTTCGTTTGTAAATTTTCAAATTTGTCTGCTTCGATTTCTTCACGGTGTTGCTTGATATATTTATCTAAGATGGTATCATCTGGAGTCACACCTGCTTCAATCTCTTCGTTCTTACGAATAGCCTGACCAACCGTTAAATCTTTAGCCTCTTCAAATTCAAATTTAGATTCTTGCTCATCCTTGTGATGGCGATCGCGTCTTTTCTTACTCATTTGCATTCCTTTCTACTTTGACATCTTGTCTTTTCACTCGTTGACCAAAATATTGATATAAATCAACTTTCAAAGTACCGTTATAGAGTTTTCGTTTTTTATCTGCCTGACTACCATATTTACTTTCAAAAGCTTCATCACTGGTCAGGATAAACTTACTCCAGGTTTTGAGTGGAGCAAATACGTCTCCCATCTCAGCATAGAGCTTGGTTACCCCTGCGTCATCTGATAAGCGTTCCCCATATGGTGGATTCGAAATAATAACTCCATTAATCTTATCTGTTCGCAAATCCTGCACGCGCATCTGCTTAAAGTGGATATCCTTAGAAACCCCCGCAACCTGAGCATTTGCCTTAGCAATTTCCACCATGCGGCCATCGATATCACAGCCCATGATGTCTAGCTCAATCTCACGATTAATCTTCTTGCTAGCTTCCGTACGAATCTCCTGAATCAAACGATCACTAACCCAATTCCATTCTTCGAAAGCAAAGGAACGGCGTAAGCCTGGTGCCATATTACGAGCAATCATAGCTGCCTCAATACAGAAGGTTCCTGAACCACAGGTCGGATCAATCAAAGGTTTATCTGGATACCAGTTTGATAATTGCAGAATTGCTGCTGCCATGTTCTCTTTAATAGGAGCGCCACCTTTTTCAGTACGATAACCTCGTTTGAAAAGACTAGAACCACTTGTGTCAATCATGACCGTAGCTACATCTTTAAGAATTGAAACCTCTATTTTAAACTCTGGGCCATTTTCCATCAAGGGAACGCCTTCTGGTCGAGCATAATGTTTCTGCAATTTCTTGACAACTGCCTTTTTAGAAATAGCTTGAACACTAGGTTCATTATGAAGTTTTGATTTGACACACTTAGCCTTTGAAATTGGAAAACGCGCTCCAAGTGGTAAATAGTTTTCCCAATCTAAGGCAAAAACTCCTTGAAAAAGTTCTTCAAATGTTTTTGCGGGAAAAGTTCCAACAACAATCTTAATCCTATCTGCAGCTCGTAGCCACAAATTGGTTTCAATAATTGCCTTTACATCTCCTTCAAAGCGAACGCGACCATTCTCAACTTGACAATCATAGCCAAGTGCACGCACTTCCCGACCTACAACAGCCTCTAAGCCTGCTGCAGCAGTCGCGATTAAATTAAATGTTTGTTTCATGTCAGTCTTTAAAGACCTTTCTCTTGTTCACCTTTAAAAAATGAGGTTGAGAAAATTTCTCAGCCCCAACCTATATGCAATTTTCTATAAGCCATGTTTTGTTCCAGAAGTGACTAGGACCACTTCTTTCGATAATCATCTGTCTACCACTAACAGCTAGAAGCTGCTAGCAGTCAGAGTACTACGTTCGTTTCCGCGCACTCCATGCCCCGACCAAAATTTGGGTTGCTAGCTTGAGGGGTTTACCGCGTTCCACTCTCTCTGTTTCCAGAGAGACTTCGTCACTGTGGCACTTTCAGAGCTACTAAAACATATCCGAAAACTTAGTCTATTCACTCGCCGTAACGATTTCTCGTCCCTAGGCTTATGGTTTCGCCTAGCACAAACACTACAGGCATCACAGCCTGTGCTAGCATGGACTTTCCTCATGAAAAGATAAACTCTCCACGCGATTATCCAAAAATTGCACAACTGTATGATTCTTAGAAATCAGAATTTTCTACGATTTGTTTTCCAAATACTTCTTTTTCAAGACGATTCAAGCGTTTCAAGATATCAAAGTTAGTCATAGAAGTCGTACTTCCAAGCTCAGCATGCTCAGATGTTACAGATACAGGTTCCACTTGAGGTTTGTTCGCCAATTGTTCTTTCAATTCTGCGACTTCCAAGCGCAATGATTTAACCAACGCTGCATAGGTTTCATAATCCTTGATAACGTCATCTAAGAATTCATCTACCTCTGCTTTACTGTATCCACGTACCTCTCTTCCGAAATCCTGCTCAAAAATATCCTTTGCTGTAAAAATAATACTTGCCATGTCTCTCTCCATTCTCAGTTACTAGTATTATTATATAAAAAAAGGCAAACAAAAAGCAAGGTCAAAGCCTCAATTTTCGGAAAAATTTTCGGCTATTTCGTTTAAATCCTCAAATGTTAATCTTTTTGTAATATAGTTGTCTTTCTTTTTCATCAGTTCGTAAAAAAATCTCAGTTTTGTTTCGTTTTCTTGATCATAAAAAAGATAGGCCCCATCTGTATTTTCAAGTAAAAAAATCTTGTAATCTCTCAATTGACCCTTATGCTCATAAGCCGGATAGGCATACTTGATAAAATCGACTTGTTTAAAATCACTCAATTTGATCTGATTTGCTTCATTCCAATTCGAGCCATGTGTTTCAAAATCAAAAATAGTCGCTAGTTGGAATCCATAGTCATCTTTCATTTCCTTGGCGACTTCTAAAACCCAATGTTCAAAACCAAGAGAACCTGTAAACACTAGCCATTGCAACCCTTCCTCAGCCAATCTTTCCAAATCTCTTCGAATGGCTTTTTTGATAATTTTTAAGCGAATGTCCTTTTCATTAAACACTCCCAAATCAAAAGCTGAGTATCCCAAAACCAAGGCTGTATGCATTTTTTCACCCTTTCTGAAAACCTTTGTGGTATAATAGAGTGATGTTATTGTACCAATAAGGAGGACTATGGTCAACTATCCACATAAACTTTCATCTAAACCAAGCAAAACTTCTCTACCTCAAACTAAAAATTTCGCAAATCGAGGTATGAGCTTTGAAAAGATGATTAATGCTACCAATGACTACTATCTATCACATGGAATAGCAGTCATTCACAAAAAGCCAACCCCAGTTCAGATTGTTCGGGTCGACTACCCTCAACGGAGTCGCGCTAAAATTGTCGAAGCCTATTTTAGACAAGCTTCAACTACTGACTACTCGGGTGTTTATGAAGGATTTTACATAGATTTCGAAGCAAAGGAAACCAGACAAAAAAATGCTTTCCCGATGAAGAACTTCCATTCTCATCAGATACAGCATATGGAACAGGTTCTTGAACAAAAGGGAATTTGCTTCGTCCTAATCCATTTTTCTTCTTATCAGGAAACATATTTATTACCGGCGATTGACCTTATCCGTTTTTATCAACAGGATATGGGGAAAAAATCAATGCCGCTTGATTATATTCGAGAGCATGGTTATGTGATTGAACAACAAGCCTTCCCTCAAATACCTTATCTCGATATAGTCAAACAACATTTACTAGGTGGTAAAACAATATGAACAAACAACTTATTTGGCGCATTGCTAAATATCTAGGAATTGGATTTTTAGCAGCCTTTATTGCTGCAATATTGATTGGTGGAAGTGTCTTCTTCTACTATGTATCTAAAGCACCAGAACTTTCTGAAAGCAAACTTGTCGCAACAACTTCAAGTAAAATTTACGACAGTAAAAACGAATTGATCGCTGACTTAGGAGCCGAGCGTCGTGTCAATGCTCAAAGCAATGAAGTTCCAATTGAATTGGTCAATGCAATTGTCTCTATCGAGGATCACCGTTTTTTTAACCATAGAGGAATCGATAGCATTCGAATAGCTGGAGCTTTCCTGCGAAACTTAACTAGTAGAGGTGGACTCCAAGGTGGTTCAACCTTGACGCAACAGTTGATAAAATTAACTTACTTTTCAACTTCTTCGTCAGACCAAACAATCTCACGTAAGGCCCAAGAAGCTTGGCTAGCTATTCAGTTAGAAAGAACTGCGACCAAGCAGGAAATTTTGACATATTACATCAATAAAGTATACATGTCAAATGGTAACTATGGGATGCAGACTGCTGCTCAAAATTACTATGGTAAAGATTTAAAAGACCTTTCTATTCCACAACTTGCTCTTCTAGCCGGAATGCCACAGGCACCTAACCAATACGATCCTTATTCCCATCCAGAAGAAGCAACAGAACGTCGTAATCTAGTCCTATCAGAGATGCAAAAGCAAGGTTATTTAACAGCTGAGCAATATGAAACGGCTATAAACACACCTATCACTGATGGTTTACAAAGTCTTAAAGGAAGCAACTCCTACCCTCCATACTTAGACAATTACCTCAAAGAAGTGATTGAACAAGTTGAAACAGAGACAGGCTACAACCTTTTAACTACTGGAATGGATGTCTACACTAACGTAGACCAAGACGTTCAAAAACGACTTTGGGATGTATACAACACGGATGAATATGTAAACTATCCAGATGATGAAATCCAAGCAGCTTCTACTATTATTGATGTATCAAATGGTAAGGTTATTGCTCAACTCGGCTCTCGCCACCAAGCCAGCAACGTATCTTTTGGTATTAACCAAGCCGTTGAAACCAACCGTGACTGGGGTTCTACCATGAAACCAATCACAGACTATGCCCCCGCATTAGAGTATGACATTTATGACTCTACTGCCTACATGCTCAAGGATGTACCATATAACTTCCCAGGCACCAGCACTCCAGTCTACAACTGGGATCGTGGCTATTATGGTAACATCACTCTTCAAACTGCTATCCAACAATCTCGTAACGTACCAGCAGTTGAAACTCTCGATAGAGTTGGACTCGATAAAGCCAAAAAATTCTTAAACGGACTTGGCATTGATTATCCAACCATGGTATATGCAAACGCAATTTCAAGTAATACGACTGAATCAGGTAAACAGTACGGTGCAAGTAGTGAAAAAATGGCTGCCGCCTATGCTGCATTTGCTAACGGTGGTATCTATCACAAACCAATGTATATCAATAAAATTGTCTTTAGCGACGGTAGTTCAAAAGAGTTTTCTGATCAAGGTACTCGTGCTATGAAAGAAACAACCGCCTATATGATGACAGAAATGATGAAAACAGTATTATACTCTGGTGCAGGTCGAGACGCTTATATATCTTGGCTCCCACAAGCAGGTAAGACAGGTACATCAAACTATACAGATGATGAAATTGAAAATTACATTAAGAGATACGATTATGTCGCACCTGATGAAAATTTTGTAGGATATACCCGTAAGTATTCTATGGCTGTTTGGACAGGTTACTCTAATCGCCTTACTCCTATCACAGGAGATGGTTTCAGAGTTGCTGCAAAGATCTACCGTTCTATGATATCCTATCTCTCAGAAGATGATTCCCCTGGTGACTGGACAATGCCAGAAGGACTTTATAGAAGTGGAGATTACGTCTTTAAGGATGGTGCACGAAATAATTGGATAACCCAAACTCCCCAACAACCTATTACAGAAGTTTCAAACGTAACAACTGAAAGTCAAACCTCTGTCACTGAGACTACTGACTCTAACACCACCCAAACCCCTTCGACACCAAATACTAATCAAAATCCTCAACAGACCCCTCGACAAAATCAAAACTCTCAAAGGCAACAATAATCAAAAAAGACCTGGGAAACATCTTCCTAGGTCTTTTATTAATGAAAAAGTGGAGTTAATTACTAACTCCACCTTCTTTTATTTTACATGGTTTGCAAGATCTTCTTGCACTTTTTTATTAGATTCTTCTTTTTCTTTCTTCCATTTATCTTGAGCTTTTTGATATTCATCAGCAGTTACTGGTTTATCTTGAAGTTCAAGGTACTTGTACAAGAGGGCTTCACTCATACCCTTGTTACCTGAGTAAGCAAATGGAAGGGTGAATGGTACCATCTTAGACAACATTGGACGTCCAGTTTGAGAAGTTGTTGGGATAATCAAAGCACTATCTGTCAACCAAGCTTGGGCAGCAGCATATTTATCATAACGTTTTGAAACATCTGTGTCTTCATTACCAGCTTCAACAACCATCTTTTCGTAATCTTCCAAACCAACTTGTTTTGCAGCAGCGTTGTTTGTACCAGCATCAAATCCTAGATAAGTCTTAGTGTTTTCACCAACAGATGGTTTGATGATATCAAGGTAAGTAGATGGGTCAATGTAGTCTGGAGACCATCCAACGTTATCTGAGAGATCCCAATCTTCTCCAGCAGCTGTTTCAGCAAAGTAGGTAACATTAAGAACTTCATCTTTTTGAAGTTGTTGAATGTCAATGACAACATTGTCAGTTCCTAACGTTGCTTCAAGCGATTGTTTCAATGATTGAACACGTTGAACTTTTGTAGTATTAGTCTGGTCAACTGGCATATCCAAATGAATTGGGAATTGAACGCCTTCTGCTTGGAGAGCTGTCTTAGCTTTAGCAAATTCTGCTTTCGCTTTTTCAGGATTGTATAGACCATCTTGAGCGTCGTCTAGATTCACATCTTTCCACTCGTCACCATAGGTTACCAATTTTTCTTTAACTAAGTCACCAAAGTTTTTACCATCAGCTTGAACAAATGTTGGTGGTACGAATAAGTTACGAAGTAGTTTTGTCGCTCCACTTTCTCCATTGACCTGAGAAGCATAGGCTGTTCTATCAAAACCAAAGGCAATGGCTTGACGAAAGTCTTTGTTTAGGAGAGCTTTTTTAGTTGAAATTTTTTGCTCATCTGTAGTCTTAGAGGTGTACTTGTAAGACTGACGATCAATATTTGTCCCAACCAAGAAAGTTGCAGAATCTTGTGGTGTATAAACGATGTTGTCTTTAAACTCTTTTTCAAGTTTAGGATATCCTGCACTTGTTGGGAAGAGACGAGCCATTGAGAAGCCGCCAGCCTTAAAGGTGTCTGCAAGTTTGTCTGTATCTTGACCATCCCAGAATGATAGTTTTACTTTATCAATATGAACATTGTCCTTATCCCAGTAGTTTGGATTTTTTTCAAATTCTACTGAAGATTTAGCTACCAATGATTTCAACAAGAAAGGACCATTATAAAGGATACTGCTTGGATCAGTTGCTTTGGCAAAGTCACTTCCTTTGGAAGTAAGGAATTCTTCATTGACCGGTGCAAGAACACCCATAGTTGTTTTAGAGTTCCAGAAGCTTTCAGGTTTGTTCAAAGTGTATTGAACTGTCTGATCATCAATTGCCTTGATTCCAACTTCAGAAAAGTCTTTAACTTCACCTTTCACATATGCATCCAGACCCTTAATAGAATCTTGGACGAGATAAAGGGCTTCTGATTTATTATCAGCTGCATATTTAAGACCTGTTACAAAGTCTTGAGCTTTCACAGCTGCGTACTCCTCACCTTCAGAAGTATACCATTTAGCATCTTTACGAATTGTATAGGTATAAGTCAAACCATCTTGAGATACAGACCAGTCTTCTGCCATTGATGGCACAAAGTTTCCGTAGCGGTCATTTTCCATCAAACCATCGATGACGTTACTAGTGATATTAGCAGTTGCAGCTTTACCAGTTGTCAAATAGTTGAGGTTGTCTGGGTCAGTTTCATACACGTAAGAAAACGTATTTCCACTTTTTGCGCTCGAACCTGAACAAGCTGCCAAAACACCTGACGCTAACAGAGTCACCCCTGCTAGGGCCATTACTTTTGAAAATTTCATAATAAACTCCTTTATGACTTTTTATACATTATAGTCCCTTTTTCGCCAAGTGTCAATACAATTTTCAGAATTTTTCAAATTGATTTGAAAATATTTTTTCCTATTTCTAACTTTTCAATAAACATCTGATACAAAATTCTTTTTTTGACAATTATCAAATAAATCTTTATGATATAATGAAAGAAGAAAGTTGAAAGGAAATACTATGACAAAAGAAGTTATTGTTGAAAGTTTTGAACTTGACCACACCATTGTTAAAGCACCTTATGTCCGTTTAATCGGAGAAGAAACAGGTCCAAAAGGAGATATCATTTCTAACTTTGATATCCGCTTGGTTCAACCAAATGAGGACTCTATCCCTACTTCTGGACTTCATACCATTGAGCACCTCTTGGCTAAGCTAATCCGTACTCGCATCGACGGTATGATCGATTGTTCACCATTTGGTTGTCGTACAGGGTTCCATATGATTATGTGGGGACGTCATTCTAGCGCTGAAATCGCAGCTGTCATCAAGGATTCACTGAAGGAAATCGCTGAAACAACAACTTGGGAAGATGTCCCAGGAACAACTATTGAATCTTGCGGAAACTACAAGGATCACAGCCTCTTTTCTGCTAAGGAATGGGCAAAATTGATTCTCCAACAAGGAATCTCAGACGATGCCTTTGAACGTCATGTCATCTAATAATAAAAAAGAAACCAGCTTTTGAACTGGTTCCTTTTTTTATTTTCAAAATCTTGATTTAGGCTTTTTCACGAATGACCAAAACACCATCTTCCATGTCAGCTTCTAGGTGTTTAGCATCAAGGTTATCCAAGTGGAAGTCTGTGACTTTGTCACGGATTTGTTGTTCAACCACACGACGGAGTGGACGAACACCCATGACTTCATCGTAGCCTTCTTCAGTCATGTATTCTTTAGCAGCTTCGCTCACTACCAAGTCAATGTCTTTCTTAGAAAGTGTCTTGTTAACTTCAACCAACATAAGGTCTACAATCTTAGAAAGATCTTCTTTGCTCAAGTGTGAGAATTCAATCACAGCGTTGAAACGGTTCAAGAATTCTGGACGGAAGTAAGGTTTCAAACGATCCATAAGTTCTGGTTTATCAGCATCTTCTGTCAAGTTAGCTTCGTAACCAAAGCCTGCGTTTGAAGTTGCGATAATCACCGTATTCTTGAAGTTGACAGTATTACCTTGACCATCTGTCAAACGACCATCATCCAAGACTTGAAGGAGAAGGGTGATGACTTGAGGGTCAGCCTTTTCAATTTCGTCGAGAAGGACGATTGAGTATGGGTTACGGCGAACACGTTCTGTCAAGGTATTGTTGTTGTCATCATAACCAACATAACCAGCTGTTGTACCAATCAATTTAGAAACGGCTGTGCGGTCGCTGTATTCTGACATGTCCAAACGGATGATGGCATCCTTCGTTCCGAACATATCAAGCGCTAATTGTTTGGCCAACTCAGTCTTACCAACACCAGTAGGACCTACAAAGAGGAAGCTACCGATTGGACGGTTACCTTCGTCAAATCCTGCTCGATTACGGCGGATCGCACGTGCTACTGCCTCAACAGCTTTATCTTGACCGATAACCTTAGTTTGCAAACGGTGGCCCATATCTTTCAATCGTTCGATATCGGTTGCACCCATTTGTGATACTGGGATTCCAGTCATCCGTTCGACAGACTCAGCTACATCATTTACAGTAGCTGTAACCTTGTGATCTTCTGTATGATTAGCAATTTGCTTTTCAAGCTCTTCGATACGGACTTTTGCATTTAGAGCTGCTTCGTAATCTTCTTTAGCCGCAGCTTCTTCTTGTTTAGTTTTTTCCGCTTGAATTTCGTGCTCAACTGCATGTACATCTGTAACTGGGTGTTGTGCTGCCAAGTGAGCAGCTGTCACATCCACAAGGTCAATAGCCTTATCCGGCAAGCTACGTTGTGGAATATATTGAACAGAGTAATCAACGGCAGCTTTCAAGACTTCATCTGGCAAAATAACATTGTGGTGTTGTTGATAAAGATCTCGAATACCTTGAAGAATCTTGAAAGTATCTTCAGCAGATGGAGCATTAACTTTTACTTCATTAAAACGACGAGCAAGGGCTGCATTTTTCAAGATGGTATTACGGTATTCATCTTGAGTTGTTGCCCCAATCACTGTCAATTCCCCACGTGAAAGAGCTGGTTTCAAGATATCAGCAAGACCTTTAGACCCTTGACCATCACCTGTGCTACCAGCACCAAGGATTTGGTGAATTTCGTCGAAGAAAAGTATAATATTTCCAGCTTCTTTGACTTCGTTTACCAAGTTTTGAATGTTTTCTTCAAAGCTACCACGGTATTGAGTACCAGCTTCAAGTCCAGAAATATCAATAGAAATGATCTCTTTGTTCTTGATTGCTGCTGGAACATCACCATTTACAATTGCTTGTGCAAGCCCTTCAACTACAGCTGTTTTACCGACACCAGCATCACCGACGAGAACTGGATTATTCTTTGTGCGACGAGAAAGAATTTCAGAAGTTTCTTGGATTTCTTTATTACGTCCAATCACTGGGTCCAACTTCCCTTCACGAGCTTCTGCTGTTAAGTTACGTCCAAGTTTTTCAAGAATCCCATCTTGTTTCATACCTTTACCTTGAATGTACTGAGTTTGTTCACTTCCTTCGCTTGGAAGTTGACCGGTTTGACGGTAAATAGCGAATTCTTCAGGTGTTACTTCACGGCCGTTAATCAAGTAACGACGATTTTCTGAACTGTATCCACGCATACCGCCCATCAATTGGTTAAATAAATTATCCATGTTGTTAAAGTTATTAAAGTTGTTATTCATATTTCATACCTCGTTTGTTTTCAAATTTACTTAGTCAAAATAATTTGACCTTATCTGACCTTTGTTTCAAAAAATTTAGACTAGCTATTTGCTACTCTACGTATAATTTCAGGTTTTTCTTTATCCAATACAGGTTTTTCGATTGGACTTCTAAAAATACTAATGTTAACCATAGGTTGTACCTCTTTTCTAGGTTTTACCCATACTTTGATCTTAAGATACTATATACAATCACCTTAAAATCAAGGTTTTCTAAGGACTTTCATTATCCTTATGTTCTCAGTATATCACTTTGGTCAGTTTTAGTCAACATATTTGACCAAATTTGACTATTTTTTTTTAAAAAAATTTTTATAACAAAAAAACCAGTCAGAGTGACTGGTTTTTGATTTACTATTTATAAATCTTAGCTCAATGCATCATCCATTGAAAGAACTTCGTGGAAGACACGTTGTGTTAATTCAGTTTTTTGTTCCGGAGTAAGGTATTTAGTGTTTACACAGTATCCAGAGATACGTACGATTACGTCTTCACCTGACATGATCTTTTCGTAAACATCGTTCAAGTCCATAACGTTCAAGTTAACGTGTTGTCCTCCGTTTTCGAAGTAACCATCAAGGATTGTTACCAAGTTATCAACTTGTTCGTCACGAGTTTTACCAAGAGCACGTGGTGAAACTTGAGTTGTCAATGAGATACCATCAGCTGCATAACCAAAGTCAAGGCTAGCAAGTGAGTTCAAGTTTTGCAACCATCCACCTTTAGCTTTGTTAGATGGGTTAGCACCTGGTGAGAAGAATTCAAGTTTAGACAAGTTCACAGAACCATCTTCGTTGAGGTATACACCTTTGTGGACTGGTGAGTTACCAGTTTGTTTAGAGTAAGCAACGTTAGATGTGATTGTCAAAAGTGATACAGTAGCTTCTGCGTCTTTGTAAAGTTTGTGGCTACGTAGACGAGTTGTGTAAGCTTCGATCAACCATTCTGCCAATTCGTTTGAACGTGGGTCATCTTCACCCCAACGTGGGTATTCCCCGATTGTTTCGTAATCGTAGATGTAGCCATTTTCGTCACGGATTGGTTTAACTGTAGCGTACTTGATAGCTGACAATGTATCAACAGTGTTTGCGAAACCACAGATACCGAATCCCATGTTAGCACGTTGTTTAGTTGGCAAGAAGGCCATTTGAACAGCTTCGTAGTTGTACTTATCAGTCATGTAGTGGATGATGTTCAAAGCATCTACGTAAGTGTCAGTCAACCAGTCAAGAGATTTTTCAAAGTTAGCTTTAACTGATTCGAATTCAAGGACTTCGTCACGGATTGGTTCGATATCAAATACTTTGTAGTCTTTATGAACATCGTCATAACCACCGTTCAAACCAGTAAGAAGAGCTTTAAGAACGTTAACGCGAGCACCGAAGTACTGGATGTTGTGACGTTGATCTTCGTTTTCTGGGTCAAGTGGAGACACACAACATGAGATACAGCTCATTTCACCGTATCCGTCTTTAGCCATAGTTGTAACACCTTCGTATTGGATTGAAGAGTGTTTGTGGCTCATGTGCATACAGTAGCGACGGAAGTTGTATGGCAATTTGTCAGTCCAAAGAACTGTCAAGTTTGGTTCTGGAGAGTTACCGATATTGTCAAGAGTGTTCAAGAAACGGTAGTCCATCTTAGTAACACGGTGACGACCGTCGTTACCCATACCAGCCATAGATGTTGTGATGAAGGTTGGGTCACCTGAGTACAATTGGTCATAAGCTTTTGTACGAGCAAATTTAACTGTACGAAGTTTCATAACGAAATCATCAATAAATTCTTGGATTTCTGATTCAGTAAATGTACCACGAGCAAGGTCACGTTCTGCGTAGATATCCAATACGATTGGCACACGTCCTAGAGATGTTGCTGCACCGTTGATAACACGGCAGACAGCCATGAAGGCAATGTTTACCCATTGGATAGCTTCTTTAACGTTCATCGCTGGTTTGCGAACGTCAACTCCGTAAAGATCACCCAAGCGTACAACTTGTTGCAATGCTTGATATTGAAGGTTGATTTCTTCACGAAGACGGATTGTTTCTTCATCGATTTCTTCGATTGAGTTCCAATCGTTCACTTTTTCTTGCATCAAGTAGTCTGCACCGTAAAGAGCAAGACGCGCATAAACACCGATGATACGTCCACGTGAGTATGCATCTGGAAGACCAGTTACAGTGTGAGCGTGGCGAGCACGACGGATGTTTGAAGTGTAAGCACGGAAGATACCGTCGTTAACAGTTGTTACATATTTTGTGAAAATTTCGTGAACAGCTGGGTCTGGCTCGTATCCATTTTCTTTCAAAGTAGTTTCAGCCATACGGATACCACCTTTTGGCATGAAGTTCAATTTGAAGAGTTCGTCATTTTGGATACCAAAGATAACTTCGTTTTCTTTGTCGATGAATCCTGCAGGGATATCAGCGATAGAAGTTGGACGAGTGTCCATTGGGAAACGAGTTTCTTCGTAGTGTGCTTTAGTTTCTTCTACGATTTTTTTGATGTGAAGTGAACGCTCTGTTGGTCCTGCAAGGAAGCTTTCATCTCCATCATAAGGTGTGTAGTTAGCTTGTACAAAGCGTGATACACTTGCTTTTTCTTTCCAGTCAACACCTTTAAAGCCTTCCCAGGCTTTGTCAAAAATGTCCTGTGCTTCAACAACTGTCTTAACAACCATGTTAATGTCCTCTTTTATCTTTCTAGTAACAGTAATCTGTTACATTCATGTATTCAGTATAACACACAGTAAACGATTTCAACAAGTGAAATTACTATTTTTCAACACTTTCTTTTATAATACAGTTGTTATTTTAGTACAAACTGTATTATATTTTTGAAAAATAATTAGCTATTTCCTATTTTTTCAGAAAAAAGGTATAATAAGGCTAGAAAAAATACTAAAGAAAGGCCATTTCATGCTGATATTTCCACTGATGAATGATTTATCCCGTAAAATTATCCATATTGACATGGATGCCTTTTTTGCTGCTGTAGAAATTCGTGACAATCCTAAACTTAAAGGCAAACCCGTTATTATTGGTAGCGACCCTAGGAAAACAGGTGGTCGGGGTGTTGTTTCAACCTGTAGTTATGAAGCTAGAGCATTCGGCATTCACTCAGCCATGAGTTCCAAAGAGGCTTATGAACGCTGTCCTCAAGCTATTTTTATTTCTGGGAACTATGAAAAATATACTACTGTTGGCCAACAGATTCGAGCTATTTTTAAACGATATACGGATAAAATTGAACCCATGAGTATCGACGAAGCCTATCTAGATGTAACTGAAAACAAGCTTGGTATCAAATCTGCTGTTAAAATTGCTCGTTTAATTCAGCAGGATATCTGGAATGAATTGCAATTAACAGCTTCTGCTGGTGTATCCTACAATAAATTTTTAGCTAAAATGGCAAGTGACTATCAAAAGCCTCGTGGTTTGACAGTCATTCTTCCTGATGAAGCTGAAGATTTTCTCAAACAAATGGATATCGCTAAATTCCACGGTGTGGGCAAGAAAACAGTTGAAAAACTCCATCAAATGGGTGTATATACGGGTACTGACCTTTTAGAGATTGCTGAAATCACTCTCATTGATCGTTTCGGAAGACTCGGCTTTGAACTATATCGTAAGGCTCGAGGTATAGATAACTCTCCCGTCAAATCAAATCGTATCCGTAAGTCTATTGGTAAAGAAAAAACTTACAGTAAGATTCTAAGTCTAGACGAAGATATTAAAAAAGAGCTAACTCTCCTTTCGGAAAAAGTTGCTCTTAGTCTTCAAAAATATGAAAAAAGTGGTAAGATCGTCATTTTGAAAATCCGCTATGCTGACTTTTCTACTTTGACAAAACGAAAAACACTAAATCAACAAACACAAGACTCTGAAGAAATTGCTCAAAGTATTATCCAACTCTACGAAACACTGAGTGATAAAGACAAGGGGGTCCGTTTATTAGGAGTCACTGTGACTGGATTTTAAAAACCTTGAAGGAATCTACCCTCAAGGTTTTTTTCTTATACAAATAGTCGAATGAAGCTATAAAGTAGCAACACACTCCCAAGGACAATACGGTATTTACCAAACACTGTAAAGTCGTGTTTTTTGACATAGCTGGTCAAGAAACGAATGGCAACCATGCTGACTGCAAAAGCCACTACCATTGCTACCAAGAGCAAGAAGAATTGACCAAAACTCAAGACTTCTCCAGCCTTGATGAATTTAAAAATCTTCAAAGCGCTGGCTCCAAACATAACTGGAATTCCTAGATAGAAGGTAAATTCTGTTACCACTGAACGACTAGTCCCATTCAACAAACCACCTACGATAGTTGCTCCGGAACGGCTAGTCCCTGGTAGAAGGGCCAAGACTTGAAAAAGACCGATATACAATGCTGTTTTGTAAGGTAATTTGTCTAACTCAGTAACTGTTGGCTCAATCGCTTGCGCTTTGTTACGTTTTTCAAGATAGATAAAGGCAACCCCATAAACAATCAACATGATGGCTACTGAAACCATATTATGGAAGTGAGTATCAAACCAATCATCAAACTTAAAGACTAGGAGAAGAGGTAGGGTCGCAACAAAAACTTTGGACCATAATTGCCAAGTTCTACGAACTTGAACTTTATCCTTACCTGGTTTGAAGGGATTAAGCTTGTTAAAGTAGATAACCATAACGGCTAAGATTGCACCCAGCTGAATGACTACGTTAAACATAGACATGAAGGCTTCATTTTGATCTTTATACTGGATAAATTCTTCTGCTAAAATCAAGTGACCAGTACTTGAAATCGGCAACCATTCCGTAATTCCTTCAACAATACCAAAAAAGATTGATTTTAAAATTTCAAAAAAATACATAGATTACTCCTTTTTCTATCCTCCATTATATCATACTTTTAAAGGCTGTGTTGAGTTTTATTTAGAAAGCACCAACACTTCCACCACCGCCACCGCCTGAGAAACCACCACCAGAGCTACCGCTTCCGGATGATACAGAAAAGGTACTTGCTGTATTTGCGACACTGGCATAATGGCTCATTTGCGCTGTTGAATGGTAAAACATGCTATGCCAGCCATAGGCTACATAGAGATTGATATCTGGATTTTCAACTTTGATCTGGTGAACCTTCATCAAATGGCTAACCTTGTCAGCATATCCAAACAAAGTTGCATACACTAATAGACGATTCCAAACAACAATACTTTCCAATTCAGCCTGATCCAGTCGTGCAATGTCACGCAACATATTTTCAAAACTGGTCCAGAGATAGTAGACTTCTGCTCCTGCTTCATTTAGGACACCATCACGATTATCTAGTCGAAGCTTCCAATAATAGAAAACAGCCAAAACTAAACCTAGAAAACCAAGTACTGGCAAAGGGAGGTAAAAATAAGCATGAACATCTAAACTGTACAAGAACAAACCAAATCCGATAAATAGAGGTAGGATAGTAGAAAGTCCCATACCCACTTGCAAGGCCTTTTCCACACCAGTTAAAGGACGATAGTAATCTGGGAGCCCCCAGAAGTTAACCCGATTTCTCACTCCTTCTTGCATCTCTTTCAATGCTTCTTCGAAAGAGGATTTTAGCTGACGCCCCCTTGCTTGAATCCGTTTTTCATCAGCAGCTTTGGCTCCACGATAAAGACTATCAGATACCTTGTAATCCGCAAACAAATTGGAAAGAGTTGTTTCTTTTTTGCCTGAAAAGGCCAGATTTAGGCAGTCTTTTTCAAAGCTTGATAAACCATCTTCTTTTACCAGCCTCAAACCAACTGCGTCTCCCTCTGAAATAATAGAGACATTCCCACGGTCAATCACATCTAACAAGGTAGCTTGAATAAGTTGGTCAAAGGTGAATTTACCTGCTCCTTTGGTTAGAGGACTCACTTCCTCCAAGGAGGTCGAGTAGACAGCCTCTGATAAAACCATAGGCTCTAATTCCATCGGCGGTTCATAGAGACGATGATTTTTGGCATATTCGACTGAAGGAGTGGTTTTTCTTCTATAGATGTAATAGAAGCAGATACTCAATAACAAGGAGATGGAAAGTATTGAAGGAAATACCCAAGTAACGAGTTGTTTACTCTGATCTTTTTCTCTAACAATCGACTCTTCTATCTTATTAAACTCTTCTAAACGATTTCCTTTTAAGCCCTGATCTGTAGCGCTAGCAAAATCAGTTCGAGGCCAGTAGGCGTGCAACTCAACTCCGCGCTTAGACGGAAGATTGTCTAAACGAATAGTATAGTCATGACCACTCTGTTCAATCCTTCCATCTCTATAGAGTTGCCCTGTGTGGAAAAAGAGTTTTTCGGCCCCATTATCTCCCATCACATGAAACTCAAATTTTTCAATAGATTCTGAACTATCTGTTAAGGGTTGCCAATTTAATTCAGCGATATCATCATATAAGAAAAGAAGATTTTTCAATTGCCAGGTAAGTTCCACTTCGACCCTGTCCCCTTCCTGACCTGGATTATAGACTTTAACAGTATAACCATTCGTTTCTTCTGTCACTTCGCTAGTAAGATTTTCGATTTTATGACCATTTTTAGATACCTCAACCTTTGGCTGAGGATCAATATAAAATCCGCTAGGCATCTTGCCAGCACGTCCAAGTCCCACGATTTGGCCCTTAAAGTCCTCCTCAAACTGATAAACTATCTTCTGTCTAAATTCTGCTGTATTGTCTGCATGAATATACAGTTCTCCCTTATAGGATGGAATGCTGAAATCCACGGCAAAAACCAATTTTGGAACAATTATCAGACAAGTAAATATAAGTACTATTAACCATCTTTTTTTCATAATATAGCCTCTTTTGACCTTTTTCTCATTATATCATTTTTTTACAAGTAAGGGTTTACTAAGATTGAAAAAGTTCCGCTTTTTCGATACAATAGAGGGAGCCATTTTTAGACTAGAAATAGGAGAAAACATGAAAAAATTATGCTTATCTATCCTTGCTAGCTTAGCCCTTACTCTAGGACTAGTTAGCCAGGTCCAAGCCGATGAATATTTACGCATCGGAATGGAGGCAGCTTACGCACCATTTAACTGGACTCAAGATGACGACAGTAATGGCGCTGTCAAGATTGATGGAACAAACCAATATGCTAACGGTTACGATGTTCAAATTGCAAAAAAAATCGCTAAAGATCTGGGTAAAGAACCACTCATTGTAAAAACAAAATGGGAAGGACTTGTTCCAGCCCTGACTTCTGGAAAGATTGATATGATTATCGCAGGTATGAGTCCAACCGCTGAACGTAAGCAAGAAATTGCCTTCTCAAGCAGTTACTACACCAGTGAACCAGTACTTTTAGTCAAAAAAGATTCTGCCTATGCAAACGCTAAAACACTAGATGATTTTAAAGATGCAAAAATCACTTCTCAACAAGGTGTTTACCTTTACGACTTGATCCCTCAAATTCCAGGCGCTAAAAAAGAAACTGCCATGGGTGATTTCGCACAAATGCGTCAAGCTCTTGAAGCTGGTGTCATTGACGCTTATGTTTCTGAACGACCAGAAGCCCTAACTGCTGAGTCAGCAAATGCCAAATTTAAAATGATTCAGCCTGAACCTGGTTTTAAAACTGGGGAAGAAGATACCTCTATCGCTATCGGTCTTCGTAAGGATGACGAACGTATCAGCCAAATCAATGCTAGCATTGAAACCATCTCTAAAGATGAACAAGTTGCCCTAATGGATCGTATGATCAAGGAACAACCTGTTCAAGCTACAACTACTGAAGAAAACAGCAGTAATTTCTTTAGCCAAGTTGCTAAAATTCTAACTGAAAACTGGCAACAACTCTTGCGTGGTGCTGGAATCACACTTTTAATTTCAATTATCGGTACCATCGTTGGTCTCGTTATTGGTCTTGCTATCGGTGTTTTCCGTACTGCGCCTCAATCTGAAAATCAATTTATCTACGTCATTCAAAATATAGTTGGTTGGATTCTCAATATCTATATTGAAATTTTCCGTGGAACTCCTATGATTGTACAATCTATGGTTATCTACTATGGAACTGCCCAGGCTTTCGGAATTAACCTAGACCGTACTCTCGCTGCTATCTTTATCGTTTCTATCAATACCGGTGCCTACATGACCGAAATCGTTCGTGGTGGTATCCTAGCTGTTGACAAAGGACAATTTGAAGCAGCTACTGCACTTGGTATGACTCATAATCAAACCATGCGTAAGATCGTTCTACCTCAAGTGGTTCGAAACATTTTACCTGCAACTGGTAATGAATTTGTCATCAACATCAAGGATACTTCTGTATTGAATGTTATCTCTGTTGTAGAACTTTACTTCTCAGGAAATACAGTAGCAACACAGACTTACCAGTACTTCCAAACCTTTACTATTATCGCAGTTATCTACTTTGTCCTCACCTTTACAGTAACACGTATCCTACGCTATATCGAAAAACGGATGGATATGGATACTTACACTACAGGTGCTAACCAAATGCAAACGGAGGATTTGAAATAATGAATCAACCCATTCTTGAAATCAAACACCTCAAAAAATCCTATGGACAAAACGAGGTCCTAAAAGATATTTCCCTTACTATCCATAAAGGAGAAGTTATTTCTATCATTGGAAGTTCCGGTAGTGGTAAATCAACCTTCCTACGTTCGATCAACTTACTTGAAACACCAACTGAAGGCGAAATCCTATATCACGGTGAAAATGTCCTCGAAAAAGGCTATAACCTCACTCACTATCGAGAAAAACTAGGAATGGTCTTCCAGTCCTTCAACCTCTTTGAAAACCTAAACGTGCTTGAAAATACAATCGTTGCCCAAACAACTGTACTCAAACGTGATCGCTCAGAAGCAGAGAAAGTCGCTAAAGAGAACCTTGAAAAAGTTGGAATGGGAGAGCGCTACTGGCAAGCTAAACCTAAACAACTTTCTGGTGGGCAAAAGCAGCGTGTTGCTATTGCTCGTGCACTTTCTATGAATCCTGATGCCATTCTCTTTGATGAGCCTACATCAGCCCTTGACCCTGAAATGGTCGGTGAAGTTCTCAAAATCATGCAAGATTTAGCTCAAGAAGGCTTGACCATGATCGTCGTAACCCACGAAATGGAATTTGCTCGCGATGTATCACACCGTGTCATCTTTATGGATAAGGGTGTCATTGCAGAAGAAGGCAAACCAGAAGATCTATTTACTAATCCCAAAGAAGAACGTACAAGAGAATTTTTACAACGCTATCTTCGATAAGAAAAAAGACTGCAATGGCAGTCTTTTTTTTATTTCCAAAAATGAAAAGGCAGATTCTTTTCGAACCTGCCTATATCCAAAGACTAATCTTCAAATTTTTCATGATTTTTATTGTAGAAATCAATTAAGCCGAGGGCTGTTTCAAAGGAAATGTTTTTAACTTTTGCACGTCCTTGAGCCAAAGCAATGATAGACATCTCACGGGCATTCGTTTCCTTAGAAATACGATACCCTGTGATCTTCTTATCACGAACCCAGCTAACAACTGCTTCTACTTTTTCAAAGTTAGACTTAGCCATGTTATTCTCCTATTTTTTTCTTTGCGCAACTTCATTCTATATGTTTTTATAATATTTGTCAATTAAAACACATATATTAATAAAGTTATTGCGTTAAGATTATAATTATTTAGCTTTCAAAGCTGATAATATATGGGTTCGAATATCTTCAACTCCATTAGGATTTGCTGGCAAGAATATTGTATTATTTCCTTGTTTATCTGCAAAATTATTCAATGTATCCAAATACTGATTAGTTAATAGGATTGACATAATTTGTTCTTCAGTTAATTCGACATTGGCTCCTTTTAACTCTTTAATAGAATCAGCAAGTCCATCAACAATTGCTTTCCGCTGCTCTGCGATCCCCACACCATGGAGGCGATCTTTTTCTGCCTCAGCTTCTGCCGCTGTAACGATCTTAATTTTATCTGCTTCAGCCAATTCTTGAGCTGCCACTCTCTTACGTTGGGCAGCATTAATTTCGTTCATTGATTGTTTGACTTCTGCATCCGGCTCAACTTTGGTAATGAGCGTCTTAACGATAATATACCCATACGTTGACATTTCTTCCGCTACTTGCTTTTGAACTTCTAATGCAATTTCATCTTTTTTCTCAAACAATTCATCCAAAGTTAACTTAGGAACAGATGAGCGCAATGCATCTTCAATATAAGATTTGATTTGAGCTTCAGGTCTCATCAATTTATAGTAAGCGTCTGTAACGTTTAACTCATTTACACGATACTGAGTTGCGACATTCATAGTCACAAAAACGTTATCTTGGGTTTTGGTTTCAACCACGATCTCACTTTGTAAAAGGCGTAGCTGCACACGAGCTGCAATTTTGTCAATGCCAAATGGTGCCCGTAGATGAATACCACTATTACTTAACTTTTGATACTTACCAAATCGTTCGATAATTGCAACAGACTGTTGACGAACGACATAAACAGAGCTCACTAACATAGCTCCTACAATAAGCATTAGAATCACTAGAACAAGTAAAACTTGTAAAACCATGGGAATCTCCCCCTTTCTTCACTTACATTATAGCACTCGTATATAGGTTAGGCAAATGATATGATAAAAATTTTATAGGATATTAAACAAGCATATTATATAGAGTTTCATTCCCATTCAAGTTAATATAAGACGGATCAAATTTCTCCATTCGGTGAATCAAGCCCGCATAATCATGCTTGTTAGCAAGAGCAATCCCGATTAAGACTGGTCCTGTTCCCTTGCTAGCACGTTTAATATACTCAAAACGTGTGATGTCGTCATTCGGTCCTAAAATATCATTTACAAACTCGCGAAGTGCACCTGGACGTTGTGGGAAGTTTACCACAAAGTAATGCTTGATTCCATCGTAAATCAAGGCACGCTCTTCCATCTCTGGCATACGGTTGATATCGTTATTTCCTCCAGAGATGATACAACAAATAGTCTTACCTTTTATATAATCTGACAGTACTTCCAAAGCTGCTACACTAGCAGCACCTGCAGGCTCAGCTACAATCCCCTGTTTAGAGTATAGATCTATCAATGTCTCAGAGATTAAACCTTCATCCACTCCGATAAGCGTTTCAACATTTTTACGGGTTGCTTCATAGGTCAATTGTCCAACCTTCTGCACAGCAATCCCGTCTGCAAACTTATCGATTTCTTTGAGTTTAACCGGACCTCCAGCCTCAAATGCAGCCTTCATGGAACGAGCTCCGTTGGCTTCTACACCCAGAACTTCAATAGCCGGATTCGTTTCCTTTATATAAGTAGAAACTCCTGCAATGAGTCCTCCACCTCCTACAGGCACCAAGACAGTATCAAAATCAATGGATTCTTTTCGCGCTTCTTCTAAAATTTCATAAGCTACTGTTCCTTGACCAGCTTGAACATAGGGATCATCAAAGGGATCAATAAAAGTACGATTTTCAGCAACTGTATAGTCCTGAGCCGCCTTAGCTGAAGCATCAAAGGTATCTCCTACCAATTTGATAGTTACAAAATCTCCACCAAAGAAACGAACCTGACCAATTTTCTGTTGAGGCGTTGTAATTGGCATAAAGATTGTTGCAGGAATTTTCATCTCGTTACAAGTGTAGGCAACACCTTGAGCGTGATTTCCCGCTGATGCGCACACTACACCACGTTCACGTTCTTCCTTAGTCAATTGTGAGATGGCATAATAAGCTCCACGAATTTTAAAAGAGCGGACTCGTTGAGCATTTTCTTTTTTGAGATAAATTTTAGCTCCGTATTTTTCTGATAAATAATGATCGTAGTCAAGTGGTGTATTGGCTACGACACCACTCAGAACCTTGTGGGCCTTCACCACATCTTTTGCACTAAGCATAATCTTCTCCTTGATTCTTTTTCAAGATAAAAAGCGGGTTAGGTACCCCCCAACTCGCCTTCTATTTTTATTCTCAAAAATTAGTTGTAGATTTTGAATGCGTCATCGTCGTTTTTACCAACAAATGGCATTGCTTTACGCAACTCTGCACCAACCTTTTCAATTTCAAGGTTAGCTGCTTGTTCACGGTAAGCAGTCAATTTTGGACGTCCAGCTTTGTAGTCGTTCACAAAGTCGTTGGCAAATGTACCATTTTGGATGTCCGCAAGAACGGCTTTCATGTTTTCTTTCACTTGTTCAGTGATAACACGTGGACCTGAAACGTAGTCACCGTATTCAGCTGTGTTAGAAATTGATTGACGCATTTTCTTGAATCCACCCTCGTAAATCAAGTCAACGATGAGTTTCATTTCGTGAAGTACTTCAAAGTAAGCCAATTCTGGAGCGTATCCAGCTTCCGTCAAGACTTCAAAACCTGCTTCGATAAGGGCAGTCAAACCACCACAGAGAACGGCTTGTTCACCAAATAAATCTTCTTCAGTTTCTTCTTTATAAGTTGTTTCCAAAAGACCAACGCGTGCTGAACCAACACCTTTACACCAGTCCATGGCGATATCTTTAGCATTTCCTGTAGCATCTTGGTAGACAGCGTAAAGTGCTGGAACACCAAATCCTTCTTCATAAGTACGACGTACCAAGTGACCAGGTCCTTTAGGCGCACACATGAAGACATCTACATCCGCAGGAACTTTGATGAATTCGAAGTGGATGTTGAAACCATGTGCAAATCCAACAGCATTACCAGCTTCCAAGTTTGGAGCAATTTCTGCTTCGTACAATTCTTGTTGGATTTCGTCTGGAGCCAAGATCATGATAACATCAGCCAATTTAGTTGCTTCTGCTACTGTGTAAGTATCAAAACCATCTTCTTTTGCTTTGTCAAAAGATTTACCTGGACGAACACCGATGATCACATCGTGACCTGAATCACGCAAGTTTTGAGCGTGAGCATGACCTTGTGAACCATAACCGATAACAGCGATTTTTTTACCATCAAGTGCTGCTACTTTTACATCTTTTTCGTATTCCATTTGAACTGCCATAGTTTTTCTCTCTTTTCTATTATTTATTGCCTGATAGGCTAGATTAACAAATTTAGGTTGGATTTTTAATCGCGGGTAAATCCAGTTGCTCCCGTCCGAGCGATATTCTTGATACCGTATGGTCGAATAACCCGAATCAAAGCTTCACTCTTTTCCGCATTCCCAGTCATCTGTACAGTAATGGAGCTTGGAGCCACATCGACAACAGTTGCACGGAAAGGCTGGATAATAGCTAAAATTTCTGCTCGCTTCTCCGCAGGCGCTGAGACCTTTATCAAGATCACTTCGCGCTCGAGGTGCGGTTTATCTGTGATATCGCGGACACGAATCACGTCGACCTGACGGTTGAGTTGTTTGATGATTTGCTCCACCTCATCATTCGATGCAACATCAATGATAATGGTAATCCGTGACACATTAGGATTTTCTGTCGCCCCTACCGAGATACTCTCAATATTGACTTGGCGTCTAGACAAGACACCGGTAAAGCGATTGAGAACTCCTGACCGGTTTTGAAGTTTGGCTGTTAACATTCTACGCATTAAACTTCACCCCCAACATCTCATGATTACTCTTACCAGCTGGTACCATCGGTAAAACATGCTCTTTACGAGAAATATCTACCTCAATAAACATTGGTACATCTTCCAAGATGACTTCTAAATCCTTCTCTAAGGTTTCAGGATTATCAAATTTATAATTCTTAATTCCATAGGCTTGAGCCATCAATTGGAAATCAGGAAGGCTATCAAAAACTGACTCAGATGTTCGTCCATCATAGAAAGCTTCTTGCCATTGACGAACCATACCCAGCGAGTGATTGTTAAGCATGATGACCTTGATTGGAATCTTGTAGATATTTAAGATTGCCAATTCCTGATTGGTCATTTGGAAACCACCATCACCGACAAAGAGCACGACCTCCTTATCTGGATTAGCAATTTTTGCCCCAATGGCTGCAGGAACTCCAAATCCCATGGTTCCTAGTCCACCTGAAGTTACGAGTTGACGCTCGTTTTGGTATGGATAGTATTGAGCTGTCCACATTTGGTGTTGTCCGACGTCAGTTACGACAATGGCATCACCCTTAGTCAACTCACCAATTCGTTCAATAACTGCTTGTGGTTGGACGACACGTTCCTTTTTATCATAAGAACGAACACGATTCTTATCTTTGGTAACTTTTTCAATCCATTTTTCAGTATTGTTACGAACGATTGGCTCCGCTAGTAACTGTTGCAAGGCCTTTTTCGCATCACCAACAACTGGGATATCAACAGCGATAATCTTACCAATCTCTGCTGGATCGATATCAATATGCGCTACTTTGGCATTCTTCGCAAATGTCTTAGGATTACCAGTCAAACGGTCGTCAAAACGGCACCCAATCGAAATCATAAAATCAGCTTCAGTCATTGCGATATTGGCTGCAAAGGAACCATGCATCCCACCCATTCCCAAAAACAGTGGATGGCTAGTTGCAATTGTTCCCTGTCCCAAAAGACTGGTCACAACAGGAATTTGATAACGCTCTGCAAATTCATTTAACTCCGCAGCAGCTTCAGCATAACTAATACCACCACCAGCTAACAAAACTGGCTTCTTAGCCTTAGAGAGTTGCTTCAAGATTTTCTTGATTTGCATCTCATTTGGCTCTAAAGTTGGTTGATAACTTGGTAAATCTATCTCTGAAGAATAGACAAAGTCCGTTTCAAGAGCTGAAACATCTTTTGGCAAGTCAATAACAACTGGCCCTGGGCGACCGGTAGTCGCAATGTGCACAGCCTCTGTAATCACACGTGGGATATCCGCCGTCTCTCGAACCTGGTAGTTGTACTTGGTAATCGGCATGGTAATACCGACGATATCTGCTTCTTGGAAAGCATCCTTACCGATTCCCGCTCTTGCCACCTGACCAGTGAAGACCAAAAGGGGAACACTGTCACTCATAGCATCTGCAATACCAGTAATGGCATTGGTAGCTCCTGGTCCACTTGTGACGACTGCGACACCAAGTTTCCCTGTTGACTTAGCATAACCTTCTGCTTCATGAAGACAACCTTGTTCATGTCGACCTAGAATATGGCGGATGCCTTTAAAATTATAAATAGCATCATATAAAGGCAATACAGCCCCGCCTGGATAACCAAAAATCGTATCGATTCCTAGGTCACGGAGCGTTTCCAAAACGAGTTCCGAACCTGACTTTGGTGAGTCTAAAATGATTTTCTCCATCGTTCCCCTTTCTCTTCTCAATAAAATGACTTGTTTCTATAATACCATTTTTTCAAAAATTTTCAAGACAAAAGAAACAATTTTCTGAATTTTCTATCTAGATACTTTACAATATCAAATAGATTAGAAAGTTTATACGTATTTATATTTTTTGAATAGAAACAAAGTATAAATTTCTAATTATCTTTTTATATTTTCTTAAATGCTCGTAAAGCCTTATTCTATGTGCTTTCGAGTATTTTTACTGTAGGAAGATACTTCACGTTTCTTTGCATATTTCCTCATGTCTTAGCTGTCAGAAGTGGTAAATAAGTAGTAAATTCATTTGTACTACTAAGCAACAAGACGCTCCTGTTGCTTCTCTTTATTCAAGCGTTTCATTTCTGCCATTGCAGAATCGAATGTTGCATGTGCGTAATAGTTCAGCGTCATGGCTATATTAGCATGTCCCATAATGTACTGTAATGCCTTTGGATTCATTCCTGCATTTGCATAGTTGGTACAGAATGTATGTCGCAAACTATGTGGAGTGATGTGTGGCAATTTATCCTCGTTATACTTATTGTATTTCTTAACAAGACCTTTCATCATGCCGTTGTAATCACTTGCCACTTTTGGATAGTTCTTTCTATTAAGAAAGAGGAAATCACTATATCCATCAATCTCAACACGCTTATCATTCTTTCGATTCGCTAACACTCGCTTAAATGCTTGATAGGCTTCTTCAACCATAGGAACTTGACGTTCGCCACTTTTGGTCTTTGGTGTTTCAATGTAGTACCCAATTTCAGTATCTCTCAATAGCTGATGGTCTATATTGACAAGACGATTCTCAAAATCTAAATCTGGAAGTGTCAAACCACCAAACTCTGAAATACGAAGACCTGTTTTTAAGAGTATCAGAATTTCATCATAATTTTTGCTGTAGGTTTTATCAGCTTTTGCAAAGGCTAACAGTTTTTCTTCCTGTTCTTCTGTTAGTACGGTCTTAGGGACAGTATCATCATCAAGAACTGCTTTCAGTTGAAAGTCAAATGGATTCTTCCGAACACAATCATCTTGTATAGCAATATAGAATGAAGCCTTTAAAGAACGTTTGTAGTTATTGATGGTTTGATAAGCATAACCATTTTCACTCATTCTAATAGCCCATTCTTTAGCGTCTGATGGCTTAATACTGTCAATACTTCTTACACCTAACTTGTCTTTCTTCAAAATATCCATAAGATATTTGCGTCCAGTTTCAGTGTTTTTTCTAACCTTTGGTCTTTGAGCGTTCTGTTTTGCGTAAAGCTGGCAGAGTGTCATTTTCTTTCCTACAACATCAATACCATCATGAATGTCTTTCTGTAACTCTGCGATTTTCTCTCTAAGTGAGATACAATCACGCTTTCCTGCTGGTACTCGGTCTGTAGCCACAAGTTTCCACGAGTAAACAAATTGCGGTTCTCCAAATGAATCTATATATTTGTATAAGTATCTTCCGTCTTTTCGTTGGCTCTCTCCAGTCTTTAAGATTCGACCTTTATTGTCACGTCTTTTTTCTGACATGGCATTTGCTCCTTTCCTTTATGGAAAGAGCCTTGATACGACTTAATACTATTTTATCATATACAAGACCCTTTGGCGACGCTAGATTGCGTCCAATGTATCTATAATTTTTTCAAATTGTTTTCGTTTAATCTGAATACGATTGCCATTCATAATCAGCCAATTTGCATTTTTATTTTCCTCTGCCAAGCGTCGTAGCTTGTTTTCGCCAATACGAAAATATTTTGACGCTTCTTCAATGGTTAGGGTATAACGTTCCCAAATAGGAATGTCAGTCTGCTTCATAAAATCCTCCTTTCCAAATCACTTATTTGGATTTCATAAAAGTTGTTTTACCAGCAATCGAACAGCTTTAGCAAAGCTCACGGGAGTTCCACCCCTGCATGGTTCTCATGTAGCCATACTCATTGCCTGCGACGGTTTTATCACGCTCGGACTATTGACTGTATGGGAGTATCATTATCACGATAAGAATGTCGTTGCAGGCAATCCTGCTAAAGATTGCTTCTCGGATCACTAACATGAATCGCTCGCTATCTTTATAAGATAGGTCATGGCGGTTAGTTCCGTTGGCTCTTTTCTTATCGAAACGTATTCGATTACTTTTATTCAGTTTTCAAAGAACAATGGCTCGTTAGCCTATCAAAACACATTGAAAGCTCAATATGCTTTGGTGGAATAACAAACCTCCCTGTTCGGGAAGCGTGGAATGGTTTAGCACGCTTCCACGAAAGGAGAGAGGATATTACTTAATTTCAAATGACAAAATCTTTGTAATCAGTCTGGTTTCCATTCTTCCACGTAAGACTTCATCAACGACCATACTTTGATTGCCATATTCATCTTTCATAAGTCGTAGGGAACGCTTCGTTATGTACCCTCTGTAATGATGTAGAATCTGGTTAATCGCTTCGGTATCGCCATCTGTTGCCTTTACAATGAGAGGAAAGGGAATCATAGGATATTGTGTTTTCATTCTTCAAATTCCTCCATAAACTTTTTAATTAAGGCTAGTCCACTGGTTCTATGCCGATAGACAGTAGAACGGTTCAATTTTAACAGGTCTGCAATTTCTGAATCGCTCATGTCCATAAAGTAAAACAGCAGTAGAATTTCACGTTTCTTGTCTGGCAACTCACGTAATGCTTCACTCAACAAATCATTTTCAACGCCTACTGATAACCCATTGAGTGTAAAAATCTGAAAGTCAGTTGAATAGTTATCTGTTGTCGCAAACTGGCTAACAAGATAATCGCCAACATCCGAAAAGGACACCTCACGCTTTGCAATCCTTGAAAGATAAAGCATATAATTCTTTCGCTCGTCTTCCATAGCACGTTTACAGATATAGTCAAACTGATTTTCTATTGTGGTCTGAAAAGAAGATGGTTTCATGTTTCTCACCCCCTTTCTGTCTAGGAAAGGAAGTGAGCCTTGCTCGTTTATCTCCTTTCACTCTTAGTCCCAATGTGAAAGGGGGATTTGTTGCATTACTGATAAATAATCTTTGTAAAAAAGTTCTGAATAGCCAAAAAAGCATATAAACAGATTTATTTCTCTGTTTACATGCTTCTGTTATTCTATCTATATGATTTATAAAACCACATTGGTGGACGTACTTATCTATTGCAGATAGACGACTTTTTTTGACAAGAACCCAATGTAAGGAAATTTATTGTATATGATGTACTTCATGGCGACGTTGACCTCCAACAAACCGCCATTTGGAAGTAATATACAATATTTTAACAGCGTAAATAGCACTACCATATAACGGTTTTTTTTATTGGCGTTTAGTAGTGCTTTTTATTAAATATAAACCTATAAACCATATAACACGTTTTTCTATACCTGTTTTTAATTCAGTAGGAACAATAAAATGTATAGAGGTGGTCTACTATGCGAAAAAAAGAAGATAAATATGATTTTAGAGCCTTTGGTTTAGCCATTAAAGAAGCTCGATTGAAACGAGGTTTAACTCGTGAACAAGTGGGAGCATTGATTGAAATTGACCCACGGTACTTAACTAATATTGAAAATAAAGGGCAACACCCCAGCATACAAGTTCTTTATGACCTTGTATCGTTACTTCATGTTTCCGTTGATGAATTTTTCTTACCTGCTAATAACTTGGTAAAAAGCACCCGACGATTACAGATAGAGAAATACATGGATAGCTTTACAGACAAAGAACTATCCTTAATGGAATCTTTAGCCAGCGGTATCAACGAAGCAAGAAACATCGAAGACTAATTAAAAGAATCCATACATAACGGAAAGAGCCGATAAAATGAGATTGTATTAATCTCATTTTATCGGCTCTGCGTCTTTGCGTCTGGCTCTGTAATCACAGTTACTTTGAACTGCTTTATTTCAATTAAATTTTCTTGTCTGCATTTCGGACAATAGAGGGGGAATTTTTTTAATTCAGTATCTTCCCTTATCTTTAATCGTGTTTTATTTCCACATACAGGACACAATATCCACTTGTAGTTTATAATAACTATCTCCTCCTTTACACTTTAATTCAAATCTTTATTAAAAAATATTTCATCTTATTTAACAAGAAACCATATTTATATAACAACATAAAATACACTAAGTTATTTTATTGAACATATATCGTACTTTATCTATCCGACTATTTGGACGACGGGGCTGGCAAACAGGTTCACCGGTAGTAACATGGTACCCTTTTAACTCTGTTAAACAAACACTACGTCCATTTGTAAAGAAAGTTAAATCACTACGATATTCTTGAATACACCGAGCAGGGATTTCTCCACTAAGAATGACCTCATTATTTTTCAATTGAGTGTCTACGATGTTCGCACAATATTTAGGAGCATCGTTGTATGCTCGTGAAAGATATTCCTGTGGCGCATAAATTTTAAAACTAAGATATGGCTCTAACAATTCTGTTCCAGCTTTTTTTAAGACTTGTTCCAATACAATAGGAGCAAGCATCCGAAAATCTGCTGGGGTACTAACAGGGCTATAGTATAAGCCATACTTAAAACAGATTTTACAGTCCGTCACATTCCAACCATACAATCCTTGTTCACAGCCATAGCGTATCCCCTCCATAACTGCATTTTGAAACGATTGATTTAAGTATCCAAGAGAAACCGAGCTCTCATACTGTACTCCGCTCCCTAATGGAAGCGGTGCTACAGATAGACCAATGGAAGCCCAGAAAGGATTCGGTGGAACTTCGATGTGAATGGTATACTCTGCTTTTTTTAACGGTCTTTCCATATAAATGACTGTAGGCTCTTTTATTTCTATCTCCACATGATACTTTTCTTGCAGCAGAGCACAAGTCACTTCCATTTGTACTTTCCCTAAGAAAGAAAGTATGATTTCATGTGTCGCAGAATCCACATAATATCGCAGAAGCGGGTCACTGTCGGAGATTTCTAAAAGTGCATCAAGTAACATTTCCCTTTGTTGAGGTTTGCTCGGTTCAACAGTCGTTTGCAGCAGAGGGAGGGGATTTTCAATTCTCTCTCTGTGGCAATAGCTTTGTATCTCCAAGAACACTATTTAACTTCAAAAACTCATTCTGCAAAATAACAATTTCCCCGGAATAAGCCTTATCGATTTTACATAATTCACCATTTATTGAAGTATACATTTCTGTAATTTTTATTTTTTCCTTTTCCGATATTCTAACCGAATCTCGCAAATGCAGTACGCCACTATAAAGACGTATATATGCAAGACGCTGTCTTTTTTCCGAATACTCAATTTTGAAAACTTTTCCGCAAAGTTCAGACTGACCTCGATGTGTTGATGAATAAAATTTATTCGTAATCACTTCTATAAGGTTATCAATCCCTATATTGTTTTTTGCACTTCCGTGATAAACAGGGAACAGGGAACAATTATGAAATCTTATGCTTTCCTCTTGTTCGAGTTCTAATGCTTCCAATAATTTCCCAGACGTATATTTCTCCAAAAGGTAATCATTTCCTTCTATTACCATATCCCATTGTTCAGATTCGGTAAAGTTCATTACACGCATATTAGGATGCAGTTCTACCTTCTGTTTGATTACAATTTCCGCAGAAAGTTTCTCTTTAATATCCTGATAAACCGTTGATAAATCAATTCCATTTTGGTCAATCTTATTGATAAAAAAGATTGTGGGAATACCTATTTTCCTAAGTGCATGAAACAATATACGAGTTTGTGCTTGTACGCCATCTTTTGCAGAAATCAGTAGAATTGCCCCATCTAATACTGATAATGAACGATATACTTCTGCTAAAAAATCCATATGTCCTGGCGTGTCTATGATGTTTATCTTAGTATTTTTCCACTGAAAAGAGGTTATCGCCGTCTGAATTGTAATTCCTCTCTGACGTTCTAAAAGCGTATTATCCGTTTTCGTTGTACCTCTGTCCACGCTTCCTAATTCTGTAATCGCTCCACTGTTATATAATAAGCTTTCTGTTAAGGTAGTTTTTCCCGCATCAACATGAGCTAAAACTCCAATATTAATAATTTTCATGTGATTTTCCTCCATTCAAAAGCCCAAAAGGGCATAAAAATCCCAGTGATAAATACTCTTATCACTGGGATTTTTATGCATAACCATAGGCATACAAAGCATACAGATATTCTCCGGATACTTTAGAATCACATGATAAAGGTATTCTTAAACTGGGTACAAAAAACTAAGCCCTCCTAAAAAAGGACATCCAATTATTTGTTCCCACTATCAAATTGACAGTTTATTTAAGAATACCTTGCCGCATATTTATTAACTCCTTTTAAATAGATACTTAAATAATAGCACGTAAGAGCATATTTGTAAAGGAATCTCCAATTTTTTATCAAAGAGAGTACGTGATTACAAAATAGCTGTAATAATGTACCAATATTTGTTATTCTATAATCTTCCAATTACTCCCGTTCTTTTCAAGTACCAAATCAAATTGAGATACCTGCGTTGCTTTGGTCTGCTGGTCGATATACTCCACTGTCAGCGATACCGTGACTTGATTATCCTTACGATTGTGAATAGGATTTACCAGTTCTTGAAAGATGTACTCTTTTCCGATTGGTTTTAATATCCCGTCATTCACATAGTAGGAAAGTTCACTGGCTGTCGCTGTAGGATAGAGCTTGAAGAACGTCGTTAAAAACTCATTGATTTCATTGGTTGTAATGGAATCAACCGTCCCCTCACTTTCAATGGCTTTTGGTTTATAACTTGATTTCTTAGGTATGTTGGTAATGGTCGGATTCTTAACCAGTACCATATTTCCAGAACCATCTACATAGACACTCACTATATAAGCAGAGTGGACGGTCTTTGTATTTTCTCCCTCTGTAATGAGCTGGTCTACACTGTAGGTTACATTAAACTCATTGTCGCCAGTTGGCTCTACCGTCCATATCTGAAATCCTCTTACAGAAGACGATACAGGAATATCTTTGCGTACTGTATCAACATTGAGAGCTTGAAGTTCATCTGTCAGATAGCCTTTTAGACTTTCCATTCGATTATCAATGGACTTATCGGATTGCTCCCATGAATAGTAGACTTTCGCAAAGTTCTCTACAAAATTTTCTACATGATGAGTATCAACGTATTCCTTTTCTATGATAGTTGTTTCGTGAATAGTATGAGTATCTATAGCTGTAAAGTGCTTGAATATCGCAAAGCTGAAACTAAGCCCTAAAAGTACCCACAAGGCAATCACAACCTTTTTATGAGGATTGACCTTATAGTAGACACGAGGTTTCTTTTCCTTTGGTATCTGTTTTTCTTTATTCTGATTTTTTCTAAATTTCATCATTAAATCTTCCTTTCTCATTGTTTGATTCGTCCTGCTCCCACTAAATGCTGTTGCCAGTAGGGGCTTGTTAAGTCGGCATAACCGATTGGGTCGCCTGCATGAAACATACGGTTATTGCCAAGGTATATCCCAACATGAGTAATATAAGAGCCAGCGTTATAGGTAGAATGAAAGAAAACCAAATCGCCAGCTTGTGCTTCCGATAGTGGGATATGCTGGGTCACATCATATTGCTGTTGTGCGGTTCGTGGTAAGTTAATTCCAGCTTTTCCATACGTCCATTGTGTCAGTCCGCTACAATCAAAAGAAGTAGTCGGGGAAGCTCCACCGTAAACGTATCGCCAGCCCTCATATTTCAGTGCTTCGTCCATGATGGCTTGTACCGTATCATCATCAAACTCTGTTGTGACAAGATACTGCGTTACCAGTTGCACATAAAACATATTGCCATAGTTGTATCGCCAGCCCCCATTGATAGGTATGGCTATGGGATTGGGGTAAGACACTTTTTCGCCACCTGAATACTCTTTTGAGAAACTTTGAGCCAGTTCAAAGGTATATTTATTTCCACGATTAGCCACATACCCTAAGAAACCACCACCATAATTGTAGGACTGGATAACCGATTCTAAATCTACACTGAGCCTTTCGCTACTGGCTAATAATTCACTGAAATACTTCACACCTTGCTTAATGGATTCTTCTGTACTCAATGAATTAGGTGGAAGACCGAGGGATTCCGAGGACTGCATAACATCTTCCGCAGTACCGCCCGATTCCACCTGTATAATCGCAAGAAGTATGTTGACATATTCTTCAACGCCATATTCTTTGGCATATTTTTCTACCATAGGCTTATGAGCCAGCACTTCTGCGGAAACATTCACACCTCCATAATGAATATTGGAAATTCCGCTGTCCTGTTCATCTGAAAATAAAATGGCAACAAACAGAAGCAGTGAGAAGACCATCAAGAATAATCCAGAACCACCAATCACTAAAGTTTTCAACTTCATGGTTTCTTACCGACTTTCTTAATGGTGGCGGTTTTGATTGGTGGTCTACTTCTTGTATTTTGTAGTGGTACTCTTTGAACAGTAGACGGACGTTCTTTTGTGATTGGACGTTGTGAAGTTCTATCTGCTGTAGTGGTTGAAGTTGCTGGCTTTTGAACGGTTTTTTCTTGAACGGTATTGCCTTGGCGTTCCACTTTTGGACTTGAAAAATCGGACTTAACTGCTGGACGCTCTTGTTTGGCTTGTTGAGATTCCTTATATGAAGTCTGAATATTAGACTGTTTTGAGGTCTGTTCATCATGATATTGTTCTTGTCTTGTAGTCGGTCTTTCATGAACAGAAGAAGCAGGCTGTTTTTTCTGTTTGACCTGTTCCATTTCAGAGCGACGCTTCGCAATGGTTTTTCGCCTTTGTTCCTGCTGTTCCTTGCGTCCACTGGCTCTGTCCGCTTTGGTTTGAGAAATACTACTGGTTAAATCACGGACATTCTCTTTTACTTTGGATTTTCCTTGATATACTGCATATCTTGCATTGGTCGGCAAATCTTTAACCTGTTCTTTCAAACCACTAGCAGTGTCTACCATTCTGTCTTTGGTATCAGCTACTGTACCGATGGTTTGACCGATACGTTTTCCAAGTGTTGATTTTTCCTTTCCGTCTGGTCGGGAGTGATCTGCTTGTGTCCTTGCAGAACTCCCCGAACCCGACTGTCCTTTTTTACCTGTAACAATGGCAGACCCAGCCCCTAGAGTAGTCATGGAACGTCCAAGTTTCCGCTGTAGACGGTGCATGTGAGCGTGCATAAGCATACGAGGTTTTCTCATCACACGACTTCCCACACTTTGAGAATCGTTACTCTGTAGAGAAAACATACTCATTAAATCGCCCAGCTTGAAGTAGATTCCTGCAAAGGTCACAATCTGTAGAAAAGCAATCAAAAAGAACGGATAACCAGCCGATAAGGTATAGAGCATGGTTGAAATACTAAATGCTGTCGTAATAATCAATGTGATTCCAGCTCGTGTCAAAATGGTATTAAAGAGCTTTGTTATGGCTCGTTTTGACATACCATCAAATGATGGAATCATGCTTAAAATAAAGCTCACAGGCAGAAACATAGCATAGATGATAAAAAGTACCTGCGAGAAAATCATGATTCCTGTTAATAGGAATACAAATATGGAAATCCCAATATTGAAGACAAATAGGAAGAAGACTGTACCTAAACGGTTAATGGTCTTTGTAATGGTTAGATTGGTATTGCTTCTGTCTTCAATTTCTTCCGCAACAATTTTTTCTCTGTCTTCGCCATTGTTGGAATCTGGGCTGGTGGAGAGCAGGCTTTCCACACGGTCAATACCGATACTTTCAATGTCTGAACTGTTGTATTGAAGCAGTAGCCACGGTTGCTGAACCTGTATGGAAAACAGGCTATCTCTGATTAAGTCCACGCTGTCCTTGCCTTGACTATCGGAATGGGGCATGACAATCTTCGTGCCAAGTGATAAACTGGCATTACTGATGTCTGATGAAAAGTCATTGATTTTTTTAATGTAGTCGGGAGCGTAGGCAATAAAGGAAGCCGATAGGATAAACACCAGCACAAAATTCATAATGGCATGAATTGCCTTTGTGGTTTCTCTCTTTATCAGTCCCGTATAGGCAACATAAACCCCAAGAACCAAAATCAAGAGTAAGAGGAATCCAACATAGAAACCCTCTGTTGAAAATCCGTTTGCACTCACACCAGCTAAGGTCTGCATATTCTTACCAATGGAATCTGCTGTAGCGGAAATGAAGTCTAAGGAATAGGCTTCCTGTACTAAGTAACCTGTCGCATTGGAAACATACAAACTGATTGTCCAAATAAAATTGGTAATGGCATATAGTCCATACATGACCTGTTTTCCAATCCCGTCCGACCAGTTCCACGGAAGCCAGCCCCAGCTATTATCCACATAAAAATCCAGTTGATAGTTTTCAAGTGGGTATCGGCTGTATTCATTTGCCACATTGACCGTATCATCTACCAAGCCCGCAGCTTGAACCACCGTTCCCAGCATGGCTAAAAGAAAAATGGCAATCACAAGTGTGAAAGCCACTGTCATTGCCACTTTACCTAGACGTTTCAGCGTCCAGTTTGATTTTATTCTGTTTACTATTGATGGTTTCACATTTACACCTCTTTTCGCACAGGTGGTCTGGTATCAAAGGCATGGAGCAGTTCTTCAAATACAGGGTGGAACTGTATCACACCGACACGACCATATAAATCACTGATAAGGCATTGCCCGTTTTCCAAATCACGCAATCGCTTCTGATTGTTTTCGTCCTCTGGGTCTACACCAAAAAAGGCTAAGGTCTTTTTAATCTCGTTAAGGTCAGTGGAACGAAATGCAAATTTTAAGCCGAGGTTATTTTTCAGTTTTTCATCTAAGAGGTCGTCTGTATTTTGGGTCACGAAATATACCCCAGCGTTCATAGCACGACCAGCCCGAACCAGCTTCATAGATAGTGTTTTTCCTTGTGCTACCTGTAAAAAGCTCCATGCTTCGTCTAAATCTACAATCTTGAAAATGCTTCGGTCTGTATGGATAAAGTCTAAAGCAAAGGTACTAATGACAATCAGCATAGCAACGGATAAAAGCTCCATAGTGGTATATTCCTCAAAGGAAGTTTCCTTGTCGGGAAGTACCAAGTCCGCAACCTGTATAATGTTCAGTTGTTTTTCTAAGCTGATAGACTGCTCCACATAACCATTACTGAATAATAAATGTGCAAAGTCATAGTCTGTAAAACTTTCGATATGGTCGGCTATACTGGTACTTAGTGGCGTATTCTCAACCCGTAATTCCTCAATCACTTTCATCAACCCTCGTACTTCACTATTGGTTACTGCACGAATGGCTTTTCTAAGGATTGGGAAGCGTTCCCCATCACGAGAGGAAATCCCCGTAAGGAATGTCAGAATATCAATAGCCAGTGATTCAGAATCTTTGGGATTTTTCATAATCACATAAGGGTCAAGTAAGCCTTTGTTTTTCTCATCAGAAGTCAGAGTGACGATATTGATTTCATGGGAAATCTCTGGCAAGGTTTCTTTCCATCTGCCACGTTCTGCTTTTGGGTCTACAATCACTGCTTGTGCCCCATAAAGCACCGCATAATAGACGATAAGGTTATTCGCAAAGGATTTACCACCACCCAGCGAACCAACAAAAGCCGACGCTAACGCATTGGTTACTGAACCCTTAACCCCTTGACTGGCAAGAGCAGGTTTCAGATAGACATTGCGTCCAGTATCTAAGCTGTAGCCAACATAAATCCCCTCATTTTCCCCCAGCATTTGAGTAGCACCAAAACCTAAACCAGCGAGGAAATCAGAGGTCACGTATTGAATATAATCATTCATATAACGCTTGCTGGCAGGTAAAAATTCTTCATGTAAGCCGAGCATATCCCCAAATGGTCGTACCAGTTTTACGCTTAAATCGTCATAAAAATCTTTCACTTCATTACAACGACGTTTGAGTTCGTCAAGATCATTTGCTGATACCCTTACCACATAAGACAGCTTGTACATAGATTCCTTGCTTTGGTCTAAATTGGTTTCCAGCTCATTCACACTTTCCAGAGCTTCCGCCACATTGGAGCTGGTTTCATTATCACTTTGCCAAGCGTGGTTATCCAAGTCTTTCAGTTCTTTCTTTTTATTGCGGACAGTAGATAGGGCTTTACGATTCGCTACAATTTCCACATTCATTGACGTATCAATCGGGAATGTAAATTGCTGTTG
The DNA here is from genome assembly GCF_047463175.1 of Streptococcus infantis. Taxonomy (GTDB): domain Bacteria; phylum Bacillota; class Bacilli; order Lactobacillales; family Streptococcaceae; genus Streptococcus; species Streptococcus infantis_AC. Next base: position 302,659 of record NZ_JASHEJ010000002.1, read on the forward strand.
CTGGTAGTAGAAGATTTCAGAGGACGGGAAGTCCAGTTCTCCGACAATGCTGTTAATGGTAAAGTAAGCTACATAGACGGTTTCATCTTCCTGCTGGATTTTCAAATATCGCTGTTTTTCTTCCACCAAACAGCGAGTAGGCTTAATCAAGTCATAGTATTTAATCAGCGTTTCATTATCCAGCTTTTTCTTTGATAGATGGTACTCATACTCTTCATAGGCAGTGCCTGTCTGTCCGTAAAGGTGTTCAATCAGATAGCCGAAGTCGTCCTTATCTAACCTGCGGATTTTGAAACGACGAGAGATTTTATTTTCTAAGAGCTTTTCCATCTTCTGAAAACGCAGGATTTCATCATTACTCATACTAACAAAATCGCCCATCAGCTTATGGTTCACATCATAGACAAAATCAGACAAAGCATTTTTTGCTTCAACTGTAAGACTTTTCATAGAAAACTCCTGATCGTTGAGAAGCAACTTAAAGCCGATAAAGAAACGGTAGTTCACTTGATTTTCGCCAATCATGGATATTAAAGCGTCTGTCTGTTGGTCGATTTTGTCATAGGCAACCGCTTTGAGCTTGCCAGTGACTTCATTTTTGGAACGCTCTTGTGCAGAACGTATGCTGGATTCTGTACTGATTTGTAAAGCATGAATTTTGCCATCACGATTTTGTGCGATAAGCTGTCTGAAAGAATCATGCACTTGTATTTTCTGTTCTGGACTTAGAAATGAGTAATTGTAAGGAACAAGCTCATAGTAAGCATAACATTCCCCGTCTTTATTCCAGACGAGATTGTTTTCAATGTATTTAATTGGATATGCCATAAAATTCACTCCTAACTGCTGTAATGGCTTCTTGTGGCTGGTTTCTGCCAAGCGTTACTTTTTTTCCTGCATAGGTCAGCTTTGGTCGCAGTGCATAAGCAATGACAGACTTCAAAAATCCATAAGGCTTTTTACCATCAAAAGTTTTTGTAGACATAAACCATGTGAAAGCCACAGGAATCCCAAAGTATTTGAGAAATGCTCCCTCTATCATGGAAAGAGGGGGCAAGTTGCCAAGTATCATCACTGCAAAGAGTGACACGACAAACCATGTCATTTGCGTAAAGGTTATGGGAAACGGAAGTCTAAAATCATTGATAGAATACAGTACCTTTTCCACAGACCAGATACTGGTATAGCTTCGTATTTTCTTCATGTAATCAATCCTTTCATAAAAAATAGGGGTAGCTGATTGAGCCACCCTGTAAAATAGAAAATCTGCCAGTAGTAATGTACCGACAGATTTAATAGACGATTTCAAAAATCCCATGATTGGTTGAGATAAACGTTCCTGAAAGGTCTAAATCCCGACCATAGGCTTGATAATCAATATAGTTTTGAAGACTAGCTGGTACTTCGCCTAAAGCACCCGTTTCTTCAATGTAGTAGCGTGCCACGTCATACATATCATCACAATCGGAATGAATGATAATATCCTCTTGATGTTCGCTTAGTTCTTCAATGCTTGAAAAATGAGTGAGCAGAGCAGATAGCTCCGATTGTAATTCTTCGGGTAATTCCGATACCATTTCCCATAGTCGATTGAGTTCGCCAATGGAAGTGTATTCGTCAACCGTAAAGGGTAACTCGTAGTCATGAATGGCGTATTCCTCATATTCATCATTCAAGCCGATTTTCTCTTTGACTTCCTCAAAGTCAATGGGAAAGGTAAACCACGCACCGACCAATTCGCCCTCATTGTATTTGCCTAAATTCGCAATATAGACTTGCATATCGTCCATATATTCACGTCCTTTCTTTGTAGAGATTCAAAAATCCCTACCGCACTTCGTTTGGTGTACCATTCCTTTGCGGAACATAAGAAAACCACTTATATTCCACAAAAGAACGGTTTTATTTAAGCACCAATAATGCGATTGAATAGCTCTAGTAAAATGTCTTTTACTCCAGCAGCGTTGAAGACTAAGCCAACCGCAATAATCGCAATAATTAAAAAGCCAATCAGTTTGCTAAACTCACGCTTGAAGCCAAGATACAAGCCAATCACAACGATTGCTAAAAGCACCAGTGATTGAGCGTTTGATAGAAACCAGTTATAAAGGTTTTGTCCAAAATTCATAAAAATGTTCTCCTCTCTATATTCAATGAATTTGTATTTGAGTTATTTTTTTGTTGTTATCACGTCCTGTTCTTTTACTGACTGTTGCTTCAAAATCTGCTTGTGTCGGTCTGTCAGTTTCGCATGGTCGAGAATGTCTTTTACAACCTGCGTCTGGTTGATTTCATCAAGTTTAATCGCAACCTTTAAGGTCGGGGCAACTTGATGAGATAGCCAGTTCAGCGTCCTTTGGAAGGAGTAAGGCTCTGGTTTTGTGGTTAGTTTTAATCGTTCACGATTGTTCCCAATAAACCAAGCCCATTCTTCATTCAGTTTCCAATCAGAACGAGGTTTGGAATCGTCTTTATCTACAAAACGGATATACCGATTGATAATTTTAAAGGCGGTATGCTCTGGATTGTCATAGACGAGTAAATCACGGACTGCATAATAGGCACGCTCATTTTTCAATCGAATCTCAAAACGGTTTTTTACTTCTGCGTCTTCAATGGGAATATCATTTTTCTTGTACTGCTCGTAGTCCTTTTCATAGATACAGAAATAAACTTCACTTTGTAATGAACCGATATAGAGGGTGTTTCCCATACATTCCTTTTCCTCTTTGCGTACCAGTTCGCCACTGCGATAGCTTTTAAAACTGCGGAAGACGGAGATACATTCTTCCTGTTGGCACTTTTCAGTGAGTACAGGGATATTCAAAATCCCTGTCTTATCGTTAATGGCAAGGTCAAGGCGTTTCATCACACCGCCAGCCACCAAAACGTCCATAAAGAACTCATACCAGCTTCTTTGTTGTGCCAGAAGATAGCTTTCAAATTGTCTGCACCCACGACCTTTCAATTCCACCAGAACTCCTTTGTCCAGTTCATGGGAGCAAAGGACGAATATGTCGCCTAAAGCATAATGCTCTGAATAAGAATAGAAACCATAGTCCTCATGAAGAAAATAGGACAGTTTCAGTTGTAAGATGTTTTCGACCACCTGCTGTACGTCTGTTGTCGGAAAGCGAATCCTTACATAATCAAACAGCATTTCAAGGGGAGCGTCGGGATTGAAGCGTTCCAGAGCTTCCCAAAGGGACTGCTGTAAATCCTCTGATGGCTTGACTTTTCCTGTTTCAATATCGCTTAGATACTGCCTTGTAATACCAGTCGCAACAGCTAAACGGTTTTGAGATAGTCCATAAGCCAAGCGTTTTTCTTTTAAATGCTGTAACCAAGTTTGTTCATTCAGTAAAAATCCCTCCAATCAAAAAGGCGTATGTCAACTTTTAAAGCCCATTTGACATACGCTGAAATTTTGTAAATCCCTTGTAACCAAAGGATTTTCTAATGTTTTTTTGACTGTTTCCTGTCGATTTGTACCCCCCTGTTAGATACGGGGGGTTAAGTGCTGGCGTGGCTATTGCCACACCAGCCAGCAAGATCAGTCCACACCTGCGACTTCCGCTTCGCACGTCGCCTGCGTGGACTGTCTGCTGTTGGATAACTTTTTAATTTCCTCCAAGAAATCATATCCTTTTGGTACAAGGGGAGTATAAAACTCTGATATGACACTTGTTCCTACATCAACATAGCCACGACCTTTGATTCGCTTTAAGAAGAAATCCTTTTGTACGTCACTGCCAAACATCATGCCATAGCCCATTTCAGACATACGACCTAAAGCCACTCTGAAATTAAACTGATCACGGATTCCGTCGCCTAAATATTTTGCGTCTGGACGTTGACAAGCCAGTATTAGAAAGAAGCCAGCTTGACGACCTAACATGACAATCTGTTTCAGCTTATTCATAACTGCGGTGTTTTCTTTTGTTCCCAGCATTTCCATGAAAGCGACGTATTCATCAAAGATTAAGAAGTGTGCCGGGAGACCTAAGTAAGCATAATTTTTGCCAGTCTTATAGTTCTTCATCTGCTTCATTTCCTCACTACGTTTCATCATTTCTTCATAGAATGTTTCAATGCAAGAAAGCAAGTCTTCTTTTCTATAGTAGACATTTGCCATCACAGAACCTAAGTCCGCAAGGTCAGCATTTTTCGGGTCAAGAATATACAGTTTTGAATCTGTATGAAGCAAGGCTTCAATCAGTGTCAGTATAAAGTAAGTTTTACCGCCACCTGTACCACCAGCAATCAACATATGAGGGAGCTTATCATATTCCCACCATACGTTTTTCATTAAGCGAAGTTTACCATCTTTAGCTTCTACTTCATCAATAGAAATACGACTGGCTATGGTGTCATAGAGCAAAGTATATTCCACATAGGAATCCTTTAACTCTTTATCCGTCAGCTCACAGTACAAGCCACTCTCTAATTTCTTTTCCAAGTGTAAGAGTTGGTCTTGATATTTTCCCAGCGTGATTTCCACCCGTATCTGTATCAAGCCATTTTTAAGTCGATAATACATTTTAGGGAAGTAGGTTATCTTTTCCTTTGTACGACCAGCACTATCTTTAAAGAAACCCTCTGTTTTGACCTGTTCAGATTCATACCACTTGTTTTCAAGTATCATCTTTGCCAGTTTTTGACGGTGGTAAAGTTGTTTAACCGTATCATAGCGAACCCGTTTGAATACAAACGCTACCAGCAAGCAGATAAGAATTGCGACACTGAAACTGATAATTAAATAGGGAATGTCAATCTTATCTGCTTGTGATAGGTTAAAATCCTGCCAGTTGATCTGCTGGATTGTCTTCACATGAAACAGTCCGACAACCAGCAGGAAAACAGGCAGGAGTGACGCTATCGTAAAATGAAAGACTAAATCTTTACCAGATGGGCGAATCCTTTTACCACGCTGTTTCATGCGAAAAAGTCTCCTTTCTACCTAGCGACTATTTGTCTTGTGTCGGTTCTTTCTTTGCTTGTGGTTGAGCTTTGAATGAACTAGAATCCTTTGTCAGCACAATATCGTCTGCCTTGATATACCAGTCAACATCTGCTCCTTGATAGGTGGCAGTAGCAACGGTGTCCGCAATGGGATTGATAAGTTCCACCCGTGCGTTATAATCAAACTCTTTCAAAGGCACGCTGGCAGGAATACTTACTTGAATCATGCGTCCTTGTCCTTTGGATTTTAAGTCATAGGTACGTTCCTTGATTTCATCTGAAACCGACCCGTCTTCATTTTGGATTCTCACTTCACGACGTAGAGCAGAGAATTTCAATTCTCCAAAAGTCGTGTCTTTATCTAATACAATGCCATTTGCTAATCTCATCATTTTTCCTCTCTTTCTTTATTCTTTTATCATGTCGTCAGCATGTAAAAGGTAATTTGTAAAACCACGAGTGCCGATTTTGTAGCCCTCTGCGGTAATACGTGGATTGACTAACTTCACACGTTCCTCAAAGCCGAAATGTTTTTCGCCAGCTTCAGCAGGAAGCACCACCACAATATCATCTGCTCTTTGAACATCAGAATAGAGATTATAGCTTCTTGATAAGACAGTTAGCCGTCCGTTGATTCTTCGCTGAACGACTTTATCCTCGCCAGCAAATTCTAAATTGCCGAATGTTTTTTCCATGTTGGGAATCACAAATTTAAGTTCCATATTTTTACCTATCCTTTCTTTTTTATTGGCTGAATGAATGTTTGATGGTCTTAAAGAGTGGGGAACGACCTTTTGATTCTTGATTTTTTGTTTTCATAAGTTCACTTCCTTTCAAAATCGGGTAAAAAAATAGACACCTCATTTTTTGAAGTGTCTACCTATTAAATATTCAAATTTTATTGGAAGTATCTTTATATCTTCACTTTTCAAGGATAAATCGTCGTATCAAAGCTCATTCATAAGTAGTAAATTAGTAGTAAATTGAGTGGTTTTGACCTTGATAAAGTGTGATAAGTCCAGTTTTTATGCGGATAACTAGATTTTTATGCTATTTTTCTTTGAAAAAAGGTTGAGACAAACTGTCTTCAACCTTTTATAAGTATTATCATAAAGTAAAAACTATTTTAAACTACTATTTACCCATTCAATAAAATTACTTGTCGAATCACCAGAAACTTCTGCCTCTGTGTGTTGTTGCCCCCAAACAGTTGCAAAATCTTCATTTTTGATGCCGAAATTCTGTAAAGCAAGTGAAAGATTTAGCTCTGTAGCCAAGGCTGTATCTCCTTGGCTAAGACCTGAACGAATTCGCCAATATTTTGCTACATTAGAAGTTTGATAACCATCATATTATCGCTAAATGGGAAGCTTTCCCTTAAAGGAAATCACTCTATCCGGTAAACTTAGGAGAGAGAAAGCCAGCAGTATGAGGAAAGAGTTTCATTTGATATGAGGCTTGGAGCTGTTAGGCTGGCGAGCTAAGGCTAAGACTAGCCTTGGTTTAGCTAACAAAACAGCTTTAAGGGTTCCTCGTTTCAAATAAAATGAAAATAATTGCCCTCAATATCACCATTTTTTTGGGACATAATCACTTTCGATTAACAGGAAAAGTTAACTTCAATGATTATCTAACGATTTGACGTTTTATGACTAGCCATAGCAATAAAGCCCAATTTCTGTTTATTCTTAGCAAACATTTTATACATCGTTAAAAACTGCTTTCTATTCTCCTTTTTACAAGCATTTACACAAATTTTCAAAGTTCCTAGCCAACCTTCGTCATAAATCATACCTGATAATTTCATTAATGTCATTTCACCAGTCAATACTTTCACATCATGATAACCTGATTCTATCATCACCTGTTCCCAACCTTCTTGAGTTAAAGGACCTACATTTACATGAATTGCTTGTGACAATTCCTGTCTGACAGACTCTTTAGCTTCCTTAAGAAGCACATCATGTGTCAAAAGAAGACCTTCAGGTTTTAAAACCCTTAGATACTCCATTACACATTTTTTCTTAGCTTGATCGGCTTGCATAGTCAGCATAGCTTCATTTATAACAATATCAAAACTAGCATCTTCATAAGGAAGTTTCATTGCATTAGCTCTTTCAAACCTGATTAGATGCCCAACACCTGCTGTTTCAGCAGATTTTTTAGCCACTTCTAAAGCTTGAGCATCCATATCAACAGCAGTTATCTTACAACCAAAACGCTGTGCCAACTCAATTGCTGTAGTTCCCCTATTACACGCAACCTCTAATATTCTCTTTTCTTTTGAAAATCTTCCTTCCGCAATTAACCAATCTGTGGCACGTTTTCCACCTGGACGTAAGCGTTTTTTCCCCAATTTTGCTAAAAACTTATGACCTGCTTCTGACATTTGAACACCTCTGTTTTTTTCTTCATTATAACATAAAATGATATTGTCTGACAATTCTAATCTATTGTTTGATAAACTAGAATCAAAAGCATAGAAGCCACAATGAGTATAGCATAAATTTATTATTATCTCTCTAGATCGAATTCAACTCCTCGTATCATATACACATTCAGGTTACGACTATTTTTATACTTTGGAATTGCTCTCATCTTCATCCGCTCTACTAACCTCCACCTTTCTATTCGTAGAGCTACGATTTCTCTATCCCTTCCTCTGCCGATTCTTATTTTCAGCGTCAGACTTGAGATTCGCTAACAGGTTCACTAGTAAATGGTACCCACAAATAATACTCAATGGAAATCAAAGAGCAAACTAGAACGTTAGCTGGATAATGTACTTGAGTACGGCAAGACAAAGCTAACGTGGTTTTGAAGAGTATTACAAATCCAGATGAACGACTTGCCCGTCGTACCCCAAAAAAAAACGAGCACTTTCGTACTCGTTCTCTCTGTATAAACTACTAATTAAAGTGAGTTAACGTCAACCTTGATACCAACACCTTGAGTAGTTGTGATTGTCAAGCTTGTTACGTAAGTTCCTTTTGCTGTAGCTGGTTTAGCTTTTTGGATTGTTTCGTTGAATGCTTTGAAGTTTTCAACTAACTTGTCAGCTTCAAATGAAACTTTACCGATGATAGCTTGTACGATACCTGCACGGTCAGCACGGTAAGTGATTTTACCACCTTTAGACTCTTCAACTGCTTTTGCAACATCCATTGTTACAGTACCAGTTTTAGGGTTTGGCATCAAGTTACGTGGTCCAAGGACACGTCCAAGACGTCCAACAAGAGCCATCATGTCAGGTGTAGCGATAACTACATCGAAGTCCAACCAACCGTCGTTGATTTTAGCAACAAGGTCGTCTTCACCAACGAAGTCTGCTCCAGCAGCTTTAGCTTCTTCAGCTTTTGCACCACGTGCAAATACAAGAACGCGAGCTGTTTTACCAGTACCGTTTGGCAATACCATTGCTCCACGGATTTGTTGGTCAGCTTTTTTCACGTCGATGTTCAAGTTGTATGCAACTTCTACAGTTGCGTCAAATTTTGCAAAGTTAGTTTCTTTTGCAAGAGCTACAGCTTCTTCTACGCTGTATGCTTTTGTGCTGTCGATTTTCTCAAGAGCAGCACGAAGTTGTTTGCTTTTTTTAGCCATTTTCTATTCTCCTTGTAAGTGGTTCAATCGATTTTCATCTCCCACGTCACTTCTCGAAATGATGAAGTCTTGCGGGTTATATAGGGAAGTTATTGATTAGTCAACAACAGTGAATCCCATAGAACGAGCAGTACCTTCGATCATACGCATTGCAGACTCAATGTTTGCAGCGTTCAAATCTGGCATCTTAGTTTCTGCAATTTCTTGTACTTGTGCACGAGTAACTGTAGCAACTTTAGTTTTGTTAGGTGTACCTGATCCTTTTTCAACACCTGCAGCTTTTTTCAAAAGAACAGCAGCTGGTGGTGTTTTAGTAACGAAAGTAAATGATTTATCTTCGTATACTGAGATAACAACTGGAATGATCATACCAGCTTGATCAGCTGTACGAGCGTTGAACTCTTTTGTGAATCCCATGATGTTGATACCAGCTTGACCAAGAGCAGGTCCAACCGGTGGAGCTGGTGTAGCTTTACCAGCAGGGATTTGCAATTTTACAAGTTTTTCGACTTTTTTAGCCATTTTTAAATCCTCCTTTGTGGTTTTGGCGGTAATTTAGAGATTTTTACCTCCCACAAGTATGTTTTACACATACCCTACTATTATACACTAATCTATCTCAAATGCAAGAGAAAAATTCTATTTTTAGAGAAATTTTATTACTGAATTTGGCTATTATTTCTTTCGTGAAAGAGTTCTGAACCACAAACAAAAAACCGCTCTGTTTTGAGCGATAATTGGAATAAATAGCATTCAATTTTCATACATTATAGTGCTTCTAACTCCATCTACAAGTGTTCAACCAAGTCCGCTTCCTGATACTAAGTCAAATCTACATCACGATGATCTGCTAAAAAACAGGAACCAAGCGTAAAGAACTCCCTATTTGAATGATTTGTTTCACTTTAACTTCCTTTTCAACAAGAGAGTCACTGCTTGATTAAAACCATCACACCAGTTGTACCATTTTGCTTCATACTCATCTTCAGGCAAGATATGATTTTTTAAATCCAGAATAGAATAAATCTTTCTTTCCTCGCAAGCTTGCATATAGAGATGATATAGTTCATCACCACCATCTTTATCCCACTCAGCAGAAATCGTATTTTGACCTGCTAACAAAGCTTGGTAAGCTCTGTGATGCCCATCTGTAATCAGCAAACAATCTCCAGATGCAAGAACACTAATTGGGTTTATATTTGGCCTCTCTACCGAGTGATAAAGCATCTGGATATAATGCAACTTCTTTTCTGATAAGTATAGTTGAGTCGGATGAAGATCTTTTATGTTGACTTCCATTTTTATCTCCTCAAGAAGGGCTAAACCCTACTTTTGTTTGCCTGTAAAGCGCCATTGAAAGCGAAGTTTGTCATAAAACGGAAATTCAATGAATAGAATTCCAAGACCCAGACAGAGACTGGCAAGAACATCTGATGGGTAATGAACTCCCAGATAGACTCTAGAAATGATTACACTTACTAGATAGACTCCAAGTAAAATCTGGAAAATGAGCTTTACAGTCCTATCTTTTACTCTCTGTCCCACAATGATAATTAGAGAACCGATTAGGAGGGTTACTGCTAGCGAGTGACCACTAGGGAAAGAAAATCCTTTTTCCTCCACTAAATGTAAAATATCTGGTCGCGGACGTTGATAGAGGTGTTTTAAGGACACAATTAAAATTCCAGCCAAACTAAGATTGCCAGCTACTAAAAGGCTTTCTGACTTCCACTTTTTCAGATAAAAAATAACAGTCAATAGAATTGCCCAAGAAATAACGATTGGTAAGTCAATCAGACGAGTAATTCCACGAAAGATAGTTGTTAATATAGCTGGTAAATCTCCACGGATTGCTGTCTGAATAGACGAATCAAATGGTATCAATTGTTCTGGATAAAACTTAACTACATAACCCAGAATTACAAATAGTAAAAGGGCAAAAGAGCCCTTTGTTAAAAATGTTTGTTTATTTTTCATAGCGTTTCAAAGTTGGTTTTAGAAGGACAAATAATAACCAGAATGAGATGGCAAAAATAAGACCTTCAATCAAATTAAATGGCAAGACCATTGTCAACAAGTAATTACTAAGTCCTAAAATATTCTCAATATCGAAGTTAGCAAATTTTGCATACAAAGGTACAGCATAAACGTAGTTTAGAACGAGCATCGCTATAGTAAGACCAATCGTTCCGGCTAATGAAGCTAGGACAAAACGCATGGTTGTACGCTCTTTTTTCCAAATCAGACCAAAAGCAAGAACAAAGACTCCTAAGGCTACGATATTCATCGGCAAACCAATGTAGGTACTAACTCCTTGGTTGTTCAGAAGGATTTTCAGCAAGGACCGAAGGAATAGCACTCCTAAAGCTGCTGGTAAATCCAAGACCACCAAGCCCACAAGGACAGGTAAGATACTGAATTCAATCCTCAAAAAGGACGCCGCAGGCAAGAGCGGAAAGTCAAAGTACATCAACACAAATGAAAGTGCTGATAAAATTGCAATGGTCGAAAGTCGACGTGTGTTTGTCATAACAGGTTCCTCCAATTTTCTATAAAATCAGAAGAAGTTGGAAAGTTTCTCTCTATCTACTCTCTTAACTATCTCAAAAAATAACCTAGATTTCTAACAAAACCGGTTTTGTTTCTATTGTATGTTGAAGCAGAATAGACAAAGCTATCCTTTCGTCTTCTCCCATCCAGACTATACTGTCGGTTGTGGAATCTCACCACATCAGCTTGCGCTCGCGGACTTCTTTTAGAGTAAGGAAATGGAGATTTTTATTTTAGACTAGGCGACAAGCTGTAGGCATAACTTTTGGTTAGGCAAAGCTTGGCAACAAAGTATAAAAGGAAAAGAACATTTCCGAGTAAAAGTCACCGCCGGTCGGGAATTACACCCAGCCCTGAAGACCCCTTTATGATAACAAAAAAAGCTTGCAAGCGCAAGCATTTTATCTCTTATCAGTGTTTATTTCAACTTATCCATTTCGTAAGTATGAATCAGTTCGAGACCCGCAAAATTTTGTTGACGAAGGGCCTCATAGACGATCATACAGACTGTATTAGAAACATTCAGGCTACGAACATGTTCATCATTCATAGGAATTCTGAGAGCTTTTTCAGGATGTTCCCGCATAAATTCCTCAGGCAAGCCTTTATCTTCACGTCCAAAAAGAAAATAATGGTTTCCTTCTATCGTGAAGTCAGCATCTGAATAGACCTTTTCTGCAAACTTAGAAATCAAGTAGACTTGACCATCCATTTTTTTCATAAATTCATCTAAACTATCATAAAAATAGATCTCAAGTTTGTCCCAATAGTCTAGCCCGGCTCGCTTCATTTTACGATCGTCAATCGGAAAGCCCATCGGTTTGATAATATGAAGGGGCGCATTCGTCGCCGCACAGGTTCGTGCAATATTCCCCGTATTTTGTGGAATTTGTGGTTCAAACAATACAATATGATTGGCCATGCCTTGCTTCCTCTCACTAGTGCAAAAAAATAGCCACACTGCCCGGAGTCAAGCTCAGCAAACAGCGTGGTTAAGGCGTCGTTAACTTACCTCACAACAGGTTTGAAGTAAATCAGCGAAACTACTTTTTTAGTATAACACTTTCAGCCTGATTGTCAATAGAAATGACTTGATTTTTTCATTTTTTTTACAAGCATATTTACAAAAGTTAAAATTTCAACTTTCAGCAAGCAATATCATAGAATTTACATAGATTAAGAATTTTCGGAACAAGTTTTTTCATAAACATATGATGTTTAAAGCAAAATATTTGTTCGAATTCCCCTAATCCCTTTATTAAAGAAGGAAGCAGTCGGTTGTTGAGTGCATTTTTTTCTAAAAAAAGGTATGATAGAGACATATTGAAAAAGAAGGTTAACTAACTATGAAGATTATTCTTGTCGGAGGGGGAAAAGTAGGTTCTGCCCTCTGTCGTTCACTTGTTGCTGACAACCATGATGTTGTCTTAATCGAACAGAACGAAACTGTTCTAAAATACTTGACCAGCCGTTTTGATATTATGGGAATCGCAGGTAATGGAGCTGACTTTGCTATGTTAGAAGCAGCCAATGTCCAAGATTGTGATATTTTCATTGCCATGACTCAATACGACGAAGTCAATATGGTTTCGGCTGTTTTAGCCAAAAAAATGGGAGCAAAAGAAACCATCGTTCGGGTCCGTAATCCTGAATATTCCAACCCTTACTTTAAAGAAAAAAACATTCTCGGTTTTTCACTGATTGTCAACCCAGAACTCCTAGCAGCTCGTGCTATCGCCAACATTATAGATTTCCCTAATGCTCTTTCTGTTGAGCGTTTTGCAGGTGGATTAGTCAGCTTAATGGAATTCAAGGTACGAAATGACAGTAATATTTGTCAGATGTCTATTGCTGATTTCCGTAAAAAGTTTGGCAATGTAATCGTCTGTGCCATCGAACGCGATCACAAACTCATGATTCCTAGCGGAGATATGATTTTAGAGGATAAAGACCGTATCTTCGTGACAGGAAGCCGTGTCGATATGATGCTCTTCCACAACTATATTAAGTCCAGAGTTGTTAAGAGTCTGCTCATTATTGGTGCTGGAAAAATTGCTTACTATCTTTTAGGTATTCTAAAAGACAGTCGTATCGATACCAAGGTTATTGAGGTCAATCCTGAAAGAGCTGCCTTTTTCAGCGAAAAATTCCCTAAACTCTATATAGTCCAAGGTGATGGAACAACTAAGGACACTCTTTTAGAAGAAAGCGCCCAAAACTACGATGCTGTTGCCACTTTAACAGGAGTCGACGAGGAAAATATCATTACCTCTATGTTCTTGGATAACATAGGTGTTCAGAAAAATATTACCAAAGTAAACCGCACTAGCTTATTAGAAATTATCCACGCAACAGATTTCTCAAGTATCATCACCCCTAAAACGATCGCTGTTGATACCATCATGCACTTTATCCATGGTCGTGTAAATGCGCAATATTCTGACCTTCAAGCTATGCACCATCTAGCAAATGGACAGGTAGAAACTCTTCAATTCCTGATCAAGGAAGCCAATAAAATGACTGGCAAGCCTTTATCTCAATTGAAGCTCAAAAAGGATATCTTGATTGCTGCTATTATCCGCAATGGAAAAACGATCTTCCCAACAGGAGAAGATACCCTCCAGGTCGGTGATAAGCTAGTGGTTATCACTTTGCTTTCAAATATCACCAAAATTTATGATTTGTTAGAGAGGTAAGCTATGAATAGAAGTATGGTACGCTTTCTTCTTGCAAAGCTACTCTTGATTGAAGCTGGGCTACTTTTAGTTCCGGTTGGTATTGCTCTTTACTATCGAGAATCTAATCAAGTTTTTACAGCTCTTTTCTCTACCATCGGGATTCTTGTTGTCCTAGGTCTACTCGGAATCATCAGTAAACCTAAAAAACAACGTCTCTATGCTAAAGAAGGAGTCTTAATTGTTGCCCTATGTTGGATCCTCTGGTCTTTCTTTGGCTCCCTTCCCTTTGTCTTTTCAGGTCAAATCCCCAATTTTATCGATGCCTTCTTCGAAACTAGTTCCGGCTTCACTACTACGGGAGCAACTATCTTAAATGACGTTTCTGTACTAAGTCGTTCGCTTCTATTTTGGCGGAGCTTTACCCACCTCATTGGAGGGATGGGGGTGCTAGTTTTTGCCCTAGCTATTATGGACAATGCAAAAAACAGCCACTTAGAGGTTATGAAGGCCGAGGTCCCTGGACCAGTATTTGGTAAGGTGGTATCTAAGCTAAAAAATACAGCACAAATCCTCTACATCCTGTATCTGGCAATGTTCGCCCTCTTTGTAGTGATTTATTATCTTGCCGGTATGCCACTCTACGATAGTTTTGTCATCGCTATGGGAACTGCTGGGACTGGTGGTTTCACTGTTTACAATGATGGAATCGCCCACTATAATAGTTCTCTCATTACCTATCTGACGAGTGTTGGGGTCTTGATGTTTGGTGTCAATTTCAACCTCTACTACTATCTCATGCTTCGTCGAGTCAAGGAATTCTTTTTTGATGAGGAGCTTCGTGCTTATCTCTTGATTGTCGTCGTTTCTACCGGCTTAATTACTCTCAATACACTCCACCTTTATAGTGGCGTTTCACAAAGTTTTGAGATGGCCTTCTTCCAAGTCTCTAATATCATTACGACAACTGGTTTCGGTTATGGCAACATTACAAATTGGCCTTTGTTTTCACAATATATCCTACTGATGTTGATGGCGATTGGTGGTTCTGCTGGATCTACTGCTGGTGGTCTCAAAGTAATGCGTGGAGTTATTCTAGCTAAAATTGCTAAAAATCAATTTTTGTCTACCATATCCCCTCACCGTGTTTTAACTCTCCATGTTAATCAAACGGTAGTCGACAAGGACACCCAACACAAGATTCTCAAGTACTTTGTAGTTTACATTATGATTCTACTCAGCTTAATGTTCATTATCAGTTTAGATGCTAACAATTTAATGATTGTTACGAGTGCCGTTTTCAGTTGCTTTAACAATATCGGCCCAATTCTCGGAACAACTGCAAGTTTCTCAATTTTTAGTCCATTTTCAAAACTCCTCCTATCCTTTGCAATGATTGCAGGACGTCTTGAAATTTATCCAATCATATTACTCTTTATGAAGCGAACCTGGTCTAAGCGTTAGCAATGTTATTATCAAAAAGCACATCCTTCAAAAAATTGAGGGATGTGTTTTTTCTGTTGATAAGATTTTTAAAAGACAATTGAGAGTCAAAAAATAACACTTGGGAAAAAGATGATTTTTCATGAATCATTTTAGTTATAATTTTAAAAAAACGTAGGGGTTTTATATGGAAAAAATGAACAAATCAATCCAACTTCTTTTATTGATTTCCTTGGTATACTTAGGCTGCTGTAGTTGCTTAGTTTGGCCTGGTATTGCTTTAACACTCAAACAATCCTGCTTTTACTTTTTACTTCTCTTACTGTTTTTAGCAGGTATCTGTACATTTATCCACAATCTCTCAGGACATGATCATGTGAGAAGTCAGCTACACAATCGTAGTCGATCCTTCTTTTTATTGTATAGCAGCATGGTTATCATTAACGTTGCTGGAGTCTGCTTTATTTTATTTGAAAGTATAAGCACTGACACTCTACTACAAAAAGAAATCGTTGACTTGTTACTCATCTCTTTCTTTTTCCTTTTCGGACTTGATATTGCTACCTTTCTACCGTTAAACAAATGGAGAAAATTACCAACCCATAAAAAGACAGGCAGGCTAACAACCCTTATCTTTCTTAGTTTATTTTTTCTGAACAATCCTTTAACCATATTTTCTGTCAGTTTTTATATCCTTTTGGGAGTCAGCTTTCTAACCTTTTTATTTCCTAAAACCTTAAGACAAGATTTATCCTTCTATAGTCATTTAATTCGAAACATCTTACTTGTTTTATCTACGCTTATGTTCTGGTAATTAATAGAATTCCTATCCAAAGTATGCTATAATGAAATAAATTTTTTAGGAGATATATGAATGAATTTTTTTAAAGATTATCGTAAACGATTGATTTGGCTAGGAATCTTTCTTGTGGCAATGGCCCTATCGCAAGTTCCTATCGTGACTTTAATGCTACTTCAAAAAACGCAACTTGGATCTATCTGGTCATCTCTAATAGTGGGACTTGTCTCTACTGCTGTTGTTACACTCTTTTTATATGGTGCTCACAAAAGTAAGTTATTAAATCTAAAATCAAAACTCTTTGCTATTAATGACGCCCCTCGAATTGCTCTTAGTTATGTAGCCATTGTCACAGGAAATCTGATTGGTGCGATTTGGTTACAACTTCTGAAGCAAACAACTACTTCGAATCAAGAGGCTATCAATAGCATCATGTCAGAAAGCTCTCTAATTTCCAGCATTTTCGTGGTTGCAATAGTGGCACCTATTTGTGAGGAAGTTATCTGTCGAGGTATCATCCCTACTAAACTCTTCGAAGGATACGAAAAAATTGGGTATATTTTAGGTTGGTTTCTCTTCACTATAGCCCATATCCCAAATAATCTTCCTTCTTTCTTAATCTATGGCTGGATGTCTGCCGTCCTAACTTGGACTGCTTATCGCACCAAACGTTTAGAGATGTCTATCTTCCTTCATTTAGTAATTAATGGAGTCAGCATTCTATTGCTTATCCTCCTTACATTCCTTATCAAGGTTGTTGGTATAGATGCTTTTCAATAAACGAAGGTTCCACTACTAATATAATTTAAAATAAAAAGACTAGAAATCTATTTAATTTCTAGTCTTTTTGTTTATTCTTTGAGTGATTCCAAACTAAGTTAATGAGGCTGGTAGCTAATCCACTTTTTAACTGTTACGACAAAAAAATCCACGAATCAATACCATTCGTGGATTTTGCCTAGCGAAGCGTTTAAGTAAACTGCCATTGCGGTTACCGTTTATTAGATTACGAAACTTAGTGAGGCAGTTAGGATAACCTTCCCATCGGACTGTTACGACAAAAAAGTCCACGAATCGATACCATCCGTGGACTTTTCCTAGTGAAACGTTTAGGTGAACTGCCATAACTGTTACCGTTTATTAGAATACGACACGGAGTTTGGCAAATCGATTATATTTGCCAAACGTAGTTAGTAAGGCAGTTAGCTAGTTCGCCGAATAGCGACTAGCATCCAACAATTAGGAACTTTAGTTCCAATTGTTGGTACTGAATTACATCTTTTCTTCCAACTCCACATCTGGGTACTTGTCCGCAAACCAGCGGAGGGCAAAGTCATTTTCGAAAAGGAAGACAGGTTGGTCAAAACGGTCTTTGGCCAAGATGTTTCGACTTGAAGACATACGTTCATCTAAATCTTCTGGTTTAATCCAACGAACTGTCTTTTTACCCATTGGAGTCATGACAACTTCAGCGTTATACTCGCCTTCCATACGGTGTTTAAAGACTTCGAACTGGAGTTGTCCAACAGCACCTAGCATATACTCACCTGTTTGGTAATTCTTATAAAGCTGGATGGCTCCTTCTTGTACCAACTGTTCCATTCCCTTGTGGAAGGATTTTTGTTTCATAACATTCTTAGGCGAAACCTTCATGAAAATCTCAGGCGTGAAGGTTGGTAGTGGTTCAAACTCAAACTTGTTCTTCCCAACAGTTAGCGTATCTCCAACCTGGTAGGTCCCTGTATCATAAACCCCGATGATATCTCCTGCTACGGCATTGGTCACATTTTCACGACTTTCCGCCATAAATTGGGTGACATTAGAAAGTTTAGCTCCCTTACCAGTACGAGGGAGATTGACACTCATACCGCGCTCAAATTCACCCGATACAATACGAACAAATGCGATACGGTCACGGTGTCGAGGGTCCATGTTGGCTTGAATTTTAAAGACAAAACCTGAGAAATCCTTATCATAAGGGTCGACAAGTTCACCGTCTGTTTTCTTGTGTCCATGAGGTTCTGGAGCAAACTTGAGGAAGGTTTCAAGGAAGGTCTGCACCCCAAAGTTAGTGAGGGCTGAGCCAAAGAAGACTGGTGTCAAGTCTCCAGCAAGAATGGCTTCCTCTGAGAATTCATTTCCTGCTTCATTCAGGAGTTCGATATCTTCTTTTACTTGCTCATAGAATGGGTTGCTAGCAAAGAGCTTATCGCCATCTTCTAGACTGGCAAAGCGGTCGTCCCCTTTATAAAGTTCCAAACGTTGGTTATAAAGGTCATAAAGTCCTTCAAAGGCTTTCCCCATCCCGATCGGCCAGTTCATCGGGTAACTCGCAATTCCCAAGACTTCTTCCAATTCTTGCAAGAGATCTAGTGGTTCACGACCGTCACGGTCCAGCTTGTTCATAAAGGTAAAGACTGGAATCCCGCGGTGTTTGACAACCTCAAACAATTTCTTAGTTTGAGCCTCGATACCCTTGGCAGAGTCAACTACCATGACCGCAGCATCCACCGCCATCAAGGTACGATAGGTATCTTCTGAGAAGTCTTCGTGCCCTGGTGTGTCAAGGATATTCACGCGCTTACCATCGTAGTCAAACTGCATAACAGATGAAGTGACTGAAATCCCACGTTGTTTCTCGATATCCATCCAGTCTGACTTAGCAAAGTTTCCTGTTTTCTTCCCTTTTACAGTACCTGCCTCACGAATCTCTCCCCCAAAGTAGAGCAATTGCTCTGTAATAGTCGTTTTACCAGCATCCGGGTGGGAGATGATGGCAAAGGTACGGCGTTTCTTAATTTCTTCTTGAATGTTCATAAGTTCTCTTTCTTTGATTATAGGATAATAGTGAATGTTTGTATGTGTTTCTTATTTCTACATTGGACTCTAACATTCCTTTCAACACTCCATTATATCGGATTTTATAGAGTTTTTCAATCGCTTATAAAAGAAAAAGCAGGCCAAAATGGTAGACCCGCTCATAAGATTCTTTTATTGACTATTTATATTTATCACCCTTAATATCTCTTTACAAATTAATTGTTTCTAGAGCCATTTTCTTTTGCCAACGTTTCTTAAACAAGATATCAAAGAGAACTAAAGCTGAAGAAAGAATGATTGAAACTAGAAGATACTTTATCCATATAGGAGCATCTGGGATAAAAGGCGTAGTATTCAAAAGCCCATAATTTCCACCTGTCACTTGATTGACTCCAACTAGAAAAAGATTAAGAACAAAAGTATAAGCGATGATTCGATACTTTTTCAGCAAGGTCTTATCGTAGTGATTCATGAGATAGACCAGGGAATTGACCAAAAGGGCATAATGACCAATGAGAAAAGAAAAACTGGTAATATGCGGGAAGTCATAGGGGTCAAAAACAGGGTAGCCCAAGGCAAATACTGCTCCACTGGCTCCCATAAGGGCAAAATACTGCTTAGTTTTCCATTTATCTGGTAAGAAAACAACCGCGAACATGGCCAAACGACAATGGTAAAGAGGTAGGCTGTTTGAAAACGGAATGCCAAAACCAATATACCAAGTGTAAAGAGCCAGCAGTTGCGCTATTTGAATCCACTTAAATAATCGAACAAATTTAGGATTTTTATAGTAAGTAAGGGACCCATATATAGACAAGGCAAGAAGACCTATCATGACTCCATACCAAAAAATGGGAATGGGAGGTGGTGTGGTTTGGGTTCTTGTAATAAAATGATGCATAAAATCTCCTTAAGGTAACGAATTCAGTTGTATATTACCTATTCTTATGTTTATATTTAACGAGTTGATTGATAAGGATGAGAATACCTGTCATCAAACTAGTTACTATCAAATAATTAACCAAGGCGCCATGATCCCCAATCACAGGTGGCTTGCTCATAAAGCCATAATTTCCTCCTGTCAAGAGATTGGCTAGAAAGATAATGGCATTGACCCCAAAAGTCATCTGGCATATTTTCCAAGTATCTCCTTTTTCAACTTTATAATATCTAACAAGATAAATCAAGCAGTTAGCCAAGAGAGCCCAATGTCCGAAAACATTGTTCACAGACGAAACATGAGGGAAAGGAAAAGGATAAAAGACTGGGTAAACCAAGGCCATGATCGAACCAAAAACTCCCACTAAGGCAAAATATTGCTTGAAAAAGGTCTTATTAGGGGCAAAAAGAATCATCCACATAGCCATGCGACTATGGTAAAAAGGGAGAGCCTCAGATAGGGGCAGACGTGCAGCAATATACCAAGCGTTGATAATGAGCAACTGAATCAATTGTCCCCAATACCAAAAGTTTCTGTAACCTTTAGATGATGCGAAACGAATCGATAAAACAGCTATGATTACCAAAGAAGTTGGTAATAAAAAGTACCATGTCCCCAAATGAGGAGGGACTGTCTTTTTACTGGTAAAAAGTAACTCCCAAAGCGTCATGTGTTATCCTTAACGTGTTCTAGTTGAGTCAATTCTACATCCTTTTTTCCAACTAGAAACGACTGTTATTCTTTCTTCTAATTTCAACCATTATATCGAATTAAAAACCTTTTTTCAATTTCTATTTCTTTTCAGCTTAGCTCACCTTATTTATAGGAAAATATGGTAAAATAGAACAGATAAATAATCATCATTTCACGAAAGGATACCAGATGAAAATTACGCAAGAAGAGGTGACACACGTTGCCAATCTTTCAAAATTAAAATTCTCAGAAGAAGAAACTGCTGAGTTTGCGACAACCTTATCTAAGATTGTTGATATGGTCGAATTGCTGGGCGAAGTCGACACTACTGGTGTTGCACCTACTACTACCATGGCTGACCGTAAAACCGTTCTCCGACCTGATGTGGCCGAAGAAGGAACAGACCGTGACCGCTTATTTAAAAATGTACCTGAAAAAGACAACTACTATATCAAGGTGCCAGCTATCCTAGACGACGGAGGAGATGCCTAATGACTTTTAACAATAAAACCATTGAAGAGTTGCACAATCTCCTTGTTTCTAAGGAAGTTTCAGCAACTGAACTAACTCAAGCAACGCTTGAAGATATTAAATCTCGTGAGGAAGCACTCAATTCTTTTGTTACAATCGCTGAAGATCAAGCTCTTGCTCAGGCTAAAGCTATTGATGAAGCTGGAATCGATGCTGACAATGTTCTTTCTGGAATTCCCCTGGCTGTTAAGGACAATATCTCTACAGACGGCATCCTAACAACTGCAGCCTCAAAAATGCTTTATAACTACGAACCAATCTTTGATGCAACAGCTGTTGCCAATGCAAAAGCCAAGGGCATGATAGTTGTTGGGAAAACTAACATGGACGAATTTGCCATGGGTGGATCAGGTGAGACTTCTTACTACGGTGCAACCAAAAATGCTTGGGACCACAGCAAGGTTCCTGGTGGATCATCAAGTGGTTCTGCTGCAGCTGTAGCTTCAGGGCAAGTCCGTTTATCACTTGGTTCTGATACTGGTGGTTCTATCCGCCAACCTGCTGCCTTTAACGGGATTGTTGGTCTCAAGCCAACCTACGGAACAGTTTCACGTTTCGGTCTTATTGCTTTTGGTAGCTCATTAGACCAAATTGGACCTTTTGCTCCAACTGTTAAGGAAAATGCCCTCTTGCTCAATGCTATTGCTAGCGAAGATGCCAAAGACTCTACTTCTGCCCCTGTTCGCATTGCTGACTTTACTTCAAAAATCGGTCAAGACATAAAGGGCATGAAAATCGCTTTACCTAAAGAATATCTTGGTGAAGGGATTGATCCAGAAGTTAAGGAAACCATCCTCAAAGCCGCTAAGCACTTTGAAAAACTTGGTGCTATCGTCGAAGAAGTTAGCCTTCCCCACTCTAAATACGGGGTTGCGGTTTACTATATCATCGCTTCATCAGAAGCTTCATCAAACTTGCAACGCTTTGATGGTATCCGTTACGGCTACCGTGCAGAAGATGCAACTAATCTTGATGAAATCTATGTAAACAGCCGTAGCCAAGGATTTGGTGATGAAGTGAAACGCCGTATCATGCTAGGTACTTTCAGCCTTTCATCAGGTTACTATGATGCCTACTACAAGAAGGCTGGACAAGTTCGCACCCTTATCATCCAAGATTTCGAAAACGTCTTTGCGGATTATGACTTGATTTTGGGACCAACTGCTCCTAGCGTTGCCTACGACTTGGATTCACTCAACCATGATCCAGTTGCTATGTACTTGGCTGACCTCTTGACAATTCCTGTCAACTTAGCTGGTCTTCCTGGGATTTCGCTTCCTGCTGGATTTGTTCAAGGTCTACCAGTAGGACTCCAATTGATTGGTCCTAAGTATTCAGAAGAAACTATCTACCAAGCTGCTGCTGCTTTTGAAGCAACAACAGACTACCACAAACAACAACCCGTGATTTTTGGAGGTGATAACTAATGAACTTTGAAACAGTCATTGGACTTGAAGTCCACGTAGAGCTCAACACCAATTCAAAAATCTTCTCACCTACTTCTGCCCACTTTGGAAATGATCAAAATGCCAACACCAACGTGATTGACTGGTCTTTCCCAGGTGTACTACCAGTTCTCAATAAAGGTGTTGTCGATGCTGGTATCAAGGCTGCACTCGCTCTTAACATGGACATCCATAAGAAGATGCACTTTGATCGCAAGAACTACTTCTACCCTGATAATCCTAAAGCCTACCAAATTTCTCAGTTTGATGAGCCAATCGGTTACAACGGCTGGATTGAAGTGGAACTAGAAGATGGTACGACTAAGAAAATCGGTATCGAACGTGCTCACCTAGAAGAAGATGCAGGTAAAAACACGCATGGTACAGATGGTTACTCTTATGTTGACCTCAACCGCCAAGGGGTACCTTTGATTGAGATTGTATCTGAAGCAGACATGCGTTCACCAGAAGAAGCTTATGCTTATCTAACAGCCCTCAAGGAAGTGATCCAATATGCTGGCATTTCTGACGTTAAGATGGAAGAAGGTTCTATGCGTGTGGATGCCAACATCTCCCTTCGTCCTTATGGTCAAGAGAAATTCGGTACCAAGACTGAATTGAAGAACCTCAACTCCTTCTCAAACGTTCGCAAGGGGCTTGAATACGAAGTCCAACGTCAAGCTGAAATCCTTCGCTCAGGTGGTCAAATCCGCCAAGAAACACGCCGTTATGATGAAGCTAATAAAGCTACTATCCTCATGCGTGTCAAGGAAGGGGCTGCAGACTACCGCTACTTCCCAGAGCCAGACCTACCACTCTTTGAAATCTCTGATGAGTGGATTGAAGAAATGCGCACTGAGTTACCAGAGTTTCCAAAAGAGCGTCGTGCTCGCTACGTATCTGACCTTGGCTTGTCAGACTACGATGCTAGCCAGTTGACTGCTAATAAAGTTACTTCTGACTTCTTTGAGAAAGCAGTTTCCCTTGGTGGCGATGCTAAGCAAGTCTCTAACTGGCTCCAAGGTGAAGTCGCTCAATTCTTGAACGCTGAAGGCAAGACACTTGAACAAATCGAATTGACTCCAGAAAACTTGGTCGAAATGATCGCTATCATTGAAGACGGCACGATTTCATCTAAAATCGCTAAGAAAGTCTTTGTCCACCTTGCTAAAAATGGTGGAGGTGCTCGTGAATACGTTGAAAAAGCCGGTTTAGTTCAAATTTCAGATCCAGATATTTTGATTCCAATCATCCATCAAGTCTTTGCCGATAACGAAGCTGCTGTTGCCGACTTTAAATCAGGAAAACGTAACGCTGACAAAGCTTTCACAGGATTCCTCATGAAAGCAACCAAAGGCCAAGCCAACCCACAAGTAGCCCTCAAACTACTTGCCCAAGAATTGGCTAAGTTGAAAGAGAACGAGTAAATATACTTTCGCTAATAGACTTTTCTACTAAAAAATAGAAAAGGAGAATAAATGAACAAATTTTTACGAGTACTATTTATTTTAGTTATCGTCGCCATGTTGGGTGCTTCTATTCTACAAATCTTTCTCCCATCATATATGGGAGAGCATTCTGGTTACGGTGTTTCTGCAGGATGGCAAAGAGAAATTGGAATTTGGAATCTAGCTGTCTTAATTATTATTCTTGCCGTTAATATTAAGTACGATTGGTTTTACCTGAGAATTGCCCTTCTTGCCCTCATTATTGGTGGTATAGGAATAGGAACAAATCATTTGTTAAATTTTATTGAATATCATTCTCCTGTTAATGCGATTGGTGCTATCGAGAATTATATACTCGTATTTGGTTGGATTATAGGGTGGTTTATTGAAAATAAAACTATAAAACTCCAAAACTCTTTATAGACATAAAATTTAGCAAAAACTATTTTTGTACTCACATAGTTAGGAGACATATGAAAAAGTTATATACTCTTATCGCTGCTTGCTTACTTCTTCTCTTTGTGACACCCCTACAATCCATCGATGCAGGTGTCGGCCATTCTCGAAGTGGTAGCTCTAGTCGCAGTAGCTCACGAAGTAGTAGCAGTTCTCGCAGTAGTAGCTCTAGCCGAAGTCGTTCAAGTGGTAGTTCTTCTTCTAGAAGCAGCTATCGTTCTGGCGGTAGTTACTCAAGTTCAGACGGTTCTCTAGGGACAGGAATGACCATTCTGATCATGTTTGGTGTCGGAGCTTTCTTACTCTTCATGCTTATCAAATATCTGAATGACCAGAATTCATCATCTGGTAAATCTTATGAAAGTTCGACTAGCTACCAACCACAACCAACTATCCATCGTCGAGTTGAAAATAATAGCCAAGCCATTGATCGACTTAGATACTATGATCCAAACTTTGACGCCTCTACTTTCACTTCATGGGTTAGAGAAGTTTACATCCAATTACAGGCAGCCTGGACTAAAAAAGATTGGAATTTGGTGCGCTCACTTGAAAGTGCTAGCCTCTATTCTCAACACAGTGCTCAACTGGAAGACTATATCCAATCTCAAACAACGAATGTTTTGGAACGTGTTTACGTTGAAAATGTTCGAATCAAAGATTTCTACGAAAATCCAGATGGAAATGATACTTTAGTGGTTATCCTTTCATCTACTTTGAGAGACTATGTCATCGAAGATAAGACTCGTAAGGTTATCGAAGGAGATCCTCAACAAGATCTTTTTACAGTTTATCAAATGAACTTCATCCGCAAACATGGTAGCCAAACTGAAAACAATGTTCAAGATGAAGCTGTTAGCGACCACTGTCCAAACTGTGGTGCTCCACTTAAAATCTCAGCTATAAGTCAATGTGATTATTGCGGAGCTGAACTCACACGTAGTCCAAATCAATGGGTTCTTGATACCTATGAAGTTGTGGATGAAGACGAACTTTATAATTAGGAGGAAATTATGGGATTTATCCGTGCTGCCCTTTCAGCTGGGCTAAATAGTTTTAATGATAGCAAATTCAAGGAAGCCATTGTACTTCCAGACCACGTCTCTTCAGACGTCATGGCCATCAAGGGACTATTGCTTACAAAAGATCCTGACGGTAGTTCAAGACAAAGCAACCAAAATACTGGCCTTTTAACAGATGGTTCGGTGATTATTGTCCCTCAAGGATATGTTGCTGTTCTTGTTAATAATGGTACCTTCCTAGGGGATGTCCTGGAAGCTGGAAGCCATGAATGGCGTGCAGGTGATAACGCTTGGCTCCTTGAAAAAGGTGGAATCAAGGGTACTTGGGAAAACTTCAAAAACCGCTTCTCTTTTGGTGGACAAGTTATTACTCGACAAGAAATCATCTTTATCCGTATGCAACCAATCGCAGGTAATAAATTTGGTACCCAAAACGCTGTAGAGTATTTCAGTGAACGTTACCAACAATTGCTCAATATCCGTTTTTATGGTTTGTTTGATATTAAGGTTGCTGACCCAGTACTTTTCTATGTTAGCTCTATCAGTCAACAAATTGAAGATCACAAACCATTTACAATCCAAGATATTGCTCAAGGAACACTTCGACAAAATATCTCTCCAAAAATCGCAATTGCTATCGCTAAGTATACCAATGAAAACGGAGTTGATATCTATAGCCTAAATGCTAACCAAGACACTTTCAATGAAGTAGCTAAACAAGAAGTTAACAAGGTTTGGACAGGACTTTATGGTATCGAAGCAACCAATATCTTGCTTGAAGATCTCAGTTACGACCAAGAAAGTCTAGAAATTGTTCGTAAACTTGATAGCGAACTCGTTGCTATGAAATACAATACCATCGAAATTGAAGAACGTCGTGCTCGTAACGAAGCCCTTATTGCTGCAGCTAATAATGAAGGTAATGGCAATGGTATGAACATGTTTATGGGAATGAACCTCGGTCAAACACTCGGTGGCCAACTCAGCCAACAAGCTCAGAATCAAGCTCCGGTTCAAAACAATGGACAAGCCACAAGTAAGAACTTTTACATCGAGGTTGATGGCAAGTATGTATTAGTAACCAAAGATGAAGAAGGAAACATCGTTCCTGTCAACTAATTTCACTTCCCTGATATTTGAGAAATCTTGCGACTTATGATACAATAAAGAGTAAATTATTTTATTAAAGAGGTAAAAACATGATCGAAGCAAGTAAATTAAAGGCTGGTATGACCTTTGAAACAGCTGACGGAAAATTGATCCGCGTTTTGGAAGCTAGCCACCACAAACCAGGTAAAGGAAACACTATCATGCGTATGAAATTGCGTGATGTCCGTACTGGTTCAACATTTGAAACTAGCTACCGTCCAGAGGAAAAATTTGAACAAGCGATTATCGAAACTGTGCCAGCACAATACTTGTACAAAATGGACGATACAGCTTATTTCATGAACACTGAAACTTACGACCAATACGAAATTCCTGTTGTAAATGTTGAAAATGAATTGCTTTATATCCTTGAAAATTCTGAAGTTAAAATTCAATTTTACGGAACTGAAGTAATCGGTGTAACAGTACCTACAACTGTTGAATTGACAGTTGCTGAAACTCAACCATCTATTAAAGGTGCAACTGTTACCGGTTCTGGTAAACCAGCTACAATGGAAACTGGTCTTGTCGTGAACGTTCCAGACTTCATCGAAGCAGGACAAAAACTCGTTATCAACACTGCAGAAGGAACTTACGTTTCTCGTGCCTAATCTCTAGAAAGAGGTCATTCTATGGGAATTGAAGAACAATTAGGCGAAATCGTTATCGCCCCACGTGTACTTGAAAAAATCATTGCAATCGCTACAGCTAAAGTTGATGGTGTCCACTCTTTTTCAAATAAATCAGTATCTGACACCCTTTCAAAACTTTCACTCGGTCGTGGCGTCTATCTAAAAGAATCTGAAGAAGAGCTAATAGCTGATATCTATCTCTATCTCGAGTACGGTGTCAAAGTACCTAAGGTTGCAATGGCTATTCAAAAAGCTGTAAAAGATGCCGTTCGTAATATGGCTGATGTTGAATTAAATGCTGTGAATATTCACGTTGCTGGTATTGCGCCAGATAAAACACCAAAACCAGCATTAACAGATTTATTTGATGAGGACTTCCTCAATGACTAGTCCATTATTAGAATCTAGACGCGAACTACGAAAATGTGCCTTCCAAGCACTGATGAGTCTTGAATATGGTTCTGATATTGAAACTGCTTGTCGCTTCGCTTATACTCATGATCGAGAAGACGACGAGGTAAAACTCCCTAGCTTCCTAATCGATCTTGTATCTGGTGTTCAAGCTCAAAAAGAGGAACTAGACAAACAAATCACTCAGCATTTAAAGTCTGGTTGGACGATTGAACGTTTAACCTTAGTTGAAAAGAATTTATTGCGTTTAGGAGTTTTCGAAATCACTTCCTTTGATACTCCTCAACTTGTAGCTGTGAATGAAGCTATTGAACTTGCAAAAAGCTTTTCAGATCAAAAATCAGCCCGTTTCATTAACGGACTACTCAGTCAATTTGTAACTGAAGAAAATTAAATAAAAAAAGTGTTTGACATCTGTCAAACACTTTTTTATTTGTCTCCTCAAATGCTATCTAAAAAAACGATTATAGATTAAATTAGAAAGCAATAACCAAATGAAATCTGCATGAATAAGAAAGTTAATAAAACTATGGCACAGGATTGTGATTTTTAAATTCTTTGTCCAACGGTAAACTAAAGCAAAAAAAAGACCGGAAAAACTATAAATCATCAAACTGATGGGGTCGCGATGGGACAATACCAAATGACTGAGCCCAAATATAAGAGCTGATAAGATGACATCCAAGTAGTATTTGGACTTAGGGAAAAAGGTATTCATAAAATAGCCTCTATGAACAATCTCCTCCAATATAGGCCCCAAAATGACAACTGAGATAAAAGAGAAGCAAGTCGTTAAAATAGTAGATTGCTCACTGAAGGATAGGACCGAAAGAAGGTCTTCAAAGATATAGTTGTTATTAATGAAGCGACTAAACTGTAAGTAAAAAGCACTTAACAACTGACGGACAAAATAAGCAGCCACTAAACTAACTACAAGGTAAAAGAATCTGGATTTCTTCGAGCCCTTTTTTTCAAAAATATAGAGCATTCTTTTCTTTTTTAGCCAATAGATAAATAGTCCTAAAAGAGCTAGTTGCTCTACTGCTACAATAATAGAATAGCCATCCATACCCCAGACAAACATCTTAGCCAGATAAAGACTACTGAAATCTAGTAGATAAATTGATAGGAATACCAGTAATGTATAGATTCACAAATGACCTATTTTTTTCATACTCACTCCCAAAAAGCTTTGTTGACTTATTTTTATAGCACACGCATCCCTTGTTATATTAACAGATATTTTTACAAGAGTCAATTTTTTATCCTGAAATGTATTTTATAGAATCCAAAAAGCTAGAACTATTTCTCAGTTCTAGCTTACTTTTTAGTATTTTCTAAAGCGTTGGTAACGTTCCTCAATGAGCTGCTCTAGTGGCAGTTTACCAAGTTCATCAAGTTCTGCTCGGAGTTGTTCTTTGACTTGCTTGATCAGATCTTTACTTGATAGACCTACCTCAGAGATAACCTTATCAACAATTTTCATATCTAGCAATTCGAAAGAAGTAATTTTCATCAACTCTGCAGCTTCCATGGCACGACTGCCATCTTTCCAAAGAATAGACGCAAAGCCTTCAGGACTGAGAACTGCATAGATCGAGTTTTCTAACATCCAAACACGGTCAGCTACTGCAAGAGCTAAAGCCCCTCCTGAGCCACCTTCACCGATAATAATGGCAATAATTGGCACCTTAAGATCGCTCATCTCCATAAGGTTACGAGCAATAGCTTCACCTTGACCACGCTCCTCTGCTCCGACACCAGGATAGGCACCAGCCGTGTTGATAAAGGTTACAACAGGACGACCAAATTTTTCAGCCTGCTTCATCAAGCGAAGGGCTTTTCGATAACCTTCAGGATGAGGTTGTCCAAAGTTACGGTTAAGATTATCTTGTAAGCTTTTACCTTTTTGAATTCCAACAACAGTTACTGCTTGGTCTCCCAACCAACCGATACCACCAATAACAGCACCATCATCTCGGAAAGAGCGATCACCATGTAGCTCTACAAAGTCATCAAATATTCCTGTTGCGAAGTCCAAGGCAGTTAAGCGGGTTTGTTCACGTGCTTCTCTGACGATTTTTGCAATATTCATCAACAATCCCCCTTATGTAACCTTACTAATCGAGCAATCATATCTGGCAATTCTCTCCGTTTAACAATCGCATCCACAAATCCATGTTCTAACAAAAACTCTGCCTTCTGGAAATCCTCTGGCAAATCTTCCCTTACGGTATTTTCAATGACACGACGTCCAGCAAATCCTACCAAACTTTGAGGCTCTGCCAAGATAATATCCCCTTCCATAGCAAAGGAAGCTGTAACACCACCAGTTGTTGGATCAGTAAGGATTGTTAGGTAAAAGAGACCTGCATTGGAATGACGTTTGACTGCTGCAGAGATTTTAGCCATCTGCATCAAACTCATGATTCCTTCTTGCATACGTGCTCCACCAGATGCTGTAAACAAGACGACTGGTAATTTTTCAGCTGTCGCGTATTCAAACAAACGAGTGATTTTTTCACCAACTACTGTTCCCATAGACGCCATGATAAAGTTAGAATCCATGATTCCAAGAGCAACTTTTTCACCCTTAATCAAAGCAGTTCCTGTAACAACAGCCTCATCAAGACCTGTTTTTTCACGCATAGAGGCTAATTTTTTCTGGTAGCCTGGAAATTCCAATGGATCTTGTGTCTCAATTCCTGTAAACATCTCTAGGAAGCTTCCCATGTCAATGGTTAAAGCAAGACGCTCTTGAGCTGAAATACGGAAGGTATAGCCACAGTGAGGACAAATACGGTCACTCCCCAAATCCTTTTGGTAAATGGTATGTTTACAACCTGGACATTTTGAGAAGAGTTCGTCTGGAACCTCAGGCTTGGCTTGGGGCTTTTCTCTAAGTGAACGATTGGGATTAATTCGTATATATTTATCTTTTTTACTAAATAGAGCCATACATCCCCCTTTTCAGTCTCATACTTTTTATATTATTCTTTTTCTTGATAGTGTGGTAAGAAAGTTTCCATCAAGAATGAAGTATCGTAGTCCCCTGCTATCACACGACGATCTGAAATCAAATCGAGTTGAAAATCAGCATTGGTGACGACCCCTTCAATTTCAAGTTCATAAAGAGCTCTTTGCATTTTCATGAGTGCATCAAAACGATTTTCACCATGAACAATAATTTTAGCAATCATACTATCATAGTATGGTGGAATGGTATACCCTGGATAAACTGCAGAGTCAACACGCAAGCCAACACCACCGCTTGGTAGATAAAGATTAGTAATCTTACCTGGGCTCGGTGCAAAATTAAAGGCTGGGTTTTCTGCGTTAATACGGCACTCAATAGCATGTCCTTTTAGAACAATGTCTTCTTGTTTAAGAGTCAAAGGTTGGCCTGACGCAATACGGATTTGTTCCTTGACAATATCCACACCAGAAACAAATTCGGTTACTGGGTGTTCTACTTGGACACGAGTATTCATCTCCATAAAGTAGAATTTGCCAGTTGCTTCATCTAGTAGGAATTCAATAGTACCAGCATTTTCATAACCAACAGACTCCGCCGCACGGACTGCTGCAGCACCAATTTCATTACGCAGTGTTTTCCCAATGGCAATCGAAGGACTTTCTTCTAAAACCTTTTGGTTATTCCGCTGAAGCGAACAGTCACGCTCACCTAGGTGAATCACATGTCCCATCTGGTCAGAAAGAATCTGTACCTCAATGTGGCGAGCAGGATAAATCACACGCTCGAGGTACATAGCCCCATTTCCAAAGTTTGCTTTGGCTTCACTAGAGGCTGTTTCAAAGGCTGATACAAGATCTTCTGCCTTTTCAACCTTACGAATCCCTTTACCACCACCTCCAGCTGAAGCTTTAAGCATAACTGGATAACCAATTTTTTCGGCAACAGCAAGCGCTTCTTCTGCAGTATGGACTTCTCCATCTGATCCTGGAATGACAGGCACGTTTGCCTTAATCATTTGAGCACGGGCGTTGATTTTATCTCCCATGACATCCATTACTCGAGCTGATGGCCCAATAAATTTGATACCGACTTCTTCACACATAGTTGCAAATTTGGAATTTTCACTTAAAAAACCAAATCCAGGGTGAATAGCTTCAGCTTCAGTCAAGACCGCAGCTGATAGGATGGCATTGATGTTCAGATAAGATTCTGTAGCCTTTCCAGGGCCGATACAGATAGCCTCATCAGCCAAAAGCGTGTGGAGAGCTTCCTTGTCAGCAGTCGAATAAACAGCAACTGTAGCAATTCCTAACTCTCGTGCCGCACGAATAATACGAACAGCAATTTCACCACGATTGGCAATTAAAATCTTACGAAACATGGAAAACCTCCCTAGTTTCCAATAGCAAAGGTCAAAGTACCGCTTGCTGCAAGCCTACCATCTACTTCTGCCTTCGCTTCTACTACGGCGATTGTGCCACGACGTTTGACAAAAGTTGCTGTCATGACAAGCTGATCACCAGGAACAACTTGTTTCTTAAACTTAACCTTATCCATGCCAGCATAGAAGACAAGTTTCCCTTTGTTTTCAGGTTTAGACAATTCCAAAACACCTGCTGTCTGAGCCAAGGCTTCCATAATGAGGACTCCAGGCATAACTGGGTATTGAGGAAAATGACCATTGAAGAAAGGTTCGTTAATCGTTACATTTTTAATAGCAACAATTGTATCTTCACTAACTTCTAAGACACGATCTACTAAGAGCATGGGATAACGGTGTGGCAAAGCTTCTTTAATTCCTTGAATATCAATCATTTGATACGTACCAGGCCTTTCCCAAACTCAACCATTTCTTCATTTTCAACAAGAATTTCTGTTACAACACCGTCTTTAGGTGCTGGAATTTCATTCATAACTTTCATAGCTTCAATGATGACCAAGGTTTGGCCTTTTTTAACAGTATCACCGACTGAAACAAAATTAGGTTTGTCTGGTCCGGCAGCCAAGTAAGCAACACCGACAAGTGGACTTTCTACAAGGTCCCCCTCAGCTACAGATTCACTAGCACT
Source organism: Streptococcus infantis (assembly GCF_047463175.1). GTDB lineage: Bacteria > Bacillota > Bacilli > Lactobacillales > Streptococcaceae > Streptococcus > Streptococcus infantis_AC. The sequence continues at coordinate 335,284 of NZ_JASHEJ010000002.1, forward strand.
TGATTCTGGAACTGCTTCTACAACTTGTGTTGTAGTTGGAGCTTGTGGTGCAACTGTAGGTACAGCTGCTGGAACTACAGGTTGAGGTGCTGGACTTGTTTCTGCCACAAGTTTCGCTTCATTCTTACTGAAGACCAACTCGTCCGTTCCATTTTTATAAGAAAATTCTTTCAAGCTTGACTGATCAAATTGTGCCATCAAGTCTTTGATTTCATTTAAATTCATTTTTACTTATTCTCCCAACGTTTGAAAGCAAGAACTGCATTATGCCCACCAAATCCAAAAGTATTTGAAATAGCATAAGGAATTTCATGTTCCAAGCCTTGTCCATAAATAACGTTTGCTTCAATGTAGTCTGACACTTCTGTTGTTCCAGCTGTCATTGGAACATAGTTGTTACGGATTGCTTCAATTGTTGCAATAGCCTCAACTGCACCTGCTGCACCGAGCAAGTGGCCTGTAAATGACTTGGTTGAAGATACAGGTACTTCCTTACCAAGAACCGCTACGATAGCACCACTTTCTCCCTTTTCATTAGCAGGAGTTGATGTACCGTGAGCATTGACATAAGCTACTTGGTCTGGTGTGATTTCAGCTTCATCCAAGGCAAGTTTGATAGCTTTAATAGCACCTTGGCCTTCTGGATGTGGTGAAGTCATATGGTAGGCATCACAAGTGTTCCCGTAACCAACGACTTCCGCTAGGATAGTTGCTCCGCGTTTTTCAGCATGTTCTAAGCTCTCAAGAACCAACATCCCTGAACCTTCACCCATGACAAATCCATTACGGTCTTTATCAAATGGAATAGAAGCACGTGTTGGATCCTCTGTTGTTGAAAGAGCTGTTAAGGCTTGGAAACCAGCGATTGCAAATGGAGTAATTGAAGACTCTGATCCACCAACTAACATGATATCTTGGAAACCAAATTTGATAGAACGGAAGGCATCTCCGATAGCATCATTTGATGAAGCGCAAGCTGTGTTGATAGATTTACAGATACCATTAGCACCAAAGCGCATAGCTACATTTCCTGCAGCCATATTTGGCAAGGCTTTTGGAAGTGTTAATGGTTTAACTCGTTTTGGTCCTTTGTCGTGAAGTCGGAGGACTTGGTCTTCGATTTCTCTGATTCCACCGATACCAGATGCAACGATGACACCAAAGCGGTCTTTATCAAGTGCTTCTACGTCAAGATTAGCATGGTCAACTGCTTCTTGAGCTGCATACAAGGCATATAAAGAATAATCATCGAAACGATTGGTATCTTTTTTTACAAAATATTTGTCAAAAGGAAAATCATTAATCTCTGCTGCATTATGGACGTCAAAAGCACTGTGATCAAACTTGGTGATTTCACCAATCCCAATCTTTCCATTCTTTAAACTGTTCCAAAATTCTTCTGGCGTATTCCCAATTGGAGATGTTAATCCATAACCTGTTACTACTACACGATTTAGTTTCATTTTCATACCTCTATTTTAACTCTTATTGCATGGTAAGTCCACCATCAATTGCTATGACTTGTCCCGTTAGATAATCTTGGCTTGCAAGAAAGGCTGTGACCTCTGCCACTTGCTCAGCTTGGCCAAATTGTTTCATCGGAATTTGTGTCAACATGGCATCTTTTACCTTATCAGATAGGACTGCAGTCATATCAGATTCGATCATTCCTGGCGCAATAGCATTGACACGTACATTACGATTGGCTACCTCACGTGCTACTGATTTGGTAAATCCAATTAGACCAGCCTTAGAAGCAGCGTAGTTTGCTTGACCGATATTACCCATCAAACCAACGACACTGGACATATTGATAATGGCCCCTTCCCGAGCTTTTATCATCTGCTTCAAGACTGCTTGCGTCATGTTGAAAGCTCCCGTTAGATTGACTTTCAAGACCTTCTCAAAATCTTCTTCTGTCATCTTCAGCATGAGAGTATCTTGAGTAATCCCGGCGTTATTCACTAGGACGTCAACTGACCCCATCTCTTCAATCGCTTGATCTACCATGCGTTTAGCATCTGCAAAGTCAGAAACATCACCAGAAATAGCAAGGACCTTAACCCCGTAAGGTTTAAATTCGTTTAGAAGCTCCTCGGAGATTTCACCACGACTATTCAAGACAACATTGGCTCCCAAGCTGGCAAATTTATGAGCAATGGCAAGACCAATTCCTCGACTTGAGCCTGTAATAAAGACATTTTTCTGTTCTAGTTTCATTTTTCTCCTTTCAGAACTTCTACCATTTTGGTCTAATTTTCTAAGAGTTCTTGTAAACTTGCTTGATCTTCCACATTTGCAAGTTGAGCAGTTTTATCAATCTTTTTGACAAATCCAGACAAGACTTTCCCAGGACCGATCTCGATAAAACGTGTCACACCAGCTTCTTGCATAACTGCAATGCTTTCATAGAAACGAACAGGTTCCTTGACTTGACGAGTCAAGAGTTCTGCAATTCGTTCTTTTTCCATGACTTTTGCTTCTGTATTACCAACAAGGGGACAAGCAAAGTCATTAAACTCAACATCTTCTAGGACTTGAGCTAATTTTTGACTAGCAGATTCCAATAAAGCTGTATGGAAAGGTCCAGAAACATTTAGCGGAATTAAGCGTTTTGCTCCTGCTTCTTGCAAGAGTTCAACTGCACGATCCACAGCAACCACCTCACCACCAATAACAATTTGACTTGGGGTATTGTAGTTAGCTGGAGTCACAACACCAAGTTGAGAAGCTTCTTGACAAGCTTGTTCAATAACTTCAACTGGAGTATTGAGTACGGCTACCATTTTACCAGACCCTGCAGGTGCCGCTTCTTCCATATAAGCTCCGCGCTTAGCAACTAGAGCCACCGCATCTTCAAAATCCAAGGCGCCACTAGCTACAAGGGCAGAATATTCACCAAGAGACAGGCCTGCCACTATATCTGGTTGGTAACCTTTCTCCTTTAATAGTCGGTAAATGGCAACGGATGTAGCCAAAATAGCTGGTTGTGTGTACCGAGTCTGATTTAGCTTTGTTTCATCATTGTCAATCAAGTCTCGAAGATCATAACCTAAGACTTGGCTAGCTTGGTCGATTGTTTCCTTGACGATAGCATATTGGTCGTATAGTTCACGTCCCATTCCAAGGTACTGGGCTCCTTGACCTGCAAATAGAAAGGCTGTTTTAGTCATTTCTTGTAACTCCTGCCCAACGAGCGGCTTCTTTTTGAATTTTCTCAGCTGCACCATAGTAGATATCTTTTAAGATTTCTTCAACTGTTTCTTCTTTAGATACCAAACCTGCAATCTGGCCAGCCATTACTGAACCGCCATCTACATCACCATGGACAACAGCCTTGGCTAAGGCTCCTGCACCCATTTGTTCAAAGATTTCTAAGTCTGGATTTTCTTGTTTAAAGGCATCTTTTTCAGCTTGCTCGAAATCACGAGTCAATTGATTTTTGATGGCACGAACTGCGTGACCAAAATGTTGTGCTGAAATAGTTGTATCAATATCACGAGCTTTTAAAATCTTAGCTTTGTAGTTTGGATGAGCATTTGATTCTTTAGCAACTACAAAACGAGTTCCTACTTGCACAGCTTCCGCACCAAGCATAAATCCAGCAGCAGCTCCCTCACCGTCTGCGATACCACCTGCAGCGATAACAGGAATTGAAACAGCCGCCGCAACTTGACGGACCAAGGTCATGGTTGTTAATTTACCAATGTGTCCACCGGCTTCCATACCTTCACAAATGACAGCATCTGCACCGATTTTTTCCATACGTTTAGCCAAAGCTACGCTAGGAACTACAGGAATAACGGTGATTCCTGCTTCATGAAATCGCTCCATATATTTACTTGGGTTCCCTGCACCAGTTGTGACTACCTTAACCCCTTCTTCAATAACGAGGTCAACAATATCATCAACAAATGGAGACAAGAGCATGATATTGACACCAAAAGGCTTGTCTGTTAAAGATTTAATCTTATCGATGTTGGCTTTAACCACTTCTTTAGGTGCGTTTCCTCCACCAATGACTCCGAGACCACCAGCTTTTGAAACAGCTCCAGCCAAATCGCCATCTGCTACCCAGGCCATTCCACCTTGGAAGATAGGATATTTAATATTTAATAATTCAGTGATACGTGTTTTCATATTGCCTCCATAAGTCTTGCTTACGTAATAGTTCGACTTTATTATAATTTGACGGTCAAACTATTACCTAAACAAGAGGGAGCGGGTCTCCCCTACTCCTTCTTTATTTATTCTAATTATTTAGTTTGCTCTTCAACGTAAGCAACCAAGTCGCCAACTGTTTTCAAGTTGTCTTCAGCTTCGATTTGGATATCAAAAGCGTCTTCAATTTCTGAGATTACTTGGAACAAGTCCAATGAATCTGCATCCAAATCATCAAAAGTAGATTCAAGTGTTACTTCTGATGCATCTTTTCCGAGTTCTTCAACGATAATTTCTTGTACTTTTTCAAATACTGCCATGATAGACTCCTTTAAAATAAATAGTTTTTTTATAACAATGTGATCACCACATGATTACCTAAATTGTAACAATAAGTGTGCCCCATGTCAAACCTCCACCGAAACCTGACAAGAGAATTTTTTGGCTACCATCCAAATGGATGAGTCCTTCTTCTACACACTCAGAAAGTAAAATCGGGATACTTGCCGCACTAGTATTTCCATACTTCATCATATTAGCAGGAAGCTTGTCACGATCGACACCGATTTTTTTAGCCATCTTATCTAAAATTCGAATATTCGCTTGATGAAGCAAGAGATAATCGAGTTCATCTGCTGATATTGGACTTTTTTCGATGGTCTGTTTAATAGATTTAGCCACGTCTCGAATTGCAAAGTCAAAAACTGCTCTCCCATCCATTTTCAAGAAAACATCTGGTTCTTCTTGAATCGAAAATGGTGAAATCAATCCTGTCTGTCCATAAGTGAGACACTCACCACGAGAACCATCGCTATTGAGACTTTCAGCTAAGAAATGTTTTTGGTCACTTGCCTCAAGTAGTACACCACCAGCTCCATCTCCGAACAAGACAGCTGTTGAACGGTCAGACCAATCCAAAGATTTTGACATGGTCTCACTACCGATAACAAGACCCTTTCGATATGTTCCTGAAGAAATGAACTTTTCTGCAGTCGATAGGGCAAAAACAAATCCACTACAAGCAGCTGTTAAATCATAGGCAAAAGCCTTATGAGCGCCAATCTTTGCCTGAACACGAGCTGCGGTTGAAGGCATCATCGAGTCAGGTGTCATCGTCGCTATAATGATGAAGTCTAGCTCTTCAGCAGAAATCCCTGCCTTCTCTATAAGTTGTCTTGCAACCTCTGTAGCCAAATCTCCTGTTGATTTCGTCTTAGAAATATGGCGTTCTTTAATCCCTGTCCGACTTGAGATCCATTCATCACTCGTATCCATGACCTGAGCCAAGTCTTCGTTAGTGATAATCTGCTCTGGAGCATAATGAGCGACCTGGCTTATTTTTGCAAAAGCCATTACTTCAAATCCTCCAAAAAGTGATAAAGATTAGTCAAGCCTTTTCCCATAACTTCAATCTCTTCAGGACTCATGCCCTCGATAATTCTTTCGACCATGGCCTTATGGAAACGTTTATGAAGACGGTGAACGAGACGACCTTTCTTTGTCAAATGCAGATGTACTACACGACGATCTTGATCTGAGCGGATACGTTCGATGTATCCTTTTCTCTCCAAATTGTTTAAACTCGTTGTCACAGTCCCTAGAGTTACCATCAACTCTTTGGACACTTGACTTGGAGTCACTTCTGGATACTTACCGATAACATCAATCGTGTGCATTTCTTTGATAGAGATGTCTTTGAAACGACTACCTCGCAAACTTACTTCCTCGATCACTAGGACGTTGTTAAAAATTGATGTTAAATAATCATTGACTTGTTGGTAGTCCATTTCTCTTCCCTCCTTTATCAAAAAAAGTTTAATAATCAAAACATTTGACAAGAAAAGTATATCAAACTTCAAAGAATAGTGCAAGTATTTTTTATTTCCCGATAAATTTTGGACGTCTTCTTTCAGAATGTGCACGAACACCTTCTTTAAAATCTTCCGTATAGGATAGTGATTTTTGTAGTTCCAATTCAAGTTGAGCATATTCATGCCACTGCTTGAATTCACTTTCCCAAACAAGTTTCTTAATCGCAGCATAGGAATTTGAAGAGCCACGTCTCAACTTCTTCAACAATTGTTCTCTTGTTTTTTCTAATTGTTCACTAGTACATAGACGATATAGAGCTCCTGCCTCCATTGCCTTTTCAGCGGTGAAAGCTTCTCCAGTCATAGCTAATTGAGTTGCTCTAGTTGCACCGAGCGATCTTGTCAGCAAGAATAAGCCACCCGCGTCAGGAGCCAATCCTACACCTACAAAAGCCTGGATAAATTTAGACTTGTCAGATGCGATACAGAAATCAACTGCCAAGGCCATATTGGCTGCAGCTCCAGCAACTGCTCCATCCACCTCCATGATAACAGGCTTAGGAATCTGTTTAATCTTATAAGAAATAGTATTGACCAATTCAGCAATTCGAGTTAAGGAATCAATATCATCCTCATCGACAGCACGTTTCATTTCAACTAAATCACCACCGACAGAAAACACCTTACCAGCAGCATTGATGAGAATAAATGAAACAGAATCGTCTTTTTCAGCTAATTCCAGTGCTTCTAAAATTTCTTCACACATAGGAATATGGAAACCATTTGCCACCTCGGGACGATTTAAAGTAATCACCGCTAAATCGTCTTGAATTTGAAAGATAATATGATTCATAGCCACTCCTTTAATTTAAAAAGCTGATTAAATTATTTTATCTTCAAAGTATATCTTTTTCTTGTTTATAAGACAAGAGAAAAATCGACCGAAAGTGTCTCGGCCGATTTTAAAACCTTAGTTTGGTCTCTAAAAATACAGGAAAACCAGTACTTGTATCATCCATGAAATCATAAATCACTTCAAGCATTCGCCCTCCTTCTCTCTGATAGAGCTGTTCTTGGTTGGATCCTTTATAGTAGAATTCTCCTGAAACCATGTAAAAAATACGATTTGGATCTTCAAGGTAGGCAAAAAGATTGCCTGTAAAAGGAGCTTCCTTGTCTCCGTCCTTGTTAACCAGACTTGTAGCTAAGAGTTTCGTGATTCCTCTATATTGTCCACTTTCATCTGTTCGACAATAAAACTTGACTCTAGCTTCATAGTTAGGATTGACGATAAGCTTTTCAGAGAGAATTCGATAGGTCCTTGTCTTACTATCTGACAAGCCGATAGATAAGATAATTTTAGCCCTCTCAACTGAAATCTGACGCTCCTGCGCATACTCCATCGCTAATTCTTCTCCGGTCAAACGACCACTGGGAAGAGGATGAGACCTTGCTCCGATATTTGTAGGAATCATCACGAAGGTAAGGACTAGTAAGATTAAACAAACCACTCTTTTAATCATCTTCCCCCAACTCCTTTCATTAGAAGAGTCTTTCCTCCTACATCTTTATTATAAGCTTTCCTGATGAGACTTTCAAACAATTGTATAGGATATTTTCCAGATTGAAAAAAGCCCCTCTTTCTGCTATAATCGTATAAAATACTTACTTTAGGAGTTTTTATGAAGGTTGTAAAATTTGGGGGAAGTTCACTCGCCTCTGCAAGCCAATTGAAAAAGGTTTTAAACATTGTAAAAAGTGACCCTGAACGTCGTTTTGTAGTTGTATCTGCACCAGGAAAGCGCGATGCTAAAGATACCAAGGTTACGGATGCTTTGATTAAATATTATCGTGATTATGTAGCAGGAAATGATATCAGTGCTAGTCAAAATTGGATTATCGATCGTTACGCTACAATGGTTAGCGAACTAGGGCTTAAACCAGCTGTTTTAGAACGAATCTCTAAAAGTATCCGAACTCTCGCTACCCTTCCAATTGAAAACAATGAATTTCTTTACGATACCTTCCTTGCTGCAGGGGAAAATAACAATGCTAAACTCATTGCAGCTTACTTTAACCAAAATGGATTAGAAGCTCGCTATGTTCATCCGCGAGAAGCTGGTATTGTTGTAACAAGTGAACCCGGAAATGCTCGTATCATTCCTTCAAGTTATGATAAAATCGAAGAACTCAATAACGGAAATGAAGTTCTGGTTATTCCGGGATTCTTCGGTGTGACTAAAGAGAATCAAATCTGTACCTTCTCACGTGGTGGATCTGATATCACTGGGTCAATTATCGCAGCTGGAGTTAAAGCTGACCTTTATGAAAACTTTACTGATGTTGACGGAATTTTTGCTGCCCACCCTGGTATCATTCACAAGCCACACTCAATCCCTGAATTGACTTACCGTGAAATGCGGGAATTGGCCTATGCAGGTTTTTCTGTCCTTCACGATGAAGCCCTTCTCCCGGCCTACCGTGGTAAAATCCCTCTTGTTATCAAAAATACCAATAATCCTGACCATCCAGGTACTCGCATCGTTCTGAAACACAGCAGTGATGAATTCCCAGTAGTGGGGATTGCTGGTGATTCTGGTTTTGTCAGCATCAATATGTCTAAGTACCTCATGAACCGCGAAGTTGGTTTTGGTCGTAAAGTACTTCAAATTCTAGAAGACCTGAATATTGGTTGGGAACATATGCCTACAGGTATCGATGACCTTTCTATCATCCTTCGTGAGCGCGAGCTTACACCAATCAAAGAGGAAGAAATCCTCCGTCAACTTGTTCAAAAAGCTGAAGTTGACCATGCTGAAATCGAACATGACCTGTCTATCATCATGATTGTTGGCGAAAAAATGAAGCGCCATATCGGGGTAACTGCTACAGCCACTCGTGCCTTATCTGAAAACAATATCAACATTCAAATGATGTCACAAGGTTCTAGTGAAGTTTCTATCATGTTCGTTGTCCACAAAGACCAAGAAAAAGCGGCTCTAAAGGCTCTCTACCATGCCTTCTTCGGTGAAAGTAAGGAAGACTAATCATGGCACAATCTCTCAATAAAGTCGTTGACTTACAAACTACTGGAACTTCTTACCTCTCTATACAAGGAAAAGTTGGAAAATTTCTGGTAGGAGACCAGGCCTTGGAGTTTTACTCGGATCGCAATATTGAGGATTATATTCAAATCCCATGGTCTAGCGTTAATCAAATCGGAGCCAATGTTTCAGGCCGTAAGGTTAGTCGTCATTTTGAAGTTTTTACAGACCAAGGAAAATTCCTCTTTGCCTCAAAAGACTCCGGAAAAATTCTTAAAATTGCTCGGGAAAAAATCGGAAATGAAAAGGTTGTGAAGCTTCCAACCTTAGTCCAAATCATCGGTCGTAAAATCAAAAATCTATTTGCAAAAAAATAGAAACTTTAGTATAATCATAGAAACGGATAAGTAGGTTATCCTCTTCTTCCAGAAAGTCTGCGGATGCTGCGAGCAGATAGGAGAGATAGGTGAAATTCTACCGTTGTTTTAAATCAAATACAGAATCAAGTGCACTCCTGTGAAGTTGGATGGAACCGTGGCTCTGCCACTCCAACGCTTTGTCAGGTGTGCTTTTTTCATAAAGGAGTTTATATGCTAGATATCAAACGTATTCGTACAGACTTTGATGCTGTCGCAGAAAAATTGGCTACACGTGGTGTAGATGCTGCTATCTTGAACGAGATGAAAGAAATCGATGCTAAACGTCGTGACATCTTGGTCAAGGTTGAAACCCTCAAGGCAGAGCGTAACACGGTTTCTGCTGAAATTGCTCAAGCTAAGCGCAACAAGGAAAATGCCGATGGTAAGATTGCTGCCATGCAAACCCTATCTGCCGAAGTCAAAGCACTCGATGCAGAATTAGCTGAAATCGATGCTAAATTGACAGAATTTACCACTACTCTTCCAAACATCCCAGCTGATAGTGTTCCTATTGGGGCAGACGAAGATGATAACGTAGAAGTTCGCCGTTGGGGAACTCCTCGTGAGTTTGACTTTGAACCAAAAGCCCACTGGGATCTCGGAGAAGACCTTGGTATTCTTGACTGGGAACGTGGTGGAAAAGTCACTGGAGCTCGTTTCCTCTTCTATAAAGGCCTCGGAGCTCGCTTGGAACGTGCCATCTACAACTTTATGCTAGATGAACATGGTAAGGAAGGTTATACTGAAGTCATCACCCCTTACATGGTTAACCATGATTCTATGTTTGGTACTGGCCAATATCCAAAATTCAAGGAAGATACTTTTGAAATCAGCGATACCAACTATGTCCTCATTCCTACAGCTGAAGTACCTTTGACTAACTACTACCGTGATGAAATTATTGATGGTAAGGAACTGCCAATCTACTTTACTGCTATGAGTCCATCATTCCGTTCTGAAGCTGGTTCTGCTGGTCGCGATACTCGAGGTTTGATTCGTTTGCACCAATTCCACAAGGTAGAAATGGTGAAATTTGCTAAACCTGAAGAATCATACGAAGAACTAGAAAAGATGACAGCTAACGCTGAAAACATCCTTCAAAAACTCAACTTGCCATACCGTGTGGTGGCTCTTTCTACAGGAGATATGGGCTTCTCAGCTGCCAAGACTTATGACTTGGAAGTTTGGATTCCTGCACAAAATACTTACCGTGAAATCTCAAGCTGTTCAAATACAGAAGATTTCCAAGCCCGTCGTGCCCAAATCCGTTACCGTGATGAAGCCGATGGCAAGGTAAAACTTCTTCACACCTTGAATGGTTCTGGACTGGCTGTTGGACGTACCGTCGCTGCTATTCTTGAAAACTATCAAAACGAAGATGGTTCTGTAACCATTCCTGAAGTTCTTCGTCCATACATGGGTGGAGCTGAAGTTATCAAACCTTAAGATTTTCAGATAAAAAAAAGAGGAAGCTGAGCTCCCTCTTTTTAAGTGATTCAAAAGAAACAGGTAGAAATTATGATTTCTACCTGTTTTTATTTATTAGTAACCACCCATCATTGATGGATCCATAGCTGGAGCTGGTGCTACAGGTTCTGGTTTGTTAGCCACAACTGCTTCTGTTGTCAAGATAAGACTTGCTACTGAAGCTGCGTTTTGAAGGGCTGAACGGCTAACCTTAACAGGATCGATAATACCTGCTTCAATCATGTTCACCCATTCACCTGTTGCAGCGTTGAAGCCTGTACCAGCTTCTGCATTTTTCAAACGATCGATAACGATTGAACCTTCATAGCCTGCATTGTAGGCAATTTGTCGAACTGGTTCTTCCAAGGCACGAAGAACAATGCTACGTCCTGTTGCTTCATCACCTGTCAATTCTAAATCTTCAACAGCTGGAATAACATTCACTAAGGCAGTACCACCACCTGCAACAATACCTTCTTCCACTGCTGCACGGGTAGCGTTAAGGGCATCTTCGATGCGGAGTTTCATTTCTTTCAATTCAGTTTCAGTTGCAGCACCGACCTTGATAACTGCTACTCCACCTGATAATTTAGCCAAGCGTTCTTGGAGTTTTTCACGGTCGAATTCTGAAGTTGTTGTTTCGATTTGAGACTTGATGACAGCTACACGGTTAGCAATCGCTTCAGGATTTCCTGCACCTTCAACAATGACTGTGCTATCTTTATCTACAGACACTTTAGCTGCTTGACCTAAAGCTTCGATGGTAGCATCTTTCAACTCAAGCCCAAGGTCTTCAGTAATAACGGTACCACCTGTCAAGATTGCGATATCTTCAAGCATAGCTTTACGACGGTCACCGAAACCAGGAGCCTTAACAGCAACTACGTTGAAAGTACCACGAATCTTGTTCAAGACAAGTGTTGGTAGAGCTTCACCGTCAACATCATCAGCAATAATCAAGAGCGGACGACTGCTTTGAAGAATACTTTCTAGAAGTGGCAAGATTTCTTGGATATTTGAAATCTTCTTGTCTGTGATTAAAATGTATGGGTTTTCAAGGTCTGCAACCATTTTTTCATTATCAGTAACCATGTATTGTGAGAGGTAACCACGGTCAAATTGCATTCCTTCTACGACTTCAAGTTCTGTTTCCATACCACGTGATTCTTCAATAGTGATAACTCCATCTTTGCCAACTTTTTCCATGGCTTCAGAGATGTACTCACCCACTTTTTCAGAACGAGAGGATACAGCAGCGACTTGAGCGATGGCTTCTTTATTAGCAACAGGGATAGCCGTATTCTTCAAAGCTTCTACGGCTGCAGCGACCGCAGCTTCAATCCCACGACGAATACCAATTGGATTTGCGCCAGCAGTAACGTTTTTAATTCCTTCACGAACGATAGCCTGAGTCAATACTGTTGCAGTAGTTGTCCCGTCACCTGCAATATCATTGGTTTTAGAAGCTACTTCTGATACCAATTTGGCACCCATATTTTCAAAATGGTCTTCCAATTCGATTTCTTTAGCGATTGTAACCCCGTCGTTGGTAATCAATGGAGAACCAAATGATTTTTCAAGCACAACGTTACGACCTTTAGGTCCCAAAGTTACTTTAACAGTGTCTGCTAAGATATCAACACCGCGAACCATAGCTGAACGAGCGTCTGATGAAAATTTAATGTCTTTTGCCATACTTACTTTCTCCTTCTATTCTTCAACGATTGCCAAGATACTAGCTTCACCCACGATGAGGTATTTTTCATCCCCATCTTTGACATCAATACCCGCATGAGCTTCAACTAAAACATGATCTCCAGCTTTTACACTTGGAGCAACTAGCTCACCGCTCAAGGTACGAACACCTTGTCCAGTAGCCACTACTGTAGCGGTTTTCGTTTCTTCTTGGGCTGATTTTGCGAGGACGAATCCCCCAACAGTTGCTTCTTTTTCTTCAATTTTTAAGACCACACGGTCGCCTAATGGTTTCAACATATGTCTTCCTCCATAATACAATCATATCATTAGCACTCTTTGTATATGAGTGCTAAACCATAGTTCTATTGTATCACTTGGTCAAAAATAGTCAAGAAAAAAGTCTGATTTATAGCATAAAAAAAGAGAGTGGGACAGAAATCGGTCATTCGTTAGAATTCGATTTCGTCGTCCCACCTCCGCACAGTTGAGTAGGGCTGTAAAAGCTGATGAAATCAGCGTAGTAGAGCCCACTCAACCACTGCGTCTTGCTCGACAACCCAAAGACAATTGAGAGGCTAGGACTTTTGTCCCAGCCTCCTATCGTTTTAGAAGGGAAGTTCCTCCTCTTCCAAAACAAGATCTGCTAAGTCTTGGCCTGCATTATTTTCACGCATAGCACGTTGGGCACGACTTTCCAAAAGTTGGAAGCCTGTGGCAACAACTTCGGTCACATAGTTGGTCTGACCATTCTTCTCGAACTTACGGGTACGAAGCTCCCCATCGACAGAAATGAGACTGCCTTTAGTCGCATAGCTAGCCAAGGTTTCAGCAAGTTTGCCCCATACAACAATGTTAATGAAGTCAGCTTCACGTTCCCCATTTTGGTCCTTGAAACGACGGTTAATAGCAATAGTCGCACGAGCCACTGACTTGTCATTGTTGGTTTTGTGCAATTCTGGTGTAGACGTCAAGCGTCCAATCATAATAACTTTATTATACATTTTTCATCCTCCTACTTAATAATTCGGAAGAATGCAAAAAAAGTTACAAGATTTGTAACTTTTTAAATAATATTAATCTCTATAAATCATAAATCCAGTTGCTTGTTGATTGGCCATGATGGTCATATCTGTGATTTGTACTCGCCGTGGTTGACTGGTCACATAAACTACAGTATCAGCGATATCTTGCGCCTGCAAGGCTTCAAGTCCCTGATAGACTGTCGCAGCCCGTGCCTCATCTCCATGAAAACGGACCTTTGAAAAATCAGTTTCTACAATACCAGGTTGAATAGTGGTCACTTTGATATCAGTCGCAATGGTGTCAATTCGAATCCCATCTGAAAAAGTTTTGACTGCAGCCTTGGTTGCTGAATAGACTGCTGCACCAGCATATGCGTAAATCCCTGCAGTAGAACCCATATTGATAATATGCCCTTGATTAGCTGCTACCATGGAAGGCAAGAGACAGCGTGTAACTGCCATTAAACCCTTGACATTGGTATCCAGCATGGTCAACATATCCAACTCTTCATAATTTTGATAAGGAGCTAGACCCAAAGCAAGTCCAGCGTTATTAACTAAGATATCAACCTGACCTACTGTCTCTAAAATTTCTGAACAAACAGTCTTTACCATGCTCATATCTGTAACATCTAACGGAAAGGTCCAGACTTTTTGATTTGGAAAAGCTTTTGCAAACTCAGTTTTAAGAGATTCGAGCCTTTCTGTTCGACGCCCTGTGAGTACAACATTCTCACCTTTTTCTAGATATGCACGCTCAATGGCTTCACCGATACCTGATGTTGCACCTGTAATGACTACATTTTTTGCCATCTTATTTCCCTCCAGCGAACAGCATAGATAACTGTTACGGATTAAGCTGTCCAATGTTTAGCTGGATCGAACGGAGTCCCAACAATTTGGTCTTCTGATAATTCAATGACACCACGTTTCTGCGGAGCATTTGGCAAATGCAATTCACGAGGACTACACATCATCCCAAAACTCTTTTCCCCACGAAGTTCCCCTGGGAAAATGAGATTTCCTTTTGGCATCATGGCTCCAGGAAGAGCAACAATGGTTTTCAAACCAACACGCGCATTGGGAGCACCAGCAACGATTTGTACTGTCTTGTCATTCCCAACAGCAACTTGACAGATATTGAGGTGGTCACTATCTGGATGCGCAACCATTTCTACAATTTCTCCAACCACAAATTTGGGTTCCTTGTCATTGATGATTTCTTCAGCAAATCCTTCTTCTTGCAATTCTTGGTTCAAACGGGCTACTTGGTCGTCAGTTAAAAAGACTTGCCCGCGCTCAGCGATTTCAAACATGCTAGAAACTTCAAAAATGTTCCAAGCGACAGTTTCACCATTTTCTTTTAGGAAAACACGCGCTACATTACCTTTACGTTCAACATCTAGCTTGGCATCACCACTGTTTTTCACGATGACCATAAGGACATCGCCGACATGTTCTTTATTATATGTAAATATCATTCTTTTCTCCTATTTCAAACTTGCTAAAAAGTCATTGATTTGCCCCTTGGTTTTACGGTCACGATTGACAAAACGTCCAATCTCCTTGTCCTTGTCTAAAACAACAAGACTTGGAATCCCGTATACATCCCAAAGTTTAGCAAGTTCCATGTACTCATCTCGGTCTACCCGTATAAAAGTGAACTCTGGATTTGCCTCCTCAATCTCTGGCAAGGCAGGATAGATATAACGGCAATCGCCACACCAATCCGCAACAAAAAGGAAGACCTTCTTGCCATCCTGCTCTACTAGATTTGCTAATTCTTCTATATTTTTAGGAGAAATCATAAGATTTCCTCCTCGTAGATGAGATCTTCATCTTCATAGACAAAGGTATAGTGACGACCATCTTCAAAAATGACACCACCAACAAGACGTTCTAGGCTACTTTCGTATACTTGGACATAGAGAGTCCCAATCTCACCCATTTCTGAGAAATAGTCACGCACAATAGTCGTTAACTCTTCCTGTGTCTTCATGAGTTTGTGATCATCAGCTACTTTCTTAGCACCAAAGGCAAGTGCTCCAAGCCCTGCCACGACTAAACCTGTTTTAATAATATTTTTCGTTTTCATGCTAACATTGTAACACAAAAAGGCTCAAGGAACAATGAAAAAGGGAGCCCCACTCCCCTTTCTAATTTCTAAACATTAATAATTTCTCTCGCCAAACAAGCCTTCTGGCAAATCATGAA
Source organism: Streptococcus infantis (assembly GCF_047463175.1). Lineage (GTDB taxonomy): Bacteria > Bacillota > Bacilli > Lactobacillales > Streptococcaceae > Streptococcus > Streptococcus infantis_AC. The sequence goes on from NZ_JASHEJ010000002.1 coordinate 351,120, forward strand.
ATCCCTTACCCGCCTTGAAATTTTCAAACTTACCAAGCAAGAACTGATAAGCATCCAAGCGGCTTTCGTAGCGAATCATGGCATCTTTAGCACGCTCGTCTTGGTCTTCTTCGTAAACTTTTTGACTTTCCTTGTGCGCCATGTCGTTGATCATGATCTGGGTATTGACCCAGGCTTCAAATTCCTTCATAAATTCCTGTTCGTAACTCATTGATTCTCCTTATTCTAATCCACGGAAATAGTCCGTATCAATCTCACGGTAGGGCTGGATATCCTGAACATACTCTAGCACGCCTTGGAATTCCCCGTTTTCATCGTGTACTGCGGCATAGGTGATGTGGACAAACTTGCCTCGCGACTCTGACTTGAACCACATCTCGTACTTGTCTTTTTTCCCCTCACGAAGACCTTGCACAATCGTTTTGACTTTATCCAAATATTTTGGCGGGTGGCAGAGTTCGACATTTCGTCCAACTTGAGACGGTGTCCTCTTGAAAATCATCTCATCTGCTGGCGTATTATCGTTATAATATTGGAAGATATCATCTTTATTAACAAAGGTAATCTCCATCGGCAAATGATTAAGGATAAGATTCGCCTGTTCAACTGATAGATAACCATTGCCAAAAGCCTGTTGGCTATTGCGATCTACTACTGTTTCCTTTTCCTTAGGTGTGAAGGTGATGGTAAGCTTGCCTTCTGGCGTATCAATCACTTGCTGAACTTGTCCATCTACAGTTTCTGGCTGAATTGGTTCTTCTACACTTTTTTCCTCAACAAAACTTTGACGTTCTGGAATCCATTTCTCAGACGGACGGATAATGGCATATCCATAGGCGTCACTTTCCTCGGCAATCTGAATCCAGTCATCCTGGGTAAAGGATTCGAGCAGAATCATGAGAAGGATTGATTCTTCCTTAAATATCATACTTTCAAACTCTGTCGCAAAAATTTCAAAAGCTTCCTTTACGGCGGAAATCGGTACTTCTGGGAGCGACTTAGCTGCCACTAAAGCTGTTTGAAAGAGATCCCTAATCTGATCATCCACTCCCCACATAACTTTGGGAGGTGAATCATGGCCATAACGTTCCATGACAGGAAAGAAGAGCTCTTCCTTGCGCTGGTAGTGAATATCAAATTGACCAACAAGCCCCATCTGACGCACCAAACCCTTACGCATCTCCGCCAGCATTTCCTCGTCGTCCACAGATTCATAAGTCGAGAGCAATCTACGAACCCGAATCAAGGCAGCACGGAGAGCTAGATTTTCATCCTTAAAGACACGCACGGGATGACCTGGATGCTCTGTATCTTCAACTTCGACACCCTTAACAGCATTTTTAAAAAGATTGGCATGCACATCACAGAGTTCCATGACATCTTCAAAGGTGACGCCTGAGTCAGAGTTCATCAACTCGTGCTCCATAAGGGAAATCTCAATAGCAGATACACCTGTAAAGGTCGCATCAAAGCGTTCCTGAACGGACTCTGGAGAGGCTCCATTATGCAATTCTAATAAAATATCCCGAAGGACATGAATTCGTTCATCTGTCATTAGTCTAATCCAATCACTTCGTAACCATTTGCTTCAAGGGTTCGTACAATCTTGTCCATAGGAGTTCCTTCGAGCTTAGAACCTTGTTTGAGCGAAACCTTTCGACCTACAGTATTGCGCATCAAGGGATTAGCAAGAGGTTTGAAACCAAGCTCCACTAGGATTTCTAAAACTTCGGGATGCTTGTCCACCACTTCCGCAACAGGAATAGAAACGTCAATAATATTATCCATCACAACCTCCGTTACATTCTTTCACTGGTTTTTCTTTTCTTATTATACCACAAGGCATGGGATAAAAAAACTAGCAGTACAGGTCTGCTAGCTTCTTCACATTACTCTGCTTCGATAATTTCTGCTTCTTTTCGAATTATCTCTACGTCCTTTTGATATTGAATTTCATTGTAATTGACTAGTTTGGATAATTCTCTTTGCAAACTTTTACCCATCGGTTTCATAGTTGTATAGGTTAAACCACCTGAAACGATACCTCCTAGAATCGGGATACATTTACCTAGCCCTTTAGCAAAGCCTCCCTTTGTCAGATTTACCCCAAAAATTTTCAGGATTTTTTCTAAAATAGGATACCACAAAGTCTTAGCCAAAGCCTTCTGAGGAACTGTCTTCATGACATGTTTAGCAACCGAAACTCCACCAGATCGAAGAAGGGCTCCAGCACTATTGACTCCAAGCATAACTCCGAGATAGAGTAAGAGTGTATTTTTAGCTTCTTCACTCAATTCATTTCGTGAAGCCCAAAGATCATCATAACCATAAATATATCCCAATTCTTGGGCCAATTTTAATGAAAAAGCATAAAACTGAGCCACATCAGTTGGAATGGTGATTGCAAGGGCTAGACCACCAGGAATACCTGCAAGAACAGAAGTTCCACTCGCCAATAGAACATTATCCTTAATACAAGAATCGGCAACTTTATCTAAAACATCTTGGGATAACAAGGCTGTTGGTCCCTCTTCTAGTAATCGAGGAATATCTTTTGGGTCTAATTGTTTGGAAAATTTATCTACTAAAAATTTTGAACGATCAACTTTAACAACAGGGAGTTTCACGACTTGTTGCAATACTTGCATAGCTAAATCTTGTTTAGACATATTGTTGTTTTCTCTTCTTCTTTCAATTTTGAACTATATCATATCACATTTATTCTTGAAAAGAAATTTTCTGAACTCATTTTTTCTTGATAAGATTTTAGTAAAGCAGAGTCCTCGTTTTTAAAACAAAAAAGAGGGTTGCCCCTCTTTCTTATTTCTTATCCAGATTGCGTAGCATCTCGTCAATCTTGTTTCCATACTCGATGGATTCATCTTTAACGAAAGTTAAGTCTGGAATTTTATACAATTTCAAATTGCGACCAAGTTCACGTTTGATAGTCCCAGTTGCTTTTTCAAGCCCGATTTGGGCCTTTTGATTATCTGAGGCAAGGTTACTCAAAATAGTATAGTAGACCTTAGCTACAGATAAGTCACCTAGCATCTGAACATCTGTGATGGTCACTCCTTGGACACGTGGATCACGGACTTTCTTTTGTAAAATCTCATTGACTTCACGTTTGATTTCCATGCCCACACGGTCCGTACGGAAATGATTTCCCATGCTATTCCTCCCTCTCTATTGAACCAAAAGCTAGGCCAGCAGACCTAGCTATTTTTATTAGATAGAGGAACTAGAGCCATTTGAATCTAGGAAACAAGCCTTAGATAGAACTAAGGGTTCATCAAGGCGCTGTTGACGACGAGTCAAATTGGCTATCGTTTCTCTATTATCTCTTGATTTCTTCCATGACATAAGCTTCAATCACATCATCAGTCTTGATATCATTGTAGCCATCAATCATGAGACCACCTTCACGGCCGTTTGTAACTTCTTTGACATCATCTTTATAGTGTTTCAAGCTTGCAAGTTCACCATCGTAAATAACGACACCGTCACGAATAACACGGACTTTAGAATCACGGGTAACTTTACCGCTAGTAACCATAAATCCACCGATTGTTCCGACTTTAGACACTTTGAAGGTTTCACGGATAATCGCTTCACCGATAACTTTTTCTTCGAATTCTGGATCAAGCATCCCTTTCATAGCTTCTTCCATCTCTTCGATAACCTTGTAGATAATGCTGTGAAGACGGATTTCTACATCGTCTGCTTCTGCTTGTTGACGTGCTTGTGGTGTAGGGCGTACATTGAAACCAATGATAAAGGCATTTGAAGCTTCGGCAAGAGTAACGTCTGATTCATTGATAGCACCAACTGCTGAGTGGACGATGGTAACTTTTACACCTTCCACATCAATCTTTTGAAGGGAAGCAGCAAGAGCTTCAACTGAACCTTGTACATCGGCTTTGATAATGACATTAACAGATTTAAGTTCACCAGCTTTAAGAGTGTCAAAGAGGTTTTCTAGGCTGACACGTTGTGTAGCTTGACGTTGCTTCATAAGAGCACGTTTAGCACGTTCTTCACCAGCTGCACGAGCAGATTTTTCATCTTCGTATACAGCAAAGTGGTCACCCGCCATAGGTGCTTCGTTCAAACCTGTAATAGATACTGGTGTTGATGGTCCTGCAACCTTCACACGACGTCCAAGGTCATTGGTCATGGCACGGACACGTCCGAAAGTATTACCAACAACGATTGGGTCTTGAACGTTCAAAGTACCTTGTTGAACAAGGAGGGTTGCAACCGCACCTTTTCCTTTATCCAAACGGGCTTCGATAACGGTACCGATGGCACGAACGGTTGGGTCTGCTTTGAGTTCTTGGATTTCAGCCACAAGAAGAACAGTTTCCAAGAGTTCATCGATATTTTGGTTGAATTTAGCTGAGATTTCTACAAACTCAGAATCTCCACCCCAAGCTGTTGACATAACACCGTGTTCAGCCAATTCACCGATAACGCGCTCTGGGTTTGCACCTGGTTTATCAATCTTGTTAATGGCAACGATTATTGGAACATTAGCCGCTTTTGAGTGGTTAATGGCTTCGATAGTCTGAGGCATAACCCCGTCATCTGCCGCTACGACTAGGATAGTAATGTCGGTAACAGAAGCACCACGTGCACGCATGGAAGTAAAGGCCGCGTGTCCTGGTGTGTCGAGGAAGGTAATCTTCTTACCATTTTCTTCGATCTGATAGGCACCGATATGCTGAGTGATACCACCAGCTTCTCCTGTCGCAACACGTGAATTACGTAGAGTATCCAAAAGGGTTGTTTTACCATGGTCAACGTGTCCCATGATGGTTACAACTGGTGGACGTTCCACTAGTTGGTCTTCATTCAGATAATCATCTTCTACGAAGAAACGTTCGATATCGGCATTGTCCACTTCAACCTTTTGTTTAGCTTCAATTCCGTAATCAACCATGAGGAGTTCAATTGTTTCCCCATCCAAAGATTGGTTTTGAGTGGCCATAACGCCCATCATAAATAGTTTCTTAACAATCTCAGCTGGTTCACGTTTGATACGTTTTGCGATTTCCGCAACAGTCATACCATCTGTATACTCAAATTCTGTTGGCAATTCATGGAATTTACGTTCTGTAATAGGTTTTGGAGCCTGATTACGATTGTTTTGTTTGTTGCCTTTTTTATTTTTCTTATTGTTATTCCAGTTACTATTTCTTTGATTTCTCACTTGATTCTGACTACTTCGATTCTTTTGTTGTTTTCTAGGACCATCTTCTTCACGATCGTAATCATCACGATCTTTGTCTGGTCGGGCTTGTTTTTTACGACGTGTATCCACTACAGGCTCTTTGACTACAGGAGCTACTTCAACCACTTGCTGAGTTTGTTCAGCTAGCTTAGCAGCTTCTTCAAAGATTTCCTCTGGTTCTTTGCGTTTATTAGCTTGAGTCAAAGCTTCTTTAGCTGCTTGTGACTGTTTGAAACGTTCCTCGCTTGAGCGTGCGTATTCGGCATTTTGTTCTGCCTTCAGGGCTGCTGCACGAGCCTTGAAATCAATACGTGGACCAGCTTGGTTCGGACGATTTTCCGCTTGTTGGCGACGATCATTGCCACGGTTTTGCTGACCTTGTTGTTTCTTCCCTTGATCATTAAAACGACGGTTGTCGCGGTTTCCTTGACCTGTTTTTCCACCATTACGGTTCTCATTTTTTTGACGGTTCCCGTTTTGTTGTTGGTCGCGGTTGTTGCCCTTGTTTTGCTTGCGTCGCTCTGCTTGCTCTTTTGCACGAGCTTCACGCTCTGCCTTGAAGTTTCGGCTTTGTGGTCTAGCAGCTACTACTTTTTCTTCCTTAGGAGCTACTGGTGTTTCAGATTTCTTTTCTACCTTCGCTTCACTTGCTTTTGGTGCTACAGGTTTTGCTTCTGCTTTAGGGGCAGCAGGCTTAAAGCTAGCAACGATTTTTTCAGCAGCATCAGCTTCAACGCTTGACGAGTGGCTCTTCACCTCCAAGCCCAACTCTTTTGCACGCGCTACAACTTCTTTACTTTCTTTTCCAAGTTCTTTTGCGATTTCGTACAATCTTTTCTTAGACAAATCATGTCCTCCTCTTCTATTCCATAAGAGACCTCATTTTCTTTGTAAATCCAGCATCTGTCACAGCTAAAACCTTTCTTGATTTTCCAACTGCTATGCTTAATTCCAGTGTTGAAAACACGGTTACAACTTCTACTTGATAATAGTGACTTTTATCTTGAATCTTCTTGGTCAGGTTGGGAGCAGCATCATGCGCTAGAAATACCAGCTTGGCTTTCTGTTCCTGAATGGCTTTGACAACCATTTCTTCACCCGAGATAATTTTCCCTGCTCGTTGAGCAAGTCCCAAGAGATTACTTACTTTTTGCTTATTCAAGTCCTAACTCTCTTCTTTTTACTTTGTGATCAACATAAGCGATCAACTCGTCATAAAAACTTTCTTCAACTTCCATGTTAAAGCTACGGTTAAAGACTTTTTTCTTTTTAGCCTCTAGGGCTTCTGCATTGTCTAGCTTGATATAAGCGCCCCGGCCATTAGCCTTTCCTGTCGGGTCGATAAAGACCTCACCTTCTTTGTTCTTGACAATACGAAGTAAATCTCGCTTGTCAATCACATCGTTGGAAACAACAGACTTGCGCAAAGGGATTTTTCTTGTTTTCATCTTTCCCTCCTCTAGCAGATCTTATTCTTCAGTAAATTCGTCTGTTTCAGCGTAATCCACTTGACCTGCTTCTTCCATAGCTTCAAATTCACTTGCAGACTTGATATCGATACGGTAACCAGTCAAATGTGCTGCTAAGCGAACATTTTGTCCACGGCGACCGATTGCAAGAGATAGCTTGTTATCTGGAACAACCACCAAGGCACGTTTGCTGTCATTTTCATCAAAGATAACTTGGTCAACTTCGGCAGGAGCAATGGCATTGTAGATAAACTCAGCTGGATCTGCTACCCACTCGATAACGTCGATGTTTTCTTCTACCGGAATCATGCGGTCGCTCTTAGCATCGTAGCGAGCTGGGTGGAATTTGCTAGTGATTTTCTTGATATTGGCACCACCACGTCCAACGATTGTTCCGATAGCATCCACGTTAGGATTGTGGCTACGAACAGCAACCTTCGTACGGTCACCTGCTTCACGGGCTACACTCATGATTTCAACGGTTCCATCGTAAACTTCTGGAATTTCTTGTTCCATCAATCGTTTGATCATCTCTGGGTGGCTACGACTTACAAAAACGTTTACTCCACGAGGGTTGTCTTCCACTTTGTAGACATAAACTTCGATACGATCATGGGAAGCAAACACTTCTCCAGGAATTTGGTCTTGTTTTGACAATTGGGCTTCGATGCTGCCAAGATTGACATAAATGAAGCGGTTATCAAAACGTTCAACTGTACCTGACATGATTTCTTGTTCATGCTCTTTGTATGTATTGTAGGTAATGGCACGTGTTTGCTTACGCATTTTTTCCATGATTGTTTGTTTAGCAGATTGGGCTGCTACACGACCAAACTCTCCTGGTGCTTCTTCAAATTTGATTTTGTCACCAAGCTCATAGGCTGAATTAATGGCAAGGGCATCTTTTAAACTGATTTCCAAACGGCTATCAAATACTTCATCAACAACTTCACGAACAGTGTAGACTGTAAAGTCACCTGTTTTTTCGTTGAAGTCGATAGCTACGCTATCTGATTGACCATAGCGTCTACGATAAGCAGAGCGAAGTGATTCTACGACTGCATCGATGATATCTTCTTTCTTGATTCCCTTGTCTTCTTCCAAAATGCGGAAGGCCTCTAGCATTTCTTTACTCATGTTCTTTTTACTTTTGAATTTTCAAAAGCTATCCTTTCTTTTCTATAATTTTACTGCCAAACGTGCTTTTGATACCAAACTGTATGGAATTTGGACTGTTTTCTTACGTGTCTTGTCCATATATTCCACAGTCAACTCATCGTCTTCAAAGGCCAATAAGGTTCCCTCAAAGACTTTCTGCTTGTCGATGGCCTTATAAAGACCAACGTGAATGTATTTCCCAACTGCTCCATCTATAGCTTCCTTGGTTTTCAAAGGACGCTCCAAGCCAGGGCTAGTCACTTCTAGGAAGTACTGTTCTGGGAATGGATCTGGTTGAATCTGATCCAAGAGTGGACTAATCACTTCTGTCAAGTCTGCTGTATCATTCAGGGTAATACCACCTGGCTTATCAACAAAAATACTTAGAACATAATCTCCTACAACCTTTTCATATTCAACATCCACCAATTCAAATGGAGCTTGGATGGCCGGTTCAATAAGTTCTGTTACTAATTCAACAATTGTTGCGATAGGACAACACCTCCTCATAAGCAAGAGGCGAAGATATCTCCCCGCCTCTCTTTCTTATATTCCTACTGTCAAGTATAGCACTTTTTGGTACTAATGTAAAGCATAAGCACTCAAATAACCTGACTTCAAGCTTTTTCTTAAAATTCTGCTTCAACTCGGTAGATGACTTGACCTTTGCTTGAGAACTTTTGTTCATACTCAGTCATGACATTTCCTTCAAAGTCACTGGCATGCAAATCCAACCAAACCCCTTTGAGCTTCATGCCATATTGTGAAAAGCTCACTAAGCTATATTCAAACAAGCCACGATTATCTGTCTTGAAATGAATTTCACCATGTTCAGGTAGGATTCGCTTGAAGGTGTCCAAGAAGCTCTTGTAGGTCAAACGACGCTTCTCATGACGTTTTTTAGGCCATGGATCCGAGAAGTTCAAATACAAGCGGTCGATTTCGCCATCTTCAAAATAATTGGTCAATTCTGAACCATCAACCCATAGAAGTTTGATATTGGGAACTCCAACTTCTAAGACTTTGTCTAAGGCATAGCTTAACACAGACTTCTGAATATCAATCCCGATATAGTTGATGCCAGGATTTTGTTTGGCCATTCCTGTTACGAAAGCACCTTTGCCGCTACCAACCTCTACATGGATTGGATTGTCATTGCCAAACAAATCTCGCCACCTACCTTTAGCTTCTGCGGGATTTAAAACAACGTACTGCGGATTAGCCTCTAACAATTCTGTTGCACCTTTACGATTTCTAACTCTCATTTTTTCTTTCCATACTTATCTCGGAAGCTACGCAAAGCATAGATTTCCCGATTTACATTATCCAAATCTTGATTTTCATAGTATTTAGTAATGAGGCTCAAAAATGACAGTTGAGCGTACCAATATAACTTATTCAAAACAGTTTGATTATACTTATAGCCATAATTAGTTAGCCACTCTTGCCATTGATACTCTGGAATATAGTGACAGAGCAGATAGGCCACATCAAACATACGATCAGTCAAGCGAACGGAATCCCAATCTACTAAATAAATCAAGCCACTCTCTGTCTCAAACCAGTTGCTATGACGGACATCCCCATGGACTATAGTTGCATAATCTTCTCTAAAGCCAGGAAGATTTTCACGCAAGTCACCTAGAACCATACGTAGATACTGATTATTTTTCAAAGCATCCGGAGCCTTGTTTACCCATGACTGAAGTAAATCCGAAGGTGTTTCCATTGTATATCCCAAGCGTGTCAACTGGGTCATTAAGGGACGTGAACGGTGTAAACGTGTCAAAATATCGATAATTTGTTTACGGTTCATATCACCTGGCGACAAAATGTTTCCTGTCAACCACTCCTGAGCGGACATATCACGGCCGTCTGGTAAACGACGGCTCCAGAGCAATTGTGGTGCAATTTGCTCTCTTGCTAAACCAGGCAGGATTGGAGAAGTATTCATTTTTATAAAAACACGTTTTCCATCAGGATAACTTCCCATATAAGCTTTTCCGCTCTTCCCAGATATCGGGGTTAGCGTTAGCTCAATATCACCCAAGTCCATTTCTTTCCTCCGAATAAAGTTTCCTTATTATTCTACTAATTTTTATGCTATTCGTCAACCAATCTTCTCAGTTGATATGGCAAATAAAGAAATTGCAAGACAAAACTTGCTCCCACAAGAACTAAAACAAGGATTTTTTCCTCGAAAACAAGCAATCCTATGAGACTTTCCAAGATCAAGACAAAGATTCCAATCGCTCTCAAAATTTCCTTCAAGCCTTTCTCTTTTTGCCCCTTACCTACTGGAAATAATTGCGTCAAATATTGATAGTCAAAGGCATGATAGAGGGCTAGAAGCTGGAATAACAAAAGATAATTGAATAAAATTACAATTGCGACTGCAATCCAAGATTGCTCAATGAAGATGAGAGCGGTCAAAGATAGGATTATGAGTCGGAGACTAAGAGCGAATAAATCTCCATTTCTAAGATAGGAGCGGAGATAAAGATTCTGCCAGATTTTTCCCGGTACTTTCTGAACTCCCTTAAGGATAAAGTCCAGATAAACTCGGCGTTTAACACTATTTGAAATTCCCTTAACCTGGGTAAAGAGGGCAAAGAATCGAAGCAAGAACTGCTTACGTTTACTTTCTTGTGCAATGACATAATCCCAGTCAAGCCCATCTCCAAGGAAAAAGTTGCCAGACTTTTGGCGAAAAATCACGTATTTTACTATCCCTAAGACAAGGAGATAGACTCCAAAAACTGGCAAACCAAGACCCATAGCTAAGAATAAAGGCGCAAACAGGAGCAAAAAGAGAGTCTGTACACTGACCCAAAAGATGAAGGAAACTAGACTTTGCTTCTGGATGTGTTCTCTCACTTCTTCTTCAGCTACTAAGAGAAAGAGCTTATCAGGCGCTTCCACATAGGTTGCTATTCCTCCCCAAAGTAAGAGTAAAACAGAGACAATCCCAATTAAACCTAGGATTGGTAAATGATTTTCAGGAAAATGCTGGAGCAGTTGACTATACTGATAGGCTAGAAAACCTACTAAGACCAATAAAAACAAGACAAAGTGATCATTGAGCACATAACGTAGATAACCGATACACTCTTTACGAAAAGCCTGCTTTCGCTTTAGAAACAAGTCTTTCATCTGTCCTCCTCTTTGGTCAAAGCCAAATAGATATCATTGAGACTTGCTTCTGGCATGGCAAAAGCTTGTCTCAGCTCTTCAAGATCCCCTTTAGCTCTGACTTGACCTTTGTGGAGAATGACAAAAGAATCACACATTTTTTCAGCAGAGTCAAGAACGTGGGTACTCATGAGGATAGACTTGCCTTTTTTCTTTTCAAGATCCAAAAGCTGAATCAAGTCCGAAATCGCCAGAGGATCAAGACCAAGGAAAGGTTCATCGACGATAAAGAGACTCGGATCCACAACAAAGGCACAGATAATCATGACCTTCTGCTTCATCCCTTTCGAAAAATGAACAGGGAACCAATCTAATTTCTGATCTAAACGGAACATTTTTAAAAGAGGTTCTACACGTTCAAAAGCTAGGTTTTGCTCAATACCATAGGCCATGGCAACCGTCTCGATATGTTCTCTTAGAGTCAATTCCTCGTACAAACTAGGAGTTTCAGGAATGTAACCAATCTGCTGACGATATTCTCGCGGATTGGCACCTAAGGTTAGCCCGTCGATGTTTATTTCTCCACTATAAGGTGTCAAAAGTCCAATAATTTCATTGATAGTCGTTGATTTTCCAGCACCATTGAGACCGATCAAACCGACCAACTGTCCACTCTCGACTGTAAAGGACACGTCTTTCAAGACAGGGACATGAACATAGCCCCCTGTCAGATTTTTAATTTCTAACATATTTTCTCCAAATCTGGTATAATGTAGCTATATTATATCAAAATTCAATACAGTAGAGGTAGATTTTATGTCAGATTGCATTTTTTGTAAAATTATCGCTGGGGAGATTCCCGCATCAAAGGTTTACGAAGATGATCAAGTTCTTGCCTTCCTTGATATCTCACAAGTAACACCTGGTCACACCTTGGTCGTACCAAAAGAACACTACCGCAATCTTTTAGAAATGGATGCTACTAGTGCTAGCCAACTGTTCGCCCAAGTACCCAAGGTTGCTCAAAAAGTCATGAAAGCTACCAAAGCTGAAGGTATGAATATCATCGCCAACTGCGAAGAAGTTGCTGGACAAACCGTTTTCCATACCCATGTCCACCTTGTCCCTCGCTATAGTGCAGATGACGATCTCAAGATTGACTTTATCGCACATGAACCAGACTTCGACAAACTTGCCCAAGTCGCTGAAACGATCAAAAACGCTTAAGGAGTCACTATGAAACTATCAAATTTACTACTTTTTGCAGGTTCTGCAGTCGGTTCATACCTCCTCGTTAAGAACCGCCATGCTATCACTGAAGAGGTTCTAGATACAACTGATCGTGTTGAAGCCATTAAGGATGACTTGGATATCATCCAAGATAGCCTGCAAATTATCGACCAACAAAAAGAACTCATCAAGGAATATCAAAAAGATTTGACCTATAAGTTTAAAGTCTTGGAAAAAGACATCCAAACGAGACTTGCTGTACTAAAAGAATTGCAGGAAACTGAAGAAAACTAAGGGAAACTCCAATTTTCCTTAGTTCCCCTTTAAATCCATTTTGGGTTATCAGATCTTAATAGACAAGGGAGGGCATGAAAATGAAACAGTTTTTTAAAGTTTTGACGCGGATCATCCTGATTATTTGTGGTGGCCTCTGCCTTCTTGTAGCCCTAGCATTTCTAATACTGGCCAATCTGTTCAAGGCCTCAACGAGTGACATCCGAGAAGGAAATGAAGCCTTAAAACAAATTTTTATCTCCCTTGACCTGCCTCCTGAAAAAGTAGAATCAAATGGAAGCTATCAATTCGAGGGTGGAGGCTTAGATTTTTATGTGACTTTCTCTGATGATGTTGTCAATAGCCACCCAGTCCTAAAAGAAAGTCCTAACCTGACTAAAAATCGACTCAAGGTCTATGTTCTACAGGCAGGTGATATTTCCTACCATTCAGTAGAGGACAACTTATTCAATCATGGTTTATCCCAATTTTTAGAGAAGGAAGGCGAGAAGTATTTCCGAGCAAACGGAAAAAAATCACATTCTTCTTACACAATTCTAACTTTGAATGATCCGGAAAGCATGAAAAAGGGGATTGCATTCTATGAAAAAGCTTTGACCTTGGTGGATATTCACGATAATTCGGCAATTAAGCACATTGATACCGTCACCATTAAAACTGGCAAGGAAGCGGAATTCAAGCACCTCATCCAGGAGATGGATGAGGCTGGCTTACTCACTCAAAAATATCAATAACAGACCAGTCTTAGAATGATTTCTCCCATGCTAAAATCCCTAGAGATTGCACGAAAAAGAGCCCTCGGGCTCTTTTTACTTTATGCTTTATTCTCCTTCAAAGGCATCCTTAATATGGTCAAAGAAGCCTTTTTTCTTTGGATTTACTTTTAAATCACCTGCAGCTGCGAATTCTTTCAAGGCTGCTTTTTGGCGGTCATTCAAAGCTGTTGGGGTAACAACATTGACAGTGACGTATTGGTCACCAAGGGCACCACCACGAAGGCTAGGCGCACCTTTACCACGTAGGCGGAATCGTTTTCCAGTCTGAGTTCCTTCTGGAATGACTAATTCTACATCACCATGAACTGTAGGGATGTCTACTGTATCACCAAGTGCTGCTTGAACAAAATTGAGGTTCAAATTATAGAAGATAGTAGTTCCTTCACGTTCAAATTTATCACTTGCTTCCACCGAAACTACTACATACAAGTCACCATAAGGGCCTCCATTAAAGCCAGCTTCACCTTGACCAGCTAGGCGGATTTGTTGACCTGTTTCCACACCAGCAGGGATTTTTACGTGTACGCTATGGGCTTGTTTTTCATGACCAGTTCCATGACAGGTTGTACATGGGTCTTTGATTTCTTGACCACGGCCATGACAGACATCACAGGTTACTTGGCGACGCATCATACCGAGCGGTGTTTGAGTATCAACATTGATCACACCTGAACCATGACAGCGTCCACAAGTAACTGGACTTGTTCCAGGTTTAGCACCAGACCCGTTACAAGTACGACAGCTTGCTTCACGATTGTATTTGACTTCTTTTTCAGTACCAAAGATGGCTTCTTCAAAAGTCAAATTGACGCGATATTGGAGGTCATCCCCTTGACGAGGTGCGTTTGGATTGCGAGAAGAACCGCCTCCGCCGAAAAAACTTGAGAAGATATCTTCAAAGCCACCAAAGCCTCCTGCACCATCGAAGCCACCGAAACCGCCTGCACCACCAAAGCCACCATTGGCACCAGCAGCACCATATTGGTCGTAAGCAGCACGTTTTTGTTCGTCACTCAAAGTCTCATAAGCTTCTTGAACTTCCTTGTACTTTTCCTCAGCACCAGGCTCCTTGTTGATATCTGGGTGATATTTTTTAGATAATTTCCGATAGGCTTTCTTGATTTCATCCTGAGATGCATTCTTTGAAACGCCCAAACGGTCATAAAATTCAGTATTGTTCATTTAAGATACCAAGACCGTAAAATTCGACTGAAAAATAGGAAATCTGACGCAGGAGCGATGCTCCTAGACAGATTTATCTTTTTTCCGAGAATTTAGGTCGGGTTCAATTCCTTTCTTTCATATTGAGTAAGAAACTTCAGAGCTCGAGTTCAATTCCCCGAACACTCTTTGTTCCTTTCTTTTATATTGAATTAGAATTTATGGAACCCGTGTTCAGTTACGAACACTCTTTGTTCCTTTCTATAATTTTCATGTAAATCTTTAGAGGCTGTTTTCTATACTTCGCTTCACTTGATCAAACTCTTGGTCCGATAGAGTAAATATCAAATCCTCTTCTGAGTAGTCGTTTCGTTCTTTAAAATAGTTGTCCGTATTAGCTGCCAAGCCTAAACTTAGAATCACTTTTCTTGCAAACTCTTGATGGGCAAAACCGATAGCCGTAATGATCTGTTTATCTTGCACAAGAACTTTCGGTTGGAAATTCTCACGTGGAAGAAATTCAAAATAGTCAAAGAAGTTTTGCCAAATTCCACCTGTATATTTCGTGTCCTTCAACAGACCTGCTTTTGCTAATAAAAGAGGCGCTGAAGAAATAGCTGCAATGATGATATCTTGCTCACCAAGGTCCTTCAAGAACGAAATCAATTTCTCATCCTGTAAGGCAGGCCCTATGTTGACCATTCCTGGCAAAATCACGCAAGAATACTCTTCAATACGGATTTGATCTAGTGTTTTCGTTGGTTGACAGGGTAAGCCATCCTCAGAGACCACCATCGAATGATCTGAAGCAGCATAATCAATCGTAACATCAAAAGACAGAGCTAAAGTACTCGTTAAAGCAGTTATCTCATAAAGAGAAAAATTAGGATAAATGATACAAAGTACTTTTTTCATACGCAACATCCTCTATTTTACCGAAAAACAGAGGCTGGGTTGCAACCTCTGGATTTCTTCTTATCATTTGCTAGTTAGGCGTTTAGGCAAGTCGCCATAGCGAGTACTCATTCTTAACGACCTCGCTCCCCCGATTTTCAAGCTCGGGATAAAATAGTCCACTGGACTATTTTATTTTTCCGTAAACTCTCCGTCTACGACGTCATCGCCTGCGTTTCCTGTTGCTTGTGCGCCTTCTGCTCCTGCTTGAGCTTGTTGAGCTGCTGCAGCTTGTTCGTAGAGTTTCACAGCAAGTCCTTGAGCTTTTTCGTTCAAGGCTTCAAGTTTTGCTTTCATTTCGTCCAAGTTGTTATCTTCTTGGGCTTTCTTAAGCTCATCAAGGGCAGCTTGTGCAGCATCACGTTCTGCATCGAAGCCTTTGCCTTCAGTTTCTTTGATTGTCTTTTCAGTCGCAAAGATAGCTTGGTCTACTTCGTTACGAAGGTCAACTTCTTCCTTACGTTTCTTATCTGCTTCAGCGTTAGCTTCTGCATCTTTCATCATGCGGTCGATTTCTTCGTCTGTCAAACCTGAGTTCGATTGGATAACAATTGTTTGTTCTTTTTGAGTTCCAAGATCTTTGGCCTTAACAGATACGATACCGTTCTTATCGATGTCGAATGTTACTTCGATTTGTGGGATACCACGAGGTGCAGCTGGGATATCAGTCAATTGGAAACGTCCAAGAGTCTTGTTATCTGCTGCCATTGGGCGTTCACCTTGAAGAACGTGGATATCAACGGCTGGTTGGTTGTCTGCTGCTGTTGAGAAGACTTGTGATTTAGATGTTGGGATTGTTGTGTTACGGTCGATGAGTTTTGTAAAGACACCACCCATTGTTTCGATACCAAGTGACAATGGTGTTACGTCAAGAAGGACAACGTCTTTGACATCACCAGTGATAACACCACCTTGGATCGCAGCACCCATGGCAACTACTTCGTCAGGGTTCACTGATTTGTTTGGTTCTTTACCAGTTTCAACCTTAACAGCTTCTACAACGGCAGGGATACGAGTTGAACCACCGACAAGGATAACTTCGTCAATGTCTGACAGGCTCAAACCTGCATCTGAAAGGGCTTGGCGAACTGGAGTTTTTGTACGTTCTACAAGGTCACGAGTCAAATCGTCGAATTTAGCACGAGTCAAGGTCATTTCCAAGTGAAGAGGTCCAGCTTCACCAGCAGTGATAAATGGCAAGCTGATTTGTGTTGAAGTGACACCAGAAAGGTCTTTCTTAGCTTTTTCAGCTGCATCTTTCAAACGTTGAAGAGCCATCTTGTCGTTTGACAAGTCGATGCCGTTTTCTTTCTTGAATTCTGCTACCAAGTGGTCGATGATTTTTTGGTCAAAGTCGTCACCACCGAGTTTGTTATCCCCTGCAGTTGCCAATACATCGAAGACACCATCACCTAATTCAAGGATAGATACGTCAAATGTACCACCACCAAGGTCGAATACCAAGATTTTTTCTTCTTTGTCAGTCTTATCCAAACCGTAAGCAAGGGCTGCTGCAGTTGGTTCGTTGACGATACGTTCTACTTCAAGACCAGCGATTTTACCAGCGTCTTTAGTTGCTTGACGTTGAGCATCGTTGAAGTAAGCTGGAACTGTGATAACAGCCTTAGTTACTTTTTCACCAAGGTAGTCTTCAGCGTAACCTTTCAAGTATTGAAGGATCATAGCTGAGATTTCTTGTGGAGTGTATTCTTTACCGTTAGCAGAAACTTTTTCAGAAGTACCCATCTTAGATTTGATAGAGATAACTGTATCTGGATTTGTTACTGCTTGACGTTTTGCAGCGTCACCAACGATGATTTCACCGTTTTTGAATGAAACTACAGATGGAGTTGTGCGGTTACCTTCTGGGTTTGCGATGATTTTTGATTCAGTTCCTTCAAGAACTGCTACTGCTGAGTTTGTTGTACCTAAGTCAATACCGATAATTTTAGACATGTGTTTTTCTCCTTAAATTTTATATTCTTTTTTCTTTTTGATACTCTTCTTAAGTGGCAACGCCGTCAGAGCTTGACTTCGTCAATCTCTTTGACTAAACTTTGAGCCTCAGGTCTCAAAGTTTACGAAAATACCGCCACGGCGAAGAGTATCGCCTTTGGTTCGCTACGCTCACTATTGGTAAAGCCGAACCGTTTCTTATCTTTCTTTCATAGTTTAGTGTCGTTTCGGACAAGGTTTTTAAGTTCTCTAGCCTAGCTGAACACGCCCTAAGCTCTGGGTAAAAAAGATAGATTTCCTTGTGTTCATCAAACACTTCGTCAATCTCCTATTTTTACTGTGAGCTTTTTACGGGCTTTGTATCCTAGTTGTAGACAACTACCATGGCTGGGCGCAGGATGCGGTCATGGAGTTTGTAGCCTTTTTGGAAGACTTGTGCGATGGTGTCTGCTGGATGTTCGTCATCTGCAGGCAAGGTTTGGATGGCCATGTGGTAGTTATGGTCAAATTCTCCATCTGCCGGAATTTCTTCAATTCCTTCTTCTTTCAGAGCATGTACCAAACTTTCTTGGACCATTTCCAAGCCCTTCTTCACATCATCTGTCAACCCTTCAACAGCAAGAGCACGTTCTAGGTTGTCAAGTGATGGTAAGATCGCTTTTGCCAAATCTTGGCTACGGTATTTTTGTAATTGTTGACGTTCTTCATTGGCACGGCGCTGAATGTTTTGCATTTCTGCGTGGGCACGAAGATATTTGTTTTCAAACTCCTCGGCACGTTCATTAGCTAAGTCCAATTCAGACTTCTCAGGAGTTGTTTCTTCAGCTGTTTCCACAACTTCCTCTTCTTTTATTTCTTCATTTTTTATATCTTGGGCCATTTTCGCCTCCTTTAATGATTTCAATCTTATACTCAATGAAAATCAAAGAGCAAACTAGGAAACTAGCCGCAGGCTGTACTTGAGTACGGCAAGGCGACGTTGACGTGGTTTGAATTTGATTTTTGAAGAGTATTAATTCACTTCATAGTGATTGCTACTGAGATAGCGGTAAAAATCCGTCAACTTCATAGTCAAAACTCGATTGACAACATTAAGTTGATTAACCAATTGTTGATAATCCAGATTTATCGGACCTATAATCGCAAGAATTCCAAACCCACGATAGGGAATCAGGAACTTACTGCTAATTACTGCTAAGTCAGCAAGACAAGATTCTTGGCTATCCGCAACTCGGACACTTTGCATCTGGTCGCCAATCAGATTCTCTCGAATTTCCAAAGCCACCTTTTGTGGATGATCAAAGAATTGATATGCCGCTAAATTAGCGAAATTCAAAAGATTGACTTTACCAGAAACCACGATATTTTCATTGAACATTTCTTTGAAGATATGCTCAACAAGATCCATAACGTTATCCGTTGTTGTGAAGTAACGTTGGATAATTTGTGGAATCTCTGTCCGAATCTTGTAGTGAATATCCAAAACAGTCTGATCCAGGAAACGTTCTTGAATCATGGTCTTGAGGCGATTTAAATCCTCCTGCAAGAAATTTCTCGGAATCAAAAACTGACTGGTAACTGTTCTAGACTCATCAAGCGTAAAAACAGCAAGAGCTGTATGTTGCCCGAGGACAACAATATCAAAAGCTGTCAGCTTCTGCCTACTTGGTTCTACATCCAGCGCTACAACCGTACAACCACTCAAGTCTGACAAGATTTTCGTTGCCTCTTGAAGGATATCCTCAAGTTTGAAGAACTCCTGATCAAAAGCTTTTACAATATCATAAACTTGATTCTCAGCTAAACGGTCAAAGGATAAAGAGTGTTTGACATAGTATTGAAATCCAGCCACACTCGGCATCCGACCACTGGAAGTATGAGCCTTTTCAAGCAAACCTTGCTTTTCTAGAGCTGCCATATCATTTCGAATGGTAGCGCTACTAGAGTTGATAGACTCTTGCAAGGCCTTAGATCCAACAGGTTCGTGCGTTTTGGTAAAGATGTCAATAATCAGATTTAAAATATTCTGCTGACGTTCCGTAACCATCTCGTCACTCCTCTCTGATAGATCTTTTTAGCACTCGAGACATCCAAGTGCTAACTTATGATTCTATTATACACCCTTAAAAGAGAATGTCAAGACAAAAACTCAAAAAATTAGCACTCTTTTATCAAGAGTGCTAAAAATCAGTCTGAGGACCTAGAAACTATTGTCAATCAAGCAGATATTTTCGTTTAAGTCTGTAAAAACTATAGATTAGATAAGTAATCATGAGAGCATATAGGGCAAAAATAATGAAGAAAGACTGAGAGAGACTTTCACGAAACAGGCTCATACAAACAACTAGACCGCCAGAGATAGAAACTGTAGCTGTACGAAGTCCAGATTTCACACCATCCCATCTAAGACGATTATCCATGAAAAATCGATCATTTAAATCTACATCACAAGTTGCTTTTCGAAAAACAGTATAAGAACAATTTTCCACAAATTCCCATCCTCTATCCTTAATACTTTGTAAATCTACATCATTTTTTCTAAGGTAGCTAGTATTCCACACACAGTAAATCACATCATCTGGTCGGCATTGTTCAAAATAGAAAAAACCAAAACGATTCGATTTAAATTTCCAACCTTTCAAATGCATCTCATGCAAATAATCTTCTACCTTATCCAAATCAAAAATGGTAAACATTCGAAATTGTACTTTGCTATTCATTGTCTAACCTCCAAAATGGTTTTATTTATCAGATAATTCTTTCCACTTTTGAAACAATCTCCAAAAAATATAAGAAATCTGAATCGCAAAAACTATCAATAAAGTACCGTCTATGCTAACAATCAAAAACATTCCCCAACTGAAAGAACCTCTTCCACTGAGTAACTTTGAAAAAACAGGCAGAAGCACTGAAAAGAGAAGCAAAATAGGAAGCATCCGCATCATTAAAATGCGCTTGACCATAGCTAACTTCCCGGCCGCGTCGTTATAAATTTCAAACTCGGCATCCGATTCAATTTGAGAATAAGGTTTTCTAAAATAGGAAAAACCATTAAATCCTGTAATATGCTCCCAGCCACAATCTTTAAACAGTTGTAAATAGGAAGCTCTCTCTGACTTTTTCATAGGATAAAAGTCCAATTGATAAACCACCTGCTCCGGTTGGCACTTTTCAAAAGTATACTTAACCGCAACTACTAAGTTAGAGTAACTTACTTCCTTAAGTTTCCAGCCCTGAGCATGCATTTCTCTGAGATAGAGAGCCTCTCTATCATAATCCGCAATGGTACAAATCCTATAAACAACTTTCTTTTCCATCAAAGCTCCTCCCGACTGTTTCTGTAGAGTCGTTCAATACGTTTCAACTCAATCTCTAAAACTTTTCGACCCAAGTCTGTTATCTGATAGATTTTACGTTTTTCCTCTTCTCGGACAAAGGAAACCAAGCCATCCTTTTCCATCTTTGACAGAGTTCCATACATAGTTCCAGGACTAATTGATACTTGCGATTCTGTCATCTCTTTGACCTTTTGTGTAATACCATAGCCATGATTTTCCTTCTGCAGACAGAATAGAATATAAAAACCCGTTTCAGTCATGGGAAGGTAAACCCGCCTAATCTTATCTGTTAATTCCATTTAAGCAAACCCCCTATGTAGTTCGATGTATCGCACTTCGTCATATAAAATATATCACACCTCGATATAAATTGCAAGAAAAAAAGATTGTCCGAGAGGACAATCTTTCTGATTTATCATTAGTAAAGATCTAGGTAGTTGTCAATTTCCCATTGTGAAACGAAGGTTGCGTAGCTTGCCCACTCGATGCGTTTAGCTTCAAGGAAGCTAGTGTAGATATGTTCACCAAGAGCAGCCTTAACGACTTCGTCTTCTGTCAAAGCCTTCAAAGCGTTGTGAAGAGTTGATGGAAGGTCAGTAATCCCAGCCTCTTTACGCTCTTCTGCAGTCATAATGTAGATATTTTCTTCGATTGGTGCTGGTGCTTCAATTTTGTTTTCAATACCATTCAAACCGACTTCCAAAAGAACAGCCATAGCAATATAAGGGTTTGCCATTGGATCCACTGAGCGCAACTCCAAACGCGTTCCCATTCCGCGTGAAGCTGGTACGCGGACAAGCGGTGAACGGTTACGGCCAGCCCAAGCGATGTAAACAGGGGCTTCGTAGCCTGGAACCAAACGTTTGTATGAGTTAACGGTTGGGTTCATAATAGCTGTATAGTTGTAGGCATGTTTGATCAAACCACCAAGGAAGTAGTAAGCAGTTTCTGATAACTGCATTCCTTTGGGATCATTTGGATCAAAGAAGGCATTATTTCCATCAGCATCAAACAAGGACATATTGCAGTGCATACCTGAACCAGCGATACCAAACTTTGGTTTAGCCATAAAGGTTGCATAGAGACCATGTTTACGGGCAATTGTTTTTACAACAAGTTTAAAGATTTGAATCTTATCACAAGCACGGAGAACTTCATCGTACTTAAAGTCAATCTCATGTTGACCTACGGCAACTTCGTGGTGGCTTGCTTCTACTTCAAATCCCATTTTGGTCAAGACGTTAACGATCTCACGACGAGTGTTATCGGCAAGGTCTGTAGGCGCCAAATCAAAGTAACCACCCTTGTCATTTACCTCAAGAGTTGGATCACCATTCTCATCCAGTTTAAATAGGAAGAATTCTGGTTCAGGACCAAGGTTGAAAGACTTGAATCCAACTTCTTCCATGTGATGAAGAGCACGTTTGAGGTTTCCACGAGGGTCTCCTGCAAAAGGTTTTCCTTCTGTCGTATAAACATCACAAATCAATCCCGCGACACTACCATTTTCATCTCCCCAAGGAAAGACTGTCCAGGTATCCAAGTCAGGGTATAGATACATATCTGATTCATTGATACGTACAAATCCCTCAATAGAAGATCCATCAAACATAGCCTTGTTTGACAAGACCTTGTCTAGTTGTTCATCTGTAGCAGGAATTTCGACGTTTTTCATAGTTCCCAAAATATCTGAGAACATGAGGCGGATAAAAGTTACATTTTTTTCCTTAACTTCACGACGAATATCTGCAGCTGTGATTGGCATGGTTTTTCTCCTTATATATGACGACTAGCGGTTGCCTAACCGCGACCAAAAGGTGATTGTTGAGAAGCAAAGCGACTTTGTTTGAGAACCTCATTCCGAAGCGCCCGACGCACTTCAGTTTGACTGACTGGTTTTTTAGATTTCGCCTCACGTTCAGCATATTTTTTCTTGATGGCAGCAATGTTAAGACCTTCAGAGATATAGTCCTTAATCTCCAACAAGCGATCCATGTCATTCAAAGAATACATCCGGCGATTGCCTTCGTTGCGGTCAGGCTTAATCAATTCCTGGTCCTCATAGTAACGAATTTGGCGCGCCGAAAGATCGGTTAGCTTCATAACACTACCAATAGGGAAAACTGCCATATTGCGGCGAAATTCTTTTTCCTTCATGTACACTTCCTTCTTTCTGTCTATTATAGTCTAAAAAAAATCAATCGTCAATTGTTTATGTCATATTTTATGACATTATTTTATTTTTTCAGCAAAATACTCCGTAAACGATCAATATCGTAATTTACAAGAATTGCTACAAAAACACCCATAAAAGTTTCGAAAACCCGGGCAAACACGTACAAAACAGTTTCGCCATTTGGAATTGATAGGGTAATAATCAACATAGCTGCAACTCCACCGATGACTCCCGACTTATTATTCATGGCGACATTTGTCATAATGGTTAACATGGTACAAATCGGAACAACCAGGAGAGTTACCCAGAAGGCGCCATGGAAAAAATTATTTAGGAGGAAGAAAATCAGAGCATAAAAACCACCGATACTATTCCCTAAAATACGAGATGTCCCAAAATGGACACTCTTATCAAAGTCTTCTCTCAAACTAAACACTGCTGTTAGAGCTCCGATTTGAAGTCCCTTCCAACCAAAAAAACCAAAAATCATGAGAACTAGAAAAACAGCGATTCCTGTTTTAAACGTTCGCATCCCTAACTTAAACTTCGATTTGTCAAATGTATATTTTTTAAAATAACTCATAATCTCATCTTTCTTTTTTCCATTTTACCATATTTTTACTTTTTTGAGAAAAGGATTCAAAAATAGAAAAAGAGAAGGGAAAAATCCTTCTCTTTTTCTATGATTTATCATTCTATTTTTAGAACAAGTACATAATAGCTAACGTTAGAAGACTAGCGAGTAAACCGACTCCCCAGAAGAAGAAATCGACCTTCCACTCACTCCAAGCTTGACCTTTACCTGAAAAGCCCCCCAATTCAAAATGGTGGTGAACTGGTGTCATACGGAAGATGCGTTTCCCTCCACTCAACTTAAAGTAGCTAACTTGCATCATGACAGATGTCGTTTCAAAAACATAGACTATACCAATCAAGAGTAGCGTCCATTCTTGGTGTAGCGCCATGGAAATAGCAGCTAACATCCCTCCCAAGGCAAGACTACCAACATCTCCCATAAATACCTTGGCAGGCTTGTGATTAAAGACAAAGAAACCAAGAAGGCCACCAATCACAGCTATAATCACTAGCAAGATATCCAGCTGGTTTTGTACATAAGCAATGACGCCATAAGTAGATAGGCTGATTACAACTGAGATACTTGCTAAGCCATCAATCCCGTCAGTCAAGTTAACAGCATTTGAAAAACCGACTAGCCAAAAGAGAGCAAAAAGGATGTAAAGAACGCCTAAGTGTAAAGGATAACCAAATACATTTAAGATATCTCCTCCTCTTTCATAAAAGAAATAGAAAATAACCCCTCCGACCAACTGAAGCAAGAGTTTTTGTTTAGGATTGAGTCCTTCATTGATTTTACGGAAAACCTTGAGGAAATCATCTAAGAAACCGACCAAACCATATAAGACTAGGATAAAGAGGATCATTCCAACATTATTGGTTAGTTGATTGGTCAAAAGAGCAAGAACTAAACTAACTAAAACACTTGTTATAAGGAAGACGATTCCTCCCATTGTCGGTGTCCCAGCTTTAGCCTGATGTTGTTTCACATCCTCATGCATCTGCTGACCGGTAATTTGTGCTTTATGATAAAAACGGATAAATGCTGGAATACCTACTACTGTAAAAACAAAAGTAAGGATTCCAGAAAAGATAGAAACTAGCATCCTAATCTCCTAATGTTATTTTTATTTTCTGTATATTTTTTAAAGCTGTATTGGCACGAACACTTTGTTTTTTAACAGTTTGTCCTGAACCTTCAAATTCTACTTCGATATCCAGCCATTTTGCAAAGGTTTCAACATTTTTCTTAGACCAACCATACAAATCAGGCATCTCTTCTACCTTATCAGAGAGTAACAAGATTTGCTCATTAGCATCTAGATTGGTCCCTTTTGATACTGAACTTTCTTTGATTTTTGTCCCTGAACCGATAACAATCGGTTGAACAAGGTTGCGTCGCAGTTCTTCCGCTAAATCTCCAGGGCTATAGTCTGTTGTCTCAGGCATAGCATAGTTGGTTGTAGTTGATACCTGGTCCAAACTCTTAGCAGTTGATTGAAGATTTAAAATATCTTTCATGGCAGAAGCTCGTTCAAGAATAGGATTAGCAAACTCTCCAAACCAAGGGTTAGAAAAGTGTTCTGGCTGTTGAACTGTTACGTAAAGAATAAAATCAGGATTTTCAGAAGGATGCATGGTTACTACAGAAAAGATATAATTGGTTTTCCCAACTAAATATCCTCCGTTTTGCTCATCGGCAATTTGAGCTGTTCCAGATTTTACAGAAACAGTCTGACCAGGTACAGTAACGATTGGTTTACCGGTAAGTTTATTGTACATTGTACCATAAACAGGATCTGTACCAACCAAAATCATATTTTCTCGAGTCAGACTAGCCGCTTCTTTAGAAACAGGATTCCCTACAACCTCCCTCTGCGATTTACGAACAGTCTGATCATTTGGATCATAGAGGGCACTAATAAACTTCGGCTCTAGCATGACCCCATCATTAGCGATTGCTGTAAAGGCACGAAGCATCTGGGTCTGAGTAACAGAAATCCCTTGACCAAAAGAACTCATGGCAATACTAACGATATTGTCTTCAGGCAATTGTCCGGCATATTCATCACTCATCCCAAAACGAGTAGGAACACCAAATTTGAAACGACTGAGATAGTCTAACCAAGTGGCATCCCCCATTTTTTGCTGGAGCAAGGTCATACCGACATTACTCGAGTGATCAAAACCTTGTGAGTATGTCATTATACTTCCAGCTGATAAGCCGTCATTAACATCCCAGTCCCTGATAGTCGCATCAGCAACCTTTAATTCGCTACTATTAAAGTATTCTCCACCAGGGAAGGTGTTGTTATCTATAGCTGCTGCTAAGGTCATGACCTTCATGGTTGAACCTGGTTCATAGTTACTTTGGTAAAGGATATCACGCCAGACAAAGTCCTCTGTAATCCCTTCTTTGGTATCAGCATCAAAGGTTGGTCTTTGAGTTGTAGCGAGAATCTCTCCCGTCTTGGCACTAACCAAGGTCGCAGTCATATACTTGCCTTTTAGTTTTTCTTGGAAGGCATCCATTTGACTTTCCATAAAGGACTGCAAAGGACTAGATAGGGTCGTATAGACATCTTTCCCGTTTACAGTCTGTCGGGTAACTTGCTCCGTACCTGGAACAATATTTCCTAAGCGGTCTTTTTCATAGGTAATGATACCATCTGTACCTGCTAACAAGCTATTCAAGGAACTTTCGACACCAGACGTCCCAATGAGACTCTTTGAACCATCCTCATTTTCATGCAACTGCGCTAGTCCGATGAAAGATGAAGCAAATTTCCCGTTAGGATAGCTTCGATTTGGGCTTGTTGTAAAATCAATTCCCTCAACCTTAGCTGTTTCCAAATCCTTTTTTATGGACATCATGTTGGCATAGGTAATACCATTTCCCTTTACCCCAAAGGAAACTTGCTTAAGATTAGGTTGAGAAAGTTGTTCCTTGACGTAGGACTCATCCATATCTAGATATTTATGGAAGACTTCTGCAACCTTGCTATACTGAGACTCCTCTACATAGAGAATTTTCCCATTTGCAGATTTATATTCCTTATCGATAATCGCATAAACGTTGTAGGATGTTGCATCTTCTGCGATTGGTGTACCATTACGGTCATAGATAGTTCCTCGTTTTGCAGGAACTGTCCGAGTTGTTTGGTGGACCTTGCTTGCTTCCTTAACTAGGTCAACACCAAATTTTGAGCCTGTACCAATAATTACCGCAAAGTTAACCAAAAAAACAGCAAAGAGAAAGACGGCCAGAAGGCTCAAATTCTTTCCCACTAATCTGCGGTTTTCTGCTGGAGATTTACGATTTTTAATGGCAAAGCGTATGATTCTTTCTTTCCAGTTTTTCATTTACTACTCCGCCGATCGGATATTTTCATTATTCAATTGCAACTCTTGAGAATTTGCAATTCCGGTCAAACGTTCTGATCGGATTAATTCATTAACTTCTTGTTTGGCATCATCTAGCTCTGTCTTTTTTTCTTCAATTTGTGCATTGACTCTTGTCAAATCACTCTGGACCTGAAAAAGTTTTGTCTGCATATAGACTACACTAATTGCTAAGACAAGAGCTGTGATGGCAATTGAAAGGTAAAAGGCCTTTTCAACACGTGAAAATTGTTTAATACGAGCTTGTAGCAATTGGCTCGTTGTTCCTCTTGTTTCTGCCATTGTTTCCTCTTACTTGTGAATTTTTCTTGCCACTCGAAGCTTGGCTGAGTGGGAACGATTATTGGCTTCCAACTCTTCCTTGCTTGGCAAGATTGGTTTACGAGATACTAATTCCATCTTTGGCTTGAGATCGTCTGGAATAAAAGGCAAACCTTTAGGCACTTCAACTGTGGAAGCTTCCTTAAATAACTGTTTAGTCAAACGGTCTTCAAGCGAATGGAAGGTGATGACTGAAATTCTTCCGTCTAGAGCTAGAAGTTCAATCGCCTGCTGGATTGATTCATCTGCAGCACCTAACTCATCATTGACTTCGATACGGATAGCTTGGAAAATTTGTTTGGCTGGGTGACCTTTTTTCTTGAGCTCCTTAGCCGGTTTGGCAGATTTGATAATCTCTGCCAACTCAGTCGTTGTCTCGATCGGTTTAAGCTCACGCGCCTGTTCAATTTTTCGAGCAATCTGTTTGGAAAACTTGTCTTCTCCATATTTGAAAAAGATTCGTACCAAATCATGATAGTCGTAGTGATTAACGACTTCATAAGCGGTCAAACTAGCTTCCTGATTCATGCGCATATCCAGTGGTGCATCCTTCTTATAGGAAAAACCACGTTCACGCTGATCCAACTGCGGGCTTGACACACCTAAATCATAACAAATTCCATCAATTTCAGTCACACCTAAGTCATGTAAGCGGTCCTTCAAATGACGGAAATTATCCTTGATGAAGGTGACCATCCCCTTTTCGATATAGGGAGCCAAACGTTTTTGCGCATTATCAATGGCATTCTGGTCTTGGTCAAAGGCATAGAGATGCCCTTTCTCACTTAACTTACTTAATAAATACTCGCTGTGTCCTGCTCCTCCCAAGGTCGCATCAACGTAAATACCATCAGGTTTTACATCTAGCATATCAATGGTCTCATGGAGCATGACCGTTACATGATGAAATTCTTTTGTCATATCTTATCTATTTTACCACAAATCCGACTAGCTTGCACCCACTAAAACCAAAACATTCCATTGCTACTTTATTCCTTGTATCCAAGAGGTTTCTCAGCTACTTGGGCTAGCGCTGAGTCTTCTTCTAGATTTAAGTGTCGATGAACTGCCTCTGCCACTGCTCTTGGTATACCAACTGCAACAATTTCGTCCACGCTAGCTTCCTTGATTTTTGTCAGAGATTTGAAATACTTCATCAAATTCTGCTTGCGTTTGGGGCCTAAGCCTTCAATTCCATCCAATTGAGAGGAGAAGGAATTTTTAGAACGAAGTTGACGGTGGAATGTAATGGCAAAGCGGTGCACCTCATCCTGAATGCGTTGCAAGAGGAAAAATTCCTGAGAATTGCGAGACAACTCTACCACCTCAAGCGGATCTCCAAAAAGTAATTCATGGGTTTGGTGCTTGTCATTCTTTTGAAGTCCTGCGATGGGAATGTCTAAGCCCAACTCTTCTTGAATAACCTGCTTAGCAATGTTAACCTGTCCCTGACCACCATCGATAACGATTAGATCTGGCGGTGTCAAACCGTCACGCTGGACCCGTCCATAACGTCTACGAATAACCTCTCGCATACTTGCATAGTCATCTGGTCCGACCACAGTCTTGATTTTATACTTGCGGTAATCCTTCTTACTCGGTTTTCCGTTGACAAAAACAACCATAGCAGAGACTGGACTAGTCCCCATAATATTAGAGTTGTCAAAAGACTCGATACGGACTGGAGTTGGAATTTGTAGAAGTCGCCCAAGATTTTCAATAGCTCCTTGAGTCTTTTCAACTGATTTTTCCAACAGATTAAACTTCTGCTCTAAACTAACACGAGCGTTTTTGATAGCCAGATTAACCAGTTGCTTCTTCTCCCCTCGTTGGGGTTTGAGAATTTTGGTATCCACCAAGGCCTTAACGGCTTCTTCATCAATATCCTGAGGAATCAAAATCTCATTGGGAACCAGATGAGATTTTTCTTGATAAAACTGTCCTACATAGGTCAAGAAATCCTCGTCTGGATCGTTGTAGTAAGGGAAGAGATTGACATCGCGTTCAATCAATTTACCCTGACGGACAAAGAAAACCTGGACACACATCCAACCCTTATCCACGTAGTAACCAAATACATCCCGGTTCTGCAAATCCTTGGCCATGACCCGCTGTTTGGTCCGCAGAGTCCCAATGGCCTGAATCAAATCACGGTATTCCGCTGCACGTTCAAACTCCATACTTTGGACCGCCACAGCCATCTTCTCCTTAAGTTCATCAATGATTTTATCGTCTTGTCCCTTGAGAAAATCAGAGACTTCTTGCGCCATAGATTTGAAATAGGCTTCATCCTTTTGACAAACCGTATGAGCCATACACTGGCCGATATGGTAATAAAAACAAACCTTGGAAGGAGGATTGGTACACTTACGAAATGGGAAAATCCGATCCAATAGCCGTTTGATTTCATTAGCCGCACCAACGTCTGGATAAGGACCAAAGTATAATCCCCCATCCTTCTTGACCTGACGGGTGATAATCAAGCGAGGATAGCGCTCATTGGTGATTTTGATGAAAGGGTAGGACTTATCATCCTTGAGCATAATATTGTACTTAGGCTTGTTTTCCTTGATGAGATTAATCTCTAAAAGAAGGGCCTCAATATTAGACTCCGTGACAATAAACTCAAAATCCACAACCTCAGATACCAGGGCTTCTGTCTTGGTATCATGGCTCCCACGGAAGTAGGACCGCACCCGATTGCGCAGATTTTTAGCCTTTCCTACATAAATGATAGTGCCGTTTTTATCTTTGTGAATGTAACAACCAGGGCTAGTCGGCAAGAGCTCTAGTTTTGATTTAATCAAGTTATCCATAGTTCCATTATAGCAAAAAGCTCCCCTCATTGCTTACATCAGGGAGCTCTATTTTTCGTTTGAAAATCACTTATTCTCCAGACTCATAAAGTTCTTGAACTGCTTGAACATCTTGAGCCTGAATACCATAATAAGAACCTGCTGGCTGCATCACTGAAACTTCATTAGTATGCTCCAAACCAATCGCATGACCTAGTTCATGCTCTGCTGTATGCAAAATGCGAGCATCGCTATAGCCATAGTTTGGATTGGATAAATAATAATGATTCAAGCGAACGGTCACTGAAATGAATTGTTTGGTTAGGATATTTGTCTGACTTTCCGCCTCACCTGCTACAGCTGTCGAACCATCATTCATTTCGGTAGCGAAAATATCGGCCTGGTCCGCTTCTGTTACAAGCTCAAAGTTAAAAGCCCCTGTCTGGTTCCAGTTAGCAATAGCTTCAAGGTAGGCTTTTTGGAAAGTGGCATCCATTTGAGGATCAATATAGATAGTTGCTTGCGCCTTTGACCATTTTGCTCCTGAATCTTGATGATGATCTGTCTGAGACAAACCTTGCAACTTGCCAGTTTCTTGCCATTGCTGCCAACCTGCTTGGCCGACTTGAACCACTTTGCTAACTTGATTTAAAGTAGCAGGTAAATTACCTGTCACATACCAGAGAATCCCAAAAGTGATGAGAATTAAGAAGATAAGCGTCCATACAAGGCGCCAAAATATACGCAAAATCCCTAGTAAAAACCGACATAACACACGAATAATCCAGCCCATAATTGCCCACCTTTCTAAAAAAATAAGAATCCACCTTTAAGCCATGGATTCCCATTCTAAAGATAGATTCTTAATTCTACTAAAACAAACTGAAAGAATGCTAAAATTAAGACAAACGTTCTTCCAAAACAAAATCGATTGGCAAGGTAGTTAAAAAACGTTCCAATTGCTTTTCCCAATAATACCACTCATGGGTTCCTGCACTATGGCTATAGGTCACATCGAAACCAAGTTTCTTAAGATTTTTAACTGCTAGATTATTGGCAGAATAGAGATAATCTTGTTCGCCACACCAAACCCAGAGTTTGGTCTCCTTGTCTGACTTTTTGGCAAGGGTCTCAAGCGAGTAAGGGCTATTCACCCAATCATTAACTTTGCCAAAAACACCTCGCCAGTAGGCACGCGTTCCTAAATCTTGACTCTCAGGAGAAAACTCCTCGAAGCTAAGCGCCCCAGAAAAGCTAGCGGCATGGGAGAAACGGTCAGTTGACAGTGCTAACTTAAAGGAACCGTAGCCACCCATTGATAAACCAGCAATGAAGGTTTTATCTCGCTCGTTGGTCATATTGGGGAAGAAGCGTTTGAGCACCTTAGGCAATTCTTCTGCTAGAGCTGTGTAATAGTTATAGCCATATTGAGTATCTGTATACCAGCCATTGTTTGTATTTGGCATGACAACAATCAGATTAGTCCCTCGCAACAAGCGCTCTACATTGGTCCGCTTGAGCCAACTGTTGTGGTTCCCTGACATTCCATGAAGGAGATAGAGAACTGGAATATCTTTACTGTTTGGATCTGTCACCCGAGATGCATCAGGATAGAGAACATTTACTCCCCACTCCATATCTAAAACTTCTGAGTAATACTCAATCTTCATTACTGCCATAACTTGCTCCTTATTCGTTTGAGATAAGAAAAAGCCGAAACTCGACTTTCTCTCTTGCTATTTAATCCTTATTTTGCTTCCATGACTACTGGTAAAATGGCTGGACGACGTTTCGTTTGTTCAAAAAGGAATTTAGCCAAATTGTCACGAACCTTACCTTTAAGATCAGCCCAGTCAAAGTCCTCCCCTTGGAGATAGTCTTCAACTGTTTGGTTCACCAACTCTGTACTTTCGCGCAGAATATCTCGACTCTTCTTGAGGTAGACAAAGCCACGTGTATGCACTCGTGCTTTGGCAATGATTTTCTTCTCGCGACGGTTAACAGTGATAGCCACGATGAAAATACCATCTTCTGACAAGACCTTACGGTCACGAAGAACAACATTACCAACATCCCCAATGGCATTTCCGTCAATCAAGACATCACCTGCAGCAACTGCACCAGACGGGACAAAGTCCCCATGTTCATAAGACATGGTTGTGCCCTTTTTCGGGATAAAAATGCGTTCTGGCAACAACCCAACAGCCATAGCAGCCTTGGCATGAGCGTCCAACTCACGGTATTCACCCTGGATTGGGAAGAGATACTGAGGTTGCAAAAGATTAATCATCAATTGCAGATCACGCGCATTCCCATGTCCTGATACACGCAAGCTTTGAGTGATCGGTTTAACGACACCACCTGCTTGGTAGACCATATTTTCTACACGTGCCATAACAGCTTCTTTAGCGATTGATGGCGTTGTAACGATATAAACCAAGTCTCCATCCTTGATTTCAACATAGCGGTGACGACCGATTGACATTTTACGGAGTCCATTAATTGGTTCACCCATACGACCGGTTTCAAGGATGATTAACTCGTGGTCTTCAAAACGAGACATATCTTTAGGTTTAATCAAGAGACTTTCGTTAGCCAATGACAATTTTTTCAAGCGAATAGCTGTACGAACGATATTTTCAATATCAAATCCAGTCAAAACAACGCGACGTCCTGTCTCTACAGCAGCATCAAAGACTTGCTGAATGCGAGAAAGGTTACTTGCAACAGCAGCTACAATGATACGTCCATCCCAGTCAGAAATGGTTTGCGTAATTTCATCACCAACTTCACTTTCGCTGGCTACTTGAATATTACTGTCTGCGTTTGCTGAGTCGCTTAGAAGAGCTAAAACTCCTTCGCGACCAATTTCTGCTAAACGACCAAAGTCAGTCGCGTATGATTCGCTAGCCGTTTGGTCAAATTTGAAGTCCCCTGTATAAACGATACTTCCTTCAGATGTTTTCAAAACGACACCCAGACTCTCTGGGATAGAGTGAGTTGTGCGGAAGAAGGAAACCTCAATGCCACCAAAGTCGATTTCTGTATTTTCATCAATAACATGGAAATCATCGAATTTTTTAGCGCTATCATTCCCCTTAACAAAAAGCTTAGCAAGCTCAATTGTCAATTCTGAACCAAAAACAGGAACTTTCACTTCTGACAAAAGATAAGGAAGAGCTCCAATCGCATCCGCATGTCCGTGCGTTAAAAAGACACCTGCAATACGGTCGCTATTTTCAAACAGATATTCCATATTTGGAATAACGACATCGACACCCAACTGTTCATTTTCAGGATATTTCAAACCTGCATCTAAAACAAAGATAGAGTCGTTAATTTCTGCGATGTACATGTTTTTCCCGTTTTCACGAACACCACCCAAAGTTGTTAATTTAATATTGGTCATTTTCCCTCCGAAGCATTACTATAACGTGTTTGTAGAGTTTTCACAACTCTCTTTTTTTAAAAGTTCAATTTACTTTTATCCGAATCTTTTCCTCTCATTATACCATTTTTTTACTAATTTTCAAAATGAAGATAGGATTTTAGCTAGAGTTCATTCACCACTGATAAAGGAAGTTACTCAGAAATAAAAAAAGATTTAGAAATTCTAAATCTTTTTTTATTTTTAGTTTGGATAAATGTATCTTACAGTACCTTTTGAAGCTGTTGGATTAAACCATCCACGGTAATTTCCGATTGGTTGAGTACCACTACCATCATAGTTTGCTTCCAATACCTGGATAGAATTTTCACTTTGTACATCTGTCACATAAGCAACGTGTCCATATTCACCACCGTCCCAAACGGCGATTGCGCCTACTACAGGCACAGTTCCTGTCCTAAAACCTTGTGCACTAGCATAGATTGCCCAAGTGTTGGCATTTCCCCACCAGTTGCTAGCCCAAGGAGCCATTTCTTTCACGCCCCATGTACACTGACCAACAGGATATGAGTTTCCGTAGTTTGTAGGAGTATTTACGACAACATCAGCAGTTGCTACCCAATTCACAGTACTAGTTGCTTCATAAGCCGGAGCATTGTATGAATAGCTAGCTTGAGTTAGACCACTCACTTCTAGCACATCACCTGGGTGGATGGTGTCAAAAATGCTTTTTCCATTATTTGCCGCCAACACATAAGGATCCATACCACTTGCAGCAGCAATACCAAAAAATGAATCACCATCTTGAACAACGTAAGAGTCTGCGCTAACAGTCTGAGCACCAACTGTAGCCAAAATAGCTGTAGATGTTAAACCAAGAGTCAGTTTAGCAACTGTTTTTTTCATAACAATTTTCTCCTAAAATTTTATTGATAATTTTTAATTTTTATGTTGATAAGAGAATCATACCTGATTTACATGTCAGTTGTTTTAGATTTATGTTGTAGTCATGTTACAAATCTGTATACTTTTACTACATAAAGTTAAAAATCACTTACAAAAAGAGACTGAAATAGGTTACTTCAGCCTCTTTGTATTTATTTTTTCATCAAGAAATCATATATTTCCTGTACTGTACCTAGTGCCATCATTTCTTGGTCTTTAACAGTTTGCTTGAGATTTTGATAAATCTGACTTTCAGCAATATCCCGTTTAGCCGCATCTTTATTAACCCTCATCACACCATTTTCAATGGTGACAAAACCAAGTTCTTCAAAAATCTGAATCATTTTGACTAGCAAGATCTGTTCTATCTTCAAATAAGCTGATAAGTCCTTGAGCTTATAACGAATATCAAATTCCGGGAACTGGTAGATTGTCTTGTAAAGCTTAGCGAATTGCTCTCTTGTACCATAACCTGTCAAATAGTATGCTTTAGCGATATCATTTTTAAAGTAAATAGCAGAGAAATCCTGTTCTTGCAACACTTGTTTGAGAAGACTGAGATCCTCGGGAATATTTTTTACAACGATTGCTGGGCTAGAAAGCATTTCTGGCAAAGCACTGGTAAAATCTAGGACAGGTACTCCCTCTGGTATCTCTACACTCTTACTACGGATGTTAAAAAGTTGAACACCGTCCACACGGGCATCTACCATCATCAACTGGAGGGTTGTTTGCCCATTCCATTGGTTAACAGAAAGGGTAACTGCCAATTCCAGTTGTTTTACCTGAGAAAATTCTGTAGCCTTTGATCCTTGACCAAAAGCTACTACCTCAAAACTCGCGTTCCCTTTAGAAATCTTCAATTTCAGATGTCTATCGCTCGCTCCCATAGAACGAGCATTTTCAACTTGAAAATCTCGAATATAAAAAACAGGTTTTTGGTTATCCATTCCAAAAGGAGCTAATCGTTCAAAGCTTTTAACCGTCTCTAAACTTAGGCTTTCCAAATCTAATTCTTCATCTAGATATAATGTATTCTTGCCCTTGGCATCTATCCCTTTGTCTTTTACATAGGTTTCTAAAATTTCCGATAAGGCGTCTAGCTGTTCCACTTCAAGTGTCATACCTGCAGCGCCTGCATGCCCACCAAAGGCGATAAAAAGTTCCCGATGCGGATTCAAGGCTTCAAAGATATCGACTGCTTCAATACTTCGAGCACTCCCCTTGGCACGGCCATCTTCAATATTCAGAACAATAACTGTCTGTCCTAATTCTTCCAATAAGCGACCAGCTACAATCCCAAGCACTCCTGGATTCCAACCTTCTTTGGCTAAAACTTGAACACTTTTGTTAGGGTCTACCAAACTTCTAGCTTCTTCATAAATGGCTTGAACGATTTCCTTACGTTCTTCATTTTTATCTTGAATCATGAGGGCAATCTCACGCACCTCTTCATCATCAAAGCCAGTTAGTAAGTCAATAGCTGGATTGGGGTCATCCAAGCGTCCTAGCGCATTCAAACGAGGAGCTAGTTGAAAACCAACTGTCTCTTCTGTAAGGTCACTACTAGAAATCCCTGCAATTTCAAATAGTTCTTGGAGGCCTAGTCTTTGGGTATTGCGCAAAACTTCTAGACCATATTGAACCATAATACGATTTTCATCCGTCAAGCTGACCATATCGGCAATTGTCCCAATAGCAACCAAGTCTAGTAATTCAACCTGCACCTCTTCCAAGAGTGCACAAGCTAGTTTAAAAGCGACTCCACAACCCGCCAAATGTTTAAAAGGATAGTCTGATTCAGGATGCTCCGGATGAACGATTGCATGAGCATCTGGTAAGACCTCTGGTAGAGAATGGTGATCCGTTACAATAACATCTACTCCCATAGATTGAGCCAAGTCAATAGCTTCATGCCCTGCAACTCCATTATCTACGGTTACAATCAAGGATATCCCTTGTTGCTCAATGAAGTACTTGTAGACACTGGCATTAGGACCATAACCATCTGTAAAACGATTAGGAAGATAGACTAAACACTCGGCTCCTAATTGTTCTAATGTTTCTTTAAAGATAGAAGCTGATGTCATCCCATCTGCATCGTAGTCTCCATAAACGAGAATAAATTCACCCTGCTCTATAGCACGACGAATACGATTCACTGCCTTGTCCATATCGTGGAGAAGATAGGGATCGTGTAAATCATCTAGACTTGGTGCCAAAAAACGAGACAAACTATCTTCATCCTTAATACCACGGCTAAATAATAGACGAGCAGCTTCAGGCCCTAGCCCAGCTTTCTTGGCGATTTTTGTAAAATCCGCATCCTCAACTTGAGGTGCAAATTGCCAATTATAAGTCGGAATAATCAAAATTCATCCACTCTTTCTTACGATTCTATTCATTTATTATAACACGATTTTTAGTTTTTCTCTTGCTAATCTAACCACATTCCTGGCTAAATTCTCAGGCTACTTCAGCTAACACCCAGCATATTTAATTACGAAAAAAGCACCTAAACAACCAAGCTTTTCAGCTTAGCAATTCAGGTGTACCTTATTTTAAAATTTATTCTTTTATTCTTGCTTCTGCATCCGCCACTACTCGGGCCAGACTAGTTTGGCTTAATTCTTCTTCCATGGCTTCTTGAATTTTATCTAACTTTTCATCTAAAACCCCATGGATATTGGCTCCTACTGGACAGTCAGGATTAGGATTATCATGGAAACTAAAGAGTTGTCCAGTCTTTCCAAGGCATTCCACCGCTTGATAAATATCCAAAAGACTAATACCCTCAAGATTTTTGATAATCTCTGCCCCTCCAGTTCCACGCGCGACGGAAATCAAGTCTGCTTTTTTCAGTTGGGACAAAGTTTTTCGGATAATAACAGGATTGACTCCAACACTACTAGCTAGAAAATCACTAGTCACCTTGCTTTCCTTCCCTTTTAGGGCAATAATTACCAACATATGTGTCGCAATGGTAAATCGGTTTGAAATTTGCATGCAGTCCTCCTTTATTATTAACAAAGCTCATTCTTCTCTTATATTTATTATATCTCCTATAGTTGTAATGTCAAGAGTTACGACTAAGCCAGTCGTCCAATTCAACATCATGTCCTTGACTCTGGGCGATTTCGTGCAACAAGTCCTGATTATGGGTATGGTGAATTCCATTGACTAAGCTTTCATAGTATACCTCATAGTAGGGCAATTTCAAATCTCTAGCCAATTGTAATTCTGACTCAACATCGTAATCAACACGACGAAAATCTATATCCTTCAAACCTTTTTCATCAAAATCCAAAATCATATATTGCGCCCGCAAATCCTCACGTAGACTTGCTGATAAAAAGAAGGGTTGCCCAATTGAGCCTGGATTTAAAATGAGTTGTCCCTCGCTCCCATAGCGAAGAAATTGCTGGTGAATATGCCCATAAATCGCAATATCACAGTCAGGATTGGTTACCAAACGGTCAAAATCCTCCTGCTTGCCAAGATGGATCAGTTCTCTTCCCCAATTTTTATCCGGCAAATGATGACTT
This sequence comes from Streptococcus infantis, assembly GCF_047463175.1. Taxonomy (GTDB): domain Bacteria; phylum Bacillota; class Bacilli; order Lactobacillales; family Streptococcaceae; genus Streptococcus; species Streptococcus infantis_AC. The sequence goes on from NZ_JASHEJ010000002.1 coordinate 388,969, forward strand.
ATCTCTACCTTCAGATTTCCAAACTGTCGGTGTGTGTGCATGGGAAAAGCCTGTAGAGCTTCAATATCATCTAGACTAATTTCTTCCATAATATACTGGCATTGGCGCAAGAGGTAGCGATGGCTAGGTCTACTTGTATCTAATTTTCGATGAGCAGCTCGCCATAAACTCTCTTCCCAATTTCCCAGAACTCGAATCGTAATCGGGAAGTCCTCTAATTGTCTGAGAATATTTTTTCGTCCTGTCCCAGGCATGAGAATATCTCCCAAGAGCCAGTATTCCTCAGCTCCTGCCTTCTCTGCATCTGCTAAAACAGCTTCCAGTGCTCTTGTATTTCCATGGATATCTGAAAGTACCGCAATTTTTGTCATATAATCCCCTCTTGCATTCTCTCCTTTAATTATAGCACTCTCAAAATCAAAGTCAAAAAGCATTTTTACTATCATGTTTTACTTTACTTTTTTAGTGAAAAGGATTACAATGAAGGTGATAAGAAATGAGGAGGTTTTTGCTATGACACAACGTTACGAAAACATCATGGTAGCAGTCGACGGTTCTAAAGAAGCTGATTTGGCTTTTATCAAAGGAGTTCAGTCAGCATTACGTAACCAGGCTAAATTAACCATTGCGCATGTAATCGATACTCGTGCTCTTCAAAGCATTTCAACATTCGATGCAGAAGTTTACGAAGAGTTACAAGTCGAGGCACAAGAGTTGATGGCAGAATATGAAAAGCGTGCAAGAGACGCTGGTCTTAAAGATATTCAAGTTGTCATCGAAATGGGAAATCCTAAAACTCTTTTGGCTAAAACAATCCCTGATCAAGAACACGTTGATTTGATTTTGGTTGGAGCAACAGGGCTTAACGCCTTCGAACGTTTGCTTGTCGGATCTTCATCAGAATATATCCTACGCCATACAAGCGTTGACCTTCTCGTCGTCCGAGACAAGGATAAAACTTTATAATTAGACTAAAAAAAGGAGCCAGTGCGCTCCTTTTTATTGTTTATTTTTTCTTTCTTTATGACGTGCATAAGCTCTAATCTGACGCTCAAGTTCCTTTTTGATTGCAGGCTCTGGAGCGTACTTTTCTTTCCAGTTATCTGGTTTCAAAATTTTGTGGGTTACTGGATCAAAATGAGCCTTACCATCTGGGAAGATTTTACCCATGTTTGCCTGATGGACAATCTCAAAGATTCTCTCTGGGTCTACCCCCATTAAAACGAAACTTCCATAAGTAAAGTAGAGCGTGTCAATCAAAGCATCCACTTGACCAACGAGGGTTTTCTCAGCTGGTGTTGACTGAGATACTTTTTCGGCAGCTATATCAAGTGCTTGGTGTAAATCCTGCACAGCTTGTTGAAATTCCTCTTCAGAATTGCTTGCAGCACGGACAAATTCAACTAACTCTTCAATCTTAAAACCCGCACGGTGGGTCGCCCCTTCTAAATCCCAAGCTATAGGTTCTTCTTGAGTTCGCTCATCCATCATACGATGGAAGGTCTTAACCTTGTTGAAATGATAGTCACGACTGACAAAGACTTTTTCAGAAGCCAAGACTCCAAAATATTCCAAAGCCTTGTGAATCCCATCATTTTGGTTGCTGGCAGTAATATGCTTAGCAACTTCTTTTACACTGCTACTACCATTTCCCATGGCAACAGACATACCAACACCAGCCAACATTTCCAAGTCATTATCCGAGTCCCCAAAGGCCATGACTTGGTTGAGTTCAAAACCATACTCTTTTCCGACACGGCGAATCCCCTCTAACTTGGAATTCCCTTGATTGATAATATCGGCCGCGAAAGGATTACTTCTGGTGAACTTCAGTTTGTTTAATTCTTCAGCAGCATGGTTAGTCTCCTCAGGCGTCATCAACATAAGCACCTGATAGATCGGTTGGTTGATTAAGTCCAACAAATCATCTTCCTTCTGAGGAAGGGCCTTACTGACCATACGATTAAAGGAATGACTAACAGTACGAGTCAAAAATCTAGGTACAAATCGACTAACTAGCTGTGAAAGAGGGCTGAGTCCAAAGGACATAATCCGAGAACCGACAACGTCTTGTCGCGTTCCCATGGCAATCTCTTTTCGATTTTCCTTGGCATAAGAGATGATTTGTCTGAGGCTTCTCTTATCAATAGGGCTAGAAAAAAGAACACGATCTTTGTTAAAGATATATTGGCCATTGTAGGTCACTGCAAAATCCAGATCCAAATCATCCATCAAATCCTTAACAAAAAAAGGTCCTCGCCCTGTTGCTACCCCAACAAGCACCCCTTGTTCTTTCACAATCTTGATAGCTTCCTTAGTGGACTTCAAAACACTCTTACTGTCATTTACAAGCGTTCCATCAATATCAAAAAAAACAGCTTTGACTTCCATTCTATCTCATTCCTTTCTTTTATGATACAATGATTATACCACATTTCAGAAAAAGTGAGTGAATCATGACTAAGAAAATCCTTGTTTTACATACTGGTGGCACGATCTCCATGCAGGCAGATGAATCTGGAGCTGTAAGGACTAGTGCTGATAACCCTATGAATCATATCTCTAATCCTCTCGAAGGTATCGAAGTCCATTCCTTGGATTTTTTAAATTTGCCCAGCCCACACATCAAGCCTAAGCATATGTTAGCCCTCTACAAAAAGATTAAACAAGAGGCTTCGTCCTATGATGGTGTTGTCATTACACATGGGACAGATACACTAGAAGAAACGGCTTATTTCCTCGATACCATGGAAGTACCTCATATGCCTATCGTCCTGACAGGTGCCATGAGAAGTTCCAATGAACTGGGAAGTGATGGTGTCTATAACTATCTTAGCGCCTTACGCGTTGCGAGTGATGACAAGGCTGCAGATAAGGGTGTGTTGGTCGTTATGAACGATGAAATTCACGCCGCCAAATATGTCACAAAAACGCATACTACTAACGTTAGTACCTTTCAAACACCAACTCATGGACCACTCGGACTCATTATGAAGCAGGAAATTCTCTACTTCAAAACGGCAGAACCTCGTGTTCGTTTTGACCTTGAGAGCATTCAAGGGCTGGTCCCTATTATCCCTGTTTATGCGGGCATGACCGATGAACTTCTCGATTTACTTCCTATTGACCAACTAGATGGATTGATTATTCAGGCTTTTGGTGCTGGAAATGTACCCAAGGAAACAGCTGAAAAATTAAAATCTCTCAGTCAAGCAGGACTTCCTATTGCACTAGTCTCACGTTGTTTCAATGGGATTGCAGAACCTGTTTACGCCTACGAAGGCGGTGGTGTTTGTCTTCAGAATGATGGTGTATATTTTGTAAAAGAACTAAACGCTCAAAAAGCACGACTGAAGCTTCTTATCGCAATCAATGCTGGACTTAAGGGCGAACAACTCCGAACATATATGGAAGGATAATAAAAAACCAGGAAATCAGCTAGATTCCTGGTTTTTTATTATTTTTTGCGAGTTGATTTGCGCTCTGTCAAACCGTGAGGTAGGAGGACTTCACGTTCCTCCAATTCTTCCTTATGCATAATTTTAGTCAACATACGCATACTAATCGCACCTAAATCATACAGGGGTTGTGCGATCGTTGTAAGGCTTGGTCGAGTAAAGCGTGCGATTTGAGAATCATCACTCGTAATGATTTCAAAGTCTTCTGGTACTGAAATGCCATGGTCAGCCAAACCATTCAAGAGACCTGCCGCCAATTCATCACCCGTCACAATAGCTGCTGTTGCTTTAGAAGAAATCAAGCGTTCTGCCAAGGCATAACCATCGTCATAGCGATATTTTGATTCGAATACAAGACCTTCACTATAGTTGACTCCAGCTTCTTTCAAAGCTTCCTTATATCCAACCAAGCGAACCTTACCATTGATATCATCAACTAAGGGACCACTCACAAAAGCAATCTTTTTGTTACGTTTCAACAAATGGCGAACAGCATCCGCAGTAGCATTCTTATAGTCAATATTGACACCTGGAAGCTGGTGTTCTACATCCACTGTTCCTGCAAGAACTACTGGAGTACGTGAACGTGAAAACTCTGAGCGAATTTTCTCTGTTAAGTGATAGCCCATAAAGATAATACCATCAACTTGTTTTGAAAAGAGTGTATTCACTACTGCCACTTCTTTTTCATCATCCTCATCACTATTCGCAAGGACAATGTTATATTTGTACATCTCTGCAATATCATCAATCCCTTTTGCTAGCGCAGCAAAATACGTGTTAGTGATATCTGGGATGACAACCCCAACAGTTGTTGTTCGTTTGCTTGCCAAGCCACGAGCTACTGCATTTGGACGATAGTCTAGGCGATCAATCACCTCTAGAACTTTCTTACGAGTGTTTTCTTTGACATTCTTGTTGCCATTGACTACACGACTGACAGTTGCCATTGAAACTCCTGCTTCTCGGGCAACGTCATAAATTGTTACTGTATCATCTGTGTTCATACCGTTTCCTTTCTAATGTTGAAAATTTTGTTTTCATGTTTACACCACTACTAGTTTACCACTAATTGTAAGCATTTTCAAGGATTAATTGAACTTTCTTTGAAAAAATTTCACCGATAATCATATTTTTGTAAATTAGTTTACTTTTCTTGATTTTTAGGCCAGTTTGCAGTATGATAATAAAAAATTAAGTAGGAGGCATGGATGGCTTTTACGGATTCACATAGACGTTGTGCCAGCTTTGGTGTGGTAACCAATCTCCCAGACGATGTGATTGACTCAATCTGGTACATTATTGATCATTTTTTAAAGCATGTTTTTGAATTAGAAGATGAGTTGGAATTTCAGCTCTTAAACAGTAACGGTTCCATCACCTTCCGTTTTTCAAGTGAGCACCTACCGACTACGATTGACTTCGATTTTAATCATCCCTTTGACCCATTGTACCCACCGAAAGTACTTGTTATGGATATGGACGGTAAGGAAACCATCCTCCTACCTGAAGAAAATGACCTATTTTAAAAACTCTAGCCTTCTGACTAGAGTTTTCTTTTTTTAATAAATAGAACGACTGACCACGATACCACTCGGTTTTTTAAATTCTAAATCAAGATAGTCCTGATAAGTCCCAGGAACGATAAAACCTTGGGGACTCAGGATATCAGTTCCAGCCTCTCCAACAATAGAGTCGGCCAATAGAACACAGTTTGTACTGAGAACAAAGTAGGTTTTAAATTTAGATGATGTGAACTTATAGAGGGTTGCATCAGCCTCGTGTTTCAGCTGATAAGAGTATGTATGTTTGACCTCTCCTTCCCTTCTTTTCAGTAGTTGTGAACTTGGCTCCCAAGGTATCAAGAGGCCTTCTATCTCTCTCAATCGTTCTTCGATGGCTTTTTTCTGTTGTTCAGACAGGCTTAAACCATAGGCGAATAGGGTTTTCTGGCTTTCTCTCTTACAAAGTTCAATATATTTTTCACGATTGGCCTTAAATAAAACCCCGTCGCCAATTGTACCAAACAAGCGCTCTGAATGTGGGTCATAAGAGCCGTAGGAAATAACCTGACCTTGATAGCAGATATCTACATGACCCATGGCCAAGAAGAAAGATGATTCTGATGTATGGATGAAAATTTCTAAATCAGCTGATTTTTCATTTTTTCTTTCCGAATGCACTTCATTTTCTTCTACCTGATGACTAGATAACCTTTCATTCCATCGTCGTAAGGTGCTGATGGGAATCAAAGCAGTCACGAATATAGGCAGGGTCATTCTCATTCTACGCTTGAGCTTAGGATTGCTTCTCCCTTTTTCAAAAAAGAAACCATCTCTGAGACTACTTGCCCCTAACATAATCAAGTAAAAACCAAGTAAGAGTAATTCAAAATTTGTCGCATCATGAAAAGGGGAAATACTATAGAGACCAAATCCCATCATCCATAAAGCATCAAATAAGTAATTAATCCTTGGATGAATATGATTTTTCCGGTATAGCAACCAGGTAATCAGACTGATTAGACCTGTAAAAAGCTGATAACTTCCAATGATAATAACCAAGAGATAGAGAGCGATGCCCTGCAAGATGACTGAATCAAATAGGATGACTGCAAGAAAGAGCTTGGCTAGAGTTACAAATATATTTTCTCTACGGGACTTTTCTTGAAACCATCGCGTCAATAGTTGCCAAACTGCCGACAAGAAAAAGTAGGCCATCATGAGTTGGTAACCCAGTATCGGAACTACCTGCCCAAAACAAACTAAGAGAAGGCCTAAGACAATAGCTACAAGACCTTCCCCTATACTTTTCCATTTACTATAAGTTTCAGAAACCTTGGCCATTTTCTTTCTCCAATTGAAGATATAAGTGACGAATCGGTTGTCCTAGGACTGGATGGATGAAATGAGGCGCAATTTCCTGCAGAGACTCTAAGACAAAGAGTCGCTCAGCAAGATAAGGATGAGGCAAGATGAGGTCATCTGTATAAATAACTTGATCCTCAACAAAGAGCAAATCCAAATCAATCAAACGAGGTCCCCAATGCACTTCTCTGACCCGTCCCATCTCTGATTCAATGCTCAATAAGGTATCTAACAAGACTGGGGCTGGAAGCCAAGTTTCTACTTCAACCACCTGATTGGCAAAACTATCTTGTTCTACACCACCCCAAGGGTCAGTTGTAATCACACTAGATTCTTTGAGAATACGAATCCCTCGAGTACGCATCTTGTCAAGAGCTAGTTCGAGATTAGCCGTCTTATCCCCCATATTGCTACCTAGAGCAATAAAGACTCTTTGTTTGCGGCGATGGATGGTTACTGAACAGGTGTCTAGTGGTAGATGAATAGGCGCCCATGGTTTTTTGAGTTCCAGTTTAATTTCTTGAACTATTGGATAGGTTTCAAAAGTGCGCTCTACTAGTTTGTAGGCAACTGTTTCAATCAAGTCTTCAGTGGTTTCCTGAAACCAAGTCGTCCATTGCTGACAGAGCTCGCCATAATGGACAGAAGCTTCCAAATCTAAGTCCGTAGCAGCCTTGGTCATATCATAGGATAAGCTTGCATCAATGATAAATTTTTGGCCCAGTTCCTTCTCACTCGGGAAAAGACCATGATAGGCAAAAATTTCCAAATCCTTAATGCGCAATTGATCCATAACTAGTCCTTTCTAGAAAAAATCGTTTGAATCGATTTTTATAACCCCATGAGACGGTATGCTTGATCTCGAAGATCTTTGTCTGTCTCAAACACTCCACGAGCTACTGTTGTCAAGGTTGCAGTTCCTGGTTTTCGAACACCACGCATGCTCATACACATATGCTCTGCTTCAATAACAACGAAAGCACCTTTGGCACCAAGATAGTCCATCAAAGCATCAGCCACTTCGATATTCAAGCGTTCTTGAATCTGTGGTTTTTTAGCATAAACTTCCACAGTACGAGCTAGCTTTGACAAACCTGCCACACGTCCGTCTGGAATGTAGGCGATATGAGCTTTCCCATAAAATGGCAAGAAGTGATGTTCACACATGGTATGGAAAAAGATATCCTTTTCTACTACCATATTGTCATCAATAATTTCAAAGGATTTTGACAAATGCTCCTCCGCAGTTTGACCAAGTCCTGAAAAAATCTCTTGATACATACGGGCTACACGAGCAGGTGTCTCCTGCAAGCCCTCGCGGTTAGCGTCCTCACCAACAGCCTCGATAATCATTTTTACAGCCGTTTCAATCTTTTGTGTATCCATTCTCTAATTTTTCCTCTCCATTAGATAGGCTCTCACTTGGGCTAAAAAGTATAATGAGCCCGTGATAATCCTAACTGTTTTTTTCTCTTCATTTTCTGTCATTTTTTGATCTAGAAATTCCTTCCAACTTTGATAGTTTAGATTTCTAGAATAAGCTACTTTTTTTAGTACTTCTTCGTCTGTCGCTCGACCGTCATCAAAGTGAGTCAATGTCAGCTCAGTATCTGGCAAAGTTCCTAACAAGTCTAACATATCCTCCAAGGCCTTGGTTTTGATACATGTAAAAAGTATTTCCTTGTGGTAATCAGCAAATCGTTCTTGCAATGTTTCTACCAAAGCCTTGACAGCATGGGGATTATGAGCCCCGTCTAAAATCATCAAAGGGCTTCTAGAAACAACTTCAAAACGTCCAGGCCAACTTGTTTCTTCTAAGGCTTGAGCCACTATGTCATTACTTGCCAATTCTCGTCCACTCTCCTGGCAGTACCTATCTAGTAAAGCTAGTGCCATCCCAGCATTCTCTATCTGGTGCAAACCCAGCAATCCTGTCTGAAAGTGACCTTGTCTAAGCGGGCTTGTATAGTCAAAGACTTCTCCCGTCTCCACACTCCCTTGATGACTGACTTGATAATCTTCCCCATAAACAAGCCTAGGAGCCTCTTTTGCTTTCGCGATTTGGTTGATAACTGCTAAGGCTTCTGGGACAATATTCCCCGTTACCAGGGGAACTCCTTGTTTGATAATTCCAGCCTTCTGCTCTGCGATGGCTTCCAAGCTATCCCCTAGTAAAGCTACGTGATCCAGGCCAATAGTCGTAATACCTGTTAGGATAGGCTGACAAACATTGGTACTATCCAAAAATCCGCCCATACCAACTTCCATAATAGCTACATCCACTTGCTCAGAAGCAAAATAGTCATAGGCTATAGCAGTGATAATCTCAAACTCTGTCGTCCCCTGCAAATCATGAGCATGCTCCCCCTCAAGTAGTGAGCGATAGTCTACCATCAAGGTCTCTAATCTTGCTTCTGGGATAGATTTCTCATTAATGGCAATCTGATCGGTATAATGAATCAGATAGGGTGAGCTAAAGACTCCAACTCTTAGCCCCATCTTTCCCAACATATTCTTCAAAAAGGCTATAGTAGACCCCTTACCATTGGTACCTCCGATATGGATAACCTTGAGTTTCAGATGGGGATTGCCACGTAGGGCTAATAGCTTCACCATCCTCTCCAAACCAAAATGCGGTTGGTCTGTCCGATAGTTAGCTATCCACTGATTCGTTTCGTTTTTATTCATCTTATTTATATTGTTTCAAGTTTAAATTTTCCGCATCATCTGCCAGACGGATGGATGATGCAATTTCGACTGCCATCTTGTGGCTGGCTACATCGTGTACACGCACAACTTCTACACCCTGTCTAGCAGCGATACTAGTCACATGAGCTGAAGCCGTATCACGATTGCGGAAACCAGCTTCAGTTTCTGGGTTTACTTCAAAACCATTTTCTTCCAGAATATTGATGACAAAGCGCTTGCGAGAGACTCCTAAAAAGATAGGATAGCCCATCTCGTGTAATTTATCAAGGTCACGTAGAAGTAGCAGATTTTCCTTTTTGGTCAAGCCAAAGCCAATCCCAGGATCCAGCATGGTCTTTTCTTTCGAAATTCCTGCTTTTTTCGCTCTTACTAGAGCACGGTCAAAGAAAGCTGTCATCATTTCTTCTACTGGTAGTTTTTCAAACTCATCTAAGACTTCCTTTGTAAAAGGCTCTCCAAAGCCAAAATGAGGGAAGATAAGTGAACTAGGATGCTGAGGGCGTGCCATTACTGGATTAAACATGATGACTACCTGAGCTCCAGCTTTGGCAACCACTTCCGCCATCTTCTCATCCCCCATAAGACCTGTAATGTCATTGACTATATGGGCCCCAGCCTTTAGAGCTGCTTCTGCAACTTGACTTTTCCAAGTGTCTACCGAAATCAGAACATCACTTTCTTGACGGATAGCCTTAATGACTGGAACCACACGTTGGATTTCCTCTTCAATCTCAACATAGCTACTTCCAGGTCGAGTAGACTCTCCACCGATATCTAAAATAGTGGCACCTTCAGCAATCAATTTTCGAGCTTGTTTTAAAGCTTCTTCAATAGCAAAAAATTGGCCCCCATCAGAGAAAGAATCTGGGGTGACATTGATAATACCGCAAATAGCTGTTTTTGTATGATTGTCTCTTTTTTCCACGATTATCACTCAAATTTCATTTAGATTGGTATTCCTCTATTTTACTGTTTTTTTTGGATTCTGTCCAATTATCCCTCGCTACTCTCAAACTTTAAAAGAGCGCAAAAAAAGTGTGGGACAGAAATCGGTAATTCGTTAGAATTCGATTTCGTCGTCCCACCTCCGCACAGTTGAGTAGGGTTGTAAAAACTAATGAAATCAGCGTAGTAGAGTCCACTCAACCACTGCGTCCTGCTCGAAAATCCAAATACAATTGAGAGGCTAGGACTTTTGTCCCAGCCTCCTTTTTTATATTCTTATTTTTCAGTCAAAGCTGCAAGTCCTGGAAGAACTTTACCTTCAAGAAGTTCCATTGAAGCTCCACCACCAGTAGAGATCCATGAGAACTTGTCTGCACGACCAAGGTTGATCGCTGCGGCAGCTGAGTCACCACCACCGATGATTGATTTAACGCCTGGTTGTTTCACGATAGCGTCCATTACACCGATTGTACCAGCTTGGAAGTCAGGGTTTTCAAATACACCCATTGGTCCGTTCCATACAACTGTTTTCGCACCAGTCAAAGCTTCGTCAAACTTAGCGATAGATTTAGGACCGATATCCAAACCAAGGAATCCTGGATCTACTGCTTCACCTTCAGTGTCTTTCACTTCGGTGTAGTCAGCAAATGCGTTCGCTTCTTTTGAGTCAACTGGCAAGATCAATTTGCCGTTTGCTTTTTCAAGAAGAGCTTTAGCGACATCCAATTTGTCTTCTTCTACAAGTGAGTTACCAATTTCGATACCTTGTGCTTTGTAGAATGTGTAAGTCATCCCACCACCGATAAGAACTTTATCAGCTTTTTCAAGCAAGTTTTCGATAACACCGATCTTGTCTGAAACTTTTGAACCACCAAGGATAGCCACGAATGGACGTTCTGGAGCTTCAACTGCTTCTTGGATGTAGGCAATTTCGTTTTCAAGAAGGAATCCAGCAACTGCTTTTTCAACGTTTGCTGAGATACCAACGTTAGATGCGTGTGCACGGTGAGCTGTACCGAACGCATCGTTTACGAAGATACCATCTCCAAGTGATGCCCAGTATTTACCAAGTTCAGGATCGTTTTTAGATTCTTTCTTGCCGTCAACATCTTCAAAACGAGTGTTTTCAACCAAGAGAACTTGTCCATCTTCAAGAGCGTTAATCGCTGCTTCCAATTCAGCACCACGAGTAACACCTGGAAGGAATGTAACTTCTTGACCCAATTTAGCAGCCAAGTCAGCAGCTACAGGAGCAAGTGATTTACCTTCTTTGTCTGCTTCTTCTTTAACACGTCCAAGGTGAGAGAAGAGGATTGCACGTCCACCTTGTTCAAGGATGTACTTGATAGTTGGAAGAGCTGCAGTGATACGGTTGTCGTTAGTGATCACACCATCTTTTACAGGTACGTTGAAGTCAACACGAACGAGAACTTTTTTCCCTTTCAAGTCAACGTCTTTAACAGTCAATTTTGCCATTAGATATGACTCCTTCTTTTTTTTTACGTGTTAATTATATCACAAAATCAATAAAAGAGATAGCAAAACCTTAAACTTTTCTCTTTCTCGATTAGTCTGTTACTTTAAAAATAAGAGTATAAAACTAGTGATTGTTAGATAATCGGAACTCTCACTAATTTTAAATTTTCATCCAAAAAATCATTAAATGCTTACTAGTTGGAATAATAATATCCCAACTAAATGATACTTTTTAATAAAAGATTCATTACATTTTTATTAAAATTTACTATTTACTACTTGTTAGATTGCTTAGAATCCTTTAAAATAGAATGGGAGAAATTCCGCGATTAGTTTTCGGAGGGAAAATAAAATGTCCATTAATTGGCAGGAAATTGCATTTCACTTTTTAGGTGGCCTGGGACTATTCTTATATAGTATCAAAACCATGGGGGACGGTTTGCAACAAGCAGCTGGAGATCGTCTTCGATTTTACATTGACAAATATACTAGCAATCCTTTCTTTGGAATTTTAGTTGGAATTGGGATGACTGCCCTGATTCAATCGAGTTCAGGTGTTACGGTTATTACAGTTGGTCTGGTTAGCGCTGGACTATTGACTTTACGTCAGGCCATTGGGATTGTCATGGGTGCCAATATTGGAACAACCGTCACATCCTTTATCATTGGTTTTAAATTGGGAGACTACGCATTACCTATGCTCTTTCTCGGAGCAGTCTGTCTCTTCTTCACCAAAAATAGAACCATCAATAACATCGGACGAATTGTCTTTGGTGTCGGTGGTATCTTCTTTGCCCTCAATCTTATGAGTGGCGCTATGGAGCCCCTTAAGGATTTACAAGTCTTTAAAGACTACATGGTAGAACTGAGTAAAAACCCAATCTTGGGTGTTCTTGTCGGAACAGGTTTAACCCTTCTGATTCAAGCCTCCTCAGCGACCATCGGGATTTTACAAAATCTATACGCTAGCAATCTGATTGACCTTCAAGGAGCCCTACCAGTGCTCTTTGGAGATAACATTGGAACAACTATCACTGCTATTATCGCTTCCTTAGGTGCTAATATTGCAGCCAAACGTGTGGCGGCAGCCCATGTGGCCTTTAACGTCATCGGGACTGTTATCTGTATTATCTTCCTCGTTCCGTTTACAGGCTTAATCCAATGGTTTGAGAGCTTCTTAAATCTAGCTCCAGAAATGACCATTGCCTTCGCCCACGGAACCTTCAACATTACCAATACAATCATTCAGTTTCCATTCATCGGAGCTCTTGCCTTCATGGTAACCAAACTTATCCCTGGAGAAGACGAAGTTGTCAAATACGAGCCACTTTTCCTTGATGAGCAACTGATCAAACAAGCTCCATCTATCGCTCTTGGAAATGCTAAAAAAGAACTTCTACACTTGGGTAATTATGCTGCGAAAGCCTTTGACCTCTCTTACGACTATATCATCAACTCTAATGAAAAAGTTGCAGAAAAGGGACATAAGACTGAAGAAGCTATCAATACCATTGATGAAAAATTGACTCGTTACCTCATTGGTTTATCTGGTGAAGCTTTGAGCCAAAAAGAGAGTGAAGTCTTAACAAATATCCTTGACTCTTCACGAGACTTGGAACGTATCGGAGACCACGCAGAAGCCCTGCTCAATCTTAACGATTACTTGCAACGCAAGAATGTTCAATTCTCTGAGGCTGCATTAGAAGAACTAGCAGAGATTTATCTTAAAACAAGCGAATTTGTCAAAGATGCTCTTGAGAGTGTGGAAACCAACGACCTCGAGAAAGCTCAAGCTCTTATCGAGCGACACGAAGAAATCAATAATATGGAACGTGTCCTTCGTAAGACTCATATTAAACGTCTTAATAACGGTGAATGTTCTACTCAAGCAGGTGTCAACTTTATCGATATTATTTCACACTACACTCGTGTATCAGACCACGCTATGAACCTTGCTGAAAAGGTTTTGGCAGAACAAATTTAAAACGAAAAAAATGCTTTGATTCTTTCGAATCAAAGCATTTTAAATAGCTCTCCAATCATAATGGAAGATGCGGCTGCACCCCTGTATCTCGCTTCTTCCTTTTTGATAAAGCGGGCCAGATTGACTAACTCTGGCGCTGGGGTCTTGGGATTCTTGAGTAGTTCAAGAGTGACCAGACCTGATAGCCGTACTGCTAGCAAGCGCTCATTGGTACTTGTCAATTGCTTAGCAGTCTCTACAAGTGCAAGCACTAGATCTTCACTCAGGTTTTGACGGGCATGATTGTAAAGATCCCGTATCAAGGTTTCTAGGTTTGGTTCTTCCATCCCTATCACCTCCATCTTTTCTGTTTAATAATTTTTGATTAAATCTACTGTAGAGCGATCCAATTTTTTAACCAAGGCTTGTAAGAATGCTTGTGCTTCAAGGAAATCATCCATTGCATAAAGTGTTTGGTGAGAGTGGATATAACGGGCACAAACACCGATTGTTGTTGATGGGACACCACCATTTTTCAGATGGGCTGCACCTGCGTCAGTTCCACCTTTTCCACAATAGTATTGGTATTTGATTCCAGCTTCTTCAGCAGTTGTTAAAAGGAAATCCTTCATGCCTGGTAGGAGCAAGTGACCTGGATCGTAGAAACGAATCAAGGTTCCATCACCAATCTTGCCTTGACCACCATAGACGTCACCAGCTGGTGAACAGTCAACTGCAAGGAATACTTCTGGGTCAAATTTGGTTGTTGATGTATGGGCACCACGAAGTCCAACTTCTTCTTGGACATTGGCACCAAGATAAAGTTCATTGCCTAGTTTTTGGCCTGACAAGTTTTCTGCCAGCTCACTAACCATAAGAACTCCGTAACGGTTGTCCCAAGCTTTTGAGATGATATTTTTTTCGTTAGCTGTTAGGATTGCGCTACTATCTGGAACGATTGTGTCCCCAGGACGGATACCATAACTTTCGGCCTCAGCCTTATCCGCAAAACCACCATCGAAGACGATGTCTGAAACAGCTGGCATGGTTGGCCCGCCTGTCCCACGAGTCAAATGTGGAGGTACTGAACCTGAGATTACTGAAATTTCACGGCCTTGGCGAGTGAAGAGTTTAAAACGTTGGCTGCTGACAACCATCGGGTTCCAACCACCGATTTCAACTACTCGGAAGGTTCCATCTGGTTTGATTTCACTTACCATAAAACCAACTTCATCCATGTGAGATGCTACCAAAACACGAGGTGCATCGACTGCTTCTGAGTGTTTGATACCAAAAATACCACCTAGACCATCAGTCACTACTTCATCCACGTGAGGTGTTAATTTTTCACGAAGATAAGCGCGAACAGGTGCTTCATGACCTGAGATAGCAGAAAGCTCTGTTACTTCTTTGATTTTAGAAAATAATGTTGTCATTTCTATCCCTTCTTTCTTTCAACCATTTTACCACTTTTTATAGGAGAAGGGTAGTGGAAAGGTGGATTTCTAAATTTGTATCTTATTCTGCTTTCTACAAATCATATCTTATTTTCTAAGTAGAAAAAACGGTATTCCCTTGTGTATGAGGGAAGGTCTAAAAAAATTATAACACCGACGTCTTTACTTTTATGAAACTATAAAAAATATTTGACTTTTTCTTCTACATTTTTTAAAATAGAACAAAATTAGAAAAAGGAAAAAATCATGACTAAAACAATTCTTGTTACAGGCGGAGCTGGCTACATTGGCTCACATACTGTCAAAGCTCTTTTAAATGCTGGATATCAGGTTCATGTCCTAGATAACCTTTCTACAGGACACCGTTCAGCTGTAGATAATCGTGCAAACTTTAAACAACTTGACGTTTATGATGCTAGTGCCTTAAAAGCCTACTTGGAAGAAAATAAAATTGATGCAGTTCTGCATTGTGCAGGTGAAATTGTTGTTAGCGAAAGCATTGAAAACCCAAGCAAATACTTCACTGCCAATGTTGCTGGCATGAACCAAGTTCTTAAAGTCTTATCTGAAGTTGGTATTCAAAAAATCATGTTCTCTTCAACTGCTTCCCTCTATGGTAATAACTGTATTGACAAGCCAGCGACTGAAGATACCTTGCTCGACCCTGTCAACCCTTATGCAGAAACAAAATTGATGGGCGAACGAATGATTTACTGGATGGCTAATCGCTATGATTGGAAATATGTCATTTTCCGCTATTTCAATGTAGCTGGTGCAGAAATGGATGCTTCAAATGGTCTCCGTGTAAAAAATCCAACTCACATCATTCCGAATATCAATAAGACTGCATTGGGACAAAATGATAGCCTGAAAATATTTGGAGATGACTACGATACGCGCGATGGTTCATGTATTCGAGATTACATCCATGTTTTAGATCTTGCACAAGCCCATGTTAAAGGGATGGATTACCTATTCCAAGAAACTAGTTCTTCTCAAATCTTTAACTTAGGAACTGAAAAAGGTTATACCGTCAAAGAAATCTTTAAAACTGCTGAAGAATTACTTAATCAAGAAATCCCACACGAAATTGTTGCTCGCCGTGCTGGGGATCCAGCTAGCGTCCTTGCAGATGCCTCAAAAGCTAAAAAATATCTTGATTGGGAAGCTAGTTACTCTCTAAAAGATATTATTTTATCGGATTATCATTGGCGTGTTAAAGAAGGCAAAAACATTTTGGAATAAATAACAGAAACATCAATAATAAATAAAAACACAGATAGATGGCACTTGATAAAAACCAAGTATCATCTATCTGTGTTTTATACATTAGGAGCCAATTTTATCTTGTATTTCTCTTTAAAGAAAAGTGATCTGGTACGGGGTCCTTACCTATTTCAGACCAAGGATGACATCGCAATATCCGTGCCAATCCCATCAGAACCCCCTTAAATCCATGCTTTTCAATAGCCTGAATCATGTAGTTTGAACAAGTAGGCTCAAATCTACAAGAAGGTGGGAATGCAGGGGATATAAAGCGTTGGTAAAAGCGCACAGGCGCAATTAAAATTCGTTTCATTATTTATTAGTTGTTACAGCCATGGTGTGTAGTTGGCTGATTTCTTTTTTGTTAAGACGACGGGATTCTCCTGGACGGAGACCTGTCAAGTCTAGGTGTCCAAAACGTGTCCGAGACAACTTATCCACTTGAAGCCCAACTGCTTCAAACATCTTTTTAACCTGGTGGTTACGTCCTTCATGGATGGTCAACTGTACAACAGAACGGTTTTTGACTGGGTCTACTTTAAGAATCTCATAAACCGCTGGCTTAGTTTTCTTACCATCAATCTCAAGACCACGGGTCAAGGGGCGTAGATTTTCCTTGTTAGCAATCCCTTTTACACGCGCTACATAGACCTTATCGATTTCATTACGTGGGTGAATCATCTCATCGGTAAAGTCACCATCATTGGTCAAAATCAAGACACCTGACGTATCCCAGTCCAAACGTCCCACAGGGTAGATACGCTCTTTCACATTAGGCAAAAGATCGACAACCGTCTTACGTCCTTTATCATCTGTTACACTGGAAATCACACCACGTGGTTTATTGAGCAGATAGTAGACCTTTTCTTCGTTGTAGATTGGTTGACCTTCAACTTCTACCTTATCGCCAGACTTAATGGTTGTCGCTAGTTCACGCACTACCTGACCGTTAACAGTCACCAAGCCTTGTTTGATCAACTCTTCTGCTTTTCTCCTACTGGCCACACCTGCGTGGGCAATATATTTATTGATTCTCATCTTCTTCTATCCTTTCACCAAATAATTGGCTTTCTTGTGCTTGAATTTCAAGCTCGTCAATCACAGGCAATTCTTCCAAATGATTAATACCCATGTAATCTAGAAAATAATCCGTAGTTACATAGAGATTAGGGCGCCCAAGAACTTCTTTTTTCCCATCTTCTCTTATCAAATCGAAAGCCTGTAACTTAGCTAGAGCTCCGCTTGAATTAACCCCACGAATAGCATCAATCTCAATTCTTGTGATAGGCTGCTTGTAGGCAATGATGGACAGCGTTTCAAGGGCAGCTCGAGATAGGCTCTGGTTGATTGGCGCCTTAGAGTATTCTTTTAAAATCGCTGCAAATTGAGCCTTGGTTACCAATCTATAAGCACCACCTGTCTCAATCAAGTCTAAACTAGAATCCTGGTCTTTTTCATACTTTTTGGCTAATTTTTCTAAGCTTTGCTGAATTCCTGTTGGTGGAAGCGATAGGACCTCCGCCAGCTGGCGGACTCTAATGCCATCCTCCCCCGCTACAAACAGGAGCGCTTCTATTTTTGCTAAAGTACTCATACTTCCTCTCTATCAAGCCTGACTTTGCTCTGCTTGATTTTCGTCTTTCTTTTTCATGAGATAGATATCTCCAAAACTCTCTTTTTGAATCAAGAGAATTTCTTGGGTTTTAATCAACTCCAGGGTCGCTAAAAAGAGTGTAATAACCTCTTGCAAATCCTTTGTTTCTTTAAACAAATCCTGCAAGCATAATTGCTGACCTTCAACCAAGGCTTCTCGAACGATAACCATCATATCCTCAATCTTATACTCATCTCGTAAAATGGTTGTATGGTTTTTCGAGAATTCTTCCTTTTTCTTGGTCAATAAAGTTGAAAAGGCTAAGAAAAGATCGATCGTGGTCTTATCATGCACAAGTTCAGCATCTTCGTAAATTAACTCTGTCGGTGCTTTTGAGTAATACTGGGCTCGATCTTGGTGCTTGACTTCCAACTGCTCTCCCAAAAGTTTAAACTTGCGGTATTCTTCGATTTGAGAAAGAAGGTCCTGTTCAAGATCATCTTCTAAATCTGTCACTTCCGCAACCTTTGGCAAGAGCTTACGACTTTTGATCAGCATGAGTTGGCTAGCCATCACCATATATTCACCTGCCACTTCTAAACGCATGGCTTGTAAGGTTGATACATAGGCTAGATACTGCTCAATAACTTCTGTAATCGGTACATCATAGATATCCATCTGATACTTTGAAACCAAGTGTAAGAGCAAGTCCAAAGGCCCTTCAAAATCTTTTAATTTAATATCCATTATCTATACTTTTCTAAGGTCATGACTGTTTTTAATCCCAATTTTTTAGCGATTTCATACAAATCAACCTTCTCTTCAATTTGTCTCAGTATAAACTGTTCTCTCAATCCTTGAGCCGATAAATCTGCAAAACCTTTTTCCTTTAGAACGGCTTCTAACTGACGAAAGGCCCATTGACGAGAGTATGGCTTACCAGTTTTTTCAAAGAGGTAGGTCTTTCCCATCAAGGGTTCTAACTCTGCAAGTAATTTTGTGGGAAGACTCAAGATTCTTTGTTGAGAGGCTTTATTGATTCTCAACACTTGAAAATCTAGATTCACATCACTTATTTTTATGGCTAGAATTTCACTAGGCAAGAGGCCCAATTCAACTATCAATAAGGCTATTAAACGCCCTTCTGGATAGGTACTTTCTTGCCAGAAAGAACTCAAGTCTAAAAGCTCTGACTTGACTTGTTTTTTCTCAGCCTGTTTCGGCAATTCCAAACGATAAAAGGTGCCAATCTTTCCTTTCTGGTATAAAAAGTAAAGAAATTGATTGCAGGCAGAAACTTTACGCTTTTGGGCACTAATTTTAAAATTTGATAGTTGAGCTTGGTAGATTTTTAAACTTGTCTCAGAAATTCGTTCTCCAATAAGGTCTAAAAACTGCTCCAAGTCATATTTATAAGACTGTTTAGAATTACTAGATAGATTTTGCTTTTCTTCTAAAAATGATAAAATCCATTCTCTCATTTACTTCGAATCTCATATTCCTTACTAAAGTCATGTAAGAGGGCATTAACAGCCTTTAGGATAGACTTACGTGTGATAATTCCCTGGAAGACACCATCCTTATCTACGACAGGGAGGAAGGACTCATCCACTAGCTTGTGCAATACATCCGTTAGATGATAATCTGGCTCCACAACTGCAACATTCTTTTTAGTCATATGAACAATGTCTGTATCCGCCATGGCCTCTTGACTCAAGCCATTCTCCATTTGGTAGGCTAAAATATCTCTTAGGCCAATTGTTCCGACAAATTTTCTCTTATCTGTTACTACTGGAACCCTACTATAGGTCATCTGACTAAGCAAGAGGATTGCATGATCTGCATTGTGAGTATCAATGAGTACAGCCAAATTTTCAGCAGGAGTCAAAAAGGTTTCCTCTTGTTCCAGCAAAAAGAGTTCAAATTCTTTGGCAATCATCGAGCAAACTCCTTGGACAAACCTGGATAAACCTCATGATCACGTGTCAAAAAGTCCACTTTGAAATAGCTGTCATCAATTTCCACACGAGCGTAGAGGCATTCTCTGATGGTTCCACGTGGTTGGCTGATAGAACCTGGATTTAGAAAGAGGGTCTTCCCTTCCATCCAAGCATTTGGTACATGCAAGTGACCATAGAGACAGATATCAGCATCTTCCTCTTGAGCCCAGAAATCTAGTTTTTGGAAATTGAAGTTAATGTTAAATAAGTGTCCGTGAGTCTGGATAATCTTGGTAGGACCCAGTTGAGTCACTAAGCGTTCTGGATAATCTGAATAGAAATCCATGTTTCCTCTAACTACCTGAATCCCTTCCCAGAGTGGTGAATCTGGGCGAAGCTCCGAGTCACCATCGTGAAAAATGGCATCAACTTTCCCAAGATAGCGATCACGTATTTCTTCTACAATCAAGCTATCTCCATGGGAATCGCTCATTACAATGATGGTTTGCTTTGCCATGATGGAAATACCTCCAAAAGTTTCTTAACGGCTAAGGCACGGTGAGATTGACTATTTTTTTCTTCAAGGGTTAATTCAGCTGATGACTTGCCTGTTTCTCCTACTAGGAAAAGAGGATCATAGCCAAAACCATTTTCACCCTTAGGTTCAAAGTTAATGTATCCTGGCCAATCAGCTTCGACCACCAAGCTTTCCTTACCTGGGCTAGCCACAACCAAAGTGGTGTGGAATTGTGCCGAACGGTCCTTGAGTTCAAAGACCATGGCTAATTCGTGCAAGAGTTTAGCATTGTTTTCCTGGTCAGTGGCTCCCACTCCTGCAAATCGAGCTGACCAAACGCCTGGCAATCCACCGAGGACATCGACTTTAAGACCTGAATCATCTGCTAGAACCATCTTGCCTGTTAACTGTGAAATAGTTTCTGCCTTAAGGCGAGCATTTTCTTCAAAGGTCATACCAGTTTCAGCAACTTCAGGCAGATCTGGGTAATCATTGAGATTCTCCACATCATATCCAAGTTTGTCAAAGATAGCACGAAATTCCTTGGTCTTCCCTTCATTACGAGTCGCTATCAACAAGGTTTCTCTGACTTTGCTAGTTTCAAAGAAGGCTTCGACATCTACTCCTTCTTTAGGTAATTCCACATGCAAGAGTTGTCCATTTTCAACTAAGAGCAAGGCACCTTGGCGTTGAATGACTTCCAAGTTTCGACCGGCTTCTGCATTTAAAATCTCAACGATAAAAGAGAGTAAACGGAAGTTGGAAGACCAGCGCATTACCGTAATCGTGATTGGAAAACCATTTTCCTCATCACGGAAAATGCGAGCCAAATCCATAAAATCGAGATCAAGAGGATCTTTTATGAGACTATAGATTCCACCGTAGACGTCCCAGACACCTACATACCAGTCCTGGTCATCCTTGTATTCATAAATTTTGTTTGTCATAATGTTACATGCTCCACATGAATCTCTTTTTCTAGCCATTCCGCTCCAATCTGAGCAAAACTATGGCTATTTGCAGTAGTATAAAAACGGTGTTGTAAAGGCCCTGCATCACGGCTACGATTGATTTCAAAATAATTGAGTAAGACAGAGATATCTCGTACACACTCTGCTCCACTATCAATCAGTTTCACTTCCGGTCCCATCACATTTTGGATAATGGGTCTGAGAAGCGGGTAGTGGGTGCAGCCCAAAATCAAGCTGTCTACCTTGCCCACTAATGGGCGCAAGGTTTCATAAACTACTTTCTTGGTCACACTGGTTGAAAGTGCACCAGACTCAACCAAGGGAGCAAACTTAGGGCAGGCTAAACTTTCAACTTGCAAACTTGGATCTAGGTCATGAATTTTTTGACGATAGATATCTGATTGTACTGTCATCGGTGTTCCAATCACACCGATTCTCCCACCCTGACTAGCTTTGATAGCAGCTGAAGCACCCGGTAAAATCACTCCAAGAACAGGAATATCGAGTTTGGATTTAATTTCTTCCCAAACAACTGCTGTTGCAGTATTACAAGCGATGACAATCATCTTGACATCCTTAGTCAAAAGAAAGTTGACCAACTGCCAAGTATATTCACGAATTTGCTCAGCAGGACGAGGCCCGTAAGGTGCCCGTGCCGAATCTCCAATATAGACGATTTCTTCATGAGGAAGCTGGCGCATGAGTTCACGTACAACAGTCAAGCCTCCAACGCCCGAATCCAAAAAACCAATTGGTCGATTATCCATACAGTCTTCTTTCTAGTCTTATTTTTCTGATTGATAGTTCATTATCATTACATTTCTCACTGAAATTTCTGACAGACTGGTAAACTCCAGACTATCTCCCTCTTAATCATAATCAAATATCAATAGAATGCAAGGAAAAAGTCTTATCCTTAAATATCAGTTGAACATAGTGAGAAGTCTGGAATTTTCATCCCAGACTTTTCCTATTTATTTCTTTTTATTGTTAGCAAGGGCTGCTTTTTGTTGGCGAATGATTTGGTGGTACACTTGTTGTACCTTAGCTTCGCTTGGCTTTTGACCATTTGCACTCAACAGAGTACGAACTGCTTCTGCATTCAAACGTGGGTTATCAGCAAATTCTTTTTCGATTTGCTTGCGCACCAAGTACATTCCTCCAAGTGCTCCACCAAGAAAAGCTAAAACAATCAATACAATTGCTAAAATAAGGTCCATAATATTTCTCCTGTTTCTTTTTGAATCTTCTATATTATACCATAAAGTCCCACGCCTGACTAGTTTGATTTACGCTTTCAAAAGGGTAGGGCATTCCTCAGATTCTTTTTCAGCTCTAATCTTTTTTAATTCAATAAGATTAAAAAAATAACTAAAATTTGGTAAAATAATTCATTTTTTCCTAAAAAACCTTGCATTGGATTGATTTATTTGCTATATTAAAATTATACAAAACAAAGAAACATCTTTCTGCAAGACTTATTTTTTACAGGAAAATGTATGCGCTTACAGATTCAAGAAAGGAGTTTTTTTGGAGAAGAGCTATTGGGAAAATCCTGTAAGTATAGCATCCGAAAATTGACCGTTGGAACTGCTTCTGTTTTTCTAGCGACACAGAATGTAGCTGCCGATGGCATCGAAGTGAAAGAAAATCAAGCAAGTGTCAGTGAGAATACGGTTCAAGTGAATACAAAAGTAGAGGAACCCACTCAAGAGGATAAGGAAAATCAACCAAGCACAGAAAATCCAACTTCTACTGAATTAGCTGCCAAAGAGGTAAAACCTGAAAAGGAAACACCTCAAATACATCATCAATCAGAGACTAACGCTGTAGTTGAACCTTCTGAAAATAAGGAGAGTGAAAAACCAGAACTTCCTATGACTAAGCAAAAAAACTATCAACTTCATTATGACCAACCAACTGCTCCTTCTTATGACGGCTGGGAAAAACAAGCCCTGCCAGTCGGAAATGGAGAAATGGGGGCAAAAGTTTTTGGGCTCATCGGTGAAGAAAGAATCCAATACAATGAAAAAACTCTCTGGTCTGGTGGACCGCAACCGGATAGCACCGACTACAATGGAGGGAATTATCAAGACCGCTATAAGGTCTTAGCAGAAATTCGTAAGGCATTAGAAGAAGGAAACCACCAAAAAGCAAAACAATTAGCGGAGCGCAACCTAGTCGGACCAAACAATGCTCAGTATGGTCGTTACTTATCTTTTGGTGATATCTTTATGGTCTTTAACAACCAAAAGAAAGGCTTGGAGAATGTTACCGACTATCATCGTGGTTTAGATATTTCTGAGGCCATCTCGACCACTTCTTATACCCAAGATGGTACAAACTTTAAACGCGAAACCTTCTCTAGCTATCCTGACGATGTTACTGTGACCCACTTGAGTAAAAAAGGTGATAAAACCCTTGATTTTACACTCTGGAATAGTTTGACTGAAGATTTGATTGCGAATGGCGACTACTCCTGGGAATATTCGAATTATAAACAAGGAGCAGTTACGACTGATTCTAATGGTATTTTGCTCAAAGGAACTGTCAAAGACAATGGTCTGAAATTTGCTTCCTATCTCGGAATCAAGACAGACGGACAAGTCACTGCACAAGATGGCTATTTGACTGTCACCGGAGCCAGCTATGTGACCCTTTTACTCAGTGCCAAGACCAACTTTGCTCAAAATCCAAAAACTAATTATCGCAAGGATATTGACCTAGAAAATACTGTTAAGTCTATCGTAGAAGCTGCCAAGGCAAAAGATTATGAAACCCTAAAAAATAACCACATCAAGGATTATCAAAGTCTCTTCAACCGTGTTCAACTAAATCTTGGTGGCAACAAGTCTAGCCAAACTACAAAAGAAGCTCTGCATACCTACAACCCAGAAAAAGGGCAAAAACTAGAAGAGCTCTTCTTCCAATACGGACGTTATCTACTCATTAGTTCTTCTCGTGACCGGACAGATGCCCTTCCTGCCAACTTGCAAGGAGTCTGGAATGCTGTAGACAATCCACCTTGGAACTCAGATTACCACCTCAATGTCAACCTTCAGATGAACTACTGGCCTGCCTACATGAACAATCTTGCAGAAACTGCTAAGTCAATGGTCAATTATATTGATGACATGCGCTACTATGGTCGTATCGCTGCTAAAGAATATGCAGGTATCGAATCCAAAGAAGGCCAAGAAAATGGTTGGTTGGTTCATACTCAGGCAACACCATTTGGCTGGACAACTCCAGGTTGGAATTATTACTGGGGTTGGTCTCCTGCTGCCAATGCTTGGATGATGCAGAACGTCTATGACTACTACAAATTCACCAAGGATGAAACCTATCTCAAAGAAAAGATTTATCCAATGCTCAAGGAAACAGCCAAGTTCTGGAATTCCTTCTTGCACTACGACAAATCTAGTGACCGTTGGGTTTCTTCGCCATCCTACTCACCAGAGCATGGAACTATCACGATTGGAAATACCTTTGACCAATCTCTAGTTTGGCAACTCTTCCACGACTATATGGAAGCAGCCAATCATCTCAATGTCGACCAAGATTTGGTGACAGAAGTGAAGGCTAAATTTGACAAACTCAAACCACTTCATATCAACCAAGATGGCCGAATCAAGGAATGGTACGATGAAGACAGTCCTCAATTCACTAATGAAGGACTTGAAAACCATCACCGTCACGTTTCTCATCTGGTTGGGCTCTTCCAAGGAACCTTATTTGGCAAGGATCAGCCTGAATATCTGGAAGCAGCACGCGCAACCCTAAACCATCGTGGAGATGGTGGAACGGGTTGGTCTAAGGCTAATAAAATCAACCTCTGGGCTCGTCTGCTTGATGGAAATCGTGCCCATCGTTTGCTGGCAGAACAACTCAGATCCTCAACTCTAGAAAATCTCTGGGATACGCACGCGCCTTTCCAAATTGATGGGAACTTTGGTGCAACTAGCGGTATGGCAGAAATGCTCCTTCAGTCTCACACCGGCTACATTGCCCCATTACCAGCCCTTCCAGATGCATGGAAAGATGGGCAAGTTTCAGGTTTAGTCGCTCGTGGTAACTTTGAAGTCAGCATGAAATGGAAAGAAAAGAATCTTGAAACGCTATCCTTCCTTTCTAATGTGGGTGGAGACTTAGTCGTAGACTATCCAAATATCGAAGCTAGCATTGTCAAGGTAAACGGTAAGGAAGTACAAGCTACCCTCATCAAAGACAATCGCATCCAGCTTGCTACTCAAAAGGGCGATGTCATTACCTTTGAAAACTTCCCTGTGCCTATACTGTCTGAATTTGATTAGACTAAATCTAATCTATATCATAGACTCTCTACGAATCTATTATTTGCATCAGCTTTTTAAAACTTCGCCTTAATCTTATTGCTATAAACAAAAAAGATGGAATATCTTCCATCTTTTTTGTGATAATAAAGTTATATATGAGTATATATATGTACGTACTTCCAATTTCTAGTCTCTAAAATAAACTAAAAAGCCAGTTATAAATCCAGTTAAAAATCGAATATAACAAATTCAAAAGGAATTCATAAAAAATTAAACAAATGTGATACCAAATGAATTCTACAATCGTAATCAGTGGCTTGACTAGGACATAAAACAAAATATCCAAAATAAATTTCATTTTCTGTCTTCTTTCTTAGGAAGTCCCACAATCCAAGGCAGAGTAGATATCATTTTATAAGTCGCAAGAAATTTAGCAACCTCTAGGGCTTTTGGCTCAGATTCCTTCTTCTCAGTCAGCACTTCCATTCCTTTTACCCAGAGGCATATCCCAATCGTTCTAGCCATTCCTGTAAAAAAATTTGGTTGGTTGTCCATGTGATTCTTCCGTAGTTCATATCATTTCTAACAGATTAGTTCTTATTGTATTCAGTATATCAAATTAATGTAGATTATCAAGTTTTTATCTGCAAAATAAAAAAGTTTCATAACCTTTCTAGAATAATACTAGGAAGATTATAAAACTTTTCATTAGTTCATATCTTTTTTATAGCGTTCCAATTCTGCTTGGTTAGCCCAAACATAATGTCCTGGACGAATTTCAACCATAGACGGTTTATCAGTTTCGTAGTCATGTTGATTAGGATCATAGACTTTCAAAACTTTCTTTCGTTCCAAGATTGGATCTGGAATCGGCACAGCTGATAAAAGCGCTTGTGTGTATGGATGAACTGGATTGTTAAACAATTCTTCAGTTTCAGCCACTTCAACAATGACTCCCTTATAAATTACCGCGATACGATCAGAGATGAAACGAACTACTGACAAATCGTGAGCGATAAAGAGATAAGTCAAGCCCAATTCTTTTTGAAATTTCTTGAGCAAATTCAAAACTTGGGCACGCACTGAAACGTCCAAGGCTGAAATTGGCTCATCCGCGATCACGAAGTCAGGTTGCATAACCAAGGCACGAGCAATCCCGATACGTTGACGTTGTCCACCTGAGAACTCATGAGGGTAACGTGTCAAGTGTTCAGCCAAAAGTCCTACTTCACGAATGATGTTTTGAACTTTTTCTTTTCTTTCTTCTTCATCTTTAAATAAATGGTGATTGTAAAGACCTTCTGAGATGATATAGTCAACTGTTGCACGTTCATTCAAACTTGCAGCTGGGTCTTGGAAAATCATTTGAATGCGACGGATTAATTCCGCTGCTTGTTCACGTGATTTTTTACCATTGATTTTTTGCCCATCAAAGATGATATCCCCTTTGCTGGTATCATTAAGGCCGATAATGGCACGACCAATTGTTGTTTTACCACTACCTGACTCACCAACTAGAGAGAAAGTTTCACCTTTGTTGATAAAGAAGTTAGCATTTTTAACGGCTACAAACTTTTTGCTTCCTTCACCGAAGGAAATCTCTAAGTCTTTAATTTCTACTAATTTTTCAGACATTTCCTTCCTCCTAGTTTTCTAGATGAACAAGACCCATTCTCTGACGAATCTTGTCATGTAAATTTGAAATTACTGCTGGTTTTTCAACTTTTGGAGCTCGTTCATCAAGCAACCAAGTTTTAGCCCAATGAGTATCTGACACAGCAAATTGAGGTGGTTTTTCTTCGAAATCAATCTTCATCGCATAGTCTGAACGTAGAGCAAAAGCATCTCCCTTCAATTCAGTATAAAGCGATGGAGGTGTTCCAGGGATTGAGTACAATTCACCTTTATCATCAGCTAATTGTGGCAAACTTGATAGTAGGCTCCAAGTATAAGGATGACGAGGATCATAAAAGATTTCTTCAACAGTACCGTACTCAACAATCTCACCAGCATACATAACTGCAACTTTATCTGCAATACTTGCTACAACACCGAGGTCGTGTGTGATAAAGATTGTTGTAAAGTGATATTCATTTTGAAGAGACTTAAGCAAGTCAATAATCTGAGCTTGAATGGTAACATCAAGGGCCGTAGTTGGCTCATCACAGATCAAAACATCTGGGCGACATGCAAGAGCAATAGCGATAACGATACGTTGACGCATCCCTCCAGAATATTGGAATGGATACTCCTCAAAACGCTTTTCAGCATCAGGAATACCAACCTTATTCATGTAGTCAATAGCCATTTCTTTTGCTTCTTGAGCTGTTTTCCCTTGGTGTTTAATGATAACCTCAGTAATTTGGCTTCCGATTGTTTTGATTGGATCCAAACTAGTCATCGGATCTTGGAAGATAGTTGCAATCTTTGCCCCACGAATTTGTTCCCAATCCTTGTGAGACGAAAGTGCTGTTAGGTCTTGTCCACGGTAATCGATGCTCCCCTGAGCGATACGCCCGTTTTCTTCTAACATTCCTGTAAAAGTTTTTGTCAAAACTGATTTACCCGAACCAGATTCTCCAACCAAGGCAAGAACTTCTCCTTCAATCAACTCCAGAGATACTCCACGAATAGCG
This sequence comes from Streptococcus infantis, assembly GCF_047463175.1. Classification (GTDB taxonomy): domain Bacteria; phylum Bacillota; class Bacilli; order Lactobacillales; family Streptococcaceae; genus Streptococcus; species Streptococcus infantis_AC. The sequence continues at coordinate 417,063 of NZ_JASHEJ010000002.1, forward strand.
GTCAAAACTTTGTCACGAACATCAAATTCCACGACAATATCTTGAGCAGATAAAATTACATTTTTATTGTTCGTCATTTCTACTCCTATCTGTGTGTACGTGGATCACTAGCATCGGCTAAGTTTTGTCCAACAATGAAAAGTGACAAGGAAACCAAAACCAAAATTGTCAATGGAATCCAGAAGAGGTAGGCATTTGTAGTTACGTTCTGAGAATAATCTGAGATCAAACGTCCCAAACTTGGTACTGTGATTGGTAAGCCAAGTCCAAAGAATGATAGGAAGGCTTCATATGAGATAAATGCAGGGAGCATTTGTGACATAGTCGTAACAATAACAGATACCAATTGAGGCATGATGTTTTTTATGACGATTTTGTAAGTTGGTGTTCCGAGTGTACGTGAAGCAAGGTTGTACTCCAAATCACGGTAACGCATGATTTGAATACGGATTGAATAAGCAATACCAATCCATGTAGTCACACTCATGGCAAAAATCAAGTTCCAGAAACCTGCTCCGATAGAGTAAGTCAAAACGATAACGATCAATAGCGATGGAATATTGTTGATAACGTTGTAGACTTCCATCATGATACGGTCTACCGATTTTGAAATACCCCAGATTCCACCTACAATCACACCGATAACAAGGTTGATAAAGGTCGCAATTACAGAAATCAAGATAGAGTTACGAGCTCCAAACCAGACACCATCAAAGAGAGATTTCCCGTTACTATCTGTACCGAACCAATATTCACCATTCGGTTTGATATAGCGAGCACTAAAATCATTTACCTTACTTACATCGTTAAAGTCAAAATCTGAGAACATTGGATAGATGAAACTCATCAAAACGATGGCAATCAAGATACCGAGCATGATGACTGTTGATTTTTTCTTCAAAAACTGTCTAAAGACAGAACCCCAGTATGAATAAGCAGGAGTATCAATTGCTTCAGAGGCAAAATCATCACGTTTTACAAATTGAAATTTATCATTATTCATTGTAGACATTATTTGCCTCCTTTCTCTGTCAGTTTAATACGTGGGTCAATCATAGTCATCCAAATATCCCCAATTAAGTAAGAGAAGATTGAGACGCAAGTAAAGATGAAAACTAGACCAACTACCATGTTATTATTTGACGCTTTTACAGAGTCAATCAACATTTTACCCATACCTGGGAAGGCGAAGACTGTTTCTGTAAGAGTTGCTCCACTGATAACACCAATAATAGAACCTGGAATACCTGAAACGAGTGGTACCATAGCGTTCTTAAAGATGTGTTTGTTTGAAATTTCTTTCTCAGATAGACCTTTTGCACGTGCAAAACGAACGAAGTCTTGAGATTGTAAGTCAATCATGTAACGACGAATCCAAATTGCCATACCAGGTGCACCCAACAAGCCCAAAATCACTACAGGTAAAACATATGAACGCCAGTCTCCAGCACCCAAGATAGGGAATGAATCTGGGAATCCAATTGAAGAACCAATCAAACGAATGATGTATACAAGGGCAATCGTTGGAAGAGCAAGTAAGAAGGTCAAAGCTCCTGTAGAGAAACTATCAATCCATGTATTTTTGTAACGAGCCATTGCAGAACCAAGTGGAATTGCAATCGCGTATGAAATAGCAAGACCAATCAAACCTGTGATAGCAGAGCTTGTAATCATTGAAGGATATTGATAATTACTTTCAGTAGCTGTATAAGGATCATCCTTACCATAGTTTGCTACTTCACGTGCATCTGCTTGACTTGGAGATTTGTAGGTTCTTGAGTAAATGTTAACTGATGATGTTTTCTTACCAGTTGGGAATTGAACTTCTGAAGTCTTGGTTTGTCCTTGACCTTGTGTGATAACTTGAAGAACAGGAGTATTGGCATAAGTTGGGTAAGAATCTCCTAAGTTCAAGTTGACAAAGTTTTGGTGAACAAATGGGAATTGACTGTTGAAGTACAAGAGGTATTTATGTTTAGTCCCTGAACCTACTAGAGACCATCCAATAGCCGGATCGTTTTCAAATCGCAAATAACGCTCTAAATTAGGATTTTCCGGGTCTTGAATCTTGTTTGTATGGTCAATGTCAAGCAAGTTTGCATAGAATTTGAACACACGCTCGAAAATAGGGATTTCACGAGTAGCATAGAATTGTCCGCTCTCTGTGAATACACCCAAAGTCCAACCGTTACCAAGTTGTTGGATATATTTTTCGTAGATAGCTTTATTTGTATCGTTTGCATCAACGGTTACAGAAGGGTCAATGCTACTAGCTTTTTCCTGCAACTCTTTCGTATCGTAATATTCGATATAACCCATACGCTCAAAAACGGTATTTTCATAGTTATCACGTTTATCAGCTGTTGTTGCAATTTTATTGTAGTTAGTATCTTGTTTGAAGATCAACTTCCGTGGAACTAACGTATAGATAATCGTGTAGATCAAGGTCGTTACTAAAAAGATAGAAACTAATGACCGCAAGATACGCATAAAAACATATTTTTTCATATTATTTCCTTTAAAATCCCAAAAGAACCTTCTCCTTTTGGAGAGAAAGTTCTGATGAGCATTATTTATTTCACGTGGCTCGCTAATTCTTTTTGAGCTTTTTCATTTGCTTCTGCTTTTTCTTTAAGCCATTTCTCACGAGCTTTTTGGTATTCTTCTTTTGTAATAGGTTTTTCACCAACTTCAGTGTACTTCAAGTAACCTGAGGTTTCTCCTTTAAGACCCGCAACTGAGTATGAAGAAGTAAATGGAATAACTTTAGATACAAATGATACAGCAGTTTCTTTCGGACCTGCCATTACAGGAATTGTCAAACCGTTGTCTGTTAACCAAGCTTGTGCAAGGGCATATTTTTCATAACGTTTTTGAACGTCTTGATTTTCTTTGTTTGCTTCATCAAGTAATTTTTCATAGTCAGACAAACCAAGTTTTTGGATAACTGATGCATCAGTATCTTTATCGATACCCATAATCAAACGAGTATTACCGCCTTTAATCGTGAACTGGTCTAAGAAAGTTGATGGATCTTGGTAATCAGGATTCCATCCAGTCAAGGTATGAATATCCCAGTCTTGTTCTTTAGCTGTTGGAGCACTAAATGAAAGTGGTAATGCTTCTGCTTGAGTCATTTGTTGAAGATCGATGACAACATTGTCAGCTCCAAGTACGTTTTCAATAGACTGTTTAAGTGATTGAACACGGTTTACAACTGCTGTAGACTCTTGGATTGTTAGAGCATCCAAGTGAATTGGGAATTCTACCCCTTCTGCTTTCAAGCTTTCTTTTGCTTTTGCAAAGGCAGCTTTAGCCTTTTCTTCGTTGTAGAGACCATTTTGCGAATCAGCAAGCGATACGTTTGACCATGTGCTTGAGTTTGTCTTCGCAAGACTTTCTTCTACAAGTTTACCAAACTGTTTGTCTCCAACTTGAAGATCATATGGTGAGAATGTATTACGGATTGCAACTGCAGCACCATCTGTACCATTTGTCTGAGCTGAGTAAGAATTACGGTCTACCGCAAAGTTAAGGGCTTGACGGAATTCTTTGTTTAGCAAAGCTTTTCTTGTAGATTCTTTTTGGCTATCTGTTGTTTTTGAGGTATGGTTATAAGTTGTACGACCATAGTTCACACTTACAGTAGCGATAGCTGATCCTGGTTCGTTAAAGAAGATATTATCTTTGAACTCGGAAGCATATTTTTCATATGTTGAGCTAGTAGGATAGATACGAGCTTTACTGTATTGTCCTTCTGAGAATCCTTTAGCAACGATATCTTGGTCTTTCCCATCCCAGTAAGTAAATTTGATGTTTTGAATTTTAACAGCATCTTTATCCCAATAAGCGTCGTTCTTAGCCATTTCAATTGATGATTTAGCTGTGATTGATTTCAAAACAAATGGTCCATTGTACAAAATAGAAGATGGATCTGTAGGTGCACCAAAGCTTTCCCCTTTTGATTTAAGGAAATCTTCGTTAATTGGCATCATCACGCCGTTTGTTGTTTTGTCATTCCAGAAAGTTTCTGGTTGGTTCAATGTATATTCAAGAGTGTTGTCGTCAACTGCTTTTACACCAACCGTTGAAAAGTCGTTTGTTTCACCGTTAATGTAAGCGTTGAGTCCTTTAATTGAAGAACTAATAACTGACAAACCTTTTGATTTGCCTTCTACCGCGTGTTTCAAACCTGTCACAAAGTCTTGGGCTTTAACTGGAGCATATTCTTCTCCTTCAGCAGTAACCCACTTAGCATCCTTGCGGATCTTATAAGTGTAAGTCAAACCATCTTGTGAAACTGTCCATGATTCAGCAATCGATGGCACAAGGTTTCCATATTTATCATTAGCAAGCAAACCATCTACCGCATTTGTAGTGACAAAAGAAGTAGAGTCAACGTTGTTAACAACATAATCCAATGTTTCAGGATCAACTGAATAAACGTATTTATAATCTGATGCTAATTTTGTGTTGCTTGAACCTGCATTTGAATTTGAACATGCAGCAAGTACTCCGACAGCAAGCAAGGATACTCCCGCTACCGCAAGAATCCGACTTTTTTTCATTTTTTAAACTCCTCGTTTTAAATAGTGGATATTGAAGATTATACCACAGTTTTCGTAAAAAGTAAACGAATTTTCAGAATATTTTGTCGCATGTTTTTTTAAACATTTGAATCTTATGTTTTCAGAAAAGAAAACTATTGACGAGAAACAATTTTCAAGGTATAATAATAAAAGTTAAGGCGGTATAGCCAAGTGGTAAGGCACGGCTCTGCAAAAGCTTGATCGTCGGTTCAAATCCGTCTACCGCCTCTATATAAACGAAGACTCCTAACGGAGTCTTTTCTTTTTTGCACTTAAAAAGCTTTATCAGTCTTCTCTGATAAAGCTTTTGTTTTATTCAGTTTCTTCTTCTGATTCAAGTTCTTGGATTTGAACCTTAAGCTTGGTTACACGACCATTTTTTACCTTGTCATTTGTCAAGGTGATATGCTTGTTGCCACTATCTAACTCATAACTGAGTTTTTCTGATGTTGGGATAGTTCCCACACCAGTCAAATAGTATCCAGCAATTGTATCTACATTGTCACTTTCAAGCTCGACATCAAAATAATCATTGAAATCGTTCAAATTCATTGTCCCTTGGACAATATGAGTGTCCTCGCCGATAGTATGAACATAAACTTCAGCACGGTCAGTTTCATCATCAATCTCACCGACAATCTCTTCAAGGAGATCCTCTAGTGTAACTAGACCAGCCATACCACCATATTCATCAAGAAGAATAGCCATCTGTCTTTGTGAATTTCTCAGTTCTTTTAACAAATCGTCCACAAAAATGGTTTCAGGCACAAAGAGTGGATCTTGTAAGATTCGCTTCCAGACGATATTATCGAACCCACTGACAAAGGCTTCTTTAAGGAGACTCTTTGTATGAATCAAACCAATGACATTGTCCTTATCGCCGTCATAAACAGGAATTCGAGAAAAGTTTTGTTTTAAGATACTTTCGATAATGGTCTGAGTGTCATCTTGGATATCTACCATGAAGGCATCTGTTCGAGGAACCATAACTTCACGCGCCATAAGCTCATCTAGTGAGAAAATCCCCTGCAACATCTCGATTTCATCAGCATCCAAAGTTTCTTCGCTTTTAGTCAGCATGTACTCAATCTCATCACGAGTCATTTTTTCGTCTGCATCGTCAAATGTCATCGGCGTCAAACGGCTCAAAAGATTGGTTGATGCAGATAGCAACCAAACAAAGGGACTCACAATCTTACCGAGAGCAATAATAAATGGTACAGTTCGGATTGCCAAGGCATCCTTAAGATTTAGAGCAATGCGTTTAGGATAAAGTTCACCAAAAACGATAGAAATATATGTCAAAAAAGTAAGTGATAGGAAACTTGCGATTGCGTGCGCAGTTTCGCTATTTCCCATCCATGAGGCTATCAATTGTCCTAGAGAGTCTGCTAGTTTAGCCCCTGACAAGATTGTAATTAAAGTAATACCAACTTGAATGGTTGATAAAAAGTGATTGGGGTTTTCAAGTACCTTTAGCAAACGGATATAGCGTTTATCTCCCTCTTCAGCCTTTTGTTCAACACGTGAGCGACTAAGAGAAACCATAGCCATCTCTGTAGCAGAGAAAAAAGCATTTAAAAAGGTCAAAACAACTAATAATACAAATTGCAGTAACAAATCCTGACTGCTCGGGTCTTCCATTTTCCTTCTCCTAAAAAGTATAATTGTGACTATTATACCATATTTTTCAACTTCTACACATTAAATTGTGATTTCTATAGTAAATCCCCTACCGAAACAATAAGGGACCGACTATCTATTAGTTCTTTGTAACAGTTACTTTTCCTGTTCGGTAATCTAACTGAATTCCCTTTTGAACGTTAGGAACTACGACGTTAAACTCCAATTCACCATCAGATGATTTGGCTTCAATCTGAGATGCAGAAGGAACCAAATCTTCTTCTGTAGCGTAGAGCAATGTGACACGGTAACGCACGCGCTTATTTTGATCCAAAGCCTTTCGAACTAAACTTTCATAGTAGTTTTGTCCAGTCGAATCTTCTGCGCGTGCTTGGTTGGCCCAGGCTGTTTGTACAGCGATATTTTTGGGATTGCTAGTAGATGCATCAAAACCATCTAAACCACCAATCAAGGCATAGCCTAATAAATGTCCTCTATCTACAGCGTGATTATAAGTCCCTTTTAGGTTTTTGACCTGATGCCATCCTGCCGGGGTCCAAGAAGTTGAACCATTCCCGGTTTCTTCACGGTCTTTGTACTGTCTTGTTGCTTTTGACATAAGGGCATTAGCAACAGTTGGGACCGTCTCCCCACCTACAGTTTTTGTCTTGTTATCAGCATAGGGTTTACTTGAAACCTTTGCATCTAAGTTCGTTTTGTTCCCATTTACGATAAAGGCACCTGCTCCATTCCACTCAAGAGTACCCTTTATTTGTTTTTTGACCGAATCAGTCAGTACACTCTCTGCCAATTCTTGACTTGGAGTATCAAGCGACTGGGATTTCTGGTTAACCTGTGTTTGCGGTGTAACATTGGAAGCCTGCATTTCTTTTATGTAGTAACTTCCTGCCGACAAAAGTAGGAAAAGCAGAAGACCTATTAGTGCCTGCCTTGTTTTTTTGTTCATACTTTCTCCTTCATTTCACTTCCTAGAAAAAGGCTGGTCACCCAGCCTATTTCCCTGTAAATTTCGCAATTAACTCATGCCACTTTTCTGGAGCTAAAATCGCCCATGGATCTTGGCCCTTGCCTAAGATACCGTAGCCAATCATCAAGCCAATTCCAAGTGCTAAGACACCTAAAAGTAAAACAATGATGACTAAAAGAAATCGACGCAGCACATAAGATACTTCTTTATTCATCTTCATCTTCATCAGCTTCCACACTTACCCGTTCAATATTAGCTCCTAACTGAGCTAATTTTTCATGAAAACGATAATAACCTCTATCCAAATGGACAAGTTTCCCAACAACAGTCTCACCTTCAGCTATTAAACCTGTCAGAATCAAGGCTGCACTGGCACGAAGGTCCGTAGACAGCACTTCTGCCCCTTGGAGAGGTTGCCCGCCAACGATACGAGCTGTATCACGGATAATCTCAGAATGCAAGCCCATGCGACGCATTTCCTCTAGATGTTGGAAACGATTCTCAAAGACTGTCTCAACCATAGTTGATTCTCCTTGAGCAACCGTCATAAGAGCAGTAAACTGCGCCTGCATGTCCGTAGGAAACCCTGGATGTGGTAAGATCTTGACATGAACTGCTTTTAGTTTGTCTCGTTGAGAACGGATGCGGATTCCTTCATCCTCATCGATGACTTCAACACCCATTTCTTGTAATTTCGCCAACAAGGGACGGTTGTGTTCCCAGATAGCATCTTGAATCAGGACATCTCCACCTGTCATTGCAGCAGCAACCATGAATGTCCCTGCTTCGATGCGGTCTTGAACAACGTTATGGGTTGCACCATGCAAGTTTTCAACACCAGTGATGGTAATGCTCTCTGTTCCCGCACCTTTGACTGTAGCTCCCATTTTATTCAAGAGGACAGCCAAGTCTACAATTTCAGGTTCACGCGCAGCATTTTCGATAACAGTTACGCCATCAGCCAGCGTTGCAGCCATCATCAAATTTTGGGTTGCCCCAACACTAGGAAAGTCCATATAGATATGGGCTCCATGCAAGCGTTCTGCCTTAGCTTCGATATAGCCAGCTGTTTGGGTGATCTTAGCCCCCATTGCTTCCAAACCTTTAAGGTGAAGGTCAATAGGACGACTACCGATCGTACAACCACCTGGCATCGAAACTTTAGCGTGACCAACCCTAGCCAGGATTGGACCCAAGACTACAATAGAAGCACGCATCTTGCTGACATACTTATAGGGAGCTTCTTCTGTGATATCATCTGTCGCATCAACTTCAACAATGTGTGCATCTTGATCAAAATTAACTTTCGCATTTAATCCACGAACTACTTGGTTCATGGTAAAGACATCCGATAGGATAGGAACATTTTTTAAAACTGTTTTTCCTTCGCTTGCTAAAATTGTCGCCGCAAGTAGTGGCAAAACTGCATTTTTCGCGCCCTCAATTGTAACACTTCCGACAAGGCGATTATCGCCACCTCGAACTACAATTTTTTCCATAAATATTTTCCTTTACTTTCGAGTTTAGAATAATGTCCGTACGGCTTCTTGCCATAATTGGTAGAGATTTAGGAAAAAAGAACTGATTAGATATCCTAAACCAATACTACACAATACTACTAAAAGTCGTACCTTCCTCGCATTGTCCTTAGTCACCTTCAAAATTTGATCCCATTTGACCAAATCTTTCAAAAGTTGAAAAACTAGGTAGACAAAAAACATATGACTACTGAGGGTAAAAAACAATTGAATCATCTGCCTATTATACCATCTTCTCTTTTTCTACGCTAGTCTATGGACTTGCACTATATTTTATGGGTTGTTTTTCAAGTAGTCAATTGCATCCTGAAGTGTTTTTACAGGAACAATCTTCATGTCTGTTTTAATCATTTCAGCCGCTTCTACAGCCGTGTCATAATTACTTTTGGCATTTGGGTTTGCCTTTTTAGCTTCTTCAGAAACCGGATTATTTGGGGCAAAAAATACAGTAGCTCCTTTTTTAGCAGCAGCAACCACCTTTTTATCAATGCCACCAATATCACCTACATTTCCATCTCTGTCGATACTTCCTGTACCAGCAATGATACGGCCATTTCGAAGAGTTGGATCTGCAATTTGCGTATAGATGGATAAACTAAACATCATTCCTGCACTCGGACCACCAATGCCAGCCGTTGAAAACTTGATTGGCACATCACTTGATACTTCTGTGCGGTCAATCAAACCAATTCCGATACCATTTTTCCCATTTTCAAGAGTAATGATTTTCCCTTCAGCCGTTTTAACTTTCCCATCCTCTTGGTAAGTAACCTTAACCTTGTCACCTAGAGTTTGAGAGTTGACGTAGTCGACCATCTCCTTAGAACTCTCAAAAGTCTTATCATTTACAGCCGTCACGGTGTCAGCGATATTGAGAATTCCCTTGAAAGTCGAGTTATCCGTCACAGTCAAAACATATACCCCTAGGTATTTGAGCTCTATTTCCTTACCAGCAGATTTCAGACCTTGATATTTGGCCATGTTTTGCGAAGTTTCCATGTAAAACTGGTTGATTCGCATAAATTCCGCATCTGACGAACCACCAGTCATCTCTTTAGCACTATGTATGTCCGTAAAAGGTGTTAGCCAAGCATAAACCAAGTCAACCAGTCTAGCGTGCTTAACTCCAACTGTTACAAATTGGTAGGAACCTTCTTCTTGGTCAGATTGGTTATTTACTTGTAAAACCTTTCGAATATCTTCTGAAGTCCCTGGCACCTCAATGTAATAAGGAAGTGGTACCGTAAAAGCTATAAAAGTGATAATGAGCCCGATGATTAAATATATGGGCCATCTAGTTTTTTTCTTCATTCTTTAACTCCTCTAAGACAGCATTTGGTACATACTTGCTAATATCTTGACCAAACTTCAATAGTTCTCTCACAGCTGAAGAGCTGATGTAAACATGCTCTGGGCGACTATGGAGATAAACTGTCTCAATCTCTCCTGCTAATTGATGGTTGTAAAAATCAAAACTGGCTTCATACTGAAGATCCGCAGCGTTACGCAAACCACGAACAAGAACATGGACACCCAGTTTTCTAGCAACATCAACGACTAATTCATCATGAGAGGCAATGACTTGGACATTTTTAAGGTGTCCCACCGCTTTTTCAACCGTCTCTAGCCGACTTTCTATCGGTAAAAATCCATTTTTGTGTGGATTATAAAAAATTCCCACATACAATCTATCAAAGAGCTTACTTGCGCGTTCAATAAGGTCCAAATGACCATTGGTAATTGGATCAAACGAACCTGTAAATAGCCCAATTTTATCTGACATAAACCGTCACCTTACTAATCCCATATATTTTTTCCTTCCAGATGCCTAAACAGGCGATTTCTTCTGGAAGCTCTACTGATTTATCGGTCTCGCAGACCACCATGACATCTTCTGAAAAAAGATTTCTCTCAGCCATTTTTTCAATGTCGGATACGATCTGTTCCTTTGCATAGGGAGGATCCAAAAAGATGAGATCAAAGACACCATCCACTTGCTCCAATGCGCGACTGGATTCCATTTTCAATAATTGAAATTTAGAGGTTTCCTTGGTCATCTGAATGTTTTCTGCCACAATATTCTGTGCTCGGCGATCCTTCTCAACTAGGATAGCGCTGGACATCCCTCTTGAAACTGCTTCAATGGATAAGCCCCCACTACCAGCATAGAGATCTAGCACACGCCCTCCTTCAAAGTAAGGGCCAATCATATTGAAAATAGCCCCTCGGACCTTGTCCGATGTCGGCCTCGTTGTTTTCCCGTCCAAGGTCTTTAAAGGACGTCCTCCGTAGATTCCTGATACGATTTTCATAAGGTATATTATACCAAATTCTGATGAAATAAGAAAATCGAACCTCTCGGTTCGATTGATTAAAGAATATTCTCGTAAGTATCTCTAACTTCTTGTGGCCAAACACTGGTTTGAACTTCACCGATGTGCTTCTTACGAAGTAAGAACATGGCCATACGAGACTGTCCAATTCCTCCACCGATTGTCAATGGGAAGAGTCCATTCAAGAGAGCCTTATGCCATTCAAGAGATAAGCGGTCTTCATCTCCTGTAACAGCTACCTGACGACGAAGAGTGTCTTCATCGACACGAATCCCCATTGAAGACAATTCAAAGGCTGCACCCAAATTATCATTCCAAACAAGGATATCTCCATTTAGGCCCTTGTAGCCATTTTCAGACTCAGTTGTCCAGTCATCATAGTCTGGTGCACGGCCGTCATGAGGTTTTCCATCTGACAATACACCACCGATACCAATTAGGAAGACCGCACCGAACTCCTTACAGATAGCATTTTCACGTTCTTTTGGAGTTAAGTCTGGGTAGCGTTCTACCAATTCTTCAGTATGGATAAAGGTAATTTGCTTCGGCAAGATTGACTCAATATCATAGCGGGCTTCGACTGCCAGCTCTGTTAAACGAATGGCCTTATAAATCTTTTCAACGGTTTCCTTGAGGTAGGCTAGATTACGCTGTCCATTAGGAATAACCTTTTCCCAGTCCCACTGGTCCACATAAACCGAGTGAGTCGCATCTAGTGAATCTTCGTCTGGACGAAGAGCCTTCATGTGAACAAAGAGGCCTTCTCCTTCACCGAAACCAAAACGAGCCAAGGTATGACGTTTCCACTTGGCAAGTGAATGCACCACTTCATAGGTTTCATTAGGAATCTGCAAAACCTTAACTGAAACTGGATTTTCAATACCTGAAAGGTTGTCCTGCATTCCATCACCAACCTTACTCAAGATTGGTCCTTGCACTTCTACTACTTCTAACTTATCTTTTAAATACTGGGTAAAGGTATTTTTTACAAATGAAATCTCTTCCTGCTGGTGAATAAAACTTTTTTTCATATGTATCCCTCCTTTTGAATAATAAAAAGATTATACCCTTTTGCTAGTAAAAATGAAAGTAAAAATTAAAAAAGAGCTCATTTGAGCTCTAAAAGTATTAATCGTCTCTTCCAAAGATACGTAGGAAGCTAAGGAAGAGGTTGATAAAGTCGAGGTAGAGGCTAAGTGCTAAAGAAATTGCCCAGCCTGTAGCTACCTGTCCATCTGACTCTTCGTAAACATAACGAATTTTTTGATTATCCCAAGCAATCAAACCTGCAAAAACAAGCACCATAACAATACTAATAATGTAGTCCATTAGGCCACTATTTAAGAAGATATTAACAACCATGGCCAGTATCAGACCAAATAAGGCTGCAATCAAAGCACGACCGATTCCACTCAAATCCTTTTTAATGACTACTCCTACGATAGCCATCACAAAGAAGAGGGCTGCACTGGAGATAAAGGCTGTCAAAACTGTCCCAGGAAGATAGAGCGAAACAATGAAGCTTAGTGAAAAACCATTAACCGCTGAGTAGAGCAGAAATATTGGAAAGGTTGCTGGACTATTCTTTACCGCTAAACCACTCGCAAAAATCACTAGAGCTACTTCTACAATTCCTGTTACGATTAGCCATATACGGGCGTTAATCATTAACTGAACAAGAAGATCTTGGAAGGTTGTTAACATCAAGGCTGAAACAATTGCAGATAAGGCAATCCCAATCCCGACAAAAGCATAGACTTTTGCATAAAATTGATTCAGACCAGAACGTTCTTGAATAATTGTTTGATTCATATCTTTTTTCTCCTTATGAAATCTTTTTACTTATTATAACAAAAATAAAACAATTTAACTCAAATAAAACATGAGTATGCCTGCAGCAATGGCAACGTTGAGACTTTCCGCTTGCCCTTTCATGGTAATATGAACCAGTTGGTCTGCCTGATTTGTCATGAATTGACTGATTCCTTGACCTTCATTTCCCATGACCAAGGCGAAATCTTCTAGCTGAGCAAGCTCACGATAATCTTTAGAGTTTTGGGACAAAGTAGTTGCCAGAATTGGTAAATTGCCCTTTTTAGCCTCTTCAACAAAAGTTTCAATAGGCATCCGATAAATCGGTACATGAAAATGACTGCCCTGCATGGATCGGAGAGTCTTCAAGCTGTAAATATCTGCTGACTTGCTTGAAACGATGACTCCAGAAAAACCTGCTGCATCTGCCGTTCGGATCATTGTGCCAACATTTCCAGGATCCTGCACGTCTTCCAAGAAAAGATATTTTCCAGAGGTAAAATCCGGCAACTGCTCTTCTTCCTTTTGAACAATGGCTACAATGCCCTGAGGAGTTTGTGAATCTGCCAAATCAAGCAAAATCTCTTCGGCCACAAAGACAGTCTGAGGGTAGTCCGTTAATTTTTCACCATACTCTGAAAGGGTAAAAATCCTCTCTATCTTTGCACCTGCTTGAACAGCCTCTTCAAACAAATGCCATCCTTCAATTAAATAAGAAGATTTTCGATATTTTTTTTGATGCAATTTCTTGGCATTTTTTACCACAGAATTGGCTTTAGAGGTTATAATAGTCATAGGAGTATTATAACACAATCAAGGAGGTTTGGTATGCAAAAGGTCAAAATGATCGCACAGGGTCGCGTTCAAGGTGTTGGTTTCCGCTGGGGCGTTTATACCCTTGCACTCGAAATAGGTGGAATCACTGGTCGTGTCTGGAACAACGATGACGGAACCGTTGAAATTCTTGCCCAAGCAGAGTCTTCAGCTCTCATGGCTAAGTTCATCCAAGAGATCCGAAAAGGACCTACTCCCTTCTCAAAAGTAACCTATCTAGATGTTCAATTGAGCAGCTTCCCATCCTATTCAGATTTCAAAGTAGCAAATTAGGTCTCTAGAACTATTGTATATTTTCAAAAAAAACAGTAGAATAGAAAGGTATCATTTTTAAGAAGGAATTAAAACAGTGAAATCAATTAAACGAATCGCCCTCTCTATCATGGGAGTGGCCATGCTATTAGTCTTGACAGGCTGTGTCCAGGTTGATAAAGCAACTGGACAACCAACAGGATTTATTTGGAATACAATCGGAGCACCTATGGCTGAAGCCATCAAGTACTTCGCTACTGATAAAGGACTAGGCTTCGGGGTCGCTATTATTATCGTAACCATTATCGTCCGCTTGATTATCTTGCCACTTGGTATCTACCAATCATGGAAGGCAACGCTTCATTCTGAAAAGATGAATGCCCTCAAACATGTCCTTGAACCACACCAAACTCGTCTCAAGGAAGCAGAAACACAAGAAGAAAAACTGGAAGCCCAACAAGCTCTCTTTGCTGCTCAAAAAGAGCACGGTATCAGCATGTTTGGCGGAGTAGGATGTTTCCCTCTCCTCATTCAAATGCCTTTCTTCTCAGCTATCTACTTTGCAGCTCAACATACAGAAGGTGTTTCTGAAGCTAGCTTCTTAGGAATCGCACTTGGTTCTCCAAGTTGGATTCTTATCGCCTGTGCAGGTGTTCTCTACTACGTCCAATCCCTCCTTTCACTACATGGAGTTGAAGACGAGACTCAAAGAGAACAACTCAAGAAGATGATTTACATGAGTCCAATGATGATTGTCATGTTCTCAATCTTCTCACCAGCCAGCGTTACGCTTTACTGGGTTGTCGGTGGTTTCATGATGATCCTTCAACAATTCATCGTCAACTACATCATTCGTCCAAAACTTCGTAAAAAAGTGCGTGAAGAACTGGCTAAGAACCCACCAAAAGCAAGTAAAACTTCTGCTACTCGTAAAGATGTAACTCCTGAATCAGCAGCAGTTATCCCAACTTCTAATAAAAAGAAAAACAAAAAACGCAATTCTGGAAAACAACATTCTAGATAAAGCTACGTGTGCTATCCAATAATTAAAAAAACGAATGAATGACAATTAGTTTTCATGAACTAGGTATCATTCATTCGTTTTTATTATCTACTTTCACATCTTAATTTATTTAAATCCTATGACAACAAATTAGTAAGTGAATCACTTTGATTTAATACAATTAAGAGCCATTAAAACTTCTGCTCCCTCGTCTCTATTTCTAAGCTCAACTCGGCCTTTGTGCAGTTTTGCAACTCTACATACAAAACTAAGTCCAATACCAAAATGTTGCTCTTTAACCGATCTAGCTTTATCCATACGATAAAAGAGCTTCCCAAAATTAGTTAAAACTTCATCTGGAAATTCAGAGCCATTATTCCATATCCCTATTTTCAATTCCTTCCCCTCTTGCTCTACCCTAATTTTAATTTTAGGATTCTGTTTATCCGCATACTCCAAAGCATTTGTTAAAATATTTTGTATTGCACGAATCAGAAGAGATGGATTTATATAATAACCTTCAGTTCCTTTCAAATTTTGTTCAAAAGAAAACTTAATCTGATTTTTTATCAAAAAGGAGACTTCTTTCTCTAATTCATTGATAAAATCTGAAGAGGAATACTCCGTCCAACCTGTCTCATCATCATAGTAAGTTTTAGAATAATGAATCAACTGATTAAAATAATCAAGCAAGCGTTGACTAGCATGAACTATATCTGCTAAACATTCTTTAGACTGCTCATCTTTAGTGGAAGTGTGCAAAAATTCTGCATTCCCTTTGATGATAGTTAGAGGTGTCTTTAAATCATGAGAAGCTGCTGAAACCTGAAACATCAAATCTTCTTTCTGTTGCTTCTCATCATCTAATAGCTGTCGAATACGATCTTGCATCACAATAATGCGATTACCAGTCTCACGAAATTCCTTAACTGTTAATCTTTCTGTACATTCGCTTTCAAGCCACATACTATTTTCATAAATCAAATTCATTTCATAACTTAGTTTTTTCAACAATTTACCAATGTGATAACTTATTAGAATAATCAATAAAACACAAATATATATCCATGATGACACATTGAAAAAAATTGATTGAACATCATTATTTTTAAGAGATTTCCCATCCTCCATTATTTGTATGGATACAGAAGCTAAGGGAATAAGATAGGCCATTAGTAAGCCAAGACTAAACTGCCAAATAATTCTCCAACAGGCTTCTCGAATTAATTGTCTAAAACTTTTGATTCTATCCATTGATATCCTCCACCGTACAAGGTTTTAATCGGATTTAATTGATAAGGTTTCAGCTTTTGACGAATTTGATAAATGTACTCTGAAACCGAACGTAAAAGAGCTTCTGAACTTTGTGGATATAAATAATTATAGATTTCCTCTATAGAATATATTTTACTTGGGTTACTTGCTAAAAGATTCACTATATCAAATTCCCTCCTTGTCAAGGCGATCTTATCTTCGTTTACAAATAGTTCCTTACTATCCGTATATAGTATAAGCTTCCCAATCTTTATTTGATGAACATTTCCTTTAGTCCGTTCTTCACGACGTAAGTGCATTTTAACACGTGCTAAAAGCTCTGGTATACTAAAGGGTTTCATAATATAATCATCAGCTCCTGCATTGATTCCAGCCACCAAATCTTCATCCATATCCTTAGCAGTTATAAAACAGATAGGAACAGATATCTGCTTGCGAATCATCTGACAGACTTCTAAACCACTAACAGGCATCATAATATCTAATAAAATCAAGTCAAATCCTGTAAAATCACAAAGATCAATCTCTTCTATCTTATTTCGTATGACTACTTCATACTTTTCATACTCTAGTACCCTTTTTATTAGGCGAAGAATAGCAAGATCATCATCTACCACTAAAATTTTATAAGCCATAACTCACGCTCCTAAATTATATTATATCATTAACTGAGAAAAAGACAGGATAGCCCCTGTCTTTAGCGTACATTTCTTCCTATAAGTATCAGTGTAGCTAGTAGAAAAACAATTAATAACCAAATTATTTGTATCCCCAGACCTTGCCAAACTGGATAATAAAGTGATAAAGGATGGATATAGTAACAGTTCATACTAGCTAGTAATGGTAAATTTCTAAAAAAAGAACTGAATTGTAGTAGCATTTGTCCCAATCCCAATAAAAGAGATAAGCTTATTCCCAAAATTAAGGTAAAAGATCGGAAAATAAATACAAAAATACCACTTAAAAGAGAGAAGGTTAAAATAGAAATACAAACTGGAAATAGGATTGCTAGAACATTTTTAATATTGCTCAAAAGATTGATATTATAATATCCTTGAGTAAGTAGTATACATACTGATATTACAGCTAGCAATAATGCAATTTCCACACATAACACAATAGCTAATTTACATATTATAAATTTTAAACGATTTGGACATGTAAGAAAACTTGTACGAAGGCTAGAACCTGTAAATTCCTGACCTATAAATAGGACAGCTAGACTAATAAAACCCGCCTGTCCTAAATAGAGACTTTGCAGTAGCTGTTCCAAAACAAAGTGTAGGGTCAACTGATCTGGTTTACTATTTAAAAAAATAACCATCGGCGGAACACAAAGTAATAGAGCACCTATAATCAACCAATGCCAAGGATTCATAATAAACTTGAGATACTCACTTTTAAATTGCTCTTTCAACTCATTCCCCTCCTCCAACATCTGACTTAAGTAACCGGTAAATTGCCAAAACCAAGAATGACAAATTCCAACAAAGTAAAAGCAAAATATTTTGTAAGCTATTCTGTTCTAACATTTGAGGAGATGTAGCAATCAGTCCATAGCTCAATGAAACTGGAAGAAATTTCGCAATTGATATATGATCGGCTAAGAATGTTCCTAAATTGTAGACTTGAGGAAGCAAAAACAATAGGGGAACAAGGGCTTTTTTAAATGTTAAAGCCAGAATATAGGCTAAAAGCCCCAACAACGTCCAAGCTATACTGTCCAAAAACATATAGAACCAAACTGTCCCATTTAGTGAAAAAAGTAATAAACCATCTTGTCCTAAAACATAATGTGTCATGTTAATCGTCAGAAATATTGATAGGAAGGAAATGACAAAAGAAAATACCAGCCAAACTAATGTTTTTGAAACTAGGAAAGTACTTCTACTCGTATTAGAGAGGAGGCTTGTGCGAATAACAGAGCCTTTATACTCTTCTGCTCCGTAGATTGATCCTAAGATAATCATAAAAAAAACGCCAACTAAAGTAACATCAAAACCTAAAAATTCAATAGGGGGAATAGCTTCTACTAACTCTGGGGTTGTCTCTGGGGTAGCATGTATACCAACTGAAACAATTTGAGATGCACCAATATTTGCTAAAAACGTTTGAAATACTAGTATCAAGAATAGTACAATATGAGTAGCTCTCTTATAAAGTAATTTCAATATTTCAGAATGAAGAGAGTAAATAAGTGCCATGTCACTTTCCTCCCTCTGTTAATCTAAAGAAGACTTCCTCCAGTGAAGAAAGATTTTTCATCACTTCTTGTAAAGTCCCTTTTATAAGAACTTTGCCTTTATTTATGATGACCACATCATCTGTTACTGCTTCCACTTCTGATAATATATGAGATGATAGCAAAACTGTCTTCCCTTCTTGAGCCTGTTTTTTTATAAACTCTCTAAACCAACGAATTCCTCTTGGATCCAACCCATTTGTCGGTTCATCCAATACCAGATACTGAGGATTCCCTAATAAAGCTGTTGCAATTCCCAAGCGTTGTCCTTCCCCTAATGATAATTTCCCAATTTTAGATTTTTTCTTATGGCTAATATCCACCATATCCAAGACTTGATCAATTCGCTGACTGGATATCCCATTACTAGCAGCAACAATTTTCAAATGTTGATAAACAGTCCGATCATCAGGAGCTCCGACACTGTCAAATGAAGCTCCTACAGTCTTTAGAGGAAATTTTAATTCCTTATAAGTTTGATCTCCAATTTTGGTAAGACCAGATGTTGCTTTGTCTAATCCTAATAAGATACGTAAGGTTGAACTTTTACCAGCTCCATTTGGACCCAGGAAAGCAGTCACTCTACCTGCTTTTGCTTCAAAAGAAATATCTTTTAAAATTTGAGTTTGACCATATGACTTACATAGATTTTTAATGGTAATACTTTGTTCCATGATATTCTCCTATTCAATTTGTTGTATCAATTTAAACAAGTATATATTAACCAATAATTTTCGGATTTTTTTCAGAATTTTAAATCTTTATAAAATCTGTATTGTCATATAAATCATAAAAATTTTGCTTAATTTAATCTTATTTGTATTTATTTATGTAAACTTAAAAGCCCGATGTTCCCATCAGGCTTCTTTTTATCCATGTACACGTTTCATGTAATCTTGATAGCTTTCTGTATCCATCAATTCCTTAGCGTTTTTGACACGATCTGCTGTTGGAGGTTTAACCCCTTCAAGGGAATATGGAATCCCAAGTTCACGCCATTTGAACTCACCCATAGTGTGATAAGGCAAGATTTCAAACTTATCAACATTCTTGAGAGTTTTTACAAACTTACCAAGTTCAATCAAATCTTCATCGCGGTCTGTCAATCCAGGCACAAGAACGTGACGAATCCAAACAGGTTTACCGATTTCTGACAAGTACTGAGCACAAGCCAAGATGTTTTTATTAGTTTGACTGGTTACAATCTTGTGTTGTGCTTCGTTGATTTCCTTGATATCAAGGAGAACCAAATCTGTCACGGCCATTAACTTGTTGAACTTTTCTAGATAGCGTGGTTTGTTACGGAATGGAAGGGCACAAGTATCCAAGGTACAGTGGATACCCTTTTCTTTTGCCTTAGTAAAGAGGGCAATCAAGAAATCAATCTGCAAGAGGGCTTCTCCTCCGCTGACTGTAATACCTCCCTTGTCTCCCCAGAAACCACGATAACGAAGCGCTTCTTCTAGAACATCATCTACTGTTCGTACACGAGATTTATTGGTTTCCATAGCCCAAGTATCAGGGTTATGGCAGTATTGGCAACGCATCTGACAGCCTTGCAAAAAGACAATAAAACGAATTCCAGGGCCATCTACCGCCCCAAAACTCTCTGTCGAATGCACCATTCCTGTCACTTGTCCATAGTCAATTGTTTCTTCAGACATCACGTCACCTTCCTTGAAACCGTTTTATAGCTTTATTATATCATGCCTGAAAAGAAAAACCACAGATTTTGTCCATTTTTTAGAAAACAAACTGTTTTTCACTTTCAACTTTCATGATTTTCAAAAATTCTTCTAATCCTTGTCAAAGTCGAATCCATAGAGAGTTGCAAAATAGTCCTCAGGTCGCTCTGCTCTACGGATTAGCCGTGTACTACCGTCCTCTGCATAGAGGACCTCTGCTGAACGAAGCTTGGCATTGTACTGGTAGCCCATAGAGAAGCCATGCGCACCTGTATCATGAATGACTAACAAATCACCAATTTCTGTTTGAGGTAGTTCACGATTAACTGCAAACTTATCGTTGTTTTCACAAAGAGAGCCAACAACATCAACTACTTCAGTCTGACCATCAGGATGCATCATATTAGTAATGTGGTGATAAGCGCCATACATAGCCGGTCTCATCAGGTTGACAGCTGACGCATCTACTCCTAGATAAGTACGATAGGTTTTCTTTTTATGAGTAACTTTTGTAACTAGAATTCCATGGGGTGCCAACATAAAGCGACCTAGTTCTGTAAAGATTTTAACCTGACCAAGACCTGCTGGTGTGAGGACTTCTTCATAAACCTGACGAACTCCCTCACCAATCAAAGCGATGTCATTAGGCTCTTGATCTGGTCGATAGTTAACTCCGATACCTCCAGAAAGATTGATAAAGTCCAGTGAAATACCTAACTTTTCCTTGATTTCTACTGCTAACTCAAAAAGCTGACGTGCTAATTCTGGATAGTAGAGATGAGTCACTGTATTGGAAGCTAAGAAGGAATGAATTCCAAAGGTTTTAGCTCCCTTTTCTTTCAAGATAGCAAAGGCTTCAAAAAGCTGTTCCTTAGTCATCCCGAACTTAGCTTCACCAGGATTATCCATAATGTCCGTACCCAGTTCAAATACGCCACCAGGATTGTAACGGCAAGAGATAATCTCAGGGATGCCTGCTGCACGTTCCAAATGATCGATATCTTCAAAGGCATCTAAATTAATCGTTGCACCTAATTCACGAGCATAGGCATATTCTCTATCTGGGGTGTTATTAGATGAGAACATCATATCCGCCCCTGTAAACCCAAGCTTATGACTCATTAAGAGTTCTACATAACTAGAACAATCCACTCCACATCCTTCTTCTTGCAAAATTTTCAAGATAGCTGGAGTTGGGGTCGCTTTAACTGCGAAGTATTCTTTAAAGCCCCTATTCCAAGAAAAGGCCTTGTTTACTGCGCGTGCTTTCTCGCGGATCCCTTTTTCATCGTAGAGATGAAAAGGGGTTGGAAACTCCTCAACAATCTTTTCTAAGGCTTCACGTTTAATAAATGGTGTTTTCATAGAACTCCTTCATATTCATTATCAAAGAAAGGCTGGGACGAAAGTTCCAACCTTTGTATTTCAAGTCAATTCTTATTTTTCTGTATCGAAGATATTTCCAACTTCAACAGCAATTTGTTGGTTCTTCACATCAATATTTGTGACTCTCAAGAGTGACTTGTAGTCGAACTGTTGTTCACGGTCTTCCTGTGCATTATCAGCAAAGACAGCTACACCAGCTAACTCAGAGTCAAACTCTGTTAAAAGGCTAATCATACCGTTAATCGTTCCTCCGCCTTTCAAGAAGTCATCAACAATCAAGACACGACTTCCTGCCTTAAGACTACGTTTTGAAAGGAACATTTTTTCAATACGGTCGCTAGAACCTGAGACGTAGTTAACACTCACAGTTGAACCTTCTGTGATTTTCAAGTCACGACGGACAATGACAAAAGGTACGTTGAGAACATTTGCTACTGCATTTGCAAGCGGAACCCCTTTTGTTGCAACAGTCATAACAGCATCAATCTTTTGGTCCATAAAGCTCTTGGCAATAATGCGGCCGATATTTTTCAAAATAGCTGGAGTGCTAAGGAGATCAGACAAATAAATGTAGCCTCCTGGAAGAATGCGGTCGCTCTCTGAAAGTTTATCGCGAAGCTCTTTGATGATTGTTTTGGACTCAAGGGTAGAGATAGATGGTGTGAAAATAACCCCACCACCAGCACCTGTCACCGTTTGAATATGGCCGATTTCAATTTCTTCAAAGGCGCGCTTAATAATGACAATATCTTCTGAAATAGAAGATTTGGCAGATTCATACTTTTCCGCGAAGGTATTGAGACTGGTTAATTTGTATGGATTGTTAATCAAATAATTGGAAATAACAACCATCCGATCACTTCTTCTTAATTTCATTAGTTATTCACCATTCTTTTTAATTAGTCTTTTTCTCATTATAACACACTAAAGCAAAAAAAACGAACTTTATCGTCTAAATAAAGCTCATTTTTTTAGTTTCTAGTCTAATTTTGGCTTGTAGAAGGAACGATTGTCCATTGCAAAGACTTTATTGGTCATTTCACCCTCGTCAACAAGGGCCAGAGCTGTTGACATCATCATCATACTCGCATCCAAATTATCAATCATATGAATAATTTCAGCTTCCATCACACGAGGACGAACAGGACTACCATACTCGAGTAATCCATGGTGGCTGAGGATCACATGGCGCAGAAGCACCACTTCTTCTCGAGTATCATCAATGCCAAGTTCCATAACTGCTTTGGTAATCTCGCTATCAATCAAGGCGATATGCCCGATAAGATTTCCTCTCACTGTATACTCTGTCTGGTCCGGACCTGTTAACTCAATAACCTTAGCCAGGTCATGAAGCATAATTCCCGCATAGAGCAAGCTCTTATTGAGTTGTGGGTAGACATCTGCAATTGCCTCTGCTAAACGAATCATAGTCGCTGTATGATAAGCAAGCCCTGTTTCAAAGGCATGGTGATTGGTTTTTGCAGCTGGATAAGAATAAAATTCTTTATCATATTTGGTATAGAGGGCCCGAACGATTCGTTGCCAGATGGGATTTTCAATCTTGAAAATCATCTGTGCCATGTACTCACGGATTTCTTTAACATCCACTGGTGATTTGACCTTGAAGTCTGCTGGGTCATTGGGTTCGCCAGGCTGAGGTAAGCGAAGGGTGATTTGATTTACCTGTGGAGTGTTGTTGTAAACTTCACGACGCCCTTGCATGTGGACTACTTTTCCTGCAGTAAAGGCCTCAACGTTATGAGGTTGGGCATCCCAAAGCTTTCCTTCAATTTCCCCACTATCATCTTGGAAGGTGAAAGCTAGGTAATTTTTCCCAGCACGCGTCTGTCTCAGATCGGCTGATTTGATCAGGTAAAAGCCCTCGAACAGTTCATCTTTTTTCATGTGACTAATCTTCATATTCTTCCTCATCTTCTTGGAACTGGAGCAAATCAAGCATAGGTTCACCTTCTGACAATTCAATATGTCGGAGAGTTCGCTCGATAGCTGAAGTACGACGGTTTAGTAATTCATCAATATTACCAGTGGCATGTTGGAGGTGTTTTTGCGCTTTAACCAGAATACCACCAAACTTGCCAAATTCGGTTTTGACGTTGGCTAGAGTTTGGCTAATATGGTCAGCACTCTTTTGGATATTTAGAGTTTTGAAGCCAACAGATAGGGAGTTAAGAAGGGCTGACAAGGTACTTGGTCCAGCTACGATAATCTGCTCCTCCCGTCTCAAACCATCAAAGAAAATCGGATTTCTAACGATTTCTGAGTAAAGACCTTCTGTCGGAACAAACAGAACTCCAAAATTGGTCGTCCTTGGCGGTGCTATGTACTTGCTCTTGATATCTTTGGCAAAACGCTTAACGCTTGTTTGGAGGGATTTGCGACAACTTTCGATTTCATCCTTATCACCTGCTTCATAAGCCTCTTCTAAGCGGTAATAATCCGCCAGTGGAAACTTAGAATCAATCGGTAGATAAACATATTCCTGGTCACCTTGCCCAGGCAACTTGATGGCGTACTCGACTCGCTCACTCGAATTTTCAACCGTTGCAAATTCTCGTTCATACTGAGCAGGTGTCATGATATCTTCGATAATCTGCCCCAGTTGTAATTCTCCTAGAATCCCTCGGGTCTTAGTTCCGGAAAGAACTTTATTTAACGCACCAACATCACGCGCCACCGTCTGCATTTCTCCAAGGCCACGATTGACAGATTCCAGTTGTTTTGAAACTGTCTCGAAAGACGCTTGCAAGCGTGTCTGCAAGGTCTTTTCTAACTTTTCCTCGACCGTTTGGCGCATCTGCTCTAAACGTTGCTCATTTGACTCCTGCAAGGCCTGTAGTCGTTGGTCGGTCTTATCTCTGGTTTGGAGGAGGTTTTCATTCATCTCCTGTCGAACCTGAGTCAAACCTTGGTGCAATTCGATTCGCACCTCCTGCAAACGGTCACTGACAGCCACTTCAAGATTTTTTTGGTCAAGCTGATTAGACTGTCTGGCTTGCTCAAATCGATAATCTAACTGATCTGAAAGATTATCTGCCTGGTCTTCTAAACTCTTGGTCAGATATTTCTCCTGCTTTTCCTGCCTCTGCCAAATGAGAAAGAGGCCGGCTAGGTTAGCAATTAGTAACAGTAGTAATATAATCTCCATCCTATCTCCTGTCCTTGCTATGCAGTACAACC
This sequence comes from Streptococcus infantis, assembly GCF_047463175.1. Taxonomy (GTDB): domain Bacteria; phylum Bacillota; class Bacilli; order Lactobacillales; family Streptococcaceae; genus Streptococcus; species Streptococcus infantis_AC. The sequence continues at coordinate 441,821 of NZ_JASHEJ010000002.1, forward strand.
ACATAGCCATCTGGGCAAGTCACCGAAACTTCCCTATCTATATATTCGTTAGAAGCATAAACTTTCTTAAAGAAAAAATTCGCCTCCGTCAGTTCATACTTGGCTCCAATAATAGTCAACTGACTATCCCTCACAGGCATAAAAGCAAGATAATCATAGTCCGAACGTGGCTCTAGTTGACTGGTACCTTCTGGACAATAGCTAATCAAATTTTGTCCATCCTCAATCTCTATTTGACGCATATAGGGCGCCAATTTAGGATTGCTAGGCAGAAAGACATTAGCCAGCATATGGTCGATGCGACCACCTAGGGCGCCAAAAATAGTGACCTGAGCCTGAGGATTTTGCTCAAAGATGGTCAAGAGAGCCAATTCCAAATCTGTATCATCCTTTTCTGGCTGGGCTTGGACAAATTGTCGCGCACGTTTTTGAATCAACTGACGTTCTTCTACAGTCACAGAATCAAAATCCCCAACTACTAAATCAAGAGGAAGTTCTTCTTCCAATACCCAGAGTGAGCCTCGATCCACACCGACAAAACAGTCAAAATCTGTCCGGTAGTGACCGCGGTCTCCCCCCGCAAAAACTGCAGCTTTAGTCCAGTTGATTTCTGAGAGCTTGCACTCGTTCATTGACATCTCCCTTAAAGACATAAGATCCCGCTACAAAAACTGTAGCGCCAGCTCCTTTGGCTTGAGCAATGGTTTGGTCATCAATACCACCATCGACTTCGATTTCAAAATTCAAGGCTTTTTCCTCACGAAGGGCAACTAACTCACGAATCTTATCCATGGTTTCAGGCAGAAAAGCTTGCCCGCCAAATCCAGGATTAACCGTCATGACCAATACTTGGTCAACCAAATGAAGGACATGTTTAATCGCCTCAACAGGCGTACCTGGGTTAATGACAACCGAAGGTTTAACACCGAGAGAACGAATCTTTTGAAGAGCGCCATGGATATGAGGTGTCGCTTCAACATGGATGCTGATGATGTCAGCTCCTGCACGCGCAAAATCCTCTAAATGATGTTCGGGATTTGATACCATCAAGTGGCAGTCAAATACCATCTTACTATGAGGTCGAAGACTTTCGACTACACCTGCACCAAAGCTGATCTGAGGTACAAAGTGACCATCCATGATATCGATATGGGCGTATTCTGCCCCAGTTGCTTCTAGGCGTTTAATTTCACGTTCAAAGTTGGCATAATCTGCTGCCAGAATTGACGGAGCAATCTTGTATTGAGACATAGGTTTCTCCTTATTTTGGAATTTTTTTGCTGACTTTTTTATAGGTTTCTCTGCGATTTTCAATCTCACTGAGGAATTGCAGATAGTTGTCGAAACGGAAGTTTGCAATGATGCCCTCTTCTACTGCTGGTTTCACTGCACAAGATGGCTCATGAGTATGCGTACAAGTACGGAACTTACAGTCGCGACTGACACTAGCAATCTCTGGAAAGGCCTGGTTCAGTTCTTCAGCACTTGATACTTCATAATCTAGCGACGAAAAACCTGGTGTATCTGCGATTTTGCCTCCATTGAGGTTGTAAAAACTAACAGCTCGAGTGGTATGACGACCACGGCCTAGACTATCAGAGATTTCTCCTGTTTCGAGATTGAGGTCAGGTGCGATTTTATTAAGGAGGGTTGACTTCCCAACACCTGTCTGCCCCATAAAGACTGTCACTTTGTCTGTCAACAAGAGCAAGAGTTCCTCTTTACTAGTCACAAAATCGTAACCAATAGAACGATAGGTTTGCTCGTAAAAGTCCAGTTCTCCCCCATCTTCCAGTAAGTCCATCTTGGAAATATAGACGATAGGATGAATGCCCTTGTGCTCTAAAAGAACCAAGAAGCGATCCAACAAGTTGCTGTTAAAATCAGGTTCTTTAACGGACATAATGACAACGGCTTGGTCAATATTGACAATGGGTGGACGAACCAGACTATTTTTTCGTTCATGAATTTCCAATATATAGCCTTCTGAGTTCTCCTCTGCAGAAAAATCTACCCAATCCCCAACATAGGGTGTGTGGCCTTTTTTACGGAAATTCCCACGCGCGCGTGTTTGATAAACCTGGCCATCACTCTCCACATAGTAGAAACCCGCCAAAGCTTTAATGATTTGTCCTTGCATCTTATAGTCCTTGTCCTTTAAGCGCATCTGCTAGACTGGCAAATTCTGCCAAGCTGAGAGCTTCACCACGTACACTCGGTGCCAGTCCAGCCTGATCCAAAGCCTTGGTCAGTTTGTCCTTGATTTCCTCAGTTTTCCCAAAGTAACCTGTCAAGTTGTTCCACAAGGTCTTACGACGATGGGTGAAACTAGCCTTGGAGACTTTAAAGAAGAAGTTCTCGTCTTCCACTGCTACAGCTGGCTCTGGACGGCGCACCATTTTTAAGATAGCTGAGTCCACGTTGGGCGCTGGCACAAATACTGTACGAGGTACGATAAAGGCAACCTTGGCCGTCATATAATACTGAACTGCAATCGACAAGCTACCGTAAGCCTTGGTATTTGGTTGAGCAGAGATACGATCTGCCACTTCTTTTTGCATCATGACCACAAACTCACTAAAAGGAATCCCACTTTCAATCAAGTGCATGAGAATAGGAGTTGTGATATAGTAAGGCAAGTTTGCCACTACCTTAATTGGTAAGTCAGGATTTTTAAAATTCTGGATATGTTGCGCTAGGTCAACTTTTAGAATGTCCTCGTTGACTACGGTCACATTGTCAAAATCACGCAGGGTATCTGCTAGGATTGGCACCAAACGGTGATCAATCTCAAAGGCCATGACTTCAGCTGCACGCTCAGCTAAAAATTCCGTCAAGGCACCAATCCCTGGCCCGATTTCGATAACATTGACTTGATTATCAATCTCAGCCGTATCCACAATTTTTTGAAGGATATTGGTATCGGTCAAGAAATTTTGCCCGAAGGATTTTTTAAAGGTAAAACCGTGACGCTCTAGCACTGCCTTAGTCACGCTATAATCTGCAATTCTCATCTATTCTCTTTCTAATATTAAAGAACTTTCTAATCTTGAGCTCTTCCTTCTTGTTCCTCACTAAGTTTTTGCATGTCTCTAAAAGCTGTTAGGCTAACATAGGCACCCGCTTCATAGTATTCCGTTGGGTTTATGGCATAGTCAAAACCTTCAATCATGCCTCCTGCTTCTTCAATCATGCCATTCCATTTTTCATCAAAAACCATTCTCAGACGTTTCCAATCGGTAAAGACTGGAACAGAGTTTCGCCCATCTTTTCCTTCTCTAACGGGAATATTAAAGTTAGCATCTTTTTCCAAAACAAAGGAATTTCCTTCTGAATTATCTTCTGGGAATCCTGATGTTGCATCTAATGGAAGCAAGAATTTTGCTTTAGGCATAGCCATAGAGAAGAACTTGTAGTAAAGTCCATAAACTAGTTCTTGCTCTTCTGTAGTCGGTTGGTCCATCTGCCCCATCAAGAGCATCCATCTTAGCAGGTCAGGATTCATAACAGGCACTTGTATTTCTGGTAAATCAGAAAAATCTGGTTTTTGAACCAAGGCAGAGGCACTGATGCTGACTTCCTTGGAATTAAAGATTGCTCCCAAGGCACCATTTATGTAAAAGGCTGTCCCAAGGAAATTTTCAATCCCTTTTTTATCTTCCGTATTTTCAATCAGTTTTACGACTGAGTTTGGTCGGCTGTCAATGGTTTCCTTGAATTGGCGATACCAAGATGGTGTCAAAAGCATGATTATGGGATCAGTGCAGAGATACCCTTCTTCTCCTCTGTCATAGGTCGTTGAGAAAAGATAGGGTTCTCCTGTTTTTTCCGAATAAACAGCATAAATTGAATCTGCTGCTAACAACTTGTCCTTGACGATTTCCGCTAGACGTTCCAACTTGCGAGTGTTGGATTGATAGCTTTCTTCACTTTCAGTTTCCTGATTTTGACGGCATTTCCATAAAAAGAGACGTAAAATCTCTACGCTGTCATCAAGGGTAGCTGCCAAATAGTCTTCATTTGTTAACTGGCCCTCTTGGATGGCTACAAAAGCACGATAAAGAGCATCTGAATAGCTAGATAATTTTTGCTCTTCCTCAACACCTGAACTAAAGAGCACACTTCCTTTTTTCAGTTTATCCAAAGAAGGAATCCTATCAACCACTAGATGGGCAAGAACTTCATCAGTTAGACTATCTGCATCTTTGTTTTGACTGCTGAGTTTTTTAACCTCTACAGTACCAAGACTTTCCATTCCTTGGTCGGGATTGCAAAACTGCAACTGACCTCCAACCTTGAGAGTCCCTTCTAAACTCCCAACAATCAATAATTGGTTCGTTTCCTTCATCGGGAACAAATCTAGAACACCTACGCAAGCATTGCCTTTCGCCTCTTCTGATTCCTTATTGGATTCAGTTATTTCAGTTATTTTTGTTGCTTCTGTCTTTTTTAAAAAATCAAAGATTCCCATAACTTTTCCTCATCATCTCCACTTAGCTCAATTCCTATGGAGTCACTTTTCTAATGCTTGCAAGCAAGCCTGATTAGACCGTATATGCTTACTTCTATTGTATCACATTCCCTCTACATTTTGGGGGAGTTTTTCAATTCTCATATGATTTCATAGCTTCTTCAACTTCAGCTAGACTGATTCCAAATAACTCTAAACGTTTAAGGAGTTGTTTCCCATTGGAATAACCGATACGAAGACTTTCTCCTAGATATTCTCTGCGTTTTCGGCTATCTACTCCGGCTAGAAAACCAAGGCGAATCAAGTCACTACGTCTAATATCAAAGTCACTTTTTACTTTAAACTGCCCAGTTACTTGCTCTAGTGCTGTCTTCAAGTCTTCGTAGCTAGCATGCTCAATTCCTAGAGAACGTCCCTTGGTCTTAGACTTAGGCACTGCCTCGTCTCGTTTGAGAAAGGCGTGCTGAGCTGTCGGAATGGCCGTCATAATCATCCGACGAATGCGTTCCCCATTAAAATCAGGATCCGTAAAGACAATCACCCCATGACGTTGGTGTAGACGTTGGATCCGTTCAAGGTCCTGTTCATTGATAGCCGAGCCACGAGTCTCATAGGTCTCCACATCAAAATAACGTTTGAGATTGGCCGTATCATCACGTCCTTCGACTACGATGACTTGGGAAATTTTCTCTTTCATGATTTACGTTCCAATCCAAAGATGCCTTCTGCATTGGCACTTGTCACTGCTGCCAATTCTTCTGTCGTCATGCCACGCAAGTCCGCAATAAAGTCTACTACATAGCGCGTGTAAGCTGTCTTGTTTTCACGACCACGCTTGGGTACTGGGGCTAAATAAGGTGCATCCGTTTCTACCAAAATCTTATCCAAAGGCAACTCTTTGGCCGCTTCCTGAATATCTGTTGCCTTCTTGAAAGTCACCACTCCAGAAAAGGAAATAATCATCCCAAGATCTACAAACTTCTCCGCCCAATCCAAAGAACCTGAGAAGGAGTGCATAATCCCGCCACGGGGACCAACTCCCTCGCTCTTGATAATCTCATAGGTGTCTTCGAGCGCATCACGGGTATGAACCACAAAAGGCAAGTCCAGTTCCTTAGATAGCTGAATCTGACGACGGAAAACTTGTTCCTGTACTTCTTTAGGCGCTGTCATCCAGTGATAGTCCAAACCAATCTCACCCAAGGCAACAACTTTAGGATGTTTTAGTTTTTCTAGCAAGTAATTCTCAACATCCTCTGTATAGGTCCCTGCCTCTGTCGGATGCCAACCAATCGTCGCATAGAGTTGATCATACTTATCTGCTAGTTCTATGGCCCGCTCAATAGTAGGCTTGTCAAAACCCACGATATTCATCCGAGTCACGCCCATTTCAGCAGCCAAGGCTAATTCTTCATCTTCCCTTCCTGCAAAATCTTCTATATTTAAATGTGTATGAGTATCAAAAATCATTTATATTCCCTCGTTTTTCTACCTTCTATTATACCAAAAAAGAGAAAGAGGCGGAGCACCATCTTTCTCTTACTTGTTCAAAATTTAATAACAGAGTCTTGCATACATCCTTTTAGATAAAAGAAAAATCAGTAGGCTCGAGTTCCTACTGACTTCTTTGTTTCATTTGTTTGGATTATGCAGCCAAAACTTTGCGTCCTTTACGACGACGAGCTGCCAATACGCGACGACCGTTTTTAGTTGACATACGGTTACGGAATCCGTGTTTGCGCGCACGACGAAGTTTACTTGGTTGATAAGTACGTTTCACGATGAATACCTCCTCATAGATTTTGTATTCGTTTAGCCGGCTATAAAGTGATCAGTTACTAAACATACTTTACTATTCTATCTGATTCTTACGTATTTGTCAATAGCTCTGACAAATGTTTCCAGCTTTTTTGCTATGAAAGCCTTATCTACGATACTGCTTCAAGAAGCGAGTCATCTTTTCCTGTATTTGGGCCAACTCATCGACACGTGGTAGATAAACGATACGGAAGTGATCTGGTTCTTTCCAGTTAAAGCCACGTCCATGTACCAAAAGCACTTTTTCTTGTTTCAAGAAATTAAGGACAAATTGTTCATCGTCATCGATACGGTACATATTGCGATCGATTTTAGGGAAGATATAAAGACCTGCTTTTGGCTTAACAGCTGATAAACCAGGGATATCTTGAATGGCATTATAAATAAAGTTTCTTTGTTCATAGATACGACCACCTGGCAAGAGCAACTCATCCACTGACTGGTGACCACCTAGTGAAGTTTGAACAACCTGTTGAGCAAGCACATTCGAACAAAGTCGCATGTTTGAAAGCATGTTGAGACCTTCAATGTAGCCCTTTACATGATGTTTAGGTCCAGACAAGACCATCCAACCAACACGGAAACCAGCGATACGGTGAGATTTAGACAGACCATTCATGCTGACACAGAAAAGGTCTGGAGCCAAACTTGCGACTGGTGTGTGGACATTGCCATCCATAACCATACGGTCGTAAATTTCATCCGCAAAAATAATCAAGTCATTTTGACGAGCAATCTCGATGATATCTAGTAAGAGTTCTTTAGGATAGAGAGCCCCCGTTGGGTTATTCGGATTGATCAAAACAATGGCCTTGGTATTTGAACTAATCTTAGACTTGATATCATCTAGGTCTGGATACCATTCCGCTTCTTCATCACAGACGTAGTGAACGGCATTTCCCCCAGCCAAGCTGACAGCAGCAGTCCAAAGAGGATAGTCAGGCATAGGAACCAAGACTTCATCGCCGTTGTCCAAGAGACCTTGCATAGACATAACGATTAGCTCACTAACCCCATTTCCAAGGTAGATATCATCAATATCCACATTGGGGAATTTCTTTAGTTGGCAATACTGCATGATGGCCTTACGAGCTGAAAAGATACCTTTTGAATCTGAATAGCCTTCACTATCACGGGCATTCATAATCAAGTCGTGGATAACCTCATCTGGTGCTGTAAAGCCAAACTCAGCTGGGTTTCCTGTATTTAGACGCAAAATCTTTTCACCATTTGCGCGCATGCGCATAGCTTCTTCCAAAACTGGACCACGGATATCATAAGCCACATGCTCTAATTTTATTGATTTGTTAAATTCTTTCATTCGAGTTCCTCTATTCATCAGGATAGTTAATATTATACCACTCCAAAACGAAATCGTAAATTTCTCAGTACTATTCCACAAAAAAACCTTGCTTAACGCAAGGTAACAGGACAAATCCGATTTCTTTCTATTTTTGGAGAAGAAAGAGTAGATATACTTCTCTAAAAAGCTGGACAAATTGGACCAAAATCTTTGTAGTGAAACTCTGGTGATCGAAAACAAAGTCATTGTAAGGGATGGTAACTGCATGAACAAAAGAATTTCTGCTTCTATTCAGCAAAACGCAAAGAAAAAATAAGTAGACTGACCAACATTAGGAATAATGTTAGACTAAGCCGAGTCTAGTTGTAAAAATACCATCTCACCAACTTATTTCCTTGCCCTGTCAATTCATATTATACACTATAATCTTTGCATTTTCAAACAAGTATACATATAAAAAGAGCTCAATATTTAAGCTCTTTTTATGCTATTTTGCAATTTCCGCCAACATTTTTTCGATGTGTTGGATGGATTTTTCACGTCCAAGCAAGTAGATGGTATCTGGTAATTCAGGACCATGCATTTCACCTGAAACGGCGATACGGATTGGCATGAAGAGATTTTTCCCTTTGATACCAGTTTCCTTTTGGACCGCTTTGATTTGTGGGAAGATATTTTCTACCACAAACTCATCGTCTGACATGGCTTCGAGTTTGGCTTTAAAGGCTTCAAGTACAGTCGGAACGGTTTCACCAGCCATGACTTCTTTCTCAGCTTCTGTCAATTCTGGGAAGTCTGAGAAGAAAAGGTCTGTCAATGGAACAATTTCGTCCACTGACTTCATTTGTGGTTTGTAGAGTTCTACTAATTTCTCAGCCTTATCAGTCAATCGTCCTGCTTCTTCAAGGAATGGTTTGGCCATTTCAAAGATAGTCTCAAGATCCGCATTCTTAATGTACTCATTGCTCATCCAGTCCATTTTCTTCTGGTCGAAGGCTGCTGGAGACTTGCTGAGACGGTTTTCATCAAAGAGGTTAATGAGTTCTTGACGAGAGAAGATTTCGTCTTCCCCACCAGGATTCCATCCAAGAAGAGCGATGAAATTAAAGACTGCTTCTGGAAGGTACCCTTTCTTACGGTAATCTTCGATAAATTGAAGGGTGTTCGTATCCCGTTTAGATAACTTCTTACCAGTTTCAGAATTGATGATAAGTGTCATGTGCCCAAACTCAGGTGCTTCCCAACCAAGCGCTTCATAGACCATGAGCTGTTTTGGTGTATTGGCAATGTGGTCATCTCCACGAATAACATGAGAAATTTGCATATCGTGGTCATCAATGACAACGGCAAAGTTGTAAGTTGGGTAGCCGTCTTTCTTTTGGATAACCCAGTCACCACCGATATTACCGCCTTCAAACTCGATATCACCTTTGACCATATCATGCCATTTATAGATACCAGACTCATTCACTGCTAAACGAACAGTCGGGATGATGCCCGCTGCTTCACGTTCTGCAACGTAAGCTGCTTTTTCTTCTTGGCTCATGCCAAGGTATTCGTTAATGTAACGAGGTGTTTCACCGGCTGCTTCTTGACGTTCACGTTCTGCTGCCAATTCTTCTTCTGTAACGTAAGATTTGTAGGCTTTTCCTTCAGCTAAGAGTTGGTCGATATATTTTTGATAGAGTTCCAAACGCTCAGACTGGCGGTAGTTTTCATGAGTCTCTGGACTTTCATCCCAGTCCATGCCTAACCAACGAAGGTTTTCAAGCTGTGAACGCTCTCCGTCTTCGACGTGGCGCTTACGGTCAGTATCTTCGATACGGATGATAAAAGTTCCACCATGATGACGTGCATACAAGTAGTTAAACAATGCTGTACGGGCATTTCCGATGTGTAGTAGTCCTGTTGGACTTGGTGCGTAACGTACGCGGATATCTTTTGACATAGCTTCTCCTATAAAGTCTCTAGGCGTCTGCCTTTTTGCTCTCTATATTATATCACAAGTCTTGCCAGAGTCCAATTTCTCTTTTCGAGAAAAAGCAAAAAGAGTGGTAAATCCACTCTTTTTAGTCAATTATAGACGAGCGTTGAGTTCTTTGCTCAATTCTTCAAATCCTGGTTTACCAAGAAGGGCAAACATGTTGCGTTTGTATGCTTCAACACCTGGTTGGTCAAATGGGTTGATAGCGTTCAAGTAACCTGAAAGGGCGATAGCCAATTCGAAGAAGTAGATCGTGTAACCAAGAGTGAAGGCGTCTTGCTCAGGAAGAGTTACGTACATATTTGGTACGTCACCGTCAGTGTGGGCAAGAAGAACACCGTCAGTTGCTTTTTTGTTAACGAAGTCAACGTCTTTTCCTTGAAGGTAGCCAAGTCCGTCAAGGTCTTCTTCCAAAGTAGGGATGATCACATTCTTACGTGGTTTGTCAACGCGGACAACTGTTTCAAACATGATACGAGTTCCTTCTTGGATAAATTGACCCAATGAGTGTAGGTCTGTTGAGAAGTTAGCTGAAGTTGGGTAAATCCCTTTTTGGTCTTTCCCTTCTGACTCACCAGCCAATTGTTTCCACCATTCTGAGAAGTATTGAAGTGATGGCTCGTAGTTTACCAAGATTTCAGTTGCATAACCTTTACGGTAAAGGATGTTACGAACAGCTGCATATTGGTAAGCTTCGTTTTCAGAGATTTTGTCTGAAGTATAGTCTTTACGAGCTGCGTTAGCACCTTCCATAAGGGCTTTGATGTCTGCACCTGACGCAGCGATTGGAAGCAATCCAACTGCTGTCAATACTGAGAAGCGTCCACCGATATCATCTGGAACAACAAATGTTTCCCAACCGTTAGCATCTGCTTCAACCTTAACAGCACCTTTTTGACGGTCAGTTGTTGCGTAGATACGTTTGTTAGCTTCTTCTTGTCCGTATTTCTTAACCAAAAGTTCTTTGAAAACACGGAAAGCGATAGCTGGTTCAGTTGTTGTTCCTGATTTAGAAATCACGTTTACTGAGAAGTCTTTCTCTGCAACATACTCTACCAAGTCAGCAAGGTAAGTAGATGAGATGGAGTTTCCAGCGTATAGGATTTGTGGTGCTTTGCGTTCTTCTTTTGTTTGCAAGTTTGCAAAGTGGTGGTTCAAGAAGTCAATGGCAGCTTTCGCTCCAAGGTATGATCCACCGATACCGATAACCACCAAAACATCGCTGTCTGATTTGATTTGTTCAGCAGCTCTCAAGATGCGGTCAAATTCTTCACGGTCGTAGTTTTCAGGAAGGTCCAACCAACCCAAGAAATCGCTACCAGCACCAGTTCCTTTACGAATCAATTCGTCTGCTGCTGTAACTTGTGCTTGCATGTATTCCACTTCATGCGGAGCTACAAATTTATCTAACACTTTTGAATAATCAAATTTAATATGTGACATAGTATTCCTCCAAAATTTCTTCTTTTCTATCATAACGCTTACTAACAATTTTTTCAAGTTTTTATACTAAAAATTTCCAATTTTTATTACAATTCAAACGTTTGCATAGAATCTTACAAAATTTAAAAACTTGAGGCATCAAACCCTACGAATAATAAAACGACTAGGATTCTAGTCGTTATAATTCATTCAATAAATATTCAAATAATTCTAAGTTGCCATCTTCTTCATTAACCAGAAATTCTGGATGCCACTGGAGACCAATAATACGGTGTTCATCGATAGATTCGATTGCCTCAATGGTTTGGTCGCGGGGATCCACAGCCGTCACACGGAAATTAGGTGCCAGATCTTTAATACTCTGACGATGCACTGAATTAACCTGACTTTCTTTGCCAAACAATTTAGATACAACACTGCCATCCACTGTCTCAATAGAATGTGAAGTCCCAAAAGGTAGGCCTTGCCAATGACCTTCAATATCCTGATTGAGTGTCCCACCAAAGGCAACGTTGACAAGCTGAACGCCACGGCAAATGGCTAAGATTGGCTTGTTCTGACGCAAGGCTTCTTGTAGAAGAGCTAGCTCAAACTCGTCGCGAGTTAGGTTATAGTCGTCGCTATCAATTGTTTTTTCCTCACCATAAAACTGAGGATGAACATTTTGTCCCCCAGTCAAGATGAGCTTATCAATCATTTCTACATAGTCGTGCACAACTGACTCATCACCAACCGGAATAACCAAGGGAAGTCCGCCAACCTGACGAATACTCTCAGCAAATTTACAAGAGACTGATGAATGAATATTTTTTCCTTCTGCGTCCACAGGACATAGGTTTGCCGCTACTCCAACAACTGTTCTTGCCATCACTGATTTCCTTTCCTTTTCCATTGATAATCTTATCTTATCATCCTTGCCCACTCCTGTCTAATATGTATTTTTTAAGTCCGTGATAAAATTTCTTTATAAGAAAAAGTTGCCCTAGTCTAGGACAACCTTCTGTTTATTCAAAGACAAATTGATTATGATACAATTCTGCGTAGAATCCACCAAGTTTCAGCAATTTCTGGTGATTTCCTTGCTCAATGACTTGACCATCTTTGAGAACGATAATCTGATCGGCATTGAGAATGGTCTTCAAGCGATGGGCAATCACAAAACTAGTTCTTCCTGCCACGATAGCTTCCATGGCATTTTGAATCTTGCTTTCCGTTACAGTATCCACGTTTGATGTTGCCTCATCCAAAATTAAGACCTGTGGATCTGTCATCAAGGTACGAGCGATAGAAATCAACTGCTTCTGACCGGTTGAGAATACGCTCTGATCATCATTAATCAGAGTATCGTACTTATCTGGTAGACTTTCGATATATTCATGGATATGCGTAGCCTTAGCAGCTGCTTCTACCATCTCCTGACTAGCATCCGGCACACCGAATCGAATATTGTCCCGAATAGTTCCACTAAACAAAACAGAATCCTGTAGAACAATTCCCACCTTGCTTCGCAAGCTGTCTAAATCAAACTCGCGAATATCTGTTCCATCAAAACTGATACTTCCTGCATCCACATCATAAAAACGATTAATCAAGTTCATGATAGTTGTTTTCCCTGAACCTGTCGGACCAACTACCGCAATCATTTTCCCTTTTGGAGCTGAAATGCTGACATCTTTCAAAATGGGTTTTCCTGGCAGGTAGGAGAAGTCCACATTACAAATCTCCACACCTTCTTTTAATTCGTTAAATACTGGAGCATCTTGAGGACGAATTTCTTCTTCTGCATCAAACATTTCTTGGATACGTTCTGCACCTGTAAAGGCCAGTTGCAAACTTCCCCAGCTCGCCGCTAATTGGATAATGGGTTGGTAATATTGCTGAGAAAACTGGGTAAACATGACAATCAAACCCAGAGCAGTTGCTGTCTCGATGTTCTGATCATTCAGTAAGACAGCTGAACCGACAAAAATAACAATAGCTGTATTGACCAAGCTCATTCCGTTCATGACAGGAAAGAGAATTCCTGAAAACATTCTGCCCTTAAAAGTTGCTCTACGGACACGCTCGTTTTGCTCAACAAAACCTGCAATCACATCTTCTTGAATGCCTTGAACAATAACGGCTTTTTGACCTGAAATACTCTCATCCATATAAGCGTTGAGCTTCCCAACCTCTTTTTGCTGAAGATTGGTATACTTTCTTGCCAATTTCAAAATGACAATCAACATGATAACTGCTATCGGAGTGCTAGCAATCGTAATCAAAGCCAAGGTGACATTCTTTGCGAACATGACAATCAACAAACCAATATAAAGGGCAATATTAGTCATAACGGACACCAGACTTTCGTTGAAAGCCTGTAGGATATTATCCAAATCACTGGTAAAACGTGACAGGATATCACCATCTTGATGGCGGTCAAAGAAGGAAACAGTCAAGCGAGAAAGCTTGCCAAAAAGTCCCTTACGCATCTCATTTGTCGATTCGGCAATAATACGGCTCATCAAAACCATATAGATAAGACTCGACACCACGAGCACAATCAAAATATAAGCAAGATTGATTAGGAGTCCCAATAGACTTTGCCAAACCATATCAGGATTTCCATTTTGATAAGCTATAACCAAATTAGCCAGTTCTGTGACTGTTTGACCTGCAAATACTGGAAAGAGGGCTTGTGCAATCGTTGCAATGATAATCATAGCAATAACAACGACAAAGGATATCTTATAAACTTTAAAATAGTTCCAAAAGAATTCAAATGTCTTCATCCTACTCCTCCTTTCCTTTTTGCGTTTCGTAAATTTCTCGATAAACTGCGTTTGTTGCAACCAAGTCAGCGTGTTTGCCTTGACCAATCAAACGACCTTGGTCAAGCACTAAAATTTTATCAGCATGCACAACAGAGCTAATCTTTTGTGCGATGATAATCGTAGTCGTCCCCTTCAAATCCTTGTTGAGAGCTTCTTGAACCAAACGTTCCGATTTGGCATCAAGGGCAGAGGTTGAATCATCAAAAATCAAGATACGAGGATTGCTGACAACCCCACGCGCAATGGACATTCTTTGTTTTTGTCCACCAGAAAAGTTGGTCCCACGTTCTTCAACTGGACTTTCAAAGGCCAAGTCCATGCGACTGATAAATTCACTTGCCTGGGCAATACGAGCTGCGCGTTCTAGTTCTGAAACTGTCGCATCTCCCTTTCCTTGTCTGAGATTATCTGCGATGGTTCCACTAAAAAGAATAGCTCTTTGTAAAACGATAGAAACTGTCTTGCGAAGCGTCCCTTCACTAACTGTACGAATATCCTTTCCACCAATTTTGATAGAACCTTGCTGGGGATCAAACAGTCGTGGAATCAACTGAGCCAAGGTCGATTTCCCTGCACCAGTTGCACCGACAACCCCAACCATCTCACCAGGTGCGATATCAAAGGATACATCTTTTAGGATAGGCTCCTCATCATTTGGATAGGTAAAGGTTACATTTTCAAAGCTGAGACTTCCTTCCAATTCTTCATCTTCCACATCCTTAAAGGTCATAGCCGGTTCTGTATCAAGGATTTCACGGATACGACGGAGGGAAATCATGGCACGAGTGACTGAATTCCCCAAAAATCCGACCATGACAATGGTAAAGATAATCTGACTCAGATAGTTCACAAAGGAAGCAATGGAACTAACTACCGATGGATCTGACTCTGCCATACCGGCTACAAGCCAGATTGAGAGAAAAACAGCCCCGTAAGAAATCAACATCATTGCAGGTTGCATAACAGAAAAGGCATAACCGATATAAAGATTTTCTCCCAACAATTCATCTGACACCTGCGTAAATTTATCAAACTGATCTTTTTCTCGGACAAAAGACTTAACCACGCGCACACCACGCAAATTTTCTTTAGCAATGGCATTGATACGCTCTAGTAAGGTCTGGAATTTTGCAAAGCGTGGTCCCACAACTCCCATCATAAAACCCATTATGGCAACAATCAGAACGACCATGAGAACTAGCACCCACCACAGAGAAGGTAGGGTGACAACTGCTAGAATAAAGGAACCGATAAACAAAAGTGGCAGCCGAAAGAGAATTTGGAAGGTCATCATAACGACGTTTTGAATCTGGTTGATATCGTTGGTCATACGAACGACAAGGTTCCCTGCATTAAACTTCTCAATATTGGCGTATGAAAAAGTTTGAATCTTACGAAAGGCATCTTCCCGTAAGTCAGACGAAACTCCTTGAGCAATGTAAGCTGCTAACACTACATTGATCCCACCCGCAACCAAACCAATCAAGGCAACTAGAATCAACCAAAATCCGATAGTATAAATAGCTTCATTATCACCCGTTAGCAGTGCCTCTAAAACCTCCTGCAAATAACGTGGTTGCAAGAGTGAACTCGTTACCATTAGACCTGTCATGACCAAGGAAGCCAGGGCCTGCCATTTATAGGCTTTTATTTTCTGAAACAGCATATTTCCCCCTTATAAGATAGACAAAAGGGGACGACAGTTCTGTCAGTCCCTTCTTATGCTTTCATGTTGATACTATTCTAACAAAAAAGAATGCTATTGTCAAAGCACTCAGCTCTCTCAAGCTTGTGCAAACACGACATTAGCATTCTATCAATCCTTTAAAAATTCTTCTAATTTAGTACTGAATTTTATTGTTCTGAACTAGCTTGCTCGTCTAATTGAGCTCGTCCAATTTCACGGTAGCTACAGTCCCCAACAATCTTGACTGAAAACTGACCATCTTCGTACTCAAGAATCGTCACACTTCCGTTATCAAGACCATGTGGATGCATGCCGTTAATGAGGTAAACAATGGTACCAATAGTCATTCCATGACTGACAACGAGAGCATTTCCTCCACCATTGGCTTCCATTTCCTTGGCAATGGCTTCAAAGCCTTCCCAGATACGGCCACTTAGCTTTTCCCATCCTTCAGCCCAACCTGCTGTGTCTACTTCTACCAGACCTTCAGCCAGCTCAGCATAGGACAAACGATGCACATGATCGACATTAAAGATACGAGGAATAATCCCCATAAATAAGTCCCCATCATAAGCACCATCAAAACTACCAAAGCACCATTCACGGATTCGCTTATCCATACGATAAGGAATTTGACCTGTCAGACCTAGTTCCTCAAGGATAATTCCCATAGTTTGGATGGTACGTCCTGAGTCACTCGAGTAAGCACTCTCAAACTTTAAGCCTGACTCACGCAAACCAATTCCCAATTCGTGAATACCTCGCTCACCTTCAGCTGTTAAAGGAGTATCACTCCAGCCTTGAGCACGCCCAATCGTATTAAACATTGTTTTCCCATGACGCACTAGATACAATTTTACACTTGCCATTTTTGGTCCTCCATATGTATCTATTATAGCATGATTTCAGGTAAAAACCTCGTCCAAACTACTCTGTGCCGTTCTTTGAAGGTGCTAATTTTGAAGACCTAGCATTCTCTTTTTTGCTCACTTCTTCTGTTTTCTCCTCATTTCCTTCTTTGGACTTGTTTTCTGTTTTCTCAGATTTTTGACCGGTCTTTTTTAAAGGAGAAAAGTGAAATTCAAACTTATTTTTTCCTGTGTCAATAGTCGTTGTGAAGAATTTTTCGTCATTTCGATAAGTTGACTTCCCTACATTAAATGACTGCTCTCCATTTTCAGAAGAAGCTCTTTCATAGGTTCTCTTAGCCATCGCATAAGCCACCAGTTTCTCTTTATTTAAGACATAATCCTGATGATGAGCTACTTGTCGGTTCAGATAAAATTGCAACAGAAGACTAAAAATACCTGCCATTACAAGGGCATAAAGAAGAACGCCAGCTCTAACTTTTTTCTTTTTCAACACGATAGATAAATTCCCTCTCTAGTCCCTTTTCAAACTGAAAGTGAAAGTGCAGTTCCTGCCCTTTTTCTTGAATTCGAGCTGATTTTAGGCCGTAGACCATTGGTTGATAACCACGTCCACTAGCATCTGTTTTCCGGAAATCATTTGACTTTGATTTACCCATGGAAATGGGGTTCCCTTCCTGTTTGAGGTAAAGCCTATCATTCTCCACTTTTTCAAATTGGGCTCGATTCAGCTCTGCTTCTAGCTGATCCACAAATAAAAGCCATTCTTTTTGCTCACTTCTCTGCTGGTAGCGAACCTCTGAAATCAAGAGTCGGCTCATAGCTTGAAAAAGAAGCAAGCTACCACTAATAACGATAAGGGCAACCAAGGATTCTAAAAGTGTAAAAGCTCTGACCCTACTTGTCTTGAATCGCCAGTAATTTCTCCGTTCCATGGTATACCTCCAAACCTCGCTCATTCGAGACAACATGAACCGTAAGGCCATTGACAGTCAACTGCTTTTGTCCAGTCTGCAAAGCCATACGAGCCACTCGCAAAACTTCTTCCTGTTTTAGAAGTTCTACTTCTCTTTTTCTACTTTCTTGAATTTGTCCTAGCAAGAGGGTTGCAATACTTGCAAAAATTGCGAGCGAAATCACTGCCTCTAGTAAAATAACAGCCTTAATTTTTTGCTTCTTGAATACGTTTAATTTTTCCATTTCCTAGATATAGTTGGTAGCGAACCACTTCTTTCCTTGTTTGAAATCTCACGCTAGCTAGAGACGAATTACCTCCAGCCTTATCAAAGGTAATTGACTGATTTGACTGCAGTTGAACTCCTTTAGGAATAGCCAATTTCTGATAGCCATTTCCAATACTTCTCTCTTCTAGCATTAAGTTCATCTTTTGCTGACTAGCCAGACTTCGCTTCTGGGTTTCTCGATAAAGTTCCTCAAACTCCATAAAGAAAATCTGTTCTTCCACAGCTGCAAAAGTTGATTTAACTGAACTTGACAAACCCAAGGCTAACAGGCTAACTATTCCTAAGACCAATAAACTTTCTAGCATAGTAAAAGCCCTAATCCGAAACTGTTTGACTTGTCTTTTGTTTTGCATGATATTCCTTATAGGCTTTTGCTTGCTCAGCAGTGATACGTCCATCTGCCTGTAATTTGCTTAGACTGGCATCTTCATTTTTATCCAGACTATAGAGTTCTGCTTGACTTTCTACCACCTTGACGACAGCTGCTTTACCCTTGTCATTCACTGCATCCTTTTGCTTAGTAAGATTTGGCACAAACAGTAAGAGTAGGACGCTAATGATAAGAAGGACCACTAACATTTCTACCAGTGTAAAAGCTTTTGCCTTCGTTTCTTTTAATTTCATCATCATTTTTTTCATCTAAAAATTTACCTCCATATTTTGATACATTGGCAGCAACATAGCTGCATACAATAAAACGATTAGCAGGGCTACAAAAATAAAGACCAGTGGTTGAACAAGGTTCATGGTCCGATTGACTCGGGTAAAGAAGGATTCCCAGGTTTTTTCCGCATATATTTCCAATTCGCTTCCCAACTTGGATTTAACCTCTCCATATTCAATGATTAATCCCAACTCCTTTCTAAAGAAGGGATAGTTCTGAACAACCTTAGAAAATTCATGCCCATTTTGCAAAGATTGATCTAAATCGTATCCAATTTCCTTAAAAAGAGGATCTCCTTGCTCCTGCATCATCTGGAAAATCTGTGTCAACTCTAAACCTTGTCCAATCATATTTCCCCATTCCCGAGCATAATAGGCAGTTAGATAATACTGAACAAACACACCTAAAAAGGGGATTCTAGCCAGATAAGAAAAGACTTGTATCTTCTTAGATTTCCTGTAGAAAATCAGCCCTGTTAAAGATAGTAGACCTAACGCTAGAACAAGCCCAAGAAAAATATGTGGCAGCTTACTTATCACTAAGGTAGCTATGTTACTACTATCCAGTTGGGGCAAGAGATAATTCCGCAATCCTAGCATAATTAACAGTAAAAAAGCAAGCAAAATAAGTGGGTAGGTCGCAACTTCAATTAACTTCTTCTTGACCTTAGCAAGATTATCCAAATATTCTTCAATTTTCCCCAAACTCAAATGGAGATTTCCATGAACTTCAGCCAATGAAAGCTGAGTGACAATCGCACTCGAAAAACCTAAATTCCCCATCATTTCCGAGAAAGATTTTCCTTTCGATAGTCCTAGGCGCATCTGCGAAACATATTCCTTCTCCAACAAAAGACTTCTATCAAGAAAGGAAATGATTTCTACCAAGTGAAAACCACTAGAAAACAAATTGTTAAAGAGAGTGATGATTTTCTTCTGCTTACTGGTAGCTAATTTTCTCCGTTTCAGCTTGAAGGGCAGTGATATGTCCGTCTTTAAGAAGCTGATCAATTTGCTCATTCCACTTTTCTGCCTGGTGTTCTGAATAATTTTGGTTTGCAAAATCAATAATTCCTCCTCCCCCGATTAGTCTCTGGTAGCAAACACCTTGTAAAACAACTGCGAGTTCATCTTCACTAACACCAAGTTCTAAAAGACGCTCATAGACCCCACGAATACTCTTTGCATGTATGGTCGAAAACACTGTAGCTCCCGTTAAGCTCGCTCTTACAACAGCACGGGCTGTTTCGCTATCCCGGATTTCTCCAATGATTAAAAGATCTGGTCGGTGTCGCAAAGAAAGTTTTATCAAGTTTTCATAACTCAATCCAATAGCTTCATTGAGTTGTAATTGCAGCATCTCTTCTTGCTTAATCTCGACTGGATCCTCAATGGACATGACTTGTTGTCCCTTAAACAATGACTTAGCTAATTCATGCATTAAGGTAGTTTTGCCACTTCCTACAGGTCCTGCAAATAGATAAAGGCCGCGTTGCCTAAAGCCCTTTTCTAGTTCCTTAAGGTCTTGAAACCAGAAGCGCAACTCTTGTTCTTCATCGTGCAAAAGGCGAATAACTAAACTCTCATGACCACGATAATCCCCTACCGTCGATAAGCGTAGTGAAGAAACCTTGCCATCATGCTGATAATCACAGGAACCCAGTTGACTACGACGCTTTTCTCCAACATTCATCCCCGCAATAAATTTAAAGTGACTAATCACTGCGCCCAACTTTTCAAAGTCATAGCTATTAATCAAACGCCTTTCATCACCTATTCGCATATGCAACTCATAACCCTTGTCCTTGGGAATAAAATAGATATCCTGAGCTCCATCCTTTTTTGCGAGACTAATCAATTCTTGTGCAAGTGCTTGTACCATATTCCCTCCTCAGTTAATTATTCGAAGAAAATACAAAAAAAAGAACAACTTTATTAAAAAGTTGTTCCATCTTTTTTGATGCGACACGTCCGGTGAATTTCTAAACCAGTTTGTTTTTCATAACCCGGTCTGAATTTTTCATCTGGTATAACTTGACCATCTTCCAGTAAAGCCAAGGAATGATATTGCTGCAGAAATTCATCACATTCCTCACACCAACGCTTATCCTCCGGATTCCAAAATATGGTCATTAAGTCTCCTCGACTTTTATATAGTGGAATTTTCTTTTCCAGTTCAAACCAGCAAGATTTATAATACTTCAAGGCATCATAGTAATTTTCAAATTTCTTACTACTAATGACGTCTTCTTCCCATCCTTCTATGAACCACCAAGGTTCAAAATCCCCGTACATTTCTATAACTCGATACATAGTTTCATTTCCTTTGTATCGTATATTATAGCGAAATTTTAAGAACAATGAAAGAAATTTGCTTGCTTTCACGAATTATCTAATATTTTCAAAAAATCCAGCTATTCTAAAAAGAATAACTGGATTCAAAATTTGATTAACCTTCTGAAATATCGTTTTCAATGATTACCTTAATCGCATGATGATCTGCAGCCTTGCCAAATACTTCATAGGCCTTTTCAATTTCACTTAGTTTGAAGTAATGAGTTACCAATTTTTCTGGTTCAATTTTATGGCTTTCTAAAGCTTTCAAAAGCTGAGGAGTTGTGTTGGTAGAAACCAAACCGGTAGTTACGTTAATGTTACGAATCCATAGAGTATCCAAATCAAACTGAACTGGCTTACCATGCACACCACAGTTGGCAACTGTTCCATCTACACCGATAATCTTTTGGCAGAGATCAAACGTTTCAGGAATACCAACAGCTTCTATAGCAACATCCACACCTCTACCATCTGTTAAATCATAAATTTCTTGAATTGCCTTTTCAGGGTCTGAAGAATTAATCTTATGAGTAGCACCGAAAGAAACTGCAGTATCCAAACGGTTATCGTCTAGGTCTACCATGATCAATTTAGCAGGTGAATAGAATTGAGCAGTCAATAGAGCTGCTAAGCCAACTGGACCTGAACCAACGATAGCCACACTACAACCAGGCTCTACTTTCCCTTTTAAGACACCAATTTCATAACCAGTTGGTAGGATATCAGATAACATAACCAAGGCTTCATCAGACAAATCAGCTGGAGTGTGGTAGAGAGTATTATCAGCATGAGGAACACGAAGATATTCTGCTTGCATACCGTCGATCAAATGTCCAAAAATCCAACCGCCTTCGTCTTCACAGTGGGCATAGATTCCCTTTTTACAGTAGTAGCATTTACCACAGGCACAAACACAAGAAATCAAAACTTTATCGCCTTTTTTGAAGTTTGAAACGCCTGCTCCAACTTCCTCTACAATACCAATTCCCTCATGTCCAAGGATAGTTCCACTCTTACAAGCAGGAACATCCCCTTTAATGATATGTAGGTCAGTACCACAAATAGTAGTCTTAACGATACGCACAATAGCATCTGTTGGCTTGCGAATAACTGGTTTGTCAACATCAACAAATGAAGCAAGTCCTGGTTTAACATAAGTATAGGCTTTCATAAAGCTTACCTCCGTTTTTTTATTTGTATTGTTTATATCATAATTGTAAGCCTTTTCATAAATAAAATCAAGTAATATGTGAAGGAAATAACAAACTAAATTAAAAAAAGTAGAAACTAAACTAGTTTCTACTTTAGAGATTATGCTTGATAACGTTTTTCACCATCAAGGTAAGTTGCTAGCAATTCCAAATCCTTATCAAGAACGATAAAGTCAGCATCGTAGCCTTCACGGATTTGTCCACAAACGTCATCAATATGAACTGATTTTGCTGGGTTGAGACTGGCCATCATAACTGCTTCATGTGGATTTGCAATACCCCATTCAACAACATTTTTCAAACCGTCTTTAAGTTTGAGAATAGAACCTGCCAAGTTCCCAGTAGATTTAAGACGTGCAGTACCATTTGCAACCACAACTGGGAATTCTCCTAGCATGTAGTCACCATCTTGCAAACCACCCGCTGTCATACAGTCAGTGATAAGAGCAATATTTTCAGTACCTTTTTGTTTAAGTAGAATGTCACAGGCCTTAGGATCAACGTGATGCCCATCGCAAATCAATTCAGCATAAGTATGTGGCAATTCATACATAGCACCAACCATACCAAGCTCACGGTGAGTTAAGCCACGCATACCATTATAAGCATGAACCCAAACACTTGCACCAGCGTCAACAGCCTTCTTAGCCTGATCAAAAGTTGCATTTGAGTGACCTAAAGCAACAGTAACACCCTCACCAGTAACCGTACGTACAAAGTCCTCAACACCTTCACGTTCAGGTGCAAGGGCAATTTTATTTAGAAGACCATTAGCAGCCTTCTGCCAAGCACGAAATTCATCCATGCGAGGATCTTTCATGTAAGCAGGGTTTTGAGCTCCTTTAAATTCCTCAGTAAAGTATGGACCTTCAAAGTAAATCCCACGAATTTTAGCACCAGAAGCCTCTTGATAACGCGCACCAATATTTTCAGTAACAGCTAATAATTGTTCGTATGATGATGTTAGAGTAGTTGGTAGGAAACTAGTAACACCTGTGCTAAGAAGACCTTCACTCATTGTATGAAGAGTACCTTCGATGTTATTATCCATAACATCAACCCCACCAAATCCATGAATATGTGTATCAACAAGACCAGGAGCAATACTATAACCAGTATAGTCAATAATTTCTGCGTCCTCAGATACTTGATCCACATGCTTACCAAATTTACCATCAACAAGTTCTAGAAAACCGCCACGACGAACACCATGAGGATAGAAAAATTGATCCGCTTTAATATATTTAGGCATAATGATAACCTCCGTAATTCATTTTTCTAATATTTATTATGTCAATTACATTATAAACCTTTCTGTGTAATTTGTAAATGGTATAGACCTATTATAGTTAAATTTATAAAGAAATAATTTAAGATTTAGTAAACATATAGTAAAGTAATATTGATCATTCAGGTTAACAATAAAATTTAGAAAAAAAATAAGTAATTTTATGTAACTGCGAGAGAAAAAAATGGAAGAGAAATTAAAAAGACAAGGTCCGAAAACCTTGTCTTTATTACTATACCGGCGGCCGGGGTCGAACCGGCACGTCCTTGCGGACACTGGATTTTGAGTCTAATATTATTAGTTTTAAATCTCAGAAATATTGATTTTATAAGCTTTTTTTCCATAATATTTTTTAAAACTTAGTATCACTTCCAAAGTTTAGATACTTTTTAGTAACTATAAAATGCTAGAAAGTATACTCCTTATTAAAAAGAGTTTTGGACTAGTTTTGTGCAATTTTATTACCCATATCCGTAATAAGAGAGGCTAAATTAATTGCCTTTAATGATTGTAGAAATTGGTTGTGAATATCATTAGACACATAACCAGCTAGCAAAATATGCTCAGCCATGTCATATTGCTTAATCAAGAGAATCTTATCATGTTTTTCATTAAATAAAATCGCACTAATTGCTGTATTAAAGACTGGAAAACGAAAACTCGCACATTGTGAACAATAAGGAATATCTCCCTCATCTTTTAAAAATTTTTTCTCCAAAGGATGCCCACATTCGGGACAACAAGTCATTGTTTTGTCAAATATAGAAGCCTCTTTTTTAAAGTTCTTAAAAGTAATTTTACCAGTAAAATCGAGACCACGCAAGACATTGAAATAAATCAAGACTTTATTTAAAATTTATCTTATGATATACTAAACTTATCAGCTATTGGTTCTGAAAAAGTGTCTGCCACAGTTTTACTACAAATTCTCATGACTTGTGCCAAGATTTATAAAAAACGGATAGCTATAATAGCTCTTAGAGCAAAAACATGACATATAGGAGGTTAAAGACATGTCATACTTTTATCTTTTTATCGCCATTGTAGGAGAGATATTGGGAACTAACCTTTTGAAATTATCAGACGGTTTTACAAAGCCTATTCCAACCGTTTCTGCCCTACTTAGCTATGGCGTTTGTTTCTATTTCTTATCACTAGCAATGCAAAAAATTCCTGTAGGAATAGCTTATGCAACATGGTCAGCTGTCGGTTTAGTTTTGATATCCTCTATCGCAGTAATGATTTTCAAAGAAACACTAAATGTTTATAGCATTATCGGTTTAATTTTGATTATCATTGGTGTTGTCATGGTTAACTTATTAGGAAATGCAGGACATTAATAAAACCGGCTCTATACTATTTGTAGTGGGTAAATCCCCTATGGATATTATGGAGCCTATTTTGTTGTAGAAAAAAAGTTCCATAAGAACTATAATGAAAAGCTAGAATTCTGTCAATATTTTGGACACATTTTGGGAGGGAATTTTGAAGACTAGCGTCCTCCTAATTTTCCCAATAAGTTTTAACTTCTTCAAAAATCTTATTCAAAAGTTCTGCATCTTTTTCTGACAACTGATTTTTTTCTATAACTCTATCTTTTAGTTCTGTTGCCTTTATTTTATTTCTTGCCACCGAAACTGCTATTGAATGTTTCAAAATATCAAACTCATCCTTTGAAAAGTTTGCAATATTGGTAAGATCTAATTGTTCTAGAGGTAAACTACTGATAATTGAATAAGGTTTTTGTCCCAGCAAATAATCTGTAGTAGTCCCAAAGATATTTGCCAATTTCACAACGAATTCTAATCCTGGTTCTAACGTTCCATTCTCCCACCGAGAATATGTCCCTTGTTGAACTCCAATTAATTCCGATATTTGTACTTGAGTTAACTTTTTTGATTTTCTGAGAGTTTTTAACCTCTCTGAAAATTTATAATCCTCTGTATACATAATTCTCCTATAGATATTCTTATTCGTATATTTTAGCTTGACAAAATATTCCAAACGGTATAAAATAGAATTATTCCATAAGGAATATTTATTTTGAGATTGAATATTCCATTGAGAATATTATAGCATAAAAGGAGGTAAAAGCGTATGTAACTAGTAGTCGATTTAAAAAATTTTAATAAAGGAGGTAGGATTCGACAAAATAAAAAATCTTGAAACAAATGTGCCGTTCGTTCCAAGATCAAAACATATTATGTAACAATTATACCACAGAAAACTCTTCAGTTGCACAAGAAAATTTCGGAGGTTTCACAAAAAGATGACCAATAAAGAGTTAGTCAATCAAATTTCTGGCCTAAACTCTACCTCTACTCTTAAAAATTGGATTCAACTGATTAAAGAGATAAGTGGCAAGGAATTTAAGAAAATTAAAGTTCCTATCAGTAGAAATCCCAGAACTCATCAATTAAGTTATACAGTTGCCTATGATTTTACAGACGAAGACCTTAGACAATTTCAAAAGTTAGCTAAACTAAAACTTGAAATAGGTCTAAAAGAGGCTATACAAGCCGTATTTGGGAGTCTAGCAGACAATGAACATGAATCCCTAAACCAAGTAATAGATGAGCTCTACGATGAACTGAGCGCCTTAAAACAGGAATTTAAGCGAGAAATGCGACTGATAAAAATTGAGAATTCCAACCTAAAAAAGAAAATCCAAGATATTGAAGAGTCGATGCAAACCGGCTTACTAGGGTTTGTTAACAAGATGTCAAAAAATAGGTTCGGCTAATAGCGAGTTTTCGGCTGAGCCATGAGGCAGAAAGCCGAAAATGAGCGTAGATGCGGACGGACCATTTTTGACCGATAGGGTGTGTAGTAACACCACCCTCTGCAAGTTAGGTGTACCATCGAAAGAATTCAGTATTGCCAAGGGTTTCGCAGATTTTAAGGGTGGCAAAATTAGGCAAAAAGTTGAATCAAAATCTATGGCAAAAAATGAACATTTACGTTCTGTATTTGACTGGATTCAAATTCAGTTTGACAAGACTGAATTTTCGCCAAGAGAAATAATCGAAGACATTCTATTTCTTGACTATGACCTATTTATTGAGAATATAGGGAGCCTTAAATACTATAACTATGATAGCCAGCTTCATTATGGAAATATCCGTATCTACTATGGAGCGAAAGAGTCGTCCTACATGCTTGTCATGTCAGGACAGGCACTCGAGTTCTATAGAGATATGGTATTAGATCCAAATAGTCTGTCCGAAAGACAGTTTCTGAACAACCTCTACTACAATTACAATCAATTTTCAGTAAGACGAATTGATATTGCAATAGATGATTTTAATGAAACACCCTATTTCACTCCTAATCAGCTTCTAAAGATTTGTCAGAAGAAACGCTTTATATATGGAAAAAGTACCTACTACAATACCTACGGAGATGAAACAATCGGCCAGACCTTATATTTGAGAAAACCCAATGATGATGAAAGACTTAGAATTTACGATAAACGCTTAGAACGAGCTGAGAAGCTCGGTATCAGCAAGCGGTATATAGAAAATTGGATAAGAACTGAGTTAGAACTTAGGAAAGAAAAAGCTCACTACTTCATTCAAGAATGGTTGCATTCAGAAATAGATCTTCTCAACTTTACCAAGGGATATCTCAAAGAAAAAGTGAGGTTCTATAGTGATAGTCACTTCTCAAAACCCTTGAGATCTTGGGAAAAGTTTTTAGGTCACTCAAAACCTGTCTCTATCATTATTTCAAAACCAAAAACAGAACTAGAACAAAAATTAGAATGGTTTACCTATAAAGGTTCTGGAGCTATTCTAAAAGCGTATAAATTTCTATACGACAATAACTTACTGCATGAGTATGAGAAATCTAACTATCTCGCACTCAACAATATGGAATATCCACCAGATTTAGCAAGTGGATTAATAGAAAGGGCAATTCTCTTTAAAAGAGAGGATTTGATCCCCACAATCAAAGAAAATATCAAAAGGAGAAATTAATTATGGCAAAAATGCTTTCACAAAATGACTGGAATTTTAATAACATTGGAACAAAATTTGAATTGGATGAAGTTATTCCAAAATTTGAAACGGAAGTCCGAGCAGATGCAAACGGAGAAATTATCAAAAACCGAGATGGTAGCGAAAGACGTTTTAATACCGATAGAATCATTGGTTGGAAATACAATGTAACAATTAAGGATGGACAATTCAAAAAGAAATCAACCCAAGTCTCAGTAGACAATCCAGATGCCTTGGTTGATAATGACTATATCCAAGCAATGGATGAAGTACCAGTTACATTTGACAATTTACAAGCTACTATGATTAGTTCGACAATGTATTACAAGGCAGATGCTATCCATTTAGTAGATGTAAAACAAAAATAAATATCAGACAAGGGGAGTTAATCCTCCCCTTACTTAATCTAATTAGAAAAGGAGATCACATGATTAAAACTGTAACAAAAGATGACCTTATCGAACTTGGATTTGCTCCAGGAACTGCAAGAAAGATTATCCATACCGGCAAATTACTATTAGTGAATCGTGGTTTTAACATCTACGATAACAAAAGGATTGGTACAATTCCAGCCAGTGTCGCAGAAGAACTATTAGGAATTGAACTCCAGAAAGAAGCGTAGCTTATGGCTTTACGTAAAAGTAGAGACGGAACTTGGATTGTTGATGTTTCCAATGGTATAAATCCAATATCTCTAAAACAACGTAGAATTGTAAGAAAAGGATTCAAAACTAAAAAAGAAGCATTGGAGGCCGAACAATACTTACGAAGTGTCGAACTTAAAGAAAAAAGTTTCAACTCAAAAATATCAATTGATATCCTTTATGATCTCTTAAAAGAAGAGGATAGAATAAACAACAGAAAACAAAGCTATATAGATACACAAGAAAACAACTATAACAGGCATATAAAAAACTATTTTGAAAAAGTTGATGATGTAGCTAAATTAACTTATGAAGATATCTATCAATTCAGAGAACATCTAAGAGATAAAAATACTCAAAACTCAGAAAAGAAGCTAAGTCCAAACACTATTAATAAAATTATAATTTTACTAAAGAAAATTCTGGATGTTGGATTAAGAAAGGGATTTTACAAGGAACATCCCGTAGGATTACTGAAAAAATTACCCATAGAAAAAGTAAAATTAAATTTCTGGACAGTAAAAGAATTTAAGCATTTCTTAACACTATTTAGCAACGATGAATACAATATAAAATTACTATTCACAGTTCTATTTTTTACTGGTCTAAGACTCGGAGAAGCTCTTGCTCTAACGTGGAAGGACATAGAGTTTTCTACAAATACAATCCATGTAAGTAAATCAATATACGTTAAAAAAGGTGAAGAACACATTAGTAGTACAAAGACAAAAGCTGGAACCCGAAGAATCATCATGAACACCAAACTAGTGGAGACACTAGAAGAATGGAGGCAAACACAGCATGAAAGATTAAAAGAATTTACAACCAACCTAGATGATCTACAGATATTTCAAAATAGCCCGATTACGATAACTAAGGATTCAATCGAAAAACAATATAAAAAAATATTACAAAGAGATAGTTCTTTAAAAAAAATAAGAATTCATGACTTCAGGCATTCACATGCTTCCCTACTAATAAACCAAGGAGAAGATTATCTTGTCGTAAAAGAAAGATTAGGACATGCTTCTATAACTACAACAATAGATACATACTCTCATTTGTATCCAAGCAAGCAACAAAAATTAGCGGATAAATTAGATGATTTGTTATAAAACAAGTAATTTTAAGTAACTCAGCGTTACAAATTCAACAAATAAAAGAAAAAGACAAGGTCCGAAAACCTTGTCTTTAATACTATACCGGCGGCCGGGGTCGAACCGGCACGTCCTTGCGGACACTGGATTTTGAGTCCAGCGCGTCTGCCAATTCCGCCACGCCGGCAAATAGTAACTGGGGTAGCTGGATTCGAACCAACGCATGAGGGAGTCAAAGTCCCTTGCCTTACCGCTTGGCTATACCCCAATAATATAAAATAGGCGAGTGAGGGGAATCGAACCCCCGAATGTCAGAGCCACAATCTGATGTGTTAACCACTTCACCACACCCGCCATAACGTTTAACACGGGCAGTAGGAATTGAACCCACACTGAAGGTTTTGGAGACCTTAGTTCTACCTTTAAACTATGCCCGTATAAGATGGAAGGGGAGGGATTCGAACCCCCGAACCCGAAGGAGCGGATTTACAGTCCGCCGCGTTTAGCCTCTTCGCTACCCTTCCGTGTTATATAAGAAATGGCGCGAGACGGAATCGAACCGCCGACACATGGAGCTTCAATCCATTGCTCTACCAACTGAGCTACCGAGCCAAATATTGCGGGAGCAGGATTTGAACCTACGACCTTCGGGTTATGAGCCCG
>NZ_JASHEJ010000003.1:0-354435 GCF_047463175.1 Streptococcus infantis
ACCAACCGCGATACACTCATAGTCCGTACGGGATTCGAACCCGTGTTACCGCCGTGAAAAGGCGGTGTCTTAACCCCTTGACCAACGGACCTGAGCTTTTTCAACTCTTTCTATTATACCTACTTTTTCTGCCTTGTCAACTAGTTTTTTTAAAAATTAGTTGACAGGATTCTAGATTCACAAGTAGGTGAGTTACTGAGATTACAATTCAGCAATTTGATTCAAGTTTACTTCTGCTACTGTATCATTACCAAACATTGAAATAATCATTTTCACTTTGTTATTATCAATTTCAGTAATTTTTCCTGTGTAATCAGCAAAGGCACCATCAATGATTCGAACTGTTTGACCAACTTCAACATTGATATCGAATTCTTGAACCGTTTGTCCCATTGATACCAAGATATCTCTGATTTCTTGTTCCAAAAGTGGAGTTGGTTTGGATCTGTTCCCGTGTGAGCCTACAAATCCCGTAACGTTTGGTGTATTACGAACTACAAACCAAGCTTCATCGGTCATAACCATTTCTACAAGGACATATCCTGGGAAGCGATTTTCTTCAACTTCTTTTTTCTTCCCATTTTTTTCAACTTGCACAGTTTGAGTTGGAATTTCCACACGTAGGATATTATCCAACATATTGTATGTTTGTGCACGTTGCAAGAGATTTTCTTTTACTTTATTTTCATAACCAGAATATGTTTGTAGGACAAACCATCCTTTATCAAAACTATCCATCTTTTTTCCTTTCTTAATGGTAAACTTCTTTCAGCCTATTTATACTATCTTAAAAAATGTTAATGAATCGGATTAATCCGCTAACGATTAACTGGTCAAAAATATAAATGATGACAACAAAGAAGGCAGTATATTCCATGATAGATTTGAAATCTACCCAACTTTGTTTTCGAGTTGGCCAAGTTGTATCTTTAAGAAGTGTAAAGATATCCTTAATAAAACCCATTCTTATCTCCTATCTCGTTTCTCGATGTGTTGTGTATTTACCACAATGTTTACAAAATTTATTTACTTCTAAGCGAGTCGGTTTTTGATTCCCACTAATTTTAATTGAGTAGTTTCTTGAACCACAAACCGCACAGGCTAAACTTGCTTTTTTAAGTGCCATAGCGCCTCCATCCTATCTATTATAACAAGAATCCTTGTCTTTGACAAGTTAAATTACACTCTACATTTTCCTATTTTCAAAATAAAAAAGCCTAGGAATAATCCTAGACTCTATTTTACATTATTTACCAAGGTAGTATTCAGAAACTACGTTCAATTTTTCGTCAAATTCGAATACCAATGGTGGGAAGTTAGGGATTTCCACATCCATGATTTCGTCGTCTGACAATTGTTTGATGTGTTTTACTAGGGCACGGATTGAGTTACCATGTGCACCTACGAATACGTTTTTACCATCTTTAAGTGCTGGAGCGATTTTATCTTCCCAGAATGGAAGAGCACGTTCCAAAGTCACTTTCAAGTTTTCAGCATCTGGAATTACTGAGTCATCAAGTGAAGCGTAACGACGGTCAGTGTGTGCTGAGTGCTCATCATCACGATCCATTGCTGGAGGCAATACATCGTATGAACGACGCCAGATGTGAACTTGCTCATCACCAAATTGCTCAGCAGCTTCTGCTTTGTTTTTACCAGTCAAACCACCGTAGTGACGTTCGTTCAAGCGCCATGATTTTTCAACTGGAACCCAAAGTTGGTCAGATGCTTCAAGTGCAAGGTTAGTTGTTTTGATTGCACGTTTCAATACTGAAGTGTAAGCTTGGTCAAATTCAATACCAGCTTCTTTGATCAATTTACCAGCATCGATAGCTTGTTGAGTACCTTTTTCAGAAAGATCTACGTCAGCCCATCCTGTGAAAAGGTTAGCTTTGTTCCATTCAGACTCACCGTGGCGAGCGAAAACCAATTTTACCATTAGTTGGATTCTCCTTTTATTTTTCGAGGTTGCCCTCGTTTATCTATTCTATTTTACACAATTTTTCACAAAAAAGCTAGTTAAAATCAACGAAAAAGAGAAGAGCTCTTGGACTCTCCCCTAAAAAATAATTTATTCTTCAATTCTAAATTGTTTCAAGCTTGCTAGGTACAAAGCCCCACCAATGACAAGGACAATTCCACCAATCCACCCAAGGAAAGGAATCAAGGCGACTACAGATCCAACGATAAATAGAATCGATGGTGCTAGTGAAATACGATTGTCATCCTTATAGTAGACAAGTGAGAGGATTCCAAGAATGAGGGTTGCAATTTTCACTAAAGAGAATACAACGAAAATAATTCCCAAAATTAGCCCTGCAGCATCTTCGTCTTCAGAAATGGCTGCAAGAAATACCATAAAAATTGGTAAGAAAGCTAAAATTGCCCCTGCAATAATACCAATAAAGCCATCTACTTGTGCTAGTGTTTTTGTCTTCATAAATATCTCCTTTTATTTTAATAAGGTATATTATACCATATTTTTATTAAAGTTTTATTTTTTAAAAAAAATACAGGAATTTCTCCTGTATTTTTGTTAGACTATTTAGCTTCAAATCCTTCTGCTACTGCATCCGCAAAGTTTTCTTCGACGATGCTTGCACAGTGATCGCAGATAGTTGCATGGTAGCTACGTTCTGCTGTACTTGGATCGATACGACGGCAACGATCACAAACTTCACCAGCTGCACGCTCAACCGTGAAGGCTACATCTTCAAAGTTAACAGCATCTTCTGGAGCTGGACCTTCTGCAATGGTCAACTCAGAAACAATCAATAGTTGAGCGACATTGCTATCAACAGCTCCAAGAAGAGTTTTCACCACTTCATTTGGATAAACTGTCAAGTGAGCTTCAAGTGATTTACCAATCACTTTTTCATTACGAGCTTCTTCCAAGGCTTTTTGAGCTTGTCCACGGAAGTCCATGAAGGCTGCCCATGTATCCAAGATTTCCTCTTGATTAGCAAATGTTTGAGCTTCAGGTAATTCTGACAATTGAACAAAGTCTTCTGTTTCAAACTCGAGATATGACCAGATTTCTTCTGCAGTGTGAGGAAGAATTGGCGTCAAGAGTTTAGTGATTTTCACCAAAATATCATAGAAGACAGTTTGCATTTGACGGCGTTCAAGTGATTTAGCTCCTTCAATGTAGACAACATCTTTGGCAAAGTCAAGATAGAAAGCAGACAAATCAACATTGATAAAGTTCACTAGGGCTTTATAGATTGTCAAGAATTCAAAGTTTGCATAAGCGTCACGAATAGTCTTAACAAGTTGGTTAAAGCGGATGGTCATGTACTTATCAACAGAACGAAGCTCTTCGTAAGCTACCGCATCCTCAGCTGGATTAAAGTCAGATGTATTGGCAATCAAGAAACGAAGGGTGTTACGGATCTTACGGTACGTTTCAGAGACTTGGCTCAAGATATCCATAGAGATACGTACGTCGTTACTTGAGTCTACACTGGTTACCCAGAGACGCAAGATTTCTGCACCAAATTGTTTTTCAACATCGCTTGGAGCAATCGTATTTCCAAGAGATTTAGACATCTTCTCACCTTTACCATCAAGGGCAAAACCTTGTGACAAAATTTGTTTGTAAGGTGCTACGCCATGGTTAGCGACAGATGTGATAAGAGATGAGTTGAACCAACCACGGTACTGATCAGAACCTTCTAGGTAAAGGTCTGCTGGATATTTAAGTTCAGGGCGATTAACCACGACACCATTCCATGATGAACCTGAGTCAAACCAAACGTCCATGATGTCCGTTTCTTTCTTGAACTCACCATTTGGTGAACCTGGATGTGTAAATCCTTCTGGCAAGAGGTCTTTGGCATCACGTTGCCACCAAACGATTGATCCGTGCTCTTCAAAGAGTTGAGCTACATGCTCAATAGTTTCAGCTGTCATGATTGGTGTGCCATCTTCTGCGTAGAAGATTGGAAGTGGAACACCCCAAGCCCGTTGACGAGAGATAACCCAGTCACCACGATCACGGATCATGTTGTAAAGACGGACTTTACCCCATTCTGAATGGAACTTGACTTTTTCAATTTCGTCCAAAATTTCTTGCCGGAATTTAGATACAGAAGCAAACCATTGTGGCACGGCACGCCAGATGATTGGTTTTTTTGTACGCCAGTCAAATGGGTAGGAGTGGGAGATTTCTTCTTGAGCAAGAAGTAAATCACCAAGTTTTTCAATAACCGTTGGCACAACCTTGTCGTAGAATTGACCTTCGAACTCTGCACCAGCATTGGCCATCATGATCCCGCGTTCGTTAACGGTCACAGCAACTTCAAGCCCATTGACAACACCGACATTGTAGTCATCCTCACCAAAACCAGGTGCTGTATGGACGATACCAGTACCAGAATCAGTTGTAACATGGTCACCAAGTATAACGAGTTCATCTACTGCTGTATCCCATGGGTGCTCTGTCACAATTTGGTTCAATTCTGAACCACGGTAAGTAGCCAAAACTTGAACATCTGCCCAACCAAATTTCTCAGACAAACTGTTCAACAATTCTGAAGCAACCACAAACTTACGAGTTTCGCCAGCTGGTTGCACCAAGACGTAATCAATATCCGCACCAACAGTCAAACCACGAGAAGCCGTGATGGTGAATGGAGTTGTTGTCCAAACGACGATGAAAGTATCTGTATCAAGGACACCTTTACCATCTTTTACCTTGTTGGCATAGTAAAGGGATGTTGAAACCAAGTCGTGGTATTCAATTTCCGCCTCAGCAAGGGCTGACTCTGATGACCATGACCAGTAAACAGGCTTCGCTCCACGGTAGATATAGCCTTTATTAGCCATTTCACCGAAGACACGGATTTGCGCTGCTTCATAGTCCGGCGTCAAGGTTACATATGGATTTGCCCAGTCACCAGAAACACCCAAACGTTTAAAGTCTTCGCGTTGTTTATCTACTTGAGACAGAGCGTATTCACGGCAAAGTTTCAAGTACTCAACCAAGTCCATTTCTTTGCGTTTAACGCCTTGTTTTGCCAAAACTTGCTCGATTGGCAGACCATGAGTGTCCCAACCTGGAATATATGGTGCGTAAAATCCTGACATAGACTTAGAACGAACAATGATATCTTTAGAAATCTTGTTCATGGCATGTCCTACGTGGATGTTCCCGTTGGCATACGGAGGGCCATCATGAAGCGTGAAATGCGGTTTTCCTTCATTTAATTCTTGACGACGTTGATAAAGTTTAGCTTCATCCCATTCCTTTTGCCAAACTGGCTCTTTGGTCGGAAGACCGGCACGCATTGGAAATTCTGTTTTCCCAAGATTGAGGGTTTCTTTAAGTTTCATGTTTACTCCTTTAATGTAAATTGACAATATAAAAACCACGACTCGCAAAAAGGACGAAAATCGTGGTACCACCTTTGTTCGGAAAAAGACCTAGTCTCTTTCCCTCTTTTCCCGTAACGTGGGCAACGTCAAATCTTACTATTTTCAGATTTGATACTAAGAGAGGATAAACTTACCAACAGGGATTGTAGGACTTCCACCATCTCCTACTCGCTAGAAATTTGATTGATAAATTCTTGTTCTCTAATGAGATTCTTATAAAATTAGAACTGATTCTTGTTGAGTGTCAGCATCATCTTGAGGTCCTTCCTCATGTGCTGGCTCAACAGGAGTTTCAGCAACTGGCTGAACTTCAACTTCAGTTGACTCTTCAGTAGCTTGTTCAGCCTCTAACAATTCTTTGTTAGCAGCTTCAATACGCGCTTGAAGTTCTGCAACTTCTTCTGGAGAAAATTGACGAGTCATGTCAATTGGTTCTTCATCATGATATGAAGATACATCTTCACCTAGAACCTCTTGGACGACTTCCTTGAATGCTTCGTCGCTAGTTTGAAGATAAGTTGCAGTCGGACGCAAAATTTCTTCCCAATCTGATGAATCAACAATAGCCAACTGGCTTTCGATAGTTGATTTCAAACGTTGGTGGAAGACGCGACTCTTGTTCTTCAACTCTTCAGTTTCTACAGCAACTTTTTTAGCATTATCTGTTGCTTGTCGCAAAATTTCATTGGCTTTGTATTTTGCTTCATCAAGCAAGCGTTGAGCATCTTGCTCAGCCTGCTTAATGATGTTATTAGAACGGTCATTCGCAGCTTGTTTCACACGTTCAGCTGTGTCTTGAGCAATCAATACTGACTGACTCAATGAATCTTTGATTTCATCAAAATAAGATAGACGGTCTTCTAAATTTTTAATGTGCTGATCTTTTTCATGATTACTACGAACTAAGTCTTCATAGTCACGAACAACAATATCTAAAAATTCATCAACTTCTTCACGGTTAAAACCTCTAAACTGAACACCAAAGGTTTTATCCTTAATTTCTAACGATGTAATTGGCATATTTTTCCTCACTTATTTAATAAAAAATAGAATCATTAATTGCTTCTGGTTCTTGCTCATTTGTTACTGTTCTTTTAGGAATATCAGTCGTATAGTCGGAAAGACGTTCTTCTAGTTTTTTGATGTAGAGTTCAGTTTCCTCTTTGTTTCGGATTAATTCCTCTAATTCAAAATAAATCTTATCTAGAAATAGGTCAACTTCTTCCTGATTGTAGCCTCTGAATGATCTTGAGAAAGCTTTATCACTAATTTCTTGTGGTGTAATTGACATATTTTTCTCACTTGCTTAATAGTAGCTGGACTGTTAATTTTTTCTTATCCTTTTTGGTTTGACCGTTTTCTTTGAGTAAGATAATTCGACCAAAGCGTCTGACGCTGATTAAATCACCAATTTTTATCGGATAGTCCGATTTTTCAACTATATGATAGTTGACTTGAACCAACTTTTTTTCAACCAGAGCCGAAGTTTGGGAACGAGATAATTTCAATATGCTAGATAAGAAGGCATCCAGACGAAGACTTGAAACCAAGACTTCTTTTTCTTGATACTCGTCTTTAGATTCTATCATATCTGAAAAAGGACGTTCTACTAAACTTACAGGCAACTTGGAAATCTTTTGAATTCCATCTTGGAAAAGAGTGGTAAATCTTCGATCGACAATAATTTGGGCTTTCTCTTCTGTCACCAGAATGTCTCCGAATAACTTACGGTCAATACCTAGTCGATTGAGAACTGTACCCAATATCTTTGAATGGGTCAGTTGCTGAAACTTGCTGGGATACACGATCTCAAGCAAGGTCATTTCAAAATCTTCCAAACTTGGCGTGAAGTAATCGGGTGCTAAAATAACCCTAGCGTACTCCGAAGAGATATAACTCGTACTAGAGAAGACTTTTATCCCTCTATTATTTCCCAAAGTTTCCAAGATAAATACTTGGTGAGGATTTATAAAAGGAGATAAAATCGGTGCATAGTGCTCCTCGACTTGACTCAACCATTCCAACCCCTTATCGATGAATGGAATATCCTCCGTTGCGAAATGTTGGTAAAGTTCCTTGCTCATAATACGACCAGCAAATTGATGAGATAGCGGCTAATCATGCGTAAGAGAATTAGGGCAATCCAAACAGAGAAATCCAAACCTGCGATTTGAAGAGGTAGACGTTTTAGAGGTTCAAGAATTGGTTTACACAGAGTCTCTAAAAATTTCCCCAACTGTGTGTCATAGGCATTTGGAAACCATGATAATAGAGCAAAAGCTACAAGTATCAGTGAATAGATATCTGTAGCATTTTGGATAAAACGAATTATTAGAAACATTAACGTACTCTATTTCTCTTCATGTCAAAGTCGTATTCTTCGCTTTGAGCTTCTTCAGGTAAACGAATATCTTCAATGTTTACCACAACACCAACTGGTGTCAAAAGATACATTGTGTTCGCTACTTTTCTTAACTCACCAGCAAGGACATGACGTGCTCCATCCAAGTAATCCAAACAACGACGAGCTTGAACTTCTGTCATATATTGGAAGTCAATCAAGATACTTTCATTTCCAGCCAACAAATCAACAATATCTGTTGCATCTTCGTAACGGCGTGGGTAACGAACATCGATGGTTACTTTTTCAGTAGAGCGATGGCTTTCAATTGCTAGTTGTTGCTGACGGGCATGAAGTTTTGTAATATTTTTCTCTTTTGCTTCGGCTGAAGAAGATTCTTGAGCAGCAGCCTGCTGTGGCAATTCTCTTTTTTGAGGAACCGAAGCTAGTGAACGTTCAGGTTGTGCAGCTACAACTTCTGAAGCAACTTCATCTCCATCTTCTGTAAAGTAATCTATAAATTTATCAAATTTATCTTTTAATGACATGATTATTTCCTATTTAAAAAATGCTGTACCAATTCGAACAAAAGTTGATCCACATTGAATCGCTTCTTTGTAGTCACGACTCATTCCCATACTTAGTTCTGTCATTGGCATATTGGGGAATTGTTGTTCACGGATGTATTGTTGCAACTCTTGCGTTTCTTTAAAGATTTTTTGCAACTCTTCTGTTTGGGCCTCAAAGGGAGCCATGGTCATGAGACCAACATACTCGATTTGATCCAAGCTAGACAAGTCTGGCAAGACTGTCAATAGTTCCTCTTTTGAGAAACCATGCTTGCTTTCCTCTCCAGAAATATTGACCTGCAAAAAACATTTAACGGTTCGATCGGCACGTTTTTGAATCTCTTGGGCCAATTTCAAAGAATCTAAAGCGTGAAAATAATCAACATAAGGAATGATATCCTTGA
Source organism: Streptococcus infantis (assembly GCF_047463175.1). GTDB lineage: Bacteria > Bacillota > Bacilli > Lactobacillales > Streptococcaceae > Streptococcus > Streptococcus infantis_AC. The sequence continues at coordinate 8,691 of NZ_JASHEJ010000003.1, forward strand.
CTTTTCTACTTTGTAAGCTACCAATCAAGTGCCAAGTGACATCTTTATCACTTAAAGCATGATACTTTTCAAGAAATTTGTCGACACGGTTTTCACCAATGTGTTTGACTCCTTGGTCAATCAAATTTGCTGCAGTTGCAATATCAACATATTTTGTTACGGCAATTACAGAAACCGAACCGTCTTCACGGCCGGTTTCTTGAATTGCTTTTGTAACCTGTTGAAATACCTGATTTGTATTTTCTTTTAAATCCATCTCTATTAACGGTTTTTAAAGAATGGTGGTGTTTCCAACTCATCTTCGTCAGAAGCTGGTGCTTCGAAACGTTCAACTGGAGATACGACTGATTCACCTTGACGAACAATTGAATCACGTCTCAAGTCCCAGTCACCAAAAGCTGATGCTTTAGGCGCTTCAGTGTGACGTTGTGAAGGAGTTGGAAGTTCAGCTGTTTCTGCCAAATCAAAATGACGGTCATAAGTGTGTGTATGTCCAGATTTTACTGGTTCACGGAATGACGCTTGTCTTGGTTGTGGCGCTACAACTTTTTCGACTGCATCTTGACGAACTCCAGTTGCAACAACAGTTACACGGATTTCATCTTTCATTGATTCATCAATAGAAGTACCGAGCCAGATATTTACGCCATGTCCAGCAGCTTGATTGACGATTTCAGAAGCTTCTTCTGCTTCAATCAAAGTCATATCCAAACCACCAGTTACGTTAACGATAACATCTTCTGCTCCATCAATAGTTGTTTCAAGAAGTGGTGAGTAGATAGCTTTACGAGCCGCTTCGATAACACGCTCTTCTCCGCTACCGATACCGATACCCATAAGGGCATTTCCTTTGTTTGCCATTACTGTCTTCACGTCTGCGAAGTCCAAGTTGATTAAACCAGGATTTGTAATCAAATCTGTAATCCCTTGAACACCCTGACGAAGAACGTTATCTGCTTCAGACAAAGCTTCAAGAAGTGGAGTTTTCTTGTCAACAATTTCTAATAAGTTGTTGTTTGAGATAATCAAGAGAGTATCAACATGTTCACGAAGTTCGTTGATCCCTTGGACTGCGAATTGACCACGTTTGCTTCCTTCGAAACCGAATGGACGTGTCACAACACCGACAGTCAAAGCACCTAAACCTTTAGCGATACGAGCGATAACTGGTGCAGCACCTGTACCAGAACCACCACCCATACCAGCAGTGATGAAGACCATATCTGCACCACTGATAGCTTCAGTAATTGCTTCTTCGCTTTCTTCAGCAGCCTTACGACCAACTTCAGGCTGTCCTCCAGCACCAAGTCCGCGAGTTAATTTTGGACCAAGTTGGATAACTGTTTCAGCTTTTGTACTGCTCAAGGCTTGTACATCTGTGTTGGCTGCAATGAACTCAACACCTGAAACACCTTCGTCAACCATGCGGTTAATGGCGTTTCCACCGCCACCACCGACACCAATTACTTTAATTACTGCACCTTGTGCTGCTGCTGTATCAAATGAAAATGTCATATTTTATTCCTCTATCCTATTCATCAAACATGCTTCCGATTAAGCTACGGAATCGGTCAGTCAATTTTGGTTTTTCTTCTGATTGATTTGGAGTTGCTGATTCAGCAGTATAAGTTGGTTCTGCTGATTCAGTTGAAGTTGTACCAAACACTGAACGTTGAGAAGCTGCAGGTTTTTCCTGACTTGAAGTTCTGAAATCAATTGGTTGTTGACGTAGAACTTGATCTCCTCTGATAGCTCTTTGAGCCAAAACATTCACTTCTGTAAGACTTCCAGCAAATTCTGACAAACTAATCACATGAGCAAATGCAGGATTGCGGATACCTACTTGGTTTGGAACATAAAGTTTCACACGAACTCCAAGTACTTCTTGTGCAAGCTCAACGATACCTGGTAGAATAGCATTTCCACCGATCAGAGCAATACCTCCCGGCAAGTCCAACAAATGTCTTCTTTCCAAATCTTGTTTGATTTGTTCAAAGATGTGTTTCAATCTAGCTGAAATAATTTGAGCCAAGTATTCTTCTGTAACTTCAACAGGTTCTACTTCACCAATCACTTCAACTTGGAAAGTTTCTTTGCTTGCAAGTTGCGGATAAGCTTCACCGTAGTTAAGTTTCAAACCTTCTGCAATCTTTTTAGAAGTTTTAAGAACTTTTGAAATGTCTTTAGTGACGTAATCGCCACCTTCTTGGTAAACATTTGTGTATTGAAGTTCTTGATTACGGATAGTAGCAACACTTGTTTGGCCACCACCCATATCAATAACAGTCGCTCCAAACTCACGTTCACCTTCGTTAAGAACAGAGTTTACAATTGCAAGTGGTGAAATAATCACATTATCAACTTGAACTCCAACACGTTCTACAGTTTTACGAAGGTTGTGAAGAATGGTTCTTGGACCTGTATAGAGAAGCCCACGCATTTCCAAACGAACACCCATCATACCACGTGGGTCACGAATACCTTGGAAACCGTCTACTACAAATTCTTCTGGCACAAACGTAATCACTTCACGATCAGGTGTCATGCTCTTAGTCAAAGCGGATTTGACAACATTCTCAACATCTTGATCTGTAATTTCTTTTGTATCTGATGTTACAGGAATCATTCCTTGAGTTGGTTCCACTTGCAATAAGTTTGCTGGAAGTCCAACGTTTACTGATTTGATTGAAATTCCTGCTTTTTCTTCTGCTTGAGAAATAGCAGATTTAATAGCCGTTGCTGCTGCTTCGATGTCAACGATAATCCCATCTTTGACACCTTTACTTTTGGCGTTACTAACACCGATTACATTTACTTCACCATCTACAAGCTCAGCAACTAACACTTTAATTGAGCTTGTTCCAATATCTAAGCCTGTAAAGAAACCATTTCTAGTCATTACATTGCGTCCTCTCTATCTTCCAAGTTTCACACTTTGATTTTTTAATAGCTACAAGAAGGCATAGCTATTCACAGAATATTATATCACAAAAATCCGATTCGTGCCTAATTTTTTGTGATTTTATCGAAGGTTTTTCATTAAATTTATTTTAATATTCCATTACAAGTCCCTCTTTTTTATTTTTACTATGAAAAACAGTGTAAAAATGTCAGAAAAACTGAAAAATGCGGTGTAATTTATTGTATTTTTTCAAGTATTTTTATGCCAAGTTCATTTCAATTTTGCGTTAAGATTAGATACTTAATTTTCCCCTAAAAAATCGTTCTCTGCTGGTCTAATTTTTATACACAAATGATTAGTTGTAACAAAAAAAGAAGTCCAAATAGACTTCTTATTTTGTTAATTGTTTAAGAGCACTGGTTAGATAAAAACCATCTCGTATTTTTTTACCAATTCTTTTTGCATTTGCAACCAATTCTTGATAATCTGCATCTGATAGATTTTCGATCGTGTTTTTCAAATCATGAAGCGATTCTACTGCAATCCCACAGTCATTCTCAAGCACAAAACGTGACAAGGCAGACTGTTTCCACACTACAAGTGGGAACCCAGATGCCAAATAAAGGGATGCCTTGTGAGAATTGTTATAACGGAGGTACTCTCCGAACACACCACTACAGGTTTCAGCACTATCCCCATCCCATACGAGTCCAAATCCACCCTCAAGGGCTACAGGAAGCTCGTCAGGCAAGAAAGAACCAAAGTAAGTTTCATTCTCTAAAGCTCTACTCTCATCAAAACCTACACCATAGAGGTTATAGACTGGCGCTTCTGGAAGAGTATAAAGATAACCGGCTTTTTCCTGGGCCAAATTACCTGCCACAATCATCGGCTGGTCTTTTGTTTGACCGCTCTTCTCTTGGAAATCTGGAATCAGATAGTCGAAAATGCCAAGGCTGACAATCTTATCTGCCACAATTCCTTTATCCACCAAAACAGACTTCATAATTGGATTATGGGCGATAATACCATCAGCTGTTTTGAGAAAACTTGCTTCTTGAAGGTACATCCGAATTCTGTGTTTTAAAGGAAGTGAGGTCATGTTGGCATGGCGGAGGACTTCTAGGTCATGAATCAAAAGATAGACTTTAATCCCTCTTTTTTGCACTTTTTTGACCAAATGGGTGGAAAAAAAGCTATGGTGAAGCATTGGAAACTGGATCAACAACTCATCTCCTTGCTTTAGTTGATCCAAGGCTTGTCCAAAAGCCTTTGCCTTATGGCGTTGAGCCGCAAGGGTACTCATTTGATACCAATTGACGACGGACAAGACCAAAGGGTGATAGCCTTCTTCTTTCACAATACTTTCTACGTCATTGCGCGCTTTATTTCCCGCATTCTTTGCGTTGACATCATGCAGGAATTCTTCTTTTAAGTAGTATTTCATAGATTATTGTTTCTTTCAGTCAAACTCATTTGCTACGACTTCTAAGGCACGCTCAATGACCACATGCATGTCGTAGTATTTATAATCTGCTAGACGGCCACAGAAGATGACCTTATCATTTTTGGCTGCTTCTTCTTGATACTTAGCAAACATAGCGTTGTTCTTTTCATCGTTGATCGGATAATATGGTTCATCCCCACGTTTCCAATCAGCAGGGTACTCACGAGTGATAACCGTCTTCGGTTGAGTACCATACTCGAAGTGCTTATGCTCAATAATACGAGTATAAGGAATCTCACGCTCTGTGTAGTTGACCACGGCATTACCCTGATGATTTTCCTCATCCAAAACTTCGTGTTCGAACCGAAGGCTGCGGTATTCCAACTCCCCGTGCTTATAGTCAAAGTACTGGTCAATCATTCCTGTAAAGACAACTTTATCAGCTGATTTTTCCAACTCTTCACGATTGGCAAAAAAGTCAACCCCAAGTTCTACTTCTACATCGCCCAGCATGTTTTCGATGATGACGTTATAGCCACCGATCGGAATTCCTTGGTAACGGTCATTAAAGTAGTTATTATTAAAGGTCAAACGCACTGGAAGACGCTTGATAATGAAGGGCGGAAGGCCTGTCGCAGAACGTCCCCATTGTTTTTCAGTGTATCCCTTGATCAATTTTTCATAGATATCTGGACCAATCAACTTGATGGCTTGTTCTTCCAAGTTCTTTGGCTCAACATTCTTCATATCAGCCGTTTGCTCCGCAATCTTGTCCTTGACTTCTTGTGGAGTCTTGGTTCCCCACATAGCATAAAATGTATTCATGTTAAAAGGAAGGTTGTAAAGACTGCCCTTGTAGTTAGCTACTGGTGAATTGATATAGTTGTTAAATTCAGCGAACTGGTTGACATAGTCCCATACTTTTTTGTTTGAAGTATGGAAAATGTGGGCACCATACTTGTGAACATTGATACCTTCAACCTCTTCACAATAGATATTCCCACCAATGTGATCACGTTTGTCAATCACTTTTACTTTTTTGCCACGTTTTGTAGCTTCGTGTGCAAAGATTGCTCCAGACAAACCTGCACCTACAATTAAATAGTCATACATATTAAATTAAAACTCCGTTAATGAACTCTACAATGTCTTATTAATGCCGACTCTAGGCCAGCAAACGTTATTTTTTCTTTCCTAGAAAGGACTCCTATCATCTATTAGCTCCTCCTGAAATCTAGTACTATAGCTAGGCCGCATTTAATGCAATAATATTATTCGATTCTTTTTTGCTAAAAGTATTTGTTGTAAATAGTACAAACATGAATATATTATACGTAGGAACAAACCAGAAGGCTTCAATCATACAGTTAAAAGCAATCAATGATAAAATCACAACTAATAAATATTGACCATCCTTATACTGTTTCCTTGAGGCGATAACATAAATTATTATCAATAGAACTACAGGCACTATTCCATATGTAAATAACATCTGCACATAAGAGGAGTCTACATAGTTATACCCTATTACAGATTCTGTTTTTCCACCTGATCCTATAAATTGAACGTTTCTCGTCCCAAATAGATGGACTCCAAATGTATCAAATGCATTCCTACCTAGAGCTAGCCTTCCCGTGATTAATTTGTTTATCGATACCAAAAATGGATTAGACCAAGAAAACTTGTATGACAAATAGGTAACAGTTGATGCAAATACAACAGCCGAATAAGGCAACAAGGCAAATATTTTTAGTTTTTTCCCATTGCTGTAATAAAAATAAATGAAAATAACTGTCGCTAACAAAATTGACAAAGCATTTAAACGTGCATCGCAGTATTTTATAATAAAAGCTGATAGCAAGACACCAAACAGAGATCTGGTCCATATAAATTTATCTTTTAAAAGATAAGAAATTGCTAAAAATAGATAGAAGCAATGTGATGCAAAATCCGTAGGATAAATAAACCCAAACGAATTTCGAATAACTCCCGCACGATTATATTGCAGGTTAGGAACCATGCCAACCAGCGATAAAAGAAAAACACCAACTACGAGAATACCAGCTACAACTACATAGTTCCTCAAAACTACTTTCATATCTACATTAACCAAGAGGACTAGTAGCATCGAATAGACTAGAAAATTAAGTCTGTTCGTTTGAAAATACACTAAAACCCCCGAAAGCAACAATAGAATAGAAAGTATTAGATATTTGTATGAGACCCGCATTTTATACAAAAAACGAAGCCCTAAAAGCAATACAATCAAAAATAGGAAATTTACTTTGACTTGAAAAAAAGTCCTATCCAGCATCGTAGTTGATATGGTATTAAAAAATACCACTACAGATACAACAATGCTGACTAGTAGGTTTTCAAATTTAATTTTTATCATATTTTTTGAAAAAGAATCATACAGAGTGAATGATAAGAAAAAGAAATATGGAATTGAATGAGAAAAAATAATATTTCTTTAATCTTCTAGTTCACTTATACTCTTCTATCCTCCCTTTCCTAACTATTTTATCAACCAAAGCGAATTTAATCTATACAAGAGTTCATTTTACAATAAGACTATAAGCTACTGAAATTTCTATTTATTCCATTCAATTTCACTTATTCAATAACTGCTGTTTCAACTCTTTTGGACTAATTACTTTTAAGAATAGTATTTGAAAAATGTAAAGTATCGCTCCTATTGTAGCAAATACCATAACATTTATAACAGGCGTAAAATTCACTGTAGTTTTTACAACGAATAGTACACCGTACATAAGAGCTGATGCTCCTATAATTTTAACTGTCGAAGCTAGAAGAGGCACTTCCTTTAAATAGTTTCTTGTAAAATACAGTTGAATAGCCCATACTAAGGCTTCTGTTAATACAGAAACAATGGCTGCTCCGATATAACCTAATTTAGGTAGTAATAATAAATTTAAACCGACACTCAAAACAGCTGGAATAGTAGTCGAAATCATAAATTCTTTATTTTTATTATGTGGAATCAAGATTTGAATACCCATAATATTTGTCCAGCCAATAAAGAACATTCTAAAAATCATAATTGCTATCGCATATTTAGCATCTTGGAAATCCTGTCCTAAGAAAAATTGCACGAAATCATCATTAACAATTAACATTCCTGCTATTATAGGAAAAATGACTAAATTGTATATTAAGAAAGACATCTGATGCATTTTGTTTACAGCTTTGTGATCTCCAGTTGATAGGAGATTGGCAACATGAGGAAGCATTACGCTTCCTAACGAAGTCACTAGTGTAAGCAAAATATTGACCAATTTTAAGGCTTGGTCATAAATTCCGACGTCTTTAGTTGAGGCTAATGCCCCTAGCATAGTACGATCCAAAGTAACATATAGCGAAATAGCTATTTGCGGCAAAAACAAGAGAACAACTGGTTTCAAGTGTTGTTTAGCATAGGACCAATCAAAATGTGGTTTCCCGATAAATTCTCTAGCTGGCAACCACATACTAAACTGCCCCAATAATTCAAATATTGTTAGCAAAAACACATAAAGATATAAATCATTTGCTGATTTTACAAATAAGAAGATTGAAATGACACCGACCAGTTTAACAGTAATATTTCTAACTGTTATCTTGCGAAAATCCTCTAACCCTTGAAATAACCAGGAGATATCCATCCCTTTAGATACCAGACTCAAGCCCAAAATATATGCAACGGGATTTTGCATAAATGACAAGGACAGACATAAGAGAATGTATAAGCATATCGACAGAATGGTCGCACCAAACTGCAAGGTGTATATTCCCCAAAAGTTTTTTCTGATATCTTTACGATGGCCTGAAATTTCTTTTGTACCATAATTGGCCACGCCCAATGTCGCCAATAAAATAAAGTAGGTTACAATTGAATTGAAATAACCATAAGTACCTAAATCAGTTGAACTAAATACCCTAGTTACATAAGGTGTTGTTATAATAGGAAGAATTATCACTAAAAGCTGGTAAGAAAGATTATATGCATAATTTTTTAAAACCTTCATTCTTACCTAACCCATCTTCTCTCTGATTTTTTCATACATTTTTGGTGAAACCAAGAGCATCACGTACTTCAATTTATTTTTCCCTGTTATATTTGGATTAGGAATAATATCGTTGAAGTAACTAGTGTATTCTTTTCTGATTTTATTGACATCCGAATACATCTTTGAACTAAGCATAGCATGTACTACATGTAACCCCTTAAAGACATAACGTACAGTAAGTGCTTTCTTCATTTCCTTATCATTAGGATAATCTCTCTGAACAAATTCTCTATTCATCTCTATAGCCTTATAGAAGTCTAAAAATTTATCACTATAAGAAGAATTGACAATACTTCCAGGTCTTCTATAATATTTGTATAAATTGATGCATCCTACGGCAATTTCATTGCATGCTCCGATATGCTCAAAAGAGACAGCCAAATCTTCATAGATCATACCCTCTGGAAAAGGAAACTTCATCAAAATTTCTTTTTTGTATAGTTTTCCCCCTGGATGAGTTCCAACTATATTTCCATAAAACATCTCCTTCAAAGCTGTATAGCGATCTAATTTCAAAGAATCTATGTTAGTTAATGAACCTAAAAAATCCTCACTTTGGAAGTCCCTAACTTCGATGACGGAAGTTGCAACAAGATCAACATCATACTTCTTTTGAAGTTGCACTAAATACTCAACAGTTCTACGATCATAGTAATCATCAGAATCAATGAAAATTATCCACTCAGCAGAAGCAAACTTTACACCCGTATTTCGAGCATTAGAAAGGCCTCCATTCTCAATATGCAAGACTCTAATACGGTCATCTTCTTGGGCATACTTATCACATATTTTTCCAGAATCATCAGTAGAGCCATCATCTACCAAAATAATCTCAATATCCTTGTACGATTGATTAATTAAGCTATCAACACAATATTTCAAATAATCTTCAACGTTGTATACTGGAACAACAATCGAAACTTTCCCCATTATACTAATCCCTTCATGATAACTTCTACAATCTGTTGACAAGCTGTTCCATTCCCATAAGGATTGCTTGCCTTACTCATCTTGTTGTATTCCTCTTCATTTTCCAAAAGAAGCTTAAAATTCCTATAAATATTTTCTTCTTCTGTTCCTACCAATTTCAAAGTTCCTGCCGCAATCCCTTCGGGACGTTCTGTGGTATCACGCATGACTAAAACTGGTTTCCCTAAGGATGGAGCTTCTTCTTGAACTCCACCAGAATCTGTTAAAATCATGTAGCTTTGATTCATAAAATTATGGAAATCAATGACCTCTAAAGGTTCAATAATTTTCATACGTTCATTATCGCCAAATACTTTACTTGCCAACTCTCGAACCTTAGGGTTTTTATGAATTGGGTAAACAACCTTAACATCTTCAAATTCATTTAAAATACGGTTAACGGCATTAAACATATGCTCCATTGGTTGCCCAAGATTTTCACGTCTGTGAGCTGTCAGCATAATTAACTTACTGTCCTTAGCCCACTCTAAAATTGGGTGGTTGTAATCATCCTGAACAGTTGTCTTTAAGGCATCAATAACAGTATTCCCTGTTACAAAGATATTTTCTCTTCCCTCTTTTAGAAGATTCTCCTTTGCAACTTCTGTCGGGGCGAAATTATAATCTGCAATAATGGAAGTGGTTTGGCGGTTGAACTCTTCAGGAAACGGACTTTGAAGATTATAAGTTCGCAAACCTGCTTCTACATGCCCAACCTTGATACCCAAATAAAACGCAGCTAAAGCCGTAGCAAAAGTCGTAGTTGTATCACCGTGAACAAGAACGATATCTGGTTTTTCTTGCTCTAAAACTGTTTGAATCTTATCAAGAATACTAGTCGTGATTGTAAATAGAGTTTGGTTCGCTTTCATAATTCCTAAATCATAATCAGGAACTACTTCAAAAACATCCAAAACTTGTTCAAGCATTTCTTTGTGTTGGCCAGTTACACAGACAATAGTCTTAATTGAATCATTTTTCTTCAACTCATTTACTAATGGACACATTTTTATTGCTTCTGGACGTGTCCCAAAAACCAACATTACTTTTTTCATTTTGGTTCTCCCTGTATCTCTCTATACAACGCTCGATAATTTTCTAAAAACATAGGATAACTAAATTTTTCGTCATAGGTTTTTTTGGCTTGTAAAGCTAGACTATTTCTTAATGCTACATCTGTTGCTAATTTGTCTATTGCACCAGCTAGGGCAATCGGATCTTTTACTGGGACTAAGATTCCATTTTCATTTGTAACAACTTCGTTTAATCCCGGTATATCCGTGGCAACTAAGGTTTTGCTATTCATAAATGCCTCAATGGCAACTAAGCCAAATCCTTCAAATACTGAAGGCAAAACACAAAAATCAAAACTGTTGATACATTCCACGATATCCTTACGATATCCTAAAAATGTTACTGAATCTTGAAGATGTAGCTCTTTAACCTTATTCTCAAGTTCATTTCTAAGCTCACCATCACCAACGATAAACAATCGAATATCCTTTACCGTAAGTAAAGACATAGCTTCAATAAGATATATCAAGCCCTTCTGTTCAGATAATCTTGCAATACACCCTAGCTTTATTCCGTCGGAATTCACAATTTCATCAACCTTGTTATCTGTCTCTTTAAAGATAACTCCATTATAGATAACACTGCTGTCGGTAATTCCTACGTCTTCTTTTAGGTTTTTATTTACCGCCTCTCCTACTGCTACACTTTTAGCATTTTTTAAAGCAAATCTATATAGAGGTAATTTATCCTTAAAGACATTGTGAGCTGTATAAATGTGTTTTAATTTTGAATTAAAAAGCTTTAATAATCGGATATAAAAAGCAGCCATCCGGTGATGAGTGTGGACTATAGTAATCTCATTGTTTTTGATAATCTGGTGAATAGAATATAGAAGCTTTAATACTGTCAGTGGATTTTTACTATCAATATCTAAAATTTTATGATGTTGAATACCTTTAGCAGCAAGATTGCTCTCCCAAATTCCACCTGTAGATGCGACATGAACACTGTCAAACTCATCTTTCAAATCTGAGCTCAACTGGTAAACAATACGCTCTGCACCACCGATATCCATGGTACGTGAAATATGTAAAATATTATTTTTTCGACTTCCGTTTTTCATCTAAAACTCGCTTAATAAAAGTGACATTTCCTACGAAATACCGTTTAAAGAGGCGTTTAGGTTCATTTGCCACGCGGAACAACCACTCAAGATGTGCATTTTGCATCCATAGAGGAGCTCGTTTAATATGGCCAGATAAAACGTCAAAACTACCTCCAACTCCCATAAATACCGAATTTACACCATGATCCATGAACTTTTGGATAATGTATTCTTTCTTAGGAGAGGTAATCCCGACAAAAACAAAATCCGGATTTTTTGCTCGAATATCTTCTTGAATGCCATATTCATCTTCTTCAGAAAAATAACCATTACGATGCCCAAGGACTCGTAAATTTGGATAATCTTTCTTAAAGATTTCCAACATATCTATTAAAACTTCTTCCTTGGCACCAAAAAAATAAACCGAATAAGACTTTTCATTAGCTAAATGGAGTAATTTTTGCATCAAATCAATCCCAGCAACTCTCTCAGGAACTTGATAACCCAAAAAGCGAGAAGCTAGAACAACTGAAGCTCCATCTGCATTAATGATCTCAGAATCGTTCACTATCTTTTTAATCGATTCATCTGTCTGACATTGATTAATTTTGTCTGCGTTCACCCCCATTAGATGGAGTGGGCGTTGCTCAAGAACAAATTTTTCAACAGCTTGGACAGTTTCGTCCATTGTTAAGGGGTCAATTCTGACCCCCATTAAATCAAAACTATTCAATTTAATCTCCCCACGTAGACTCAAAATGACCCTTCCGTTCAGCTTCTTTTGGTAGTTGCATGTAATCACCATATATTTTTGTCAAATATTCATCAGGATTTGCATGACAACTAATTTGTAAGTTTTCAAACTCTAGTAATTGCGGTTCCCCGAACACTTCTTTTCTTGCGAGTTCTCGCTCGCGGTAAGAACCTAAGACATTTCCAACCATGGTACTAGTCTCGTAATCATATTGTTTAATGATATTTTGTAATTTTTTATTAATTTTTGAAGTGTTTAAGAGCTTATTTAATTTTAAGGCTTTGGAAACTTTCACAATTGCATTTTCGAACGAGCCTCTATCTCTTTCATGCAAACGATCGATGACAGAAATTTTAGACAAGGCACGATACAATTTTATTTTATTCGTATGCAACCAGTAGTGAAAACCATCTTCTGGATAACCATCTAAGGGAAAGATATCAATAAAGGGACTACACCATTCATTACCAAATTGAATTTGGACTGAAGTATCCATAATCGAAGTATTACCTAGATTATCATCGTGAAGTCTTAAAATAACACTTTCAGGAAGTTCTTTCTCACAGATTGACAAGAATTTTTCATAATCTTTTCTAGGCATTCCTAAATCCATATCATCATCCCATGGGATAAATCCTTTATGACGAATGGCACCTAGTAATGTACCACCTAAGGCGTAATAACGCAAATTATGTCTTTTACAAAGATCAATATAACTTTCTAAAAGAGTTAACTCTCCTAATTGAATCTCTCTCACTTTATCCATAGAATCACTTTGCTCCATCTCTCATCAACACTACTTTTATTGTTTTTAATAAAATTTCGAAATCTTTCCAAATTGTCCAATCATCGATATAAGCTACATCTAGTTTGACAACATCGTCAAAATTGGTAATTCCACTTCGACCACTAATTTGCCATAGCCCAGTAATGCCTGGTTTAAAACTCAATCGACGTTTCTGCTCAGGAGTATACTTTTCATACTCATCCACTGTTGGAGGACGAGTTCCAACTAGGCTCATGTCCCCAATCAGTACATTCCAAAACTGGGGTAACTCGTCAATACTAGTTTTACGTATAAAGCGACCAATTTCTGTAACTCGAGGGTCATTGTCCATCTTAAACATCCCACCCTGCATGGTATTCTGATCCATCAATTGCTGCTTGATTTCTTCTGCATCTACCCTCATGGAACGGAATTTATAAAATGTGAAATAGCGACCATTTTTACCAACTCGGGTTTGAGAGAAGATTGCTGGTCCACCATCTTTTCGAATCATTGGCACAAGGACTATACTTACAAGACCAAATATAATTAGTCCTACAATAGCACCAAGAATATCAATGATTCTCTTAGCAATGATATGACTAGGTTTATATAAATTTGTAGAGAAAGTTACTACATTCAAACCAGCCATCTCATGGATTTGTTTGTTTCTACCTAAATTCTTATCAAAGGCATTTAGATTAACAGTAACATCAATTCCCATCGTTTCAAATTGAGAAATAATGCTACCAATGTCATAATCCTCACTTGGCAAATTCACGAAAACCTCATCCACTACTTCGTGAGTTGCATAATGAATGAGATGTTCATGTGGAACAATCGTAACTTTATCATGTTTAAAATTTGGATCATCTAAGACACTCACTGCTACAAGCTTTCCAAAAACATCATTAGCAGTCAAGAGACGATCAATTACTTTCTCAGTACGTGTTGCCGCAGTTATCAAAAGAATTTTACGACTTCCTTTTAAATTATGGTTAAATTGTACCCAATATTTTTTTATAACAAAGCTGAGAATGTAGTTGGAAATCCCATATAATGAAAGGAAGTAAATCATTCCTCTTCTCGAAATCACAAATTGGTCTTTTAAAAAGAAACTAGAGAAACTAATTAACAAAGCAAAAAAGATAATGTATTTTATTGTCTCTATCAATTCGACCGATTGGCTTCGTTTGAAAAAATCCTTCCCATAACTACTGATGTAGAAGGCAGCAAAGTGAAGAAAATAAAGGACAAAAACAGTTTTTGCAACAATCTTTGTTTCTGTTACAGAAATTAGTATATAAGCTAATACACTAACCAGTATACTCTGCAAAAACGCTAGAGTTACGTTATAGAAACCCCTTCCTTCCATATATTTACTCCCTAAACTTATTTTTGACCGTAAGCACCATAGCTCCCGTAACCACCATATGTGCCATACTTTTCAAGATGAATATCGAACTTATTCAGAATAACACCAAGGAATGGTGTCCCAGTTTGTTCTAATTGGGTCTTAGCTTTTTGAACTTCTCTCCGTTTTGTTGCGGAAGCTTCAGTCACCAGGATAGAGGCGTCGCATTTTTGTACAATAATCGCTGCATCAATGACAACTCCGATAGGGGCCGTATCCACAATGATATAGTCAAAGTATTTGCGTAAAGTCTCAATCATTGCTTCAAATTTGTCACTTTGAAGCAGGGCAGTCGGGTTTGGTGAAACAGCCCCTGATTGAATGACAAACAAGTTTTCTACGCTTGTTTCACACAACCCATGAGATAGATCTTTGGTTCCTGATAAGTAGTCTGTCAAACCTGTAATTCTTTCTCGAGACTTAAAGACACCTGACATTACCGAATTTCGAATATCGGCATCAATAAGGAGCGTCTTATAGCCTGCACGCGCGAAAGCCCAAGCTATATTGGTTGAAGTGGTTGATTTCCCTTCTCCAGGTCGAACTGAAGAAATAGCAATCACTTTGAGACCATCTCCACTCAACTGGATATTGGTCCGTAATGCGTTATAATACTCCTCAGCTTTTTTTACAGAGTTTAATCGTTGTTCTGATAATTCTAACTTTGCCATGTTTACTCCCTTACTTTAATTTCTCTAGATTTGGAATAACTCCCAAAAGTGAGAGATGCATTACTTCTTCAATATCCTCTGGACGTTTTACACGGTCATCCAATAGTTCAACCAATAGAGCTAATAGAATGACAATACTTGCTCCTATACCAACACCAAAGATTGTATTGCGACGAATGTTTGGAGAGGATGGTGATAGAGCAGGGCGAGCTTCTTCTAAAGTAGTTACGTCAGATACTTTCGTAACAGAGATAATTTTTTGAGCGGCCACTTCTCTAAGAGCATTTGCTATTCGACTAGCTTCTTCAGGATTCCCATCTCTTACTGAAATTGACACTATACGAGTATCTGCTGGAACCGTTACTTGAACTTTTTTAGCGAGGGATTTTGCATCAAAACTCAACCCTTGATCAGCTACTACTTTTTCTAAAACATCTTGAGAAAGAATAATTTCACGGTAGTCTTTTACCAAGTAAGAACCAGCTTGCAAATCTTGATTAGTCAGACCAGGTTTATCTCCTTGGTTACGATTGACCACATAGATACGTGTGGTACTTGTAAATTGAGGTTTAACTACAAATGAACTATATCCAAAAGCAAGCGCACCTGTGACAATTGCTGCCAACGCTATTATCAATTTGCGTTTCCATAAAACTTTTAGCATTTGCACTACATCAATTTCGATTTTGTCTTGTTCTTTCATCGTTTCTCCTATATAATTTCATCTTTTATAATTTTTGAAGGATTTGTTTCAAAAAGCTCTTGAGCTTTTTCTTTGCCATATTTTCTACTTATCAAATCATAAGCTTCTCTCATATGAGGTCGTCTATCATCCAAATTATGCATATCACTCGCAACAACATGAACTAAATCTCTATCTAAAAAATAGCGAGCACGTTTCTTCATAAACTTATAAGTATCCCCAAATAGTTTCGGTTTTAGAACACTTGAACTGTTTATTTGCGTATAGCATCCCATATTGATGAGCTCTCTCACTCTTTTTTCATCATTTTCCAAAGCATGATAACGTTCAATATGAGCAATCACAGGTGTTACACCTAACATGAGAACTTTTGACAAGGCACTATGAATCTCTCGATAAGGTGTATTCATACTAAATTCAATTAAAGCATAGCGTGTGTCATTTAGTTTCGGGATAATATGATTTTCTAATTTATCTAGAATGTCGCTAGTAAAATATATCTCAGCACCATATAAAACTGTTAAGTCAGGAGCTATCTCCTTGGCTAGTTCCTGAACGATCTTAAAATTAGTAGCAATTTTATCTTCTGGTGTCTCAAACATTCCCTTTCGTCGATGAGAAGTTGAAACGATAGTCCGAGCACCTTGTGCGTAAGCTTCCTCAAGGAGGGCCTTGCTCTCAGCTTTATTTTTAGGTCCATCGTCAACATCGAAAACAATATGTGAATGAATATCAATCATCTTAGTTTCCTTCCATGGTATCTTTAATGGCCGCCTTAACAGTCTCCAAGTTTGTTGGATCGATTTCCAACATGTAAAGATTGCTATCTGGCATAGCGTAAGATGGAAGATCCATACGTCCAGTCCCTTTCAAATCTTGATTGGTAACGGTATATTTCCCACCACTTGCCAACTGAGTATTGACAAGACTAACCATTGTTTCTGGCGGCATATTGGTTTGAATCGAATCCTGCAAACTTTGAATAATACTGTCATAGTTTTTCAAAGATTCTGCCGAGGTTAATTTCTGGATAATCGCCGCAATAACTTTTTGTTGGTTACGACCACGATCCCCGTCACCATTAGCAAGCGAATAGCGTTCACGAACAAATCCCAAAGCTTGCTCAGAATCCAAATGAACATTTCCGACTGGAAAATGGTATTGTCCATGACGCGATGTAAATTCTTGGTCGTTATAAACATCAACACCGCCGAGAAGATCAATCAACTTCAAGAAAGAGGTGAAATTGAGACGAGCATAGTAGTTTAAGTCGATACCATAAAGATTTTCTAAGGTATGGATAGAAGCATCTACACCATAGATACCCGCATGTGTCAACTTATCGTTTTGGTTATTCCCGCCATCTGCGATAGGAACGTAGGCATCTCGAGGAGTTGTCGTCAAAAGAATCTTCTTAGTATCTTGATTCACTGTCATGATGATATTGACATCTGAGCGTGAAACAGAACTGATAGGACCATAGGTATCAATCCCGCTGATGTAGACATTGAAAGAATTTCCTGTAGCTACCTTAGGCGCTTCCACTTTCTTGGTCAAGTCCTTGGTATAGATTTTCTTAATCTTTTTAGCATGGTCAGGATATTCCTGTTCAATTAGATTTTCAAAAACACTATTCAAGACAATCGCTTTGGTTTCTCCATTTATCAAACTCTTATAGGATGCTAGATAAGAAGAAGCTTCCTCAACTGTCAATTCCTTGCTTTGAGTTGTTTTAATGTCATCTATCAATTTTTGAATATTCTCAGCATCTGTTCCTGTTGGAGCAGTTACACTAGAAAGTTGAGAAACGTTATTAATCTCACTGTCTGCTAGCACTGCCACACTCATAGAGTAGCTTGAATAATTTGAAGTTGCATTAAATTGATTGGCGAGCCCTACAAATCGATTGACAGCTACTAATGCTACCGAACTAAATAAGACTGAGACTAGCAGTATTATCAAGGTAAAAATTTTAGCTTTTCGATTTACTATCAGCAACAGAGACAATAACGCGATAAGAACTAAAACCACTGCCAAGATAATATTAAAATAGCTGACCGCTAAAATCTGATATTTAAAAATCAAAAACAATAAAAAAGAAGCTAGAACAGCATAGATTAGCAACAAACCTATGTTTAAGCTCTGCTGAAATTTACTAGATTTACTTTTTTTTATGCGTCTATTTTTCATGGAATACCTCTTCAAAACATTTTAGTTTAATTATATCATAAATCGCCTCTCAAGACCATCAACACCAATCAAGAAAGCGCTCGCTTTTGGGAAGTGTTTTCGTTTTTTATATTTACTATAGTTTTTATTGCTTTTTGTGTTTCCAAAATACAAATATAATAAAAAATAGAGCTATTTAAAAGCTCTATTTTTTTATTATTTAACGTGACTTTCGAATTCTTTTTGACTCTTTTCGACTGAGTTTTTACGTTCTTGTTCCCATTTGGCTTTAGCTTCGTCAAATTGAGCAGTTGTTACCACTTCTGTTTGCAATTTCATGTACTTATAGTTACTTCCAGTACCTTTGATTCCGACAAGTGAGTAAGCTCGTGTAAATGGTGTCACACGTGTTACTGAAGCTCCACCACCGTTTGAATTTACAGGGAGCAACAGCGAACTATCAATCAGCCAAGCTTGTGCATCTGCATAATTTTCATAACGTTTGGCTACGTTTGTATTTTCTGCATCTGCCGCTTTCAATTTTTTAGTATATTGGTCCAATCCGATATTTGTAATCTTAGCTGTGTCCTTACTTGGATCAAGTCCTAAAATCTTGAGATAGAATCCATCCTCAGCATTGAAAGGATTGAGGTAAGTTGAAGGATCTTGGTAGTCAGCTGACCATCCATCCAAGTTCAAATCATAGTCATGATCTGCAGGAGTTGGTGCTTGAACTGTTGCATTTGTATAATCATCTGTTGACAATTGGATAACATCAACCACTACATTTTCAGAACCGAGCGTTGATTCGATTGATTGTTTGATTGAGTTTGTTCCAGAAAGCAAGGTCTTGTTAACCTGGTCTACAGGCAAGTCCAAATGAATTGGGAAGCTCACACCTTGTGCTTCCAATTCTTTTTTAGCTTCTGCAAACTTCGCTTGTGCTTTTTCTTTATTGAAATAACCGTCTTGAGCATCTTCAAGATTCATATTTGACCATTGTGTACCATAGTTTACCAACTTAGATGAAACTGTCTCACCAAAAGTCTTGTCACCTACTTGCACGAAAGTTGGTGGTACAAGCGAGTTACGAAGAGTGTTTTTAGCTGCTTCTTCTCCATTAGACTGAGCCGAATAAGCTGTACGGTCAATGGCAAAGTTGATCGCTTGACGGAAATTTTTATTCAAAACTGCAGCTTGAGTTGCTTGTTTTTGCTCATCACTTGTTTTTGCAGTATGGTTATAAGCACCGCGGTTGACGTTAAAGTTATAGTACCAAGATGTCGCATCCTGCAGGCTATAGACGATGTTGTCCTTGTACTTTTCCTTTGTCTTAGCAAAGTTTGAACTATTTGGGTAGACACCGGCAGATGAGTAGGCTCCGCTTTCGAAATTGCGGATAGTCATATCTTGGTCAGAACCATCAACATAAGCCAATTTAACTTTTTCAATCGTTACTTTTTCTTGGTCGTAGTAATGTGGGTTCTTCATGTACTCAAGAGATGATTTTGATGTAAATTCTTTTAACAGATATGGACCGCTATAAAGAATACCATCTGGTTTTAATTCCCCAAATTCTTTACCTTTAGAAGTTAAGAACTCTTCATTGACTGGGAACAAGATACTATTGGTAGTCTTAGAGTTCCAGAATGGTTCTGGACGTGTCAAAGTATATTGGACAGTGTAATCATCTAGAGCCTTAACTCCAACATTTGAAAAGTCAGTATTTGCGCCTGTCACATAATCATCTAATCCCTTGATTGAGTTCTGAATCAAATCGAGAGCTTGACTCTTGTTATCAGCTGCATACTTGATACCTGTAACGAAATCTTGTGCTTTAATTTGGGCATACTCTTCCCCGTCAGCAGTGAACCATTTTGCATCTTGACGAAGTTTATAAGTGTAAGTCAAGTCATCCTTTGAAACACTCCAATCTTCTGCAAGAGCAGGAATGAGATTTCCATAATTGTCATTTTCAAGCAAACCATCTACCAAGTTGGTTACAACAGCGGTATTATCACCAGAGTAGTCCAACAGGTAGTTGAAGGTTGTCGGGTCGGCACCAAATGTTGACGAGTAGGTTTTAACATCTGATGCTGACTTCCCACACGCTGTCAATAAGACCGCCGCGGCAAGCGTCAACCCCGCTCCAATCAGTCGTTTTTTGAGTTTCATGATTCATTTTCTCCTTAAATGTTAGGTTTTATGACATATGTCTATTTTATCAAATTTCACCCCAAAAGTAAAGTTATTTAATTTTTTGCACCTCGTCACTAAGACGAAAAAAAGAAAGAAATCCCGCATAAAATCAAGATTTCTTTCATCATTGTTTAAGATTATTTAACGTGGTTCGCTAACTCTTTTTGATATTTAGCGTTTGTTTCAAGTTTCTCTTTTTGCCATTTCTTAAGAGCTTCTTCGTATTCTTTAGTGGTTACAATATCATTTTGCAACTCTAAACCTTTAAATACAAACGGATCTCCCTTGATACCAACTTGAGAGTAGGCTTTCGAAAATGGTACTGTACGACTAACTGTAGGAGAACCTCCTGAAGATGCTACAGGGATGAGGAGTGAGCTATCAGATACCCAAGCCTGTGCTTTAGCATATTTTTCATAGCGTTTGTTAAGGTCGGTTGTTTCTGATGCTGCGTCATCCAAGAGTTTCTTGTACTCATCAAGTCCAACTTGAGCCATGACTTCTGGATCTTTACCTTTTGTGATACCCAAGTGTTTAAGGGCAGAACCCTTCTTAGCATCCAAGATATTTAGATAGGTAGCTGGATCTTGATAGTCTGGTCCCCAACCAGTTCCATTCAAGTCATAGTCTTTTTGAGAAGGAACCTTAGCTTGAGAAGTAATACTCATTTTCTCATTATCTGTCATTTGAAGCACATCGATGACAACATTTTCAGTCCCAAGCGCTGCTTCGACAGATTGTTTGAGGGAGTTGGTTTGTTGAACAGCAATGACATCTGTCTGTTCAACTGGAATATCCAAATGGATTGGGAAGGTTACACCTTTAGCTTGCAATTCTGATTTTGCTTTTTCAAAGGCAGCTTTTGCTTTTGTTGGATTGTAAATAGTGTCTTTACCATCTGTCAAAGCTACATCTTTCCACTGGTCTCCGTATGTTACCAGTTGCTCTTGAGCCAATTCACCAAAGGTCTTTTCACCGACCTGAACATAGTCATAAGGTACAAGACTGGTACGGATAATCTTGTCCGCTCCTTCTTCACCATTCATCTGAGCAGAGTAAGAATGACGGTCAAGAGCAAAGTTGATTGCCTGGCGGAAGTTTTTATTGAGAAGAGCTTCTTTTGTAGAAGTCTTTTGTGCTTCATCTGTCTTTGCTGTTTTATTGTAAGACTGACGATTCACGTTGAAAGTAAAGTAATAGCTGGTCGCTTCTTGTGGACTATAGACAATCTTATCCCCGTATTCTTGCTTAGTTGAATCAAAGTTTGAACTTGTTGGGAAGAGACGAGCTGTTGTATAAGCTCCTGATGAGAAACTACGAATCAATGATTCTTGGTCAGATCCATCGTAGAAAGTAAGTTTGACGTGGTCAATCTTAACATTGTCTTTATCCCAATAATTTGGATTTTTTTCGTACTCGATTACTGATTTTGAAGTGAAGTTCTTCAAAATATATGGTCCATTATAGAGAATCCCTGAAGGTGTTGCTGCACCATAATCTTTACCTTGAGAATTCAGGAATTCTTCATTAACTGGAAGCATAGTCGCTGTTGTTACCTTAGAATTCCAGAAGCTTTCTGGCTGGTTCAAGGTGTATTGAACAGTGTAGTCGTCAATTGCTTTAACTCCAACTGTTGAAAAGTCATTGCTTTCCCCACTGACATATTCTGCTAAACCTTTGATAGAATCTTGGATCAGACTTAAGCCATCTGACTTACCATCAGCAGCATGCTTCAAACCAGTCACAAAGTCTTGAGCCTTGACCTCGGCGTACTCCTCACCTTCAGAAGTATACCATTTGACACCTTTACGTAGTTTGTAGGTATAGGTCAAACCGTCTTTTGAAACCGACCAGTCTTCAGCAAGAGATGGAATCAAGTTTCCGTATTTGTCATTTTCCAAGAGTCCGTCGACCAAGTTAGCAATGACGTCCGATGTTGAACTTTTACTAGTAACGCTATAGTCCAATGTTGATGGATCGATGGCATATACGTATGAAAATGTTGTAGGAGCATCTGCTTTTTTCTCTGTCTTTCCACAAGCCGCTAAAAGAAGAGCTGCACTCATCGTTATCCCTGCTACTGCGAGCAACTTTTTCGATTTCATCGGTATTCTCCTTTAAAATACTATTTTTCACCATTATACCCTATTTTTTTATAAAAGCAAGGGTTTTAAGGGTATTTTTTAGAAAATTCAAAATTATATTTTTTTAAGAAATTTATACACTTATTTTAGAAAAAACTCAAGCATCTTGGATACTTGAGTTTTTTAGGTTTAATTGGCCAATTCGACACAGAATGCATCCCAAGGAGCTAGTGTTAGTTGCTTGAGATTTTCTTGAACCTCGGTGTTAGCAACCAAGATTGATTTGAGAACCCCATTAAAGTGAAATTCTTGTTCTTGATTTGAGAGGTTAGCTACTACTAGGAAACGGCGTTCCCCATCCTTGCGAATATAGGCAAAGACTTTCTCAGCCGTTTCTAATAATTCAAAGTCAGCTTGAACTAGCCAGCTGTTTTCTTTGCGAATCTGAACTAATTTTTGATAAGTATAGAAGATAGAATTTGGATTTGCTAAAGCCTCTTCTACATTAATCTTCGCATAGTTTGGATTGACTCCTAACCATGGTTTCGAGCTTGAAAAGCCAGCGTAGTCTGTAGTATCCCACTGCATTGGGGTACGCGCATTGTCACGCCCAATCACACGAATGCTATCCATGATTTGCTCTAGCGGTACACCTTGTTCTAGCGCTTCTTTGGCATAGTTGATAGATTCAATATCTTCTACTTGGTCCAAGCTTTCAAATGGGAAATTGGTCATGCCAATTTCTTCGCCTTGATAAATGTAAGGTGTTCCTCTCATGAGATGAAGCAAGATTGCATACGCTTTAGCAGATTTTTCGCGGTATTCTCGGTCATTTCCCCAGATAGAGACGATTCGTGGAAGGTCATGGTTATTCCAGAAAAGGGAATTCCAGCCATCCTCAACTCCTAACTCTGTCTGCCACTTGTTGAAAATCTCTTTTAATTTCCCTACATTTAGCTCTTTTTGGTAGTGCCACTTAGGTTGTCCTTCCTGATACTGAAGACAGATATGTTCAAATTGGAAGACCATAGACAACTCTTGACCTTCTGGATTCGAATATTTCTTGGCCTCTTCTGGATTTGCTCCCCAAGTTTCCCCTACTGTCAAAAGGTCTTTGCCACCGAAAGTAGCCTGATTCATTTCCTTGAGGTAGGGATGAAGCATGGGACCATTGTTGACAACCTTCTGGTCAGGTATCTTCCCAATCATGTCAATAACGTCCATACGGAATCCACCAATCCCTTTATCAATCCAGAAATTCATCATCTCATAGATTTTATGGCGGAGCTCTTCGTTTTCCCAATTGAGGTCTGGTTGTTTCTTACTGAAAAAGTGTAGATAGTATTGACCAGATTTTTCATCATGTTCCCATGCAGAACCACTAAAAGTAGAGGTTAAATCATTGGGTTTATCTCGCCAAATATAGTAGTCACGTTCGGGACTTTGAGGATTTTCACGCGCTTCAATAAACCAAGCATGCTCATCGGATGTATGATTGACAACCAAGTCCATGATGATTCGAATATCTCGTTTTTTGGCTTCAGCAATCAACTGGTCCATGTCTTCCATAGTTCCAAAGATAGAAGCGATGTCTTGATAATTGGCAATATCATAACCATTGTCATCCATAGGGCTATCATAAACTGGAGAAAGCCAAATTGCCGTAATTCCTAGCTTAGCTAGGTAGTCTAACTTGCTAGTAATTCCTGGTAAATCACCAATCCCATCTCCATTACTATCCTTGAAGCTTTTAGGGTAGACTTGATAGACAACTGCATTATGCCACCATTTTTCTTGCATATTTTCACCTCTTTTAAATTCACTTTACTCCATCATAGACTTTTTTCCTCGTTTATGCAAGCGTTTGCTTTATCTTTTTTTCTTACTTTTGTGACTCTCTAGTTTCTTATCTTCTATTTTTTTTATATAATAGAAGTCAGAGGTAAAAAAATGAAAAAACAAGCTTTTAGTTCTGAACAATATTTGAATCTGCAACGCGACCATATCTTGGAACGCATCAACCAATTTGACGGCAAACTCTACTTGGAGTTTGGTGGCAAAATGCTAGAAGATTTCCACGCTGCCCGTGTACTTCCTGGATATGAACCAGATAATAAAATCAAACTCTTACAAGAATTGAAGGAGCAAGTTGAGGTTGTTATCGCTATTAACGCTAGCAATATCGAGCACTCAAAAGCTCGTGGAGACTTGGGCATTTCTTATGACCAAGAAGTGCTTCGTTTGATCGATAAATTCAATGAACTCGGTATCTTTGTTGGTTCAGTTGTCATTACTCAATATGCTGGTCAACCCGCTGCTGATGCCTTCCGTAATCAATTAGCTAAAAATGGGATTGACTCTTATCTCCACTACCCAATCAAGGGATATCCGACAGATATGGATCACATCATCTCTCCTGAAGGTATGGGGAAAAACGACTATATCAAAACTAGTCGTAACTTGATTGTTGTGACTGCTCCTGGGCCTGGTTCAGGTAAGTTGGCAACTTGTATGTCTAACATGTACCACGACCAAATCAACGGTATCAAGTCTGGCTATGCCAAATTTGAAACCTTCCCAGTTTGGAATCTTCCACTTCATCATCCTGTCAACTTGGCTTATGAAGCTGCTACAGCAGACCTTGACGATGTCAATATGATTGACCCATTCCATCTCCAAACTTACGGAGAAACTACCGTCAACTATAATCGTGATATCGAGATTTTCCCTGTCCTCAAGCGTATGCTCGAACGTATCTTGGGCGAATCTCCTTATGCATCTCCAACTGACATGGGTGTAAATATGGTTGGTTTTGCAATCACTGATAACGATGCTGCAATTGAAGCATCGAAACAAGAGATTATCCGTCGCTACTACCAAACAGTTCTCGACTTCAAGGCTGAAAAAGTTGCTGAGTCTGCTGTCAAGAAAATCGAACTTCTTATGAATGATCTCGGCATCACGCCAGCCGACCGTAAGGTTGCTGTTGCCGCTCGACAAAAAGCTGAAGAAACAGACGGGCCTGCTCTAGCACTTGAGTTACCTTCTGGTGAAATTGTCACTGGTAAGAACTCGGAACTCTTCGGTCCAACAGCAGCTGCCGTGATCAATGCTATCAAGAAGTCAGCGAACATCGATACCGAAACAAAATTAATTGAACCAGAAGTGGTGAAACCAATCCAAGGTTTGAAAATCAATCACTTAGGTAGTCGCAATCCACGTCTTCATTCTAACGAGATTCTTATCGCTCTTGCAATCACAGCTATGCAGAATCCTGATGCAGACCGCGCTATGAAAGAACTCGGAAACCTCAAGGGAAGCGAAGCTCATTCTACGATTATCTTAACAGATGAAGACAAGAATGTTCTCCGTAAATTGGGAATTAACGTAACCTTTGATCCCTACTACCAATACGACCGTTTATATCGTAAGTAGATTGAAGACTAGTAAGAACTTCTTATCAAGTATCACCCCTCTTCGATAGACTTCGAATCTCTCTTAAGGGGTGACTTTCTTTTATGCTAGAATTCTGACAATCTCCAATTATCTTCTTTTCTAATTATTCTAACATTACTTCGGGAGTTTATTAAAAATGAGAGAATTACTCAGTCAAAAAGGGCAAAGGCAATTAAAGATTTTAGAATATTTGTTTGAAAATCCTGATTGGATTTACCTAGATGATTTATCTAAAACCATTGGACACAATGCTCGCATCATTAAAAGTGATATCAAAGAATTACGTGAAATCTTTCCTGATTTTGATATTCGACACTCAACTGCGGGGATTATGATGGTGAATACGAAAAATAATGGCATCGAGCGAATTTACCAATATTTTTTACAGACGTCTGAATATTTTCAAATTTTAAAAGCATTTTTCCTTTTGGACAGCCCCTTTACCTATGAGCATCTTGCCGAATCTCTGGATATTTCCCTTCCTTCTTTGAGAAAGAAAATTGCGGATATCAATAAGACACTTGATGGAACTTACCGCTTTAAGCTCAAGGTAACCCCAATCTCTATTATTGGAAATGAAAAAGATATTCGATTTTTCTTCTCCCAATTTTTCCACGAAGCTTATAATTTTCTGGACTGGCCCTTTGAGGAGGTTAAGGAAGAAAATATAAATGATTTTGTCTCTTTCTTCATCAATTTGGCGAAATTCCCTGCAAAATATCAAAATCTTTACCAAATCAGAACGCAGGCTACAGTCGATTTGCACCGAATGAAGAGAGGATATTTCGTTCAGTTATCAAAACAAAACATTTCCTGGTTAAATCCTATTTTCGACCAACTACCCGATTTTCAGCATCAGTTACAAGAATTGGCCCAAGGACTTAACATTGATATCAATCCGGAAAATCTCTATCAAATCTTCAGTCCATTTGCTGAACCTAGCCTCTTCTTCACAGTCGAAGACTTTCTAGCTGCTCGTCAATCTGACGAAAAAGTTAATTTGTCCTATCATGCTGCACGAGATATTCTGGACAACTTAACTCGAAGATTTAGTGTTCAATTTTCAAATACGGATACTTTAATTTGGAACTTGCACAATACTGCCTTACTCGAGCGAAGAGAAATCAACTCCGAATCGATCATTTCACAAAATAAAGACTATACACTTGGAAAGATTAAAAAATTCTTCCCTAATTTTTATGAAGCAACAGTCTTTGAAATGATGCGCTATAAGAATATTATGGGACAAAAGGAGAAGATACCTGCTCTTTCTCACCTGATCTACACCCTGTTTACTCACGCAGAGGGGCTTACAGATCAATTATTTGAACATAAAAAGAAAGTCAAAGTCTTAGTTCTTAGTGAGTATGACTTTGCTCATCCAGAATTCTTGATATCTCTCTACGAATTCCATACTTCAAATAACATCCAGTATGAAACTTGGGATAAAGAAACCCTAAATATCGAAGAAATTAGGCAAAGTGACTATGACGCTATTATCACTAATTTTGATATTAAAGAAATCGATAATAAGCGAATCATGAACATTAGTCGACTATCTATCCTGCAAGTTGTTAACGAACTCAATAAGATTTCCATGCAAGATTTATAATTTTAAAAACCTCCTAGAAAAATCTAGGAGGTTTTTATGAATCTCTGTTTTTCTAAAAAATCATGAGCCAATCACATCATTCAAAATCAAGTGTTTGATTCTTAACCACAAGCTTGGTATGGGCTGTTATATATTGTCGGTCAAGGGTTTTCGTAATTTCCCCTTCTTCGTTTATAATATGCCAAGCTCCATCTTTATGAACAACCATAGCAACTTCTTGTTTGTTTTTATCTTCATTCTTAACAGACAAGGCATAGGCATCGTCGACCCCCTCTAGCAAGACTTCTTTGTTGCTACTGAGTGTCAGTAGATAATAAGCTCCGTCTCGAACACCAATATCGTATTGTTGATTCACAAATATGGTTTTGTCATAGCTAGGTCCTGGTTCAGAAGTTCCTGATCCATTTCTAAGGATATCCGTATAAAAACCTTTTTGTTTTTCTGATTCTGCCTGTTCTTGAGATTTGATAAATTTCTGAACTGCAGCAATCTTTTCACTCTCTTGTTTCTTTGAAGCTCTCATTTGATGAATCACTACAGTCCGAATCAAAAACGAGCTTGCAAACAAGAGTCCTATGATAGATGAAATTTTCCCCTTTTTCATTTCCGCTCCAATCTCCTTATACTTCACTATTAACTACTTTTCTATAGTATAACAAGATTTTTATAGGTTGACAAGAAATGTTGGAATTCAGTAACAGGACTTCCTTATTCTACCGTTACAGACTTAGCAAGGTTCCGTGGTTTGTCCACATCGAATCCACGGTGAAGGGTTGCAAAGTAAGCGACTAGTTGCGTTGGTACGACCATTGAGATTGGTGAGAGGTAAGGGTGGACCGTTGTAAGGACGATATCGTCTGTATCTTTAGCAACATTTTCTTCTGCAATGGTAAGGACCTTAGCGCCACGCGCTGCCACTTCCTGGATATTTCCACGAGTGTGGTTGGCAAGAACTGGGTCTGACAAGAGAGCTAAAACTGGTGTTCCTTCTTCAATCAAGGCGATCGTTCCGTGCTTGAGTTCTCCAGCCGCAAAACCTTCACACTGGATATAAGAAATCTCTTTGAGTTTGAGACTGGCTTCCATGGCTACATAGTAATCTTGCCCACGCCCGATGTAAAAGGCATTGCGTGTTGTTTCAAGAAGGTCACGAACCTTGGCATCAATCAATTCTTTTTCTGAAAGGGTTGACTCGATAGACTGAGCCACGATAGACAACTCATGAACCAAATCGAAAGCTTGGGCTTTTTCATTGCCATTTGCTTCACCAACCGCTTTTGCAAGGAAGGCAAGGGCTGCGATTTGCGCAGTATATGCCTTGGTTGAAGCTACAGCAATTTCAGGACCTGCATGAAGTAACATAGTATGGTTGGCTTCACGTGACAGAGTTGATCCTGGAACATTTGTCACTGTCAAGCTTGGGATTCCCATTTCATTAGCCTTAACCAAAACCTGACGGCTATCAGCTGTTTCACCAGACTGACTGATAAAGATGAAAAGCGGTTTCTTGCTGAGAAGTGGCATCCCATAGCCCCACTCAGAAGAGATTCCAAGTTCAACTGGCGTATCTGTCAATTCTTCTAGCATCTTTTTAGAAGCAAATCCTGCGTGGTAAGAAGTTCCAGCTGCAAGGATGTAGATACGGTCTGCATCTTGAACAGCCTTGATGATAGCTGGGTCTACCACTACTTGACCAGCCTCATCTGTATAAGCTTGGATCAACTTACGCATCACCGTTGGTTGCTCATCGATTTCCTTAAGCATGTAGTAAGGGTAAGTTCCCTTACCGATATCAGACAAATCAAGTTCAGCAGTGTAGCTAGCACGCTCACGGCGATTTCCATCATAGTCTTGTACTTCGACGCTATCAGCTTTCACGATGACCAACTCTTGGTCATGGATTTCCATGTATTGGTTAGTCTCACGAATCATGGCCATGGCGTCTGAGCAGACCATGTTATAGCCTTCTCCAAGACCAATCAAGAGTGGTGATTTGTTTTTCGCTACATAGATGACATCTGGATTTTCAGAGTCAATCAAGGCAAAAGCATAAGAACCACGGATGATGTGAAGAGCTTTTTTGAAGGCTTCAAGTACTGACAAGCCGTCTTCTTCTGCAAATTTCCCAATCAAGTGAACAGCGATTTCTGTATCTGTTTGTCCCTTGAAATGATGTCCTGCAAGGTATTCTTCCTTAATTTCAAGATAGTTTTCGATCACCCCATTGTGGACCAAGACAAAACGTCCTGTCTCAGAGCGATGTGGGTGAGCGTTATCTTCTGTTGGTTTTCCGTGAGTGGCCCAACGAGTATGTCCGATACCAGTTGTCCCCTCAACCCCAGCTGTCTTAGCAGACAATTCTGCGATACGACCAACAGCCTTAACCAAATGGCTTTCAGCACCACCTAGAACAAAAATTCCAGCCGAATCGTAACCACGGTATTCGAGTTTTTCAAGTCCTTGAATCAAAATATCAGTTGCATTTGTGTTTCCAACAACACCAACAATTCCACACATAGTATATACGACACAGGCAAGCTGCGCTTTCTCCTTATCGAAATTGGTATAGTCTGATTTTCTGTTTTTAGAATCAGTGAAAACAGTATATACTTGTTTCTTTTACTTGTCAAGAATAAAAATTGGTATAGCTCAATTGTTTTTAAACTCCAAACAAAAAACCATTCAAGAAATAGCTCTTGAACGGCTGGAAATTATAATTATTTGCAGTGTTATTATTGCAACAAATATATCTAAGATAAGAATTTTTACTAATGATTTCGCCCCAGCCCAAGATAGGCATAGGTTCGAGTGTGTGGACAATCTTTTTCCATCTTCACCCTAAAATAAAACCGATGCTCCCTACCATCCTTGGCATTTTCCTTGTTTAAGACAAAGTAGTCCTTTTGGTTAATAGCCATGGTTCGTAGGATGTCGTCAACCAAAAAAGTCAAGGGTACATTCATGGCAGAGTATTTTTGAAAATCTTCCTCAAAGCGGATATAGTCATCCGAGAAATAGTCCATCTGCAATTTATTTTCATACAACTCTTTTCTAGTCATCAACTTCCTCCTGACAAAGTTGGATTGCGAGAATATCATCTACCCTTATCAATCTATAACCCTCATCCGTTTTAACAGAGATTTCTTGAGGAGATAATTCTCTTACTTCACCCAATATCGTGCTTTTATGATTTTTCTCCTTGACCATAAAAGAGCCTTTTAGTCGCCCAACGTAGAGCTGGGAAAGTAGCAACAACTTCTCGACTGGATTCAAATCTGTCGATAAATCGACACGATTTTTTTCTGCACTGAGTGAACTGGTATGCTCCGATAGAAAAAAGCCCATCCACTTCTGCATGCCTGGATCCTGATAATCCCTCGCGGATTGGAAGGGCAAATAAGAGCGATCAATCATTTTAGTCCATCTAATCCTCCAGCAGAGTGCCCTCCGATCAGCTTACTTCTGGCAATACTTCTCGATGCATCCTCTAAGGCAGTCGCCTTCAAAAGGGAAGTAAAGCCGAATTGCTCTCGAATCGAATCAATGGCAGTCTGGAGCCTTTCTTCTTTTTCTACATTATCAACATCATCAAAAAGGGAAATCATCGCAAAGGATTCATCCACAAATCCTGAATAACTAACGGCAACACTTCTGACGGCTCCAGAAGTATATTTGCTATGGAATAATCTCAGTACATAACTGACTAAAAGACCGGTATTATTGGTCGGCTCCACCTTCATCTGGGTATGGATGGAGCGTTTTTGTTCCTGCTTAGAAAAACCAAGATGAATAGACACAACTGTCGTCTTCTTTCTGGCCCGTCGAAGCCTGATAGCCACCTGTTCAGCCATCTCTCGAAGGATAATTTCGATATCTCGCTGCTTAACGTAGTCTCTCGGTAAAATTTGTGAATTGCCCAAGCCATGAGATTTGGCTTTATAGGGTGTATGAACATTACTCTCATCAATTCCATTGGCATGGAACCACAAGCGAAGTCCAGCTTGGCCAAGCTCCTTCTTCAGGACATCAGGATTGCTATTGGCTAATTCCTTAATCGAATAGATTTCCAAACTATTCAAGCGCTTCTCCATCCGATGCCCAATCCCCCAAAAGTCGGTCATATTTGGAATGGACCATACCTTGTCTTCCACATCCTGGTAAGACCAATTGGCTCGCATAGTCGGTGTGTGCTTGGCTTCATTATCCAAGGACAACTTAGCAAGCAGAGGATTGGCATTCGACATACCGACTGTTGAGTAAATCCCGGTCTGCCGCCAGATATCTCTCTGGATACGAGCCGAAAGCATGTCCAGCTTATCTTTACGAGAAATCTGCTGGTCCGGGACAAAATAATTGAGCGAACTGGTTAGGTCAATAAAGCCTTCATCAATTGAATAAGGATAAATATCATCTGGACTGCCATAATTCTGGAAAATGCGCTGAATTTCCATGTTGACTGCGATATACTTATCCATCCGAGGAGGGACAATGACGGTCACCCGAGCCCAATCTTCGATAAATTTCACATAGTCCGGGTCTGTCCGTAAGCCTTGTTTCTTGGCATTGTAGTAGGAAAATTTACGTGTCTTGATATCAAAGGGGAGGTCATAGGCACGACCGACATTTGCTTTGCCAAAGACCTTTTTGAACATAGGTGAGGAGGCAAGAATAAGCCCAACAGAATTATCCGCACGACTCATGACACAAAGGGAGGTTTTAAGGGGATGGAGTCCTCTTTCTACACACTCAACACTGGCATAAAAGGACTTCATATCAACAAAGGCAATATCACTTTTGGGCTCTCTGGAATAATCAAAGTAGCCCATAGCCTATCCCTCCATGGGTACAAAATTGCCCACAATAATACCCACAATCCGCGGATCTTCCTCATAAGAAATGTGAATATCCTTATATTTAGGATTGATGGAGACCAAACGCAGACCATCTTCTTCTCGATAGACCCGTTTGATATAGGTCTGGTTATTGCAAACCACTGCATAGACAGCACCGTCATAATCAAATCCGGTCTCTCGAATCAGAGCTACTGAACCATTTTGATATTTGGGTTCCATGGAATCTCCAGACACCCATGAAGCAAAATCGTGAGCTAGTTCTTCATTGAAATAAACCGTATCAAAGTTTCGATCATCATAAACTGAAGCACCGATACCAGCCGACATGCGTTCATAGACATGATACTCGAGAAGTTTTTCTGAAATAGCTGTAACTTTCTTGGCTTGTTCTTCTTGAGCCAAGTTGCGAGCATAGACTACCACCTGTTCTTTTCCTTTATTGGAAAGGCTATTATAGAGACGGACAATTTCGATTTGAGTAAAATAGCCTTTTGGTACTTTTAAAATCTCTTCTAGCTGTTTAACTTTTTCTTTAGAAGGCTCCTTGACTCCACGCTCCCAAGCTGAATAAGCCTGAAAACTAATTCCAAGTCGCTCTGCAATCTCTTTCTGTGTTAGCTTTAACTCTTTTCTCCGAGCTTTGAGTTTTTCTGGTTGGTACATGTTTTACCTCCTAGCGTGATGTTTTAATCGTAAGTTGACTTTATTTTAAAAATTCAACCATTTTGGTTTAGTTTTATTATATAAAAAAAGTAGACGAATGTCTAGTAGGAAAATCTAACTTTAAAGTACGCTTGCTTCATCATCATAAAATGAGCATGACTCACAAATAAATAAGAAAACCATCTCAAATTTGATGAGATGGTTCATCATTTAGTCTACTTTATAAAAAACTTGTTCTGAACTAGTTGGAGCTGCTTGACCAGCAATAAGCCTATTTTTAGTTAAATCAGTATCTAACCCATCCATAATAAGTCCAGCAGGATAAATACTCATTCCATAGCCTGAGATACCATCTCTAATGCTGAATTCAATCGTTCCATGGCTACCCATTCTCTTTTTTTCAATGTTTCCACTGTTTACTAGTCCATTTTTATCGAATGTAAACTCTTGCCCAAGTCCATTTCTCCATGTTCCAACTAGAGTCGAGAAATCTCCATTTAGAATGGCTTGCTCATCTATTTTTTGTGATTTAGCATTCGTTTGCTCTTCTTGTGTCGAGAGTTTTTCCTCAGTAGTCGTAACACTATCTTGGGTAGTCGTTAAACTAGTGGTTGTTGTACTAGTCGCTGTCGTACTAGTAGTAGAAACCTGTTCCGTTGTGGGAGCATTTACTGCTTCTGCATCTTGCTTCTTATGATTAAAGAAGAACATAAAACTTATCAGTACTATAGCAATTAAGCAACTTAACAGAATCAAAAGCCAATTTATGCCTTTTCCTATTTTCATTTATAACTCCTTTATACTATTCTCATTTAATTATATCATACTACACTCATACAAGTAACAAAATATTGGACTTAAATATATTATTTGGGTGAATTTTGTACTTTTGAAACAAAAAGACATCCAAAAGAAAATTCTTGAACGTCTGTAAATGTTGATAGTATCGTATTGATTAACGTTTTGAGGCAACTGACTTTGTCAGGTTGCAGCCACATTTGTAAGCGACTAAAGTCGCAACAACTGTGTCAATTGCACCAATTTAGTAAGAAAGTATAAAAAAGAACACCCCGAAAGGTGCTCTTTGTAAGTATCGTAATTCTTTCGAATTAACGTTTACTAAATTGTGATGCTTTACGAGCTTTCTTAAGACCTGGTTTGGAAAGTATGGATTTCAGTTGGACTAAAAACAGCGTAATATAACGGCTTTTCAGAACTATATCTACTAATTAATTTCATAAAATATGAATCATTATTTTTTAAATAGGGGAATAGTTTAGGTCTGTAAGAATTAACTTATACACTTACAAGGTTTATTCTGATCGACTTTATAACTGTCTACGAAAAAAAGACAGAAATGAGAGATTGAGTGTGGGGAAAAAACTATTAGGTGTAGTTTCAATACTTCTACTAATGCTTTTGCTTATATTTAATGCAAGTAAATAGTCAATTCGTCCGAGCATTTCCTTCTCCATCTCCGTAGCAGAAAGTTGAGTTTATTTAACAAACTGATAAAATAATAGAGAAACTAGTTATTTCGAGGCCAAATCATGAACCTATCAAACGTATTTCAAAAATTATCCCCAAATACTCCCATCTTACAAGCTACCTTTGGTCTGGAGCGCGAATCTCTACGAATCAATACTGAAGGCCGTGTCGCTCAAACGCCACACCCTGAAAAATTGGGTTCTCGCAGTTTCCATCCCTATATCCAGACAGATTATAGCGAACCTCAACTAGAGCTCATTACACCGGTAGCACAGTCGACCACGGAAGCTCGTCGCTTCCTCGGGGCCATCACCGATGTGGCTATTCGCTCAATGGATAAGTCAGAATATCTTTGGCCTTTATCCATGCCACCTGTGATTGTAGAAGAAGAGATTCAGATTGCCCAGTTGGAAAGTGACTACGAGTATCAATACCGAGTTGGTTTGGCAGAACGCTACGGCAAATTGCTCCAGTCCATATCTGGAATTCACTATAATTTTGAACTCGGCAAAGATCTGACCCAGCAGCTCTTTGAAGTCAGTGACTATGACGATTTACTGACCTTCAAGAATGCCCTCTATCTCAAGTTAGCTCAGAACTTCTTGTGTTATCGCTGGCTCTTGACCTACCTTTACGGAGCAAGCCCGCTAGCAGAAAAAGGGTTTTTGACAGATGAAATTGGTTGCGTGCGGTCGATTCGTAACTCCAACTACGGCTATGTCAATGCCCCCGATGTTCACATTTCCTTCTCTTCACTGGAGCAATACGTGACCGACATCGAAAACGCTGTTGGATCTGGGCAACTGTCCGCCGAAAAAGAATTTTACTCTGCTATCCGTTTACGCGGTGCTAAGACTAGCCGGGACTTTTTGACTAAGGGCATCTCCTATCTAGAGTTCCGCAACTTTGACCTCAACCCCTTTGAGCCACTGGCAATCAGCCAAGAAACACTAGACACCACCCACCTCTTTGCACTCGCACTCTTGTGGCTAGACGACATGGAGCAAGTCGACGAAGAATTGGCAGTAGCTGCTACTCTCAACAACCAAATCGCTCTCAGCCATCCCCACACACCACTTCCTAAAGAGGCTGACCCTAAACCTATCGTGACAGCCATGAAGGACATCGTCGCTCACTTTGGACTGGATGACTATTATAGCCAGCTTATCACTAAGGTGGAGGCCTCTCTTCTTGATCCACGTTTGACCCTTTCTGGAAAAATAGCAGAGCAGGTTGAAGAAGGGTCCCTTGAAAAATTTGGCCAACAACAAGGACAAGCCTTTCATGACTACGCTTGGACAGCACCTTATGCCCTCAAAGGCTATGAAAACATGGAACTCTCCACCCAAATGATTCTCTTTGACGCCATTCAGCTGGGCTTGAACGTAGAAATTTTAGATGAGGAAGACCAATTTCTCAAACTCTGGCATGGTGACCATGTGGAGTACATTAAAAATGGCAACATGACATCCAAAGATAACTACGTAATTCCACTGGCCATGGCTAATAAGGTTGTGACCAAAAAGATTTTGGACAAGGCTGGTTTTCCAGTACCTGCGGGAGCAGAATTTGCTAACAAGGACGATGCCTTGCGGTACTACGGACAAATAGCCAACTCTGCTATTGTTGTCAAACCCAAATCCACCAACTTCGGTCTGGGCATTTCCATCTTCCAAGAGCCAACAAGCATTTCTGGCTATGAAAAAGCCCTAGACATCGCCTTTTCGGAAGATAGCCATGTGCTAGTCGAGGAGTTTGTGGCAGGGACCGAGTACCGTTTCTTTATCTTGGATGGAAAATGCGAGGCTGTCCTGCTCCGCGTCGCGGCCAATGTCGTAGGCGACGGAAGCTCAAGCATCCGAGAATTAGTCGAAAAGAAAAACCAAGACCCTCTGCGTGGTCGCGACCATCGCTCACCTCTTGAAATCATCAATCTGGGTGATATTGAATTACTCATGTTGGAACAGCAGGGTTACACACCTGATACAGTCTTGCCTAAAGGTAGCCAAACCTTTCTGCGTGGTAATTCTAATATCTCAACTGGAGGCGACTCCATTGACATGACTGACCAGATGGGCGAGAGTTACAAACAACTAGCTGCCGATATGGCGACTGCTATGGGGGCTTGGGCCTGTGGAGTCGATTTGATTATCCCAGACTACACCAAGCCTGCTAGTAAGGAGCTACCAAATTGCACCTGTATCGAACTCAACTTCAATCCTGCCATGTACCTGCACGCCTATACTTACGTAGGGCCAGGACAACGTATCACACCGAAAATTTTACGGAAGTTGTTTGGAGAGATATGAGAATAAGCTCAGAGATTTTCTGAGCTTACTTTTTTATATTTGATAAATGGTAAAAT
The DNA here is from genome assembly GCF_047463175.1 of Streptococcus infantis. Taxonomy (GTDB): domain Bacteria; phylum Bacillota; class Bacilli; order Lactobacillales; family Streptococcaceae; genus Streptococcus; species Streptococcus infantis_AC. The sequence goes on from NZ_JASHEJ010000003.1 coordinate 45,395, forward strand.
ATAGTGCAACAAAAAACTCATAGAGCCCAATCTCGTGTAAACTGTAAGTAACCACACTAAACAGAACACGGGAGAAATCTATAAGCTACCATCATATTACCATAATTGAGCGAATTAAGATAGAGACTTACCTAGAATTAGGTCTCAAACCCTGCCAAATAGCTAGAAAATTAGGCGTTCACAAATCAACCTTCTCAAGAGAATTAAGTGTGGTAATGACACTTACTCTGCACAAGCAGCACAAACACACAATGAACAATTGGCGAAGCAGAAGGGAAGAAAATCGAGTTAGACTCCTGTGAATTGAAGTAGGAAATTAAAGAGCGATTACAATCTTCATGGTCTCCAGAACAAATTTGTAGTCGTTATCAACTTGAAAATAGGTCCATGGTGTCCTTCAAAATCCAATTTGTAAAATTAAGCTAGAAAAAAGCATCTCGTATTTTTGATACGAAATGCTTTTAATAAATGTAAATAAGTTTTAACGTTTACTAAATTGTGACGCTTTACGGGCCTTTTTCAAGCCTGGTTTCTTACGCTCAACTTTACGTGAGTCACGTGTAAGAAGTCCTGCGCGTTTCAATGAATCGCGGAAGTCTGGGTCTACTTGAAGAAGGGCACGAGCGATACCGTGACGGATAGCTCCTGCTTGACCAGCGTAACCACCACCTACAACGTTAACGAAAACGTCGTATGAACCTACAGTTGAAGTAACTGCGAATGGTTGGTTGATGACAAGACGAAGGTCAGCGTGTGGGATGTACTCTTCAACATCTTTTTTGTTAACAGTGATTTTACCAGTTCCTGGAACAAGGCGAACGCGTGCAACAGCGTTTTTACGACGTCCAGTACCTGCATATTGTGCTTGTGACATACTTTATTGTTCCTTTCCTTAGATAAGTCCTGAAATATCAAGAACTTCTGGTTGTTGTGCAGCGTGAGTGTGCTCAGCTCCAACGAATACTTTCAATTTCATACCTTGAGCGCGGCCAAGAGTATTGTGTGGAAGCATACCTTTAACTGATTTCTCGATCAAACGAACTGCGTTTTTAGAACGAAGTTCACCAGCAGAGATTTGTTTCAATCCACCTGGGTGGTTTGAGTGAGTGTAGTAGATCTTATCAGTTGCTTTTTTACCAGTCAATTTAACTTTTTCAGCATTGATAACGATTACGAAGTCACCTGTATCAGTGTGTGGTGTAAATGTTGGTTTGTTTTTTCCACGAAGTACGCTAGCAACAACTGCTGAAAGGCGTCCAAGAGGTACATCAGTTGCGTCAACAACGTACCATTTGCGTTCTACTTGGCCTGGTTTAGCCATGAATGTAGTTTTGTTCATGATTTCTCCTATATGAATATCGTTTTTGTTTACAGGGCGGATGTTCCGGTCCGCGGGGTATTTGAAAGGTTCCGGGGCCTTACAAATGGGGTAAACAATACCGCCTACTATTGTATCAAAATTCTCAGATAAAAGTCAAGCGGTTGGGAAAATATTTTTTATTTCTGCCAGATTTTCAATCTTCTTTCTGCCTTCTCCTGAGTGAGGACTTGAAAACCTTTAGAGAAGAGGAAAATAGCACAAGTCAAAAATAGAGTGACAATGATATAATTAACCACAAGACCATGGTCTCCCACCAATGGTGGTTTTGTCATAAAACCGTAATCTCCACCCGTCAATAAATTGACTATAAAAATCAAACCATTAAGTAAAGAGGTCAGTATAAGAATACCTTTGAAATCCAACAGACGAGCATCGTAGTTGTTTAAAAGATAAATCAAGGAATTTCCAAGAAGGGCTAGATGTCCGAAAATAAAGGACAAAATAACGATGTGTGGGAAAGAGTAAGCGTCTGGGATTGGATAAACAAAGGCTGCAATCGTCCCGAAGGTTCCAAGCAAAGCAAAATACTGTTTGGTTTTTGAAACACCTGGTAGTAGTAGAACTACAAACATGGCTAATCGGCAATGATAAAAAGGCAAGCTTTCTGACAGCGGGAACTGGTTGATCCAATACCAGCTGTAAAGCGCGATTAACTGTATTGCCTGTATTATCTGGAAAAATCGTTGACAAACCTTATTATCACGATAGCGGTAAGCAAGATAAATTGTCAAAGCCAATAAGGCAAATGTGCTTGCGTACCAAGCAAATCCAAATTGGGGTGGCTCCGTAGCCTGGGTGGTAAATAAAGCATCCCAAACATTCATATAATTTTCCTCATTTTCATATAAGCCATTCTCTTACTTATCTCTATAGATCATAGCTTACATTTATTTCTAATATTTTTGTGTTCCAAAGAAGCTAGTGGCCTTAAGATAAAACAAAGCTTCTAATCAACATATTGTTTCCGCTCACCCTGATAAACCTGCCATAGAATATCCATTTGTTCCTTAGTTATTCTTTTTTCAGATAAGGGAGGGAGAGCCGAAATGTCGAAAAATCCTAATTCAGCAACTTCTTGATTTTCTTGAAAGTCCCCATTCAATAGTCGACAATCAAATACAAACTTGGCATACTGCTTACTCTGCATTTGAAAGCGATTGGTATCAAAAATAGCCAATAAAGAGCCTACTTCTGCAAAAAAGCCTGTTTCTTCCTGAACTTCTTTTCGAATATTTTCCTTAGGGGAATAGCCTACTTCACCAAAGCCACCAGGTAATGCCCAAGTATCCTCTCCTTGTCCTCTAACCAAACAAATCTTCTGGTCTTGAATAATCCAAGCCCTTACATCCATCAAGGGAGTTGCATAGCTAGCTGTTGGTTTTAAGATCGCAGTCAATTCCTCTTGATTAAGATCCGTAGTCTCCTGCAATACGTTCGATAAAATCTGACGTAAATTCTCATAACGTTCACGGTCAAAAGTGTCCTTTGTATAGGTCAAACCAGTATCAGTGATGGCCAACATTCTCTGTATAGCCTTAGCAAAATCAGTTGCGCTCATTTTCTAAACTTTCTACTAGCTTAGCTAGATTCATAGAGTTCGAACCTTTAAGCAGAATCTGGTCTTTAGCTCCAAGACTCTCCTTAACTTGCTTGACCATGGCTTCAAACTGGTCTTCATCAGCTGTTTTCTTAAAGTAATAAACATGACCAATTGGGAACATTTGACTGGCTAATTGAGCCAAGTCAGCGATATCTTCACCATAGAAAATAACGGTATCAAGGACATCTGGTGAAAGACTCAAAATCATTTGATTATGGAGTTGAACAGACTGGTCTCCAAGTTCCTTCATATCCGCCAGAACTGCGACTTTCTTGCCACCTTCATTAGCGGGAATAGCAGAGAAAGTTTCTAAAATCAACTTCATGGCTGTTGGGTTGGCATTGTAGACATCTGATAAGATGTCTGCTCCATTGGCAGCTTTTTTCCACTCGGTACGATTGCGGGTCAATTCTAGATCCTGGAAGGCCTGACCAATCTGCTCCTCAGTCACTCCTTCTTGCAGGGCAACATAAGAAGCAATCATAGCATTGGTCGCATTGTACTTACCAGTTACTGGTAAATCAAGGGATTTTCCCAAAAAATTAGCCTTGAAGGTTAAGCTATCCTTACGCTCAATTAAGTCTGTAATTTCGAGTTCTGCACCCGGACCAAAACGAACTACTTTTTGGTCAGCAGGCAGATAATCCTCTACAATTGGATCAGATGGCGCCAAGAGCAAGCTACCTTTCTCCATACCATCAGCAATCTGTAATTTACCTTTGGCAATCTCAGAACGATCCTTGAAGAAGGCCAAATGAGCCTCTCCGACAAGAGTCACAATAGCTATCTTTGGACGAGCTAATTCAGACAAAAGATGAATATCTCCCAAGTGATCCTGTCCCATCTCCAAGACCAACTTTTCAGTACCATCCGGCATATGGAGAACTGTATAAGGTAATCCAATCTCGTTATTGTAATTTCCTTGAGTTTTATACGTTTTAAAAGTCGTAGCAAGTAAATGCGCCAGCATGTCCTTAGTCGTTGTCTTACCGTTCGAACCTGTAACAGCTAAGACATCTACACCTGTTTTTTGGAGATAGCTAGCTGCTAGAGCTTGAAAAGCTGTTAAGACATCATCTACTAGAATATAGGGACGTCCTTCTACTTCCTTCTCTGACAAGGTTACAGTAGCACCGTTTTCAAAAGCCGTTTCGATAAAGTCATGACCATCACGCGCTCCCTTGAGAGGAATAAACAAATCCCCCTCAGCAATCAATCGACTATCAAATTCTGCCTTAACTAGCGAACTATCCGGATAGACTGATACATCATTCTTAGCACCAACAATACGCGCAGCTTCGTGAATCGTAAGTTTCATATTTACTCCTTTAAAAAGGGGCAAGGAGTCCTTCCCCGCCCTTATGTCTGTCTTTACAATAGGTGCGCTTCACGCTTGTCAAAACTTTCCTTAGCAAGATCAACCAAACGTTCAATTAATTCTGGATAAGAAATTCCCATATTGTCCCAAAGCAAGGGATACATAGACCATTGAGTGAATCCTGGCATCGTATTTAGCTCATTTAGGAAAATCTCACCTTTATCTGTATAGAAGAAGTCACAACGAGACAATCCAAGTCCACCGATAGCACGGAAGGCAGTTTCGGCATTCTTGCGCATAACCGATACTACATCATCGCTAATCTTGGCTGGAATATCCATAGTAATCTTGTTATCGATATATTTGGCATCATAGTCATAGAAGGCTACGTCTTTGACAACTTCACCAGGTAGCGTGCTCTTAACATCATAGTTTCCTAAAAGCCCAACTTCGATTTCACGCGCATTGACGCCTTGCTCAACCAAGACACGGCTATCATATTTAAAGGCGAGTTCGAGAGCTTGATGGAGTTCCTCTTTATTTTCAGACTTAGAAATACCAACACTAGAACCCATATTAGATGGTTTGGTAAAGACTGGATACCTTAATTTTTCTTCAACTTCTGCGATTTTAGAAGCTAAGTCATCTCCTTCAACAATGGCTACGTAAGGGACTTGGGCAATCCCAGCAGATTCCAAGACACGTTTAGTCGTAATTTTGTCCATAGCAAGGCTTGAAGACAAGATGTTGCAACCGACATAAGGCATTTTCAAGACTTCTAGGAAACCTTGAACGGAACCGTCTTCTCCCATAGGTCCATGAAGAACTGGAAAAACAACTGCGCCTTCTTCGTAGATGGCACTTGGAGCAATTTTCTTGTCCCAATCAATCGTTTCATTGGTCATGAGACGTTCATCTTGGCCAGGAGTTTGGGTAAATTCTTGGGTTTTGATAAAATCACCAGACTGGCTGATAAAGAAAGTTTTGACTTCAAAACGGTCATAGTTAACCGCACGCATGACACTCTCAGCTGACAATACAGACACTTCACGCTCTGCGCTGCGTCCACCATATAATAGAATAATTGTTTGTTTCATATGATTGTCCTATTTCTACTAGAATACTCGCTTTTTAGTATATCACATTTGTCTATTTTTTTAAACTTGAACAACAAAAAAGAGACTGGATTAAAAATAAATCCAGTCTCTTGATTTTTTGAAATCTTATCTGCTAGCTAATTGCCTGTTCTATATCCTTACAGACTAAAGTTCTGTACGATTTTCAATAGCTCTTAGGAGCGTTACTTCATCTGCATATTCGATATCAGCTCCTACTGCTAGACCTCTTGCTAGACGAGTAACCTTAATCCCTGCAGGTTTGAGAAGCCGAGAGATATACATGGAGGTCGCCTCACCATCTGCTGTTGCATTGGTGGCCACGATGACCTCTGAAACTTCGCTATCCATGAGGCGGGTCATGAGACTTTTCAGATTGATATCATCAGGACTAATCCCATTCATAGGGGAAATCAAACCGTGTAAAACATGGTAAAGTCCGTGGTATTCCTGGATGTTTTCCATAGCAGCAACATCTCGGCTATCCTCCAGAACCAGAATCATAGACTGGTCACGGCTAGGATCGGTACAGATAGAGCACGGGTCTTCATCTGTTAATCGTCCACAAATAGAGCAATAGGTCAATTCTCGCTTGGCTGCAAGGAGATTTTTTGCAAATTCATTGACGTCGTCATCCGACATCCCAATAGTATAAAAGGCCAGTCGGGTCGCTGTCTTAATCCCGATACCTGGAAGTTTAGAATAACTATCAATCAGCTTAGCTATAGGTGTTGGGTAAAGCATGGCTTCCTTTCTAGTTCATTGGATGGTGTTGGTTGTAGAGATTGATAATGTCGCGAGCAATCGAAGGTCCGACACCATTAGTTAGATTCGTATTATGTGGGAAAACAACTGCGACTGCAATCTGCGGATTATCGGTTGGCGCATAGGCTACGGCGTTGGTATTGTTGGTTTCTTGGCCACCGTTCACGTAACTTTCGGCTGTACCGGTTTTCCCACTGATAGAGACTGCTGCCCCATTTGAAAAGGCGCGACCTGTCGTGAGAGCACTTGTCCCGTGCGATACTTGATAAAAGCCTTGTTGCAAGATAGACATGTCAGACTCAGAAATATTAATCTTGTTCATTTCTGTGCTGTCCGTTTGCTTAATGAGTTCTCCCAAACCACCTTGTTCATTGTTGTCGTAGACTCCTTCCACGATATGAGGAGCTAAGCGGACACCATTATTAGCAATCGTTGCTACATACTGAGCTAACTGCATCGGTGTGTAGTTATCAAACTGCCCAAAGGCATTATTTAGATAGTTGGCCAAATCGTAGTCTTTAGGAATAAAGCCTGTTGACTCATCCGGTAGGTCGATTCCTGTAGAAACTCCTAAACCATACTCACCGAAGGTTGAACGAAGTTTTCCCATGGCAGACTCAAGTTGGTTGGTTTTGACTGTCATATTTGGTTGATAGGTCTGACCCATCATTCCTAGCGCAGTTTGAACCATGTAGGCATTTGATGAATATTCTAGAGCCTCAACGGCTGTAACCGGGAAGGAAGCGTAATAAGGGGTATACCACGAATTGATAGGAGCAGAACCTTGGAAGACGATTGGTTGGTCTGTCAAGGTTTGGTTGCCTGACAAGACCCCATTTTCCCAACCAGAACTGATGGTTGCCGCCTTAACGACAGACCCTGGTACAAAAACATTGGTCACTGTTCCTAGTGAGTCTGGTGTCAAGTCTCCTTTTTCTAGATTGTGTTTAATTCCTGACATTGCCAATACAGCACCTGTCTTAGGATTAAGGGCTACTGCATAAACACCTTCTGAGTATTTAGCACCACCATTTGTAAGTTCAGAATTAAAATAACTCTTCAAAAGGCTGTCTACGCTATCTTGGAAGGACAAATCAATGGTTAATTTGATGTTTTTCCCCTTGCTACCTTCTTCGATATTTTCTACGCTCTCCATGTCTCCGTGCTTATCCAAATGGATTTCCTTGACGGTCCGTTTCCCTTGCAAGACCTCTTCGTATTGTTTTTCAAGATAGGAAGTCCCGACGCGATCATTGAGCGAATAACCTTTTTTCAAATAAGCGTCTACTTCTTCTGCTGGAAGACCTGATTTTTCACTAGAAACAGTTCCGACAATAGATGAAAGAGAAGTTTCTAAGACCTTTCGATCCCATGAGGTAGAGATAGAAATACCTGGCAATTCCTTTGAAGCAGAAGCAATTACAGCTACCTGTGTATCACTCAAAGGATCTGTTTGAATATTTCCTGTAGCAAAATTCCCAACTGAATTGAGCTGGCTAAAGAGATAGATGGCCTTCTTTTCATCCTCGGAATAGTCCATCTGATTAGCTGCAATACTATTAGCAGCGTTGTTATAGAGTTCAGATTCAGAAAGTTGATTGCCATCTGAATCATACCGTTTATCTTTTGGAAGAGCTTCAACTGTTTTCTTATAAGCTTCGGCATCCGCCAAGTAGTAGTCTGCCATTTGTCGGTCCGTCAACTCTGGAGAAGTGACTGTGACATAAGTCAACAATTTTTTAGAAATATCCTTCAAATCAGCCGCAGTCATCTTGTTACTTCGTGTGAATGAAACAACTTGTTTAACGGTGTTTTGGACTAAGGGTTTACCAGTCGCATCATAGATCTCTCCGCGAGCGGAACCCATGGTTACTCGAGTTTGGCTAGCAGAAGCTAGTTTATTTTCATAAAAATCCTTATGAAGAACTTGCATATAAAGCAAACGGCCAATAATTGTTAAAAAAAGCAAAATGACGATTGCAAATAACAAATTAAGCCGTATCGGTATCGAGTGGCTATTGAATTTTCTCATACACATCAATCTCATTTCTAATCAAAATCACACTCTTCATTGTACCATAATTTAGGTAGAAAATTATGGAAAAAGAAAAGACTTTCCCTTTTTGGTCCAAAAATTATTTTCTATGATATAATGGAGGTGAGCGCTATTTTATTTGTTAGATTTATCAAATAAATTCTGGCAAATAGCTATCAAAGGAGTCCCATGAATAAGCAAGATATTTCTACAATCATTGAGCTTCACTTTGAAGAAATGACCGATTTAGAGCAAGAAATTGCTCGCTATTTTCTGCAGGCAGATACCATAAACGATGACTTATCCTCTCAGCAAGTTACTCAAAAACTTCATATTTCCCAGGCAGCGCTCACTCGTTTTGCCAAGAAATGTGGTTTTAAGGGCTATCGAGAGTTCATCTTCAAATACCAACAACAAAAAGACACTCTTTCTACCCCTCAACAGGATATGAATCCTTTGACTCAGAGAGTCCTTAGAAGTTATGCAAACCTGCGAGAAATTTCTCAAGGATTGATTGACGATGAGCAACTGGAACGCGTGGCTCAGATGATTGACCAATCCGAACGCGTGTATTTTTTCGGAACTGGGAGTTCTGGTCTAGTCGCACGTGAGATGAAGCTACGTTTTATGAGATTGGGTGTCGTCTGTGAAGCCTTAACAGATCCAGACGGTTTTGCCTGGACGACTAGCATTATTGATGAAAAATGTTTGGTGTTTGGTTTTTCTCTCTCAGGAACAACACCATCTATCATCGATAGCCTATTAGATGCCCAGGATATGGGAGCTAAGACAGTTCTATTTACAAGTTCACCGAATAAGGATACTCAAGCATTTACAGAAACTGTTTTGGTTGCAAGCCAAAACCAAGCATCTTATATTCAACGAATTTCTGCTCAGATTCCAATGCTAATTATCATTGATTTACTCTACGCTTATTTCCTAGAGATCGATCGCGAAAGTAAAGAAAAAATCTTTAATAGCTATTGGGAGAATAATAGACTGAATGGTTATCGTAGAAATCACAGAAAGGGAAAATCCTAAATTGATTTTAACAATTTAGGATTTTTTATCATTCAAAATTTTTTGCATAAAATCTCGATAGACATTTATCTATACTCGCTAATTTTTCTAAAATAATTCAGCTTTCATCACTCGAATCGTCGCTTCTGAAGCGAATCCAAGAAGAGCATTGTCAGAAACGCTGGTCATTTTCACTTTGAAGTCAAAGATTGAATCAGCTTGCTCTGTAAAGTCAATCGTTGGAATCGTGATTGTTTTCTCAGTTTCACCATCTTGGAAGGTCAAGTCAGCTGTTGTGTCCTTGTACACTTTACCATGAACCCCTGTTCCTGGTTCTGTTACAACATGGACTGTTGCTGTTCCTTTGCTACCACCAACACGTTTAATGGTTACAGTAACCGGTTGACCTTTTTGAATTTCGTAGGTCGTTTCTTTCATCTCAAACATACCTTTACCAGCATTGTTGAGCGTGTAGATACCTTCCGTTGCAATAGCTTTACCAGTTTTGTTGACGAGTTTGATGGTATGTTCACCTGGAGCCAAGTCATCTGTTTCATAAACCATCTGGCTACGTTTACGAGCTGCATTATTCGTTTGTACGTCTGCAACCTTTTGACCATCCACGTAAACGGACATTTCACCGTGGTTTGGATCAACTGTAGACACTACATATGCTTTTGTTCCAATGAAACGGTAGGTTACACTAGCATCTTTTTGGTTAGTCCACATAGATGTTCCGCGGACGCCTTCAGATTCATCATACCAAGTTGTATTCTCTTTATCAGCAGTTGTATTTGAATGGTAATCTAGTCCTAGAGGGTAACCATCTGTCTTCTCGATACTGCTTGGTGTCTTATAAACAGAGAAGTTTGTCAAAATTGGAGTCGCTTGTGCACCAGTAATGGTTACACGAATCTTTTGTGCCTCTACTGGTTGACCTTGGATAAGACGACGATAACCAACAGTTGACCCTTCACCATATGGAACCCAACGACCATTGAGTTCAACTTCAACCTTGAAGCCAGAGATACGTTGACCCTTGGCGATATCTTCTTTGAGTTCGACTACGTCAAAACGTCTCTTTTGTCCAAGATCGACAGTAAATTCACCTGTCTTAGCATCATTTGCTAGCGCCCAGCTGGTATCATCCTTACCATCTGTTAGGTGGCTTGCTTGATACAAGTGATTCTTACGAGTAGAGTTTGCAGTAACAGTTGCGCCCTTAGCGAAGTCAGTCGCATACATTTGGTCCAAGGTTGCTCGGAATTCTTGCAAACGAGCCACATCTGCATCTGCGAATTTACCTTCTTTGTTTGGTGGAATATTGAGAAGCAGTGGCGTTCCACGACCAACAGATTTGAAGTAAATATCCATCAAATCTTTGATTGATTTTGGTTGTTGATTGTCATGGTAGAACCAACCTGAACGGATAGAAACGTCTGCTTCACCAACTGAATACATATCTCCTTCTGGATCTCCATGGTTGAGATATTCATTCTTCACATCGTCAGTGATTTTAGCTTTCTTGACCTTATGCCAAACTGGATCTCCAGCAATACCACGTTCATTACCAATCCAACGTACACTTGTTGGTTGAGCAGAGAAAATAGCGATATCTCCTTCAGCTTTCTTGATGTACTCGAACCACTTATCAAAGGTGTAGGTTACTTTTTGAGCCCCGCTACCACGCGCACCATCCATCCATACCTCGATGAACTTACCGTTATTTCCGTATTTAGGATTGCCAAGGATTTCCTTGAGTTGGTTGAGGTAGTATTCGTTGTACTCTTTTTCAGTATTCACGTGATAGTTTGGATTGTTTGCATCCCAAGGTGATAGGTACACACCTATATTCATGTCATACTTAGTTGCTGATTTTGAGATTTCTTCGAGAAGGTCACCTTTACCATTTTTCCATGGACTAGCAGCTACGGTATGTTTTGTATATTGAGAAGGATAGATGACAAATCCGTCATGGTGTTTGACAACCATGATAGTTCGTTTGAATCCGGCATCCTTCAATGTTTTAATCCACTGATCTGTATCAAGGTTAGTTGGATTGAAGTTTTGAGGATTTTCTTGACCATCCCCCCACTCAGAGTTGGTATATGTATTCATACCATAGTGGATGAAGGCAGCCAATTCTTCTTTATGGTAGTCCAATTGGGCCTTACTTGGCAGTGGACCGTAAGCTGCGATCTCTGTTTCTTGATCCTCAGGGGAGCTTACTTTATTTTTATATTTTTCTTGTTGATTATAGGTCAATGATTGCTTTCCTTTAGTTCATATCTGTTAGTGTTACTAGCATATATTTGAATTAACTTAAATATACTATATCGAAGTCAAAAATGCAAGATACCTTGCCAGCAGTAAGCAAGTTAGTATTTGCCTTTATTTAAAAATCCTAAATTGGCAAGGCCAATTTAGGATTGTTTTGTTTTGAAATGATAATAAGCACCGAGCATGCCAGCAGTATTCTGATGGTGGGCAAATTCAAGTCGAGTCTTGTCTGCTAAGCTTGGAACAAGCGAATCTTTCAAAGCCTTACGGATTTTTGGTTTCAAAATTGCTTCTTGCCCCATGATCCCACCACCAAGGATGACAACTTCTGGATTGGCAACATAACAAATATTTGCGAGACCCTTACCAAGGTAATCCACCATACGGTCAATCCCCTCCATACAGAGTTTATTGCCTTCGGTAGCTTCTTTGAAAATTCTGCGACCGTTCCACTGTTCCACTTCATCTCCATGTGCATCAGCCACATACTTAACAAGAGCTGTCGTAGACGCTAAGTCCTGGAAGGCTCCATCCTGCATGTGCAGATAACCAACTTCACAGGCAGAATTACTAAAGCCATGGAAAACTTGCCCATCAATGATTAAGCAACCACCGATACCAGTCCCAATCGTCAAGCAAAGGGTAATACTTGCACCCTTTCCTGAACCAGAGACAGCTTCAGCAAGCCCTGCACAGTTAACATCATTTTCAATTTCACAAGGAATGTTAAAGCTTTCTTCAATTTCCTTTTTAAATTGGGTTCCGGCATAATTTGGAATCTGTGGACCAGCGTAGAAAATCTCACCCTTATCAGGATCAACCATTCCCGCAGAGGAAATGGCTACACCTGACACTGGTCCTTTTTCTAGATAGCTAGCTACGATATCTTTTGTTTTCTGTAAGATGTGTGGACCACCCTTGTGAGCCTCAGTTGCTACTTCGTTAGTCTCTACAAGTTGTCCCTCTTGGTTAATTAAACCGTATTTGATATTCGTTCCACCAATATCAATTGCAACGTAATTAGTCATAAAGCCTCCTATTGATTAGAGGAAACGCTCCTTAGTTTCACGAATCAATTGAGCAGCTGCTTCTACAACTGGACGATCTTCTTCGGTCACTGGTGTAAGTGGAGAACGAACTGATCCGATGTTAAGTCCTTCATTAATTTTCAAGACTTCTTTAATCACACAGTACATATTCCCATGAGCTGCAGTCAATTTACCGATGATAGCGTTAATAGCGTATTGCAATTCACGCGCTGTTTCTAGGTCCTTATCCGCAATCAATTGGTTGAGTTTCAAGAAGAGTTCTGGCATAGCACCATAAGTACCACCGATACCAGCTTTTGCTCCCATGAGACGTCCGCCTAGGAATTGTTCGTCTGGACCGTTAAAGACGATATGGTCATCGCCACCAAGGCTAACGAATGTTTGGATATCTTGAACTGGCATTGAAGAATTTTTAACACCAATGACACGTGGGTTTTTCAACATTTCTGTGTAAAGACTTGGAGTCAAAGCAACACCTGCCAATTGAGGAATGTTGTAGATAACATAGTCTGTGTTTGGTGCAGCAGCACTGATATCGTTCCAGTATTTAGCAACTGAGTACTCAGGCAAACGGAAGTAAATTGGTGGGATTGTTGCGATAGCATCTACTCCCAAACTTTCTGCATGACGAGCCAGTTCAATACTATCTTTGGTATTGTTACAAGCTACGTGAGCAATGATGGTCAATTTACCTTTGGCAACTGCCATAACTTCTTCTAAGATCAATTTACGGTCTTCTACACTTTGGTAGATACACTCACCTGAAGAACCATTAACGTAAAGTCCTTGAACACCTTTATCAATAAAGTATTGAACCAAAGCACGTGTACGTTCTGGGCTAACTTCACCCGCATCATCATAACATGCGTAGAAGGCAGGAATGACACCTTCATATTTTTTTAAATCTGACATAGATTTCTCCTAAGGTTTCTTTTTTCTGCTTTGAGCAGATTAATTTTCACTGTATTAGTATACACTTTGTAAAAATGGCTTTCAATATCTCCCGGCCACTTAGATTTTAATTTCTTCTTAGTGTTTGAAAATTTTTTCAATTGAAAGTAGTTTCATACCTATTTCATTCAGCTTGATACTTTGCGAACAATTTTTCCATTAATCCAGCCTGCCAAAAAGCGAGAAGACCAAAAGCAAATAGTAAAAATGCCGAACCACCAAGTAGAAGAGTAAATGCTGATAGATATAGAACCATAGCAATTAAGAAGAGGATTGCAAGCATGAGGAAGAACCAAGGAAAGTTAAAGCTTACTAAAAGCAAACCTTTCTGAAGAACCTCTTTCCATGCTAATTCATAACGAGCTGCGATAGGATAACTTGCTAGCATCACTAATGTCAGGAAGATTAAAATCCCTAGACAGATCACTTTCAGCAACTGAAATACAAGACCTTCTTGTCCCCAAAACAGATATAGATCAAGAACACTAATCAGAACAATTCCCAACTCCAATAAACCCAATTGCAGACCTAATTTCAAATTTTGTTTAAAGGCTCTAATATAGGTTTTAAATACTGGAACTCGTCTACTTTTCTTAATTTCAAAAATTGTTTGGTAAAGACTAATCTTGGCTATCCCAATAGTCACAATTGGCAAACAAGACACAACAAAGAGTAGATTAACTGTCACAATATCTAAGACTTTCTCACTAAAACGCATGAGAAAATTATCAGTATCAAATGCTGCTTTAATTAGGCCTGACCCTTTTTGTGCCATTGCTTGCTCCTCCTAACTTACTAATCAATTAAAATTTTAAACAAATACTTGCGAACCTTATCCTCCATGCCTGCATAACTGTTCGGCTGATGAGGCTCCCCTGGGAAGAAGACTGCAAAATTGTGATAACCCAACAATAGTGGGTATTGTTCGTGACAGTGAACAAAGCCAATGTCACTAGCTTCATCAAATGCTACTGCCTCGTCCTTAACACGAGAACCGAAACTTGAGTATTCATGCCCTTCAACCAACAAATGCAAGTCTGCATAGTTTTTATGGTATTCAAAGCTATCATTTTCTTCTTGATTGAGAACATTTTCTTGAACTACTAGAAAGACCTTGTCTCCGTCAATATCGTACTTTCCAAATTCGAAAGTATCTTTGCGGTGTTCATAAAGATAATCAATAGCCTTATCTAAATTCGGATGAAGTCCTTTGTAAAAGGTTATATTTTTTAAATCATCAAAAATCATATTCTACTCTTTTCTCTATGATACTATTTCTAATTGTAGAATGTATCAAAATAATCAAATACTCTCGATTAACCCTTAACCGCTCCCATAGTAATACCTTGAGTAAATGATTTTTGGAATACTAAGAAGACTGTTACGATTGGCACAGCTGCAAGGGCAGCACCTGCCATGATTAATCCATAGTTGGTTGCCATTTCAGCCTGCATGGTTGCAACCCCTAGTGAGATCGTCAAGTTGTTACGAGAAGTCAACATTACCAACTGCATAAAGTAGTCATTCCATGTATTGATGAAGGTGAAGATTGCAAGAGCTGCAAATCCAGGTTTCACGATTGGGAAGGCTACGCTCCAGAATGTACGAATCTCACCGCAACCATCGATTTTAGCAGATTCAAGCAATTCTGTTGGAATATTTTCACTAAACTGTTTCATAAGGAAGACCCCGAACGGCCATCCGATAAGTGGCAAAATAACTGCCCAAAGAGTATCATGGATACCCATAAAGTTAACAATACGTACCAATGGCACAAGGACAACTTGTTTTGGAAGAGCCATGGCAGCGATAAAGATAGCAAAGAGGATGCGTTGACCATAGAAACGTTTCTTAGCCAATACATAACCAGCTAGGGATGAAGTGGCACAAACCAAGAACATTGTTACCAATGAAATGAATACTGAGTTCCACATCCATTGGATTGCAGGGTTTTGTACCATAAGTTGTTCAAAGTTCTCCATTGTTGGAGCTTTAGGGAACCATTGTGGTGGAATCATAATGGTATCCGGTTGTGATTTGAATGCACCTGTCAAGATCCAGTAGAATGGAAAGATAAACAGTACAGTCAATAAGAGCAAGAAGATGGTTGAAATAACAGTGAAGGCTGTTAAAGGTTTCTTTTGTGTAGATTGCATAGCTGTCTCCTTTCTATTAGTATTCTACGTCGTTTCCAAGTACTTTAAATTGAACAAAGCTGACGATGGCAATCATAACTGCCAAGAAGACACCGATAGTGTTGGCATAGCCATACTCTGTCAATTGGAAAGCTTTTTCATACAGGTAGTACATAAGTGTACTTGTTGAGTAGTTTGGACCACCAGAAGTCAAAAGCTGAATCAATGCGAAACACTGGAATGAGTTGATTGTTGTAATGATTGCGATATAAAGAGTTGTTGGAAGGAGGCTTGGCCATTTGATCTTCCAGAAAACTTGTAATTCAGTTGCTCCATCGACACGCGCTGCTTCAACAAGAGAGTTATCAATGTTTCCCATTGCTGCGATGTAAAGAATGATTGGTTGACCAACTGATGTTGTCAAAAGAATAATCATAATCGCCATCAAAGCCCAGTTTTTATCTCCTAACCAAGAAATGTTTTGGCTAATGATATGGCTTGACTTAAGCACGAAGTTCAAAATACCTGATAGAGGATCGTAGATCCATTTCCATACTACTGTTACGGCAACACTACCTGTTACAACAGGAAGGAAGAATACGAAACGATAGAAGGATCTAGCAACTGCATTTTGTTGGTAAGTTTGTGATGCCACAAATAGTGAGAAGAGTACAACGACTGGTACAGATCCGATAACTAAGATTACGGTATTAATCAAAGATTTTGTAAAGACAGGGTCTTTAAACATGCGGATGTAGTTGTCCAATCCCACAAACTCAAAGCTAGTCATCGAGTAGTTAAAGAAACTAGTGATGAATCCCATGATCATTGGAGCTAGGACAAAGACGGTAAAGAAGATTAATACTGGTGCTAAGAAAGCATAAGAAACAATTGTTTCTCTCATGCGAATTTTATTGACTTTCACAGTCGGCACCTCACTTTCAAATAGTTTTTGTTTTTTTAATTGTTATCTGACATTGATGTAAAATCAAAATGAAATTTTTTCCAAGAAAAGCCTATGTAAGAACTTCATTTTAATTTTGACCTGTCAGTTCCTTACATTTTTTTAAACAAAACTCCCCCTTTTCGTACACAGATGTGCACAGGGAAAAGGGGGGATTTTACTTTTTATTTAGGGCTTATTATTTAGCTGCTTTTTTGATTGTTTCATTCGCTTTTTCAGTGAATGTCTTCAAAGCTGCAGCAGGTTGTTCGTCACCGTTAGACACTGATTGCAACATTGGGAACCATAGAGTTCTCATTTCAGCAAATCCGTCGATTGTGTTGTAGTATGGAGAGTAGTATTGAGTCCAACCACTGATTGTTTCCATACGTTTGTCGTCGTAAAGTTTTCCAAATGAAGTACGAACTGGGAAGGCACCTGTACGAACTACGTCTTTAGGACCCCACTCTTTATCATCTGCGATGAATTGGATGAATTTCTTAGCAGCAGCAACTTTCTTTTCATCTTTGTTGTTAAATACTGCAAATCCGTTTACAAGGTACTCAAGAGCTGGTTTGCCTGAATCAGATGGGAATGGTACTTCTACCACTTCAACTTTACTTGCTTCCAAGAGTTTAGCTTGGATACCGTTTTGAGCTGGTGCCCAAAGGATTGTGTATGATGTTTGACCGTTTGCAAAGTTTTGGATGTCTGCTCCACCGTCAAATTGTGAACCGTTGTTCAACAAACCATCTTTAATCCAGCTAGTTGCTTTTTCAAGACCTTTGACGAATTTAGGATCGTCAGTTGTGTATTTAGTAACTTCTTTGTCTGTTACAGAACCGCCGTATAGGTTAGCGATGAAGGCACGTGTTCCTTGGTCTCCCCCTTGACCAGAACTGAACAATGAACCTGGAGTGTATCCTTTATCTTTAAGTGCTTTCAAGACTTTTTCAAAATCATCTGTTGTCCAACCTTCTTTAACAAGGTTAGCTACACCAGCATCTTCCAACATTTTCTTGTTCATAGCCATGTAGAATGGTGCAGAACTGATTGGATACATGTAAGCTTTATCACCAGCTTTACTTGCTTGAATGATGTTTTCATTGTTAACATCTTTAACAAATTCATCTGTAAAGAGGTCATTCAACTCAGCCAATTTACCATTTTTACCGTAATTAATGATACGACCTGGTGCATCGAAAAGTACATCTGGAGCAGTTCCAGCTTCAATAGCTGTCGTGATTTTTTCTGGACCAGATTTGAAGTCGATTGTTTCTAGTTTAACTTTGATATCTGGGTTTGCTTTTTCGAAAGCTTCGATGATAGATTTTTCATAAGTTCCTACACCGTCACCAGATTTTTCTTGAGTGAAGACTGGGAAAGCCCACCAAGTGATTTCAGTTTTTCCTGCATCACTTGCAGCGTCTTTTTTAGCGTCTGATTTGCCACAAGCAGCAAGAGATAGAACAGCAGCACCCGCAAGTACTGTACAAGCTAGTTTTCTAAATTTCATTAGTATTCTCCTAAATGATGATAAGCGTATCCGAAACGGATAATGAGTATTGACAACTTTGTATACGTTTACATTTTGTTTTACTAATCAACCACTCTCCTCGTGTTTTAATTGTCTTATTTGAGACCTGCAACAAATCGTTCCGTGATCTCTTTTGGTCTAGTAATAGCGCCACCAACTACAATGCCTCGTACTCCGTAACCTAGGATTTGCTTAGCCTGTTCTGGTGTATGAATTTTTCCCTCTGCGATGACGTCTACACCTGCATCGCATAGTTTCTTGATGAGTTCAAAATCTGGACCATCCACTTTTGGACTATAAGATGTGTAGCCTGACAAGGTTGTTCCGACAAAGTCGATTCCCGCCTCAACTGCTGTTAATCCTTCTTCAAAGGTACTTGTGTCAGCCATCAAGAGTTGGTTTGGATATTTTTCTTTGATTTGACGGATAAATTCTTGAATCTCTAGGCCATCATGGCGTTCTCTCTTGGTACAATCTAGAGCGATTACCTCAATATCTAGAGCTGCTAGTTCATCAACTTCTTTCATAGTAGCTGTGATGAATGGTTCCTGTGGTGGATAATCACGTTTGATAATTCCGATAATCGGAAGATTTGTGACCTCTTTGATTTCCTTAATATCCCGAACACTATTTGCTCGGATACCGACTGCTCCACCTTGCTCAGCCGCTTTGACTAGCAAGGGCATTACACCTCCCGCTTCTGTATAAAGCGGTTCGTGAGGAAGTGCCTGACAAGAAACGATGATTCCATCTTTAATCTGCTCAATCAAGGCTTCTTTACTGATCTGTGGCATCCACTTTCCTCCTTTTCTTTTTTCTTATGAGCCTATTATATATCATTTTTGAAGCGCTTTCAATAACTTGTACTAGAATAGATTGAAGTTTCAAAACAATTTTATGAAACAGAATCTCCTGAAAGTAGTTTCAGAGAGAAAAACCCGAGTTTGAATCGCCTTCCATCCGCTTATTTCCACTAGAATCTTCGCTTTCTACAAATAAAGAGCCTGTAACGAATGAACGTTACAGACCCTTCTAATATAAGTCTAAACCTTTTTTATAGAGATTTTTTAGATTCAATGTTGCCATTAATCTTCTTTTTTCTTAGCCATTCCAAACAAGCCGAGGAGCATTCCAACCATTCCTACAGATACTAGAGGAGTTGAAACCTCACTTCCTGTTGCAGGGAGGGTTGGTTGTTGTGGTTGAGCTGCTGGAGCTTGATATGTCTTGTCTTGCTGTGATACTAAAGTGACAAGCGGTTTTTCTTCAACCTTATATTCCGGAAGTTCGTTTTTGGCTGCTTCGTCACCATTGACACCACCTTCGAATTCTGGGACTTCATGGATTGCCGGTTCGTCACCATTAAAACCATTCGTAAGTTTAGTACCTACCACAGATACTGGCAAGTTATGCATACTTTCAATTGCACCCGCTTCAATAGCTGTAACTTTTTGACCGATATCTTCGGGAGCTATTGTAAATAGGAGAGTCTTAGTATCATACTGAGTCATGAAGGTTGCAGTCTTACCATTAGCTAGTTTGAGAGTTGGAGCTTGATTTACCAAGACTTCTGAATCAAATTCCATAGCAATAATGCCTGGCCATTTTTCCATAGCCGTTGTAACTTTCACTTCTTTAGAAGCAACTCTCTCTTTAGTTAGATAATCCCAGTTGAATTTCTTGAAGGATAGAGTATATGGATTGCCACCAGCTTCATGGTGTTCATACAAGAGACCAAATTCTTTTGGTCCAATTTGTTGAAGTGAGTTATAAGCATACTCCCCTTCTTGAATCAAATGATGGTGCAACCAAGTTAAATCGCCATCTTCTTCTACTCGAGCCACTCGAATGTAGCCATTCTTACGACCTGGTCCATTAGCATTTGCTAGAAGGATGTACTCTTTACCATCTTGAACCGTATGAGTCGCCGCCATTTGAACATAAACATCAGGTACATCATAGCGTGCTACATAGTTGTCCCATGTAATACCACCATCATTACTTGTCGCAACTTGCAAATCACCAGTCAAACCACGCATAAAGAGTTTTAACTGACCATTATTCAATTGAACAACAGAAGCTTCCGTATTTTGAGCGTAATAATTGTTCATGTTGCTTGAATCAACTACTGTACCATCATAAAGTGTACGGTTATCATTGACACCACCACCCATATGCCAAGTCTTACCATGGTCATCTGAGTAGATGATACGAGATGATTGAGAACCATTGAGGTGGTTAGTTCTATTTGTCGTATAGACAGGGACAACAATCCGACCTTTATGAGGTCCATTCTGGAGGGTAATTCCCACTCCAGGTCCCACACCTAAGAATTTCATCCAATCAGCTTTGACCATTGGAGTAATATCTTGTGGTGCAGACCAAGTCTTACCATCATCATCACTGTAAGACATCCATAGGTAGCTGTCTTTAGCAATTCTAAATGGAGAAGTTTTATTACTTGTAAAGTAGATATTTCCTAGTAGCTGCTCACCTTGATAAAGATCGCCTTTATCACTATAAGCAGGTTTGACAGGATTTACAACAACACGGTAATCCGTTGCCTGACCATCTGGTGTGTAGACAACACCATTTTCACGAATCGTATAGGCTCCATTTTCTCCTTCACGGTATAGAATTTGATACGTTTTTCCATCAATTCCCTTATAGGCAACTTCTCTTTCAGAAGACATTCCGAAGATTCCTTTACCTTCTGGAAACATATCGTAAACTGAGAAGATTCGTTTAGTTTCCGTATCTTGGACCAGAACCATATCGATGTTTACTGGTGAACCAATGTTTGGATCCTTGGCTTTTGGATTGTCACGTAGATTCGTAAGAGTGATGCGATCGCCCCATGTTTGGCCCTTGTCTTCACTTCGTTTAACGACCATACCGATATCACCCCAGTCATAGTGGTGTAAGCGGCGTTCGTCAGCACCAGCAATCAAAGTTTCCTTGTCAGTCTTAAGGAGGGCTGGAATACGATAGCTATTAATACCATCTGGATTTGACTGCCCATTTTTACCCGCTGTAAAGACATCTGTTTTTTTAGAAATTTCAGCCCCTTCTGGAAGTTCTTGCCCCAAGTCTCCTCTTTCAAATAATTGACTTCGTGTTCGAACTTCATCTTGTGTTAAGGCACGGTCGTAGACTGTTAGATTACGAACTTGTAAATTTGAGCCCCAAACTGTCTTACTTCCTCGTTTGGTTGCTCCGATTTGAACGTGGTTAACATCTGGCATATCTTTGATGAATTTCCCAGATTTTAGACTTGTTCTAGACAAGACACCATTTACATATAGACGAACTCTTCCAGTAGGGACTTCAGTTGTTGGTTTTTCCACAGTAAAGGTAACTGAATTCCACTGACCTGGGCGAACCTTTAAGGGCGCATCGGTGTATTTATCATAGAATTGCGCACCATTTGCATCTCGACCTTCGATAAGGGCTGTATTATCAGAGACTGACATGGTGAAGTACTCATTTTCCTTGGTATCACTTGATACAGAGAAAAGATTGTAAAAACGTGGTGCCGATGCATCTGGTTTGAACTCCATATGCACTGTTGCATCTTGAAGTTTCTTTAGTTTCTCTAAGTCACTTGTAAGATCATCTCGCTGATTATTTTCTGCATTGGTTGTAACGTCATTTTTTTCTACGACAGTGTTGACATTTTCCAATTCTCTTGAGTAATAATCACGAGCGATAGCTTCTTGTTTCTCAGTTTCTTCTGTCTTATCAGTTTCAGCTGCTGGAGTTTCAGTTTCTGTTGGTTTTTCAGAACCTGGATTTGCTTGTAGCTCCTCACGGTTTACCTCGGTTCCTTTGTACGTCGCTGCTGCCAACTTATCAGCAAGTTCCTTATCTTTGTTAGCCAGATTTCCTGATTCTACTTCTTTTGGCAATTCTGGCAAAGCTTGTCCAGCTGTTTCACCACTGGTTGCTGGAGCTTCTTGAGCTAAAACTGGTGACGCACCAAAAACAACTGCTCCAATAACTACTGAAGCTGTTCCCACTGTATATTTTCGAGATCCATAGCGTTCTTTCCGTTCAAAATCTCTCTGTGTCATATATTTCCTTCCATTTTCCACAAAAATAAAGCGCTTTCTTTTTTGCTTAAAAATTTTAGCCCCTAGGACTTTGAGCAAGAAAGAAAGCCCTGTTTTAGCAAGGCTCTTTTTCATTTTTTTAATGACCTACATAGGTAAAGGGAATCTCACTACCACACAACCAGTTGTAAACCTGGTCATTGACATGGACATTCATAGCCTCGTGGGCATATTCTGGCATGAGACGATAGCTCTTTTCACAAGTCAAACGATTGTAAATAGCAAACTGGGTGATTGGATAGCAGACATCGTCATCAAGCCCTGTAATCATTCTCACCTCACCTTTAATGCGATGGGCAAGGTTTTTCACATCGATATAGCCAAGCGTCTCCATAATCTGCTCTTCTGTTTCGTGGAAAGGATCATGAAACTTAAAATAGCGGAAGAGTTCATCATAGGCTTCGCTGGTATTGCCAATTTCTAGCACTCGTCTAAAGTCTGACAAGAATGGATAGATAGCCACTGTTCTCTTGATACGCGGATTGAGACCAGCAGCCACTAAAGCCAATGCTCCTCCTTGCGAAGCTCCATAACTGGCCAATTGCCCCTCATCTACTTGAGGGAGACTAGCTACAATCTCAATCAATTGATAAATATCAAGATAAACATCCTTATAGAAGAGTTCCTCTTTCCCTTCTACTGCACCACGAATGATTTGACCCTTAACTGTATTTCCGAGAGGCGAACGCAAGCCGTCTTGTGAGTAACCGGATTGCCCACGAACATCCATCGATACGACACCATAGCCAGCTACTGTAAAGGCTAGCATGTCTGTCCAATCCCAGCAACGTCCCATATAACCATGGAAGTGGAAAATAACTGGCACTTTCTTATCTAATTTTGGTAAGACCACACGCGCATAGACAAGGCCATCACGTGTACCTTTAAAGGTTAACTCATAACATTTTACATTTTGGATATGAAAGTCAAGTTCCTCTAATTGGTAGTCTGGCAAAACCGAAACCTTGTTAATCTCACCATCCCAAAAAACATCAAAATCCTGTGGAACTTCATCTCTTCCTTTATATGTTTTCATTTCTTCTACTAATGTTGGATTTCTCATAGAATTCTCCTTTTTTGTAACCGTTATCATAACTGTAGCACATATGGGGAAGCAATGCAAGAAAGAAAGGGAAACGGAAAGTGGATTTAATGTCCGACCCCAGCAAGAATCCCTCTGAAAGTAGTTTTAAAAAAATAAAAAAGAGCGATTTCGCTCTTTTCTTAGTATTTATGAGAAGGGACTTGTTTCACTTGAAATGTTTTTTGATAATTTACTTTAATCATCATATGAGAGTCCTCATTTCTTTTTGATGACTCTAGTATAGATCTCTTTCCTAAAACATATCTTATAGTTTTCTTAGAAAACACTTAATCCAAATGTTCTTTCTTTTGTAGATTTAGAGCTATTATATGCCATTCTGGATCCTCTCGCCAGTTAGGGAGGGAACTGATATAGCTAGCAACCTTACGAGCTTCCTCAAGGATTGGGAAGTCTTCGATGATATCAGCTACATGAAACTCTGGTAGACCCGACTGTTTGGTCCCAAAGATTTCTCCAGAGCCTCGCATTTTCAAATCTTCCTCCGCAAGGACAAAACCATTGGTCGTTTCTGTCATGATACGCATGCGGTCTTTCCCAGAATCAGTTTTAGGATTGGCAACGAGAACTGCGTAGGACTGCTTTTCTCCACGACCGACACGACCTCTAAGTTGATGAAGTTGACTAAGTCCAAAGCGATCGGCATCCATGATAATCATGACTGTTGCATTTGGAACATTGACCCCAACCTCGATAACCGTTGTAGAGACCAAGATATCTGTCTTTCTCTCTTTGAATTCCTGCATAATCTGGTCTTTTTCATCACTCTTCATCTTTCCATGTAAGAGGGCAACTTTTGCTTTCCCTGCAAAATGAGTCGTCAACTCTTCTGAGAGTGCAATGGCATTTTTCAAATCCAAGGCTTCAGATTCTTCAATTAAAGGAGAGATAACATAGGCTTGAGAACCTTTTTGAATCTCACCCTCCAACCAAGTCAAAACCTGTGGCAGTTGTTCATGCTTAATCCAACGTGTCACAATTGGTTTACGTCCAGCTGGCATCTGGTCAATAATGGAAACATCCATATCTCCAAAGGCTGTGATGGCTAAGGTCCGTGGTATGGGAGTTGCCGTCATCATGAGGACATCTGGATTTTCACCTTTTTCCCGTAAAATACGCCTTTGCCCTACACCAAAGCGGTGTTGCTCATCGATGATAATCAAGCCGAGTCGGGCATAGTCCACGCCGTCTTGTATAAGAGCATGGGTTCCGATAATCACATCGGCTTCCCCCTTGGCAATGGTTTCCAAAACCGTGCGTTTTTCTGCAGCTTTTAGTGAACCTGTTAGGAGGGCTAGTTTCAAATCTGGAAAGAGACTCTCTAAACTTTCAAAATGCTGCTCTGCAAGGATCTCTGTCGGAACCATTAGAGCTGCCTGATAACCAGCCGTTACAGCCGCGTACATCGCTAGACCCGCAACCACTGTCTTCCCACTACCAACATCTCCTTGTAAGAGTCGATTCATGTGATGGTCCGACTTCATATCTGTTAGAATTTCTTGTAGGCTTTTTTCTTGGGCTTGGGTTAAGGCAAAAGGCAATTTCTCTTTAACGGCATTTAGTTTTTCCTGGGACCAATTCAGGACCAATCCACTTCCATGAATCTTATTTTCGGACTTGAGGGTCTGTAATTGCATTTGGAAATAAAAGAGCTCCTCAAATTTGATTCGACGAAGAGCCTGTTTGTATTCAGCTAAATCCTTAGGAAAATGCATGGCACGAACAGCCTGACAGCGAGACATGAGTTTGTATTTATCGAGCAAGGACTGAGGGATATTTTCCTCTATCAAGAGATCTAGACCCTGGTCAAAGGCGGTTTTAATGACTTTAACAAGGCCTGCTTGACTAACTCCTTGTGCGAGACGATAGACAGGTTGGAGATCATCCTCCACTTGGGCTAAAACCTTCATTCCTGTGAGGCTTGCCTTGGCACGATCCCACTTGCCAAAGACAGCCAAGGTTGCTCCTAGTTCAATCTTGTCAGCTAGGTAGGGTTGGTTGAAGAAATTAACTGCAAAAACAATCTCTCCCTGCTTGAGGCTAAAACGTAGGCGATTACGCTTAAAACCATAATATTGAACACTGGCAGGAGTCACTACCTGACCAGATAAAACAGCCTTTTCACCGTCTTCTAGCTCTAGCACCTGCTTAGTCTTAAAATCTTCATAACGGAAAGGGAAGTAGAGCAAGAGATCTTGCAAGTTTTCAATTCCTAGTTTTGCATATTTCTCTGCTGATTTAGGTCCTACTCCTGGTAAGACATGCAAGGGTTGATGTAAATTCATGCTCTACTCCTTTCCTACTGTTTCTTAATAATATTCTCTCGGAACTCGATCACTGAGGAGACAAACCACCTCATAATTAATAGTCCCTCGGTAGACTGCTACATCTGTTGCAGTAATCTCCTTATCACCGTCTGAGCCAATCAAAGTTACCTTGGTACCCAATGGGTAAAGCTTAGGTAAGCGAATGGTGATTTGGTCCATGGATACACGCCCTACAATGGGGCACAATTGTCCATCCACCAGCACTGAGAAATTCTGCATATCTCGTGTCCAACCATCCGCATAACCGATTGGCAAGGTAGCAATGACTTGCTCACTATCTGCCTGATAGGTCGCTCCGTAGCCCATACAAGCCCCAGCTGGGACTGTTTTAACATGAACGATGGCTGTTTCCAAAGACAGGGCTGGTTTTAGTTCATAAGGCAATTCCAAAACTTGTCCACTTGGATTGAGACCATACATAGAATCCCCCATGCGAACAGCATTAAAAATCGTCTCCGCATGCCATAAAGTAGTTGCGGAGTTACTCGCATGGACTAGTTCAGGGACTTCTTGCAAGCCTGCGATTATTTCCTTGAAACATTCCAACTGTTGGCTAAAGTAGCTGTCTGACTCTTCATCTGCAGTTGCAAAGTGGGTAAAGATTCCCTCAACATTGGCTCCATGTTCCTTGAGTAAAGCTTGAGCTTTTGCTGCCTCGCTTGCACTTCTAAAACCAATTCGCCCCATACCTGAATCAATTTTAAGGTGAACAGTTAATCCTGACAAGTCTGACTCTGTCGCTATGAGTTTCTGGATCCATTCCAACCCTGCCACCGTCAAGCTAATATCAAAGTCCTTAGCCAATGAAAAAGATTCAACCTCAGATACTCCTAGAATAAGAATCTTCTTAGAAATTCCTGCCTGACGAAGCTCGATGGCTTCATCAATATTCGAAACGCAAAAGCCATCGACATCATCCTGGATAGCCTTAGCAACAGCTATCGCTCCATGTCCATAGGCATTGGCTTTCACAACTGCCCATTTGAGGGTATCTTTAGGAATGTGTTCTCCCATTTGTTGGATATTGTAGCGGATAGCACTTAGGTCAATGAGTGCCTTGGTTGGTCTATGTGGACTAGTTTTCATGATTTTCCTCCAAAATGACACTAGCTGTCACAAACTGTTCTGTATGGCTAATCGATAACCAAACATTTCCTGAAAACGGGGATTTGCTGAAGTAGGGAGCTCCCTTCTCATTGTTCAAGACTTCCAAATCCTGAAAGCCTAGCTTCCCAATTCCCGTTCCCATAGCCTTTGAGAAAGCCTCTTTAGCTGACCAACGACCAGCCAAATACTCGACCTGTCTGCGACCTTTTAGACTGGCAAAGCGCTCCATTTCCTTGTCTGTCAAGACACGCTGCGCAAAACCTTCCCTTTTTTCAACTGCATTTTGTATTGATGCTAATTCTTCGATATCGATTCCGTGTCCAACTATCATTTTCATCAAAAGGAGTTGAGGTTCCCCCAACTCCATCCTTTTCACTTATTTTGTTAAGGTAGAATAGATTTCTTCTACTAAAGCTACTGTGTTTTCCCAGCCCAAACATGGGTCTGTAATGGAACGTCCAAAGATTTCTGGCTGGTTTTGGCGCCCATCTGCTAAGTAAGACTCGATCATGAAGCCTCGAATTGTCTTCTTAATCTTTTCATTCCAGGCACGGTTGAGAAGAGTTTGGCGAACAATTCGAACTTGCTCCATATACTGTTTCCCTGAATTATCATGATTGGTATCAATCATGATAAAGGGATTTTCTAGCCCCATAGACTCGTAACGCCCAATAGCATCTAGAAGAGTTTCATAGTAGAAGTTAGGTTCATTTTTCCCGTATTCATTCATAGCTCCACGAAGGATGACGTGAGCCAAGGGATTTCCTGAAGTTTCAACTTCTTGACCATGGAAAAGAAAGGTTTGTTTGTTTTGTGCAGCATAGATGGCATTAAACATCACAGATAGGTTTCCAGATGTTGGATTCTTCATTCCCACTGGTGCATCGATTCCTGAAGCTACAAAACGGTGTTCTTGGTCTTCTACTGAACGCGCACCCACTGCATGATAACTCACCAAATCATCAACCAAGACAAGATTGGCTGGATAAAGCATTTCATCTGCTGTAGTCAATCCTGTTTCTGTAATTACCCGATAATGAAGCTGACGAACAGCCTGCAAACCATTAATCAAGCTTGGAGCTTTAGAAGTATCTGGCTGATGAACCAATCCCTTGTAACCATCTCCATTGGTACGTGGTTTGGCCGTGTAAACACGCATAACCATGAAAATCTTATCTGCCACTTTTTTCTGCAAGTCTGCCAAACGACGGGCATACTCTAGGACTGCTTCTTCGTTATCAGACGAACAAGGCCCAATGACCAAAAGGATACGATCATCCTTACCTGAAAGGATATCTGCTAATTCTTGATCACGATTTTCCTTATGTTGCAAGGTTTCTGCAGATAGCCGTGTTTCCGCCTTAATCGCTTCAATATCGATTTCTTGACCTTTCTCGATAAATGCCATATTATTCTCCTAGTCTTTGGTAGATTTCGCGAACAAGAGCTTCCGTATTTTCCCATCCTAGACATGGATCGGTGATAGATTTTCCAAAGACCTCTGGTTCATTTTGACGACCATCTTCTAGATATGACTCAATCATGAAACCACGAACATATTTTTTAATCTTTTCATTCCAATCACGGTTAATTAAAGTCTGGCGAACGATACGAATCTGCTCCATATACTGTTTCCCTGAGTTATCATGGTTGGTATCAATAATAATGAATGGATTCTCAAGTCCCATCTTTTCGTACTGAGCAATAGTATCCATCAAATTATCGTAGTAGTAGTTAGGAATGTTTTTCCCGTACTCGTTAAGAGCTCCACGGAGAATAGCGTGCGATAGAGGATTTCCAGTAGTTTCGACTTCTTTCCCTAGGAAAAGAAAACTCTGCTTGTTTTGAGCTGCATAAATACCGTTAAACATCACATTGAGATTTCCTGATGTTGGATTTTTAAAACCTGTTGGGAAATCTGCTCCACTGGCTACAAAACGGTGTTGTTGGTCTTCAACTGAACGGGCTCCAACTGCCATGTAAGAAATCAAGTCATCTACCAAAGGAAGGTTTTCTGGATATAACATCTCATCTGCTGTTGTCATACCTGTTTCAGAAATAACACGGTAGTGCAGGTGGCGGACTGCCTTGATCCCATTGATGAGGCTAGGTGCTTCTTTGGCGTTTGGTTGGTGAATCAAGCCCTTATAGCCGTCACCATTAGTACGTGGTTTAGCAGTATAGACACGCATGACCATAAAGACACGGTCTTTGACTTCTTCCTGAAGTTTTGCCAAACGCTTAGCATATTCGAGAACTGCTTCTTCATTGTCAGATGAACAAGGACCGATTACCAACAAAATACGTTGGTCTTCCCCACGAATAATTGCTTCAAGCTCTTGATCACGTTGGAGTTTGTTTGTAAGTACTTGTCCTTCTAGTTTAGACAAACTACGAACTTCTTCAATATTAATTTTAGGGCTTTTTGCTGTAAATACCATCATTCATCTCCTTATAAAGCAAACGGACGCCAAGCGAAAATTCAGTTTTCACTAGGCATCCGCCTGAAAATTAGTCAATATTAACGTCGTTTACCGTGACAGTTTTTAAATTTTTTACCAGAACCACATGGGCACAAGTCATTGCGTTTTACTTGACTTAGGTCCAAATCAGCTGGAAGATTTGTCTGTTGCGCAGCAATATTTCGAGTTGCTGTTGTACTGATATGATGCTCCGTTTGTGGTCGTTCTTGTTCATGAATTTGTGCTTTCATCATCAAGCGAGTCACATCAAACTCAATCGAACCAATCATATCATTAAACATACGGAAGCCTTCCGCTTGATATTCCACAACAGGGTTGTTTTGGGCATAACCACGAAGACCTACTGCATTTCTCAACTGATCAAGGGCATCGATATGGTCAGTCCACTTGTTATCTACAACACGTAGAATCAATACTTTTTGGAATTCTTTCACAGCTTCTTCGTCACGAAGTTTAGCAACTTGGCTATCGTAGACTTTCAATGCACGTTGGTATAGTTCATCCTTGATAGCTTGGTCTGACAAACCTTCTAGGTCTGAAAGTGAAATCGAATCTTCTGGAAGCAAGTTGTACTTGGCAAAGTTCAAGATTGCTTCAAGTTTTTCATCTTGTTTAGAACGAGCATGGCCATCTACAATACGTCCAATCGTACGGCGAATCATAGCGTGAATTTCAGGAGCCAAGTCACGATCTGCAGTGATGACATCATAACGTTGCGCGTAGATAATCTCACGTTGTTCACGCATAACATCGTCATATTGAAGGACTTGTTTACGAGTATCGTAGTTATTCCCTTCAACACGTTTTTGTGCTGCTTCGACCTGACGTGTCAACATACGAGATTCAATGGCTTCATCAGACATATTGAGACGTTCAAAGACACCCTTCAAGCGTTCTGAACCGAAACGTTTCATCAAATCATCTTCGAGTGACAAGTAGAATTGTGATTCACCTGGGTCACCTTGACGACCTGAACGTCCACGAAGCTGGTTGTCGATACGACGACTCTCGTGACGCTCTGTACCGATGACACAAAGTCCACCAAGCTCACGAACACCTTCACCAAGCTTAATATCGGTACCACGACCGGCCATGTTGGTTGCGATAGTGATCGCACCACGTTGACCAGCGTTCATGATGATTTGCGCTTCTCTATAGTGGTTTTTAGCATTCAATACTTCGTGAGGTACACCTGCTTCAACCAATTTCTTAGAAAGAAAATCACTGGTTTCAACGGCAACAGTACCTACCAAGACTGGCTGACCTTTTTGGTAACGCGCCTTAACATCTTCTACTACAGCCTTGAATTTTGCATCGAGACTAGCGTAAAGAAGGTCTGAATGGTCGATACGTTGGATCGGACGGTTAGTAGGAATTGGAATAACACGAATATTGTAGATTTCGCGGAATTCTTCTTCTTCTGTTTTACCAGTACCTGTCATACCTGCCAATTTTTTATACATACGGAAAAGGTTTTGGTAGGTAATCGATGCTGATGTCTTGGTTTCATCTTGGATTGGCACACCTTCTTTAGCTTCAATCGCTTGGTGCAAGCCATCAGAGTAACGACGACCTTCCATGGTACGACCTGTAAATTGGTCGACAATCAAGATTTCTTGTTCTTCGCTAACCACATAGTCAATATCAAGAATCATGATGTAGTTGGCGCGAAGGGCGTTGTCGATAAAGTGAGTCAAAGCCACATTTTCGATATCATAAAGATTTTCTAGTTTGAAGAAGCTTTCAGCCTTGTCAATACCTGAATCAGACAAACCGATTGTCTTAGACTGAATATCAATGATGTAGTCATCTTTATCCAAAGACTTCACAAAGTGGTCAGCCATATGGTAAAGTTGGCTTGTTTCAACTGCATTAGCTCCTGAAACGATCAATGGTGTACGAGCTTCGTCGATCAAGATAGAGTCAACCTCATCGACCAAGGCATAGTTAAGTGGGCGTTGAACCATGTTCTCTGCACGTACAACCATGTTGTCACGAAGATAGTCGAAACCAATTTCTGAGTTCGTAGAGTATGTAATATCACAGAGATAAGCTTCTTTTTTCTCCATTGGAGATTTTGCAGCCAAGTTGATCCCTACTGACAAACCAAGCCATGAGTACAACTCACCCATTTCAGTCGCGTCACGTTCTGTAAGGTATTCGTTGACGGTAACTACGTGGACACCTTTTCCTGCAAGGGCATTAAGGTATACCGGCATTGTCGCTGTCAAGGTTTTCCCTTCACCTGTACGCATTTCTGGAACGTCACCGTGGTGAAGAACGATACCACCCATAACCTGAACCTTGTATGGGAAAAGTCCAAGAACACGCTTAGCTCCCTCACGTACAACCGCAAAGGCTTCGTACAAGAGTTGATCAAGGGTTTCACCATTTTGATAACGTTGCTTAAATTCTTCTGTCTTAGCTTGCAACTGCTCGTCTGTCAAAGCAGCCATTTCATCTTCGTATTTGAGGACTTTATCAGCCATCTTTTCTAAGCGACGAAGTTCCCCTTTATCATTTTCGATGATTGTTTTTAATAAATTTGCCATTTTTTTCCTTACTTTAAATTCTGAATATTTTAGAATGTTCTTTTTATTGTAGCATATTCGCTAAATTTTTTCAAGAAAGAATCCGTGTTTATACAAGCTAAAAAAGGCTCATTTAGAGCCTTTTTTTTGTAAATGTTCAAACTATTGCTAATCATTGATTTTCTTTTAGAAATTTCAAGCCTATTCTTTGGTTGTAGAATTACCAAAGTCAACCTTTGGAGCTGTCTTAGCTTCTTCGCTTTCTTTAAAGGTTTCTGCCTCTTTAAAGTTCAGCATATTAGCGAAAAGAACTGTTGGGAAACTTCTTAATTTTTGATTGTATTCTGTTGCCACTTTGTTGTAATCCTTGCGGGCTACAAAGATTCGATTTTCACTTCCAGCCAATTCCGTCATCAGTTGTTCCACATTTTGATTGCTCTTGAGTTCTGGATAATTTTCTGTTAGCGATATCAAACGTGAAATAGCTGAACTCAACTCTCCTTGAGCCTCTTGATTTTCTTTTGAAGTTACGGAGCCATTCCCAATTTTAGCACGAGCTTCCGCAATCTTGGTAAAAACCTCTGTCTCATGGTTCATCTGGCCTTTTACAGACTCTACCAAATTTCCAATCAAGTCAGAACGACGTTGAAGAGCTGTCGCTACATCAGCTTGCGCTTGTTCGACCTTGGTTTGTTCAGAGACAAGACCATTATAAGTGCCTACTACAGAGCAACCGCCAAGCAAGATAATAGCCAGCAAAATGCCCAACACATAAATAATTCCTTTATTTTTCATATCTAAACCTACTTATTTTCTTAATTTTCACACGAACATTACCAATCATCGGATGATCCACCGCCATCGAAGCCACCACCGTCCCAGCTACTAGAGGAGTCAGATCCTGAGTCGGACCAAGATGAACCTGAGTCAGATGAGTCACTAAACCACCATCCTCCGTCAGAGGAATCTCCTCCTCGGCCACCGCCACCTCCTCTAATAATGGCTATAAATACGATAATGAAATAAATGATTATCCCGACTCCGAACACATTGTCCATAGGGTCACTGTTCTTACGATGACTAGACGAGCTACTATTGCGACTCGATTTTTTTCCACTGATGTTTTCAGAATAACGTTTGATTTTAGAGGATTCATCAGACGGAAAAGTTCCAGTTCCTTTATAAAATTGATTATCCAAGCCTTTGGCAATCGCTAGAATTCCTTTACTATAATCCCCATTTTTAAAATCTATACGGCTGGCTGCCAAGATTTGCTTGGTTTGATAGTCCGTTATTCTAATGGCGGTGTTATTACTGGTTTCAATTCGTGATTTACGATCTTGAACGGCTACTACAATGAGACTTCCAAAATTATCTCCTGAATAGCCAATCTTCCAAGCCCTGGCAGTTTCATTAGCCACCGTTTCAATGCTTTCTCCTTCCAGACTATCTACGATATAGACACCTATTTGGAGCTTTTCTGCCTTTTGACTATTGGATTCATTCAAATCACGAATCTGAGTAACTACTTCCTCTGTCAAATAATGATTTGGGTCATAGATACCATAGTCTGGTTTTTCAGGTGCAGTGAATGCTGATAGGAAGAAAAATGCCATTAGCAATCCAAGTAGACGCACCAAGAAAGGATTCTTTAACAATCTATCTTTTTTCATAATAACCTCCTTATGCAAGGAAAATTGTTTAGAGCATTATAGCATTTTGAATCTTACAAAGAAAGTACGTTTCCATTACAAAACCGTGACAAGGACTAGGAAAATGATGTTAATTTGATGACAGATTTAGATCTACGCTCTTGGTATCATCTACAAAAAAGAAGGTCTGTTAACCTTCTTCTTTTTATCATTTTATTTCCGTTTTCTTGCGATCAGATGGATTGGCGTTCCTTCAAAGACGAAGGCCTTGCGGATTTGATTTTCTAAGAAACGCAAGTAAGAGAAGTGCATAAGCTCTTCTTCGTTGACAAAAATCACAAAGGTCGGTGGTTTGGTTGCCACTTGAGTCGCATAGAAGATCTTGAGACGTTTCCCTTTGTCTGTCGGTGTTGGGTTGATGGCGATAGCATCCATAATGACATCATTCAAGACTGCTGATGGGATACGGGTATTTTGACTTTCGCTGATTTGTTTAATCATCTCAGGCAATTTGTGGAGACGTTGCTTGGTCAAGGCCGAAACAAAGATAATCGGTGCGTAAGGCAAGTATTGGAACTGCTCACGGATATCTTCTTCCCAGTTTTTCATAGTGTGGTTGTCTTTTTCAAGGGTATCCCACTTATTGACCACGATAATCATCCCTTTACCAGCTTCGTGGGCAAATCCTGCGATACGCTTGTCGTACTCACGGATACCTTCTTCGGCATTGAGGACCATCAAGACTACATCTGAACGGTCAATAGCACGCATGGCACGCATGACTGAGTATTTCTCTGTGTTTTCATAGACTTTACCAGACTTACGCATACCAGCCGTATCAATCATGGTAAACTCTTGGCCATCCGCATCTGTAAAATGTGTATCAATGGCATCACGAGTTGTACCAGCAACAGGACTGGCAATCACGCGGTCTTCTCCCAAAATAGCATTGATCAAGCTAGATTTTCCGACATTCGGGCGACCAATCAAGCTGAATTTAATGACATCTGGATTTTCATCTTCGACTTCATGTGGAAGATTTTCGACGATGGCATCTAATACATCCCCTGTACCAATCCCGTGCACAGATGAAATTGGCAATGGTTCACCCAATCCAAGAGCATAGAAATCATAGATATCATTTCGCATCTCTGGATTATCAACCTTGTTGACAGCGAGGATAACAGGTTTATGAGTTTTATATAGTTTACGTGCTACGTATTCGTCAGCATCTGTGATGCCTTCTTTTCCGGAAACTACAAAAACGATGACATCAGCTTCTTCCATGGCAATCTCTGCCTGGTGCTTGATTTGTTCCATAAACGGAGCATCAACATCATCAATCCCTCCAGTATCAATCATACTGAAAGAACGGTTAAGCCATTCACCAGTAGCATAGATACGGTCCCGTGTCACTCCTTCGACATCTTCTACGATTGAGATGCGTTCCCCTGCAATACGGTTAAACAGAGTTGATTTCCCAACATTGGGACGTCCTACGATGGCAACAGTTGGTAAGGCCATGTTTTCTCACTTTCTACAATAAGTTCTTTTGTTCAAGATTTTCTCTAGTTGAGCTTGGTTCAGGCTGACCGAATTGCTCTGCAAGACGTTGACTCCAAGTGGTAGTCGCACGAGCTCCTGCATATTCGGTCTGCACACGGTCATAGGCTTCAATAGCCTCAGCTGTTTGTTCTTGATATTCTTCCTCAAAAACAACATTCTCTAGTGGCAATCTTGGTTTTACATCATGTTTTTGGTTCGGCACACCGAGTGCAATCCCAAAAACTGGGTAGGTATAGTCAGGAAGGTTGAACAATTCTGCTAACTCAACAGATTTGTAACGCACCAAACCGATGATTACTCCACCATAGCCAAGGCTTTCTGCCGCAAGCAAGGTATTCTGTCCAGCCAAGGCTGCATCTACTGAAGTAATGAGGAGTCCTTCCACCCCTTTAGGTTGGAAAGTATCGGTATGGAGACGAGCCCCTTTTTCTGCACGGTTTAAATCTCCTACAAAGAGGAGGAAGGCGGCAGACTGACGAATCGCTTCCTGAGGAACCAGCTCAAAAAGAGCATCTTTCTTTTCTTGACTTCTGACTAGAATCACAGAATAAGATTGGAAATTTTTCCAAGAAGAAGCCATTTGGGCAGCTGATAAAATCTCATTCAAGTCCTCTTGAGGGATCGCTTCTTCTTTAAATCTGCGAACCGAGGTATGAGATTTCATTAAGGTGATTGTTTCACTCATCGGCGATTTTCTCCTTCTAGTTGTGTTTCTTCTGCTAAATAACGGATACGCTCCATAACGCGTCTAGCTTCCCATGTTTCATCGTTTCCGTTCTTGCCTTTAGCAAAATGTTTTTCCAAATCTTCAAAATTGAAATTTGAGGTAAAGAAGGTTGGCAAATCTTCCTGCATACGATATTGGAGAACGACTTGCAAGACTTCATCACGAATCCAAGGCGTTGATTGCTCGGCGCCAATATCATCCAAAATCAAGACTTCTGCTTGCTTGATTTCATCCACCAAATTCTTAACACTCCCATCTCCAATAGCATTTTTGACATCAATAACAAAGCTAGGATAGTGAAGAAGGGTTGATGAAACCCCACGTTTTTCTGACAAATCATGGGCTAGGGCAGCCACCATAAAGCTCTTTCCAACTCCAAAGTCTCCATAGAGATAAAGACCTTTACGGACTTCTGGATATTGCTCAACAAAGGTAAAGAGCTTTTCAAAAACTGGCAAACGTCCCAAATC
This sequence comes from Streptococcus infantis, assembly GCF_047463175.1. GTDB lineage: Bacteria > Bacillota > Bacilli > Lactobacillales > Streptococcaceae > Streptococcus > Streptococcus infantis_AC. The sequence goes on from NZ_JASHEJ010000003.1 coordinate 81,601, forward strand.
ATCCAAATCAACTTGAGCCAAACTAGCTTTTTTAAGACTGGCTGGAAGATTAATCAGTCTGAGACGGTTCTTGATAGCCGCTTCTTTCTCAGCCGCAATTAGTTCCGGAGTTTCCTCATAGGATACATCTGCGTAACCATGATTCATGACTAAAATTGGTTTATAACCTCGAGCAATATAGTCGGTATCTCCGCGAAGGAACTTATCACGTTCGGTGATGTATTGATTAAACTTAGAGATACTACGATTCAATTCCTCTTGACTGAGGGATTCCTTCTGGATAAAAGCCGCAACATCTGGATCTTTTACAATCTGCTGGACCAAGTCCTGGTATTGAAAACGGCTGGGATGCCCCTTAAGCACATCTCCTACACTTTCCATCTAGTCTCCTCCTTTTCCTAATCGGGCTAACATTTCTTTCTTCTTACGTTCTAACTCCATGCGAGTTTCTTCGCTGGTTTCATTTTTATATTCTGGATTACTCCATTTTGGGACATTGGTTTTGGCTTGATTAGTCTTAGCCACTTTTTGCTCTTGTCCCTTTTGATTCTTCTCTCTGATTCGAAGTACAGCTTCTTCAGCAGATCTGACTTTGTTATAAGAGTAATCATTGGCCACTTTCATGGCATATTTTTCATTGAGATTGGCCGAATCAACCTTGTTGAAGGTCAAGAGGATAATAACATTGATAACTTCATCAAGCAAGCCCAAATCCGCCATCTGTTTTAATAAATCGCGTTCGGCTTGGATAATCCCAGCATTTCGGGTTTGTTTAATTCCCGCTAAAAATTGCAAGACCGTTTTACTTTTAGCTTCTCGGATAATGGTCGCTTCTTGGGGACTAAAGTCCGATGAAACAGACTCTTGTGCTAATTTTTCACGCATACGCTTGACAGAAATAACTTGTGAAACAGCTGCCGCCTTAGCCAATTGATAGGTCTCAAACCAAGTCCATTTTTTCTCATCAGCAATTTTAAATAACTCCAAGACATCTGACTGTTCATCTTGGAAACGGAGATTATCTCTCGCCATAAGTTGGCGAAAATGCTCCAAATCAAAATCATCTTTAAAATCAGCTTTTACTGGTGTCTCATCATGACTAGCCAATTCTTCTATCTCTGGAAAGGCCTGACTCAAAGGAACGGTCAAAGGCTCTCCATCTGCCTGCTCTTGGCGCAAATCAGAAACTACTGGCTCACCGATTTTTTTCTCCAATAAGGTACGATAAACCGTATGACGCAAGAAATCTGAGCTAGAAAGCGTTGGATGAATAGCAAGTTCATAGCCGTCACCCTTTTGATAGAGGGTAACCAAATTGAAGGCTGATAAGATTTTAAAGGCTTTTAAAAGCCTGTCCATCCCAAAATTGAGATGATTGAGGATAGCTGCAAAAAGATGTTCCTTTTGCCCATTATCCCAAAAGGCTAGGGTGTAAAGGTAAAGACTCAGCGCATCCTGACCGATAATCGGGAGGTAGCACTGCACCAAAGTTGTGGGATCTTGCGACACCCGATTATTCTTTAGAAAAGAAAAACGATCATTAGGCTTCATTTATTTTTCCTTTTTCTTCTTTGAAGATTGCGTAATTTGTTTGAGAAGATTCTCGAGCTCACTCACGTCTTTAAAACTACGATAGACACTAGCGAAACGAACATAAGTAATTTCGTCTAGTTCAGCCAGTTCTTCCATGACGAGAGAACCAATATCTTCACTTTGAATTTCATTATCATTGCGACTGAGGAGTTTTTGTTCAATACGATTGACTACCATGCCAATCTCATCACTAGACACCGGACGTTTTTGAGCCGAACGAATAATCCCGTTAAAGATTTTATCTCTGGAGAACTGCTCCCGTGTGCCATCCTTCTTGACCACAACCAGCGTTCTCTCTTCTACACGTTCATAGGTTGTAAAACGATGTTGGCATTCTTCACACTCACGTCTTCTTCTAATCGTATTTCCTTCTTCAGCCTGACGGCTATCGATAACACTTGATTTAGTAGCGCCACATTTTGGACAACGCATGCCTTCCCCTCCTTGTCGTTTTCTTTTCATTATACCATTTTTTAAGCAATTCCCAAAATAATTCTCCTTTTAGCTTGACAAGTTTTTTGTTTAGTTGTATTATTTAAGTGACACAAAAAGAAGTTGTAGAAAGGAGACCGTGATGTCCTGGACATTTGATAACAACAAACCCATTTATTTGCAGATAATGGATAAGATCAAACTGCAAATCGTTTCCCATAAACTAGAACCCAACCAACAACTGCCAACTGTCAGAGAACTGGCTAACGAGGCTGGCGTCAATCCTAATACCATCCAACGTGCCCTATCAGATCTAGAAAGAGAAGGCTTTGTATACACCAAGCGGACTGCAGGTCGTTTTGTCACCGAGGACTTGGACCTAATCCTCCAATCCCGGAAGCAACTATCAGAAGAACAAATGCAGCAATTTGTAACAGGCATGGTAGAATTTGGCTATGAAAAAGAAGAACTACCAACTGTTTTGAGAGATTATATTGAAGGAGTTTAGACTATGACCTTGTTAACGTTTGAAAATGTTTCAAAATTCTATGGAGCAAGCCCTGCTCTTCAAAATGTTTCCCTTGAAATTCCAGCAGGGAAGATTGTGGGTCTCCTCGGCCCAAACGGTTCCGGAAAAACAACCCTGATTAAACTAATCAACGGTTTACTCCAACCAGAGCAAGGGCGTATCCTCATCAATGGCATGGAACCAAGCCCAGCAACTAAGGCTATCGTTTCTTATCTACCTGATACGACCTATCTCAACGAACAGATGAAGGTCAAAGAAGCCCTTACCTTTTTCAAGACCTTCTATAAAGATTTCAATCTGGAGCGTGCTCAAGGTCTTCTTCGTGACCTTGGTATCGACGAGAATAGCCGTTTCAAGAAACTCTCAAAAGGGAACAAAGAAAAAGTTCAGTTGATCCTTGTCATGAGTCGTGATGCTCGTCTATACGTCCTTGACGAACCTATCGGTGGTGTCGATCCCGCAGCTCGTGACTACATCTTGAACACCATCATCAACAACTACTCTCCAACTTCGACTGTCTTGATTTCAACTCACTTGATTTCTGACATCGAACCAATCTTGGATGAGATTATTTTCCTCAAGGACGGAAAAGTCGTCCGTCAAGGAAATGTGGATGATATTCGTTACGAGTCAGGTGAATCAATTGACCAGCTCTTCCGTCACGAATTCAAAGCCTAGTTAAAGGAGATTATTATGTTTTGGAATTTAGTTCGTTATGAATTTAAAAATGTTAACAAGTGGTATTTAGCCCTCTATGGTGCTGTGATCATCCTTTCTGCCCTTATCGGGGTACAGACACAATCCTTAATCAAACTACCTGAAAAAAATCTATCTGTTCTACTTGTTTTTCTATCTACTGTCTTTGGTAGTTTGATGGTTACACTTGTGATTTCAACTATCTTCTTGATTATTAAACGATTCAAAGGAAGTGTCTATGACCGACAAGGCTATCTGACTTTAACCTTGCCAGTTTCTGAACACCATATCATCACAGCCAAACTAATCGGTGCTTTTATCTGGTCGATGTTTAGCACTGCTGTCTTACTCCTATGTATCTATATTATCCTACTGTCAACAAATTCTTATGAAGTTCAACTTTCTACTCTTCTATCATTTGTTGGAGAACATTTTACAGGCTTTGGTCTTACTGTCTTATCCTTCCTGCTTAGTACAATTTCAGGGATCCTCTGCATTTACTTGGCCATATCCATCGGACAACTTTTCAATGAATATCGTACAGCACTCGCTGTTGCAGCCTACATTGGTATCCGAATCGTCATTGGAGTTATAGAAGTCTTCTTCAATACCAGTGCTAACTTCTATGTCAATTCACTTGTAGGATTTAATGATAATTTCTATATGGGAGCAAGCGTAAGCATTGTTGAAGAACTCATTTTCATAGCTATCTTTTATCTCGGAACCTACTATATATTAAAGAACAAAGTAAACTTACAATAATGAATGAAGCCCCTAGCAAATAAAGCTAGGGGCTTCTTTTTACACAAAGAAATATAACATTCTTATTTCTCAACTCAATATCAAACCTGCTACGATGGGACTTACAAATACATAGAGAATACCGGTGACACCGATGGCTAGTCCTCCCATAGCACCTGCAACTGGTCCATAGCGAAAGGCTGTTCCAGTCCCAACTGCGTGACCAGTTCCTCCAAGAGCAAGACCAGCAGCTACTGGATCGTCAATTTTTAGCCATTTTAAAAGTGTTGGTCCAATAACGCTAGTCAAAATGCCAGTTGCTACCACAACTACCAAGGTGATCGTCGCTATCCCTTGTAGCTTATCCGTAATTCCAACTGCCATGGCCGTCGTTACAGACTTTGGGAAAAGCGAAATCGCCAAGAAGAAATCCATACCGAAAAATTTTGCAACTAAAGCTGTAAAAACTGTATTTACAACAACAGCAAGGAAACTACTGAGTAGAATACTTCTAACATGGTGTTTCATGAGGTGAAAACTCTTATAAAGAGGAATTCCTAAAGCTACTGTTGAGGGAACAATCAAGTTATTGAGGTAGACCCCACCTTGATAATAGGCAACATAAGAAATACCAGTCAGTTTTAGAAAAGCAATGATAAATAAAGTTGCTAGCAGCAAGGGAGTGGTCAGAGGATGAGGGTACCGTCTAAAGATAATCATGCCTCCAAGATAAGCCAAAATGGACAAGGCTATCCCAAAAAGTGGATTGGATACAAATTCGCTCATTTGGCACCTCTTTCTTCGTAATCTCCTTCATAACGCTTTTTGATAAACTGAACTACAAGCGCAATCAAGATAATATTGATAACTGCTGCAAAAAAGACAATCAAGACAATGGGCAATAAATAAGGAGCAATCACATCAAATTTCTCCATAATCCCAACTGCAGGAGGCAAAAATAGAATAGTCATATTAGCTAGGAGAAAATTCCCAACCATGTTGACATGCCGTACCCGCAACCACTTGAACTGCAAGGCTAAAAATAAAATAATCAAACCGATAATGCTTCCAGGAATAGGCAAATGGAAAAAGCTAGAGATTCCCTCACCAATCAGTGAAATGACAAAGAGAATCATTAACTGAACATATAATTTCATCGTTTACTCCACAAATAGACTTTCTGCATACCAGTTTACTCTTTTTTCAGAAAATTTCAAGGAAATACACAAGAAACATCCTTCTTGCTATCTATTCCAAAAAGTTGTATACTAATTGCGTGCGCAAGCATCTCAGATAGGCAAATCTGTTTATAACTACCATATAGAAAGGGGATTGATATGACTTACTTAGAAAAATGGTTTGACTTCAACCGCCGACAAGTAGAGCTAGAAGCTCTTTTAGAGCAAACGATTGCTGAGCAGAGTGACCAAAGCCTAACGCTTAAAGAATTCTATCTCTTGCACTTTTTAAATCAGGCTCAAGAAAAATCTTTGAGACAGATTGACCTGCCTGACAAACTCCATCTGAGTCCAAGTGCTGTATCACGAATGGTGGCACGCCTAGAAGCCAAAAATTGCGCTTTACTTAGTCGGAGATGTTGTGACCAGGATAAGCGAGCTAGTTTTATCTGCCTCACTAAGGAGGGTCAAACAACTCTTGCCTATCTACAAAAAGCTGTAGAAGAGAGCCTTGAAACAAAAGCAAGTTGGCTTTCCTAAAATTTTTACAAAAAACTTGCGTGCGCAAGCAATTTTCTTGACATTCCTTTTTCCAAGGAGTAAAATGAAGATATGATTTAACAAAGGAGAATCCTATGATTGAAATCACTTATCTTGATGCCAGCAAGCAAGAGAGAACCATGACCTTCGAGTCATACGAAGAATTTGAACGTTCTCAACATGCCTGCCTGATTGGTGTCGCAGACTACTACCCTGTCCAAAAAGTAACCTACAAGGGGCATGATTTGGACTACCATGGGACTTATGGAGATGTCTTCTTCTATCTCATGAAACAAGATTTAAGCCAATATAATTAAAAAGGAGAAATACTATGGCAAAAGCAATTACAGATGCAACATTCGAACAAGAAACTAAAGACGGATTGGTCTTGGTAGACTTCTGGGCAACTTGGTGTGGTCCATGTCGTATGCAAGGTCCAATCTTGGACAAATTGTCTGAAGAACTTTCAGAAGATGTCTTGAAGATCGTTAAAATGGACGTTGATGAAAATCCAAACACAGCTCGTGCATTTGGTATCATGTCTATCCCTACTCTTCTCTTCAAGAAAGATGGACAAGTGGTTAAACAAGTGGCTGGTGTTCACACAGCAGAACAAATCAAAGCTATCGTTGCTGAATTAAGCTAATCAAAGGAGAGACCAAATGCATTCATTTGGTCTCTTTTTTCTTGCCCTTTGCCATTTTTCAAAAAATATGCTAGACTGTAACTAGAATATTACGATGTTTGGGACATGCCATCGCTAAAAAAAACCTCTACTTGGTATTTTTTAGCTCCCTCTGGGGAGCTTTTTGCGTGCTCTGAACATTTCCCATTTTGGAAGGAGTACTATGAAACGTCAATCAGCCTTGGTCGTCTTTAGTGGCGGTCAAGATTCAACAACCTGCCTTTTCTGGGCAAAGCAACACTATGAAAGGGTCGAAGCCGTTACCTTTGCCTACGGTCAACGCCACCATTTAGAAATTCAAGTGGCCAAAGAAATCGCTGAGGAACAAGGAATTCGTCATCATATCCTAGATATGTCTCTGCTAGGACAAATTACTGAAAATGCCTTGACTTCAGATTTAGAAATTGAGCAAAAAGAAGGAGAGGTTCCTAATACCTTCGTTGACGGTCGCAATCATCTCTTTCTGTCCTTTGCGGCAGTCCTTGCCAAGCAGCGTGGAATTACGGATATCGTGACAGGAGTGTGCGAAACAGACTTCTCAGGTTATCCTGACTGTCGGGATGTCTTTGTCAAATCACTCAATGTCACGCTCAACCTTGCTATGGATTACGACTTTGTGATCCAAACGCCTCTCATGTGGCTAGACAAGGCTGAAACTTGGGAATTAGCTGACCAACTTGGTGCCTTTGACTACGTTCGTGAGAAGACCTTGACCTGCTACAATGGGATTATTGGTACTGGTTGTGGAGATTGTCCTGCCTGCCATCTACGCCAACATGGTTTAGAGGTTTATCTCTCTCAGAAAGGAGAGGCCTGATGTTTTTTGCCCCCAAAGAAATCAAACAAGAAACTGGGGAATCTCTTGTCTACAATCCTCACAGAACCTTAGTCTCAAAAGAATTTACCTTCGATGCTGCCCACCACCTCTTTCACTATGAAGGAAAATGCAAATCCCTACACGGTCACACCTATCATCTACAAATCGCTGTCAGTGGATTTTTAGATGATAGAGGTATGACCTACGATTTCGGAGACATCAAAGCTATCTACAAGGACTACTTAGAGCCCCACTTGGATCATCGCTATCTCAATGAAACCCTGCCCTACATGAATACGACTGCTGAAAATATGGTTTACTGGATTTTCCAAACCATGAGCCAGGAGTTGCCAGACGAGCGCGGTCTCCGTTTGGAATATGTTCGTCTCTATGAAACTCCGACTGCCTTTGCAGAGTTTAGACGGGAGTGGTTAGATGACTAAGGAACGTGTCCTCAAACTACCAGTTCTAGAAATTTTTGGGCCTACCTTTCAAGGTGAAGGTCGTGCTATTGGCCAGAAAACCATGTTTGTCCGCACTGCTGGTTGCGACTACCACTGCGACTGGTGCGATTCCGCCTTTACTTGGGACGGTTCTGAAAAACCAACTCGTATGACAGCTGATGAAGTAATCGCTGAGTTAGACAAACTAGGAAGCTACGACTATGTCACCCTATCTGGGGGAAATCCTGCTATCCTAGCAGCCAATATGGCAGAATTGGTCACTAAACTCAAGGAACGTGGTATCACTCTTGCTGTTGAGACCCAAGGCTCCCGCTGGCAAAATTGGTTAAAAGATATCGACCAAGTCACTCTGAGTCCTAAGCCTCCTTCCTCCAAGATGGAAGTCAACTTTGAGACCTTGGACTTTATCGTTTCCCAACTAGACCCAGACAAAGTAACCTTTAAAATCCCTGTCTTTGATGATGCAGATCTAGCCTTCGCCAAAGGTATTCAAGAACGCTACCAACCAGATGTCCTCTTCTTATCGGCGGGAAATCCTGAGCCCAAGGCTACAGGCAATATTGTCCAAGACCAACTGGATCGCCTCAAAGAACTCTGGGAACGTGTCGCTGCAGACGATAGCTGGGGCAATGTCCGCGTCCTTCCTCAACTCCATACCCTCCTCTACGACAACCAACGTGGTGTTTAAGATTAGAAAGAAAAAATCATGTCACAACAAGAAGAAATGAAAAACCTCAGCCTCCTCGGCAACAAAGAAACCAACTATATTTTCGAATACCAACCCGAAGTCCTCGAATCCTTTGACAATCGTCATGTGGAAAATGACTATTTCATCAAGTTCAACTGCCCTGAATTTACCTCACTTTGTCCCATCACTGCTCAGCCAGACTTTGCAACTATTTATATTTCCTACATTCCTGACAAGCTCTGTGTCGAGTCAAAATCCCTCAAACTCTACCTCTTTAGCTACCGAAACCATGGAGATTTTCATGAAAACTGTATCAACACTATCGGGAAAGACTTGGTCAACTTGCTAGACCCTCGCTATTTAGAAGTCTGGGGAAAATTTACACCTCGCGGTGGTATTTCAATCGACCCCTACTACAACTACGGTAGACCTGGAACCAAGTATGAAGGATTGGCAGAACAACGCCTCTTCCAACATGACCTCTATCCAGAGAAAATTGACAACCGTTAAACTCATACTCAATGAAAATCAAAGAGCAAACTAGAAAGCTAGCCGCAGGTTACTCAAAGCACTGCTTTGAGGTTGTAGATAAGACTGACGAAGTCAGCTCAAAACACTGTTTTGAGGTTGCAGATAGAGCTGATGTGGTTTGAAGAGATTTTCGAAGAGTATAATACGAAAAAGCCCTGTTCCTCAAGATGAGAAGCAAGGCTTTTTAAGTTTCAATTATTCTTCAGTTCCAAGGAAGTTTTTAGCAACAAGGGCTGCAAGAACTCCACCAACGATTGGTGCAAGGATGAAAATCCAAACTTGTTGAAGAGCTGCGCCACCTACCAATACAGCAGGAGCCAAACTACGAGCTGGGTTTACTGAAAGTCCAGTGATGTTCAATCCAGCTAGAATCAAAGCTGTCAATGACAAACCGATCACCAAACCAGCGATTGCGCCATTCCCTTTGCTTGCTGAAGTTACAGTCATGATCACCAAAACAAACAAGAATGTTGCGATTGTTTCAAACAAGAAACCACCAAAGACAGTTACACCGTTTGCCAAGGCATTTTCACCAAGACTTGCAGTTGACATACCTGAATTTGCCAAGAGGAAGAACACAGATCCTGATGCAAGGAAAGCACCGACTACTTGACCAAGGATGTAGTTTACAAGTTCTGAAGATGACAAACGTTTGTTAACAAACATAGCGATAGAAACAGCTGGGTTCAAGTGAGCACCTGAAACAGTTCCGATTGAGAAAGCTGCAACTACGATTGCCAAACCAAAGGCAAGAGCAATTCCAAGGTGTCCAAGACCTTCAACACCATTTCCAAAAACAACAGCTCCTGTTCCGATGAACACAAGCATAAAAGTACCGATTAATTCAGCAACGAATTTTTTCATGTTAAGTCTCCTTTTTTCAAACTATGTATTAGTCTATCAGAAGAAGGAAAGGGTTTCAAGAAATGTGCTTGGAAAATATACCAGGAGATAAAGGTAAGTTTTTAGAGAGGTTTCCTACATTAAAAAGCCATCCGAAGATGGCTTTAGATAAGGATTTTACTAACATTAATAAGCACCCATTTGCATTTCTTATTTCTGCAACTCAAGCAAAACACTTATGGCAGATAAGGCATAAAGTGGTGCTGTTTCTGCTCGTAGGATGCGAGGCCCAAGTCCTGCTAGGATTGCTCCTTTGGCTTCAAAACTTTCAATTTCTGCAGGGGATAAACCACCTTCTGGTCCAAAGATAAAGAGCAGTTTAGCTCCCTTTTCTAACCCAGCAACAGCTTGGATGAGGGCAGCTGATTCTCCTTCTTTAGCTGACTCTTCGTAAGCCACCACGATACGATCAAACTGATCAAGTTGTGCTAAGAAGTCTGATTTTCTCTCAAACAGCTTTATACTTGGAACAAAGTTCCGTTTGCTTTGCTCGGCCGCTCCAAGGGCAATTTTTTCTAACTTCTCAACCTTTTTGCCCAATTTCTTGCCGTCCCATTTGGCAACTGACCAGTCTGCAGGAAAGGCCCAGATTTGGCTTGCACCCAGTTCCGTCACCTTTTGAGTGATAAACTCGAGTTTATCCCCCTTGGGAAAGCCTGAAGCGGTGGTCACTTGAATAGGTAGTTCCACATTATCAGCTAATTCTTCAACCAACTCAAACTGACGCGCCTCTACATTTACCACGCGCGCCAAGCGCTTGATGCCATCATCAAAGACCAAAGTAACCTCATCATTTTCCTTCAGGCGCATGACCTGAAACATGTGCTTACTGGTTTCCTTGTCCTCAATAGTGACAGGAGAACTAGCCAAACCTTTTACAAAATACTGTTGCATGCTAGCCTCCAATCACACCAGAGATATCCTTAGTTTTTTTGAAGACACAGGCATTCCATTCCCCTTGAATCATATGAGTTTCAAGGAAAAATCCAGCTGCTTCTGCTGACTCACGGACCATGTCCCACTTGTCCCTGATAATGCCACTCATGATGAGGTAACCTTCATCCTTGACCAAGTGATAAGCATCCTCTGTCAGATGAATGAGGATATCTGCCAAGATATTAGCCACGATGACATCTGCCTCAATCTCAACACCCTTAAGCAAATCTCCTGCTGCTACATGGATGTTTTCCATACCCGGGTTGAGCTCAATATTTTCCTGAGCGACGCGAACCGCAACATCATCTAGGTCATAGGCAAAGATTTCCTTGGCACCTAGAAGCGAGCTGGCAATAGAAAGGACACCTGAGCCTGTCCCCACATCTAGCACTGTCTCACCACCACGAAGAACCTGCTCCAAGGCAAAAAGACTCATCTTGGTCGTAGGGTGGGTTCCAGTTCCAAAGGCCATACCAGGATCTAGCTTGATAATCTTCTCGCCAGCAGTTGCCTCATAGTCCGTCCATGATGGTACGATGGTCAGGTCATGGGTAATGCGAGCTGGTTCATAGTATTTCTTCCAGTTGTCTGCCCAGTCTTCCTCAGCCAAGGCAGTCGTCCCAATCTTGACCTCTCCCAAATCCATAAAGTCTGTCAATTCTGCAAGACGAGTTTGCAAGTCCGCTTCCACCGCTGCTACATCAACTGTGTCAGGGTAGTAGGCAGTCACCACGATTTCTTCTTGCTGCTCGACCTCAGGGAAAATCTCACCGAAACGGTCGACATTTCCCACATAGTCCATGCTGTCTTCGATCGCTACCCCTTGGGCGCCTAACTCGATCAAGAGATTGGAAACTAATTCCTCTCCCTCACGCTTAACCGTTACTTTTAACTCTTGCCATGTTTCCATTTTGTATTTTCCTTATTCTTCTTAAATTCTTCAATCACATCTGTATAGTGTTCTTTCATTGCGCTATGAATCTGCTGTTTAAAAATACCAAACATAAGATAATAAACAAATAGAACAATTCCTGCAAGCAGTAGCAGTAATAAAAAATGTACTGAAAGGGGCAGTACGAGACCTTCACCACTCAGTAAGGGTAAAACAAGCATTAATCCCCAAATAACAGCCATAGAGATCCCAGCTACTTTCGTACCACTTTCTCTCTGCTTCTTTAACTTTAAATATTCCATGTAAATGAATGTAGCTTCTTCCCTAGAGTATTGTCCAGTTTTTAGTTTGCGTTTAACTTCCTTGTTTAACGTGGTTGTTGCAATCGCAAAAATCATTTCACTTCCTCCAAATAATCCCTCAATCTACCCTGCAACTGCGGAACTACTTGACTGGATGTCAAAAATTCCTCAATGTTCATCAATTTATAGCCCTGCCCTTCATCTCCAAAGGTGATACTGTCAAACTGTTCTTGACTTAGTTGCCCGACCATAAATACTGACTGTCTGCCTTCATAGAGCATGCTGGGATAGACCTTACTCCCAAGCAGGTTATCTTCAGTTAGATGAATCCCTAACTCTTCAAAAACTTCACGCGCTGCGCATTCAAAAGGAGTTTCGTCCCCTTCACGACCTCCACCTGGCAACTCCCACATATTGGGCCAAGGAATGCTGGGCTTGTCATCACGCAGAATAGTTAGGACACTATCTCCACAAAGTAAGGCAATCTTGCAGCCTGTGAAATCAGAAATCTCTAGCTCCATGCTAGACTCCTAATATCTCGGATAAGGATAAAATTCTCCTTCTTCCAAGCCAACTTTTCCTTCTTCAAAGACTTCTTGGTTCCATTCCATGACGAATTCTTCTGCTTCTGGGTCTTCCAAAAAGTCCATGAGGGCATCTAGTCCAACCTCTGCAGTATCTTTGAGGAATAGTGCAAAATAAGCTAAAAATTCACGAGAAAAACCTTTCTTCGGCAGATAAGGGATGACTGTGAGATAGTCTTCTGCATTAACTGTTGACTTGGCAGGGTTATAAAAAAGCATCGCTTCTTCAAAAAGGATATCATCTGACGAAACCTCTCCGTCTTCATCTAGCATCTCCACTCCTGCAGGATTTTGCGCCTCTAGCAGAAAACTCACTTCAACTGCATGATTGCGTTTGTCCCAGCTAATCTCATAGTCAAAAGGAAAGTTCTTGTCCAACTCTTCTTGTAAAACATCTAAAAATCCGTATGTTGCCATGTTGTCCTCTTTCTATACGACTCTTCAATCGCCCCGAATACTCGGAAATATGCTAAAATAGATACTACCATCTTACCACATTCGTATCAGAAAATCCATGTTAGAAAGGACTGCTATGCCAGACAATCTCGCGCTTCGCATGCGCCCCAAAACCATCGACCAGGTCATCGGTCAGGAGCATCTGGTTGGACCTGGCAAGATTATCCGCCGTATGGTGGAAGCCAATCGCCTATCCTCTATGATACTCTACGGACCTCCAGGCATCGGAAAAACCAGTATCGCTTCAGCCATCGCTGGAACGACTAAGTATGCTTTTCGGACCTTCAATGCCACTGTTGATAGTAAAAAACGTCTCCAAGAAATCGCTGAGGAAGCTAAATTCTCAGGTGGCCTTGTACTGCTACTAGACGAGATTCATCGCCTTGACAAGACGAAACAAGACTTTCTCCTTCCTCTTTTGGAAAGCGGTCTAGTCATCATGATTGGGGCGACAACTGAAAATCCTTTCTTTTCTGTCACTCCAGCCATCCGCAGTCGTGTTCAGATTTTTGAGTTGGAACCCTTGTCTAACCAAGATGTCAAAGAAGCCATTCAAATAGCCATAACTGACCCTGAACGAGGTTTTGAGTCCCCTGTTGAGTTAGATGATGATGCCCTTGATTTTATCGCAACATCTACCAACGGAGACCTCCGTTCTGCCTTTAATTCGCTTGATTTAGCAGTTCTCTCCACCCCAGAAAATGATGACGGTGTCCGCCACATCACCCTCGACATCATGGAAAATAGTCTTCAGAGAAGCTACATCACTATGGACAAGGATGGAGACGGACACTATGATGTTCTATCTGCCCTGCAAAAATCCATCCGTGGATCCGATGTCGATGCTAGTCTCCACTATGCTGCTCGCTTGATAGAAGCTGGTGACCTTCCTAGTCTAGCTCGTCGTTTGACTGTTATTGCTTATGAAGATATTGGCTTAGCCAATCCCGAAGCTCAGATTCATACCGTAACTGCTCTGGATGCAGCACAGAGGATCGGTTTCCCCGAAGCCCGCATCCTCATTGCCAATGTTGTGATTGATTTGGCCCTTTCTCCAAAATCCAACTCAGCCTATGTAGCTATGGACAAGGCTCTGTCTGACCTTAAAACCTCAGGTCATCTACCAATCCCACGTCACCTGCGAGATGGCCACTATAGTGGTAGCAAGGAATTAGGCAATGCCCAAAACTACCTCTATCCACATAACTACCCAGGTCACTGGGTCAAACAAGAGTACTTGCCAGAAAAAATTCGCAACCATAGCTACTTCTCACCAGAAGATAGTGGAAAATACGAACGTGCCCTGGCTCAACGCAAGGAAACCATTGATAAATTACGAAACTTATGAAATCCTTTTCAAAATTTTTAATTTTCCCTTGATTTTTTTTGAAAAAGTGGTATCATATAATCATAGAAACGCTGTGGTGTACGACTTCACATTTAAGTGTTGACCGACTATTTTTTGTATTATTAGGGAAACAAAAGTCTTCTAACAGCATGTAGGCCGTCTCACACGGAAACAGCTTCAGTTAGAGCGAGTTGCCCACCTGCTTAATTGCGCGGGTTCAATACAAACCGTGAAGTTTCGGCACCAATACAGCTTTTTATTTGCCTCCTTAGCTCAGTTGGTAGAGCAGTAGACTCTTAATCTATGGGTCACAGGTTCGAGCCCTGTAGGGGGCATCTAAATCAACAGGAAAAAGCCTTTATTTATAAGGCTTTTTTGCTTGTCTATAACTGATTTGCCCCATCATTTGCCCCACATTTTTTTTATGAGCAATCTTTCCAGACATCTCTGATTATGAAAAACAAAAAAGCTATCCTACCTTTGCAAATTTGGATAAGATAGCGGAATATTTTAATGCAACTCCAACCCAACTCTTTGGAACGAGTAAAGAGATTGAGTTAGAAAAGAGTGTTCTTGAATCTAATGAATACTCTGATAAAGTAAGTGAGATTTTAAAAGCTGTCAAATATATCGAAGATTTTCTAGAAACTGATGGACAGTACTTAGAGGATTTACTTTACTTAACAAGAGGCAACCAACTATACACAGAAGATGGAGATGAGTTGTATATTGATCCAACTTCTCAGAAAAGAACACTTCATAACCAATATGAACCTGGTTTTATTGAAGCAAGGGATAAATCTCCACTAGAGCTCTTAATTGAAAATAAGGAGCTATTAGATTAAATAAAAAAAGCGAGGATATCCTCGCTTCAGATTGAAGTTAAAATCTTTAGAAGACACTTTTATAAGGACTTTGTCTTAAATCTGTGAAAAGGAGTGAAAACTCCTTTTCTTTTTGTAAGTCAGACTGAAACTTCCAAATTGTTTATTCATTTTATTGACATTTTCTATAAAAATAAGTATAATAGTTTTATTAGAAAACTATACTATATAGGGGGTATTGAAATGAAATTTTCTAATCGTTTACTGCTATTCCTTGCAGGAGTTGTTTTTGTCCTTTTAGGACTTTTCCTATTTACAAACCCAGTAGCTAATCTTGTTGCTTACAGCTGGTGGATTTCATTTGGTTTACTGGTTTCTTCTATAGCAGCTATTTTAGGCTATTTCTCTGCACCAAAAGAGCTTCGCTCACCTGTTTATCTTTTCCAAGGATTTGTTAGTCTTCTCTTAGCTCTTTACCTCGTTGCTTATGGCTTTGTGACCCTGCCGGTCGTCATTCCGACCATTGTAGGAATTTGGTTAATTGTAGAAGCCATTATTGCTTTCTTTAAAGGCAATCGTCTAAGATTGATTTTCCCTATTATTGGTAGCAATATCACGTGGGTAGCCTTGCTTGAATTTTTACTAGGTCTAGTGATTCTGTTCAATCCAGTGGCTACAGGTGTCTTTGTCGTTTATGTCATTGCCTTTTCAGTTTTAGTTACTGGCTTCACCTACATTATTGAGGCCTTTCGTAAATAGTCTAGTTGCTATTTCTATCGCATTCAAAAAAGCTGGGAAATCATATTCTCAGCTTTTTTGTCTCTTTAATTATCACTTTTTCGCATTCCATTCTGCGTAGAAATTTGTTTTTCCATTTTATTCTCCAATTTGATCTCGCACTGACATTTATTTATAACAAAACTATATATCTAGAATAGCATAATCATTAGGTATTATAGGTTTTCAAACAAAATACGAGTCATTCGTTTTTGCCCCACTTTTGCCCCATTTTTAAATCCTGACATTGAAAATACCTAAAAGTATTTCCCTAAAATCAGCTATATTTCAACATTTTTGTTTATTTTCAATATGAAAAGTTCTTACAAATCCATGTAGGGGGCATCTAAACAACAGGAAAAAGCCTTGATTTATAAGGCTTTTTTGCTTGTCATTTTGTTTTTTGTACCAAAAAGTTTATATTCACAAAATAAGCGACTCTCATCAAAGACTCGCTATTTATCTAACACCTCGATTTAATAGAAAAAAACACCTCACGGTGATTACTTATTATCAATCGTCCATTACTCCGCCTGTAAGTTGGTACATGAGATAAATGTGCTCCAAGGTTTTTAGCTTATCCATATGTTCCACATCTTTAAAGGCACCTAATGCTAGTAAAGGAACAAAACCGAAACATTGGTTATAAGACAAGGGACCATCTTTTAACACAGCCTGTCTATATAAATCCAGTTCAAAGTTATCAGTCACATATGAGTTATCTAAATACTGAAGAAAATATTTCAAGCTCTTGATAATAATGTCGCAGTTTTGAAGATTGTATTTTACAATACCAACAAATTCATTCTCTTCCCAAGTAATAATATCTCCAAAGGCTGTTACGAACATCGGAAAAAGAAGTAAGGAACTATTCATAATAATAGCCGTAGCAAATCTTTGCATTTTTGCCTTATCTTATTTAAGATAGTACTATTAAAAAAAGAAAAGGTGAAAATCATGGAAACATATACACTTGCAAATGGGGTTGCTATTCCTAAAATTGGTTTTGGAACTTGGCAAATTGCTGAAGGCGAAGAAGCCTATAACAGCGTTAGCTTCGCACTTAAGGCGGGTTACACACATATTGATACCGCACAAATTTACGGTAACGAGGTTTCTGTAGGTAAGGCGATTGCTGATAGTGATTTGGCACGTGAGGATATTTTCCTAACTACCAAACTTTGGAATGATAAGCACGATTACGAGTTGGCTAAGACTTCTATCGATGAGTCTCTCGAAAGACTTGGTGTGGATTATTTGGATCTTTTGCTTATCCATTGGCCTAATCCAAAGGCGCTTCGTGAGAATGATGCTTGGAAGTCTGGTAATGCAGGCGCTTGGAAGGCAATGGAAGAAGCCTACAAAGAAGGTAAGGTGCGTGCTATCGGTGTGTCTAACTTTATGCAACATCACCTAGAAGCTCTTCTTGAAACAGCTGAAATTGTGCCACATGTCAATCAAATCCTCTTGGCTCCAGGTTGTGACCAAAAAGACTTAGTTGCCTATTGCCAAGAGCGCGATATCCTTCTTGAAGCCTATAGTCCACTAGGTACAGGTGGTATTTTTGGAAATGAAGATGTTGAAGCAGTGGCTGAACGTAACGGTAAATCTGTGGCACAAGTTGCTCTGCGTTGGAGCCTTCAAAAAGGTTTCTTGCCACTACCTAAGTCTGTGACACCTAAAAATATAAAAGCTAACTTGGATATCTTCGGCTTCGACTTATCAGAGGAAGATATGGCGGTCTTGGATAAGATTCAAGGCATCAAAACTCAGGATGATCCTGACAAAGTTAATTTTTAATAGGATTTTAATCAACTCGTCAGGGTTGCTTTTTCAAGTAAATGACAAAAGAAGTCAAGATTTTGACAATTCGCGTCACATGAAGTTATTTAAGCATCTCCTTTTCTTTCATTACCATTTCCTGTTATAATAAATTGTACTTCTAAAATAGAAAGGTCTTAAGATGACAACTCTTATTAAACATAAACGTGTAGAATTTTCAGAACTTTTTTATGACTTAGTTTTTGTTTTTGCAATTTCAAAAGTAACTACTTTAATTGACCATCTTCATAACGGTATTTTGACTTGGAATTCTTTCCTTGATTTTTTCATTGCTTCTTTGCTTCTCATCGATTCCTGGATGATTCAAACCGATTATACCAATCGCTATGGAAAGAACTCTTTATTTAACATAGTAATCATGTTTATCAAAATGGGAATTTTACTCTTTATAGCCAATATGATTGGACCTGATTGGCAACAATATTTTCATTATCTCTGTTGGGCTATTGGTACATTAACCCTTACCTTATTTTTTCAATATTTGGTTGAATTTTTTAGAAAATCAACCGATGATGTTCATCGGGAAAGTATCAAAGGTTTTCTATGGATAACAGGTCTAGGAAGTTTAGGAGTCTATTTAGCAGCTCTTCTTCCTATTTACGTTGGAGTCTCTGTCTTATTTGCTAGTATTCTGCTAACATTTATTATGCCAAGTATCTTGCTTAATAAAGATAAGCATTACCAGGTAAATCTCCCCCATTTAATCGAGCGCATCTCCCTTCTTGTCATTATTATGTTTGGAGAGATGATTACGGAGCTAGCTAACTTCTTTACAATCGAGAATTTCTCGATTTATTCGGTTCTTTATTTCATTATTATGATTTCTCTGTTCTTGTTTTATTTTGGTCAATTCGACCATGCTATTGATGAAAAATCTAATCAAAAGGGGCTATTTCTAATTTACAGTCACTATCCTATTTTCATTGGGCTTATGATGATGACTGTATCGATGAGTTTTCTTCTGAATCCTGAAGCTAATCGTCTCTTTGCAACCAGCTTCTTTTATATCGGAATTGGCCTCTTCCAAGCTGCTGTCCTAGCAAATGGGCCCTATAACAAAAACTATCTTCGCTATCCGAGAAGTTACTACTGTGCTCAAGCGACACTCTATCTGGCTGCCTTGATTCTCTCTTTGCTTTTCGCTTCTAATCCTATAACAGTGTTGAGTATTGCAACCATTTTTACTCTAGCTATAGCCATTCATTTTATTTATTTTTATGTGACACAGAATAAAAAATATTCCAAATCTAACTGGGGGTTCTTTTAATGAGTTTATAACATAAAAAAGCTTTGGGAACCAAGGCTTTTTTTTCATTAATTTGTTTTTCCATTTTATCCTCCGATTTGAACTCGCACTGACATTTATTTATAACAACACTATATATCTAGTATGGCATAATCATTAGGTATTATAGATTTTCAAACCAAATGTGAGTCATTCGTTTTTGCCCCACTTTTGCCACGTTTTTAAAGCCTGACAGTGAAAACACCTAAAAGTATTTCCCTAAAATCAGCTATATTTCAACACTTTTGTTTATTTTCAATATGAAAAGTTCTTACAAATTCATGTAGGGGGCATCTAAATCAACAGGAAAAAGCCTTGATTTCAAGGCTTTTTTGATGTCAAATAACTTTTTGTAGCAAATCATTATAAAGGTTTTCCAACCTTATCAAACTTATCATTTATTCTCAATCAATTGCTAGCAATATTTGATAAGACCAACTGTTTTTTACAGTACAGAGCTAGTCTATAATTAACTAAACTATACTAATTTGTGCCCATATTACATGGCCAATCCGCATAGAGATTAAAATGGGCTATTATGAATTCATAAATTTTCGCAACAGAACAAGAGCAAGTCATTTAGAAATAAAAGAGAAGAGAATCTTTCACTCTCTTCTTAGTATATCTTATTAAATTCAGTCTTTCTCAATCTACCTGATTTTCCTTTGCAACGACAAATTCTTTAACCAATCGATAGATAACAGCAGATATCGGTGTAAAGAATATCATCCCAAGTAAGCCAAAGAGATTGCCTCCAATACTAGCAGCCGCAAGCGTGAAAATAGCTGGCAAACCAATAGACTGACCTACAACTCTAGGATAAATAAGGTTTCCTTCAATCAGCTGTATAACTTGATATAGAAGAAGAGAAAGTAAGGCTTGAGTAGGACTGACTGTGAAGATAAAAATCGCTCCCACAACACAAGCAATCATAGGCCCTACATAAGGAATGAACGATAGCACTCCTGCAAAGATACCTGTCATTACTCCATAGGGTATCCCAAACACGCTGTAACCAACCGCTATCATAACTCCTATGATAACTGCTTCAATCAGCTGACTCATCAAAAATTGGTCATAAGTCTCTAGTGCTACTTGTCCAATGTAAGTCAACTTTATCACCACCTTCTCTGGAAGAAAAACTTTTAGAAGTCGACTCGTCATCGCTGCCAAATGTTCCTTACTGGATAAAAATAAAAAGGTGAAGACTATAATCAAAAAGGCATTCATCAAACTTGAAAAAATATTGCCGATATTACTAGTCAGACCTGATAAAAAACCTATCAAAGCTTGGCTAATAGAGCTAGACTGTCCCTGAATTCCTGATACGATAGTTGACAACATGTCTTTGGTTACAAATTCCGAGCTGCCTAGCAATTTCCCAAGTTGAGTAAGGACTGTTGAAAGGACTGTTCCCAGCTGACTAATAGTCTGGGCTAGGGTTGGCAGCACCAAAACCAAAAGAGCAATCACGATTAAGATAAGAGCTAGGAAAACAAGTACCATGGCAATCGGACGACGCAACTCTGCCTTTACCTTCAATTTAACTAAGTACTGTTCAATTTTTTTCATGGGAACATTGAGCACAAAAGCAATAACAGCACCATAAATCAAGGTTGATATTACATCAAAGAGAGAGATTGCTCCTGATATAAAGCTCGATGCATTCAGAATTACAAGAGCAACCAGCCCTATAAAAAGTATTAACGGGGTGTATTTTTTTACTAAGTTCATAAATTCTCCTTAATAAACATGTTTAGATACGACTATACTATTTGGTTTTTCAAACTCTCGATTAAGGTAGGCTTGGTAAGTTCCTGGAGCGATAAATCCTTTGGGTGAGAGGATATCGGTGCCAGCCTGACCGACTATGGTATCAGCCAAGAGCACACAGTTTGTAGATAAGACAAAGTAGGATTTAAACTTAGATTTGATAAATTTATAAAGTTCCCCATCCGTCTCATGTCTGATTTTATAAGCGTAGGTGTAGTCTTCCTTACCATCTTCCGTTTTAATTTTATCTGCGCTTGGCTCCCAAGGAATCGTTAGTTGTTTTAATTCAGCTAATTTTTCCTGAACCGCTTCTTCCATTTCCGGTGTCAAATCTATTCCGTAACCAAATAGCGTTTTTTGACTCTCCCGTTTACATAAGTCAATGTACTTATCACGGTCGCAAAAATATAAAACACCATCTCCAACCATACCAAATAAGGTCTCAGATGACGGATCATAGTTTCCATAAGAAATCACACGTCCTTGATAACAAAGGTCCACATGACCAATAGCTGAAAATAGAGAAGTCTCCGCTGTATGAACGAAAATTTCAAGATCTGCTGTCTTACCAAACTTCACCATTCCAAGATAGATTTCCTCTTCCTCATCAGCATTTTCCTGCATGAATTTATTGATTTTTGCTAAAGTACTTGCAGGGATGAGAGCGGCTAGGGCAATAGGTAAGCTCATTCTGACACGACGTTTGAGATGGTTTTTCCCAATTTCCTCCTCAAACAAGAAACCATCACGGATATTGGACACACCATAAAGGAAAAAATAAGCCCCTAATACAAAGAGTTGAAAGACAGAATTTCCTGTAGAGGACAAAAGACTAGTCCCACCAAGAAAAACTAGTACGAGACCATCTAGTAAGAAACGAAAACGAGGTCGAATTTTGTTTTTGCGGTAGAGAACATAGGTGACAAGGTTGATACTAGCATGAAAAATCTGAGAAATTCCAATCACAAGAGCCAAAATATAAATTGGCACATCAGTAGCAAGATTCGAGCCTAGCAAATATCCCATCACTAACAATTTAACCAGTGCAACTCCCAAGGTGTCCGTTGACTGACTTTTTTTGAAAATACGTAATACTAAATCTAAGACCGTTGCTATCCAAGCTAAAAACAGAACCAGTCGAATAACCGTCACTGGCAACCAAGTTCCCGTGACCATCAAGATAAGACCTAGCAGAACAAACAAGAAACCCTGAACAAGTAATTTCTTACCTGTCAGACCTAAAGAAAGAATTTTTTCCATAAAAGACCTTTCAAAAATAATAATTAAGCCCTTTGATCAAATTGACTGGTAAATAGCTGACGGCACAAACAGCCTGTGCCAGCAAGACATGGCGACTGACTGTAGCAATGTCACCATCTTGTCTTTTGCACTTCTGAAATTTGTTTTATTGAGTCGAAATCAGAGCTTATAAAAACTAGCTAAACTCGAGAGATAGACACAATTGCGACGAAAAAATGTATAACCAATTCAACTTGTTAAGGTAAGAAAGCATTATTTCCAATCTATTAATTATTCATCTATTACCTATTATGACACAATATTCCCTATAGTTCAACATTTTACTAATTAAAAATCATAAAAGAAGTTTCAAGTCCTCATAACGCTTTGAAAAGAACAAAAATCTGAATGTAATAAGATAGTACCCATTACCCATATTATAATTAGATTATGAATTGAAGCTTTTTGGAACTAAAATTAGGAATAATTGAGAAAGTAGGGAGGGAAATTTTGCTTTTACCCCATTTTGAAATAATTTCATTTTAGATTTTTCTAAGTTTCTTTCAAAGAGCCTGCAGGGGGCATCTAAACAACAGGAAAAAGCCTTGAAATCAAGGCTTTTTTGTTTATCTAAGTATTTAGGGGCTATCCCAAAAGATAGATGGTCAATGTTCCACTTCTTCCTTAAAGCGTACCTTTCCTTGGCTATATAATCCCATAATCTTTACAAAACGAACTGCATTGTTTTGGTTATACATAAGAAAAATTACAAAGAATAACATGCCAGCAAACCACAAAGCATAGCTTTCATCAATCGGTCGACCAAATTTTCGAGGAAGAGTCAAGAAATACAAAAAATAATAGATAGACACTATATTTATTAGATAGCGAGCAAATCGAAAAGGTAAAGCAGACAGTTGTCTAGGATCAAACTGATTTTTTACAAACAAATTATGAGATGCTGCAAAGAAAAAGACTTTCTCTGTCGTTGGCTGGGCCTTTCGAACATTTTTATAAAGTGCTCGTTCAAGTATAGCAACCAACAAGGAAAACTGCATCAACCAAAATAGAAGAATACAGGCTAGACTGAACCAGTTATAGACACCAATAAACTTGAGGGAAAAGAAGCCCGAAATTGCAGGTCCACCTGCTAGTAAGAGAATTACCAATTCAGGAATAAAAGAATTCGTTTCACCAGCTTTTTCAGTATTGAGCAACTTACTCTTTGGAGCAGCTAAAGCCTCTCCTGTCTTTTGGTCATAATAAACAGCCTGACCATTGCATTCGCCGATAAAGACACGACGGCGTCCGAGAAAAAACATATTGACCTCTTTCTATTTATGAAAATATGTTGTCAAAGTTTGGATTACCTTTATCCTAGTATACCATAAACCAACTTGCTAGGTCATAAGATAGCTAAGAGCCACATCTTGCTAAAAGGTTGACAGAACTTCGCTCCATAGGATATGATGGGAATACCTAAAATTTTAACTCTGCATGATCTTTACGACTTCTACTGAAAAAGCGTTGGAGAGTTCAATTCTATATCTGGAGGTTTCTATGAAAATCTATTATTCAAAATTTGTCGGTGTCGGCTATCTAGTCTTTGCGGCGGGTGTATTCTTTCAATTTTTCTTTTTCCTCGCGCATGGATTGATCGACTTTTCCCAGCTTAGTCTTCTTACTGTAGTCCCAACCATCCTCTTTTTCGCTGCTATCTATTCAACGATTGCAGGCATCAAAAGACTTTCTAGCCACAGACTCTCCTTTGAATTCACCTTTGAAGGTATTTATGTCTATCCCGGGCTCTTCTTTTCCAAGGAAATTTTCATCCCAAAAGAAGAATTGTTGCGAGCATCTTATGTTGAAGTGGATGTCAGTGACCCCGACCACGTTAACAGCAAGGCTTACTATTTAGACTTCGATCTGAGAGAGGTGACCCAGCTAGAAGATATTTCTAAATCAAACGTCATCATCGATACAACCTCCTTGAAATTACGTCTCGCCTTTAGCCTTTGTCGATTTAGAGAGGAAGAAAAAGCCGAGTTGGCGACCTATCTAAAAGAAAACTATGGCATTGATTTCTTATACTAGCAAGTAAAAAAAGCCCTACATCAGGGCTTTTGTGTTGTTAGCGATTTAGCACATGCTACGCTCCGCTTTCATCCTGTTCTTTCTTAAATCGCACTTTCCCTTGGCTATATAATCTCATAATCTTCACAAAGCGAACTGGATTGTTTTGGTTATACACTAACACGAGTGCAAAGAGTAATAATCCAGCTATCCAAAATTCATAACCTAATTCAATTTCCTGACCAAATTTTTGAGTATAGCTATAAAAAACATATAACAAGTAGATATTAGTGGCAACTATTAGAAAACGAACAATTCGGAAGATTTTAGTCGACAGCTTAGCCGGATCAAAGTTTTCTTCCCCCACCATCAGGTTATGAGAAGCCGCATAGTAAAAGATCTTTTCTGTCGTCGGCTGGGCCTTGCGTACATTTTTATATAGAGCTCGTTCGAGTAAAGCAACCATAAACAAAAACTCAGCCAACCAAAATAATAGGATAAAGGTCAAACTGGTCCAGTTATAGACCCCGATACTCATAGCTGCAAGGAACCCAAAGCCACCCGTTCCACCAGCCATGAAGAAAATCACCAATTCAGGAATATAGGCGTTGGTCTTCCGAGCCCCTTCAGTATTGAGTAGGACACTCTTGGGAGCGGCTAAAGCCTCTCTCGTCTTTTGGTCATAATAGACCGCTTGACCATCACATTCGCCGATAAAGACACGACGGCGTCTAAGAAAAAACATATTGACCTCTTTCTATTTCCTTTGTTATATTTACTTCTTAACTCGACTATTTCTGTACCGTTCAACTGACTTCAGCCATCGGATCAACCAGACAATGTGTTTTCGATTTCCACGCGCAACATCTGTATTTAAGAGCTTACTTTTAGCAGTACCTATATCTATACTTAGGCATATAAGATCCGATACATATTTTCCATGAAGCCATCAATCTCTCCTCGAACAATTTTCAACAAACGATCTTCTTCGGATTGCGAGATAGAGACTCCTTCTCTTTTTCCACTGTCGTTATCCTGAGAATAGTTAGAATAAATTAAATTAAGGTCTTTATCTAACACGAAAGCTACATATGTTTGTTTTTCATTAACTTGTGTAATGAAAAATAACTGAAAATCTTTTGTATCTTTCTGAGGAGGGCTGATTTTCAAATGTACTTCTCCTTCTATTTCAAGTGGATAAATGACTCCGTCTAGACGAATGGCACCATCAGATGGAATGATGTATCCCGCTTTACGTATTTGAGATGCGTACTTTTCCGACGTCATTAAATAATGAAGAACTGCGATTCTATCCTGTTTTTCAAAAGCTGTTTTTAGAGTACTGGATTCTTGAGAATTCTTATAAGCGAGATACAAAGGAATAACTAATAAGATAAAAGATACTATTATCAACCACTTAAACTGTTTCATTTTATCTAACATTACTCTTACCACCTCTTTCTAAATAGTCAAAGAAGGCTTTCTGCTTTTTCTTTCTCTCTATCTCTTCTTTTTAATCTGATAATAAATAAAACTAATAGTGGTATCCAAAAGAATTGAATAACCAAAAGTTCTTATTGTCCATATAAGCCAAATCGGGCTATTTTCAGCATCTATATTCAATAGTTTTAAAGACACTGCTAGAGTCAAAAATAAGACAACTTCTGTAGTCAAGCGGTGCTTTGCCTTTTTAAGGTCTATGGTTTTCAAAAAGGACTGACTCTTGGTTTCCTTAGGTACTTCTTCCCAATAGGTCTTATCCTTACTTCTTAGATAAAGTAGATAACCAACTTCGACGATTAATCTTGAAAAAGCTGAAATAAACACTATATTGCTCACAATCCCAAATGTTTGCAAATAATAACCGGATAAACTAGCCAATCCTCCGCCTAACAAAGTAACTCCTAGAATAATCCAAAGGGATGGTTTACTGTAAACACCTGAAAAGGCTATATAGTTAGCAGTTGTTCGTTTTTCTGAAAATCCTTTTCTTAGTTGTTTTTTTAACCAACTGGCATTATAAACAATTAACCCCATGAATAAACCAATGGAACTTAACCAATAAATCAGCGAGTAGATCAGCGAATTTTTTAGAACCTCATTCGTTAAAATAGTGAGGATATAATCCATTAAAACCAATGAAAGATGAATCCCATTGATTAGTACAAAGAGCATCGCAGTACTAAAGAGTTGATGTTTATAGATGAATGTCTTGCTGAATGACATAATCTGACAGCCCAGCATGAGCAATAGAAGGAGACATAGAAAAAGAAAAGGGACATTCGAAAAGGGATCTACTGTGAACTGCTCCTTGATAAAAAAGTATACATGAGTCAGGTCAATACTCAATACAAACAAACCAGCCCAGGCCAAACTCAACATTCTAACAGAAGCTCGCGTGGAACCCAGCGCTTGAAAATATTCCTTATTTAATGCTTCTGACTGACGGTTCATATCCCACTACTCCTCTTCTAGTTGACTGCTTTTGATCAACTTCTTATAATAGCGTTTGCTGTACCATTCGCGGTCGCTAATCCCCAGATATTCTTTGTATTCCAGACGGCGTCTAAGAAAAAACATATTGACCTCTTTCTATTTCCTTTGTTATATTTACTTCTTAACTCGACTATTTCTGTACCGTTCAACTGCCTTCAGCCATCGAATCATATTATTTTGCCACAGCAATAGAACTGCGACAGCTGGCAAAACCCCCATCAAACTTAAAGGAAACACCTCATTGCCGATTGGTGTTCCCATCATCTTCAAAACGAGCATGGAAGTGACAGAAATTGGACCCACCAAGCCCATAACAGCCATAAAGACTGTGAAAACCCAAGCAATTAGCTTCTTGCCAAGGGTAACCTTCTTATCTGAAAAATTATTCCAAAAGAGATTGCTATCGACGGCTCTTCTGAAGTTTTCCTTGCTGGTAGGTTGCGCTAAGGCAACATTTTTGTAGAGTGCTCGCTCCACGATCACCAATAGTAAAATGGCTTCCAGTAACCAAATTAGCAGAAAATACATCAGAGTTTCATAGCTATAGACACCCGTAAAAAAGCGTGTTGCCGGGAAAAGCTGCATGATGCTACTGAATCCTAAAAGGCCACAAATCAACCAGACAATGTGTTTTCGATTTCCACGGGATGCCTCAGTATCTAAAAATTTTCTTTTAGGAGCTGCTAGAGGATTTCGTGGCTCGTCGATATGAACATAAATAGCCTGACCATCACTTTCCCCTATATAAATCACTTTCCTAAAAAACATACTTATCTTTCTCCTCTAACCAACTGTTTTTCTTAAAACTTCCCTGAAAAAGAGATTTTTTCTCCATTGACTCCTCCAATTTTATGACACAATTGATAGATTTTTTCCCAAAGAGAGATAAAGAATGAGAATTATAAACCTTGGGCAATATTTCCTAGTTGGTTCACTCGATCATGAATGGTTTCCACGTTTAGGTTTCCATGTTGATATCCACAAAGAAAGCCATTTTCGTAGAAAACTTGCTCTGAAAGCTGACCTTTTGGTGTATTTGGGCATTCAATCATGACAACATTAAAGACACCACCTGTTCCTGTCCCCTCAATTGTATTGCCTCTAAAATGATAAGTGAAAGCCCGAAATTGTTTCCCCTTGTAGTTACCAGAGATGACATAGGCAACTTTTCTCTCATGTCCACACCCAAAAGGATAATAGCTAAAATTGGCATATTTTTCTACATAGGGACTTTGGACTGGAGTTATAGTGACCGTACTAGATATCGTTCTGCTTGAGTAATCCCTATAGTTGTCTCTACCTTGAGCTTGGTCAAATTGATATCCGTGAGCAGTTGCAAAGGCTAGATATTCATTGTTATTTTTATTGGCGTGGCTAATAGCCCAATAAACAATCCCTGCTACAAAAACAAAGATTAATAACATAAAGATGATAAAGAAAACAACAAAAGTCATACTCATTTTATACTCCTTTTTAAATTGGTTAGAAAGCAAGGACATTTCTCCACCCTTACTTCTGATTGATGTTCTTAGTTACGGTAAAACTGGTTATCTTTGTCGCTTACAGATTGACCGATAGACAAGACATCTTGACTGCCATCTGTACCTGTCACTTCGTTTTGGACTCCAGCTGGGGTAAAGATCAGTCGTGCCCCTTGTCCACCACCGACAAGATGAATACCTGTTGAGTAGTAGCCGTCTTTTTCCTCTACTTGACCCATCTCGTATTTAAAGGTTCCATTTGAACTTTGGATCGTTACAATTCCATCTGTTGTGACTGTTGCAGTTGTTCCCGCGTAGTTTTCCCAAGTTCCTACAAATTTAGCGTAAGCCTCTTGTGATTTTTTCTTATCTTCCTTTTGTTCTGCTTGAGTGGTTGTAGCTTCTGTCGCACTATTTGTTTCTGACTTCTGCTCCTCTTTTTGGCCTGCTTCAGTTT
The DNA here is from genome assembly GCF_047463175.1 of Streptococcus infantis. Classification (GTDB taxonomy): domain Bacteria; phylum Bacillota; class Bacilli; order Lactobacillales; family Streptococcaceae; genus Streptococcus; species Streptococcus infantis_AC. The sequence continues at coordinate 110,163 of NZ_JASHEJ010000003.1, forward strand.
TACTTGCGGACTCTGTAGTCACCTTGCTTGTTGTCTCCTTTTGATTTGAAGATGACGTATTCTTGTCAGTCTTTCCACCACAGGCAACCAAGGTCAAGGCAGTCAACAAGGTCAGGACTGATAGGCTCGTATAGCGTAATGTTTTGTTTTTCATAAAAATCTCCTTTGAAATAGACACAGATAAAAGTAGCTCGTCAGATTTTGCATATATTTGACGGCTGTATCGTAGTCTTCAGTGTATCATTTATTTGCTTTTAATTCAATAGCTACCCTACATAGAAAAAAGGCTCATCCTATTAGGAATTAGCCCTTCTATCTCTAGTCTTTATTTCATTGCTTTTTAGTAGATAAACATGGCATCGCCAAAGCTAAAGAAACGGTATTTCCCATCGATAGCATGCTGGTAGGCTTCGAGGACCAATTCACGGCCTGCAAAAGCTGAGACAAGCATGACCAAGGTAGACTTTGGCAAATGGAAATTAGTAGAAAAAGCATCCACCACCTTCCAGTCATAGCCTGGCTTGATAAAGATATTAGTCCAGCCAGAGTCGGCCTGGATTTGGCCGTCAAACTTGCTTCCGATAGTCTCTAGTGTACGGATAGAGGTTGTCCCCACAGCAATGATACGGCCACCATTTTCTTTGACCTGACGCAAGGTCGCTGCAGCTTCCTCAGACAATTGATAAAACTCTGAGTGCATCTCGTGCTCATCCAGATTATCTACTGAAACAGGTCTAAAGGTCCCAAGTCCAACGTGCAAGGTCAGGTAGACTAGGTGAACGCCTTTTTGCTGGATTTCTTCTAGTAATTCTTTGGTAAAATGTAGCCCTGCAGTCGGAGCAGCGGCTGAGCCACTCTCCTTGGCATAGACGGTCTGGTAACGTTCACGATCATCCAATTTTTCGTGGATATATGGAGGCAAAGGCATTTCTCCCAGACTTTCAAGTACTTCTAGGAAAATTCCTTCATACTCAAAACGGACAATACGACCGCCATGGGTTAATTCCTCAGTCACGACTGCGCTAAGTCGACCATCACCAAAGATAACACGGGTGCCGACCTTGAGACGTTTAGCTGGTTTAGCCAAGACTTCCCACTCATCTCCTGCTGTATTTTTCAAAAGCAAGAGTTCAACGTGGCCCCCTGTTTCTTCCTTTTGACCATGAAGTCGGGCTGGCAAGACACGGGTATCATTCATAACCAGGGCATCACCTGGCTCTAGCATGTCAATAATGGAGTGAAAGTGGCGATCTTGAAATTCTCCAGTTTTGCGATTAACCATCAAGAGTTTAGAGGCATCGCGCTTTTCCAGAGGAGTCTGAGCAATCAATTCCTCTGGTAAGTGAAAATCAAAATCATTTGTATTTAATGTCGTCATTCTTCTTTTCTCTTCTCATTTATTCAAATTACTTATCAAAGCGAACTTCTTCAAGTAGGTACTCGATGAAGCGTTCACCCATCTTAGACAAGCTAGTTTTCTCATGCTGGATATAAACCAGTTCAATAGGATCATCAATATCAAGTGGAATCGAAACGATATTGTCTCCATTGAGGTTACTATTAAGGATACCAGTTGCGATGGTATAGCCGTCCAAACCAATCAAGAGATTGAACAAGGTCGCACGGTCACTAACAACGATGGATTTCTTGTGGTGTTCCTGAGACAAAATCTCCTCTGAGAAATAGAAGGAATTATGGGTACCTTGGTCATAGCTCAAGTATGGGAAGTCTTCTAGATCTACCAATCGCACCTTGTCTCTCTTAGCAAGAGGGTTGGTCTTGCTGACAAAGATATGGGGTTGGGCTGTAAAGAGATGGTGGGCAACTAGATGGTTGTCGTCTAACATCTTTGAAAGAACGTCCCGGTTATAGCTATTTAAAAAGAGAACTCCCACTTCACTTCGGAAGTTCTTGACATCATCGATAATCTCCCAAGTTCTGGTTTCACGCAAAAAAAGCTCGTACTTTTCCATATCGCTTTTCTTGAGCAAGGAAACAAAAGCATTGACCACAAAGGCATAGTGTTGCGAAGACACACTAAAAAGCTCGCGATGAGCGATTGGATTCTTATAACGTTCTTCTAGAAGTTGCGTTTGTTCGACAACCTGACGGGCATAGGATAGAAACTCCATCCCATCACGTGTAAGGGTAATTCCCTTAGGATTTCGGATAAAAATCTCAATTCCCATCTCATTTTCTAGGTCACGAACAGCATTTGATAGACTCGGTTGTGTAATGAAAAGTTGCTTGGCAGCCTCATTCATCGAACCAGTCTCTACGATTTTGATAATATAGTGTAATTGTTGAATTCTCATGTTTTTATTGTACCATACTTGAGGCAATATAAAAAGGAACAGTCACTGAAAGCCAAGCTAGCCGCATATCAGTCTTTTTTTGCAGCTCATAAAAAAGAGGTTGGATGATTTCCAACCTCTTTATCTGTTCTAGCAATTTAAAACTAGCTGTCTTTTCTCCAAAAGATGGCTAATAAAATCATGGCTCCTAAAACTGATGGGATAATAGCCGTATCAGCTAAGATAGGCCCCCAAGTTCCAAAAAGCATTTGACCCAGGAAAGCACCAATCCAACCCAGGAACATTTTCCCGAAGCATCCCATCCGTTCTCCACGATTGGTGATAGCTCCTGCTAATAGTCCGATCAAAAGACCGACAAACATACTTCCAAGCATAGTTTCTCCTTAAATTGCCCAATCTCCATTGCGGAAGAGTGGTACGCGTGTCCCATCCTCACGGATACCATCGATATCCATTTGGTTAGAACCAATCATAAAGTCAACGTGAACATCTGAACGATTAAGTCCTGCAGCTTCTAGCTCTTCTTCGCTCATCTCAGCTCCACCAACAACGCTCGTTGCATAGGCTGCACCGATAGCCAAGTGGTTAGAAGCATTTTCATCGAAAAGAGTGTTGAAGAAGGTAATCCCTGACTGAGAAATCGGGCTTGGATCTGGTACCAAGGCACATTCACCCAAGGCACGCGCACCAGCATTCTTAAAGACGAGGTCCTTCATAACCTGATCACCCTTTTCAGCTGTGATATCAACGATTTGACCATTTTCAAAGGTCACCTTGATGCCTTCGATGATATTTCCATTGTAGCTAAGAGGTTTTGTAGACGTTACATAACCATCTGCGCGACGGAAATCAGGGGCTGTAAAGACCTCTTCTGTTGGCATATTTGGCAAGAAACCTTCGCCTTGAGCATTGATCGCTCCGGCAGATTCCCAGACATGGTTCTTAGGTAAGCCAAGTGTCAAGTCTGTTCCAGGAGCAGTGTAGTGAAGAGCTGAGAATTGCTCTTTGTTGAGCATTTGCGCCTTGCTCTTCAAAATTGCTGCATGTTCTTCCCAAGCCTTAACTGGATCTTCTTCGTAAATACGGCAAGTCTTGAAGATTTGATCCCAAAGGAGGTCTACTGCTTCTTCGTCGCTTGCAGCATTTGGAAAGACTTTCTTAGCCCACTCTAGTCCGGCAGCTGCTGCTACAGTCCAGCTAACCTTGTTAGATTGAGTTGCGATACGCATTGGCTTCATGGCAATTCCCATTGCTTTAGCAGAAGCTGAAAGTTTTTCTGCATCTACTCCGTTCAAGGCACCTGGGTCAGAAGAACGAACACCGAGACGACTTGCTTTGTTTTCAAGAAGGTAGTTCATTTCAGCGATCTTGTATTCTGGCACATTGTCCAAACGCTCCATCGGCGCGTGAAGGAATTTCTCACGATTTATAAAGTCATCTGCCCATTGAACGATAACTTCATGCGCTCCAAGTGCATAGGCTTCTTTGACGATTAAGTGAGCCAACTCGCGTTGCTCCACATCGATAGAGAGAGCCAAGGTATGACCAGGTTGCACGTTCACTCCGTTTGCAACCAAAAGCTTAGCGTATTTTTCTAGATTTTCTTTAAAATTTGGTAAAACCATTCTGTTTTCCCTTTTCTATTTGTTTATTTTTCTTTCAAAGCAGAAAATAATCCTGCTAAAGCAATAGCACCTGACAAGAGTGCTGTCGATAGAAGGATTGTCTGATCAGCAATCTCCAATTGATACTCAAACACCTTCTCAGCCGGCTTGTCTTCCGCAAAAATTCTTAGTTTCATCAAATGTCCTCCGTTCTACCTCTTAAAACAAATCATCAAACAAGCTCAACTGGTTATCCTCTGGCATATTGCCGAGAATGCCCATTTCATCCATCTTTTCAACCAAGGTTGATGAGAGTCCACCACGCTTGCGGAGTTCAGTTTTAGAGAGGAATTCTCCCTCTTGACGGGCACGAACCAGTTGCTTGGCAACGTTCTCTCCCAGTCCATCCATAGCAACAAATGGTGGGATGAGGGTGTCTCCATCGATGATGAATTCAGTCGCATCACTGCGATAGAGGTCCAATTTGCCGAACTTAAAGCCACGTTCCCACATCTCATTGACGATTTCAAGCGTTGTATAGAGGTCGATTTCCACGTTGGAAGCTTCATTGTTCTTGCGCTTCTCAGCAATTTCTTGCATCTTGCGTTTGATAGCTTCCAAGCCTGCACCCATGGTCTTGATATCAAAGGCCTTGGCACGGATGGAGAAGTAAGCACAGTAATAATAAATCGGATGGTGAACCTTGAAGTAGGCCACGCGAAGGGCCATCATAACGTAGGCTGCCGCATGGGCTTTAGGGAACATGTACTTAATTTTCCCACAAGATTCGATATACCACTCAGGTACATTGTTAGCCTTCATAGCTTCGATATAACCATTGCGCTCTTCTTCTGAGATTTTAAGCCACAATCCCTTACGTACACGCTCCATGATGGTAAAGGCCATCTTTGGATCCAGGCCAGCGTGCATGAGGTAAACCATGATGTCATCCCGACATCCGATAACGGTTGATAGGTCCGCAATTCCAGCCTTAATCAAGTCTTGGGCATTTCCCAACCAAACGTCGGTACCATGAGACAGACCAGAAAGCTGAAGTAACTCCGCAAAGGTCGTCGGATGAGTTTCATCCACCATTCCGCGAACAAAGTTGGTCCCAAACTCTGGAATTCCAAGCATACCGGTCGAAGTGCCGATTTGTTCAGGTGTCACTCCCAGGATATCTGTACCCGAGAAGAGGGCCATGACACCAGGATCATCCATAGGGATATCATTTGGATCAATGCCTGACAAGTCCTGGAGCTTGCGAATCATTGTCGGATCATCATGTCCAAGGACATCGAGCTTGAGGACGTTCTCATCGATATCGTGGAAGTTAAAGTGAGTGGTCTGCCATTCAGCAGTTACATCATCTGCAGGATACTGCACTGGAGTAAAGTCATAGACATCCATATAATTAGGGATAACAACGATTCCTCCTGGGTGTTGACCGGTCGTACGTTTAACACCAGCAGCTCCTTGGGCTAGGCGCTCAACTTCGGCTTCTCGGTAGAATTTGCCATAGTCACGCTCGTAACCCTTGACAAATCCATAGGCTGTCTTAGCAGCCACCGTACCAACCGTTCCTGCACGGAAGGCATATTCTTCCCCGAAGATATCACGAACATCCAAATGTGCGCTCGGTTGGTCTTCACCTGAGAAGTTCAAATCGATATCAGGTACTTTATCCCCATCAAAACCAAGGAAGGTCTCGAAAGGAATATCCTGGCCATTTTTGCTGAGTTTGTAGCCACAGTTTGGACAGTCCTTATTGGGCATATCAAAACCTGAACCGTAAGAACCATCTGTGATAAACTCACTGTACTGACACTGACCACAGACATAGTGAGGAGAGAGCGGATTGACCTCGGTAATTCCAATCATGGTCGCAACGAAACTAGATCCAACAGACCCACGGGAACCAACCAAATAACCTCGTTCGTTGGAACGATGCACTAGCATCTGTGAAGCCAGATAAATTACGGCGAAACCATTCCCCAAGATAGAGGTCAATTCCTTTTCAATCCGTAGATCAACGATATCAGGTAGTGGATTTCCATAGATTTCAAAAGCTTTTTTATAGGTTAACTCGGCGACCGTTTCTTCAGCTTGGTCAATGAACGGTGTATATAAGTCGCCTTTAACAACCTCGACAGGCTCAAAGATTTCTGCCAAGGCATTAGTATTTTCAATGACAATCTTACGAGCCAAATCTTCTCCTAGAAAGGCAAACTCATCCAACATTTCATTGGTTGTTCTAAAATGCGCCTTTGGTAGTGGAGCTGGTTGGGCAGCTTCTCCATGACCGATCGTTCGGTTAATCATGGCACCCTGACCTAGACTTCGCACGATAATCTCGCGATAAATTTCATCCTCAGGTTCGATATAGTGGACATTTCCTGTCGCAAGAACGGGCTTACCGAGACGGTCTCCGACCTCAATCAAGCTCTTGATAATAGTCTGAAGCTCCTCCATATCTTTGACCTGCTCTTTGGCAATCAGAGGTTCATAGATAGCCGGAGGCATGACCTCGATAAAATCATAGTATTTAGCTACTTCGACTGCCGCATCTACACCTTGTGATACGACTGCATCAAAGACTTCCCCTTCCGTACAGGCTGAACCTAAGATCAAACCTTCTCGATGGGCATCCAGCACCGTACGTGGAATCCGTGGAACTCCTTCAAAATACTGGGTATTAGAAAGGGAAACCAGCTTAAAGATATTTTTCAAGCCCACTTGATTTTTCACATAGATAGTCGCATGCTTAACTCGAGCTTTTTTATAAGAGTCTGGACTGATTAAATCAAGGTTTAATCGTGCTAAGTCTGTCACACCGTGTTTTTCTGCTACTTCTTTGATAAAGATAAAGAGCAGACGACCAGTTGCTTCCGCATCATAGTTGGCCATATGGTGGTGTTCTAGAGCTACGCCAAAACGTTTGGTCAAGGGGCCCAAACCATGGCGTTTGTACTCAGGATAGAGATTTCTAGCGAACTCTAGCGTATCGATGACAGGTTGAGTAATTTTTGGAAGACCGTGACGCTCATAGTTGGCATTCATAAAACCAACGTCAAAGCTTGCATTATGGGCTACAAGAACGGTATCTTTACAGAATTCTTGGAATTCTTTCAGAACTTGAATCAAGGGTTTAGCGTTTTTCACATGATCATCAGTAATTCCTGTCAATTCGGTTGTAAAGGCTGATAAGGGGTGCCCAGGATTGATAAATTCATCAAACTCAGCGATGATATTACCCTTATACATCTTGGAAGCCGCCACCTGAATCAAGTCATTATAGATAGCAGATAGACCCGTCGTTTCCACGTCAAAGACTACATAGGTAGCTTCAGAAAGATCCATCTCCACTTCGTTATAGACGATAGGAACACGATCTTCTACGATATTGGCTTCCATTCCATAAATCAGCTGAATACCAGCTTTCTTAGCAGCCTTATAACCGTGAGGGAAGGATTGAACATTTCCATGGTCTGTGATTGCTACTGCTTTATGACCCCATTTTGCTGCTGTTCCAACGATTTCCTCAACCTCAGGAAGAGCATCCATAGTCGACATATTGGTATGGGCATGAAACTCAACGCGACGCTCGCCTTCTGGCATCAAATCCTTACGTTCATAGTGGACTACTTCCTGCACATCTTGTACATTCATGGTCAAATCTCGTGTGAAATTATTGACCTCGACATTTCCACGAACACGGAGCCATGAATTTTTCTTGATGATATCAAACTTCTGAGCTTCCTCTTCATTTTTGACCCATTTTTGCATAGAGAAACTAGACGTATAGTCAGTCATCTTGAAATTAATCAAGACACGACCCGTTCTAGTCACTTTATGTTCCACATCAAAGACAACCCCTTCAAAAACCAGTCGATTTTCTTCGGTATTGACCTCAATCATTGGAGTTATCTCTGCCTTGTCGAGTTTAGGCTTGGCAGCTGCCTTCTTGGCTTGGAAATCAAAGACAGGTTTGTCCTCAACTGGAGGTGGCGGTGCCATCTGTTCTAACTGTTCCATAGCTCGAAGGGTCTCATCATTGGCAGCCTGAACAATCATTTGATTCTCTGTATGGAAGGCTTCTTGTTCTTCCTTGGTCAGGTCCTCATTTTTTTCCAATCGGAAGGTTAATTTAGGAAAACCAAATTCTTCCAACTGTTTGACAAGATTAGGCAGGTGATTTTTTCTGAAATGCTCTGTATCTGCTGCTTCAGAGGCCTCAATAATCAACTGATCATTTTCAAACCGAACCTGAAAATCCTGATACATGGTCCGAAATCCTTGGCTAGAACAAGGGCCAGCTGAAAAAGCCTCCCGATAGTAGGCCTGTAAAAGCTCTCTTGAAAAATCTTGATCTTTCGTTTTAATCTCGAAAGTCGCTTGATTTCCTGTTTTTGAAAATTCTTCTTTCAATCCCTTCTTCAATGCTAAAAAGAGTTCAAAGGGCAGAATATTCTCAAAGACAAAACGGAACTCCCAAATGTTACTTTGCTTGTGTACGATAACTTGTTCAATTTCAGCCTGGGAGAAGGCCTCATGATTTCTTATCTCAGCAGGAATTCCCAACTGATTCATTAAAATTTCAAAAGTGGTTGACATCCATTTTCCTCACAATATACTCCCTCTATTTTACCATATTTGAGGCAATTTTAGCTATTTTACCAAACAGAAAAAGGAAGTCACTAAGTGACTTCCTTTTAGAGTGACGACGTATTAGTCTTCACCTTTGTTTTTCTTAATGATTTCTTCTTGTACTGACTTAGGTACATCTTCGTAGTGGTCGAATACCATCATGAAAGTACCACGTCCTTGAGATGCAGAACGAAGAACTGTTGCGTAACCAAACATTTCAGCAAGTGGAACGTAAGCACGAACGATTTGGCTGTTACCGTGAGCTTCCATACCATCTACACGTCCACGACGAGCAGTTACGTGACCCATAACGTCACCAAGGTTTTCTTCTGGAACAGTGATTGTTACAAGCATCATTGGCTCAAGGATAGCTGGTTGTGCAGTCTTAGCAGCTTCTTTAAGTGCAAGAGATGCAGCGATCTTGAAGGCAGTTTCAGATGAGTCGACATCGTGGTATGAACCATCGTAAAGCTTAGCTTTAACGTCAACCATTGGGTAACCTGCAAGAACACCGTTAGCCATAGATTCTACCAAACCTTTTTCAACCGCTGGGATAAATTCACGAGGAACCACACCACCGACGATTGCGTTTTCGAATTCGAATCCTTTTCCTTCTTCGTTTGGAGTAAATTCAATCCATACATCACCGAATTGACCTTTACCACCAGACTGACGTTTGAAGAATCCACGTGCTTGAGTAGAAGCGCGGAATGTTTCACGGTAAGATACTTGAGGAGCACCTACGTTCGCTTCAACTTTGAACTCACGACGCATACGGTCAACAAGGACGTCAAGGTGAAGCTCACCCATACCAGAGATAACTGTTTCACCAGTTTCAACGTTAGTTTCAACGCGGAATGTTGGATCTTCTTCAGCCAATTTTTGAAGGGCGATACCCATCTTGTCTTGGTCAGCTTTAGATTTTGGCTCAACCATCAATTGGATAACTGGTTCTGGAACGTTGATTGACTCAAGGATGATTTTCGCTTTTTCATCTGTCAATGAGTCACCAGTTGTAGTGTCTTTCAAACCAACGGCAGCAGCGATATCACCTGAGTAAACAGTGTCGATTTCTTGACGGCTGTTAGCGTGCATTTGAAGGATACGTCCGATACGTTCACGTTTACCTTTAGAAGTATTCAATACGTAAGAACCTGATTGAAGAACACCTGAGTAAACACGGAAGAATGTCAAACGACCTACGAATGGGTCAGTCATGATCTTGAAGGCAAGAGCTGCAAATGGCTCTTCATCAGATGCTGGACGAGTTTCTTCTTCATCTGTATCTGGGTTGATACCTTTGATCGCAGGGATATCAAGTGGGCTTGGAAGGTAGTCGATAACCGCATCAAGCATCAATTGAACACCCTTGTTCTTGAAGGCAGAACCACAAAGTACTGGGTAGAATTCAACGTTGATAGTCGCTTTACGGATACCAGCTTTCAATTCCTCGTTAGTGATTTCTTCACCTTCGAGGTATTTCATCATCAATTCTTCGTCAGTTTCAGCAACTGCTTCAACCAATTTTTCACGGTATTCTTGAGCTTGTTCAAGGTATTCAGCTGGAATATCTTCTTCAAGGATATCTGTACCAAGGTCGTTAGTATAGATTTCAGCTTTCATCTTGATCAAGTCGATGATTCCGCGGAAGTCATCTTCAGCACCGATTGGCAATTGAATTGGGTGTGCATTTGCTTGAAGACGATCGTGAAGTGTGCTTACTGAGTAAAGGAAGTCAGCACCGATTTTGTCCATTTTGTTGGCAAATACGATACGTGGAACTCCGTACTCAGTTGCTTGACGCCAAACTGTTTCAGTTTGAGGCTCAACACCTGATTGTGAGTCAAGAACTGTAACCGCACCGTCCAATACACGAAGAGAACGTTGTACTTCGATTGTGAAGTCCACGTGTCCTGGTGTGTCGATGATGTTTACGCGGTGGTTGTTCCATTGAGCTGTTGTCGCAGCAGATGTGATAGTGATACCACGTTCTTGCTCTTGCTCCATCCAGTCCATTTGAGACGCACCTTCGTGAGTTTCACCGATTTTGTGGATTTTACCAGTGTAGTAAAGAATACGCTCAGTTGTAGTTGTTTTACCAGCATCGACGTGGGCCATGATACCGATATTACGAGTTTTTTCAAGTGAAAATTCGCGTGCCATGAGGTTTGTTTCTCCTATATTTTTTATTTCTATTCTATTATAACACGATTTCAATAAAAACGGATAGGCAGGACCCACCCGTTCTCAATGTTTATCTTGTTTAGTTGGTTTCAACTCGTGAGATGGGAAGTTGAATTGTACTCGGGCTATAGTTAGTTAGCCGATTTGAGCCGGAACGGGATGCTGTGTGAAAAAGATAAACTTCCTTGTATTCGTCGAATACTGCGTCAGTTTCCTATTTTCACCTTGCATCCTTACCGTTCCTAGCATCATTTTATTACCAACGGAAGTGTGCGAAGGCACGGTTAGCTTCAGCCATACGGTGAGTGTCTTCACGTTTCTTAACTGCTGCACCAGTGTTGTTAGCAGCATCCAAGATTTCTTTTGCAAGACGGTCTTGCATTGTGTGTTCACCACGAAGGCGAGCAATTGTTACCAACCAACGAAGTCCAAGTGTTGTACGACGTTCTGGACGAACTTCAACTGGGACTTGGTAGTTTGATCCACCAACACGACGTGCACGTACTTCAAGTACAGGCATGATGTTTTCCATAGCTGTTTCAAATACTTCAAGTGCATCGTTACCAGTAGCTTCTTTGATTTGCTCAAAAGCACCGTAAACGATTGAAGCAGCTGTACCACGTTTACCATCAAGCATAACGCGGTTGATAAGACGAGTAACTAATTGTGAATTGTAAAGCGGATCTGGCAATACTTCACGTTTTGGAGCTCTATTTTTACGACTCATTTCTCTTTATCCCCTTTCCTTATGCTTTTGGACGTTTAGTACCGTATTTAGAACGGCCTTGTTTACGATCGTTAACACCTGCAGTATCAAGTGCACCACGGACGATATGGTAACGTACCCCTGGAAGGTCCTTTACACGTCCACCACGAAGAAGCACCACGCTGTGCTCTTGCAAGTTGTGTCCGATACCTGGGATGTAGGCAGTAACTTCGATAAGGTTGCTCAAACGTACACGAGCAAATTTACGAAGGGCAGAGTTAGGTTTTTTAGGTGTCATAGTTCCAACACGAGTTGCTACACCACGTTTTTGTGGTGAAGAAACGTTTGTTTGAACTTTTTTATGACTGTTGTAACCAACGTTCAAAGCTGGTGATTTAGATTTTTCTACTTTTGATTTACGCGGTTTGCGAACCAATTGGTTAATTGTAGGCATCTACATTCTCCTGTGTTTTTTTTTATTTTTGGTGATGATACACTTGGTGACAGCTATCATCTGTGTGTACTTTTGCAACATTTGTCAGCACGTCCCTGTACACTCTTGAGAGACCAAAAGTAAAAAGTACCGTCTAACATTGTACCACTTTTTTTCTATTTTTGTCAATATATTTCTTCTTATTTTTTGACTTCTTGGATCATAAATCTATCTGAAAACGCTCACCTACCAGATAGGTTCTCCAATCGACCACATAGACAAAGCTTCTTGTAATTGTCGACAAAATGGTGTTTAATAGATTTGTAAGCAAGAGATCTCTATTACAACTTTATAAAGGAGAAATTATGAAAGTCAGACTTGACATTGATGCACAACATACTGAAGAACAAATCATAATCGAAGCGCCAACCTTGTCCACTCGAGTTCAAAAAGTTCAGGACTTTGTCCAATCTCTGGATCAAAAGGAGACCATCAAAGGAAAATTTCAAGACCAGGTCTACTTGATTCAGATTAGCAAAATCCAGCGAATTTACATTGAAAATCGTAAAGTTTTGGCTGAAACTGATAGTCGAACCTACGCTCTCGACATTCGTCTTTACCAAGCAAGTGAAATTCTACCTGCTTCCTTTATCCAAATTTCCCAATCGGAAATTGTCAACATTGATGCAATTAATCATCTAAAACTAACCTCTAACGGCTTGATTGAAATCTATCTAAAAAACGACAGTTTTACCTACTCATCTCGCCGTTACCTCAAAACTATTAAGGAGAAATTAGAACTATGAAAAAACAAGTATTTCACGATGCCACAACTGGTATCCTCATCGGCCTCATCCTATCTATTATCTTTTCTTTTATCTATTCACCAAGCAACTACGCGCCACTTAGTCCAGAGTCAGCTATTGGTCAATTCATGAGCAGTCATCAGGTTCACGGTGCTCTAGTTTTACTCTACTGTACACTTATCTGGTCAGCTATTGGAGTCCTCTTTAGTTTTGGTAGCCGTCTATTCGCTCAAGATTGGAGCCTTCTTCGTGCGACTGTCACTCACTTCTTCCTTATGTTGCTAGGTTTTGTACCTTTAGCAATCCTAGCAGGCTGGTTCCCTCTTCACTGGACTTTCATCCTTCAGCTCATCCCAGAGTTTGCCATCGTCTACCTCATCATTTGGACGATTCTCTACAAGAGAGAATCTAAAAAGGTTGCCCACATCAACCAACTATTAGCTCAGAAAAAATAATACAACAGAAACCCACTCACAGGACTGAGTGGGTTTTGACTTATAATTTTTGCTTCCATTCTAACAAGAGGTTCATGGCTTGCATCGGTGTCATATTGTAAACATCTACTTCAGCCAATTCTGCTAGGATAGGATTTTCTTCTTTTTCATCAAAGAGAGACATTTGCTCATTGACAACATTCCTTTGATTGATAGAAATTGGATTTTCCTGACCTTGGCTCTCTAGTTGAGTTAGAATCGCATCCGCTCTTTTTAGCAAGTCTGCTGGCAATCCTGCAATCTTAGCTACATGGATACCGTATGATTTGTCAGCTGGTCCTGGTTCTATCTTGTGAAGGAAAGTAACCTGACCATTTTGTTCCAGCGTAGCCACGTGAACATTTACTAGATGATCAAGATTAGATTCCAGACTTGTTAATTCATGGTAGTGAGTCGCAAAAAGAGTCTTGGCGCCGATATGCTCATGGATGTACTCGATGATAGACTGGGCAAGAGCCATGCCATCATATGTTGCGGTTCCACGTCCTAACTCATCAAAGAGAATGAGAGAGTTCCTGGTCGCATGACTAATAGCATTATTAGCTTCCATCATCTCTACCATAAAGGTGGATTGGCCTGAAACCAAGTCATCAGCTGCACCAATACGAGTGAAGATCGCATCAAAGATTGGCAAACAAGCACTCTCAGCTGGGACATAAGAACCCATCTGGGACATAATTGCTGTTATCGCTAACTGGCGCATATAAGTTGACTTACCACTCATGTTAGGTCCTGTAATCAGCTGGATGCTGGTAGCTTCATCCATCTGGATACTGTTCGGAATATAGGTCTGCGCTCCCATAACCTTTTCAACAACAGCGTGACGACCATTTTGGATATCAATTCTAGAATCTTGTCCAAACTCTGGTCGAATCAGATGCTGTTTTTCTGCGACCACTGCCAAACCTTGCAAGACATCGACAGTGGCGATTCCTTGGGCTAGGGCTTGCAGGCGTTGGATATACTTGCCAACCTCCTCACGAATACGCATAAAGATTTCGTATTCTAGGTTTGCCAATTTTTCACGTGCCTCTAGCATTTCTCCTTCGATACGCGCCAACTCCTCTGTTCCAAAACGTTCAGAGTTTTTTAGCGTAGCCTTTCGGAAAAAATGGTCTGGAACATTGCCGAGCTGCGAATTGGTCACATGGAAATAGTAACCGTCTTTTTTATTGTAATCAATCTTGAGAGTATTGATGCCCGAGTTTTCTCTTTCCTTGGCCTCAATCTCAGCTATCCAGCTGGTTCCTTCTCTCAGAACACGGCGGTATTTATCCAAGGTCTCATCAAAGCCCGTTCGGATAATACCACCTTCGGTAATCACGTGGGGAGCCTCAGGGGCAATAGCAGCACTTATCAGGCTTTCCAACTCAGGAATATCATCCAGTTGTTCAATTAGATAAGCTAGAGCTGGTTGCTCCATTCCTTCTAAAATTGCTCGAATTCGTGGAACACTTCCTAAGGTAGTTGCTAATTGCAAGAGGTCTTTAGGGTTACTTTTCCCAAAAGACACTCGACTGGCCAGACGCTCGATATCGTAGACTCCCTTGAGACTTTCTGTCAAATCACTGCGCTCAAAGAAATAATCTAAAAAGACCTGCACAACATCCTGACGTTCAAGGATACGATCCTTGTCAATCAAAGGACGGTGGATCCAAGAACGTAGAAGACGCATACCCATAGCAGTCTTAGTTTCGTCTAGCAACCAGAACAGGCTACCTTGTTTCTTGCCTGAGCGAGCATTTTCAACCAAATCAAGACTAGCCTTGGTCGCAAAATCCATCTGCAAGAAATCTTTGATTTCATAACGAATAACAGGTTTTAAGTGATTCAACTCTCTCATCTGCGTCCGATGAACATACTGAAGAAGTTTTCCACTAGCTGCTTCTTCAACAGTTGCCAATCTTGAATCCAACAGATGTACATCTTCATACGGTTCCTGCTCATAGGAAAGTACTAGATTCATTTGACGACTGAGAATCTGTTCTTCCGCTTCAGACAAGTCGTAACCAATCACCACTTCTCTGGCCTTGAGATTACGGATTTCACCACAGACTAGAGAGAAATCTGATAATCCCGTTACATAGAAATCACCTGTCACTAGGTCCATATAGGCTAGTCCATACTGGGAACCTTCACGATCAATAGCCACTAAAAAGTTATTGTGACTATCTGGCTTACTACTATCAACCACTGTCCCTGGTGTAATGACCTGGACGACCTCACGCTTAACGACACCAACAGCTTGCTTAGGATCTTCCATCTGCTCGGCGATGGCAACCTTGTAGCCACGCTCAACGAGGACATCGATATACTGTTGGGCAGAATGATAAGGGACTCCAGCCATGGGAATCGGATTTTCAGCATTTTTATTGCGACTGGTCAACGAAATCTCTAGAATCTGAGCGGCATTGATGGCATCTTCATAAAACAACTCATAAAAATCACCCATGCGAAAAAGCAAAAAAGCATCTGGATATTGTTTTTTGATATCCACATACTGTTGCATACCAGGTGATAATTTTTCAGTAGTCATTTACTCTCTCCTTGTAAAAACAGTCCTGAGAGAAGCTCTCAAGACCTTATCTATCTTCCATTAACTCTAGCAAGCGTTCTTCCATGACTTTAGCTGCATGTTGATCTTTACAGATAACCAACAAGGTATTCGCTCCAGCAACTGTACCTAAGATCCTACCATCTTTATTTGAATCTACTACATTGGCTAAAACGGATGCTTCTCCAAGTTTAGTGTGGAGAACCAAGGTGAATTCGGCTCTTGCAACACCCTCTAAGTGATGTGAAAGGAATTCGACCAAATCAATCTTCTCTGTCTCATTTGCTAGCACATAGTAAACAACATCGTTTTTCTTAACTTTGGTTAAGCCAAGCTCTCGCAAATCACGGGATAATGTCGTTTGTGTCACAAAGACATCACAGGCTTCCAATCGATCTTGAATTTCCTTTTGAGTTCCTAGTTTTTCTTCTGTAATCATTCGTTTGATGAGCTGATGACGTTCTCTTTTTCTCATAAGATCCTTTCAAGTGCATATTTATTACATTTTACATTTTTTTAGTAAGAACATTATATCAAAAAAACTAGATATTTCAAAAAATATCTCTTCTTTCAAAAAAAATGTAGTAAATTGTGATAAAATAGTAGAAAAGCCCTAAAGGAGCCTTAAATGAATACAAAAGAATTGATTGCTAGCGAGTTGGCTAGTGTCATTGATAGCCTGGACCAAGAGGCTATTTTAAATTTACTAGAAACACCTAAAAACTCAGATATGGGAGATATCGCCTTCCCTGCCTTCTCATTGGCAAAGGTTGAACGTAAAGCTCCTCAAATGATTGCTACTGACATCGCTGAAAAGATCAATAGCCAAGCTTTTGAAAAGGTTGTAGCAACAGGTCCTTACGTCAACTTCTTCCTTGATAAGGCTGCCATTTCTGGTCAAGTTCTACAAAACGTTATCACTGAAAAAGAGCACTACGCTGACCAAGAGATTGGCAATCAAGAAAATGTTGTCATTGACATGTCTAGCCCTAATATTGCTAAACCATTTTCAATCGGTCACCTTCGTTCAACAGTTATCGGAGATAGCTTGTCACATATCTTCCAAAAAATCGGCTATAAAACTGTCAAGGTCAACCATTTGGGAGACTGGGGCAAACAGTTTGGGATGTTGATTGTTGCCTACAAGAAATGGGGTAACGAAGAAGCTGTCAAAGCTCATCCAATCGATGAACTCCTCAAGCTCTATGTCCGCATCAATGCTGAAGCTGAGAACGATCCAAGCTTGGATGAAGAAGCACGCGAATGGTTCCGCAAGCTTGAAAACGGCGATGAGGAAGCTCTCGCTCTTTGGCAATGGTTCCGCGATGAAAGCTTGGTAGAATTTAACCGTCTCTACAATGAGCTTCAAGTTGAATTCGACAGCTATAACGGAGAAGCTTTCTACAATGATAAAATGGATGCAGTTGTAGACATCCTTTCTGAAAAAGGGCTATTAGTCGAATCAGAAGGTGCTCAAGTTGTTAATCTTGAAAAATATGGAATTGAACACCCAGCTCTTATCAAAAAATCTGACGGTGCAACCCTCTATATCACACGTGACTTGGCCGCTGCCCTTTACCGTAAAAACGAGTACCAATTTGCCAAATCTATCTATGTAGTCGGTCAAGAACAATCTGCTCACTTCAAACAACTCAAGGCTGTCTTGCAAGAAATGGGTTACGATTGGAGCCAAGATATTGTCCATGTTCCGTTTGGCTTGGTTACAAAAGAAGGGAAAAAACTTTCTACTCGTAAAGGGAATGTTATCTTGCTAGAACCAACTGTAGCAGAAGCCATCAGCCGTGCTAAAGCGCAGATCGAAGCCAAAAATCCTGAACTTGAAAACAAAGACCAGGTCGCTCATGCTGTTGGAGTTGGGGCCATTAAATTCTATGACCTTAAAACTGACCGTACAAATGGATATGACTTCGACCTTGAAGCTATGGTATCCTTCGAAGGGGAGACTGGCCCTTATGTTCAATATGCCTACGCTCGTATCCAATCGATCTTGCGTAAAGCCGATTTCAAACCTGAAGCAGGTGCCAACTATAGCTTGAACGATGCTGAAAGCTGGGAAATCATCAAGCTCATCCAAGACTTCCCACGTATTATTAAACGTGCAGCTGATAATTACGAACCTTCTATCATCGCTAAATTTGCAATCAGCTTAGCGCAAGCCTTTAACAAATACTATGCCCACACTCGTATCTTAGATGAAAGTCCAGAACGTGACAGTCGCCTAGCCCTTAGCTATGCAACAGCAGTAGTCCTCAAAGAAGCCCTTCGTCTGTTGGGTGTAGAGGCGCCAGAGAAGATGTGATTCAGTACCAACAATTGGAACTAAAGGTTCCTAATTGTTGGACGCTAGCCGCTTTTATGCGGACTAGCTAACTGCCTCACTAGTTCTATAACATAAATAACATCGATTTATGTTATAGAACGTCGTAATCTTCAAATTACTGGAACTAAAGTTCCTAGTCTCTTGACGGCAATCGCTACTGGGCGATTTGCCTAAACGCCTTACTAATGCATCCAAATAAATAATATCGACTTATTTGGATGCATGTCGTGATCTATTAAATTAAATTAATTTATTACTAAGCAAGCTCAGTAACTAACGTCAAATCCTATTCGGACTTTGGCTAGGCGCTTACAATACTATCACTCGAAAGGCGAAGGATATTCGTTTTTCTCTAACCACTTACTTCTTTATCACCTAGGGAGAATTTTTATGAGCCAGTATGCTTATATTCTAGTTGTTATCAGTCTTCTTTTTCTCTTTCTTGTCAACAAATATGAAAAAGAGAAACTTCAAAGACTGCTTCAGGACCAACTATTGAAAGATCAAGATTTTCGTGCAACTATCAAAGAAAAAATCCAAACGATAGAAAATATCAATGATGTCATTGATTACGTGAATAAAGGTTACCGTTTAGGAATTCCCATTTCAAAAGAAATCGTTGACGAAATTCGCAACTAACAAAAAGACTCGAGATGACATTTCTCGAGTCTTTTTATTTATTTCTGACAGCTAAGATTCCTACCAGGATAACAATCCCTAAGGATACCATGGTTCCAACTGGTGCTACATTTTCATCAAAAATTTTCTCAGAGAACAGTAGCAGAGCAATCGCTAATAGTAGCAAGGCACTGCATAGCATAATATCCTTGAAGCTTGGTTTGCGTTTTATATACTTTAAAAATGATCTCTGTAATTTACTCATTTGAACTGTTCTCTTTTGAAAAAATTCTATGATCCATGGGATAAAAATCTAGCCCAGCATCTCTATCCTCTTACAAGGATTCAAGCTCATAAAGCTCAGCAATAATACCTGCAACCTTTTTGATGTCTCCTAGCATTCCGCGCATTTCAAAGTCAGCTAGGACTGGAAAACCAAAGCGCTGGCTATATTGTTTGGCGGTCAAACAGTATTGGTTGTTAAAATTGCGATTACCCGATCCTACGACACCAAAACACTTGCTAGCATTATCACCATATGCGATAAAGTCACCTACTGGAGTGGTCAAGATTTCCACATCTCCATTGTCAACCCCATTGCCACCTTCGAGGTAAGTCGGTAGAAAAGCCACATATGGGTTGGTCATCTCAAAGAAGTCTTCTCCTTCCTTGACCAAGTCTTTAATATGAATTTTTTCCACATCAATATTCGCATATTGCTCCAACAAATAAGCTTTCAAACGAGTTACAAAACTCTCCGTGTTGCCGCTTAGACTGATATAAACTAAGGAAATTTTTTTCATCTTTTCCTCCCTCTTTCTCGAATCCAAAAAAATAACTACCAAGATTGTATCTTGATAGTTATCCTTTGTCAACTCTTAGACGAGTTCTTCTTCTTGAGATTCTGTTAATTCTTTTTGTTGCTGCCATATTTTATAGAAGACGATTGCTAGAAAGATAACATTGAGTACAATCCCAAAAATAGTAGAACCTTTAGCACCTAGTTCAGCCCCCATACGAACATTAGGGTCTGTAAAAAGTGAAAGTGCATCTTGGACTCCTACAAAGTTGTAGATAGAACCAAGGATAGCTAGAAAGACATAGCCGATATAGGTATAATTGGCCAACTGAATATTTTTACGTACGAGGAAAATCAAAGCAACAACAACTAGAATAGCTGATAAGATAACTAAGATAATGTTGATAATTGAATGACTATGTTCAGCTGCTTTAATCGTGTAGGCAATCAATTCCTTAGCATAAGTAGCATCTACACCTGATGTCTCAATATTACCCATACTTTCTGCAGTAGGTACTGGAGAGATGATCCCAAATAGTGACATTGCTGAGAGTAAGGCTGAAAAAATCAGTAATACCCATAGATAGATTGGTTTCTTTTTCATAAAAGTAACCTCCTCATATTTTTTAAACTTATTATAGCATATTTTAAGATGGATAACAAAAGTTAGAGGGTTACATCAATCTGCTTGCGGTAAGCCTTAGGAGATTTTCCACATAGTTTTCGAAAGACCTTGTAGAAATAGCCTACATTACTATAACCAACCGTATAGCAAATATCCTCGATACTATCATTTGTAGATAGTAAAAGTTGCTGGGCTGCCTTGATGCGTTGCTTATTGAGAAGCTCAGCAAAGGTTGAATTGGTTTCCTTCTTGATTAACTGACCTAAGTAAACAGGATTGATAAAGAGATCTTTGCTGATATCCTTGAGAGAAAGCTCTTTTTTATAGTCTCTACCAATAACTTCAAGTACACTGACGACATTTTCATTCATACGATATTGACCAAAGAAGGACGTCAAGGTTTCTTTTGTATAAGCCACTAAGTCTTCAAAGTTAGTAATAGCATGAATCCTCTTGACAATATCTGTCATGTCGTCTGCTTTCAAATGCTCAAAGAGATGGAAAACATCCATCACAAACTGAGTAAAGAGTTGCTTGGTAATGGACACCCTCGGTGTGTTTTCCAACACAATCTTCTCAAGTAGGTTCAACTCCTCGATAATCTGTTGAAGATTGCCCTGGATAATAACTCGATAGATGGGTTCATAATAAGAAAAGAGACTGTCAGATTGATCTAGATTTACAGTCCCATAGAAGAGGGCTTTTTCAACGTCAAATTTCCATTTTTCAAAGTTGGATTGATAAGGTGCTTCAAAAGGCATGACCAACAAGCCCTCAAATTCCTGATCAGCAAGGACGATCTGCCAGTCTTGACCTAGGACGTAGTAAGGAATGACAAAATTCCCTTGTTTTTCTTTTGAAAGTCCAATCCACCAGTTTTCTTTTTGGCTGAGATGAGTCTTGAATGCTTCTTCATCTAGTTGCTGACTCAATATTTCGGGCTCATGAGATTTTTCACCAAGCTGACTGGCAATCTTTTCAAGCAAGCGTTCAAGCTCAACCTTATCAACTGGTTTGACAAGATAATCTACAACATTGAGGTTCATGGCTTTCTTGACATATTCAAATTCTTGATAGCCGGAAAGAAGGATATAGTAAGCCTCTGGCAAGAGTTCCTTCATTTCCCCAATCATTTCAAGTCCTGTCTTGCCAGGCATGTTGACATCAGAAATGACGATATCTACGGGATGTTCTCGAACATAGTCCAAAGCGTCGTCAGCATGATTGGCTGTTGCAACGACTTCCATATCCCATTTTTCAAAAGGGATCAAACGCTTAAGTCCTTCTGTAATCATGTACTCATCGTCAACTAATAGTACTTTATACATCTTTATCCTTTCTCTTCATCCTGAATGGTGATTCTATATTGAACACCTTTTTGTTCAGCTGATTCTACATTGATGTTATAGTGGTCTCCAAAATAGAGCACAAAGCGTTCGTGGATATTAACAATCCCAATAGACTGTCGTTGCCCCTTATAATCTGCTGTGTGTTCAAAGGTTCTTTGAGCCAGTTTAGCTTGAATTTCTGCTAGTTTTTCAGCAGACATCCCACGGCCATTATCGGTTACTAAGATTTCGACATAGCCATCTTTTTTCAAAGCCTTGATACTGATAACATTATCTGTTCTTCTGTGATCAACTCCGTGGGCAAAATAATTTTCCACTAACGGTTGGAGGGTGAATTTTGGAATGCGCATTTCTTCCAAGCCAGGGTCAATCTTAAATCCGTAAGCAATGGATTTTGGATAGCGAACCATACAGAGATAACTGTACTTCCGACAAAACTCCACTTCTTGTTTGAGTGTCGTTTCTCGCTCGTCAGAGATATTATTGCGCAGGAGACTACTGAACTCATAGATAATATCTGCTAGTTCATTTTGGTTCTCCATTACAGCATACATCCGCAAAAATTCCAGAGTATTGTACATAAAATGCGGATTAATCTGAGCTTGTAGTGCTCGCATGTTGGCATCTTTTTGATTGAGTTCCAGTTGATAAATATCGTGAATATTACTTTCTAGTCGATCCAACATATCATTTGTCGACTCAGCAATTAGTAGCAATTCCTGGTCCTTTTTATCTGTGTCGATTCTCTTGGTCTGCTCTCCCTTAGTAATGGCTTGGATAGAGTCCACCAAGTCCACAACTTGACTTTGATAGTCAGAAAAAGTCCTTCTTAAGGTCATATACAAAATGATGATAAAGAGAGCGCTCAAACCTAAAATAAGTGCCGAACTCGCTAAAGTCCCACTCCAAACATAATCCTTTGGTACAGCTACTCGAACTTGATAACCATGGGCAGTTGTTCCTACCAACCAAGACTCATTCGTTCCCTTCGCTCCAATATAGAACATATCTGTTTCATATGGTGCAATGACCGTTACGGCAA
Organism: Streptococcus infantis; assembly: GCF_047463175.1. Classification (GTDB taxonomy): domain Bacteria; phylum Bacillota; class Bacilli; order Lactobacillales; family Streptococcaceae; genus Streptococcus; species Streptococcus infantis_AC. Next base: position 132,680 of record NZ_JASHEJ010000003.1, read on the forward strand.
CAGGAATTGTTCCCCTGGTATTGTCAATCGCCTTATAGAGGAATTCTGGTTCTACGGAAATATAAATGACCCCTAGAGCTTGATCCGAGATGGGATCAGACACTGGAACAGCGAAACTATTGGCATCTGGTTTAAAGCTCTCAGCTGGAATCTTCTGTCCACCTCTGTTTCCTCTTTTGGAAACAAATACATCCGTTGAATCCTGTAGAACAATCGAAATACCTGTTACAAAATCGTTTCGCACGTATATATCATCGATATTTTCATAAATAGAAACGGAAATATAGGGTGACGCCTTGCGCTCTAACTGCCAGTAAAAATAATCCGGCGTGCTGAGGCTAAAATACTTGTAAATCCCTTCAATGCGGGCTTGATTCTCGACCAATCCCTGAGCTAGGCGGGTTGACTCCCGATAGTAGTATTCAACCTCATCAACTGTTCGAGCGAGAACACGCTGACCGACACGATTGGCTTCCCTTTCACGCATATCCCAGTCTGCATAAGAAATCAAGAGAGCAAAGCAGGAAATGATGACAATCATTACCAGACTATAGATTCTTAGGAGTGAGTGGAGGCGAAATTGTTTGGTCTTATTTGGTTGCCGATTTTTCATGAATACTTTCATAAACAGGCTCCAATAAATCACTAATAAAGAAGTGCCACATTCCAATGCCTACAAAAGCAATGAGGGCTGGCATATAGAAGCCAATAATGGCTAACAAGACGCTACCAAGGAGAACTTTGGCCACTGCTGATAAACTCATAAAAATTCCGATAAAGGCGAGCTTTAAGGTGTTTTTATAGGACAATTCAAAGTAAACCTGTAACTTTAAAGATACCGTGTAGGCCAAAAATACCAAGGCTACTAAAAAGATATTTAGAAATGTTGCTGCCAAGTGGATAATCGTCTGGTTTGGCAACTGAATCATCAGATACAAGCCATAAATCAAGATGAAGTCAATCCCTATAAAAGTGTAGAAACTGATATTACTTTTGACAAAATTGCTCTTAAATAAAGCCCATGCTTCCTTGAAACGATAAGCACGGTAAGAATAGCCGTTTTCAGCAAATAAACTCATGAGAGTTGCACTAGCGGGTGCTATACCAAAGACCACTCCTCCTGCTAGTGTCAATAACCAAAAATAAGCCGTCGCAATCATCCCCAAAAAGAAACGATGAAAGACTAGCTCAATGAAATTTCCCACGGTTTGCCTCCTATACATTAATCTAGTTTTATTATAACATATTTCAAGCGCTCTCAAAAATAGGAGCAATAAAAATAAATACATTTATTGGTTTAATAATGATGTTTGTACTATAATAAAGATAGATAGAGATACCGATTAATAATCAAAGAACAAAGACTTTACCAGGGCAGATGGATATGTTTGAAAATTAGATAATTACTATTCAACTTATTTACTGGATTAACAACTAACGAAAGGAGTATGGACCATGACTATTTTTATTTTAAAAACTACTTTGTTTTGGGTTGCGCTTGTATTGAGTCTTTTCTCTGATAAATTGTTCAAACAACAATATGTAAAAATCGTAAAAATAATTTGCACTATAATCATGTTAGTCGTTTCATTATCATATCTGTTCTAAGTTATTTTAGGAGCTGGATTAACAATAATGAAAGGAGTATGGAACATGACTACTCAAACTTTAAGCACTGCGTTGATGTGTGTTGCGCTTGTATTGATTCTTTTCTCTGATAAATTGTTCAAGCAACATGAAAAAATCGGAAAAATAATTTGCACTATAATCGTATTAGTCGCTGCTTTGTTAAATCTGCTCTAAGTTATTTTAAGAATACAGGAATTTGTTTGTCCTGTATTCTTTTTTTCGTCAAATGTACATTGATAAAATAAATAACAAGTCGATAACATCAATCAAGTTAGAGGCGAAAAAGGTAGAGATTGAACTGAAATATAGTGACATGTATTGAAATTGAAAAAAGAAAAAACGCTTGAAATCAGCGTTTTTCTTATGTATTGATTCGTATTGAATGCTTACTTCACTTCTGTAAACACAACGTGTTTGCGAAGTTTTGGTGAGTATTTCTTCAATTGAAGACGGTCTGGAGTGTTACGTTTGTTTTTAGAAGTAAGGTACAAGCGTTCACCAGATTCTTTGTGTTCAAGTGTAATATTTACGCGCATGGTATCTCCCTTCTATTATTCAGCTGATGCAGCTTTAGCGATCTTACGTCCTTTGTAGTATCCTTTAAGTGATACACGGTGAGAACGTGAGTAATCTCCAGTAGTTTCGTCAAAGTTTACAGATGGAGCTGTTACTTTGTAGTGTGTACGACGTTTGTTTTTCTTCGCTTTTGAAGTGCGACGTGCAGGTACTGCCATTTTGTTTTCTCCTTTTAAGATATAATTCAGTTAGGTTTGATTTTCATCAACCATATTAGAATAACACATTTTTTTTGTAAAGTAAAGTTACTTGACAAAAAAAGATGTATTTTTTTTCGTACACTGCTGAATTGTCTGAAAATTTAAAAATTTTCTTCTGTTATTCATGTGAAAATTGTGCTATAATGGAACAAACTGAAATGGGAGGGATCAAATGACAGAATTAGATAAACGTCACCGCAGCAGCATCTATGACAGCATGGTAAAATCACCCAACCGTGCCATGCTTCGTGCGACTGGTATGACAGACAAGGACTTTGAAACACCGATTGTTGGGGTCATCTCGACTTGGGCGGAAAACACACCGTGTAATATTCATTTGCATGACTTTGGAAAATTGGCTAAAGAAGGTGTTAAATCTGCTGGTGCTTGGCCTGTGCAGTTTGGAACCATTACGGTAGCCGACGGTATTGCCATGGGAACGCCTGGGATGCGTTTCTCTTTGACATCTCGTGATATCATTGCGGACTCCATCGAAGCAGCTATGGGTGGTCATAACGTCGATGCATTTGTAGCTATCGGTGGTTGTGACAAGAACATGCCTGGTTCTATGATTGCCATTGCCAATATGGATATCCCAGCTATTTTCGCTTACGGTGGTACTATCGCCCCTGGAAAACTGGATGGCAAAGACATCGACTTGGTTTCTGTATTTGAAGGAATCGGTAAATGGAACCACGGTGATATGACTGCTGAGGACGTGAAACGTCTGGAATGTAATGCCTGCCCTGGCCCTGGTGGTTGTGGTGGTATGTATACTGCCAATACTATGGCTACTGCTATCGAAGTTTTGGGGTTGAGTTTGCCAGGTTCTTCTTCGCACCCAGCCGAATCTGCTGATAAGAAAGAAGACATCGAAGCAGCCGGTCGTGCAGTTGTCAAAATGCTTGAACTTGGTATCAAACCTTCAGATATCTTGACTCGTGAAGCCTTTGAAGATGCCATTACAGTGACAATGGCTCTCGGTGGTTCTACTAACGCCACTCTTCACTTGCTTGCTATTGCCCACGCAGCTAATGTTGACTTGTCACTTGAGGACTTTAATACCATCCAAGAACGTGTACCTCACTTGGCCGATTTGAAACCTTCTGGTCAGTATGTCTTCCAAGATCTTTACGAAGTTGGTGGTGTGCCTGCAGTTATGAAGTACTTGTTGGCGAATGGATTCCTTCATGGAGACCGTATCACATGTACTGGTAAGACTGTCGCTGAAAACTTGGCTGACTTTGCAGATCTTACTCCAGGTCAAAAAGTCATCATGCCACTTGAAAATCCTAAACGTGCGGACGGTCCGCTTATCATCTTGAACGGTAATCTTGCTCCTGACGGTGCAGTTGCCAAGGTGTCAGGTGTTAAGGTTCGTCGTCACGTTGGTCCAGCTAAGGTCTTCGACTCTGAAGAAGATGCTATCCAAGCTGTCTTGTCAGATGAAATCGTTGATGGCGATGTTGTCGTTGTTCGTTTCGTTGGTCCTAAGGGTGGTCCTGGTATGCCTGAAATGCTATCACTTTCATCCATGATCGTTGGTAAAGGCCAAGGAGACAAGGTTGCCCTCTTGACAGATGGCCGTTTCTCTGGTGGTACTTATGGTCTCGTTGTCGGACATATTGCTCCTGAAGCTCAGGATGGTGGACCAATTGCTTATCTTCGTACAGGCGATATTGTTACGGTTGACCAAGATACTAAAGAAATTTCCATGGACGTTTCCGATGAAGAACTTGCAAAACGTAAGGCAGAAACAACCTTGCCACCACTTTATAGCCGTGGTGTCCTCGGTAAATATGCCCATACTGTATCTTCTGCATCACGTGGTGCTGTTACAGATTTCTGGAATATGGAACAATCTGGTAAAAAATAAGCAAATCAAAAGCAAGCCTCAACTGGCTTGATTTTTTGTATTTTCAAAACAAATAATTATCGTGGAGGTAGCCCTAGAGCTATACGCCCATAACGACTAATGCGTGTAATCTTCCATGCTGGAGACCAGGTAACCTCAACCTTGACATCCTCAATCCCGTCAATTTGTTTTAAACCTGCCACAATCTCGATTGGCAGACTTTCTGCACAGTCACAGGCAGTATCAGTGAAGGTCATAACAACTGTACAAAGGCCAGCCTCATCTAAATGAATCTCATAAATCAATCCAAGATTGTATACATCTAACTCTACATCTGTATCATAAACTTTTTCGAGTACTTCAATGATTTGATCTTCCAAGGCTAGAGCACGGTCATTAATCTTGATGTCTTCTCTCATTGCATTCCCTCCATTTTTTGATTGTTCCTATTTTCTCATAATTCTGACAATTTAGCAAGTTTTTCCCAATCCTGTTTAAAGCAAAAAAGTAGAGATTCTATCTCTACTTTTTATTGATTATTTTGATTTGACAGGTTTATCTTCAAGAGTTTTTATAGCAGCATTAATAATCTCTGCATAAAGTTTAGCCCCTTCTTCCTGCTTAGTAGTATCACTACCGAAGTGAACTTGGTCTGTTCCTTTCCAAATTCCTGGATGATCTTTGGCTGCTTGATTCCAATCAGCAAGTGCAATATAAGGATATTTTTGTGCCAATTCACGCGCATAGCTTGCATACTGCTCAACATAAGGTTGCGTTTCCTGCGTTGTATCACCCTCGTATGGAGTTACAAGCACAAGCTGATGTCCCTTAGGTAGATTTGTGACTAAAGAATCGATATCCGCTTTATAATCTTCAGGATTGTTTACTCCAGTTGCAATGACTACAATTTTGGGCAAGACTTTATTTTGGCTATAATTTAGCATCAACGCATTTGCTTGTTTGGTATTTCGGCTAACTTGCCCATCAATTTGAGCGTTCGTTAAAATTTCTTTAATTTCAGGGGTTGCACGCAAAGTTACAGAATCTCCGATGATTGCTACACCATCAGCTATATTGTAGCGACTTGCTTCTGCTTGATCTGCCATGGTTTTTGTTCGGTTCATATTGGTTTGCGCCTGATTGAGACCATTAACCATCAAATCTGTTTCAAATGCGCCTACTTGAGGAGCTATCAATATCACGACAACGGTAATCAGACCGAGTACTCCAGCACTACTAGCAAAGACCGGTTTAATGTGCGGAATTTCTTTTGCCTTTTGCAAGAGTTCCGTAGTTTTTCCTGCTACCAAAGGTTCGATGATATAGAAAGAAAGGGTTGCGAAGATATAAGAGAAGATGGTCGTTAGAATCACTGCCGGAATATTTCCCATTAACTGTGAGAAAATAATATAAAACGGCCAGTGGAAAAGATAGACAGCATAGCTGGTATCCGCTAAAAAGCTGATAATCTTTGGCTCTTTGATAGTCGGTGTTTTCTCATGCAAGAGGCGTGCCGCAACAATCATCAGAAGCGCTGCTAAACTTGCCAACAAAAATCCAAGTAAATAGGCAAAGAGATATGTAAATTTCACAAAGAAGGTCAGTAATAGCAAGACTCCGAGCCCAGCTCCAAAGACTAGCAAAGTCTGCTTCAAATCCAAGCTTCTATTCAAACGTTTAAGAAGTGGCGTTGCATGACGAACCCCTATTATGGTAGCAAGCACACTACCTAAGAAGAATGGATACACATGAGCTAAGCTTGAAAAGTATACTGTTGAGTAAGAACTTACAATAAAACTACCGATAAACATCGAAAGGAAACTGACGATAAAGGCAGCTGATGAAAGTAGAAAGATTGTTCCTCGTAGTTGTCCGCTTGATTTTGCTCGCTTAGATAGGAACCAGACTGCCAAGCCCCACAAGATATAATAATGAACTTCAACAGCTAAGCTCCAGTTGTGAACAAAGAGGTGAGGGATAAACTGAGATTCATAACTTCCTCCTGTCAGCATTTCATAGAAGTTAGTCATAAATCCTAGAACACCGGCAATCTGCCCACCAATTCCTGCCACATAATCTTGGCGAACCAAGAAGGTGAATGGCATGATGACAAGAATCATTAAAACGACCGGTGGAAAAATTCGATAGAAACGTCTTCTAAAAAATCCTAAGATATCAATTTTCCCTTTTTGTCCAAATTCTTCTAATAAAAGTGATGTGATCAGAAAACCTGAGAAGGTAAAGAAGACGTCAACCCCGAAGAAACCTCCTGGGAAAGCCGTCTGAAAGAAATGATACAAGAGTACCAAAAGCAAACCTGTAATCCTAATCAAGGAAAACCATTTAATACGCATACGAGTTTATTCTCCATTCATTAGATTGGCAAAAAAGCCATCTAACTTTCATTCATAGTACCTTTATTTTATCAAAAAAAACAGAAAAATCCTAAGAGAAAACTTAGGATTTTTGGTGGATCTCAAGCTAAATTTAAAAATTTCGCCCTGACTTGTTATAACCATATTTTTCAACAAAATGTTCACGAAATTCCAGGAGATTATCATCCATGATAGCCTGGCGAACCTGCTTCATCAGATTGAGCAAGAAATACAGGTTATGGTAACTTGTCAAGCGGATACCAAAGGTTTCATCTGCCTTAAGCAAATGGCGTAGATAAGCACGGGTATAATTCTTACATGTGTAGCAATCACACTCTGGATCAAGTGGTGTAAAGTCCTCCGCAAACTGAGCATTCTTGACTACCAAGCGACCTTGACTGGTCATACAAGTCCCGTTACGAGCGATACGAGTTGGCAAGACACAGTCAAACATATCGACACCACGGATAACACCATCAATCAAGCTATCTGGCGCTCCTACTCCCATCAAGTAACGAGGTTTGTTCTCAGGAAGCAGTTGGGTCGTAAAGTCCAAAACTGCATTCATCTCTTCGTGGGTTTCTCCAACTGCTAGTCCTCCGATAGAGTAGCCTGGGAAGTCCATGCTAACAAGATCATGCGCCGACTGACGACGAAGATCTTCAAATCCTGCCCCCTGTACAATCCCAAATAGACCTTGATCATGCGGACGAAGGTGAGCCTTTAACCCACGCTCTGCCCAACGGCTAGTACGTTCAATCGATTTTTTCACATAATCATAAGGTTGATAAAATTGGGGACATTCGTCAAAGGACATCATGATGTCTGAGCCCAGATTGTTCTGGATAGAAATAGCTTTTTCAGGCGATAGAAACATTTTAGAACCGTTGAGGTGGTTCTTGAAGGTTACCCCTTCTTCTGTAATATTACGGCTGTCTGCTAGGGAATACACTTGGAATCCACCGCTATCCGTTAAGATTGGTTGATCCCAATTCATGAACTTGTGAAGACCTCCAGCACGGGCAATGAGTTCGTCCCCAGGGCGAAGCCACAAGTGATAGGTGTTGGATAGGATAATCCCTGAACCCATCTCTTTCAATTCTTCAGGCGACTGAGTCTTGACCGTTGCCTGAGTCCCTACTGGCATAAACATAGGCGTTGGGAAGGTACCATGGGGTGTGATAATCTCACCCAAACGAGCTCCTGTGTGTTTTTCTTTTTTAATCAATCGATATTTGATTGGCGAATCTGACATTTTTTACCTCCGAAGCTGGGAAAGACAGTCCCAGTTCTTACTTTGCGCCCAGGGGCATACTGTATGATTCTATCAAAAAAAACAGGAACTGTCACGAACTATGGTATAATGAAAGAATGAAGTACCCAAAAATTAATTTAAAAGAAGTTCGCGAGCAGACTAGACAATTTCAAGCCGAGCACCCTCGATTGCTGCTTGTCTTTTTATTACCAAGTATTCTCTTGATTCTATCGAGCTTTATCAGACCTTTATCCCTACTTGATGAAGGCATTCTTGAACAGTCCTTCTTGAGTTTTCTAGGGACCACAATCCAGTCTGCTCTCTTTCCGATAGCCGTTGGATTTACAAGTTCCATCATCCTAGCTGGTGCTCTCTTTACCACGATTAATCTTTACAGAATTTCTGAGATAGAGCTGTCCTTTAAAGATAGTCTGTCCTTGCTTGACAACCGCTTCTTTACCCAAACTTTTCTAACGCTCTTACTCAAGCGTTTCTACCTCTTTTTATGGAGCATCCCTAATCTTTTTGGAGTCTATTTGCTCTTTTATAGCAGTGCCATGGCTCGTAAATTTGTGGAACTTCATCCCGAATTTCCATCTGTCGACGTCACCAATCCAGATATCGAACACTTCCTACTTACTTTTGCTCTCTATTTCTTTGGTAGCGTCCTAGTAATGATTTTGGGAACCATTATCTATCTGCCACAATATTATGCCTATTCCCAAGTTGAACTACTTTTATGTGACACCCTTGCAATAGGGATTGCAAAACCAAGTCGTACACTTCAAACCAGCCGCTTCCTTATGAAAGGCTACAAGTTCCAACGCTTTGTCCTTGATTTACAACTACTTCCTTGGTATATCCTCATCTGGATTAGCTTTGGAATCGCAAGTATCTCTATCTTCCCTTATATCTATAGTAGCCAAATCTTCTTCTATCAAAGACTACTTGAAATCAAGCGGAGAAAAGTTTAACAGCAGTTATTAAAAACCAGCACCTTCATAGAAAGTGCTGGTTTTTTTATTTTAATAAGAGGATACTCAAAAGTGTTAAGATTGCTGGGCCACCTTGCTTTAGAATGATTTTTTTATCTGCTGTTAAAGCGCCATAAGTCGCTGCTCCTATGACAAACAAAACAAAGATTGTTACGATTTCTAAGCTATGCGAGAAATAAATCCCATAGATAAGAAACACCCCAATCAAAGCATTATAAATCCCTTGATTTTTAAACAGTGAGGCAACAGATGGTCGAGTCAACTCTTCCTTTCCCATATTAAAGACCCGGCTAGTTGCGTCTGATTGGGTTGCCATACTCTCCAAATAAAAGATATAAAAATGTTCGAGGGCAACAATAGTTGCTAAAACAGTAGTAATGATTGACATAGTGTTCTCCTTAAAATTCTATTTTTTCTAAACCTGAGACTAGTTTTGTCAGTAAGGTTGTCAGTTCTTTCTGCTCACCAGGCGATAAGATGCTCTCCATCTGTTCCTTCACATTCAAGTGATATTTAGGCGGATTAACTAATAGTTGATTCTTGGCTTCTTGGGTTAATTCAACTAGGACTTCCCGCTGATTGATTGGATTACGCTTACGACTGACATAGCCCTCTGACTCTAAAACCTTAAAATGACGGGTCAAAGCTGCCTGGTCAATCTGTAACTTCTCTTGAACGGCAGTTTGGTTACACGGTGACTTTTGCAATAAAAACTGCAGAATTTGATAGCGGGTTAAACTAATTCCCAATTGTTTCTCAAAAAGTTGAGTAATCGTTTGATCCGTTAAATGGAGCTGGTACAGCAATTCATGTATTTCTGACATTGTTCTTTCCTCGTTGATATTTGATTTATCAATAATTGACTCATCAAGTATAATACAAATGAATTGACTTTGCAAGCCATTTGCTCAATCCGTTAAATTTGCCTGCTAGCCACAATCCCAGAAAACTAGGTTTCCAAATTTTATGTCTGGAGTTTATCTTTGCTACCTAAGAATTTGAAAATAAAAAAGAAGTGGAAACTGAATCAGTTCCCAACTTCTCATTCATTATTAGTTCATAGATACGTGAACGTGGTCATAGTGGTTTTCTGTTACGCTACCACGATCTGGCATTGGATTCCAAGTGTAGGCTGGTCCATATTTGCTATCGTATGGTGCGTAGAAACGTTGTTTCCAGATGATGTAGTTGATTCCACGGCTAGCCATATTTTGGATAGCATAATCTGCAATTTGATCACCGAGAGCTGAACTTACTGGGACCATGAAATCAATCGCTAGACCTTTTCCGTGGTCACCTGGATCTCCTGGACGGTAACCACTAAATGATGTGATACCAAACAAGTTAGCTACTTCTTCTTTAAAGGCAGCAGTTTGTGGTTGGAGACCTGCATTTTCTGATTTTGTAGCTGCAATATTTGCATAATCAGGAGCAGCTGGCGCTGTATAAGTTGCTGATGCACCTTGACTTGGTTCAGCTTGGTAAGTTGCTGGAGCTGATTGAGCTTTTGTTACAGCCTCAGTTGTTGCTTCTGTTGTAGTTGTCTCCTCAACAGTAGTCGTTGTTTCTTCAACTGTTGTAGTTGGTTCAGCGACCGTAGTTGTTGGTTCAGCGACCGTAGTTGTTTCTTCAACGACAGGTGCCGCAGCTTCAGTAGTTGCTTCTGCTGTTGTTGCTTCTGACGATACTGTAGTTTCTGCTACAGCTTCAGTTTCTTCAACTGGTTGTGTCAAATCTTCGACTTGAACAGTTTGTTCATCTACTGTTACTTGATTCGTTGTTAAATCTGCTGTTGCACTTGCTACATCAGAACCAACTTCTTGAGGTGTATAAACCTCAACCTCTGTTACTTCTTCATTTTCGTTAACAGTTGTAGTCAGTACAGTTTCTGGGAAAATCAAGTCAATATTTGTGATTTTGTTCAAGTTTGCAAGGACATTTAAGTCTACTCCCAAAGCCTCTGCAATCGTGCTTAGGGTATCTCCGTACTTAATTGTGTAACTTGTTTTATTTTCGCTTTTAGCAACATCGTTTTGAATTTGCTCAACTGAACGTGGTGACCATACAATTTCTTCTGCTTGAGTCGCCAAGGTAGGGGCAAGTGATAGAGCTACTGTTGATGCTAAAATAATTCGTTTCTTCATACTATTCAAACTCCTTTTCAAATGTAGTACCTTTCTATCATAACATAAAGAAAAAAGAAAAAAAGCCCTTGGGGGGCTATTTAATAAAACTGTCTAAGCTCTGTAACAAACCACATTAATTGAAATAGTATGTATGAATTTTGTCACAAAGCTGACATATTCTCTTTCATAAAACTTTCATAAAGAGAGAGAAGGAATATCCGCTAAACAAGAAATCTGATGATTGCAATCCACCAGAGCTCCAAGGAAATTGATACTCTGGATGCCACTGTTTTGTGCAAAATAGATATCTAAGGTGCGGTCCCCTATATAAAAGGTGCGGTCTGGTTTTAAATGGTATTTGCTGATAAGGTAGGTCGCTGCTTCTGGACTTGGTTTACGAGCAAAACCGCTCTGGCTTGTCAAAATTTCTGTAAAATAAACATCCAAGCCCAAATCTCGTAAAAAAGTCAAGGCATTATCGCCTTTGTGGGTGTAGACATATTGCTGAATTCCTTGCTGATTTGCCCAGGCTAAAACCTCGTGCGCCCCCGGCATCAAGATGACCTGGGCATTCTTTTCAGCCAAGCTCTGAGCCCGAACTTGATTGAGCCTATCAACATCCAAGCCTCTTTCTTCTGCCACTTGCATTAGTAAATCCTGGACAGAGTATTTCAAGATAAAAGCTCGAACTTTCTCCTTGTCAAAAGGAATGGAAAATTGTGCATAGGTTTCCTCGATCCCTGACAAAATAGCTTCATAGGAGTCCAATAAGGTCCCGTCTAAATCCCAAATAAAAGCCGTTTCTTGCATTTTTTATCCTTTCAATGTCATATAAGATTTGTAACGATAGCGTAGGAAAATCCAACGGAAACCATTATCCAAAAGCGTTCCTGCCCAGATACCAGGCAAACCCCATCCAAGAACAATTCCCATCAGGTAACCAGTCCCAATACGGATGCACCACATTCCAATACTTGTCGCATAAAAGGGAAGTCGGGCATTTCCCAAACCTTGCCAGACAGCTGTATAAATGACCGTTCCCGTTGTCATAGGAGTCCCTAAAAGTGAAAAAAGAATCACTAAAACACTGGCTTTGATAGCCACAGGATCGCTGGTGTAGAGATAGCTTAGTGGTGTCCCGAGAGCATAGATACTAAGCGTTAAGGGCAACATGAGAAAGAAAGACAACCAAAAAGTTTGCTTACTTAGTCTGTCCACCCTTGCCCAATCATCCTCCCCAACTGCTCGAGCTACCTGCATGACTGTTGCTGTCGCAACACCAAAAGCAGGCATATAGTTGAACTGAGTCAAAACTTCACCGATAGCATTTCCCGCGACTGCCTCCGTCCCAAAGGAAACAACCAAGGCAATAATGACTACATCACCAGCCCTCATCATGAGACGCTCTCCTGCTGCAGGTAACGCCAAGGTCAGCAGGTCTTTATCCAGTCCAAACGTCGGTCTCATATATGGAAGTTTTAATTGTGACCACAAAATCACAACCCCGATCAAACGAGACAAAATAGTCCCCCAAGCTACACCAGCTATCCCCATATCAAGGATAAAAATGGCGACACTTGAAAAAACAATATTTAAAGCATTGGATAAAAAACTAACATAAAGCGGCAGTCGAGGATTGTGGGTAGCGCGAATCAAGGCCCCTAAACTAGTCATTAAGCCCAGGAGAACAATTGAACCACCCACCAATGACAGGTAAAGTCCACCGCTCTTAGCCACAGGCGCTTCAGTACCCAAAAGACCAATCATCTCTTGACCTGCAAAGATGGACAAGCCACCTAAAATTAAACTCAATAGCAAGGTTATCTTGAGAGCTTCTGTCACATGGTAGGCTAGTCTAGACTGATCTTTCTGTCCCAAACTTTTTGATATAACACTAGAAATTGCTGCTCCCAAGGCAATAAAAATAGCCTGATAAATGGTGATAATATTTCCAGCTACAGAAACACCCGAAATGGCGATTAACCCAAGATTAGCTACCAAGTAGCTATCTACCATCCCCATGAGCATCTGTAAGAAATTTTCACCCATGGCAGGTAAAGCTATGTTGAGAATATCCTTATTTTTCTTAAACAATCCTTCCTCCTGATGAAAAGAAACTCAGTTAGTTTCCCAACCGAGTTTACTTCCTCTCTTTTAAAGTCCTAGATAAGATTCTACTGCAGCCTGCATCTCTGCCGCTGCAACAGTTGTCTTGTGACGAACTGGAGCTGTTTCGAGGCCATCCACTGCTGGTGGCACTGCTACTCCTGAGATTTCATGTAATTGAGCCAAGGCCTCAAAGTCGCTCAAACCTGATTTCCCTGTTACAGCTTCTACTGCAACTACTGGGAATTTATAAGGACTAGCTGTTGAAGCAATCACGGTCTTAGTCACATCACCTGTCCCCGCTTGGTATTTTTTATATACGGCTGAGGCAACTGCTGTATGAGGGTCCTCAATATAAGCATCTGCCTCATAAACACGCTTGATTTCTGCTGCTGTTTCCGCTTCAGTCGCATACTCTGCTGCAAAAAGGTCAAGAATCTCTTCATCAAAATCTGTCAATTCATACTGACCTTGGTTATTCAAAGCATTCATGAGTTCAGCTGTCTTAACCGCATCATTACCCAAAAGATGGAAAATCAAGCGCTCCAAGTTTGAAGAGACCAAGATATCCATAGATGGGCTAGTGGTTACTTTAAACTCGCGCTTCTTGTCATAAACACGAGTTTTGAAGAAGTCTGTCAAGACATTGTTGTCATTTGAAGCACAGATTAACTTGCCGACTGGTAGACCGATTTGTTTGGCATAAAAGGCAGCCAAGATATTTCCAAAGTTTCCTGTCGGTACGGTGAAGTTAACCTTATCACCTGCATTAATTTCGCCAGTTTTAACAAGCTGAGCGTAGGCATAAACATAATAGACAATCTGTGGGACCAAACGACCAATATTCATAGAGTTAGCTGATGAGAACTGGAGCTTGTTGACTGCCAATTTCTCACGAAGAGCCACATCATTGAACATATGTTTCACGTTTGTTTGAGCATCGTCAAAGTTTCCATCAATAGCGATAACATGGGTATTTTCGCCCGTTTGAGTGGTCATTTGCAACTCTTGTACCTTGCTGACACCGTCTTTTGGATAAAAAACGATAATTTCAGTACCTGGGACATCCGCGAAGCCTGCCATAGCAGCTTTCCCAGTATCTCCAGATGTTGCTGTCAAGATGACAATCTTGTTTTCCAAACCGTGTTTCTTAGCTGCCGTTGTCATAAAGTATGGCAAGATAGACAATGCCATATCCTTGAAGGCAATGGTTGAACCATGGAAAAGTTCCAAGTTGTATTGGCCATCTAGTTTCACCAAAGGGGCAATGGCTGGTGTATCAAACTTGCTGTCATAGGCGTTGGTGATACAGTAGTCCAACTCTTCTGCTGTAAAGTCATCCAAGAAAGCTGACAAGACAAGCTTGGCCACTTCTTGATAAGAAGCGTCTTTCAATGTTTCAAAATCCAAATCAACCTTTGGATAGCTAACTGGAGTAAATAAGCCTCCATCTGTTGCCAAGCCTTGCAAAATCGCTTGGCTGGCTGTTACTGTATTGTTCGCATCACGCGTTGATTGATAAACTAATGTCATAAATCTCTATCCTTTATCTATAGTCTCATTCATTATAACATGATTTTTCAGAAAATTCTTCCGTTATAAGAAAATTATACGTCCAATTCTTCTTTCAAAGGTTCTAAATAAGTCGTTTCACTCTGACCTCTCATCTTAAGTCCTTGCTCTGCTATCGCTAGCAAGTCTTTGGAGAACTGAACAATCCCAGCTGTTTCTTCATCTGTGAGGTGTTTCTTAGAAAATTGTCTTCTCAAAGACTTGTAGTCACGACCAAAACTTTCAAAGAAAGGAGCTGTTTCTAGGTAAGCTTCAAGCTTGTCAAGATTCACCAACAAACCTAGATGAAAGGCTGCTGAAGCAAAAGTGCGGTCTAGTGGCTGGGTACAAACACTCCGAAATTCGACCGTTCCTCGAGTTGTTAAATCTTGGAATTGATAGCTACGGTGCGTTTGGAAATCCTTTTCTAGAGGAACAAGAAGAGTTTCTTTCCCATTTAGAGTATAAGCAGGAATTTCGTCAGTAGCTAGGTAATCTCTAGCTTGAATCGGAGAAAAATAGTAGGTTTCTCCATCTCTTTCTGCCGTAAAAATCGCAGAATGGTCGAGATAATCAAAGAAATCATCCTCATCTTTGAAGAGTTTTGAATTGACACCAACATTCTCTGGATAAATCCCATGCATGGAGTCTTCCCAAAAGATATCTCGTGAAATCTGGGTGTCCCAGTCTGCTCCAGAGAACTCAGAATTGGCAAACAAGAAAGCTTTGGCTGCCTCTATCTGTGTGAAAGCATTGATAACACGTAGGTAGTTATCGGTCGAAACATCCAACTGGACTTGGCTCCCGCAGATGAAGGCTCCGTATTGCGGAAAGTCATGTAAATGCGCACTTTCTTGGTGAGTCCCCATACTCAGATAATCCATCAGCATCTGATAGCGTGGATAAGCCACAGGTCGATTGTCATTTTGATTCCAGTTTGGGTGAATCCCCCAACCCTGGATAGCATGATCCTTTTCTCCTAGCTTTTCCTGAATGACCTTCATATAGGCATCAAAGCGTCCTTGAACCTCTTGGATATCCTGAGCCCTACCAAAGGCAAACTCCAAGGTCGTGTAGGAAACCTCAAACAGAATCCGGTCCTGACTCTTTGGTTCTACAAGCTGAATTGGATTGCCATCCTGGTCCTCTTTTTCAACTTTCAGACTGAGAGCATTCACCAAAAAGCGCAACAAATCCTTGCTGACTTCAATATCTGTAGGTTGGCCTTTCGTATGAACGATAGGAAACTCCAACTCAATACCGATGTAGAGATCTGGATTTTCTTTGATATTTTTTAAATAGCGGTCTTTTAATAACTGAATTGAAGGGGACATACATACCTCTCACTCTAACTTCTCATACTAGAAAATAAATTACTCTCTATTATACCAAAAATCAGAGATAATCTTGTCGAAAACAAACTTTTTACAAAATAAGGACAGATTTGGAATTTATATTAAATTTTACATGTTTGCTTTTAAAACCTATTCTAAAAATGTTGATATATTAATATCTTTAAAAATCATTACTCCTATAATTTTTGTATAATTTAATTTAATTTGTTGATTTTTTTATGAAAACGGTTTATACTTAGTTAGTCTTAAAGTTTTCTTAAACTACAAGTCAAACATTTTATAAGGAGGAATGACAATAATGAGTATCGGAATCATTATTGCGAGTCACGGTGAATTTGCCGCGGGTATTCATCAGTCAGGATCTATGATCTTTGGTGAACAAGAAAAGGTTCAAGTTGTAACCTTTATGCCAAACGAAGGTCCAGATGATTTATACGCAAAATTCAACAATGCTGTGGCTGCATTTGACGCAGAAGATGAGGTTCTAGTCTTGGCTGACCTTTGGAGTGGTTCTCCATTTAACCAAGCTAGCCGCGTAATGGGAGAAAATCCTGAGCGTAAATTTGCCATCATCACAGGACTTAACTTGCCGATGTTAATCCAAGCCTACACCGAACGCCTGATGGACGCTAATGCCGGAGTGGCTAAAGTTGCTGCGAACATCATTAAAGAAGCTAAGGATGGCATCAAGGCTCTTCCAGAAGAGCTAAACCCAGCTGAGGAAATTGCAACTGCTGCAGCTGCTCCAGTAGCCCAAGCTGCTATTCCAGAAGGAACTGTTATCGGAGACGGAAAATTGAAAATCAACCTTGCACGTCTTGACACACGTCTCCTTCACGGGCAAGTCGCAACTGCTTGGACACCAGATTCAAAAGCAGACCGTATTATCGTTGCTTCAGATAACGTTGCAAACGACGAATTGCGTAAAGAGTTGATCAAACAAGCAGCTCCTAACGGAGTAAAAGCTAACGTTGTGCCAATCAAAAAATTGATTGAGGTTGCAAAAGACCCTCGTTTTGGTAACACACACGCCCTTATCTTGTTTGAAACACCTCAAGATGCCCTTCGTGCTATCGAAGGCGGTGTACCAATTAAGACTCTTAACGTTGGATCAATGGCTCACTCAACTGGTAAAACAATGATCAACAACGTATTGTCAATGGACAAAGACGACGTTGCTACATTTGAAAAAATGCGTGACCTTGGTGTTGAATTTGACGTACGTAAAGTACCAAACGACACGAAAAAAGATTTGTTTGACTTGATTAGCAAAGCTAACGTTCAATAATTTACATTAAATAGAAAAGGAATAAAACCATGTCAGATATTTCAATCATTTCTGCTATCTTGGTTGTAGTTGTTGCCTTCTTCGCAGGTCTTGAAGGTATCCTCGACCAATTCCAATTCCATCAACCAATCGTTGCTTGTACCCTCATCGGTCTTGTAACTGGTAACCTCGAAGCAGGGGTTATGCTTGGTGGATCACTTCAAATGATTGCCCTTGGTTGGGCTAACATCGGAGCTGCCGTAGCTCCTGACGCTGCTCTTGCCTCTGTTGCAGCAGCAATCATCATGATTAAGGGTGGTAACTTTACTACTGAAGGTATCGCAGTCGCAACTGCAACTGCAATCCCTCTTGCCGTAGCTGGACTTTTCTTGACTATGATCGTTCGTACAATCTCAGTTGGTTTGGTTCACACTGCAGATGCTGCTGCTAAAGAAGGAAACATTGCAGCTGTTGAACGCGCTCACTACTTTGCCCTTGCTCTTCAAGGTCTACGTATTGCTATCCCAGCTGCACTCTTGCTTGCAATGCCAACTGAAGCCGTTCAAGGAGTATTGGAACTTATGCCAGAATGGCTTAAAGGTGGTATGGCTGTCGGTGGTGCCATGGTCGTTGCCGTTGGTTACGCTTTGGTTATCAACATGATGGCTACTCGTGAAGTATGGCCATTCTTCGCACTCGGTTTTGCCTTTGCTGCCATTTCTCAATTGACTTTGATTGCCCTTGGTGTAATCGGTGTTGCCCTTGCCTTCATCTACCTCAACCTTTCTAAACAAGGTGGAAACGGTGGCGGAGGAGCTGCAACTTCTAACGACCCAATTGGTGATATCTTAGAAGACTACTAGAAAGGGGAACAATCATGGCTGAAAAAATTCAATTATCAAAATCAGATCGCCAAAAAGTTTGGTGGCGTTCACAATTCCTTCAAGGTTCTTGGAACTACGAACGTATGCAAAACTTGGGTTGGGCATACTCTTTGATCCCAGCTATCAAGAAACTTTACACTAAAAAAGAAGACCAAGCTGCTGCTCTTGAGCGCCACCTTGAATTCTTCAACACTCACCCATACGTGGCTGCTCCAATCATGGGGGTTACTCTTGCACTTGAAGAAGAACGCGCAAACGGTACAGAAATCGATGACGCTGCTATCCAAGGTGTTAAGATCGGTATGATGGGACCTCTTGCTGGTATCGGTGACCCAGTCTTCTGGTTTACAGTTCGTCCGATCCTTGGTGCCCTTGGTGCATCACTTGCTGCAACTGGTAACATCGTTGGACCACTTCTCTTCTTCTTTGGATGGAATGCAATCCGTATGTCATTCCTTTGGTATACACAAGAGTTTGGTTACAAAGCTGGATCTGAAATCACTAAAGACATGTCAGGTGGTATCTTGAAAGACATCACTAAGGGTGCATCTATCCTTGGTATGTTCATCCTTGCCGTTCTTGTACAACGTTGGGTATCCATCAACTTCACTATCAACCTTCCAGGCAAACAATTGTCAGAAGGTGCCTACATCAACTTCCCAGAAGGTGCTGTTACTGGTGGAGAATTGAAGGGCATTCTTGGTCAAGCGCTTAGTGGTATGAGCCTAGATAGCGTTCAACCACAAACGCTTCAAGGTCAGTTGGACTTATTGATTCCAGGATTGATGGGACTTCTCCTTACTTTCCTTTGCATGTGGTTGCTTAAGAAAAAAGTATCTCCAATCACAATCATCCTTGCCCTCTTTGCAGTTGGTATCGCAGCTCGTTTCTTCGGTATCATGTAATCTCGGCGAGAATGTACAAACAAAAAAAGAATCAGGTTTATCACCTGATTCTTTTTTATTTTCAATTATTCTGCCAAGGCACCCATTGGATCCCATGGTGCAAGCACGATTGGTTCTGCTTCATAAGCAGCTTGTTCTTCTGCTGTCAGCAATTCTTTACGAACAACGATTTGGTAAGTGTATTCGTCCATCCAAGCATCTGAGGCAACAAAGTAACCATCTGTACCGACCTTGTCTCCCCATGAGTTTTCAACTTTCCACTTAGTTGACTTACCATTTTCATCCAAATCAACACCTGTCAAGACCATAGCGTGGGTCATCAAGCTTTCGCTGTAGTCCAAACGTCCCGCCTTGTCTTGAGTGAGTTGAATATCCATACTTGATTCAAAGTCATAAACATCTGTCGCAAGAATCCCTGCTTTACGGTTGCTGAGCTGGCCGACATCTGAACCAAACCAGACAGTTTCTCCTGTCTTCATTTGGGCAATGGCCAATTCTTTCAAGCGTTCCATCGGTACGTTGATGTAGCGAACTGCACGGCTTCCAACGACATTTCCCAACATCTCAACTGTATATGATTTACCGTATGGTTTATCAGCAGTTGGAGCATTGATCACAGAAACGTAGTCTTCTAGTGGAAGGTCAACGTATTTCTTGTAAAATTCTTGTGGGGTGATGCCCTTTTCGCTTTGGTAGTTGTTATCCTTATCGCGATAAGCAAAGTCAAACTGACGTGGTGGAAGTCCTAGTGACATGGCAAGGAAATTAAAGATTTCTTGCAAGAGGTCTTCTTTCTTAGCTTGAACAGTCGCTTGGTCTGCACCAGAAGCCAAGAGGTCACGCAAGATTTGAGCATCTTGACGAAGCAATTTGTTAAGGATTGCATTGAGCTCACGGCTACTGCTAGATGAAACAGACTCTGGATAAACAGACTTAGGAACGACACCGTATTTCTCAAAGAGAGAAACGACCATATCCCACTGACCACCATCTTGTTGTGGAGTTTGGAGTAGGAAGCTAACCTTGCGGCTTGTCAATTCTTGGTCAGCAGTCGCAATCACTTGCTCCAAGAACCAGTTAGATTTTTCATACTTGTCCCAGAAGAAGGTGTGGGCTTGTGACAATTCAAAGTTTTCAAGTTTGTATTGAGAGATGAGTTTGTGGCGGAAAGTATTAAGTGCCGCAAACATCCAGCAACGACCAGAAGCCTTCTGGTTAGTGACCTTGTCCTTTGTCAAATCAAGCGAGAAAACAGGTGTGTTGTCTACATGGCTTTGACGACGCTCAAGGGCTGCAAAAATTCCATTGTGGCTAGCTGCATTTTCGATAGCTTGGTATTTTACATTTGCTTCATAGTTGGCAAATAATTTATCTGTAAATGATTCTTGAATCGCGTTCATAAAATCCTCCTTTTTTCTTACTGTCTATTATAACGCTTTTCACAAAGGAAGCAACCAAAAACTGAAAAAGGTAGGGATATTCCCCCTACCTTTTCCGATTATTCAGTTTATTGAACACTTTCAAGCATGCCTTCTAGTTCTTCCTTGCTTAAACGACGCCATTCTCCACGTTTCAAATTCTCATCCAAGGTCAAAGTTCCCATGGTTAAACGTTGCAAGTCCACAACTTCCTTACCACAGTAGGTCACCATCCGTTTGACCTGGTGGAATTTCCCTTCTGCAATGGTCACTCGGACCAGGCTTTCTTCCTTTTCCGTATCAATAGACACAAGCTCCAGCTTGGCAGGCTGACAGGTAAAGTCCTTGAGTGGAATTCCCTTGGCAAATGTCTCAACATCTGTATCTGTCATGATTCCCTTGACCTGCGCAAGATAGGTTTTATCCACATGGCGTTTAGGTGAAAGAAGGGCATGAGCCAGTTTGCCATCATTGGTCAAGAGCAAGAGTCCATGCGTATCGATATCCAAGCGCCCTACTGGGAAAACTTCCTTGGCACGTGCATAGTTATCTAACAAGTCCAAAACAGTCTTATGTTTAGGATCTTCAGCCGCTGAGATAACTCCCTGGGGCTTGTTCATCATATAGTAAACAAACTCCTCGTAGTCTAGCTTTTGCCCGTCAAAGCAAATCTCGTCTGTCTCTTCATCAATTTGTAGCTTTGCAGATTTTTCTTTCTTGCCATTGACCGTCACGCGCCCTGACTTGAGAAAGTTTTTAACCTCAGTCCGACTCCCAACAGCACAGGCTACTAAAAATTTATCTAATCTCATAGGGCTATTATATCATGAAAAAGCATAGACTTAGAACAAAAAAAGCCACCTGATTGGGCGACTTAATTTTTTTATAGGGAGATTATTATGAAAAAGTTTTAGGAGTATAAGTTAAGGTCTTCTTAACTTATGAGATAAGTATACAGCTCCTATCTTAAAGTTTCCTTAAGTATTTTTAAATGTGAGATTTTTCCATTTTTCTCGCCAATTTTTCTTAGATAAACGCAGTTGATAAAGCTTCATTCGGTCTTGATTTTCTAAGAAATGAGGAGTTGGAGAAACCTGAAAGTTCAAAATATCCTCTAAACCATAAGGAGCAAAGAGCTCTAGAGTTGCGTCAGCATGCAAGCGAAGTCCTATCGCCGTGCAACGTTCGGGATATTTACTCATAGCGTCACAGGAATTCACATACGGTTCCGTATGGGGACTATGCTGATGCATATAGACTTGATTTTTCAACTCCCACTGATACTGGGGGAAATCCTCTCTCAACTTGTTTTCTATTGCCAGCGTTTCTTCATAACTCACCTCTGGGTCAAAGAAAATGACGTCCACATCCGTTTCACGGTCAAAGGCTGGTTTATCTGACAAGAGATTCCAGATAAAATTTCGAACCGAACCAGCTGCTAACCAGGAATCTTTTAACTCCAAGTCACGGATGATGGTCAAAATAGCCATCATTTCAGAATTTTCCCTAAAAGAGTCTAAAATTTCAGTCTCATTTTTCAATATATTCATACCCCAAATGATCATAAGCCTTGGCTGTCGCGACCCGTCCTGAACGAGTTCGCATGATAAAGCCTTTCTGGATTAGGTAAGGTTCATACATATCTTCTACCGTCTCACGCTCTTCAGCGATATTAACCGAAAGAGTTCCTAGACCGACAGGACCCCCACCGTACATCTCAATCATGGTGCGAAGGATTTTCTGGTCCACATAGTCCAATCCTTCATGGTCTACATCCAGCATGGTCAAGGCCTTATCCGTAATGACATCATCAATCAAGCCATCGCCCATAATTTGGGCAAAGTCACGCACGCGCTTGAGGAGTCGATTGGCGATACGAGGAGTTCCACGACTGCGTAAAGCTAACTCTGAAGCAGCCTCATGGGTGATTTCCATCTCAAAGATATCTGCCGTCCGCTCGACAATCTCTGTCAAGTCAGCATGTTCGTAATATTCCATGTGACCTGTAATCCCAAAACGGGCACGAAGAGGATTGGACAGCATCCCTGCTCGTGTCGTTGCCCCAATCAAGGTAAATGGTGGCAATTCCAGATGAACGCTGCGACTGGTTTCACCAGCACCGATCATAATATCGATATAAAAATCTTCCATGGCACTGTATAGCACCTCTTCTACCGACATGGGCAAGCGATGAATCTCATCAATAAAAAGAACATCTCCTGGCTCCAAGTCATTCAAAATCGCTACCAAATCACCGGCTTTTTCGATAACGGGACCAGACGTCTGCTTGAGATTAACTCCCAATTCATTGGCAATGACAAAAGCCATGGTTGTTTTCCCGAGACCTGGAGGGCCAAACAAAAGAACATGGTCCAGCGCCTCATCACGCATTTTTGCTGCTTCGATAAAGATTTGAAGCTGATCTTTGACCTTGTCTTGTCCGATATATTCACGTAAATATTGGGGACGAAGGGTACGCTCTACTAACTCTTCATCACCCATGATTTCATTATCTAAAATTCTACTCATGCTCCTATTATAGCAAAAATCCAGCCCACAAACAAAAAAGCCACCTGATTTGGTGGCTTCTTTAGGGAGATTATTATGAAAAAGAAAAGTTTAGGATTTCTATTAAATAAAGTTAGGAGGTCTTTACTTAATGATTACATGATACATGAGTAAACTTAAAGTTAACTTAACCTATAATTTTTATTTTTTGCTAGAGATTTTAACTACTACCAGCCAAAGCAGAAAAGTTAGGAGGCAGATACTCACCACTATTAAGTATGTTTCTTCCTTTGTTAAAAGGTTCTGCCAATTAAGCCGGATTCCTAATTTTTCTTGAAACTCTTCTAATAAGCTACTATTCCCCATAAATGTAGTTTCTAATTGCTCCTTCATTAAGACCTGTCTATAGAGAGAAGCAAGATAGGTAGCCGGTGTGCACTTCATGAGAACTTGAGCGAAGTTAGGAAGAATTCCCATTGGTACATAAGTTCCTACTAAAAATCCTGAAGCTGTACCTACAATTGTAGCCAATTTACCCAGACTATCTACTGACTGGAAATGATAAATCAAGAGTACATTTACCAATGTTGAAAGGAGACTACTTAGCAGCATGATTAAACTTATTTCAAATAGCTTACTCATAGCTGGAATTTCTTGAAAATAAAGGCTCATAACAATAAGCATAAAGGCTTGCATAACAAAGGAAATGATAAGGCTACTAATAAGATAAGACAGTTGCAAGCCCCAGCTCCCTAAATCTGTCAAAAAGAGATCCTGATCCACTTGATTTTCACGGTCTTGTATCATCTGGGTCAAAGCTGTAAAACTGGTTGTAATCCCAGTCACAGCCAAGGTTCCACCCATCAGCCAGTTATTTAATAGACTCTTATTATCAGGAAGTTGGGACCAGGCATCCATCAAATTTTTCTGCAAAAAAATGATATAGAGTAGAAAGGAAATCAAAGCTCCCAGTAATGAGAAAAAGACTCCTGAACGATTACGAAAATACAACAAAAAATCACGTTTTAACAAGGCTAACATTAGCGCACCTCTCTTCCTGTAAGGGCTATGAAGGCATCATCCATAGTTCCTGGACGAAATTCAAAGCTAGCAATCTTCTCACGAACTTGGGTCAAATAATCAATAGCTTCCAATTGGCCCTTAGGATAAAGACTATACTCAAACTCATTTTCCTTTTCCACAGGCATATTTTTAGGTAAGAATTTCTCCACCTGCTTGTCTTTAAAACAAATTTTTAAAAGATTGGAAGCGTACTCACTTTTAATTTCAGCAGCAGAACCTTGGGCAATAACCTTTCCATGATCTATAATATAAAGTTGATCTGCCTCATCTGCTTCATCCAGATAATGAGTCGTTAAGATAATAGTCATCCCTTCATCTCTTTGTAGACGATACAATAAATCCCAAATGGATTTGCGAGTCTGAATATCTAGTCCAGTCGTAGGCTCATCTAGAAATAAAATATCGGGATTGGATAGGAGAGCCCGAGCAATGTCAACTCGACGTTTCTGTCCTCCTGATAAAGTTCCATAAAGTTGTTTCTGAAAAGCAGTCAACCCTAGTTGATTGATTAAATCTTCCACACGATCACCTTTAATCCCCTTATACTGCTGGGCACGAATGGCTAGGTTTTCTTTGACCGTCAACTTTTCATCCAATACACTTGCTTGAAAAACAACTCCAATCCTAGTATTGGGCGCATAGATGATTTGACCATTAGTTGCTCGTTTAAGTCCGATTAACATTGAAATCGTGGTCGATTTGCCAGCCCCATTAGGTCCTAAGATTGCGTTAAAACTTCCTTTTTTAAACTCTAAATTTATATCTTTTACTGCTGTATGGTCTCCATAGTTCTTAGTGATGCCTTTTGCTTGTAAAATCATATTTCCTTCCTCCTTTTTACACCTTCAGTTTAACAAAAAGAAAAAAGAAAAAATATAGTTTGGTGCTATGTGGTCGAAATGGATGATTATGTGGCCAATTCTACCTTAAAACTTCTGCATTTGAACATAAAAAAAGCCACCTGATTTGGTGGCTTCTTTAGGGAGATTATTATGAAAAAGAAAAGTTTAGGATTTCTATTAAATAAAGTTAGGAGGTCTTTATTTAATGATTACATGATACATGAGTAAACTTAAAGTTAACTTAAGATAAAAGAATTATTGTAATTTTTTTCGATCCACCCAAATCATTCCTATACAATCATAAGTAGATAAGGTTTCAAACCCCAGAGAGCGGTAAAAACCCAAGGTTTTTTCTGTCTGTTCAGTCGCTAGTTGTACTTGGTAGGCATCCTTATAGTCAGCTAAGGCTTCTTTCATCAAATTACTTCCAATTCCTTGGCGCTGATAGCTAGGCAAAACAATCAAATCCTGGACAAAAACGGATGAAAAACCGTCTCCAACTAGACGTACTAAACCAACGATTTCCTCACCATCACGGGCAAGATAAGTCGCTAGCGAATGAGACAGGGCCTGTTCCAACATCTGTGGCTGATTGGTATAGTTTGTCCAACCAACTGCCTGATAGAGATGTAAAACGTCATCAATTGAAACAGATGTTTCTTTTGTAATCTTAATCATAGCAAACCTTTCTAACATTCTCTAAGAGATTTCAACTGTTGCCCATTTTCATCAAAATTATCCGGACTCAACCACGATTCAAAACGAACTTTGACCTTTGACTAATCCTTATCAATCATAGACATCCAGTCCGTGTCTCTGGTACGCCCTTTATAAATAACAGCTTGGCGGAAGGTTCCCTCGTAGATAAAGCCCAAACGCTCTGCTGCTTTTCTAGATGGAAGATTGAAGGCATCGCACTTCCACTCATAACGGCGATAGTTAAGCTCTTCAAAGACATAACGAGCTAGCAAATAGTGGGCTTCTGTTCCCATCCTGGTCTGCTTGAGAGCCGGAGAAAAGGTTACCGCGCCAACTTCAATGGTGCGATTAGCTTGGTCAATACGCATAAGAGAAAAAGTCCCCAGCGCCTTTCCAGTCACTTTATCGATAATCGCATAATAGAAGCGATCCTTGCGCTCAATCATCTGCTTCAAAGCTACGATTAATTCTTCGAGATTCTCTACTGGTGATTGAAAGAGATAGGTCCACATGTCACGAGGGCTATCTGGGCCATAAACAGCTAATAAATCCTCTGCATGCTTTTCCACCGATAGAGCTTCTATAATCGTATATCGCCCTTCTATCCGAACAAGTGAAGGCAAAACTCCAGGTGTATCATCTACAGGTTCACCAATCATCTGACCGTATTCATTTACTGGCATAGTTTTCTCCTTATCTCACTCTTATAAGTTTAAAGATGTGAATAGTATATCACATCTCACAGGTAATCTACAAAAAATCCTCCAGATTCTACTCTGAAGGACTTTTAAATTTATTTCGTTACGATATTTACAAGCTTATTAGGTACACTAATTACTTTCACGATTTCTTTACCTTCGATCTCTGCTTTGACTTTTTCGTCAGAGAGAGCAACTTCTTGCAATTCCTCGCGTGACAGGTCTTTAGCGACCATGAGTTTGGCGCGGACTTTTCCTTTGATTTGGACTACGATTTCAATTTCATCTTCAACCAATTTGCTTTCGTCCCATGTTGGCCAAGCTACATAAGAGATAGACTCGCCTGTTGCTGCCACTGTTTGCCAGAGTTCTTCAGCCAAGTGAGGAGCAAATGGAGCAATCAATTGGATAAAGCCTTTAGCGTAATCCACATAGAGTTTGTCTTCCTTGTTCGCTGCGTTGACAAAGACCATGAGTTGGGCAATGGCTGTGTTGAATTTCATGGACTCGATTTGCTCTGTGACAGCTTTAACAGTTTCGTTGTAAACCTTGTCTAGAGCACCATTGTTTTCTGCAACGATTTCTTTACTTGTGATCAAACGGTAAACACGATCAAGGAATTTACGACTTCCTTCCAAGCCTTCTTCTGACCAAGCGATCGAAGCATCGAGTGGCCCCATGAACATTTCATAGACACGAAGGGTATCAGCACCGTATTGTTCCACCACATCGTCTGGGTTTACCACGTTCTTGAGGGATTTCGACATCTTGGCTGGCGCTTGTTCCAACTCTTCGCCTGTTTCCACATGGAAGAAGGAACCGTCACGTTTTTCAACTTTATCAGTCGCTACAAGAGCACCACGGTGGTCACGGTAGCTTGTTCCCAAAATCATTCCTTGGTTAAAGAGTTTTTGGAATGGTTCTTTGGTTGGAACAACACCGATATCATAGAGGAATTTATGCCAGAAACGAGCGTAAAGCAAGTGGAGCACAGCGTGTTCTGCACCACCCACGTAGATATCGACTGGCAACCATTGTTTGAGTAGATCCTCATCAGCCAATTTTTCTGTGTTATGTGGATCGATATAGCGGAGGTAGTACCAGCTTGAACCTGCCCATTGTGGCATGGTATTGGTTTCGCGACGACCTTTGACGCCATCTTCGCGGGTTACTTCCAGCCAGTCTGTCAAGTTGGCTAGTGGGCTTTCCCCAGTACCTGAAGGGCGGATGTCCTTGGTGACTGGCAAGACAAGTGGGAGTTCATTTTCTGGAACGGCTGTTGAAGTTCCATCTTCCCAATGAATGATTGGGATTGGTTCACCCCAGTAACGTTGACGGCTAAAGAGCCAGTCGCGGAGACGGTAGGTCACCTTCTCTTGGCCGCAACCTTTTTCTTCCAGCCAAGCCACGATTTTAGCAATCGCTTCTTCTTTGTTAAGACCGTTCAAGAAGTCTGAGTTGACGTGAAGGCCATCTTCTGTGTAGGCAGCTTCTGCTACGTTTCCACCTTCCAGTACTTCTACGATTGGAAGTCCAAACTGTTTGGCAAATTCCCAGTCACGTTGGTCGTGGGCAGGTACAGCCATAACAGCACCTGTACCATAGCTAGACAAAACGTAGTCGGCAATCCAGATTGGAATTTCTTTGCCGTTTACAGGGTTGATCGCATAAGCACCAGTCCAAACCCCTGTTTTTTCCTTGGCAAGGTCTGTACGAGCCAAGTCTGATTTCAAGCTAGCTTGGTGTTTGTAATCTGCTACGGCTTCAGCTTGTTCCGCACTTACGATGGCATCTACTAGTTCATGCTCAGGCGCCAAAACAGTGAAGGTCGCACCAAAAAGAGTATCAGGACGTGTCGTAAAGACGGTGAATTCCTTGTCAGTCCCTTTCACTTTGAAGGTGACATTGGCACCAGTTGATTTACCAATCCAGTTGCGTTGCATGTCCTTGATAGACTCTGGCCAGTCCAGATCATCCAAGTCATTGAGCAAGCGCTCTGCATAGGCAGTGATTTTGAGCATCCATTGGCGCATTGGTTTGCGGACAACTGGATAGCCACCACGCTCAGATGTTCCATCTGGAAGAACTTCTTCGTTGGCGATAGCTGTCCCTAGTTCCTCAACCCAGTTTACTGGCACTTCCGCTTCATAAGCTAAGCCTTTTTCGTAAAGCTTTGTAAAAATCCACTGAGTCCACTTGTAGTAGTTTGGATCCGTTGTGTTGACTTCACGGTCCCAGTCGTAAGAGAAACCAAGGGCGTTGATTTGGCGTTTGAAGTTGGCAATGTTTTCCGCTGTGAATTCCGCTGGGTCATTCCCTGTATCCATAGCATATTGCTCTGCAGGCAAACCAAAAGCATCCCAGCCCATTGGGTGAAGGACGTTGTAGCCTTGGGCACGTTTGAAACGGCTAAGGATATCTGTCGCTGTGTATCCTTCTGGGTGTCCTACGTGAAGACCTGCTCCAGATGGATAAGGGAACATGTCCAATGCATAAAACTTAGGTTTTGAGGCATCTGTTCCTGTCTTAAAAGTATGATGGTCAGCCCAGTGTTTCTGCCACTTAGGCTCGATTTCTTTGTGATTGTAAAAACTCATGCTGTCTCTCCAATTTTCGTGATGTTCCTATTATACCATTTTTAGGAAAAATATTGTTCCTCTTTTCGTGTTTTTTATCGTTTTAACCTTTAAGTACAAGACATTTTTACTGATAGTTTCTCCAATTTATATAATTTACCATTCAATTAACTCTTCATAAATAATATAGATGCAAGATAGGGCTTTTTATGATAGAATATAGGAAAGTGCTTTCTCAGAAGGAGGGAAAAATGAACAAACAAACCATCGCTGTTTTAGGGCCTGGTTCTTGGGGTACTGCTCTGTCACAAGTTTTAAATGACAATGGAAATGAAGTGCGTATCTGGGGAAATATTCCTGACCAAATTGACGAAATCAATACACAACATACCAACAAACGCTATTTTAAGGATACTGTTTTAGACGAAAAGATTGTTGCCTACCATGATTTAGCAGAAGTCTTGAAGGGCGCTGACGCTGTTTTGTTCGTAGTTCCAACTAAGGTGACAAGATTGGTAGCTCAACAAGTGGCTGCTGTCTTGGACCATAAAGTGGTTATTATGCATGCTTCAAAAGGTCTCGAGCCCAATAGTCACAAACGTCTTTCAACCATTCTAGAAGAAGAAATCTCTGAAGAGTTACGTAGTGAGATTGTAGTTGTATCTGGTCCTAGCCATGCAGAAGAAACGATTGTACGTGACATTACCTTGATCACAGCTGCATCCAAGGACTTACAAACTGCTCAATATGTTCAGACACTCTTTAGCAACCACTACTTCCGTCTTTATACCAATACAGATGTGATTGGAGTAGAAACAGCTGGTGCTCTAAAAAATATCATCGCGGTTGGTGCAGGAGCCCTTCATGGACTTGGATTTGGAGATAATGCCAAAGCAGCTATTATCACGCGCGGGCTTGCGGAAATCACTCGTCTAGGAGTCAAGCTTGGAGCAAATCCACTGACTTATAGCGGACTTTCAGGTGTTGGGGATCTAATCGTTACTGGAACTTCTATCCACTCACGTAACTGGCGAGCAGGTGATGCTCTTGGGCGTGGTGAAGCCTTGGTAGACATCGAAGCCAACATGGGAATGGTCATCGAAGGAATTTCAACAACCAAAGCTGCTTACGAATTGGCGCAAGAGCTTGGAGTCTATATGCCTATTACCCAGGCTATTTACCAAGTTATTTATGAAAACATTAATATTAAAGATGCTGTTTCTGAACTCATGAGTAACGAGTTCAAGGCAGAAAACGAGTGGTCATAATCACCGTTAGAAAGGAAGCTCATGAAGCAAAAAGTTAGAAAAGCTGTTATCCCTGCCGCGGGGCTTGGAACTCGCTTCCTCCCGGCAACCAAAGCCTTGGCCAAAGAAATGTTGCCAATCGTGGATAAGCCAACTATTCAATTCATCGTTGAAGAAGCTCTCAAGTCTGGAATTGAGGATATTCTTGTTGTAACAGGGAAGTCAAAACGTTCTATCGAAGACCATTTTGATTCAAACTTTGAACTAGAGTACAACCTTAAGGAAAAAGGAAAAACCGACCTTTTGAAACTAGTTGACGAAACAACTGGAATGCGCCTCCACTTCATCCGTCAAACACACCCACGTGGACTCGGAGATGCCGTTTTACAAGCCAAAGCTTTCGTCGGGAACGAACCCTTTGTGGTGATGCTTGGAGACGACCTCATGGATATCACTGATGACAATGCTATCCCATTGACCAAGCAACTCATGAATGATTACGAGGAAACTCATGCTTCTACTATCGCCGTAATGCCTGTCCCACACGAAGAAGTTTCTTCATACGGTGTTATCGCTCCTCAAGGGGAAGGAAATGGCGGTCTTTACAGTGTTGAAACCTTCGTTGAAAAGCCAGCACCTGAAGACGCACCAAGTGATCTAGCCATCATCGGTCGTTACCTTCTCACACCTGAGATTTTCGGTATTCTTGAAAATCAAAAACCTGGTGCGGGAAATGAAATCCAACTAACAGATGCTATCGATACCCTCAACAAAACCCAACGAGTATTTGCTCGCGAGTTTAAAGGTGCACGTTACGATGTTGGAGATAAGTTTGGATTTATGAAGACATCCATTGAATACGCCCTCAAACATCCTCAAGTCAAAGATCATTTAAAAGACTACTTGATTGATCTTGGAAAAGAACTTTCAGGTGAATAACAAACCCTTAAAACCAGGTTGAATTTACCTGGTTTTTTTGTTGCCTAAACACCTCCAAAGCTAGTCCAAGCCTAATTTCTTGCAATCATTGCTTTTATGGTATAATAATAAGGAGTGAGGAAAGAAATGAAGAATAAATTATTATCTATGAAAGAAAAAGGACTGGCCTTACTGGAGTCCCTTAAAACAAAACTAAAAAATATACATCTAGAAAAAAAAGGTTCTAAAAATTCTAAAAAGAAAAAGCAAACCAAAACGAATATTTGGACTATCTTTGCCAATATCTTACTGGGAATCAAGGCAACCTTTAATACCCTATTCATTATCGCCTTTCTTGGTGGACTTTTAGGTACTGGGGTTGTTTTGGGTTATGCAGTTTCTCTATTTGACAAAGTAACCGTTCCTCAGACAGAAGATCTGGTCAAACAAGTGAATGATATCTCATCTATCTCCGATATTCGATATGCAGACGGCTCCTTAATTGGATCAATCGAAAGTGACCTCCTTCGAACTTCTGTTACATCTGACGCTATTTCAGAGAATCTCAAACAAGCTATTGTTGCAACCGAAGATGAACACTTTGCGGAACACAATGGTGTTGTTCCTAAAGCTGTGGTTCGTGCCAGTCTAGGAAAATTCATCGGCCTTGGTTCCTCTAGTGGAGGCTCTACCCTAACACAGCAACTTATCAAACAACAAGTAGTGGGTGATGCTCCTACACTTGCTCGTAAAGCAAGTGAGATTGTGAATGCCTTGGCCTTAGAGCGAGCCATGAGTAAGGATGAAATTCTAACCACCTATCTCAATGTTGCACCTTTTGGTCGTAACAATAAAGGTCAAAATATCGCAGGTGCTCAACAAGCTGCTAAAGGGATTTTTGGGGTTGACGCCAATCAACTTAGTGTTCCACAAGCAGCCTTTATAGCGGGTTTGCCACAAAGTCCTATCTCCTACTCTCCTTATGAAGCGACTGGTGAAATGAAGAGTGAAGAAGATATGGAACTTGGAATCAAGCGCTCCAAAGATGTTCTCTACAATATGTACCGAACTGGAGTTCTCAGCCAAGAAGACTACGAAACCTATAAAGCTTATGACATCAAGCAAGATTTCTTGCCCGCAGAAAATGTAGATATAGCTGCGAAAGGATTCCTCTACTTCACTGCACTCAATGAAGCTACTAACCTCATGTATGATTATATGGTCAAAAAAGATAACGTTTCTGAACAAGAACTCAAAAATGAATCCATCCAAAAATCTTACCATGAATTAGCTGAAAAAGAGATTAAAAATGGAGGTTATCGAGTCACAACTACCATTGATAAAACAATCCATACGGCTATGCAAAATGCAGTCGCAAACTATGGTTACCTTGTAGATGATAGCTCAGGTCAACCTGAAGTTGGAAATGTCTTAATGGATAATCAAACAGGAGCAATTTTAGGTTTTATAGGCGGACGAGATTACCAAAACAATCAAAATAATCATGCTTTTGATACTAAACGCTCTCCTGCCTCTACTACTAAGCCACTATTAGCTTATGGTATTGCTATTGACCAAGGATTGATGGGAAGTGCTAGTATCCTATCAAACTATCCTACCAACTTTGCTAACGGAACCCCTATCATGCACGTCAACAGTCCAGGAACAGCTATGATAAACCTTAAGGAAGCCCTCAATTATTCATGGAACATCCCTGCCTACTGGACCTATCGTATGCTCCGTGAAAAAGGAGTTGATGTCCGTTCTTACATGGAAAAAATGGGCTATGAGATCCCAGAATACGGCATTGAAAGTCTTCCTATGGGTGGAGGAATCGAAGTTACTGTAGCTCAACATACAAATGGATATCAAACACTTGCTAATAATGGAGTTTACCATAAAAAATACATGATTTCGAAAATCGAAAAAAGCAATGGCGAGGTCATTTATGAGCATAAAGACGAACCTGTTCAGGTCTATTCTAAAGCTACTGCAACCATTATGCAAAGTCTATTGAGAGACGTTCTTTCATCACGGGTAACCACAAGCTTCCAAAGCGATCTTGCTTCCATCAATTCTAAGTTAGCAGGTGCTGATTGGATTGGTAAAACTGGTACAACTAACGAAGAAGGTGATATGTGGCTCATGCTTTCAACTCCAAGATTGACTCTTGGAGGCTGGGTTGGTCACGATGATAATAGTCCCCTAGCTAACGGCGCATACTTCCGTAATGCTAAGTACATGGCTAATCTGGTAAATGCTATTCAACAAGCTTCTCCTTCTGCTTGGGGAACTGAGCGTTTCAGCCTCGACTCAAGTGTAACTTCTTCTCAAGTTCTTAAATCAACTGGTCAAAAGCCAGGACGAGTTAACCTCAACGGAAAAGATTACGAAATTGGTGGAGAGACTGTTACAAGTTACTGGGCCAACCAAGCTGGTGCCCCAACTACGACCTTCCACTTTGCAATTGGTGGTAGTGAGGCTGACTATCGACATGCTTGGAATACAATTGTTGGAAATTTAATAAAACAAGATAACAATCAAGATAACAATAACAAAGATAACAATAACAATAACAATAACAATAACGATAATAACAATAGCAACAGCAATAATAACAACGGTAACAGTAATAGTAATAATAGTAGCAACAACAATAATAACAACGATAACAGTAACAACAATACTACTAGCGGTCGCAACAACTCTTCTTCGAATAGGTCTCAACGCTAACATACCTATTATCAAGAGTATGTCACCTAACTCGACTTTTATATGAATCACTATCAAAAAAATATTTTCAAGGGAACCATATGCTCTCTCCTATCCGGATTAATATGGGGTATCTGTGGCATTTTAGGAGAATTCTTCTTTACGCATTATCCAGTCTCCTCTGGTTGGATCACTTCTATGCGACTAAGCCTTGCAGGTGGTTTCGTACTTATCTTGTCCGGCTTTAAGTTCCGTTCACAGTTATTCGACCTTTGGAGAAACCGCAACAATTATATACCTTTTCTGGCTTATGCTATCCTAGGAATCTTCTCCGTTCAGTATTTCTTCTATCTCTGTGTAGAATACTCTAATGCGACAACGGCAACCATCCTACAATTTATCAGTCCTGTCTTCATTCTTATCTACAACCGCATCATCTACAAGAAAAAAGCTTCTAAAAAAGCAATCTTCTATGTTTTAACTGCTATGCTTGGAGTCTTTTTGATGGCTACCAAAGGCGATTTGTCTAAGTTATCCATCACTCCTATCGCTTTATTAACTGGACTACTCAGTGCACTGGGAGTTATGTTTAATGTCATTTTGCCCCAGCCATTTGCTCGAAAATACGGTTTTGTTCCTACTGTTGGTTGGGGAATGATGCTAGCTGGACTCTTTAGTAATTTTCTCTACCCTGTATATAGAATTAGCTTTCAGCTAGATTGGGTGAGCATCTTGATTTGTTTGACCATTGCCTTTTTGGGAACAGCTTTTGCCTTTTTCCTATCTATGAAGGCTGTCTCGCTGGTATCCCCATTGGTGGTGTCAGTGGTCAGTGCAAGTGAACCGCTATCCTCTGCTATTCTAAGCGTTCTATTTCTAGGTCTGGTCTTAGATGGCTACCTGCTATTAGCTATGATTTTGATTATTATTCCCATGATCTTCTTATCCATCGAAGAATCAAAGGATAAACTGAAAGAATCTTCTTTTAACACTTAAGGCTTCAATTTTGAAGCCTTTTTTGGTAGAATAGTAAGCATTACAAAGAGTGAGGAGACCCCTATGACTGCTACAAAAATGAATGCACAAGAAATTATCCAATTTATCGCCAATGCTGAAAAAAAGACAAGTGTAAAAGTAACCTTTGAAGGACAACTTGCTGGAACTATCCCTACTTCTGTTACCAAGCTTGGTAATGTTCTTTTCGGAGACTGGAAGGATATTGCTCCTCTTCTCGAAGGACTGACTGAAAATAAAGACTATGTTGTTGAGCAAGATGCTCGTAATTCTGCAGTTCCTTTGCTAGATAAACGTGCTATCAACGCTCGTATCGAACCAGGGGCTATCATCCGTGACCAGGTTGAGATTGGCGACAACGCTGTTATCATGATGGGAGCTGTGATCAATATTGGTGCTGAAATCGGTGCTGGCACTATGATTGACATGGGTGCTATTCTAGGTGGACGTGCTATTGTTGGTAAAAATAGTCACGTGGGTGCGGGAGCTGTTCTTGCAGGTGTTATCGAACCAGCTAGTGCAGAGCCTGTCCGTGTCGGTGACAATGTACTCATCGGTGCTAACGCTGTGGTTATCGAAGGTGTTCAAATCGGTAGCGGATCTGTTGTTGCAGCAGGTGCCATCGTCACTCAAGATGTTCCAGAAAATGTTGTGGTTGCTGGTGTCCCGGCTCGTGTTATCAAAGAAATCGATAGCCAAACCCAACAAAAAACAGCGCTAGAAGATGCGCTTCGTACCTTGTAATTAGTAACAGAGGCGGAAACTTTTCCAGCCTCTTTATCGTATCAATAGAAGGAAATTAGATATGTTAGATTTGATTCAAACTCGACGTGATCTTCACCAAATTCCTGAGATCGGTTTAGAAGAAGTCAAGACTCAAGCTTATTTGCTCAATATCATTGAGAAATTAACAGCTGGTAAGGATTTTGTTCAGATTCGTACTTGGCAAACAGGTATTTTAGTTTACTTGCAGGGAAGTCAGCCAGAACGTACCATCGGTTGGCGGACAGATATCGACGGACTCCCAATCGTTGAACAAACAGGTCTTGCCTTTGCCTCTCAGCACCCAGACCGTATGCATGCTTGTGGGCACGACTTTCACATGACCATTGCCTTAGGAAGTCTCGAACGTGCTCTAGAAAACCAACCTAAAAACAATCTCCTCTTTCTCTTCCAGCCTGCCGAGGAAAATGAAGCAGGTGGCATGCTCATGTATGAAGATGGGGCCTTTGGCGACTGGTTGCCTGATCAATTTTATGGACTTCATGTCCGTCCAGACCTAAAGGTTGGTCAGATTGCGACCAATACCCATACACTCTTTGCAGGAACTTGCGAGGTCAAGATTCGTTTCAAGGGTAAAGGTGGTCACGCTGCCTTTCCACATCAAGCAAACGACGCTCTGGTTGCAGCTAGCTATTTTGTCACTCAAGTTCAGTCAGTTGTCAGCCGTAATGTCGATCCTATCGAGGGAGCTGTCGTCACTTTCGGTGTCTTTCAAGCTGGTACAACCAATAATGTCATCGCTGATTCAGCTTTCTTGCATGGAACCATTCGAGCCCTCACACATAGCATGAGCCTCTTGGTTCAAAAACGTGTCAAAGCCATCGCTGAAGGTGTCGCAGCTGCTTTTGATATGGAAGTGGAAGTTGAACTCAAGCAGGGAGGTTATTTGCCTGTCGAAAACAACCCTGAATTAGCCCGGGAATTGATGACCTTCTTTGATGAAAAAGAGGGCATTGAACTAATCGATATCGAACCTGCCATGACAGGAGAAGACTTTGGTTATCTTCTCTCTAAGGTTCCTGGTGTCATGTTCTGGCTTGGAATTGATAGTCCCTATGCTCTTCATCATCCCCAGATGAGCCCTAAGGAAGAAGCTCTAGCTATCGGTGTCGAAGCTGTATCAAGCTTCTTAGCAAAGAAAGCTGCGGAATAAACTATGAAAAAAAGCTTACGCAAGCAGGTCTTGCAAGAACTCAAATCTCTATCAGCCGAAAAAAAGGAAGTCATGGACGCTTGGTTGACTGAACAACTACTTCTACATCCCTTCTACAAGGAAGCAAAAACCATCGCCACTTACCTGTCTTTTCCTCATGAATTTCAGACAGCTAGACTCATTGAAGAAGCTCAAAAAGATGGAAAGACTATCCTCATTCCCAAAACCTATCCATATGGGAAAATGGACTTTGTTCTATATGAACCAGAGAAACTCGAAAGAAATTCTTTTGGACTTCTTGAACCACAGGGGAAAACTATTGTCTTTGAGCCGTCTCAGATTGACTTGATCCATGTTCCTGGTTTAGCTTTCAATCCTTCTGGTTATCGAATTGGCTACGGTGGTGGCTATTACGATCGCTACTTGGAGCATTTCCCAGGCAACACTATCAGTACACTTTATCCTTGTCAGATTCAGGACTTCCATCCTGATCCACACGATATTCCTGTTGAGGAGGTACTCATCTATGAAAGAAATTTTTGATCGTCGGTATCCTGTCACGAGCTTCTTTCTCCTCGTGACAACCCTGGTTTTCATACTCATGTTTCTAACCAGTGGTTTCAACTATACCAGCGCAGCCACCTTATATAAATTCGGAGCTGTGTATCCCCCTGCTATCAAGGCCATGCCTGAACAAATCTGGCGCTTATTCTCCGCAACCTTTGTTCACATTGGCTTGCAGCACTTTTTCGTTAATATGCTTTCCCTCTACTTTCTGGGACGCCAGATGGAGCAGATCTTTGGCTCCAAACAGTTTTTCTTTATCTACCTTCTGTCAGGTATGATGGGAAATCTCTTTGTCTTAGTTTTTAGTCCCAATGCTATTACTGCAGGTGCTTCAACTGCCCTCTACGGTATGTTTGCATCAATTGTTGTTCTCCGATATGCTTCACGCAATCCCTATCTTCAACAGCTTGGTCAATCCTATCTCTCCCTCTTAGTCATCAACCTAGTAGGTAGTGTCTTAATCCCTGGGATCAGCCTTGCTGGACATGTCGGGGGAGCTGTCGGGGGTGCATTACTGGCTATCGTCTTCCCGGTTCGAGGAGAACGAAAGATTTACAGCCCAGGCCAACGTGGTCTAGCAACCCTAGCCTTTATTGCTTTATCAGCCTTGATGCTTTTTATCGGATTATTATAAAACAAGAAAAACCATTGGAAAAACTCGTAAAGAATTGATTTCCAATGGTTTTTTCTTAATCTAATTGGTTATTTTACTTTTAAAATCCATTATTATCACTGAGTTCTTTGAACCAGTGGCCTGATTTTTTCAGGCGGCGTTCTTGTGTTTCAAGGTCAAGCTCGACTAAACCATAGCGGTTTTTATAGCTGTTGAGCCATGACCAGCAATCGATAAAGGTCCAGATCAAGTAACCTTTACAGTTAGCACCATCTTCAATAGCGCGATGGAGTTCACGAAGGTGACCTTTGACAAAGTCAATACGATAATCATCCTGAATCATTCCATTTTCGCGGAATTTATCTTCACCTTCAACGCCCATCCCATTCTCTGTCAACATCCACTCGATATTGCCATAGTTTTCCTTGATATTTTGAGCGATATGGTAAATCCCTTGCTCGTAGATTTCCCAACCGCGGTGGGGATTGATTTTACGACCAGGCATGACATAAGGTTCATAAAAATGTTCTGGCAAGAGCGGACTGTCAGGATGCTTAGCAAAACGTGGCGCCATGACACGCAAAGGCTGGTAGTAGTTGACTCCAAGGAAATCTACTGTGTGCTCACGAATAAGTCCCAACTCCTCAGCTGTAGAATCTGGCAGCAAATTATGCTCAGCTAAAATTTCCACCAATTCTTCTGGATAAGTTCCCAAGACAGATGCATCAAGGAAAGATTGGGCCTGGAAGAGATCGGCAATGCGAGCTGCTTTTACATCGGCAGGATGCTGACTACGTGGATAGGCTGGTGTCAAGTTGAGGACAATTCCAATCTTAGAATCAGGCAACATTTCGTGACAAGCCTTGACTGCAAGAGTGCTGGCAAGTTGAGTGTTATAGGCTACCTGAACCGCAGCTTTGGCATCCACCTTATGTGGATAATGCGCATCATAGAAATAGCCAAACTCAACAGGAACGATAGGCTCATTGAAGGTAATCCATTGGTCCACCAAGTCTCCATAAGTTTCAAAACAGAAACGCGCATATTCTTCGTAGGCCTTGATGGTCGCCTTATTTTCCCAACCATCGCCATCCTCTTGAAGGGCAAAAGGCAGATCAAAGTGATAAAGATTGACTAAGAGACGGATTCCCTTGGCCTTGATGGCTTCAAAGACCTGGCGATAGAAAGCCACACCCTCAGGATTGACTTCTCCACGACCCTGTGGGAAAATACGAGACCACTGGATAGAAGTCCGAAAGGCTGTATGCCCTGTTTCTAACAATAGTTCGATATCTTTTTCCCAATTTTCATAAAAGGTCGATGTTTTGTCTGGTCCAATCCCATTATAGTAGCGATTTGGTTCCACTTGAAACCAATAATCCCAGAGATTATCTCCCTTTCCGTCACCAGGCACTCGCCCTTCTGTCTGTGGCCCAGAAGTTGAGGAACCCCAGACAAAATCCTTTGGAAATTTTAGCATAGCTCTACCTCTTTTTACGATTTTAATGTTTACTTTCTCTCATTATAGAGAAAAAACAAGTCAAAAACTAGTTACATTTTTGTCTTGTTTTTCTTCTGATTATAGATTTTATTTATTTGTTAGGATTTCAAGGGTTTCAAGCAAGTTATCTGCGTGAACTTCGATAGTATCTCCAGTAGCCTTAATCTTAACTTCTACGATACCATCAGCTGCTTTCTTCCCAACAGTGATACGGATTGGAAGACCAATCAAGTCGCTATCGCTAAATTTAACACCTACACGTTCGTTACGGTCATCCGTCAAGACTTCGTAGCCTTTATTGACCAAAGCTTCTTCGATACGATTTGTCAATGCAAGACTTGCTTCATCCTTGACATTAACTGGAATCAAATGTACATCAAATGGTGCCA
The DNA here is from genome assembly GCF_047463175.1 of Streptococcus infantis. Classification (GTDB taxonomy): domain Bacteria; phylum Bacillota; class Bacilli; order Lactobacillales; family Streptococcaceae; genus Streptococcus; species Streptococcus infantis_AC. Next base: position 172,480 of record NZ_JASHEJ010000003.1, read on the forward strand.
ATTCTTTAGGGAAGTTGATTCCCCAAGCGTAACGGTATTCACCTTTTGGAGTCTTGTTAACAAAGAGGCGAGCGTGTTGTTCCATGACTGCTGAAAGGAGACGGCTGACACCGATACCATAGCAACCCATGATGATTGGCACAGCACGACCATTTTCATCCAAGACATCTGCCCCCATACTTGCTGAGTAGCGAGTCCCAAGTTTGAAAATGTGACCAATCTCGATACCACGTGCAAAGTTGAGCACACCTTGTCCATCTGGAGAGATTTCACCCTCACGAACTTCACGGATATCAACATACTCAGCAGTGAAGTCACGACCAGGGTTCACACCAGTTAAGTGGTAACCATCTTCGTTAGCACCTACAACAGCATTGCGACTATCCTGCACCTTGCGGTCTGCGATAATCTTGACATTTTCTGGAAGATTGACTGGGCCAAGTGAACCAAAGTCCGCTCCCAATAATTCTTTCACTTCCGCTTCGGTTGCAGGTTCTAAGAAGTCTGCACCAAGGTAGTTTTTCAATTTGACTTCATTGAGTTGGTCATTGCCAACGAGTAGGGCAACAACTGGCTCCTCGTCTGCGATATAAACCAAGGTCTTGATTGTTTGCTCTTCAGAGACATTCAAGAAAGCAGCAACTTCATCAATCGATTTGACACCTGGTGTTTCCACACGTGCTACTTGGTCTTCAGTCACAACACGGTTGCTTGGTTTGTAGGCGTTTGTTGCCATTTCCAAGTTAGCTGCATAGCTTGACTCACTTGAGTAGGCAATAGTATCTTCACCAGAAACCATCCATTTGAGCAATTCTGCCTTGATTTCTTTCTGTACATCTACAGGAATCTCGTCAAATGATGCAACAGACTTATCCAAAACGACCCAGCGGTCAAGGTCTGTACGAGCAGGTGTAATGGCCATAAACTCTTGGCTATCCTTACCACCCATGGCTCCACCGTCACCGATGATTGCTTTAAAGTCTAAGCCACTACGAGTGAAAATACGTTCGTAGGCTGCCTTGTACTCATCATAAGTAACATCTAAACTATCATAATTAGCGTGGAAGCTATAACCATCTTTCATGATAAATTCACGCGTACGGAGAAGTCCATTACGTGGACGTTTTTCATCACGGTACTTAGGCTGGATTTGGTACAAGTTCAGTGGTAATTGCTTGTAAGATTTAACAGAATCGCGGACAATAGCTGTAAAAGTTTCTTCGTGAGTTGGACCCAAGATGAAGTCTGACTTCTCACGATTTTTCAATTTATACAAATCTTCACCGTAGGTCTCATAACGTCCTGATTCACGCCAAAGGTCCGCACTGAGAAGGGCTGGGGCCAACATTTCAACAGCACCCATCTTGTCAAACTCTTGGCGCATAATCTTCTTGGCTTTTTCAATAACACGGTTAGCAAGTGGTAGGTAAGAATAAACACCTGCTGATACTTGGCGAACATAACCAGCACGCAACATAAGGGCGTGGCTGATAACTTGAGCATCGCTTGGCATTTCGCGAAGCGTTGGAATAAGCATTTTACTTTGTTTCATATTTTTCCTCTAATTCTTAAAAGAAGGTACGCATGATGTCGTTCCAAGTCACGGCGATCATCAAGACAACCATAATCACAACTCCAACTAGAGTCACATAGGTTTCAATTTCTTGTTTCAGCGGTTTACGGCGAATGGCTTCGATGATGTTGAGCACGATTTTTCCACCGTCTAGTGCCGGGATAGGAATCAAGTTGAAAATCCCGATATTGATGGAAATCATAGCCAAGAAGAACAAGACATTCTCAAGACCATTTTTAGCAGCATCACTACTTGCCTTAAAGATAGCAACAGGTCCACCCAATTTATTCAAGTCAGGCTGGAAAATCAAGCTCTTCAAGGCGTTGAGAATGCGCAAGGCTGAATCAGCAGCAGAGGTGAATCCACCTACAAACATAGACCAGATATCTGATTTGAGTCTCGGTTGAACACCTAAAATATAGCGACCTTGGTTTTCCTCAGGGGTCACACTAACTTGTTTTTCAGTTCCATTTTCAGAGACTGTTACATCCAATACAGGTGCTGTTTTGTCTTTGGTCTCTGTCTCAACTGCCTGAATCAAGTCTTGCCAGTTACTAATTTCGTGTGAACCGACTTTAGTGATTTGGGCTGTATTTTCAACACCGGCCTTAGCAATCGCGCTATCAGGGATGATACTAAAGTTATTGCTTTGCGTATCTCGAACGCCACCCTGCATGAAAATCAGAATCCAAAAAACGATGACTCCTAGAATAAAGTTATTCATAGGACCTGCAAAGTTGGTAATCAACTTGCCCCAGACAGTCGCATTTTGATACTGAACATCTAGCGGAGCGATACGAACTTCCGTCCCATCAGCTTCTACAATGGTCGCATCATGGTCTACGGAGAAAGTTTTTTCCTCTTCCAAAACCAGACCTGTGATAAAGAGTTTATCCTCAAAGTCAAACTGAGTGACTTGCATAGGAAGAGCCGTTTGGTCGACCTTCTTACCAGAAAGATTGATGCGCTTCACCTTACCATCTTCAGCTAAGGTCAAACTAACAGGAGTTCCTGTCTTAATCTCTGTGGTATCCTCACCCCAACCTGCCATGCGGACATAACCACCAAGCGGTAGGAGACGAATCGTATAAGCAGTTCCGTCTTTCCCGATATGGGCAAAAATCTTCGGACCCATACCAATGGCAAATTCACGAACCAGAATTCCAGACTTCTTAGCAAAGTAGAAATGGCCGAATTCGTGGACCACCACGATAATCCCAAAAACAAGGATAAAGGTTAATAATCCTAACATTTAATATTTGTTCACCTTTCCTTAAAATAAGCCAAAGAGGTGCATAATAGGGAAAACAGCCAACATAGAGTCAAAGCGATCAAGCACCCCACCATGTCCTGGGATAAAGAAGCCTGAATCCTTGACTCCAAAATGGCGTTTCATGGCACTCTCAATCAAGTCACCCAATTGCCCTGCAATACTAAAGAAAATAGCAAAGAGCATCATTTTGTAAATGCCATAAGGGAGGGCAACCGTACTATCCACTAACATAAAGATAAGAGTGACAAGCATGGCAGCTAAAATTCCACCAAAGGCTCCCTCGATTGATTTGTTCGGAGAGACTCTCGGAGCCAATTTTCTCTTACCGAAATTCATTCCGACCAAGTAAGCACCACTATCAGTTGCCCATACGATACAAAGGGCCAAGAGGGCTTTATCCAAACCTGCGATTCGAGCATCCACTAAAGCATTGAATCCAAAACCAACATAGAAACTCATAGCGATTGGGTATACAGCGTCTTCAATGGTGTAATTCTTGCTAAAAACAGTGCAACCTAACATGATAAAAATCACAACACCATATGCAACAACATTCCCATCTACAGGTAAAAATGTCAAGTAGTTTTCTAGGGGGATTGTCAGTGCAAAAGTCGCTAATAAGGTCAGCACCCCCTCAGGGGTCATGGTGTTTAACCCTTTCATCTGAAGCAACTCGTGTACACCTAGCATAGCTAGAAGTCCCATAGCAATCTGTAACCAAAGCCCACCAATCACCAAGAGCGGGATAAAGATTGCTAAGGCCAGAGCGGCAAATATGGTTCTCTTTAATAAATCCTTTTTCATAACTTCTTCCTAAACTCCTCCAAATCGACGATTGCGGCGATTATACTCTGCAATAGCTTCTTTCAAAGCTTCCTCATCAAAGTCAGGCCACAAAACATCTGTGAAATAAAGTTCACTATAAGCTGCTTGCCAAGGCAAGAAATTGCTCAAGCGAAGCTCCCCACTCGTTCGAATGATTAAGTCCGGATCACGCAAGACCTTAGGCAGATGCCCTGTAAAGAGGTATTCCCCAATCAACTCTTCCGTAATATCGCCTGGATTCACCTTAGCATCCAAAACATCCTGTGCAATCAACTTGACCGCTTGTGTAATCTCAGCTCGTCCACCGTAATTAAGGGCAAAGTTAAGAATCAAACCTGTGTTTAACTTGGTCAACTCTTCCGCCTTTTTCAAAGCTTCAAAAGTTTGTTTTGGCAAGCGATCGGTTTCCCCAATCATTTGGATCTTCATGTTCTTTTGGTGCAATTCGGGGACATACTTATCATAAAATTCAACAGGCAAGTTCATGATAAACTTGACTTCCTGGTCTGGACGTGTCCAATTTTCAGTCGAGAAGGCATAAACAGTCATAGCCTTGACACCCATATCACTAGCAGCAATGGCTACCGTTCTCAAAGCATCCATCCCAGCCTTATGCCCAAAGACACGCGGTTGCATGCGTTTTTTAGCCCAACGACCATTGCCATCCATGATAACTCCGATATGTGCTGGCACCACTGCTGGTGTTTCTGTTACTTTATCTTTTTTTAAAAATCCAAACATGATTGTATTCCTATTCAAAAATCTATCGTTTCATTATACCATATTTTTCGCTTTTCTTCTATCATATTCTCTTATTCTAAGGCGGAATTCCCTATAGGACTCCTATCTTTCTAAACTAAGAAGCCTTGCATTTCCCAAAGAAAGTTGATACAATAAAACATAAAGATTTATCCTTGTTCAATCACAGGGGTTTTTTATTGAAAGGATCTTATCATGTCAAAAAAACTACAACGTAAAAAACAATTAAGAAACAGTCTTCGTCGCTCAGGTGCACTTTCAAATGCTGTAAACAAGGTTGTTGAAGAAACAAAAAAAGTTGTGAAGCATGCTGAAAAAGCAGCAAGTGAGGCAGGAAAAGCTGTCTCTAAGCAAGTAGAAAAAGCTGTAGAAGCAACTAAAGAGCAAGCCCACAAGCTTACAACTTCTGTTGAAGATTTCGCAGCTGACCTAGGCGGACTTCCACTTGACCGTGCTAAAACTTTCTACGATGAAGGGATTAAGTCTGCTGCTGACTTCAAAAACTGGACAGAAAAAGAACTCCTTGCCTTAAAAGGAATCGGTCCAGCTACGATCAAGAAATTAAAAGAAAACGGCATCAAGTTCAAGTAATCTTTCTTGTCCCTTGCATTTCCGTCAAAAACTTGTTAAAATAAAGCCATTAGAGGTGTTTTGAGTCCCACATTTTACAGAAAGTGGCGGAGCTGAGAAGTCCACAAATGTGTCAAAACTGGTTGCTAGTGAGTTGAAATTAAAAATTGAAATATAAATCTTTTTGTTTCCTTTTAGGACTAGGCAGCGAGTTGCAGGCTGTACTCAAGTACGCCAAGACGAGCTAACGACGTCATAAAAGCGAAACAAGAAGATTAAAGTTGCGGGCTCTGCCCGAAATTGGGTGGTACCGCGGATAAACACATTCGTCCCTGTCAGATTGATGACAGGGGCGATTTTTATTTTAGATCCCTAGCCAAAGGAGGTTGTCATGAAACAATCTTTCAAAACAAGTAAACTCTACTATGGTTTTCCTATCTTCATCTTAGGGTATCAGGACCAGAACTTTGGGTACAATATCACAACCTGCAGCTCCTCTTATAGTCTGGGCGATTGGCTGGTCATCGGTGTTGGTGCTGAGGAAAATGCAGCCGACCAGATCAAGCATTATCAACAGTTTACCGTAAACATCCCCGATGAAAACTTCATGCTCGAAATGGAACAGGCTGGCTTTATCAGCCATCGGGAGAAATTGAAACATTTGGGACTTGACTACGAGATTTCTGAACAGACTCAGGCGCCGATTTTAGAGGCTTGTCCAGTCGTATTGGATTGCCAGGTGGATCGGATTATCGAGGAAGATGGCATCTGCCATATCTTTGCAAAGATTATCGACCGTCTGGCTGATCCAAAGCTCTTAGATGATAAGGGCCATTTTAAAAATGACTGCTTTGCGCCGACTTACTTTATGGGGGACGGTCATCAGCGCGTTTATCGTTATCTAGATGACCGAGTCGATCCCATGGGAAGCTTTATTAAGAAAGCGAGGAAGAAGGATGACAAGAGCTGAACTGCCAGAACGAATAGAGACTGACCGACTTGTCTTACGAGTTCGTACAGTAGCTGATGCTGAGGATATTCATGCCTACGCTAGTCTGCCAGAAGTTTCTTACCCAGCAGGTTTTCCACCCGTCAAGACCTTGGAAGATGAAATTTACTATCTGGAGCATATCCTTCCTGAACGCAATCAAAAGGACAATCTCCCAGCTGGCTATGGCATTGTGGTCAAAGGGACTGATAAAGTTATCGGATCTGTTGATTTCAACCATCGGCACGAAGATGATGTGCTTGAGATTGGCTATACCTTGCACCCAGATTATTGGGGTCACGGTTATGTACCAGAAGCAGCGCGTGCCTTGATTGATCTGGCTTTTAAGGAACTAGGCCTTCACAAGATAGAACTGACTTGCTTTGGTTACAACCTTCAAAGTCAACGAGTTGCGGAAAAATTAGGATTTACCCTTGAAGCTCGCATCCGAGACCGCAAAGATGCTCAAGGCAACCGCTGTGATGATTTGAGATATGGCTTGCTGAAGAGTGAGTGGGAAACTAAGGGTCAACATTAAAAATAGAAATAACTAGAAAGGACACACACATGTCTAAAGAACTTTCACCTAAATACAATCCAGCCGAGGTTGAGGCTGGTCGTTACCAAAAATGGCTTGACGCTGATGTTTTCAAGCCTTCAGGCGATCAAAAGGCTAAGCCTTATTCAATCGTCATTCCACCACCAAACGTAACTGGGAAACTCCACCTTGGTCATGCTTGGGATACAACTCTTCAAGATATCATTATCCGTCAAAAACGCATGCAAGGTTTTGATACGCTTTGGCTTCCTGGGATGGACCACGCGGGGATTGCCACTCAAGCTAAGGTTGAGGAGCGCTTGCGTGGTGAGGGCATCAGCCGTTATGACCTCGGTCGTGAGAAATTCCTAGAAAAAGTCTGGGAATGGAAAGACGAGTATGCCACTACTATCAAGGAACAATGGGGCAAGATGGGGCTTTCTGTAGACTACTCTCGTGAGCGTTTCACTCTTGACGAAGGTTTGTCAAAAGCCGTTCGCAAGGTCTTTGTGGACCTTTACAAAAAAGGCTGGATCTACCGTGGTGAGTTTATCATCAACTGGGACCCAGCGGCTCGCACAGCCCTTTCTGATATCGAGGTTATTCACAAGGATGTTGAAGGTGCCTTCTACCACATGAACTACATGCTAGAAGATGGTTCACGTGCCCTTGAAGTGGCGACAACTCGTCCTGAGACTATGTTTGGGGACGTTGCCGTTGCGGTCAATCCAGAAGACCCACGCTACAAGGATTTGATCGGTAAAAACGTCGTCCTTCCTATCGCTAATAAATTGATTCCAATCGTTGGAGACGAACACGCAGATCCTGAGTTTGGTACTGGTGTCGTGAAAATCACGCCTGCCCACGATCCGAACGACTTCCTAGTTGGTCAACGCCATAACTTGCCACAAGTCAACGTCATGAACGATGACGGAACCATGAATGACTTGGCCTTCGAATTTGCAGGCATGGACCGTTTTGAAGCTCGTAAGGCAGTCATTGCCAAGTTAGAAGAAATCGGAGCCCTCGTTAAAATCGAAAAACGTGTCCACAGTGTTGGTCACTCAGAGCGTACAGGTGTTGTGGTTGAGCCACGCTTGTCTACGCAATGGTTCGTCAAGATGGACCAATTGGCCAAGAATGCCATTGCCAACCAAGACACAGACGACAAGGTTGAATTCTACCCACCTCGTTTCAACGATACCTTCCTTCAATGGATGGAAAATGTCCACGACTGGGTTATCTCTCGTCAGCTCTGGTGGGGTCACCAAATCCCTGCTTGGTACAATGCTGAGGGGGAAATGTACGTTGGCGAAGAGGCTCCAGAAGGTGACGGATGGACTCAGGACGAAGACGTATTGGATACTTGGTTCAGTTCTGCCCTCTGGCCATTCTCAACCATGGGCTGGCCTGATGTCGACTCAGAAGACTTCAAACGTTACTTCCCAACATCAACCTTGGTAACAGGTTATGACATCATCTTCTTCTGGGTGTCTCGTATGATCTTCCAATCATTGGAATTCACTGGCCGTCAGCCATTCCAAAACGTCCTTATCCACGGTCTTATCCGTGACGAGCAAGGACGTAAGATGTCTAAATCACTCGGTAACGGAATTGACCCAATGGATATCATCGAGAAATACGGTGCTGATGCTCTTCGTTGGTTCCTTTCAAACGGTTCTGCACCAGGTCAAGACGTGCGCTTCTCTTACGAGAAAATGGATGCTTCATGGAACTTCATCAACAAGATCTGGAACATCTCTCGCTACATCCTCATGAACAATGAAGGCTTGACCCTTGAGCAAGCAACTGCCAATGTCGAAAAAGTTGTCAACAAGGAAGCTGGAAATGTCACAGACCGCTGGATTCTCCACAACCTCAATGAAACTATCGGCAAAGTCACTGAAAACTTTGACAAGTTTGAATTTGGTGTTGCTGGACACATCCTCTACAACTTCATCTGGGACGAGTTTGCGGACTGGTACGTTGAGTTGACCAAGGAAGTCCTTTATAGCGATAACGAAGAAGAGAAAGTCATCACACGTTCTGTTCTCCTTTACACCTTGGACAAGATTCTTCGTCTCCTTCACCCAATCATGCCATTCGTGACAGAGGAAATCTTTGGACAAATCTCAGAAGGTTCTATCGTTACAGCAGAATACCCAACTGTCAACCCAGCCTTTGAAGACCTTGCTGCCCACACTGGTGTGGAAAGTCTCAAAGACTTGATCCGTGCCGTTCGTAATGCGCGTGCGGAAGTGAACGTAGCACCAAGCAAGCCAATCACTATCCTTGTTAAGACAAGCGATAGCGACTTGGAAGCCTTCTTTAACAGCAATGTCAACTACATCAAACGCTTCACAAATCCAGAACACTTGGAAATCGCATCAAACATCCCTGCACCTGAACTCGCAATGTCAAGCGTCATCACAGGAGCAGAAATTTACTTGCCACTCGCAGACCTCCTCAATGTCGAAGAAGAACTGGCTCGTCTCGACAAGGAACTGGCTAAATGGCAAAAAGAACTGGATATGGTCGGTAAGAAGCTCTCTAACGAACGCTTCGTAGCCAATGCCAAACCAGAAGTCGTCCAAAAAGAACGCGACAAACAAGCCGACTACCAAGCCAAATACGACGCGACCGTCGCACGTATTGATGAGATGAAGAAGTTAACAAAAAATTAATTTACCTATTAATATTTACGATAAACTAACCTTAATTGCCTTAAAATAAATTTGATAATGATATCAATTATTCCCTGATGCAGTTGTTTAATATATGGAGTATAATAAAATGGGCCTAGAAGAAGACATACGTAAAGACATTATTCTCATTAATAACAACATTTCTCGTTTTGATAATAAAGATGAAATTATTCGATATCTTAAAAAGAAATTTGATACTTTGACAAATTTTGAAAAAGAACAACTCTGGGAAGATTTTAAAAATGAGAATTTTATAAAAAGTCGAATTCCCAAAATTGCAATAGAAAAAGTGTTGTATAAAAAACATGTTGAAGATTATCTTGAATCTAAAATGTTAAACATAATTAAAGAGAAGTGTAATGAAAGTTCTTATGACTCATTATCTGAAGTCATGTCAGAATCGCTATTAGCTGAACTTGATTTCTCATTAGATAAAAAAGAAACAAAAATTTTGAAAAAACGCCTCTCGAAATCAATCATATCTCTATTCCCGTTAATACTATCTGATGGTTTTAGTACTAATCTTAGTTCTGTAGATACTGGTACAATGACATCCAATGCAGGAGATTCTGCTCAATTTTTGTTTATTGCAAGGGCTATATTAGCAGGATTTGATAGTTCAAATGTTGATGTTAGAACTTCTAGATACGATGCAATTGTTGGATATAAAGGAAAAACATTTAGAGTTCAAGTAAAAGGGATTAGTGGTAATACAATTTATTTTAAAGATCGCGCAAGAGGTGGACAAGGAATCGATTATACTCATGAGAGAAACAAAGGCAGACGTATTACAAAAGAAGATTGCGATATCTATGCAGCAGTTAATAAGAAAAATGGCTTGGTATATTTAATTCCTATAGAAGTTGTAGAGCAAAGTAAGGAAAAAGTTTCAACAAATGAAATGAAAAAATATCTTGAAAACTGGAGTATCTTTGATAAATATCTTAAATACTGGAGTATCTTTGGTGAACTTGTAAATCAAAAATTAAGAACACGTAAGTGGAAAGCAAGAATTAGATAATTAGTAAAGGAGCAAACATGACAAATTCTGTAAGTTCGAACCGACCTGAGAAGTACAACATTGCAGCATTCTTCTCTGGTGTTGGGGGAATTGAGTTGGGATTTGAACAGACCAACGAGTTCAGAGTGGTGTATGCCAATGAATTTGATAAGTATGCGCGTCAGACTTATCAATTAAACCATCCAGATACCTATTTGGATGGTCGTGATATTCACGATGTTCAGCCAGAGGATATTCCGGCTGAGCGCGTGGATGTGATTATGGGAGGATTCCCTTGTCAGGCCTTTAGTATTGCGGGTTATCGCAAGGGCTTTGATGATGATCGTGGTGATCTTTTCTTCGAATTGCTTCGCATGATTGAAGGATGCAAACCTCGCGCTATTTTCATCGAAAACGTCAAGAACATGGTCGGTCATGACCATGGCAATACCTTCAAGGTCATCCGTGAGGCCTTGACGGAGAACAACTACTTTATCAAGTGGAAGGTTCTCAATGGAAAAGACTATGGAAATATCCCACAAAACCGTGAACGTATCTACATTGTTGGTTTTGATACCAAGGAAGCTTATGACTTGTTTGAATTCCCAGAGGAAATCAAGCTGACTACGACTCTTCAGGATCTGATTAACTTTGGTGATCAGCTAGACGAGGTCTACTACTACCGTGAAGGCAAGCAGAATTTCTACGATCAGTTGAAGTTTGAAGTGACTAGCCAAGACACAGTTTACCAGTGGCGCCGTCAATATGTCCGTGAAAATAAAAACGGTGTCGTCCCTACTTTGACAGCCAATATGGGAACAGGCGGACACAACGTTCCATTGATTTTGACGGATAGTGGTGAGATTCGTAAATTGACACCAAAAGAAACCTTTAACGTTCAAGGTTATCCTAAGTCCTTTAAAATTCCAGAAGGGGTTTCCAATGGTCAGCTCTACAAACAAGCTGGAAATAGCGTAGTTGTTCCTGTGATTAAACGCATCGCAGAGAATGTTGCCAAGGCTTTAAACGAAAGTCAAGGGCAGTCTCAACTGGAACGGTCAGGGAAATTCGCCATTATCTACACCAAGATGAATGGCCAGTTTGAAGGGGAATCCTATGTCAAGGACTTTGTAGATAGCTATGACCAAGCTCTTGAAAAAATCAAGGCTTATGATGATGGCTTAGCCGTTCTGTCAGATGAAGAGTATTTGAGACTTGTCAAAAAACAAGGCAAACTTGAATTTTACAGTATTAATTAACGAATATATAAGAGGATTAGTGAAAAACTAATCTTCTTTTGATATACTGAAAATAGAAAAGAGGGTGCTTATGTGGGAACATCTAAAGTCTGAACAAAAAGAAAAATACAAAACCTTAATTACCAACTTCGCTAGTTTGAGCCAAGCTTTCTCTCAAAAGGCAGAATCCGAAGACGAGGGACAAACAGAGAATTATGTGGCTCCGATCATTAACTCCAAATTTCAGGAGACTGTTTTCCAGAAGTCCTTTAATGCCGTAGGGGAAGATATCGCCAATACTTCCTATGATGCTTCTGTTGTTGTGGATGAAAATCATAAATACCTAGTAGGTATCAAATCTTTTGGGATTAATTCTGGAGACCAAAAAATTGCCCAGTTCAAGAAAGATTCTCAATCTTGGACGGACTTGTTGGGTGATATCAAGTTTCATGCTGATATTTCAGTAGATAAAGAAGCTGCAGACAAGGAAAACTATCAGCGCTATGAAGAGTTGGCGCGAAAGATTGCGACTTTGAGGAATCAGAGAATCGAATCCTCTAAGGCTCAAATCAAGGGTTTTAACTCGGATTCGGTCAATGTCGAAGCCGTTTACCATGTTTTGATGCCAACACCAAAGGGTGAAAATCCTAAGATTTTTGTTGGTGAAACAACTTATTTACCAGTCGATATTGATAATCTGGTCATTGAAGGCTCAACTACCAAAAACAATCCAACCAATTTCCGATTTACAGATGGACAACACCACTACAAGTATACAGCAGCTGATAGCCAGCTTCACATGACTTTTAACAATAAAGACATTGTGGTAGATACTTGGGACGTTCATTACATCGAAGATCCTTTTTCTCTCTTTGAAAATCTTCATTTGCTAACATCTGAAAAGGGACAATCCGATATCTTAGAAACTGTGTCTTGGGTAATCACAGACAAACATGGAAATGTAGAAGAAAACTCTGGTTTCAATGCCTTTAACGGTGGTTCAAAACTAGCTAAGAAAGATCGTCTGCCACGAATTTTAAAGATCCAGGATAAATTTAAGAACAGTCTGGCTCCTGAAGAACTAGCTTTCGTGACCTTCTCTCTGGAAGAAATCCTCTTGAAGAAATGGACCAGTAAGGAAGAAAAAACTCAGATGAAGGCGATTCGTGAGGACTTGATTCACTTTGTTCGTAATACTGGCAATGAAAAACTCATTAAAGAAATTGAACAGCTGGTTTATCGGCCAGTTAGTGAGGTTTACATTCCTCTGCCTGACTCCAAAAATTTCCACGATGAAAGGCCTGACTTCTTCGGACCAGGATTTGGAACCTTTGAACCTGGCTCTAAAAAACTAGCTCTGTCTAAAGAAGAAAGAACCTTTAAACTAAGATTTTTACCTTCTGGTGATGTCATCAATGCCTATATTAACCAAGAAGCTGGCAAGGCGATTCAATCCACTGATAAGCAAGAAATTCTTGGGAATTGGATCTTGCGTGGTGTTTTCCAGTTGAAGGAACGAGAAATATTGACAGGTCAACGACTCAATGAACTAGAAATCAATGGTATTCGATTGACCAAGTTTAAAAACGGGGAAATCGGTATTGAATTCATCTGGATTGATACCGAAAACCCACCAAGCGATGCTATCGGCTGGGTAGCAAAATAGATTTGAATAGTGCAAAAAATCTCTTAGATCTATTTCTAAGAGATTTTTTCTTTCTCCCCCTCACAACCAGCCTTCTTCTTCGGCAGTTTTGGTCGCTTCGGTTCGGTTGCTGGCGCCTAGTTTGGAGAGGATATTGGTCATGTAATTACGAACGGTACCGTTTGAGAGGTAGAGCTTGTCCGCAATTTCTTGGTTGGACAGCCCCTGTGCTACTCCATGCAAGACAGCAACTTCCTGCTCGGTCAAGGGGTTGGGATGAGTCATCATGACTTCCATCAGCTCTGGAGAATATTCCTTGCGTCCCTCTAACACCGTATGTAGGGTTTGCATGAGCTCGGCGATGCTTCGCTCTTTCAAGACATAGGCATCGACTCCTGCTTTGACAGCTCGTTCAAAATAACCTGGGCGTTTAAAGGTCGTAACGATAACCACCTTGGTTTCAGGCACCTCTTGTTTAATCCATTCGAGAGCCTCCAGTCCTGTCTTTACTGGCATTTCGACGTCAAGGATGGCAATATCTACTGCTTCTTTCTCCAAAACCTCGATAGCCTCGGCTCCATTTTTCGCCTGCAAGACAGTCTCCACATCTGGTTGAAAACTCAAGAGCTGACACATGGCATCTCTAAGCATACTTTGATCTTCTGCGACTAATACTTTCATCTACTTTCTCTCCTTATAAGGCAGATGCACGCGCACCTCTGTTGGATCTTTCAAACTGACCAGCTCTACTTGACCTGAGAAGGCTGCTGCACGGTCACGGACTGTATGGAGTTCATTCCCTTTTACAGTTGCAAATCCTTTCCCGTCATCTCTGACTGTCAGGACCAATTCCTGATCTGTACGTTCCAGTTTTAGATAGGCTTTTTCAGCACTGGCATGTTTGATGATATTGGTCGCCAGTTCTAACAAAACCATAGCAGCTGTCGACTCCACATCTTGGGTCAAACTAGCCTTGTCCAACTGATTGTCAACCTCAACTTCAATCCCAGCAATCTCTAGCATCTTCTTAACAGTCTCAAGCTCTGATGCTAAGGTCCGTGATTTCAGATTTTCCACAATGGTCCGCACTTCATTCATGGAATCCTTGCTGATCTGGTGAATTTCTTTTAATTCCTTTTCCACCTGTGGATAAGCCTCCATCTGAAATAACTGCAAGGCCAGATCTGTCTTGACACTCAGCATAGCAAAGGTATGTCCCAAGCTATCATGCAAGTCCTGACCGATACGACTACGTTCATTTTCAGCAAGCAATAGATTTATCTGGGCATTTTGCTTGGCCTGAGCTTCTTTCAAATCCTCGACAATGCGAATCCGAACCAAACCCAATGTCATTAAATCGACAAAAGTAAGAATCCCAAGCTCAAAGGCTACAGCCTCAGTTTCGACTGACTGAAACATCATGAGTTGTCCAACAACAAGAACTTGAGCAAGGAGAAAAGTCCAGACATGCAGAGAACGAAGACTCCGCACCCTGAAATGATAAATTAAGAGATTAGAAAGGTAAAAGAAAAACCAGATATAATTAACAGCAACAAAGGCAGTATAACCAACTACATAAGTCAGCATGATCCCCCAGAAAAGCCAAGATAGGCGCTGGCTCTTGGTTGTTAAAATACCCAAATACGCCACTACAAATAGAATATCAATCAATAAATGCCAGACAGAAAGCCACCCAGTCACTACAGGTAGGATGGGGAAAATCATAAAAATTAAACTGACCCAAAACATATAGTGTATGCTTTTTAGTCTTTCAAGCATTAAGCATTCTCCTTATGACCTTGAAGGTAAATAGTCAAACCAAATAAAACTGCTGAAAAAACAAGTAGATAAATTGTGGCTGATAAATTGATGCCATCCTCATTTAAGAAGGTCTTGATCAATTCCATCAACTGATAGCTTGGTAGACGCTTCCCGATTGCTTGCATCCAGTCTGGAAATAAAGAGACAGGCATCCAGAGTCCGCCTAACACAGCCAAGCCAAAGTAAAGAAGATTGCCCACGACTGACATCAGCTGACTAGAAGGCAAGAGAGTCAAGGTCAAGCCAAGAGCTACAAAGGCAACACTTCCTACTATCAGCAAGAACGCAGCCCCAATCCAGTTTCCAAGAGACATATCCACACCTCTTACAAAATGCCCAACTGAGAAAACAACCAGAATTGAGACCAAATAATCAACCAGCATACTTGTTATCTTTGATAGATAATATTCTACCATATTTACAGGGCTATGACGTAATATTTTCTGCCAGTTGTTGATCTTATCGGTATGTAAAACAACTGGGAATGAAAAGATAGCTGTCGACATCATGGAAAAAGCCGTCATGGAGATGAGGTAGTCGCGCATAAAATTAGCCGGTCCACCCGGTGTTTCCTGGTACATACCTGAAAAGAATAAATAGAAGGCTGTCGGCATCCCTACGGATAACAGATAATAGACTAATTGTCGTTTGGTCAATAGAAATTCTATCTTGTTTAGTGCGATCCATCGTTTCATCTTAGTCATCTCCTTTTTGTGTTTCTTCAAAGATTGTATCCAACAAGCTACGATTATTGACTTCAATTTCTTGAATCCTACATCCTGCTTGCACTAACAGTTGCCAAAAAGCATTCGCTTCACGTGTAACTACTTGCAAAGCATCTTGTTTTTGTGACCAGTTTTCAACCAAGTTTGACTGTTCGACAACTTCCTTATATGCTGGGGGAAGGATAAAGTGCTTTTCAATCTCCTCACTGCGCATGGCTAGAGGTGTTGTATCGCGAATCAACTCTCCCTTATTCAAGACCAAGATTCGGTCCGCTGTATGCTCTACCTCTTCGATATAATGGGACGAATAGAGAATAGTTACTCCCTGCGCTTTTAGATCCTGAACAATTTCCCAAAAGCGTTGACGGGTTGAAGTATCCATGGCAGCAGTTGGTTCATCTAAAAAGACAAGCTTTGGTCGGCCAATCAAGGTTAAGACAAAAGAGAAGAGACGCTTTTGCCCACCTGACAATTTTTCTGCGAATTGCTCTTTTTGTTGCTGGTCAAACTGCAATAGTTGATCGATTTCCTGATTGCTCAAGGGATTTGGATAAATACTTTGAAAGAAAGCAATCAACTCTTTGACCTTTAATTTCTGAACGATGACATTTTCTTGAGGCAGGTAGCTTCTAATATAGTCTAACTGAGAACTCGTCACCGGCAAACCTTGGATGGATACTTGACCGCTGGTGACCAGTTTATCTCCAAGCAAACAGTCCAATAGCGTTGTCTTTCCGGCACCATTTGGCCCAATCAAGGCGACGCATTCACCTTCAGCTACCTCAAAGGAAATATCCTTCAAAATAGCCTTGCCCTTGATGTTTTTATGTAAGCCTTGTACCTTAATCATGTTCATGATATTCTCCTTTCAGCCATTCCATCCCCATCGGAAAGGCGATAAAAATCATAAATCCTAATCCCCAGGCACCGCGAATGACTTGGTGAAGGAAGGCTTGATCAAACCAACCTGTAAACATTTCTACCAACCATACCACTAGTGACAGTCCAATAAAAAGAAAGAGAATCGCTTTTTTCATTTTTCAAACTCCTTTTTCACATCTGAGACCAATTTCAAACCTTCTCGAATCAACCAAGACATGATTCCAAAGCTTGCAAATAACTCCCAAGGAAAATGATAAAAGCCTTCATCCAATCCTGAAAACATGAGATAAGTCATGACTCCTGCTGCTACTAAACTCATTGCGACAATTACTTTATGTTTCATTTTTTCTTCCTCCATTTGATACATCTATTATAATTCTTTGAAGGTTGTGTCACTAGAAGCTTCTGTCATTAGGAAATATGACAAATGTCACAAAAAAAGAAAGTTGATTTCTCAACTTTCTTTTTTCTATTATTTAATCTTTATTCCACACTGAAAAGATATGGATAAACCGGTTGTTGACCTTGGTGAATTTCTACTTCGACATCTTCGAATTCTTCTGCGATTTCTTGAGCAATTTCATTTGCCAATTCTTCGCTTCCGTCTTCTCCAACATAGAAGGTTACGATTTCACTGTCTTCATCCAACATGTGTTTCAAGGTTTCAGTCAAGGTTTGGTGCATGTCAGGGTTTGATACGAGGATCTTACCATCTACCATACCAAGATTATCATTTTCATGAATTTCTAGACCATCGATAGTCGTGTCACGAACGGCTGTTGTTACACTACCACTGATGACATCGCCAAGGGCTGCAGTCATGCGTTCTTGGTTTTCTTCGATAGACTTGCTTGGGTCAAATGCTAGAAGGCTAGTCAATCCTTGAGGAATTGTACGAGCTTCTACTACAACAGCTGGTTGTTCCAATACTTCAGCTGCAGATTGAGCTGCCATGAAGATGTTTTTGTTGTTTGGCAAGAAGATGATGTTACGAGCATTAACTTTCTCAACAGCCTTGACAAAGTCTTCTGTCGAAGGGTTCATGGTTTGTCCACCCTCGATGACATAGTCCACACCTTGGGCACGGAAGATGTCTGCCAATCCTTGTCCAGCTACTACTGCGATAAGTGCATATTCTTTTTCTTCAGCTGGCTTGCTGACTTGCGCTTCTTTTTCTACTTGCGCTTCGTGTTGGTTACGCATGTTATCGACTTTAACCTTAACCAAGCTACCATATTTCAGACCTTCTTGCATAACAAGTCCTGGATCTTCTGTATGGACGTGAACTTTAACGATTTCGTCATCATTGACAACAAGTAGAGAATCCCCAAGTTCGTTCAAGTAGTTACGGAATTCTTCGTAGTCAAACTCTTTAGCATAAGTTGGACCTTGTTTGAGGGCGACCATGATTTCAGTACAGTAACCAAAGGTAATGTCTTCTGTTGCCACATGTCCAGCTACAGATTTGTGGTGTTCTGCATTGATCATCTCACCCATATTGGCTGGAGTAGCTACAAAGTCTTCAGACGCACTGTATTCACCAGTAAGAGCTGAAAGGAATCCTTCATAGATGAAGACCAAACCTTGACCACCTGAGTCCACAACTCCAACTTCCTTCAATACTGGAAGCATTTCTGGAGTTTTAGCGAGGGCTGCTTTAGCTCCTTCCAAGGCTGCACGCATAACTTCAACTGCGTCATCTGTCTGCTCTGCTTTTTTCTTAGCACCGATGGCAGCACCACGTGATACGGTCAAGATTGTCCCTTCAACTGGCTTCATAACAGCCTTGTAGGCAACCTCAACACCTGATTGGAAGGCAAGAGCTAGGTCTTTTCCTGTTAGCTCTTCTTTTGTCTTGATGGCTTGTGAAAATCCGCGGAAAAGCTGAGAAGTGATAACTCCTGAGTTTCCACGCGCACCCATCAAAAGACCTTTAGCCAAGATACTTGCAGCCTCACCAACAGTTGAAGCTGGTTTGTCTGCTACTTCTTTAGCACCATTTTCGATTGTCATTCCCATGTTTGTTCCTGTATCTCCGTCTGGAACTGGGAAGACGTTCAATGAATTGACGTATTCGGCTTGCTTGTTCAAACGAGTTGAAGCAGCCTGTACCATTTCTTGAAATAAGCTTGTAGTAATATTTGACACGATTATTCTCCTACAACTTTGATATTTTGAATGTAGACATTCACAGTTTGAGCAGTGATTCCAAGTTGGTTCTCTAAGCTAAAGCGAACACGTTCTTGGATGTTTTTTGAAACTTCACTGATTTTTGTACCGTAGCTCAATACAGTATATACATCAACTGCAATACTACCGTCTTCAGCTGCTTTAACGACTACACCTTTTGAATAATTTTCCTTACCAAGAAGGGCTTGGAAATTATCTTTGAGGGCATTTTTACTAGCCATACCGACTACACCAAAAATTTCAGTTGCTGCACCACCTACGACAGTAGCGATTACATCATCTGTCAGTTCGACTTGACCATCTTTTGTATTAATTTTTACAGTCATTTTTTTTACCTCAAATAGTTGATACTCTATTTTATCATATTTCAGCCCAACTGTAAAAGCAGAATGATGTATCATCGGATATTTGCTTGATTTTTCAAATGATTTCAGCTTTCGAGCAAAAGAAAAAGACCACTTAGGTCTTTTCATGTTTATTAAACGCGTTCTACTTTTCCTGATTTCAAAGCACGAGCTGAAGCCCAAACTTTTTTAGGTTTACCATCGATAAGAACAGTAACTTTTTGAAGGTTTGGTTTTACGGCACGTTTAGTTTGGTTCATCGCGTGTGAACGGTTGTTTCCTGATACAGTCTTACGACCTGTAAAGTAACATACTTTAGCCATTGTGTTTTCCTCCTATTAGATCTAATATAGCGGATGTGCTAGCACCACATACCGTACTATGTTATCACACTTTCTTATTTTTGGCAAGGGAATTGGAAGACTTTTTTTATTTGACGTAGACAACTTCTAATTTACCAAAAGCTACCTCTCCACGGATAATCAAGGTTTTGCTGGTTGGGGCTACAGGAGCATCTGCCTTAGCTACTCCACAAGAAGTCTCCACCTTCAGGTCCACTCTCCAGTGTTGGGGCACATAGATAACTGCATTCCCTAAACTGACTTCTACCTTCAAGGTTGCACTATCGCCTAACATCTCTGCATTGTCATAATAAATCTTGGCATTTCCACAGCTAACTTCAAACTGGTCTTCTACCAAGTCTTGGTCCTGTTTGTAAAAAGTTCCACTACCAAAGGAAACTTCCTTTTCTGTTAGAATGGTCTTTTCAGCGTCATACCACCATTTTTTCTCGTTCCATGTTTTGTTCGAATTAGTCAACATGCCAACTCCGAGAACGATTAGCACTCCCGCCCAGAACAATGATTGATTGGGAATCGGTAAAATGTCATAAAAATGATTAGCAATCATGAGGGCCACTAGGGCTGTAAAAGAGGCTGAAGTGAAATGACGACGAAGGATTGCCTCAACTGATTGATAGGCAAAAAATCCAATACCAATCAAGGGCCAAATCTGCCCTCCAAATGAAGGAATTCCAAAATTCCCCTGTAATAATACTAAAGCTGCCAATACTAGCAACACAATACCAAATGCTTTCTTTTTCATATTCTTACCTCATGTTTCTTAGATTTTCTTTTAGGAGGGATTGGTAGTGCCGTGACACGTGAACCTCCTTGTGGGTTTGATAAAAGGAAATAGTGCCTGTCCCTGAGAAGGACTTGTCAACCGAGTAAACTTGCCGGATATTGGCAATGGTCGACTTGGATACCCGACTGAAATAACGTGGCAGGATAGACTCCAACTCATAAAGCTTGAGCCGAACCTCGTAGGCCTCTTTCTGGGTATGGGCGTAAATCTTGCTACCTTCCGTCTCAAAGAAGAGGATTTCTGCCAAGTCTAAGTAGTACTCACCCGTCCCCTTGTAAAAGATCAACCTAGGAGCCTTGGTTTCTTGCAAGAGTCGTTGCAAGTCAGCTATCTCATCTGTCAGGGCTACAGCCTTGATGACAATCTCTGTCTCAGTTAATTCACTATCAATCTCGATTCGTAACTTCATCCTATCTCCTTTCTGCATCTACTATACCAAAGGCCAGAAGACTTTACAAGGGCAAAAAAGCAAGTGGTCACTTTTAACCCGTAAGTGGTTACGAGGCCAAGCCCACTTGCTTTGCTTCTTACAAAATAAAGAAAAGAATTCCCAAGAGGAGACCACAGGCGTAGCCAACTAAAACATCCTTGGGATAATGAACGCCTCCTAAGACCCGCACAAGACCGAGAAGAACTGATAAGACCAACAAAACCAACCCCACAGGCAGATTTGCATGCAAGCAAGCCATGGAAATGATGGTTGCCGAAAAGACGTGGCGACTAGGCATTGAATTCCCAGAGCTGTCCTTATCTAGTAGTGGGACAATTTCCCAAGTTTCATAGGGACGCGGTTGATTGATCCACTTACGTACAAGCGTCAATAGGAGAAATCCTAAAGCTGGAACTAAAATATAAGCGTAAAGGTCTTGTCCCAAGCCCTTGCTTATAAGGACTGTTCCCAATAAGCTCAAGTAGGCCAAGGGCATCAGAACTGTCATCATGCGATTAAAGACTCGCATCAATTGCAATAATTGTGGGTGTCGAAGAAGACTTGATTTCCTCTTATCGTACCACTCTTGATAGTTTTTCATCTGTTTTCTCGTTGTTTCTAGATTTTACACAAGAAGCCTGACAGAACAAGTCTGCAAGCATCTCCTATTCTAGTATAGTGCAGAAAAAGAAGGCCGTCAAGCCTTCTTTTGATTTATTCTTCTGCTTGGTCTTCTGTAAATTGACTATTGTAGAGGTCTGCATAGAAACCATCTTGCACCATTAACTCATTATGATTTCCTTGCTCGATGATGTTTCCTTCTTTCATGACCAGAATCAAGTCAGCATTGCGGATCGTTGACAATGACTCCACCACTACTGCCCAAATCCAGTATTCTGACATGCCAAGGATTTTCCCAATGGCCCAAATAGCCATGATAGGACCACGAGTGACCACTTGGAGTCCCATGGTAAAGAGCATCTGAATCTGCGTGATATCATTAGTCGTCCGAGTCAATAGACTGGGGATTGAAAAACGTTTAAAGACCAACATCGGTTTATCCATTCTTTCTCCCTTCTAAGTAAAAATAGTTCTCATATGAACATTTAAGTTTCAATGAGAACTATCTAAGCAGAAATTGACATCAGCTCTTATTTTATCTATAATAGACACTATCTCACACCTATAAGAATACACCCTGATTAGAAATGAGAAACTCACAAATGAAACATAAAGAAGAGAAAATTTTAGGAATCTTTGCCATCATCTTTGGAACCCTGGCCCTTCTTAGTTCCTGGCTACCAATCATTAGCATTCTAGCCTTTTTCTTTGCCATTATTGCTATAGCCCTAGGCATTTTTGGTATCGGCCTTAATCTCAAAAATCGTAAAATATTGGCTATTATCGGAACAAGCCTAGGTATTCTATCCATTTTTCTTGTCTTAATGACGCAAGTATTACCTTCTGGTGTCTTTACTGACTTGGCTAAAAACTTTCGACACCCATATAGAAGTCTGACCTCTTTAACAGAAAATGAGGAATTTGGAAAATTACCAGATTATAGACCAGATGAAGATCATGATGAAGAGGATATCGAAGATACCGATACCTTCTCTTGGACCCAGGAGCAGTTCGATGCTTTGATAGAGGGAGACACTGCAAACAGAGGAAAAGGCGGCTCCAACTACAAAGATATCATCAGCAAGCATGGATTACCAGATTCTGAAATTGAGTCAACCTCAGGTGATTACGACATTAAGAAAATCACCTATCTATCCCTCGGTTCAAACACCAAGACAGTCGTACTCACTTTCGCAAAGCAGGAAAACGGCCAGTTTCTTCTCGTCCGTAAATTTGCCCTAGGCTTGGATAGAAAAGAGAAAACTGATGATGGAGTGAAAGTTTAACATAACAAAAAAGCGAACAGCTATTAAGCCTGTTCGCTTTTCTATTAGAATCCATCTACGTTTGTGTAGATTTTTTGTACGTCTTCGTCGTCTTCAAGAACGCCATAAAGTTTTTCAAAGGTTTCAAGGTCATCCCCTGACAACTCAACTTCTGATTGAGGAATCATCTCAAGTTCTGTTACTTGGAATTCTTCGATACCAGATTCACGCAAAGCCACAATAGCTTTGTGAAGGTCAGTTGGAGCTGTGTAAACAGTGATTGTTCCTTCTTCTGCTTCTACATCGTCTACATCGACATCTGCTTCAAGTAAGAGTTCAAAGATAGCATCAGCGTCGTCACCAGAAAATACGATGACACCTTTGTTGTCAAAGAGGTAAGATACTGAACCTGAAGCTCCCATGTTTCCACCATTTTTACCAAAGGCAGCACGGACATTGGCAGCTGTACGGTTAACGTTTGAAGTCAAGGTATCCACGATGAGCATTGAACCATTTGGCCCAAAGCCTTCGTAACGTCCTTCTGTAAAGGTTTCGTCTGTATTTCCTTTAGCCTTATCCAAAGCCTTATCAATAACGTGTTTTGGCACTTGCGCTTGTTTAGCACGGTCGATAACGAATTTCAAAGCTGAGTTTGATTCTGGATCTGGATCACCTTTTTTAGCTGCTACATAGATTTCTACACCAAATTTTGCATATACTTTAGAGTTAGCTCCATCTTTAGCCGTTTTCTTGGCTACGATATTGGCCCATTTACGTCCCATTAGGAATCTCCTTTTTCACATTTTAATCTTTCTTATTATAACACAAGTCTAGTCGATTTTCACTAGAGGAAATGGATTTTTCTTTTATAAATGAAGCTAGGATCGTCCGCCGACAGCCAAGATTTTCTTGCCTTCTTTTATCCAAGGGTGCTGAGAGAGTGAGATATAAAGCTGTGCAGTCATAACAAGCCAAAGTAGCGGTTCACATAGAATCACACCTGTATAACCTGCCCATGGAATAATCCAAGCGACGAAAACAATTTTCCCGATAAATTCGATAAAACTAGAGATGAGGGGTAAGAGTTTTTGACCGAGTCCCTGCAAACTATTTCTATAAATCAATAAAAGACTCAAAAACGGATAGAAAACAGAACTAATACGTAGGTACAAGGTTCCATTTTCAATCAAGTAACCATCTGTTGAACTCGCTAAGAAAGAAACTAGGCTAGGACTTGCAAAAAATAGGAACACACAAGCAAAGGTTGCCCAAGCCATACTCAAATAGCTCCCTACACGAAGACCTTGGACGATACGATCTGGACGTTTTGCCCCAAAGTTTTGAGAGATAAAAGTTGTCATAGAAGCTGAAATTGCCGTCATTGGCAATAGGGCAAAGGCCATGATTCTACGTGCTGCCGTTTGGGCACTGATAATAACTGCTCCAAAGCCATTAACAGAGGATTGCAAGATGACACTTCCGACAGAGACGATTGAACCCATCAGCCCCATGGCTAGCCCCTGCTCCAAGAGATCGACATAGAGATCCTTATTCCATTTGAAGTGCTTCAAGCTTGGAAGAAGCTCTGGAACACTCTTTCGGATATAGAAATAACAGAGAATAGCGGACAAACCTTGCGAGATGATAGTTGCAAGACCTGCAGACTGAACCCCCAATTGCAGTTGTGTAATAAAATACAAATCTAAAATGACGTTAACAATGGCTGAAAAGATAAGAAAGGCAAGCGCCGCAAGGCTGTCACCAATTGATCGTAGCAATCCTGCAAAGAGATTGTAAGCAAAGCTAACTCCCACACAGCTGACAATCATAGAGATGTATTCATAAGATTGGGGGAGAATTTCTGCAGGTGTTTCGAGATATTGTAAGAGCGGATAAAGACCGAAGAATCCCATCAGCATCACAAGACCACTCAGGATTGCACCTAAAATCCAAGTCGCTGCGACAGCCTCTTTAATCTTTGTGAAATTACGAGCACCATAAAGCCGAGCAATAACGACTCCCATCCCATTTCCGACTCCGAGAGCAAAGCCAATAATCAAATCAAAAATAGCTGTCGTAGCTCCGACTGCCGCCAAGGAATTTTGTCCTAAAAAACGCCCAACAATCAAAATATCAGCTGTATTGTATAGTTGCTGAAAGATATTGGACAGTAAAATCGGTAATGCAAAACTAATCAGTGAAGGAAGAATGGGACCATGAATCAAGTCCACCGTTGATTTCTTATTCATAAGGCTATTATATCAGCTTTCAAGTTGAGGAACAAGGGAGTTTCCTTGAGAAAACGTTGCCTATATGTAAACAATCTGGTATAATCGTGACAGAAAAGGAGGGTATGTATGAGCTTAACAAGTCAGTTAATTACAGATGTATTCCCAGACCTTGAAAAAGTGGAACAATTAAACAAGGAGGCCTTCCCTGAAGAAGAACGCGTCTCTTTGGAGGAATTTTTAAGTTACCAGGATAGAGATGACGCCCACTTTTTCGCCTTTTATAACGAAGAAGAATTTGTCGGCTTCGCTTTTGCCATTTCTAATCAAAAAGCTTTCTACATTAGCTTCTTTGCCATTATGCCCCATCTCCGCAGTCATGGATACGGGAGAGAAATCATTGAAAAACTCATTGATTTTTACCAGCGTACTATGATTCTTGAAGTGGAGCGATTAGACGAAGACTGTGACAATCTCGAACAAAGAAAATCCCGCATGGACTTTTACTTACAAAATGGCTTTAAAACTGCCAACGCATTCTTGGAATACGAGGGAATGAGTTTCGAAATTCTCTATCGTGGCAACTACTTTGATGAAGAGGCCTATCGGAACATCTTTCAAAAATTGCAAGAAGAGAACTACTTCGACTTTCGTATCGAATACCGACGCTTTAGTGACCACTAGTCATCATGAAACAAAAGTAGCAGTTTTACTGCTACTTTTCTTTTTATTCTTCGATTTCGATTTCAAGAGCGTCGCCCAAATCAAGTGTGACTTCTTGGTTAGAATCTGCATCAGCTGCTGCACTTGCTTTAGAACCTTCTTCCTCTTCAATTAAACCATATTGAACACGAACTTGGTGGTCAATTTCATCAAAGATTTCTGGGTGATCTGCTAAGTATTTCTTAGCATTCTCAGAACCTTGTCCGATTTTTTCACCCTTGTATGAGTACCAAGCACCTGCTTTTTGGATAATATCCAAATCACTAGCAATCTTCAAGAGTTCACCAGTTCTAGAAATCCCTTCACCATACATGATTTCAACAAGAGCTTCTTTGAACGGTGGAGCCACCTTGTTTTTCACAACTTTAATCTTAGTTTCTTTACCAACGTTCGTATCTTTTTGATCACCAGTTCCCTTGATTTGTGTACTTCCACGAACGTCTAAACGAACTGAAGCATAGAATTTAAGGGCGCGTCCACCAGGAGTTGTTTCTGGATTACCAAACATAACC
This sequence comes from Streptococcus infantis, assembly GCF_047463175.1. Taxonomy (GTDB): domain Bacteria; phylum Bacillota; class Bacilli; order Lactobacillales; family Streptococcaceae; genus Streptococcus; species Streptococcus infantis_AC. The sequence goes on from NZ_JASHEJ010000003.1 coordinate 198,481, forward strand.
CCTACTTTTTCACGCAACTGGTTGATGAAGATAGCAATTGTCTTTGTCTTGTTGATAGAAGCACCGAGTTTACGCATAGCTTGGCTCATCATACGAGCTTGAAGACCAACGTGGCTATCTCCGATATCTCCATCGATTTCCGCACGAGGTACAAGAGCTGCAACTGAGTCAATAACCACAAGGTCAACCGCACCTGAATCGATCAATTTCCCAGCAATTTCAAGACCTTGCTCACCTGAGTCTGGTTGTGACAAGAGCAATTCGTCAATGTTAACCCCAAGAGCTGCTGCATAGGCTGGATCAAGAGCGTGTTCCGCATCGATAAAGGCTGCAATTCCACCTTCTTTTTGTGCTTGCGCTACAGCGTGAAGGGCTACTGTTGTCTTACCTGATGACTCTGGACCGTAGATTTCGATGATACGCCCCTTTGGATAACCACCTGAACCGAGTGCAATATCAAGTGCCAAAGAGCCTGAACTCATCACTTGCACTTTTTGTTCTGCTCGCTCACCCAAGCGCATGATTGAACCCTTACCGAAGTCTTTTTCAATCAATTTAAGGGCATCATTCAAAGCTTTTTCACGATCAGCTCCAAATTTTTTCCCAATTTCATCTAATTTTTTTGTTGGTTTTTTCGCCATTTTGTTCTCCTATATTTTAATGATTCTAAGAACCTTCTTCTATTATATCAAAAGTCAGTCACTTAATAAAGCTTTGCGAACTAAGTTAAAAGCATGCATGACTGCAATTTTACGAACGTCTGCTCGGCTTCTTCCAGCTATATTGACCTGAACAACTTCTGTGCCTGATGCTTGAGACAAACCGATAAAAACTGTACCAGCAGGATGGCCTTCTAGACTATCCGGACCAGCCACTCCTGTCAAGCTAACCCCAATGTCTGATTGAGTTTTAAACCGTGCCTGATCTGCCATTTTTTCCGCCGTAAAGGCTGAAACAACTCCATGTTTTTCCAACTCTACTTGTGGAATATCTAACATCTTAGCCTTTTCTTCCAGACTATAAGTGACAAAACCACCTTTAAAGATAGCTGACACTCCCGAAAAGTCTGCCAAAGTTGCTTGAAAAAGCCCTGCTGTCAAACTTTCCGCAGCCGTTATGGTTTTATGCTGCTTTTTCAACTCCTCAACAACTACACTAGCTAGACTCGCTTCCTCACCATAACCATAGCAAATATCCTTTAAAGCAACACCTTCAAAAGTCTGGCGTGCAAGAATTTGAACCTCAAGACGATCCAAAGATTTTCTTGCTTCTTCTTGACTAGTAGCCTTGGTAGATAAGCGCAGAGTCACTTCTCCTATTTTTGCATAAGGTGCCAAGGTTGGATCTGTCTGCTCTTCAATCAAATCCGACAGAATCGTTACTAGCTGGCTCTCGCCAATGCCAAAGAAACGCATCACACGTGAGTACAACTTAGCTCCAGTTGTCAATCTTGGCAACAGTTCATTTAAAACCATGGGTTTTAGTTCGCTTGGTGGCCCTGGTAGGACGACATAGGTCACGCCAGCCACCTCAATCATGCCTCCGACTGCTAGTCCTGTTTCATTAGGTAGCGGGATTGAACCCTCAACGATTTGAGCTTGGCGTTCATTATTTGGAGTTCGGGCATAGTCTGGGCGATGGGCAAAGAAATTATCTAATTTAGCCTGCGCTTGAGCATCAAAAGTTAAATCACGCCCTAGAAATTGTGCCAAGGTTTGTTTGGTCAAGTCATCCTCTGTCGGTCCCAGTCCTCCTGTTAGGATAACCAGATTGCTACGATTCTTAGCAATCTCCAACAAAGATAACAGACGAGCCTCATTATCTCCTACAGCCGTTTGGAAGTAGACATCAACACCGATTTCAGCCAACTTTTCAGATAAAAACTGTGCATTGGTATTGACAATTTGACCTGTTAGAATCTCTGTTCCAACAGCTATGATTTCCGCTTTCATTTTTTCCTCCTACCTATCTATTCGGATTTCTTTGAAAAAATCGCAGGAAAATTCCTACGATTTTAGTATTCATTTCTTATTGTTCTTGTTGTACTTGTTGGCCTTGTTGTTCTTGATCTGCAACAGAACCAGTTGTTTGTGGTAAACGCCCATAAATATTTTCATACAAGACTACATTTGTCTCCAATTCGGTAACTTCTGGCTTATCCAATGAACGACGTAAAAGATTTTGCATCTCTAACATATGCTCAGATGTCACGATTTGGTATGATGTCCCATCAATCATTGCATCCTCTCCACGCAATTGCTGAGACTCAATATTCTTAAAGGAATCTTGGTAGCCCATCAACTGAGGAATCGTTGTTGTCGTAATCTCGATATTTGTCTGCATGTTATCGCTAAGAGCCTTCAAAATTTCTTGATAGTGGCTGACACTATTCAAACTAAGAATTTTTTCAACAATCTTTTGGATGACTTCGCGCTGACGTTTCTGACGACCGTAGTCTCCCTCTGGATCCTGATAGCGCATGCGTGAGTATACTAGCGCCTCGTCACCATTTAGGGTTTGTTCCCCAACACCGATAGAAATCGTGTTAAATGGTTCCTGGTCTTGGATAGAGATTGGAAAACCTAGAGTGTTGTTTACTGTGATACCTCCGACAGCATCAACCATTCTTTGAAGACCGTGCATATTTACCATAACATAGCGGTCAATGTGGATATTCATCATATCCTGAATCGTCGAGATAGCTAGTTCAGCTCCACCATCAGCATAGGCAGCGTTGAGTTTAGCTTCTCTAACACTACCATCTGTTTGTTGGATTTGTGTCAGAATATCACGTTCCAAACTCATCATAACGACTTTCTTGGTTTTAGGATTCACTGTTACCAAGATCATTGAATCACTATTTCCTGCCCATGGGTCTGTACGTTCAACATTCCCCGTATCTACCCCCATAAGAAGGATTGTCAATGGTTCAGTTGCCTCGATAACCTTGGTTTCTTCTCCGATTTGTTTATAAGTTTTGGCTAAAGTCTGTGTACTTTGTTGGTAGATAGTATAGGCATAAGCTCCCACACCAAGCACTGTCACAAGAACAAAGCCTAAAAACATTCCGATTATTTTTTTTACCATATATTTATTCGTCTATCAGTCGACCCATCAGGTAAACATCAAGAAACTCTCCTCCTTCTATACAAGCGCCGCGTTCCTGTTGGCCTTCAATGATGAAGCCAAGCTTTTTATATAGATGAACAGCTGCCAGATTTCGTTTTTGAACTGTCAATTGTAAGCGTCGAATACTTCCACTCGATTGGGCCCACTCAATAGCTTCTTCCATCAAGATACTACCGAGACCATTTCCCCAATAGGCTTTTTTAATACCCAAAAAGATATCCCCAATATGCCGAACTCGCGGACGTTGATCAGCCGTTATATTGATCACTCCTGCCAATTCTTCATTCAAATAAGCTAGTAAAGTAATCTGATTATCCGACTGGGCCTGCTTGTTAATAAAACGCTGCATCTCAGATTCACTCATTGCAATTCCATTTTCATCCAGACTGGTAAAACTAGATTCATGACCAATCTGATCCAAAAGTGCAATAAGTTCTGTAGCATCTTCAACTTCTGCTTCACGAATTAATAAATCATATTCCATCTGTCAACCTCTGCAAGAGTTCTGCTGCTCGTTGACCGTGGGCATGAAAGACAATTTCGCGCCCCTCACCATCTTTAAGAACTTCTAATTCCAGATAGTCTGATGGGAGAGCCTCGCCTAATAGGTGTCCCCACTCAATAACCGTCACACCTGAACCAAAAAGAAATTCATCAAGGTCGATTGAATCAGCATCTCCTTCGATGCGGTAAACATCCAAGTGATATAAGGGTAGGCGTCCTTCATATTCTCGAACAATGGTATAAGTAGGACTTTTGATCATTTGATGAATCCCTAGTCCTTTAGCTAGACCTTTTGTTAATGTGGTTTTTCCAGCACCTAATTCACCAGTTAAAATCAATACATCATTTTTTTCAAGTAGACCACCCAACTCTTGTCCAAGAGCGATTAGTTCATCTTCATTTTTTGTGTGCATGTTATTATTATACCAAAAAGTTTTCTTTTGCGACATTTCTAGTAATAAAAAAAGAGGAGTTTCCTCCTTCTTTTTTAAAGTTTTTGTCTTTAGTTTAGAGCCATGCTAATGTAGTTCAAGATGAACAGAGCGTCTAAAATCCAAATCATGACATGCACTTCCTTAACTTGACCTTTAACAATCTTCGCTAAAGTGTAAGTTAGGAAACCAACGGCAATCCCCTGAGTGATTGAGTAGCTGAATCCCATAAAGATAGATGTGAAGAAGGCTGGAATAGCTTCTGACATATCATCCCAAGGAATGTTTTTCAAGTTAGAGAGCATCATAATTCCGACGATAATCAAAATTGGTGCTGTCGCAGCTGAAGGCACAATGGCAAGAAGTGGGCTAAAGAAGCTTGATAGAGCAAAACAGATAGCAACAACTAAAGCTGTCAAACCTGTACGTCCACCAGCACCGATCCCTGCTGCTGACTCAATATAAGTTGTAACGTTTGAAGTACCTGCAATGGCACCAACTGATGTCGCCACCAAGTCAGAATATAGAGCCTTATCCAATTTAGCTGATTCATTGTTCTCACCACTTGATGCGATGATCCCAACTTTTTCACCTGTACCGATAAGAGTACCAATTGTATCAAAAATATCAGTCAATGAGAAGGCAAGAATGGCCATCAAGGTTTCAGGTAAACGCGAAGTATTTGAAATCAGAGAACCCAAACCTTCTGAACCAAGGGCTGCACCAAATAAAGTTCCTAGGTCGTTAACTGCTGCTGAAAGATTGTTGCTAGCAAAATCAATTCCTGACAGATTAACAAGACCAACCGCAATAGCAAGGACTGTCGTTGTTAAGATAGAAAGGATGATCCCACCTTTAATACCTTTGACAACAAAGAAGATTGTAATGGCAAGACCTGCAATAGCTACCAATACTGCTGGAGTATTGAAATCTACCAATCCTGGAACAGCTGCTGCATTTGCAGTAATCGCTGCTTGAGCCTTATCTGCTCCTTCACCTGCTACAGTATAAGTCCCTGGGTCAATTGAGAATTTCAAGAGACCAGCATTCTTAATACCAACATAGGCAAGGAAAACACCAATACCAGCTGAAATCGCTGAACGAAGAGTTGCAGGAATAGACTCAATGATCATTTTACGAACATTGGTTAATGTGATAATCAGTGAAATAATCCCACAGATGAAAACCATACCAAGAGCTTCTTTCCAAGTATAGCCCATTCCGAATACAACCGTAAATGTAAAGAAAGCATTAAGTCCCATACCTGGAGCTTGTGCGTATGGCAAGTTAGCATAGAAAGCCATCATCAAAGTTCCTACTACAGAACCGATGATTGTTGCCAAGAATACACCCTGAACAGGCATTCCTGTTTGCGAAAGCATTTGAGGGTTTACAAAGAGAATATAACTCATTGCAAAGAAAGTTGTTAAACCAGCAAGCACCTCTGTACGAACATCTGTCCCGTGCTCTTTTAGTTTAAATAATTTGTCCATTTTTAATCTCCTTTGTCATTTTACGAACAATATGTCTATTATATCATTAATCATTCACATTTTCAAGCTATTTTTCTTATTTTTAAAAATTCTTAGAGGATATAATTCTTCTTATTTTTGCTTATAGTCAGCTTTTCTTTAAGCTTTTTGATATAATAGGAAACATCTTATCTGAAACTAAATTCGGGAGGATTTTATGACTAAAAAAATGATTGCCGTGGACTTAGACGGTACCTTACTTAATGGAGAAAGCAAACTCTCTGACTTTACAAAAGAAACCATTAAAAAAATTTCTAAGAAAGGCCACCATGTGGTTATCGCAACCGGTCGCCCATATCGTATGGCCAAAGATTTTTATGACCAACTTGAACTTGAGACTCCTATGATTAACTTCAACGGTTCGCTCACTCACCTACCTGGTAGGGCTTGGAAACATGAAAAATGTCTTACTGTGGACAAAAAATATCTCTTGGATATCGTAAAACGAAAAGAGGATATCGAGGCAGACTTTATCGCAGGTGAATACCGTAAAAAGTTTTACATTACAGCACCAGACAAGGAAATTGCAGATCCTAAATTGTTTGGTGTTGAAAATTTTCGCCCTGAAAATCAATTCAAGTCTGACTTAGTGACTAAGGGGCCTAACTGTATTTTATTACAAACTAGGGCAGACGATAAATATGCACTAGCAGAAGAGATGACTAGCTTTTACAAGCATCAGCTTAATATCAATACTTGGGGCGGTCCCTTGAACATTCTTGAATGTACTACCAAAGGGGTTCACAAGGCCTTTGCCCTTGAATACCTCCTCAATGTCATGAATATAGACAGACAGAACCTGATTGCCTTTGGTGACGAACACAATGACCAAGAAATGCTCTCCTTTGCAGGTAGAGGATATGCCATGAAAAATGCTAATCCCGCTCTACTTTCTTTCGCAGACGAGCAATTACCACTAACCAATGAAGAAGACGGAGTCGCTCACTTTTTACAAGAGCAGTTCCTTTAATAAAAACTATCCCTCCATACTTTTTTGGTAGAAAATAGCTACCTTAATCGTATGGATTTTTTATGCCAAAAATCGATTAAAGAAAAAAGGACCCGAATCCGTGTTAACGAGATTCAAATCCTTACAAAAGATGTCTATTTTTTTAGAACGATACGATCAGAAATTTCGCGATCCATATCATCAATGATCATTTGATTGCCATCAGCTACATAAACCTTGATATCATCTCCAATAAAGACTCTCTGGTTTTCTGGTTCGAAAGTTACCTTCTTAATTTCCTGATCACCATCAGGCTCTACTTCCGTCCATGTTCCAGTATTACCAGTAACAACGAGAGTAATGCTGTCTCCCTCATCTTGCCCTTTATAGGTTCCATCAATGTTAGTTACTGAACTAGCCGTCGAACTAGAAATAGTCGTTTCCGCTTGCTGACCAGTTGTTACTTCCGTACTGGTGCTTGCTTGAGTTGAAGGAGCTGCCTGCTCTTTTGGTGAACATGCAACTAAGAGACTAAGACTTGCCAAAGAAGCAAGAGAAAGTGTGAATTTTTTTAGTGACATCATGTCTCCTTTCTTTTAGTGGCTTAAAATCAGAATAACCCTGCTGAGCTACCACATCTTTACTATAACAAATAAAGATAGGAGGGTCAATCAAATGACTTTTGTTTCATAAGACAAGCGCGAACCTCAGATATAAAATAGAGAGATCCTGTCACAAATAGCAAGTCTTGCTCCCCTGCAGAACTCTCAAAATTATCTATAAAATCTCGATAAGAAGCAATGCTTGTATAATCTCCAAAGTCTTGCTCTTCCAAGGAACCCTGATAGTCAAAACTAGTAACATAGAGAGCTACATCAGGTAAATGCTCTGTTAAATAAGTAAGCATTCCACTGTAATCTTTTCGCTTTAGGGCACCAAATAGGATGTGAGGCTGATACCCTTGCTGGATTTTTTCTTGGATAAACTCAACCAAACGCTCTAGAGCTGGTATATTGTGAGCCCCATCTAGATAAATGTGCTCAGTGACAGCTTCTAGCCTTCCAGCCCATTTGGTCGCTTGTAAGGCATGTCGAACCGCTTCTTCCCGAACAAGTTCTTGTCTAGCTTTCATAAATAGAAGAAAAGCTTGCAAGGCAAGAGCTGTATTTTCCTCCTGATAGGCTCCCTCTAATCCCAATATTAGGTGGTTAAAGTTAGCTAGAGAAGAATAGAAGTTCCCATTTCGGAAAGAAAAATCTTTGTTAGCTTGATAGAGAGCGACACCTAAATCTCCAGCAATTTTTTGACAAACTACCTGAGCTTCAGGAGCCATCTTGGCAATTACAGCTGATTTGTCTGACTTAAAAATTCCTGCTTTCTGCTCAGCAATTGCTGCTAAACTATCTCCCAAGGTCTCCTGATGATCAAGGCCGATTGATGTGATGACTGCAATCTCTCCAGTTACCACGTTGGTTGTGTCTAACAGTCCCCCAATCCCGACTTCCAGCAAAACCAGATCCACTTCCTGCTCTTTAAAATGAAGTAAGGCAATTAGAGTTAACAACTCAAAGAAGGACAGTTGGTCATGAGTTTGCAACAGAGTTTTTTCCATGACTTTGATTTGGTCAACCAAGCGGATAAAATCTTTATCAGCAATTGGTTGACCATTGATGCAGATGCGGTCATGGATGCTGACAATGTGGGGCGAAGTAAAGGTCCCTACTTTCTTGTCATGAGAAATAAACAACTCTCTCATAAAAGCAATAGTAGAACCCTTGCCATTAGTCCCTGTGACATGGATTATAGGATAAGATTGTTCAGGATTTCCTAGTAAATTTACAGCTTCTTGTATCCGTCCCAAACCAGATCTAAAGTTCAATCCAATCCGACTATGAAGCCATTTTTCTACTTCAAACATGCTTGTCTCCTTAATAAAAAAGGCGGTAGGACAGAAATCAATTGACGAAGTCTCGGTTTCGTAGTCCCAGTCTCGCGAGGCTTCAACAATTCATTTGATTGTTGAAGGTTGCGGATAGAAAAAATGAAATTTTTCACCAAAAAGTCCAATCAACTATCGCGTCAAAATTTGATGGCTAATAAAAAACGAGGCCGGGATTTTTATCCCAACCTCTTACCTAATTAGCTAATCCCTAGCTATATTTTATTTCAATATAAACTAAAAACGTCCCCCGAACTTACTGACGGTTTTTATTTTTAGCGTCAGGCTAAAAACGTCCACTGGACTGACTTGCGGTCTTCATTTCTATCGCAAGGGTAAAAATGTTCACTGAACATTTTTACTCCTCCATAAAGCTGTTGAAGACTTCTTCAATCATGTTCCATTCATCTTCTGAATCTTCTGGGATTGGTTGCAATTCGCCTTCTGTCCCATCTTCATTTTCAGTGAATGAGTATGCTTGGATTTCCACTTGTCCATCTTCGTCTTCTTCTGCATTAACTGGTACTAGAAGAACATAGTTTTTACCAAACTCTTCTTTGCCATCAATTGTTAAAAGAATTTCAAACAAGGTTTCATTTCCCTGCTCATCTACAAGTGTAATTAATTCACGTTCTTCGTGATCGTGGTTGTGATTGTGTGACATATTATCTCCTCTGTCTTAAAATTTTCTATCTAAATAATTTTGTAAAATTAACTGAGCTGCTAATTTATCAATAACTTTTTTACGCTTATTGCGACTAACATCTGCTTGCTCAATCAACATGCGCTCAGCAGCAACCGTGGTTAGGCGCTCATCCTGGTACTCCACTGGCAAACCAAAGAGTTCTTCCAGTTTTGCTCCATACGCTTGACTCGCTTCCACCCGAGGTCCACTGGTATTGTTCATATTTTTAGGTAAACCAACAACAAAGCGCTCCACCTTATAGGTGTCAACCAATTCCTTGAGTCGTTCAAAGCCGAATTCTCCTTGATCTTCATTGATTTGGATGATTTCGAGTCCTTGTGCTGTAAACCCTAACGGATCGCTAATTGCTACACCTACTGTTTTGGAACCAACGTCCAACCCCATAATTCTCATTGGTTATAGATCGACTCCTTGTCCCTTAAGGTAGTAGCGGACCAATTCTTCAACAATCTCATCGCGTTCGTATTTACGGATTTGATTTCTTGCGTTATTGTAACGAGGAACGTAAGCTGGGTCTCCACTGAGAACATAGCCCACAATTTGGTTAATAGGGTTATACCCCTTCTCATTCAATGAAGCATAAACTTCTGTCAATGTCTCACTGATCTCTTTTTTATTGGAATCGTCCAATTTAAAACGTACGGTTTCTTCAGTAAATCCCATTCTAACACCCTCTTTCCTTAGAATAGTACTATTATAGCACATTCACAGCTGTTCTACAAATGACACAGCCTGATTTTTCCTGATTTTCTGCGACTTCCTTACTGGACAGTCGCACCACTTGCAACTCGACTTGCGATATATTCTTCTGGTTCGTTTTTTAGTAGATTTTCTAATCCCACATTTTTTAAATATTCGCTTTCGCTTGCCTTTTTAACGTCTAGAACTTGAAAATCATAACTTGTTTTTGTTTCAATCTCGGTTTCACTTAAAAGATTGGTTTCAAGGTTAAATCCAGGAATTTTACGTGCTTCTTGGACCGTCTCATCCTTGTCTTCTCCTTCTTTCAAGGCCTTTTTTGCTTCCTCTAATCCATGCTCTGCAATAAAGTTCTTGAGGTCTTCTGAAACTTGTCGTTTTTGCTGAATCGTTAAGGTCAAGAACTGTTTGCCCTTATAGGTAATGGTCTGGGTTTGTTGAACCCCATTTTCGTCAGCAGGTAGAACAAGTGTCTTGGTTACAACTGTATTGTTATTGGCATTTTCTAGAACAGGCAAAGTTGTTTGAAGAGCTTCTGTCGTTGTATCTTTAGAAGGTTCTGCAGACTCTTTTTTCTGTCCACAGCCAGCTAGCAAAAATAGGAGCGCAACTGTACCAATAACTATCTTCTTCATATTTATTTTTCCTTATTTATCTATCAAATAAGGCTAGGAGTCACTCCCAGCCTTTATGTTTTATAGTGCTGCACGTAAACGTGCTTCTGCATTTTCTACATTGCGGACAGAGCGTGGCAAGAAGGCACGAATGTCATCTTCTTTATAGCCAACTTGTAAACGTTTCTCGTCAACAAGAATTGGACTTTTTAGGATGCGTGGTGTTTCCATGATTAAATTAAGCACTTCATTGACACTCAAATCTTCGATATCAACTCCAAGAGCTTTAGCGTAGCGATTCTTTGATGATACAATGCTCGCAATTCCATTGTCTGTTTTTGTTAGAATATCTAATAATTCTTCTCTAGAAATCCCCTCTTTACCGAGGTTTTGTTCTTTATAACTTAACTGGTGGGCATTGAGCCATGTCTTAGCTTTTTTACAGCTAGTACAACTTGAGACTGTATATATTTTGATCATGTACCTACCCCTTTCGCTACATGTTACTATCATTTTATTCTATTATACCATAAAAAACATCCGACTTGCGACCTATTTTTAAAAAAATTTAACTTTTTCCCCAGTTTTCTATCTTTTTTCTTGACAAAAACCGAACTATAACCATTCTTTGTACTTCCTAATATAACATTTCTTAATAACTGTAACGCTAAACATGTACAAGAAAATAATACAGGTTAGGAACAAGAAATAAGGAAGTCCTAATGGAGCTAAACGAAGAATATTTACTAACGGTCCATAAGGCAGACTAGTTACGAAAATTGCGGCAACCAAAGTTGTCAAGATTACAAGCCAAGCTGGTCTGCTTTGTACAAAAGGAACTTTTGCCGTACGAAGCATATGGATAACCATAGTTTGAGACCACATAGATTCAATGAACCATCCTGTTTGGAATAAGATAATAAACTGAAGGGCAGATTCAGAACCATGAACATAATGATAGCCTGTCACCAAAGGAACAATAATAAAGTAGAGGAAAATAAAGGTCAAAATGTCAAAGATAGATGAGATTGGCCCCATCCAAACCATAAATCGCGTAATGGATTTTGCTTCCCATGTATGGGGTTGTTTTAGGAAGTCTTGATCCACATTATCAAACGGCAGTGCCACACAAGATAAATCGTAGACTAGGTTTAGGACAATGAGATGAACAGGAGCCATTGGTAAAAATGACAAGAAAATACTTGCAACCAATAGTGAGAAGATATTCCCAAAGTTTGAACTAACTGTCATCTTAATATATTTGGTCATGTTGGCGTAGACCTTGCGGCCCTCAACGATACCAGTTTCAAGAACCATGAGATCCTTATCCAGCAAAATAACATCAGCTGTTTCCTTTGCGATATCTACTGCTGTATCAACGGAAATTCCAACATCTGCCACCTTCATAGATGGGGCATCATTAATACCATCTCCCATATAACCAACACCGTGACCATTTCTCTTTAACTGTAGAATGATACGCGCTTTTTGGTCAGGAGACAATTTGGCAAAGACTGTTACACTTTCAACCGCTTCTGCTAATTCTTGGTCTGTCATTTGGTCGATATCAGCTCCCAAAAGCATCAGCTCAACATCCAAACCAACCTTTTCACAGATGGCTTGAGTTACTTTTTCATTATCCCCAGTTAAAATCTTTGTTCTGACACCATGCTCAAGCAAAGCTTGAATAGCGGGTGCTGCAGATGGTTTTGGTGGATCCAAGAAGGCAAGGTAACCTGTAAGGATCATGTCACTTTCATCAGTCACAGCATAGGCATAATCTTCACGTAGACCTGACTTGTAACCAACACCTAATACACGTAAACCTTGACGGTTTAATTGACCAACTTCTGCCAGTACTTCTTGGCGAATACCTTCCGTAATAGGGATTATTTCTCCACGATATTCCACATGTGTTGAAATGGTCAACATTTCTTCCAAGGCGCCTTTGGTCACCATACTAACAACATTGCTATCATCTTTGACGATAACACTCATGCGTCTACGTTCAAAATCAAATGGTAGTTCGTCGATTTTTTGGAAGCTGGTGTCTAGATTTTGTAGGATAACATGTTCCTTGGCTTCTTTTTCAGTTCTACTGATGATGGCACGGTCCATCAAGTTTTTCAAACCTGTTTGAAAATGTGAATTTAGATAAGCCCTTCTTAAAACCGCCATATCCAAATCACCATGGATATCCAAGGGATATTCTAAGACAATCTCATCTTGCGTTAGAGTTCCAGTTTTATCCGTACAAAGGATATCGATTGCTCCTAAGTCTTGGATAGCATTGAGTTTTTTAATGACCACCTTTTCCTTGGCCATAATAATAGAACCTTTGGCCAAGCTGGCTGTGATAATCATTGGAAGCATTTCTGGTGTCAGTCCGACACCGACGCTCAAGGCAAAAACTCCAGCCTCTAGCCAGTCTCCATCGGTTAAACCATTTGCAAAAAACACAATCGGAACCATGACAAGCATCAAGCGGATCAAGAACCAGGAAATGCTGTTCATTTCACGTTCAAAAGAAGTTGGCTCATCATAGGTGTTAAGAGTTTGCTCAATAGCTCCCATCATGGTGTCATCACCAACCGCTAGAACCATAGCTGTAGCACTTCCTGAAATAACGTTTGTCCCCATAAAGGCCAAAGATTCTGCTTCTAAGAGGCTATCTACATTTTGACCAGTGGCTTTATTTAAAGCTAGCTTTTCAACTGCATCACTTTCTCCAGTCAAACCTGACTGTTGAACGAAAAAGTCGCGCGATTCGAATAAGATGACATCTGCTGGAATCATATCTCCAGCGCTCAATTTCACGAGGTCTCCCACAACCAACTCATCGATTGGCAACTCTTGTTCAAGACCATCGCGAATAACAGTTGCAGTGTTGACAATCATTTTTGAAAGATTGGTTGTCGCCTTGTCGCTCCGCAACTCTTGGACAAAACGGATGCCTCCTGAAATCAAAACCAAGACAACGATAATAATAGAGGTCGTAGGGTCCTCTTGGCCAGGTTTGGCAAGCCAGACGTTTGTAACGAGAGAAATAAAGGCAATCACAAGCAAAATAATTGTGAAAGGATTGATGATAGATTCGTAAATCTTTTTAAAGATGGAATCCTCTTGACCCTTGGTAATGGTATTTTCACCATATAGGTCACGGTTTTCTTCGACTTGTTCTTGGTCTAAGCCTTTTAGACTTGTATGGTAAAAAGCTAGACTATCTTTTAATGGAGTTTGAATAGCTACTGCTAGTCTTTCTTTTGTAGTTTTCATTGGTTTCTCCTATCTGTATGAATGGTGATTTCATACTCAATGAAAATCAAAGAGCAAACTAGGAAACTAGCCGCAGGTTGCTCAAAACACCGTTTTGAGGTTGTGGATAGAACTGACGAAGTCAGTAACACATATACGGCAAGGCGACGTTGACGTGGTTTGAATTTGATTTTCGAAGAGTATCATACACAGAGACCAATCACTTTATAGGGACAGAACGACACAAATCAGCGATTGGGTGTGTATGTGCGGTTCTGGATGATCGTCAATTTGCATCGTTTGTCTCCTTTCTTTGTTTTAAAACAGCAGAAAATCCTACCATAAAATGGCAGGACTAAAAAACTTATGATCTGTTTTCGTTCAAGCTTTAACTCCATAGGGCGATGTAATGAGCTTAGTCTTGACCTTCGCGATCAGGACTGTTGACCAACGAGTAGTGTCTCCACTGCTTTGCGGTAGTCATCCGTATCCCTATGGTAGCCTCACCTACCGTTTTCGCCTTTCAGTATAAACCTTTAACTAGTAAAAGTCAACGATTTATCTCATTTTTCTTAGATTACGATTAATTCTTTTGGAGCAAGGGTTAATACCTCGCAACCTGTATCTGTGATCAAGATATCATCTTCAATACGAACTCCGTATTTACCTTCAATATAAATACCAGGCTCATCAGTCAAGACCATACCCGATTTAATAACTTCTGTAGAAGTTTGGCTAAAGTATGGCTCTTCGTGGATATCAAGTCCGATACCGTGTCCGATACCGTGTGTAAAGTATTCTCCATAACCTGCTTCCACAATGATATCACGAGGAATTTTATCAAAGTCACGGAAACCTAAGCCAGCCTTAGCTTGGTCAATCAATGCTTGATTAGCCTTCAAAACAGTGTTGTAAATTTCTGCTTGTTCGTCACTCACATGGCCTAGGTAGATGGTACGAGTCATGTCACTCACATAATGCTCGTACAGGCATCCGAAGTCCATAGTAATGGCTTCGCCTAGTTCTACTGGCTTGTGCATTGGGTGAGCATGGGGTTTAGAAGAGTTGATCCCACTTGCTAGGATAGTATCAAAAGATAATCCTGCCGCTCCCAACTCACGCATACGGAAGTCGAGGAAATTAGCAATTTCAATCTCAGTTTTCCCTGGCTTGATAAATTCAAGCGCATCGTGGAAAGCTTGATCTGAGATTGAACAAGCCTTGCGAATGGTCTCAATCTCTGTCTCATCCTTAATCATACGAAGAGCTTCAACAAACTGTGTCTGTGGAACTAGTTCCAAACCTTCAAAAGCCCCCTGCATACGGTGGTAATAAGAAACTGAAATTTCATCTTCAAAACCAATACGAGAAAGATCCATGTCTTTTGCAATCTTTGCGATAGTAGCCAACTCGTCACGCTCTGCAAGAATCTCAAAACCTGTCACTTCCTGCTTAGCAGCAATGATATAGCGAGCATCCGTCACTAAGACCTGACGGTCACGACTGATAAAGACCGTTCCATTTGAACCCCAAAATCCTGTCAAATAGTAGACATTTTTAAGGTTATTGATAATGATTCCATCTAATTCTTTTTCTTCCATTTTATCTAAAAATGCTTGCACACGTTTATTCATGATGTAACTTTCCTTTCAAATACTGTCCTGTATAGCTAGCTTCATTAGCAGCTACTTCCTCTGGAGTTCCTGTTGCAATGATGGTACCACCACCAACACCGCCTTCTGGACCTAAATCGATGATATGGTCTGCTGTTTTGATGACATCTAGATTGTGCTCAATCACGAGAACTGTATTGCCATCATCGACAAAGCGAGACAAAACGGTGAGTAATCGAGCGATGTCCTCAGTATGCAAACCAGTTGTCGGCTCATCTAAAATGTAGAAAGACTTACCTGTCGAGCGCTTGTGGAGTTCGCTAGCCAGCTTCATACGCTGCGCTTCTCCACCAGAAAGTGTCGTAGCTGGTTGTCCCAAGGTCACATAACCTAGACCAACATCTTTGATTGTCTGGAGTTTGCGTTGAATTTTCGGAATGTGTTTGAAAAATTCTACCGCATCGTTGACTGTCATATCCAAGACTTGCGAGATATTCTTTTCCTTGTAGTGAACTTCTAGCGTTTCACTGTTGTAGCGGGTCCCATGGCAGACTTCACAAGCCACGTATACATCTGGCAAGAAGTGCATTTCAATCTTGATAATCCCGTCACCCGAGCAGGCCTCACAGCGACCACCCTTGACATTGAAACTGAAACGACCCTTTTTGTAACCACGGATCTTGGCTTCATTTGTCTGAGCAAAGAGGTCTCGAATGTCATCAAAGACACCTGTATAGGTCGCAGGATTAGACCTCGGTGTCCGTCCGATTGGACTTTGGTCAATGTCTATCAGACGGTCGATATGCTCGATTCCTGTAATCGTCTTAAACTTACCAGGTTTATCTGAATTGCGATTGAGCTTTTGAGCAATGGCTTTTTTGAGGATGCTGTTAATAAGTGTCGACTTCCCTGAGCCAGAGACACCTGTCACCGCAATGAATTTCCCTAGCGGGAAGCGAGCAGTGATATTTTGCAAGTTGTTTTCACGCGCTCCAGTCACCTCAATAAAGCGACCATTTCCTACACGGCGTTCTGACGGCACTGGAATCGCACGTTTTCCTGATAGATACTGTCCTGTAATTGACTTACTGTTGCGAGCCACCTGTTTAGGCGTTCCTGCCGCAACAATCTCTCCACCAAAGACCCCTGCACCAGGGCCGACGTCTATCAGATAATCGGCTTCTCGCATGGTGTCTTCATCGTGTTCTACCACGATAAGAGTATTACCCAAATCCCGCATCTTTTTCAGACTGGCAATCAGACGGTCATTGTCCCTCTGGTGAAGACCGATTGACGGCTCGTCTAGAATATAAAGCACTCCTGAGAGATTGGAACCAATCTGAGTCGCCAAGCGAATACGTTGGCTCTCCCCACCTGATAATGTTCCTGCAGAACGAGAAAGGGTCAGATAGTTGAGACCGACATTATTGAGGAAGGTCAAGCGATCTTTGATTTCCTTAAGAATCGGACGAGCAATGATGGCTTCATTTTTTGATAGGCTCAACTGATCAATAGCCTCCAAATGGTCTGCGATGGAGAGGTCTGAAATTTCTCCGATATGAGGTCCTTCCTCTCCTCCTACACGAACGGATAAGGCCTGATCATTGAGGCGATAACCGTGACAAGTGCCACAAGTTAGCTCATTCATATAAAGACGCATCTGTGTGCGGGTGTAGTCGCTATTGGTTTCATGATAGCGTCGTTTAATATTTCCTATAACACCTTCAAATGGAATATCGATATCACGAACTCCACCGAATTCATTTTCATAATGGAAATGGAATTCCTTACCATCTGAACCATAGAAAATGAGATGTTTCTCCTCCTCAGACAAGTCCTCAAAAGGAGTATCCATATCCACTCCAAAGGCTGTCATGGCTTGTTCTAGCATATTTGGATAATAGTTAGAAGAGATAGGGTTCCAAGGTGCTAAGGCTCCCTCACGAAGGGTCTTGCTAGCATCTGGTACGACTAAGTCCGTATCAACCTCTAGCTTAATCCCCAAACCATCACACTCACTACAAGAACCAAATGGAGCATTGAAAGAGAAGAGACGAGGTTCTAGTTCCGGAACTGTAAAGCCGCAAACTGGACAAGCATAGTGTTCTGAAAAGAGTAACTCTGAATCATCCATAGTATCGATAACCACATAACCTTCTGCGATACGAAGGGCTGCTTCGATGGAGTCAAAGAGACGACTACGGATACCTTCCTTGATGATAATACGGTCTACCACCACATCGATGTTGTGTTGTTTATTCTTTTCAAGTTCAGGAACTTCGGTCACATCATAGACAACCCCATCGACACGGACACGAACATAGCCATCCTTTTGAATTTTTTCAATCAGAGTCTTATGTTGCCCTTTTTTCTTACGAATAACAGGAGCCAAAACCTGCAGACGCTGGCGCTCTGGCAATTCCAAAACCTTGTCGACAATCTGCTCTACAGACGAAGCCTTGATAGCCCCATGTCCATTGATACAGTAGGGTGTTCCTACACGTGCATAGAGGAGACGTAGGTAGTCGTTGATTTCCGTCGTTGTCCCAACCGTCGAACGAGGATTTTTACTGGTTGTCTTCTGGTCAATAGAAATGGCAGGGCTGAGACCATCGATAGAGTCCACATCTGGTTTTTCCATATTGCCCAAAAACTGACGAGCATAGGCTGATAGACTCTCGACATAGCGGCGTTGCCCTTCTGCATAAAGGGTATCAAAGGCAAGACTCGACTTGCCCGAACCCGACAGCCCCGTCACCACAACTAGCTTGTCACGTGGAATTTCCACATCAATATTTTTTAAATTATGGGCGCGTGCCCCATGGATGACAATCTTATCTTGCATGTTACTTCTTTCTAGTCCATTGTTGCTTTCCATTATACCAAAAAAAGTGAAATTCTATTACCAAAAAAGCCGATTTTGTAGTATAATAAAAAACTTCTTATTTTATGTTTCCTTATAGTTCCCTAACCCTTATATCACGCGCTTTTTAATAAAAATTACTAACATTACTATTTACTACTTGCTCCCCCAAAGTACGCAAAAAGGGGAGCAAAAAAGCCCCACAAAAGGGCTAAGATTTGACGAGTTCAGCAGGCAAGAAACTAGCACGGTCAAACGTGCTTTTTTTATTGCTGATAGGTTCATTATAGCACATAGCGTATAAAAGGCAAAAATAATTCATATCAAAAAGCACTTAGATTTCTCTAGGTGCTTTTGATTATTAATAAGCAAATTCAAGTTTTGGTTTTATATCTTGATAAAGTTTTAAGATTTCAGAAGGAGTGTCCTCACGGAAAATAAATTGTTTCTTTCCTGAAATAGTTTTATCGCCGATAATCCAGTGGCGGATTTGTTTTGTAAAAACCAAAACTTCTTTGCTAGGCATAGCCATTACTTCCATTTCAATACCTCTACACTTTATTGATTGCCTCACTTATTGAACCACTAGAGAGGCTAAAGGAGCCAACTTATTAATACCATGATTATAGCTCTTTTTTCTGCCTTTAGCAACGTATTTATTATACCACTCGCCATAAGTCATATCAGCAGGCACTTACTCATTCAAGTCCTACCATGTCGTAAGTATAGTTTACCTCAGCTTCCAAGTGTTCAATAGCTTTATTTTTGACTTTATATAACTGAGTTTTTGACACTCTTAACTCCTTACAAATTATCTCAACAGGTTCACAAAGTACATAAAATTTAGTTATAGCTAGCCACTCTTTATAGTCGCTTAGATTATCGATTAAGTCCAATACTGCTAGCTTTTCTTCAGTCAAGGCTATAATCTGATCTATGACTTCTTCTTTTTTCTGAATGATACTAATAAGTCTATTCTCTGTGGTGTTTACCTTACTTGTTGTTACTCTCTGTTCAAAGTTTGCAGATTTTGGATAGTAGCTATTATCTAACTCGTTTAGTTTTCTTTGTAAGCTGATTGTTGCCTTTTCTATCTTCTTATAGTTCTTTAGTCTTTTAACTATATCATTAGTAGTCATTCATCTTTTCCTTTTCTTTATTTTCGCACGAAAAAAATGTACAGTGACGGTGTGAAGCTCATAGAAGCGCGTGGGGAGGGAGATAGCCCCCGTATCTCCTTGCGATTTGATAAGCAATTAAGGCAAGTTATTTCTTTGCTTATCTGCTTGTCGTTTTTCAGGGAGTTAAGGAGGATTATTATTGCTCTTATCTGCTTGATAAATGATAGGGGGGATATATCTACTTTTCTCGGCGTTCGCTCGGAGTTCAACACACATAATCCTGCCATTTGTCAGGCATATTTTTTGCCACTACCTAAGCAAAATCTCACCATTGGAAAACTTCGATACCTTACCGTTCTTTGTCTCTAAAAGTATCTATATCTTAGGAAATCTTAGTGTTTTATCTCTAGAACAAAGCCCTGTACCTTACTATTATTAAATGCAAAACCTAATTTAAACCTTACCAATACCATACCAAAACCTAAGTATTTCCTGTTTCCTTTTCTTAAACGAATAATTTTTTTATCAAAACACGCGCTCCCTTTATCGCACTCTTTTTTGGAACGCTCTACTTACTTAAATCCTTGATATATCTAGCTTTTTTTAAATTTTAAACCGTCTAATATGTAGTATTTGTTTGTTTTGTAAATTGCACCCTACTAAAAATTACCTTAGAGAACTCAATCCATTCAGCCAAAAACTATCTCCTTTTCTGGTGTAGTTCACAAACTTTTGATAATGCTTATAATACTTGTCACGTCTCATATACTTTGGTCTTTCAGGAAAACTATCAAACATATATCCGCCACGTTTTGGACTCCAACCTGGTTCTACTTTTCTAGCTTCCCTAAGCGCAAGCTCCCAATAGTATTGGCAATCTGTCTTACTTCGGTTTAGTGTTGACTTGTGTATTTTCTGGCATGATCCACAACCATATTGAAGCAGTCTCTTATAGAGTTTTCTGCATCGATTACCACAAATAGGACAGAGAAAAAAGTAGCGATTACCTCCCTTGGTTCCTGGTATACTTGCTAAATCAAAATGATCACGTTCAAAGGTGATATACAGATTATCTAGGTCTATCTCTAGTTTTCTACCGTCCAACTCAGCTATACCGTGACTGATATTCTGGTTTTTCATTGGTTTTATAAATGTCTCTATGGTTATTGATTTTATAACTTCCATTCGTTCAAAAATACCCCCTATATGGAAAAACCCAAATCTATTACCTAAATGCTAAAAGGGGATTGCTCCCCTTTCTATGTTTTATTGACCAGAATAATCAGCAAGGCCTTTATATTCGCCCTCTATGTCCAATTTTTGGAGCAGGCTAATACTTTCATCGCCCAGCATTTCCAACGTACCAAAAGCGGTCATAGAGTCCATAGGGATAGGTTTATCAGAAAGCAAGCGATCAGCATAGTCTAATAGTTCCAGCTCGTAGTTTGTGACCTTATTCAGCAAGCTCTCAAAGTTCTCTGACTCTTTGAATTGAAGCACGCGCTCCCGTTTGTAACGTTCTTCAAATGCTTCATCTCCCTCTGGTTGCTTGTAATAGTCTTTGAAACTGTCACAAATAAGCTTGAAAGTCTTGTTTAGCTTGTGATCTTCCACATACTCAGCGACAAGCGTGCCTTTATCCTTGTAGGTCAATGAGATTGTAGGCTGGCAATATTTCCCAGTCATATATCCCAGTAGCGCGTGACCTGCAACCATAGCAGTATCTAGGTCTTTAAATTCGTAAGTGAAAGTAAATGTTTTTGCTTTATCTGAAAATGTTTTTAGTGTCATGTTTTTATCTCTTTCTGTTTTTAGTTCATCAATCTCTTTAAAGACTGTTTCAAAGCTCTCCTGAATCAGTTCAATGTTTTTATTATTTACTGTAGAGTTATAGATTTCATTCTTAACAATTTCGTATAAAACCTCACTGAACCGTCCAATACGGTTTTCAAGTTCCGTTATTTTTTCGTCTAGGTCTATTATATCCGTCATAGTCTATTCTCCCTATTTTAAGGTAAATTATGTAATATTTTTTAGATTTGTTACCTTCTTTAGTGATTTTGTTACCTTCTAGGTAACATAGTTCAGCCTTACTGCCACAAGAGTTTAGACTGTTTTGTTACCATGTTACCTTCTTTTGAAGTCATAACCCTTATATATAAATACTATTTTTTCCCTATATAGAGAGTTAAAAATAAGGTAACAAGGTAACATTTTCCCAAAAAAGTCAGTAGTATCAAGGGTTTAACTACGTTACCTTCTTTCTAAACAAGGTAACAAGAAGGTAACATTTTGGGGTGAAAACCTAGATATACCAAGGGTTTAGGGCGAAAAAAGAAGGTAACATTTTAGTCTTTAACGACAGCGTGATTAGTTTTAGCTAGTTTTGTTCTTTCAAAATCGAAAGGGTCTAATTTATCAAAGTCCTCAACTTTAACCCTCGCCCGCTTTAGCTGGTACTTATTAGGCGTCAACTGTTGTAGGTGTCTGATAGTATCTTTTCCTGCCCCGTAAACATTGGGCTTGGGTATTCCCATATCTTCAGCATAATGTTTCAGCGATCTGGTCAGTATAAAAACAGGTACTACGTCCAGCTCATGCCAACCTCTTTCCATGTATTCATGCTTAACCCATGAAAGCAAGTAGTCATTTTCTTCCTGGTATTCTTCTAGGAGGCCTTTAACTGCTTTAGGTTCGATAAAGTGAGTAAATGGCTCTTGGTTGATGGCTTTGTACAGGGCATACTCTAGGACTTCCTTGTTTGCTAAAAACTCGTTTTTTATCCAAGGTTTTTCCTTCTCCCCGTTAAAGTCAGCATTAAAAGGGACGATCATAATTCTACGATACCAGCCTTTTGTCTTATTGCCACCGTTGGGGATATAGTTCCCTGAAAAGATATTGAATAGCTTAAAGGTAGCTTCAAAAGCTGGCCGACCTTTTGGATTGACTAGCACGGTGTCCCCGCTAGTGATACTCATTAGATCAGACGGATTTTTTAAGTATTCGTTTGGGGCTTCATCTCCGATATTACAAACTTTACCTACCAGGGTTTCTAAGTTATGCTTTTCAGCAAACTGTGCAGGTTTTAAGGCTGATATATTGCTTTCCCCTATCAGATTGATAAGGAAGCGCTGAAATGTTCCCTTACCATTGTTACCGTCACCGTAGAAGATAGCGAACTTATTTCGGGTGTGGTTAGGATTGATAGCTTCTAGGATAATCTGCCAAAACAGTGTCACTAGTTCACTATCATTACAAGCGATTGAGTTCAACCAATCATCAAAAGTTTTGCCCTCTCTATCTATTGGGACTCGTTTAGGCGCGTGGTAAGCCGTGCTGATCTTGCTTGTAATGACATAATCAGGGCTAAATGGTAGTAGCTCCTTAGTTCTTAGATCAATAATACCATTCTTTACAGGTACAAGGTCAGCACTTTCAAAAGGTTTCTTTATCTTGGTCAATGTCCTAACCATTAACTTAATCTGTGCCCACTCCCTGGGCTTAATTCTCACGTCAAAAGTCTTACAGAATAGGTTAAACAGGTCATTACTAGCGGTATAGATACCCTCGTCTAAATCATAGATATAGAGTAGGCTATAATCAGGTACATTGCTCTTACTGATAAAAGTAAACGTGACAATATCGCTTAAAATTTTAGCGACTGTGAAGGTTTGGGGCATAGCGACCTTTTCGGTAACGTCCCCTGTGGACTCGTTTACCTTTGTTTCAGTATGTTCTGCTCGCCATTCTTCGCCAGCCTGAAAGATACGATTTTCAAGCTCCTTCATCGTTCTAGGTGGTTGTTCTTGCTCTCTCACCTCTAAGATTTCACTTTCCAGGCTTTTCAATTTTTCCTTTTCTATGGTTCTACCCTCTCTTTCTGTATTCTGCCCGTGCTATACTGCTGAATGTACGGTCTAGTTCCTCGATTGGTAAAGGTTCAGCAGTCACGCTATTAGCTATCTTTGTAAGTTCGTAGGCGGTCTCTAGATCACAATCAACCCACTTGTTAAAGAGCAAGCCTACAAAGCGTGTCAGCGCCACCTTACGACCTCCCTCGTCTCCAAAGCCATTGAAAAGCGTGTCAATAATTCTCATGGTCATTGACCTCTGGCCACTTGCTTTAGGCTTGTAAAGCTCAGTAGTTTCTTGCTTCGCTCTTGGTTCAACCTTGGGGACTGGATAATCTAGGCCATGCTCTACGATTTTTTGATAGTCTGCTGTGTTGCCTGTTGTGACTGGTAGCCCTTGGAGTTGTGACCAGGTTAGACTGGCCATGTCAAAGGGTAGCCCTATCTTGTCCGCTATCTCCTTCACTACCTGCTTATAGGTTGCCTCGTTCATCACGTTGTCAGGCTTCACTACAAGGCGAAAACGGGGCTTTTCTAAGCTATGTTTGATAGTCGGGTATAAGATATAGGAGTAGCCAAATAAAGCGCTAGAGACGGCTTTTATGAAGTCCTCAGACGTCCCCTGTATATCGTCATAATCAAGGAAAATCAAATCCCGATAGATTAGACTGGAGTTGTTTCGCTTGTAACTGCCATTCTTTTCTGGTGTCACTTTACCACTGATACAGTATGGCGCTTGTGTACGTTTGAAGTCTTCAATGTTTGACCCTTCAGGGACTACCAAAGGCTTAAAGCGTTCAATATACTCGAACGGCTTAATCTTATCAAATGGATAGACAAGATTACTCTGAAATCCTTTGGCCTCGTAAATTGTCATACTATCGCCCCTTTTTGCGTTTCTTTTTTAACTTCTTCAGTAGCTTTTGTTCTTGGAACTGTTCCAAAGATCTGCCACGGTGCTTATACAATTTAATGTCATGATAATGACCTCCACCTTGTACTGGGTGTGTGTTATATCTAGCCATTTTCCACCCCCAAAAACTTCAGCAAGTCAGAAACTCTATAATAGATCTTCCTAGTATCTTCTAGTGGGGGCTGGTATCGTCTTAACCCTGCACTTTCCCACCTTTGCAAAGTCTTATATTTTATGTCTAATTCGTCCATGGCTTCCTGTGCCGTGATTAATCCCGTCAAACGTGATTTGACTGTATCACGCGCTTCCAGGTAGTTCTCCACAAGCTCCAGAACGCCATGAGTTAGCTCATATTCGCTCTCTTTGCTGAGACTAAACAAATTCATCAGCTCCCTTCAGTAGTTGCTTGTAGCTCTCTAAATCGGCATTCAAAAGGACAGTCAGACGCTTCTGCTCCTCTTGTACTTGGTTATAGAATGCCTTTGCTCCGTCCAGTAGTTCCTCTTTGTTAGCTGGGATAAAGTAGCCTCTAAAAGCTCCGTGACGTACCCCAACGATAGGAACGCCGTAGCGCGTGATTAAACGGCTAATAATGTCCTGTACGGTTCTTTCTGCTAGCTTAGTGATCAGGCTGATTTCTGCCCCTGTTATGGAGTTCTCAGCCCCGACCTTGATTAGTCTTAATACTCGCTTGTCATTCATTGTTAGACTCATTCAATTCCTCCCCATACATTGACTCCTGCAAGCTGGATATAACGCCCATAATCGGGGGTTAAACTCTCGCTAGATGTTTCTATCGTCTGTTTGCTTTCTCGCTCAAATTTGGCGCTTTTTGGGCGGTCTCGGTTGTTTAGATAGAGTAGTACACCAATCAATACCATCATGAAGATAACCGCCTGTGTATTGGTTAAATCTAGTTCGTTCATGTTATGCCCTCGCCTTATAGTTCTTGATGTAGTCCACTTGGTCGCTTCGTCCCATCTTCAGGAAGTCGTCCACCTCTTCGGTGCTTACTTTTCGATCTACAAAATCAGAGATAAACTGGAAGAGGTTAGGGTGTCTCTCCTTGATTTCAGCCATTTGTTCATCAAATTCTGCTTGTGTCATGTTGTCTAGGTCTGTTATCATTTCAATAGCCCTCTTTCTTTCAAATCCTTTATAATCAAGCTACGTAGATAAGCCCAAATATTACCAGTATCAGCTGTTGCTAGTTCCTGAGGGTCAGTGAAACTCCTAACAGCTTTATTCAAATAGTTGAATAATAACCAGTGTGGGCGCCCTTCCCCTAATTTTATAGAATTGTTCTCTAAAAATTCATCATGTTTTTTCAACTCACCCAATAAATTTTCTACATTGGCATTGAAAAACGCTTCATGGTCAGCTTCCTGTTGTTTATAGGTTTCTGAAAGCTTATAAAATTGAATCCATAACTGACTAATTACTGATCTACAATCTTCAGCAATCTCTGTTGCCCCATGGTGTTCCTTGGATAAATGCCACTCTGATAAAATATCTAGCTTTTCTTCTACAAGTCCCAGCTCTTTTTCAAAATCTTCAAAGTAGGTGTCCATGTTTTTTACCTCTGTTTCTATGTTTATGTAATCGCCTTGATGGGCTTTTTAATGGTTGTTTCCTATACTAGCTAATTCCCTCGCCCAGACTCGCCAAATTGAAAGCGTGAGAAAGTACCAGTTTTAAGAGTTGGCGCTCTCCGTATGGTCAAATTGACCTAAATATGCTATAATCTAGGTATAAATCTTTACTAAAACCTCTTTAATAATAGCTTGCCTGCGTTGTTAAATTCGTTTTAGTGTTAGTGTGAAAGGCTTTGCTGATTGGTCTCGGTAAGCCTTTTTTGTTGCTCTCACGCGCTTCTATGGCGTGTATTTTTATTTCTGAATGCCATAGCCTTGATTTCTTGGTAACTCATATTCAAGCCAATCATAGCTATTACCATATCCTCAAAGGCTTGATATTGCTCCAGCTCGTCACTGGTCAAGCTATCAATGCCGTTATAGCCCCCACGTTCTTTCCTTAACTGCTTAGCGTTCCTGTCGGTTACTGCCTTCAGTAGCAAGTTGTTCATGGTGCTATGCGCGTGCTTGGGTGCATTAGTCCATGTCTCAATACTGTCATGCAGTGTTTTTCTTTTTGGTTTTTCTAGCGCTCTCTGAATACGAAACTTAGAAAGTTCCTCACGCATTTCAAAGAATGCTTTGACAAGATTGGTTTTGAAGTTGGCCACTTGCTCGGTATTCTTTAAGAATGTAACTAACAAGGTCGCTTGTTGCTCATTCAAAATATAGTCCTTGGTATTCTGGCCACTTTCCATAGCTTGGATTTTAAATCCAACCTTTCCGAACCGTTCAAACCTTTCTTGATGTTTGCGGATCGTTTTGGTTATTGTGTGATGTTGCAATCCCGTGCATTCTGCCACAATACTACTTAATGTGTACGGTTCTTTCTTACCGTCCATATAAACTAGATCCATTCGGTTCACTCCTTTCTAGCTATAAAATAGTTCATCTATAGTTATATCTGGTTTGATTTCTGCAACCATTGACTTAACCGCTAGGCGTTCCTTGTCATTGAATGGCGTTTTACCTAATTCTTTGTTGTTGTATGACTGCAAAGAAATTTTTAGCTTGTCCGCCATCTGTTGTTGAGTTAGTCCTAACATAACTCGATAGCCTCGTAGTTTGCTCATAGTTTTCCCCCTTTCTAAAAAATCCCCCTCCATAAATAGATTGAAAGTGTGAAAGGTCGGAGGGGGTTAGCACACTTTTTCTGTGCTTAACTTGTATAATACACAATACTTTTTCTACTGTCAACTGTTTTTTTAATTTTTGCACAAAAAAAATGTACTTTTTCTAAGATATAGTATATAATCATCTTTGAAAGGTGTGATAAAACATGAATAGATTGAAAGAATTAAGACAAGAAAAAAAGCTATCTCAAAAAAAGTTAGCTGAAAATATTGGGGTTCATTATCGAACTCTTCAAAATTGGGAAAACGGAGAGAGCCAAATCAAACCAGAAAAAGCCCAGCAACTAGCTGACTACTTCGGGGTAAGCGTTGGGGTATTGTTGGGGTATGAAGAAGCAAAAACTCTTGAAAACATTTTAAAAGATGCAGAAGAATACTTAGAAATGACTGAAGATGACCTTTTATCAGATAATTATAGTTCAAGAATAAAGATAGCCTTAAGCGAAATGTCTGATATTCCTGTACTAAAAAACGAAATCATATATAATTTAGACTTTTTGTCATACGATAATTTAAAAGCTATTTGTCAAATTATTAATGAATTACCTAAAAAGGAAAAATACGACTTATAGCCTACCACGCGCCACAATGTTCAACAATCCTGAAGCGCGTGTGCGAATGCGTGTGCGAATGCGTGTGCGAATAATCTACTTTCAAAAAAACCTTTAATAGCACTGTTAGCTAACTAAAAATAAACTATTTTTCCCGCGCGTGTGCGAATGCGTGTGCAAATTGATTGGAGAAAAAATGAGAAAATACGATATACAAAAATTGTTATTATCAGGGGAGAACCAAAGTGTTGAATTCAAAGAAGCTAAAAATTCTTTCCCTAAAGATGGTATGAAAACAATTTGTTCCTTCGCTAATACAAATAATGGTCTGTTAATTCTAGGTGTCTCAGAGAATACAAAGAATAAAGATTTTTATATTTCTGGAGTTAATGATCCCGATAAAGTACTGGACGAATTATATAGTTTACTTAATAACCCTAATAAAATTAATAGAAATGTGATTAATGAAGAAAGTGTTGAAGTCGTAAATATAAAAGGAAAAGAGATTGTCATTATCCCTGTTAACAAGGTAGACTACAAGGATAAACCTATATATCTTAATGACAACATAGCATCTACCTATTTTCGTCAGGGGACTGGTGATTTTAGGTGTTCACAAGAGCAAATCAATGCGATGTTAAGAGACTCTGCAAAAGAAAGTTTTGATAGTACACTTGTTCAGGATTTCTCTATATCAGATTTAGATAAAGAAACAATAAACCATTATAGAGAAAAGTTCGATAATATTAATGCTGAGCACCCTTTTTCCAAATTAGACACCGAGCAATTTCTATTAAAAATAAGCGCTCTACGAAGAGATCGTACAGACAATAAAATAAAACCAACTGTGGCTGGATTATTAATTTTTGGAACACATAATGCCATAAAAGAGTTTATTCCTCACTATAACGTAGAATATGTTTTAAAAGAATTTACCGAAAATAATCGCTTTAAAGACCGAGTAATTTATGATGGTACGTGGGGAGAAGATAATCTTTTTAATTTCTTTCACCTAGTTATTGAAAAATTGTATCTAACTTTAAATGATAACTCTAAAATTCAAGAAAATTCTATGAATAGAATTGGGATTTCAAAGTTACGAATTGCAATTCGTGAGGCATTCGTTAACAGCCTTATTCATAGTGATTATAAAAGCGAAAAAGGGATAATGGTAATTAGATATTCTGATAGATACATATTCACAAATGGCGGAACACTTAGAATTGACATAAAGGACTTTTTTAGTGGGGCACATTCTGATCCAAGAAACTACTTAATACAAGAAATTTTTAGGTTTTTAAATTTATGTGAAAAAGCTGGAACTGGTATACCCAAAATAATGGAAGCAGTTAAAGAGAGTCATTTAAAGTATCCCAATTTACGAACTGAATTAGACTCAGTTGAACTTACATTATGGGATACTTCCCTTATAGATAACCTGGATATTGATAACGAATATGAGAAAAAAATATTAGAATTAATAATCGAAAACCGTTTCATAACAAGAGAGACTTTGGAAGAAAAACTAAAAATCCACAAAAATACAATTTTAAAATATTTAAAGAAATTAGTGGAAAAACAAGCTATCGATAAATTCAAATCCGGTAGACAATACGTATACTTTATTGCACAAAACCAAGATCCTGAATTTCAAAAATATAACCACATTGATGCTATGTATTCTCTACTGGAAGAACTGAAACGAAAATAAGGGTCTTATCGTAAGCCCTAGCATGATATAAACCACAATCTAAAACCTTTTTAATAATAGCTTGCCTGCTGATGTATTTTAGAAAGGTTTATCATCATGAAAATAACTGAAGTTATAAAAAAAGACGGTAGTAAAGTCTACCGAGCAAGTGTTTACCTAGGAGTTGACCAGGTAACAGGAAAGAAAGTAAAAACCAAGGTAACGGGGCGAACACAAAAGGAAGTAAAACAGAAAGCCAATCAGGAAAAAATTGCTTTTCAAAAAGCAGGATCTACTAGACAAAAAGCTAGTACCATAACAAGCTATCAGGAATTAGCTAATCTCTGGTTGGAAAGTTATAAGAATACAGTTAAGCCAAACACTCAAGGTAATGTTAGAAAGTTAATCGATAACCATATATTACCTATTTTCGGGGACTATAAGCTCGATAAGCTCACTACTCCACTTATCCAGTCAATTATCAATAAACTTGCTGACAAGACTAATAGAGGCGAAAAAGGGGCTTTTCTACACTATGACAAGATACACGCGCTTAATAAACGTATCTTACAGTATGGTGTAACTATGCAGGCGATACCGTCCAATCCTGCGCGTGATGTTGTTTTACCTCGTAACACTCAGAAAGCAAAGCGACAAAAAGTAAAACACTTTGATAATCCAGAATTAAAAAAGTTTCTTGTTTATCTCGATAATTTAGATAGCAATAGATATCGTTATTACTATGAGACAACGCTCTATAAGTTCCTACTGGCTACTGGTTGCCGTATCAATGAAGCTTTATCCCTTTCTTGGTCTGATATAGACTTAGATAATGCCATAGTGCATATTACCAAAACACTAAATCGGGAATTAGAAATTAATAGCCCAAAATCTAAGGCTAGTTATCGGGATATAGATATAGATTTATCTACTATCGATATGCTAAAACAATATAAGCTACGCCAAACTAAGGAAGCATGGAAGATAGGAAAACGTGAAAGCGTGGTATTTTCCGATTTTATTCATGAGTACCCTAGCAGTTCAAAACTTAAAAGAAGACTGCTAACACATTTTAAGCGTGCTGATGTTCCTAACATAGGTTTCCATGGTTTTCGTCATACTCATGCAAGTTTACTACTTAACTCTGGTATTCCTTACAAGGAGCTTCAGCACCGTTTAGGTCATTCCACTCTATCCATGACTATGGATATTTATAGCCACCTCTCAAAAGAGAACGCAAAAAAAGCAGTCTCATTCTACGAAACTGCACTAAAAGCACTATAAGGGGAGCAAAAAGGGGAGCAAATTAAAAAAGCAACATTTCAAGACAAAACGAAAAGCCAATAACAACGGTATTTTTGTAAGATTTTGTTTGAAAAAAGCCGAATTTGTAGTATAATAGTACGGTGTCAAAAATCACTTTATACTCAATGAAAATCAAAGAGCAAACTAGGAAACTAGCTGCAGGCTGTACTTGAGTACGGCAAGGCGACGTTGACGCGGTTTGAATTTGATTTTCGAAGAGTATTAACACAGAATAGATTAGGAAAGGATCGGAGATATGAAACAAGTCTTTCTCTCAACAACAACTGAATTCAAAGAGATCGATACGCTCCAGCCGGGCACTTGGATCAATCTCGTCAATCCTACCCAAAGCGAATCGATGGAAATTGCTTCTGCATTTGATATTGATATCGCGGACCTCCGTGCACCACTCGATGCCGAAGAAATGTCTCGTATTACCATTGAAGATGAATACACTCTGATCATCGTAGACGTTCCCATTACTGAAGAGAGAAATAATCGCACCTACTATGTGACCATTCCCTTGGGGATTATCATCACTGAAGAGGCTATTATTACCACTTGTTTGGAACCTCTACCACTTCTAGATATCTTTATCAATCGGAGACTTCGGAATTTCTATACCTTTATGCGTTCGCGCTTTATCTTTCAAATCCTCTACCGCAACGCTGAAATCTACCTGACAGCCCTCCGTTCAATCGAACGCAAGAGTGAGCAAATCGAAACCCAACTTCACAAATCTACTCGAAATGAAGAATTGATTGAACTCATGGAGTTAGAAAAGACCATCGTCTACTTCAAGGCCTCTCTTAAGACAAATGAGCGTGTGATTAAAAAATTGACCAGCGCAACTAGCAATATTAAGAAATACCTTGAAGACGAAGACCTACTGGAAGACACATTGATTGAAACGCAACAGGCCATCGAGATGGCGGATATCTATGGAAACGTCCTTCACTCTATGACAGAGACCTTTGCCTCTATCATTTCAAACAACCAGAACAATATCATGAAAACCTTGGCCCTCGTGACCATCGTTATGTCTATCCCGACTATGATTTTCTCAGCTTACGGAATGAACTTTAAGGACAATGAAATCCCTTTAAACGGAGAACCGCATGCTTTCTGGCTCATCGTCTTTATCGCCTTTGCTATGAGTGTTTCTCTCACTCTTTACCTCATCCATAAAAAATGGTTCTAAACAGGAGTTATTATGTCACAAATTGATTTAAAAGAATTAACAAAGAAAAACCAAGAATTTATCCATATTGCAACCCAGCAATTTCTCAAGGACGGGAAAACCGATGCCGAAATCAAGGCTATCCTTGAAGAAGTGATTCCTCATATCCTTGAGGAGCAACCAAAAGGAGTGACAGCCCGCTCTATCTACGGAGCACCAACTCACTGGGCTCATAGTTTCAGCGAAAAAGAGCAATACGAAAAAGAACATCCAAAGGAAAATGACGATCCAAAATTGATGATGTTGGATTCAGCCCTTTTCATTACAGGACTGTTTGCAGTAGTTAGTGCCTTGATGAGCTTCTTCTCAAACCAACCCGTAGCTTACGGATTGGTAACACTTATCAGTGTAGGGGCCTTTGGTGGAGTTGCCTTTTACCTTCTCTATCACTTCATCTACCGCTACTACGGACCAGATACTGACCGTAGCCAACGCCCTCCATTCTGGAAATCACTTTTGGTTATGTTAGCAACTATGTTTGCATGGGTTCTCATTCTCTTCTTGAGCAACTTCCTTCCACAAGCCATCAACATCAGCCTCCCACCACTTGTTTTGTTGGTGATCGGTGGAGCACTTCTTGCTCTACGTTTCTACCTCAAAAAACGTTTCAACATCAAGAGCGCAAGTGCAGGACCTGCTAGATATTAAGATAAACAATAAAAGTAGTGTGTTTTGTAGACAGACTACTTTTTTGTAGTTCCAAATCATTTTTCGACTCTCAAAAGAAGTAAACACATTTTCTAATAACATTCTAATGTAAAGTCTTCCCTTGGAATCCCGAGGTTTTATCCTTGAATCCAAGTTGTTTTTCTGTTATGCTAATAAAGTAATAAGGAGAAATATATATGACTAAACAGAGAATTAATCAAATTGTTGGTTCAATTGGTGCCTTTATCGGGATTATTGTATTTATAGCCTACATCCCCCAAATTTTTGCCAATTTACAAGGAAATAAAGCTCAACCATTTCAACCTTTATCAGCAGCAGTCTCTTGCTTAATCTGGGTCATTTATGGATGGACAAAAGAGCCTAAGAAAGACTGGATTCTAATCATTCCAAACTCGGCTGGGGTTATCCTTGGCGGACTGACCTTCCTTACTGCTCTATAAGAATGCAACTACTATAAAAAGCAACCACATCGAACGGTTGCTTTTTTACTACTCTCGTGATCTAAAAGCCATTTTCTGATTCTAATTCTTGTTGTTTCTCCTCATCTTTTGTGATACAATAGCATCAATTTATTTCTAGGAGGATGAGATATGGTTTCTACTATTGGTATTGTTAGTTTGTCTAGTGGCATTATCGGAGAAGACTTTGTCAAACACGAAGTGGACTTGGGTATTCAACGTCTCAAGGATCTAGGACTCAATCCTACCTTTTTGCCCCATTCGTTAAAAGGCTTAGACTTTATCAAGGACCATCCTGAAGCACGTGCGGAGGATTTGATGCAAGCCTTTTCTGATGATAGTATCGACATGATCCTATGCGCCATCGGTGGAGATGATACCTATCGTTTGTTGCCCTACCTTTTTGAAAATGACCAACTAGAAAAAGTTATCAAACAAAAGATTTTTCTTGGCTTCTCGGATACGACCATGAACCATCTCATGTTGCATAAACTAGGAATCAAGACTTTTTATGGGCAATCCTTTTTAGCAGACATTTGTGAGTTAGACAAAGAAATGTTGCCATATAGCTGCCACTACTTTAAAGAATTGATTGAGACTGGAAGAATCTCCGAAATCCGCCCTAGTGACGTTTGGTATGAGGAACGAACTGACTTCAGTTCCAAGGCTCTGGGGACACCTCGTGTCAGTCATGCAAATACAGGTTTTGACTTGTTATAAGGAAATGCCCAGTTCGAGGGAGAAATCCTCGGTGGTTGCCTCGAATCTCTCTACGATATCTTTGACAACTCTCGATACGCAGACAGCACGGAGCTCTGCCAAAAATACAAACTTTTCCCTGACTTGTCAGACTGGAAAGGAAAAATCCTCTTGCTAGAAACCAGCGAAGAAAAGCCTAATCCTGAAGACTTCCAAAAGATGTTGCGGACTTTAAAGGAAACTGGTGTATTCGAGGTCATCAGTGGACTCTTGGTCGGAAAACCTATGGATGAAACTTTCTATGACGACTATAAAGAGGCTTTAATGGACACCATTGATAGCAATATCCCGATTGTCTATAATCTAAACGTTGGCCATGCCACACCAAGAGCAATTGTTCCCTTTGGAGTTCACGCATATGTGGACGCAACGGAGCAAGTCATTCGCTTTGACTATAAAAAATAAAGCTGGGAAGAGTTTCTCAGCTTTTTTCAGTATCGTTACTAGCATTTTCATCACATACTACCGATAGCTACAATGATCAAGACTAGGCTATTGCCTAACATGTGAACAAGTAGGGGATAGTAGATATTCTCCTTTTCTTTCACATAAATAATAGAAAAGGCAAGGCCACCACCTAGATAACCGACTGCACCGACCCACTCTGACAAAGACAAACTGTGCATATGGATTAAGGCAAAAGCAAGGCCGACTATGAAGATACTCAGCCAAGTTGGCAGACTTTTTCTCAAATATCTCAATAGAATTTGACGGAATAAGAGTTCTTCCATCAAAGGTCCAATGATGCAGGCAAAAACCGCTATCAGTAGTGGTTGTTCTTGAAAGATGCTTTGAAGATTCGACTGATTTAGACTTTGTCCGTCTAGTCCCAAAAACTGCCTCAACATCTCTGATACAAATTCAAAGATAACAGTCATCAGAATGAGAAAGAGCAAGCCTTTTAAAACGCCAAAGAAGAATTTTCTTTTCGTCTTTCTAATCTCCTTCCATTGTTGGATCAATCTATCCTTGCACAAGAAAGAGCCATATAGAGCTAATACTACATAGACTAGATATTTTAGATAATTCGCAATGGCAGATGGCATCACAGAAGCCAGCAATTTAGCACCATCAAACACAAAGAGAACTGTATAGAGAATCGCAAAAATCAGAATTCCCTTATTTTTGTTAGACATCATTTAATTTCCTTTCCATTCACAATCATTCTCATGGTCATCAACCAACCCTGTAGCCTGTAGAAAGGACAAAACAGCGACTGGTCCAGTAAATTTGAAGCCTCGTTTTTTGAGATTTTTGGATAATTTCTCAGATAGAGCTGTTTTGGCAGGAGACCCTCTGTAGTCAGGTACATCATTCACAATCGTATTCCCACCGACAAAAGACCAAAGATAAGCATCAAAAGTTCCGAATTCTACCTGAACTTGTAGAAAGGCCTGGGCGTTGGCTCGCGTCGCAAAAATCTTGGCACGATTGCGGATGATAGCTGGATTGTCCATCAATGCTTCCAATTCAGAGTCGGTCATCTTTGCGACCGCTTGAATTTGATAGTCATGAAAGGATTCTCGGAAAGCTTGGCGTTTGTTGAGCACCGTCTCCCAAGAAAGACCAGCCTGATAAGTCTCCATGCAGAGTAACTCAAAAAGGGCTTGGTCGTCATGGAGAGGTTGACCCCATTCCTCATCGTGGTAGGCTACATATAGAGGGTTGTTCATTTTAACCCAGCCACAGCGTTTTGGCATAGAAATCTCCTATTTCACCAACATCTTGAGAGCAGATTTAATGTAATTTTCTGCTGTATCCGAAGTTCCTTCAAAGAATTTCTTAATTTTCTTGAGCTCAGTTGCCTTGTAGCCCAAAGCCAACATGGCTTCCATAGCTTCTTCCAGTTCTTGGTTGTCACTGCTAGATGGAACTGCAGCCTTAGCAGGGAGGTCGTCCCCTGCCACAACCACCTTACCTTCTAGATCCAATACCATCTGTTGGGCTGTTTTCTTACCGATTTTAGGAAATTTAGTCAAGTAAGTGATATTCTTAGTCTCAATCGCTTGAACCAAGCCAGCATTGTCATCGGCAGCGATAATAGCAAGAGCTGACACAGGACCAATCCCAGAGACCGAAATCAGACTGAGGAAGAGTTTTTTCTCATCTTCTGAGCGAAAGCCGTAAAGCAGATGGGCATCCTCACGGACAACTTGGTGCACATAAATCTGAGTTTCTTGATTAACCTGACCTGAGTAAGCATAGGGATTGGCTACATGCAAGATATAACCGATACCATTTGCCTCAAGGACAATGTATTTAGCAGTAATTTTGGTAATGATACCTTTTAAATATTCGTACATAATTTTCCCTTCAATTTATACTCAATGAAAATCAAATCTAAACTAGGAAGCTAACCGTAGGCATAACTTGAGTTAGGCAAGGTAAGGCTGACGCAGTTTAGAGAGATTTTCGAAGAGTATTAGTATTTTCCTAGCTCTCGGAGACTGGTATGATTTTCCTGAATGCGACGGAACATCTTTTCCATGTCCGACTTGGTAAAGTGAACCAAAACAGGACGTCCGTGTGGACAATTATAGGGGTTGTCACATTGAGAGAGTTGATAGAGGAGTTGTCTAGCCGAGTGGTCATCAATACGATGGTTGGCCTTGATGGACCGCTTGCAGGACATCATAATGGCTAGTTCAGCTCGGTATTTCTTGATTGAAACTTCCTTGGTCAAGAGGAGCATGTCGCACATCTCATAGATTCCAGACTCAATTTCCTCCTCTGCCATCCAAATGGGATGTTCGCGCAAGATAAATTGATTCTCCCCGTACTCTGCTAGAAAGACGCCTACTTCCTCTAAAAGAGACATTCTTTCCTTGAGACGAAGGGCATCATCCGCAGGAAATTCAAAGATATAGGGCACTAGGAGTTGCTGCTGGCTCTGGTCAACATTGCCAATGCTCTCACGGTACTCCTCATACTTAACCCGTTCCTGAGCCGCGTGCTGATCTATGATGTAGAGCCCATCTCGACCTTGGGCAAAGAGATAGGTTCCATGCATCTGACCGAAAAATTCCAACTCTGGGAAGCTTGAAGATTCTTCCCGCTCCAACTTGTCATAAGCCTTATCCAGACTAGCCAGGTCTAACTCTGGATGGTCTAGTTGGTCATAGTTAGCAGGCTTTCTCTCTGCAAAATGGAGTTTGGCTGGTTTGGTTATCTGGTCTAAGGTTTCCTTAGCAAACAGATTCAAATCCTGTTTCTCTTCATTCAGGTTCACCTGATGGTCTGCCACCTCAGCTTGTGTCGGTCTTGTCAGCTCCGTTTGCTCGTAGTAAAGATTATTTTCTTTAAGTGGGAGAATGGTTTGCTCCACCTTTTCACGATTGCGAACGGTAGACTTTGCAAGATTTTCCAAGGCATCTGGAATCAAGGTCTGTTCCTTTAGACTCTTTGCGATAGCTTCTGAAACCAGTGCCATCAGCTCTCTTTCCTTAGAAATACGCACCTCTTGCTTGGTTGGGTGCACATTGACATCGGCTAAGTAAGGGTCAATCTGGATGTGAATAACAGCTAGTGGAAAACGCCCCACCATGAGCTTGCTGCCGTAACCATCTAAAATAGCACGATTGAGTAGGAAGTTTTTGATATAACGGCCATTGATAAAAAGGCTGATATAATTGCGGTTAGC
The DNA here is from genome assembly GCF_047463175.1 of Streptococcus infantis. Taxonomy (GTDB): domain Bacteria; phylum Bacillota; class Bacilli; order Lactobacillales; family Streptococcaceae; genus Streptococcus; species Streptococcus infantis_AC. The sequence continues at coordinate 235,679 of NZ_JASHEJ010000003.1, forward strand.
ACGTGTCAATTCCGGCAATGAGACAAAACCAGAAATTTCAAAATCTAGGTCAGCATTCTCAATTTCAACCATCTTTTTAGCACTGGCTAAACCATAAATCCCAGCAATGGCTTGACGCAGTTGACCCGTACCAGCTGTTCGTGTCATTTCCTTGCCATCGCTAATCAGGCTAAAAGAAATCTCCGGATGGGCTAGCCCCAGACGATTGACAATATCAATGATATGAGACAACTCTGCCTGCTGGCTCTTCATATACTTGAGACGAGCCGGTGTGTTGAAAAAGAGGTCTTCCACACAAACCTTAGTCCCCACAGTACTGGTCGCTGGAATGATTTCCTCAACTTCTCCCCCACGAGCCACTAGCTTGGTCCCGTGACTGGCACCGTCCACCGCTGTCAACAAAGTCAAAACACTGACAGAAGCGATAGAAGGCAGGGCTTCACCACGAAAACCGAGGGTCCGAATCCGAAAAAGATCCGCTTGATTCTTAATTTTACTGGTCGCATGACGACGGAGGGCTAACTCGACCTCATCGTGGGCAATCCCGTGACCATTATCTGTGATTTGGATTTTCTTAAGTCCAGCTTCCTCGATTTCAACGATAATCTGGCTAGAGCCAGCATCAATGGCATTTTCAACCAACTCTTTAACTACGCTGGCAGGACGTTCGATGACTTCTCCTGCTGCGATCTGGTTGGCCAAGACTTCTGGCAATTCAATAATATGAGACATCTTTCAGCCCCTTTCTTAACGATTTTTATCTATTTCTCCGAAAATAAGCTAGTGCTATTATACCATATTTCACTCGTTTCCAAAAAAGTCCGAGTAGCAACTTTCTTCCCGATTTTACTAGGTTATTTGCCAAGTTTGTGGTAAAATAGGTAGAAATAATATTTTAAAAAGGAGAAAAGACACATGCACATTTTTGATGAGCTAAAAGAGCGTGGTTTGATTTTTCAAACGACTGATGAAGAAGCTTTGCGTAAAGCCCTAGAAGAAGGTCAAGTTTCTTATTATACTGGCTACGATCCAACTGCTGACAGCCTTCACCTAGGTCACCTTGTCGCAATCTTGACAAGTCGTCGTTTGCAGTTAGCAGGTCACAAACCATATGCGCTCGTTGGCGGTGCTACAGGTCTCATCGGAGATCCGTCCTTCAAAGATGCTGAGCGTAGTCTCCAAACAAAAGACACAGTAGATGGCTGGGTCAAGTCTATCCAAGGACAACTTTCTCGTTTTCTTGATTTTGAAAACGGTGAAAATAAAGCTGTCATGGTCAACAACTACGACTGGTTTGGCAGCATCAGCTTCATTGACTTCCTCCGTGATATCGGAAAATACTTCACTGTCAACTACATGATGAGTAAGGAGTCTGTGAAGAAACGTATCGAAACAGGGATTTCTTACACTGAGTTTGCCTACCAAATCATGCAAGGTTATGACTTCTTTGTCCTTAACCAAGAGCACAACGTAACCCTACAAATCGGCGGCTCTGACCAATGGGGAAATATGACCGCTGGTACCGAATTGCTTCGTCGTAAGGCTGACAAGACTGGTCACGTAATTACTGTCCCACTCATCACAGACGCAACCGGTAAGAAATTTGGTAAATCAGAAGGGAATGCTGTTTGGCTCAACCCTGAAAAGACTTCTCCATACGAAATGTACCAATTCTGGATGAACGTCATGGATGCTGACGCTGTTCGCTTCTTGAAGATTTTTACTTTCTTGTCATTAGACGAGATTGAAGACATCCGTAAACAATTCGAAGCAGCACCACACGAACGTTTGGCTCAAAAAGTCCTCGCTCGTGAAGTCGTAACTCTGGTTCACGGCGAAGAAGCTTACAAAGAAGCCCTTAACATCACTGAGCAACTCTTTGCTGGAAATATCAAAAACCTTTCTGTCAAAGAACTCAAACAAGGACTTCGTGGCGTTCCGAACTACCAAGTACAAGCAGATGAAAACCACAACATCGTAGAACTTCTCGTATCTTCTGGTGTGGTTAACTCAAAACGCCAAGCTCGTGAAGATGTTCAAAACGGAGCCATCTACGTCAACGGTGACCGTATCCAAGACCTTGACTATGTCTTAGGAGATGCAGATAAGTTAGAGAACGAACTCACTGTTATCCGACGTGGTAAGAAAAAATACTTTGTATTGACTTACTAAATTGTTCAACATTTACCTATAAACAAAGGAGTTAACCTCGATAAAGGTAACTCCTTTTTGCTATGAATAGTCCCCTCCTATCCCTTAATAGACAGGCTACGCAGTACAATGCGTAAGGTTGTTAGATTATGTAAGATAGAAAGATTTGAAGGGCTAAGCCAGTTAAACAAGCCAAAGCCAATCAAACTACTATTTACGACAACGGTATCTTGAATATTCTTCTTGATGAGTGTTTGCAAAGATGATGATAGCGAATCCAACTCTTGGAAGAAATCCAAACGATTATCTAACAACAAGATATCGCTCATCTGTTTAGAAATATCTGCACTCTCATTCATCACCACACCGATATCTGATAGGGTTAGAGCCGCTGAGTCATTCAATCCATCTCCAACCATCAAAATAGTGTGACCTGCTTTCTGCAGTTCCTCTACTAACTCAAATTTCCCATCAGGTTTCAAGTCTGTATAGACCTGATCAAAGGGCAAATCTTTGACTAATTCCTCTGTTCTAACCAAGGTATCCCCTGTTGCCAGAATCAATTTTTTCCCTTGTGCCTTAAGTTTCTCCAAGGCTGCTTTTGCTTCTTTTCTCAAAGGAGTATGAATACAGAACATTCCAATCAATTCATTCTGATAAGCCAAGAATAAGAGATTGTAGTGACTCTTGTACTCTTCAATTAAAGCATTTTGTTCTGAACTGATATGAATCTGCTCATCCTGCATCAAGACATAATTCCCAATAAGAACTGGTTGGCCATCTATATGAGATTTGATCCCCTTACTTGCGATATATTGGAGTTTCCCATGCATTTCCTCATGTTCAATCCCCTCTATCTCGGCTTGCTTGACGATGGCATTAGCAATAGGATGATAAATGTGTTCCTCAAGACAGGCACTGATTCTGAGAATATCTTCCTCACTATTGTCTCCAAAAGGTAACACCTTTTCAACTATCGGATAGCTAGTTGTGATCGTTCCCGTCTTATCAAACAAGAAAGTATCAACTTCCAGGTATTTCTCCAGAACATCTCCATCCTTAATCACCATTTCACGGTTCAACCCCTCCTTGATAGCTGTCAAATAAGCTACAGGAGTAGAGATTTTCAAAGCGCAGGAGAAATCGACCAATAGGAAAGAGATGGCCTTAGAAAAAGAACCCGTTAATAGGTAAGTCAGCCCAGCCCCCAAGAAATTATATTTGACGACCTTGTCCGCCATCTTGATGAAATAGCGTTGTTTCGTTTTCTTGTTTTCTTCAGATTTTTTCATCAACTCAATCAGTTGTAAAATCCGGCTGTTCATCTGATTATCGGTTATACGAATGCGTAACTCTCCGGTTTCTAATACTGTATTTGCACAAACCAAATCAGACTCTCTTTTTTCAACTGGAAAACTCTCTCCCGTCAAGGAACTTTCGTTGACCATACCTAAACCTGAAACTACTTGTCCATCAAACAGAATTTCATTTCCTTGAGAAAAGATCAAGACATCTCCTATTTGAACATCGGAACTCTTGATACTAACAACCGTATCGCCCTGTACTAAGAATACATCGCTCTCTTTTGCAAGAAGACTCTGTTCTAAATCTGTTGCAGTTTTTTTCAAGGACCACTGATCTAAATGATTCCCCAAATCAAGCATAAACATGATATTGCTAGCTGTCTTGGATTGGCTCATAAACAAAGACAATAAAATAGCCGAACAGTCCAAGACCTCCATCGTTAGTTCCTTACGCGCTAGTGTTTGATAGGCTTCTCTGATATAACCCAAAGCCTGATAACAAGTCCATATATAGCGAATAGGATACGGCACAAAAATACGAAAAATCATACGCTTAATCGCTGCACCTGAAACAATAGAATAAGCACTCTCTTCTCTACGAATGGGAAGAGTCATCAACTCAGAAACTTTCCCTTTATCAATTCTTTTTAAAAAGGCTTCTGCATTATCTAATACAGAAAAGCCTTCTTTTATACGTAGAGTAAAGTGCTGTTGATCCATGTAAAACTGGATAGACTCAATCCCCTTTTCATCTCTCGCCAAGGAACGAAGATAGTCTTGAATATCCAAGGTGAGTGAAAAAGAAGATGATAGTCGGATATGTTGGTATCCTCTATGTAGCACTTTAAAAGACATATTATTCACCTATAAGGCTATCTAATTGCTCTTCTTTTTTCTCTTGCTCGTACAAATATTTGGCATCTTGCAAGACATCGTCTCCATGTTGCTTCACAACAGAAACAGATGCATCTAGCTCGTCTTTCAACTTGTAAGCCTTAGCCAAAGCTTTAGAATAACCTTTTTTAGCTTCCTTACTTGCCAAGATTTTCAAACCAAGGGTACCAAATGCGACACCACCCAAAAAGAGTGATGATTTTTTCGCAACTTTTGCGACGCTTAATACTTCTTTTAACATACTTATTTCCTCCTTATCATTATTATATAACAATTTAGATATAAAAGCAATTTCATTCCATAAATTGGAGAATTAGTTTTATTTCTACTGAATCTCCCATCTACTTATTCCTAAAGTTGCTTTCATTTGCCTCTTTTGATACACTTAAACTATGAATACAAACCTCAAACCCAAACTCCAGCGCTTTGCTTCTGCGACTGCCTTTGCCTGTCCCATTTGCCAAGAAAATCTGACCTTGGTAGAGACTAGCCTCAAATGTAGCAACCGCCATTCTTTTGACCTAGCAAAATTCGGCTATGTCAATCTAGCTCCGCAAATCAAACAATCGGCTAACTACGACAAGGAAAACTTTCAAAATCGCCAGCAAATCCTAGAAGCTGGCTTTTATCAGGCTATCTTAGAAGGCATCTCAGACATACTAGCGACTAAATCATCTGCAAAAACTGTCTTGGACATCGGTTGTGGCGAAGGCTTCTACTCTCGTAAACTCCAAGAAAGTCACTCTGATAAAACCTTCTATGCCTTTGATATTTCAAAAGACTCGGTCCAAATCGCTGCTAAAAGTGAACCTAACTGGGCGGTCAATTGGTTCGTTGGCGACCTGGCTCGTCTTCCTATAAAAGACGCCAGCATGGATATCCTGCTTGATATCTTCTCACCTGCCAACTACGGTGAATTTCGCCGCGTTTTATCCCAAAACGGTATCTTAATGAAGATCATACCAACTGAAAATCACCTTAAAGAAATCCGCCAAATGGTACAGGATCAACTAACAAAGAAGGACTATTCCAACCAAGATATCAAGGAACATTTCCAGGAACATTTCAGCATCCAATCTAGTCAGATAGCTTCCCTGACCAAACCTATCACCGCAGAGCAACGCCAAGCCCTGCTTAGCATGACCCCCCTACTCTTTCACGTCGATCAAAGCAAGATTGACTGGAGCCAGTTAACTGAGATTACCATCGAAGCAGAGATTCTGGTTGGGAAAGCACTGTAAATAAATTTTTGAGATACTACAAAGCCCGCACCTCTTCTTGAGATGCGGGTTTAAAACACGATTTTCCACTGTCTTTCCGAAAAGTATAAAAAATTTTGACCTCTCCATTTATTTTCGATTTGAAATGAGAAATTTATCAATAAATAGCAAGTGATATAAGGCAAGTGCTGCCCCATAACAACATCCATGGAAAGAGATTTCTTGATGAGTAAGTGGAAACGAAGAACTATTACCCGTATAAAGGCATGACCAAATTACAAAAAGAATCCAAAATAAATCAGTCCATTTATATTTTGAAAAATATTTTTTCCACATATAAACACCCTCTTTCTTTACTACAATACTATTATAATACTGTTTGTAGACGAATCTAAGAAATTTGAGGTGATTTCTAAGTAAATTCTAAGGCTTAAAGGTAGTGAAAACCAGCATTGTTAAGTGCTGGTTTTTTGTCTGACGCTATACCCCATCCATAAGACTAGGTTATGGGGACTGAACATTAAGCTTTAAAAAAAGTTAGTTTTTGAAGTTGATTAAGTGTTAACTTTCCAAACGGAACTCTTTTTTTATTTTTCAATCCCCAATAACTAAGGGCAAGTAATGCTACAACCCAAGCAAAAGTAACCCCCAAACTGTCAAAATTCAACTTGAAATCTGGTTTATTAAAGAAATCTACATAAGCTCCTAAGAAGGTTGTGTCCATAAATTTCTTGACCTCTGAGCTAACTTGAGAAAACATCGGCAAGAATGAGAGACCAAGCATTGGAATCAAACCATAAACCTGAGCCTGAGTTTGTGTCTCTGAAATAGCTCCAATCACTAAATTTAAGAGGATTGTACATAATGCTACCAGAGAAGCTACTACAAGGTATACAGGATAATCTTTTGCGAAATCCACTTCAACCATAATAGGGAAAGAAATAACTGAAGCCAAGGCAAAGATTACAGGATAAAACAAAACGGAAACAAGGTATTCTCCACGGCGAACTCCGCTTAAAATGAGAGTCTTAAAAATTCTTTTTTCTTTTTCCTCTGCAATAGAGTTTGAAATCATTGATCCAGAAGAAAATGAGAATGCCATTGTTAAAGAACTAAACAATAGTGTTTTCCCTTGAGTGCCATCTGTATTCATAAAATTTTGGAAGAGTAGAACAAGAAAGAATGGGAATACTACCTGTACCAAAGTGTTTTTGTTTGTTAATAATACTTGTGTCCTCAACCAGATAAGGGCTAAAATTCTCTTAAACATCTAATTTTTCTCCTGTCAATTTAATAAAAATATCTTCTAAAGTTGGTTCGCATGAGTGAATCGTCATCATTTTTTTATAATCTTCGTGCTGCAAGTCTTCGAATCGCACTACTTTTTTAGTAGAGTCACTATAGGTTACTGCAACCTTTTTTTCCGTGTTATATTTTTGGATAATTTCGCTTGGGCTTCCTTGTTCAATAAGATCACCTTTATTCAAAAGAGCTAGGTTATCACATAATAAAGTCGCCTCATTCATATCATGAGTAGTTAAGAAAATGGTTGTTCCTCTTTCCTTTAACTCCTGTAGTAATTTGTGAATTTTCTTTGAGGTGGTGGGATCTAACCCACTTGTAGGTTCATCTAAAAATAGAACTTTAGGATAATTGATTAAAGCACGAGCTAAAAGCATTCGTTGACGCATTCCTGTAGAAAGTTTCTCAGCTGGAGTGTCTTTACTATCATACAGACCAACTTGTTTTAGAATTTCTTCAATTCTAGATTTTGAAATTCCGTATAGTCTTGCAAACAGTAACAAGTTATTGTACAAACTTAATTTTTCGTAATAACCACTTGTGTCACCTACTAAACCTAACTCTTCAAAATCTGACGGCAGTAATTTTTGAGAATCTTTCCCTAATAATTCTGTCTTTCCGCTGTTAGCCTGTAGCTGTCCTGTCAGAATATTGATCATTGTTGTTTTCCCTGAACCAGATGGCCCTAGGAATCCAAAAATTTCTCCTTCGTTTATTGAAAAACTAATTTGATTTAATGCAATATTATCTCCAAATCGCTTTGTAACTCTTTCTACCTTAATCATTGTATTACCTCTTTCTAATTTTAATTTCTATTTTAGAAACTTCACTCACTCCCATCGGTTATGTCAACAACTCTAATTCTAGGCTTTAAGTTGGAGTCCATTTTGATTTCTCTCATTTCATTTGGAAGTAAGAGAACTAATTTTAGTAGCTTCTCATCAAGTGTTACTTTACATAGGCGTCTGCTATCTAGACTATTTTTGATAATCAGATAGTCCTTCTTGACAAACTTTTCATCCATATAATAGTCAATTGTTTTTACCATATTTTCCTCCCGCCTGCTAATCTACATCCCTTTTAAATAGTAATGTTTCTAGCACTGCGTTCTGCTTAACTTATTTACAATAACAGTATATCCCTTATGAGAGTAAAAAAACAGGACATTTATGTCCACTGACATTTATGTCCTGTTTTTAAATTGAAATTATGGAAAATCCTTATTTTTTTCCTCTATCACTCTATCCCTAAATGATTTATCATTTAATAGTTCCGCACCATTTATTGCTTTATCATAGTAGTCCAAAGCAAGATCTTTATTCTGATTGGTATGAATATAATATTTGGCTTCAAAAAAATCTACTGTAGGTAGTAAAGCAAAATCTTGTATTTCATCTATTATTTCTCGTACAGCATTTAGCGTTTGGGGCATTAAATCATAATATTCAATATTAAAGTGATATAAAACAATTGATACAATAACCCTTTGAATCAAATGAATATTGTTGGCATCAGAGAAATTAGTTTGCTCCAAGATGTTAGAATAGATATTTTCAAATACATTATCAATTGGCTTAGCATTCAAAGTACACTTTAAGAAATACAAGTGTAAAATTAGTAAATCATTGGTATCATAATTTGTTTTTAAAAGCAACTGCTCAAAGTACTCCTCAATCAATCCTTCCCCAAATTCAGCGTTTTCAGAAACATATACATCATCAATGGCTTGTAGAACTTCAACAGCTACTTGTTCATCCTCAGGAAGTTGATCATAAAAACGTTCCTGAATTTCTTCAAAGATAGCCTCACGTTGGCGGATTTTTTCTTCATCTCCATGAATAGATTGACGAATCAATTTCGTTTTTAGTTTTAAATACTCTTTAGGAACAATTAACAAGCCCTCGTCAATTAACTGAGATATTGGAACTCCCAATACTTTGGCTATATAGTCTAGTTTCACTAAGCTGGGCAAGTTATTCCCTGTTTCAATTCGGCCCAACTGACGAACAGTAAGTTCTTTTTCATCTCCACAAAAGGCTTCTCTACTCAATCCTTTTTCAGTCCGTAAGGTACGAATTCTTTTCCCTATTTCCAAATTACTCATATCATCCTCTTTACTCAATCTTCATTATGATTATCTTGATAACTATTTATCAAGGCATTACAATGAAAAAGAGACTTTTCACATATCAGGTAAATCTTTTCTAAGTTCCTCTATCACTCGATTTTTAAAATTCATGTCATTCAAAAATTCTGCTCCGTTAATAGCTTTTTCATAGTATTGTAGGGCTTTTTCTTTATCTTTTTCTCCGTATAAGTAATATTTTGCTTCAATGAAGTCTACAGTTGGTTTTAAACTAGTATCTCCGATGTCAATCATAATTTCTCTTAAAATGCTCAATATTTCAGGTATAAATTCATGATAATCGATGTCAAGCTGATAAAGTACTAAACCTATTAGCACCCTTTGAAGCAAGTGAATATAGTTTGTATCATCATAATTTGTTTGAGATACAATATTTAGACAAACTTTTTTTAAAGTTATTTCATCTCGTTCTGCATTAACCGCTAAAGATAAAAAATACAAGTACAATAGTAGTAGATCATTTGTCGAATATTCTGTTCGCAGCATTGTTTGCTCAAAATACTCCTCAATCAATCCCTCTCCAAAGTCAGAGTTTTCAGAAACATACACATCATCAATAGCTTGTAGAACTTCAACTGCTACTTGTTCATCTTCAGGGAGTTGGTCATAAAAACGTTCCTGAATTTCTTCAAAGATAGCCTCACGTTGACGGATTTTTTCTTCATCTCCATGAATAGATTGACGAATCAATTTCGTTTTTAGTTTTAAATACTCTTTAGGAACGATTAGCAATCGTTCATCAATTAACTGAGATATCGGAACTCCCAATACTTTGGCTATATAGTCTAGTTTCGCTAAGCTGGGTAAATTATTTCCAGTTTCAATCCGGCCCAACTGACGAACAGTCAGTTCTTTTTCATCTCCACAAAAGGCTTCTCTACTCAATCCTTTTTCAGTCCGTAAGGTACGAATTCTTTTTCCTATTTCCAAATTTTTCATCTTATTCCTCTGTAAATAGTCTGTTGTACATAAAAATAAAAGTACTTATGCTATTTGTTATCATCTATTATTTCAAATATATTAAATTCTTACTAACAAAGCTCCCCATATTGCCTATCAGCAACCCTCAACAATAAACAAAGAGTTTTTTTACATATCAGGAAACTCTTCTTTCATCTCCTCTATCACTCGATTTTTAAAATTCATGTCATTCAAAAATTCTGCTCCATTGATAGCTTTTTCATAGTATTGCAGGGCTTTTTCTTTATCTTTTTCTCCATATAAGTAATATTTAGCCTCAAAGTAGTCTACAGTTGGTTTTAAGTTTGAATCTTGAATTTCCATCATAATTTCTCTGAAAAAACTAAAAATAATCGAGATATCTTCGTAGTATTCGTTTCTCAGTTGATACAACAGTATTGCAATTAATACTCTTTGTAGTAGATGCATGTAAGTGTTATCTGAACAGTCAATTATGGTCACGATATTATTTCTTACTTTTTTAAAAACGTCATCATTTCGTTTAAAACTAATAGCATTTGATAAAAAATATAAATATAAGATCAATAAATCATTTACAGAATACTCCGTTTGTAGCAAAGTTTGCTCAAAATACTCCTCAATCAATCCCTCTCCAAATTCAGCGTTTTCAGAAACATATACATCATCAATTGCTTGTAGAACCTCAACTGATACTTGCTCATCTTCAGGAAGCTGGTCATAAAAACGTTCCTGAATTTCTTCAAAGATAGCTTCACGTTGGCGGATTTTTTCTTCATCTCCATGAATAGATTGACGAATCAATTTCGTTTTTAATTTTAAATACTCTTTGGAAACAATTAGCAGGCCTTCATCAATTAACTGAGACATCGGGACCTCTAACACTTCTGCTATATAGTCCAGTTTCGCTAAGCTAGGTAAGTTATTTCCAGTTTCAATTCGACCCAACTGACGAACAGTAAGTTCTTTTTCATCTCTACAAAAAGCTTCCCGACTCAATCCTTTTTCAGTCCGTAAGGTACGAATTCGTTTCCCAATCTCTAAATTACTCATAATAAGCCTCTTTAAATTCTAATTTGATATTCAAATAACAAATTGTATGCGTTCTCATTTTAACACACTTTCTTACAATTTTCAGAAAAAAATAATTACAACGAACAGTTGTAATCCATAATTCTATATAGATGACCCTTTCACTATAGTATCTGAAGTCTATTTCTACACAAGTATTAAAAAAAGCGAATTTCAATTGAAACTCGCTTTTTTACAAAGTGTATTCGTATAATTTTGTATCTTAGTTCAAGTGCCAGATATCTTCGTTATACTGAGCGATTGTACGGTCAGATGAGAAGAATCCTGCTTTAGAAATGTTAACGATGACTTTATCCAACCATGCGTCACGGTCTTCGTAGTCAGCAAGCATTTGCTCTTTCACTTTGATGTAGTCTTCCAAGTCAAGAAGAGTCATGAACCAGTCTTTGTTGATCAATTCATTGTAAAGACGTTCCAAGCGTTCTTTCTTACCTACTGCAAGAACAGCATCGCTAACGATGAAGTCAACCAATGGTTTGATAGCTTTACGAGCGTAGAATTCGCTTGATTTGTAAGCTGATTTTGCGTAAAGATCAATAACAGTTTCTGAATCTTCACCGAAGATATAGATGTTTTCGTCTCCAACCAACTCAGCGATTTCCACGTTAGCACCGTCCATAGTACCAAGAGTCAAAGCTCCGTTCAACATGAATTTCATGTTACCAGTACCTGAAGCTTCTTTAGAAGCAAGTGAGATTTGTTCTGAGATATCACATGCTGGGATGAGGAAGCTTGCTGCAGTAACGTTGTAGTTTTCAACCATTACCACTTGCAAGTGCGGAGCTACTGCTGGGTCGTTTGCAATCACTTCTGACAAGCAAAGGATCAAGTGGATGATATCTTGAGCGATTGTGTAGGCAGGAGCTGCTTTACCACCAAAGAATACTGTGATTGGACGAGCAGGGATGTTACCAGCCTTGATGTCCAAGTATTTGTGAATCACATACAAAGCGTTCATTTGTTGACGTTTGTACTCGTGAAGACGTTTGATTTGGATATCAAAGATAGAGTTAGTATTGATTTCCACACCTTGGTGCTCTTTCAAGTGGCGAGCCAATTTACGTTTGTTGTGAGCTTTGATGCTTTCCAATTTTTCTTTGACAGCAGCCTTGTCTTCGTATGAAAGAAGGTCTTCCAATTTAGAAGCTTCATGGTGCCATTCGCGTCCAAGAATTTCATCCAAGTAGTGAGACAAGCTTGGGTTAGCATGCATGAGCCAACGACGGAAAGTAATACCGTTTGTTTTGTTGTTGAATTTTTCTGGGTAGATGTCGTAGAAAGCTTTCAACTCAGAGTTCTTCAAGATTTCAGTGTGGAGGGCTGCTACCCCGTTAACACTGTATCCGTAGTGGATATCCATGTGAGCCATGTGTACACGGTCGTTTTCATCAATGATTTGAACAGCTGGGTCTTTGTATTCTGCTTTAACACGGCGATCCAATTCTTTGATGATTGGTACCAAGTGAGGAACCACTTCTTCCAAGAATTCAAGAGGCCATTTTTCAAGGGCTTCAGCAAGGATTGTGTGGTTAGTGTAGGCAGTCATGCTACGAACGATAGAGATTGCTTCGTCAAGTTCGATACCACGTGCAGTCAAAAGACGGATCAATTCAGGGATTACCATTGATGGGTGAGTATCGTTGATTTGTACAACTGCGTAGTCCGCAAGGTCATGCAAGTTGCTTCCTTTTTCGATCGCTTCGTCGATGATCAATTGAGCACCATTTGAAACCATGAAGTATTGTTGGAAAATACGGAGCAATTCACCTTGACGGTCGCTGTCGTCTGGGTAAAGGAAAAGAGTCAAGTTGCGAGCGATATCTGTCTTATCAAAGTTGATACCATCTTCGATGATAGAAGAATCAACTGAATCCAAGTCAAACAAACGCAAGCGGTTTTTAGTAGCTGTTTTGTAACCAGGTACATCGATATCGTAAAGAGTAGATGTCAATGTGAAGTGTGCAAATGGTACTTGGTAGCTACGGCTTGAGCGAACCAACCAGTTTTGGTCAGTCAACCAAGCGTTAGGAATTGTTTCTTGTTGGTTGTTTTTAAGAACTTGTTGGAAAAGACCAAAGTGGTAGTTCAAACCAACACCGTCACCGTTCAAACCAAGTGTAGCGATTGAGTCGATAAAGCAGGCTGCCAAACGTCCCAAACCACCATTACCAAGTGATGGTTCCAATTCTACTTCTTCGATTTCGATCAACTCTTTACCTGCGTCAGCAAGTTCTTTTTTAACTTCGTCATAAAGACCAAGGTTAATCAAGTTGTTTGACAAGAGTTTACCAATCAAGAACTCAGCTGAGATGTAGTAAACTTTTTTCTTACCAGTGTTCACTGGTTTTTGGCTGCTTGCAAGTTTGCTGTAGTTAAGAAGAGCAAGGTAAAGCTCCTCATTGCTACATTCTGCGATAGATTTATTGTAACGATTTTGTACAAATTCTTTTAATGGTAACATTTTTATGTCTCCTGATAATGTCTTATTTCTTTAATTCTACCAAATTTTCATTGATTCGGCGATAAATTGTAGTCAAGTCAAGCAAAGTTTCTTCGACAGCAGGAGTCAGTTGATCCTCTGTCATACGCCATGACCAGTTCCCACCAAGAGTAGATGGGAAGTTCATACGAGCTGAACCATCCAACTCTAGCAAATCTTGCATAGTAGCGATAGTCATAAAGCTTACTGATAAGAAGGCTGTACGAAGCATAGCATGTACTACTGTTTCATATTCTTTGCGGTTTGTATAACGTGCCATGTACTCACGAGTTGGATCATCAATCTCATCACGGTACCAACCAAGAACAGTGTTGTTATCATGTGTTCCTGTATACATAACTGAGTTGGCTGGTGCCAAGTGTGGGCTGTCGATACTTTCGTGCTCTGGGTTGAAGGCAAATTGAAGGACTTTCATTCCTGGGAATCCAGTGCGTTCACGTAGTTCAATAACTTCATCAGTCATGAATCCAAGGTCTTCTGCGATGATGTTCAAGTCACCAAGTTCCTCTTTAACCGCTGCAAAGAGTTTGTAGTCAGGTCCTTTCACCCATTTACCAGGTGCCGCTGTTTCAGAACCAGCAGGAATTTCCCAGTAAGACTCAAATCCACGGAAGTGGTCAATACGAACGATATCGTAGATTTTGAAGCTTTCACGCAAGCGTTCAATCCACCATTTGTAGCCATCTTTGTCCATAGCTTCCCAGTCATAGATTGGGTTACCCCAGAGCTGACCAGTCGCAGAAAACTCATCTGGTGGGCATCCTGCGATGCAAGTTGCTTTCCCGTTTTCATCTGTTTTAAAGAGGTGTGGATTTGCCCACATATCGCTTGAATCCTCAGCAACATAGATTGGCATATCTCCGACAATCTCGATGTGGTTTTCGTTAGCGTATGCTTTCAATTTCAACCATTGTTGGAAGAAAAGGTATTGGGTTACTCGGTGGTAAACAAGCTTGTCAGCTAATTTCTCACGGTAGCTTTCAAGAGTTGAAGTTTTACGAGCACGGGCATCTGCATCTGGCCATTCTGTCCAAGCAAGATTATCAAAATGCTCCTTGATTGCCATATACTCTGCAAATAGTTCAAGCCAAGCTTGATTTTGTTGAGTAAATTTTTCAAAGTCTTTGACATCTCCGACTTCAAGGAAACGTTTGACAGCTTTCTCTAGAAGTGGACGACGTGCATAGTAGATTTTAGCGTAGTCAACTTCAGTTGGGTTGCTACCAAAGTCCACACCTTCAAGATCACTTGCTTCCAACAAACCTTGCTCCACCAAAATATCAAGGTCGATAAAATGAGTGTTTCCAGCAAAGGCTGAGAATGATTGGTAAGGAGAATCTCCATAGCTAGTTGTTCCCAAAGGAAGGATTTGCCAGTAGCGTTGCTTCGTGCGAACCAAGAAGTCAACGAAATCATAGGCGCTTTGACCAAATGATCCGATTCCGTATGCTCCTGGAAGTGATGAGATGTGCATCAACACACCGCTTTGACGTTTTTTCATATTAGCACCTCAAGTGTTTATATTGTTAATTATTTCAATTTTTGCGCAAACGTTTGCGCTAAGTAAAGTATACCCCATTTCTAAAATAAATGCAAGCGTTTGTAAAAAAACTTTTTCTCTACTTTTTATTTCCGAAATCGGAAATTCCCTATATTTTCATTTTCCCCCTCCATTTATTTCGTCTTCTATTTATGCAATCGTTTCCCTTCAATTATTTTTGAATTGAAATTTACACGATTTCCTATTTCTCTTCTATTATACAAACAATTTTAGGAATTAGCTAGTCGCAAGCTTTTTAAAATTTTTTCAAAAAAACGCTTGCAACCGTTTTCTGTTTGTGCTATACTAGGGTCATAAGGGAAAACGTTTGCGTTTCCTCGAAATTAAAATTTGTTATTCTTTAGGAGGAATACACTATGTCAACTAAATTCATGAAGAGCGCAGCTATACTTGGTACTGCTACTCTTGCTAGCTTGCTTTTGGTAGCTTGCGGAAGCAAAACTGCTGATAAAGCAGCTGATTCTTCTGCATCTGAAGGTAAAGAAATCACTTTCTACGTTGAAGATCAATATAAAGCTTACGCTGAGAAAGTTGCTGCTGCTTATGAAAAAGAATCAGGAACTAAAGTTAACATCAAATCTGGCGACCAACTTGGTGGACTTGACAAACTTTCACTTGACAACCAATCAGGTCAAGCCGCTGACGTTATGATGGCTCCATACGACCGTGTAGGTAGCCTTGGTACAGACGGACAACTTTCAGAAGTTAAACTAAGCGAAGGTGCTAAAACAGATGATACTACTAAATCTCTTGTAACAGCATCTGACGGTAAAGTTTACGGTGCCCCAGCAGTTATCGAGTCACTTGTTATGTACTACAACAAAGACTTGCTCAAAGAAGCTCCAAAAACTTTTGCTGAATTAGAAGAACTTGCTAAAGATAGCAAATACGCTTTCGCTGGTGAAGACGGAAAAACTTCTGCATTCCTAGCTGACTGGACTAACTTCTACTATGCATACGGACTTCTTTCTGGTAACGGAGCTTACGTATTCGGACAAAACGGTAAAGATCCTAAAGATATCGGTCTTGCAAACGAAGGTTCAATCGCAGGTATCAACTACGCTAAATCTTGGTACGAAAAATGGCCTAAAGGTATGCAAGATGGAACAGCTGCTGGAAACTTAATCCAAACTTCATTCCAAGAAGGTAAAACAGCTGCTATCATCGATGGTCCTTGGAAAGCTCAAGCATTCAAAGATGCTAAAGTAAACTACGGTGTTGCTACTATCCCAACTCTTCCAAACGGAAAAGAATACTCAGCATTCGGTGGTGGTAAAGCTTGGATTATCCCATCAAGCACTAAGAACCTTGAAGGCGCTCAAAAATTTGTAGACTACCTTGTATCAACTGAACAACAAAAAGCATTCTACGAAGCAACTAACGAAATCCCAGCTAACACTGAAGCACGTGCATACGCTGAAGGTAAAAACGATGAGTTGACTACAGCTGTTATCAAACAGTTCAAGAACGCTCAACCAATGCCAAACATCTCACAAATGTCAGCAGTTTGGGAACCAGCTGCAAACATGCTCTTTGACGCTGTAAGTGGCAAGAAAGATGCTAAAACAGCTGCAGATGATGCTGTAACATTGATCAAAGAAACTATCAAACAAAAATTTGGTGAATAATTAAATTTGTTCAAGGGGGGGATAGTCGAAATCCCCCTTTGAATTTATCAATTTTAACCTATATAATTTATCTTTCCATAAGGAAACCAGTATCATATGAAAGGAGTAATTATGGAAAAACAACAACCTAGTAAAGCAGCCTTGCTGTCTATCATTCCTGGGTTAGGACAAATCTACAACAAACAAAAAGCTAAAGGTTTTATCTTCCTTGCTGTAACAGTGGCTTTTGTCCTCTATTTTATAGTACTTGCAGCACCTGAATTGAGCAACTTAATCACGCTTGGTGAAAAACCTGGCCGTGACAACTCTCTCTTCATGTTGATTCGTGGTGCATTCCACTCTATTTTTGTAATTGTTTATCTAGCCTTTTATATTCTCAATATTAAAGACGCTCACACTATTGCAAAACGTATCAATAATGGCATCCCTGTCCCATTGACACTTAAGGATATGATTAAGGGTATCTATGAAAATGGATTCCCTTACTTGCTTATCATTCCATCTTACGTTGCCATGACATTTGCCATCATCTTCCCGGTTATTGTAACCTTGATGATTGCCTTTACTAACTACGATTTCCAACACTTACCACCAAATAAATTATTGGATTGGGTTGGATTGACTAACTTCACAAATATCTGGAGCTTGAGTACCTTCCGTTCAGCCTTCGGTTCTGTTCTTTCTTGGACTATTATCTGGGCTTTATCTGCATCTACTTTGCAAATCGTACTCGGTATCTTTACAGCTATTATTGCTAACCAACCATTCATCAAGGGTAAACGTATCTTTGGTGTTATCTTCCTTCTACCTTGGGCGGTTCCAGCCTTCATCACTATCTTGACATTCTCAAACATGTTCAACGATAGTGTTGGTGCTATCAATACTCAAGTTTTGCCACTTTTTGCTAAGGTTCTTCCTTTCTTAGATGGCGTTCTTATCCCTTGGAAGACAAATCCAACTTGGACTAAAATTGCCTTGATTATGATGCAAGGATGGCTTGGTTTCCCTTATATCTACGTCTTGACTCTCGGTATCCTACAGTCTATTCCAAATGACTTGTATGAAGCAGCTTATATCGACGGTGCAAACGCTTGGCAAAAATTCCGCAACATCACTTTCCCAATGATTTTGGCTGTTGCGGCACCTACTTTGATCAGCCAATACACCTTCAACTTCAACAACTTCTCTATTATATACCTCTTCAATGGTGGTGGTCCTGGTAGTGTCGGTGGTGGAGCTGGTTCAACCGATATCTTGATCTCATGGATCTACCGTTTGACAACTGGTACAGCTCCTCAATACTCTATGGCAGCTGCAGTTACCTTGATTATTTCAATCATTGTCATCTCTATTTCTATGATTGCATTCAAGAAACTACACGCATTTGATATGGAGGACGTCTAAGATGAATAACTCAATCAAAATCAAACGTAGACTGACTCAAACCCTTACTTATCTTTACTTAATTGGACTTTCAATCGTTATTATCTATCCTCTTTTAATCACGATTATGTCAGCCTTTAAGGCCGGTAACGTTGTGGCCTTCAAACTCGACAGCAATGTCAATTTCAGTCTTGATAACTTCAAAGGGCTCTTTACAGAAACCTTGTATGGCACATGGTACCTCAACACTTTGATTATCGCTTTGATCACTATGGTTGTTCAGACAAGTATTATCGTACTTGCTGGTTATGCCTATAGCCGTTACAACTTCTTGGCTCGTAAACAAAGTTTGGTCTTCTTCTTGATTATCCAAATGGTGCCAACAATGGCCGCTTTGACTGCCTTCTTCGTTATGGCCCTCATGTTGAACGCCCTTAACCAAAGCTGGTTCCTCATCTTCCTCTACGTTGGTGGAGGTATCCCGATGAATGCTTGGTTGATGAAAGGTTACTTTGACACCGTGCCAATGTCTCTTGATGAGTCTGCAAAACTGGATGGTGCAGGACATTTCCGCCGCTTCTGGCAAATCGTTCTCCCTCTTGTTCGCCCAATGGTTGCTGTACAAGCACTCTGGGCCTTCATGGGACCTTTCGGAGACTATATCCTCTCTAGTTTCTTGCTTCGTGAAAAAGAATACTTTACAGTTGCCGTTGGTCTACAAACCTTCGTCAATAATGCGAAGAACTTGAAGATCGCCTACTTCTCAGCAGGTGCTATCCTCATCGCTCTTCCAATCTGTACACTTTTCTTCTTCTTGCAAAAGAACTTCGTTTCAGGACTTACAAGCGGTGGCGACAAGGGGTAATATACCCCCCGCCACCCTTTTTCATTTTTGACCTTGTACATCGATTGTCTGGTGAGAAACAAGAGCTTGCTGAGATTACCTTGTTAGTTAGTGGACGAATCATAACAAACATTCACTTTTATCAAGGATTCTACTATCCCCGCTTGAAATAAAAAACATTTCTCTATATAATACTCATATAGAAAAATGCCTATAGAAAGAGATTTATGTTACCATATCCATTTTCTTATTTTAATAGTATTTGGGGATTTCGTAAACCCCTCTCTCATCGTTTTGGTCTAAACTGGTTTCAACTGATTTTTACCAGTATTTTCTTGATTAGCTTATCCATGGTACCTATTGCTATCCAGAACAGTTCTCAGGAAACCTATCCTTTAGAGATGTTCATCGATGATGTCTATGCTCCATTGACGGACGAAGTCGTTCAGGATCTAGCTACCAATGCTCAGATTGTAGATGGAAAACTAAGCTATACTGGTTCGACTCCTCATCAAGCTTCTGTACAAATCGGGGCTACTGCTAGTTCAAGTTTCCCTGAGGAATTACTTCTTAGCTTTGAACCCGAGCAACTCGTCATCAGTAAGCAAGGAAAAGAGTTAACCAGCATTCGCTATCATGCTATCACAACTGATAGTTTCCAAAGCAAGGAAAGCTTGACTCAGGCTATTTCTAAAGACTGGTATCAACAGAACCGCGTCTATATCAGCCTCTTCCTGGTCTTAGGTGCTAGTTTTCTCTTTGGACTTAATTTTTTCATTGTAGCTTTAGGTGCTAGCCTTCTGCTCTACTTCACGAAAAAATCTCGTCTCTTCTCATTTAAGACCTATAAAGAGTGCTATCATTTTATTTTGAACTGTTTAGGATTACCAACTTTACTGACCCTGGTTCTAGGTCTCTTGGGGCAGAATATGGCGACTTTGATCACTGTTCAAAACATTTTATTTGTTCTATACCTGGTCACTATCTTTTATAAGACTCATTATCGTGATCCAGACTACAAAAAGTAGGAGATTATTATGCCTGTTACGATTAAAGACGTGGCCAAAGCTGCAGGAGTTTCTCCTTCAACCGTAACCCGTGTTATTCAAAACAAATCAACGATTAGTGACGAAACAAAAAAACGAGTTCGAAAAGCAATGAAAGAACTCAATTATCATCCTAATCTAAATGCTCGAAGTCTTGTTAGCAGTTATACCCAAGTTATTGGCTTGGTCCTTCCTGACGACTCAGATGCCTTCTATCAAAATCCTTTCTTCCCATCTGTCCTCCGTGGTATCGCCCAAGTCGCCTCTGAAAACCACTACGCCATTCAGATTGCGACAGGTAAAGATGCCAAAGAGCGTTTAAACGCCATTTCACAAATGGTCTACGGAAAACGTGTGGATGGGCTTATCTTCTTGTACGCTCAAGAAAATGATCCCTTGGTGCAACTGGTTGTCGAGGAGCAATTCCCCTTCCTCATTCTTGGAAAATCACTTTCTCCCTTCATTCCACTTGTCGATAATGACAATGTCCAAGCTGGTTTTGATGCGACAGAGTATTTCATCAAAAAAGGATGCAAGCGCATTGCCTTTATAGGAGGTACTAAGCGACTCTTCGTAACACTAGACCGTCTGACAGGTTACGAGCAAGCACTTCAAGAACACAATCTGCCTCTTGATACTAATCTGACTTACTTTGCTACTGAATTTCTTGAAGATAATGGTTATCGCTTTAGTAGACTTCTCTTCAAACACAATCCAAATATTGACGCTATTATTACCATTGATAGTCTCCTTGCTGCAGGGGTCTGTGATTACATCGCAAAACACCAACTGGATGTCCCTGTCCTCAGCTTCGACTCAGTCAATCCCAAGCTCAACTTGGCGGCCTATGTCGATATCAATAGTTTGGAGCTTGGTCGTGTTTCCTTTGAAACTATTCTCCAGATCATCGATGATGCTAAAAACAACAAACAAATTTGTTACCGCCAGTTGATTGCCCACAAAATCGTTGAAAAATAAAAACCAACTCTCTATTTTGAGTTGGTTTTTTTGTATCCTATTTACCTGAACAACTAGTTTTCAACTTCGACAAATCGCCCAAGAATATGGACATTTTCTGAGACAGATACAAAGGCTGTCGGATCAACTTGTTTCATGATGAGTTTAAAATCATTAAACTCTGCACGAGTGATAACCGTTATCAAAACTGCCTTACGCTCGTGGTTATAAGTCCCTTCAGCATCGTGAATCATGGTCGCACCACGGTGCAATTTATGATGGATTTTCTCAATGACTGCATCTGGATTGCTAGTGACGATCATGGCCTGCATGCGTTTCTGTTTGGTGAAAACTGCATCTGTTACACGGCTGGAGACAAAGATGGTAATCATAGAATAAAGAGCATATTTCCAACCAAAGGTCAAGCCAGCAATCAGCATGATTGTCCCGTTCACTAGGAAGGAGATACTTCCGACGTTACGCCCCGTCTTCTTACGAATGGTAAGACTGACAATATCCGTTCCACCACTGGAAATGTTATGGCGTAGAGCAAAGCCGATACCAAGTCCCATGACTACCCCACCAAAGAGAGCATTGATGATGGGATCCTCTGTCAAGACCACCACTGGCACAAATTGGATAAAGAGCGAGCTCATGGATACCGTGATAAAGGTAAATATCGTGAACTTATGTCCAATTTGGTACCAGGCTAAAATCATCAGCGGGATATTGATAGCGTAAAATGCTACTGAAATTGGGAAATAAAAGCCAAACAAGTGATTACTAAGCGCAGAAATGATCTGAGCCAAACCTGTTGCTCCACTTGAATAAACATGTCCTGGTTGGAAGAAAAAATTGACAGCTACTGCTGATAGAAAACCATATACTAGAGAAGCTGAAATTTTTTCATCGTATTTTTCTCGGGAGATACTTTGCAAAACACGCAAAATCTTCACTCGGTGAGCAAAGCGGCGCAAATAATAGTGCCACTTTTTAGTTAGTTTCGTTTGTTTCATCTTGTTCTACTTGTAGATTGAGTTCTTCTAATTGTTTAAGAGCTACTGTTGATGGTGCTTGGGTCATTGGGTCAGTTGCTTTGTTGTTCTTAGGAAAAGCAATCACTTCACGGATGTTTTCTTCACCTGCTAAGAGCATTACAAAGCGGTCAAGTCCGATAGCCAAGCCCCCGTGTGGTGGGAATCCATAGTCCATGGCTTCCAAAAGGAATCCAAACTGGTCATTAGCTTCTTCAGCTGAGAATCCAAGAGCCTTGAACATGCGTTCTTGGAGTTCTTTTTGGTTGATACGAAGGCTACCACCGCCAAGCTCATAACCGTTCAAGACGATATCGTAGGCAATAGCACGAACCTTAGCCAATTCACCCTCGAGCTCATGAGCAGTTTCTGCTTGAGGAAGAGTAAATGGATGGTGGGCGCTCATATAACGACCTTCTTCTTCAGACCATTCAAACATTGGCCAGTCAACTACCCAGAGGAAGTTAAATTTGTTGTTATCAATCAAGCCAAGCTCTTTAGCAATACGTCCACGAAGGGCCCCAAGTGTTGCATTGGCTACTTCAAGCGTATCAGCCACAAAGAGAACCAAGTCTTTATCTTCAAGACCAAGCGCACTTGTTAAATCGCCTTGAATGCTAGTCAAGAACTTAGCAACTGGACCGTTTAATTCACCGTCGACAACCTTGACCCAAGCAAGACCTTTAGCACCATACTGTTTGGCTACTTCTGTCATCTTATCGATATCTTTACGTGAGTAGTTGTCTGCTGCGCCTTTGACGACAATGGCTTTAACAGCAGGAGCTTCTGAGAAGACTTTGAAATCAACACCTTTGACTACTGCTGTCAAGTCCTGAAGCAACATCTCAAAACGAGTATCAGGCTTGTCAGAACCATAAAGAGCCATGGCATCATCATACTTCATACGAGGGAATGGCAGTGTTACTTCAATCCCTTTTGTTTTCTTCATCACGCGCGCAATCAAGCCTTCTGTGATATCTTGGATTTCTTGCTCAGTAAGGAATGAAGTTTCCAAGTCGACCTGAGTGAACTCGGGCTGACGGTCTCCACGCAAGTCTTCATCGCGGAAACATTTGACGATTTGGTAGTAACGGTCAAATCCCGCATTCATCAACAACTGTTTTGTAATCTGCGGACTTTGAGGAAGTGCGTAGAAATGCCCTTTATTGACACGAGATGGCACCAAGTAGTCACGCGCCCCTTCTGGTGTTGACTTAGAAAGGAATGGCGTTTCCACATCGATAAATTCCAACTCGTCCAAGTAGTTGCGGATAGAATGTGTTACCTTGGCACGAAGCTTAAGGTTTTCCAACATCTCTGGACGACGAAGGTCAAGGTAACGGTAACGTAGACGCGTATCATCGTTTGCTTCAATGCCATCCTTGATTTCAAATGGTGTTGTTTTGGCTGTATTAAGCACAGTAAGAGCCGTTACATTCAGTTCTACCGCTCCAGTCGCCAATTTATCATTGGCCTGCTCACGTGCTGCAACTTGTCCAGTCACCTCGATGACAAATTCACTACGAAGACTTTCAGCTGTTGCCATCACCTCTGCAGAAACTTTTTCAGGATTGATAACCAACTGCATAATCCCTTCACGGTCACGAAGGTCGATAAAGATCAATCCACCCAAGTCACGACGACGGGCAACCCATCCTTTCAAGGTAAATTCTTGTCCGATGTGCTCCTCACGAACACGACCAGCATACATACTACGTTTCATGTTTTCTCTCCTCTTGTATTCTGTTACTATTTTACCATAAAAGCGCAGGCTCTTCATGAAAATCATCAGAAAAGTTGAGAGTTTCCTCTTATAAATGAAAAAATCCAGCAAAGTCATTCGCTGGATTTGGGTTTTCTTTATTTTTTACGCTTTTCAGAAATCTCTTCTGTCTTCTTAGGAAGGACAATTTCTGTCACATAAGCCGTCGCAAATCGTATCACTCCTGCGATAGGAGCAAAGATAACCGCTAGATTGTTATAAAAGAAATCCCCCTTAATGAAATAGACAAGTAGGCCGATGACAAAGAAGAGAAAGACAGCCTGAATGACTGCTAATAATAGTACTCGTTTCATAATTTCCTCCTGAGTCTATTATAGCATCATTATCATGACAAATGAAATTAAATTATTTAAGGCATGCAATCCCATACTATAAGCCAGACCACCCTTGTTGATATAAGCCAACCCCATACTAAGACCAAGGGCACTATAGACTAGGAATTGTTGAGGAGTCCCAGGGAAATGAACAAGTGCAAAAAGTACAGTGCTTACAAGAAGAAAGAGAGCTGTCTGCTTGATGTTATCCTGTTGAGGGAAGACATAGCGGGCTAGCATACCTCTAAAGGTTAACTCTTCTGTCAGAGGTGCAAAGACAACCACCATAAAGAAAGAGAAAAGAGGTTGATTATGAGTCAATTCTTCTAACATCTTTTGATTGACTGATGGATCATGTGGTAAAAAGTTTTCTGCAACAATAACAAGTACCCATACCAAGGCAGGTAGCCAGATGTATTTGTTAAGGGCCGTTTTTTCAATCGTAACGGTTCCTGTCTTATACCACTTGTAGGTAACGAAGGTGAAGATTCCTGCTAATAAGACATAAACAGGGACAGCAACGTAGCTAGGTGCTCCCATTATCAAGGCGGCTAAACCTACGCCCTGAATAAAACTATAGACCATAAGAAATGATAAGAAGGCAAGGCTATACCAGCCGATATTTTTAAGTGTTTTCATAATATTCTCCTATTTGAAATAACGTTTTGTTTTGCGCAATTGTGCGACATTGGTATACAAATGGATGACAACTGCCACAAGCAGAGCAACCAACTGTACTTGACCTAATACTAAAGATAGAACTACTAGAACAACATAGATACCAGGAATGAGGATCTGATTGACCTTGAACAAGATCAAGTAAGCTTCTTCCATTTCAGCCTGTTTTTCTCCCTCATCATAAGTATCAAGGTAGTCCAAAACTTCCTTAGGCGTCGCCGTAACAGAAAGTTTGTAGTTACGAATCTTGCTGGTGATTTTTAGACAGTAAGCACCAGCCCAGATACCTAAAACTATCAAAAGTAAGGATGCTGCTGATGCGCCTAAACCTCCCAAATCTATCAGTAGGCAGGAAAGCATACTAATTTGGCAAACATTCCAAGCTACTGTAGCATAATCTAAGAAGCGATACGTAGCAAGGTAGTCTTGCTCATTTCCTTCATCCTCTTCCTCTCTTTGATAATTCTGATAAGCCTGATGACTTTTTCTAGTGAAATAAAAGGTTAGAATCACCGTAAGCATCCCTAAACCAAGAAAGAATGATTTCAAGGCAACGACTACTTGCTCTTGACTGATACCTAAAGGATTAACACCAAGGAAACCAGTAAATATTCCTAATAAAGCACTTGCAAGAAAAATCTTCAGTGCAAAAATGATTTGTTTCTTTTCCATCTTTAAACCTCTTTCTAAAACAAGCCAAATAACCACTGACCAAAGGCTTTACCTGATTCAAAAATAGCGGTCAAGCCTTCTGTTCCAAGTGACACCAAAATCAAACAAACAGCAAGTAAGAGAATAGCTTGATTTCTAGCTTTTTTTGCTCCATCTCCCAAGGGTTCATTCCCAAGCCAACCTGCTAGATAGGCATAGAGAGTTACTATTATAATCCCAATCTCCGTAGAAGATAGAAACAACAAGACTGTCACCAAACGAACGATATTGGCTTGAATGTTAAAATAATTTCCTAAACCTGCACAAACACCGGCAAGTTCTTTGTTCTCAGTATCGACTTGAAAACCTGCTAAAAACTCTTTCATAACTTTTCTCCTTTTACAACTTCTAAACCTTTTGATTTCTTTTCAATCCATTCAACTACTGGTATGAGGGCAAAGTAAAGCCAAAAAGATTGCTCACCTTGATACAGATTAAACCAGCCTAAGTCTGTCCCGATAATTAGAAACACGCCCACCAATAGAGCTACAAGTGCTACATAATAGATCACTCTGTACTTGTTCATCATTCATCCTCCTCTAAGCGGAAGACCGACTCAACTGGCTCATGGAATATCTGAGCAATATTTAGAGCAATGACGATGGATGGAGTATATTCATCCCGCTCAAGCAAGCTGATGGTTTGCCTGGACACGCCAGCTAGTTTGGCCAGCTCTGTTTGATTCAGGCCATCGCGAGCCCGAAGCTCTTTTAGACGATTTTTTAGCATGTCTTTTTTCTCCTTTGTTCTTATCTTGATTTTATTGTAACACATCTTTTTATTTTTGACAAGCATATTTGTCAAAAAGTTTAATATTTTTGTCATTTTGCAAAAGAAAAAGGTCAGGGATGGTATCCTGACCGAAAAACTTGCAGAACACCATAAGTAAAAATCCCCCTAGAAACCAGCTTCTACCACTAGCTACTAAGGGGCTTTTATTAATCAAGAGATTCTTCTTGTTCTTTATATTTAAGTCGTGTGAAATAAAGAATAATGACACTAATAATTGTTATTACCGTACCAATAAATCTGCCCTTTTGTGAGAAGACAAATTCAACTTTATGTTGTCCAGAAGTAATTGGGAAAGATAAGAAACTATTCCATGCTTTTGAAGTTGGAACATCCTTTCCGTCCACTTTTACTTTCCAACTTTCGCTATACGGAAGCGAAGTCATCATGAATTTGCTATCATCTGTAATATCTACAGATCCAACGATATGAGTATTCGAAAACTTCTCAACTTGTAAACCTTGAGCTTTTCGATTCTCCAATACCTTTTGAATTTGATTAACATCTGCACGATAAACTCCTGCTTGGGAAAGATCTACCTTATCTGTTTTAAAGCGAAATTCTAAGATACTTTCTTTTCCTGCCGCATTATCTGCAAACTGCCAAAGTTGACGTTGCGTGTTTCTCTTAGAATGAGTGAACCATTTCCCATTTAACAATACTGAATATTCTTTTTCCGAATTTAGAGAGGCTGGCACAAAGAAGTAATAAGTCAAATCTGTTTGAGGAGTAATTCGATAGCGGACAATTGCTTCCTTACTGGAATCTTCACGTTTATAGACCGCCGTACCCTTTTCTTTATTTACATCTTCCGCTACTAGATTCTCAGTTTCGACTTCCCCATATGCCAGAGGTTTAAAGTATTCAAAATAATTTTCCTGATCTTTTTGAACACCCTCCATGGAGTTAAGAATGATATTTTGGTTTTTTACAGCATTATTCGTTCCAAAATTTATATTTCTAACTAAAGCATTTGTTCCAAAGGCAATCGGGAATGAATTAGGATTTTTATAAACTAGGTAACGTTCATCTTCATAAACTTTTTCAGTGAAATAACGATTCATATCGTAACGACTAGCAAAGCGAGTAAAATACATTTTATCAGGATGAGCGTCTTTCTCCTTTTGATCGATATCCTTAACATCCATGTAATAACGAATACCATACAAGGCATCTGTTAAAGGAGTACCATTCTCATATTCAGTTGCCGCATTGATTCCTTGATCTCCCATAAAAGCAAATTGGTCCATAGTTGTTCGCTCTAAACTTGAACTAAAGGTGCTCAATCCTGGATACCCAATAAGAGATGGTGTTGTTCGTGAATAGGCAAAAGTACTAGCAATACGATAGAAGGGTTGATCTGCATTTTCTTGAACGCTATCTGTCACACGTTTAACAGAAACCGTTGCATCTACAAATTTATCAACATCTGCGTAACCCAAAGTCACTTGTGAAAGATATGCATTATAGCCAAGCTCAAAAATAGTTAAGGCCGACAGCACAAGAACTGATAAGCGATTTATTCTTGGGCGCAATAAAACAAGTACAGCTAGATAAATAATTAAAGTCAAAATTACTCGTGAGAAAAGATATCCTGATTGTAGCAATCCGACCAAGACAAGAATAATTCCCGTTGCAATGACCAGTATCATTTTTTTTTCTTTACTTGTTTTAAAAGAACGATCCCAGTATAGATAAAATCCAACAACTATTCCAGTTATTAAGAGAACTATAAAGATAACAAAATGATTTGCGATAAATTTAGTCAAGACTTCAGGTTGTTTTTTTGGTAGGTAGGTGAAATCTTTTGTGTAGAGATAAATTGCTGATAAGATTAATACTGCAATTGACAACAATTTCCCTTGACGAGTGACTTCAATTTTCTCCTTCAATACTTGATAGGCAAGAATTAGCATAAAGAAAGAGAAAATCCATGAAAAGCGGAAGAAAAATCCAGCAGGATTTTGTCCCATATGCCAAATTTTACTGACAAATTCATTCACAAAGGAAGTTAAAAAGATAAGAGTAACAACTCCAGCAGCTATTTTTCTTTCCTTGAGCATTTTATTTGAAACAAAGAACAAGATAAAGCCAATAAAACCAAGAGATCCAATATAGATATTTGGTAAATTTGGACCAGCTGACCAACCTGAAGTATTATCAAATCCTCCAATAGATAGTTTTGACAAAATATCTAGAGGATTGATTTGAAAAGCAAAGGAGAATGTCATCGCACCACCCACTTGTCCTTTACTTTCAAGTAAGTTAAAAAATACTGGAACCAATATAATCGAAGCCATTGCTACTCCAAGTATAGAGTAGATAAAAAACTTCCATAAGGGTTGAAGATAATATTTTAATTTTTGTTTCCAATCACCCTCATTTGCAAGACGAGGTGAAACATAATAACAAGCATATAAGACGATAAAAATCGAAGTCATATAGCCCATGTAGAATTGTAGTAATACCGTTATACCTAATACAAAAGCATAGGGATATGGAGCTTCGCCCTCCAATAATTGCTCCAAATACACGATAACGATAGGAAGCATAATCATGGCATCATAAAAAATGACATTCATTTGATAAGATACCAGCATCCCCGAAAGAGCATAAGCAGTCGCAAATAAAGGGACCATCCAACGCTTAGACTCTGCTCCTTTATACCGTTTAATTAGTAAGTGTGCTAGAGAAAGTCCGATTGCTCCATATCTGAGCCAAATGGTCAAAAATACTGCTAAGGCATAGTGTTTGAAAGGGATAATAATATAAAAAATATTAAAGGGACTCATCAAGTAATAAGCAAGAACACCTATCATATCCCCACCGAGAGATTTGGTAAAGGAATAAGTCAGGCTACTTAGATTACCAGTAAGCACCGCATTCTTAAGCAAGCCAAAAAAACTAATGTACTGTTGACCAAAATCAACTGCCATCAGACTTTTATTTCCAAAGGGATAACTACCCATGAAAAACCAGACAACTAACATGATTGTCATCGGTAGTAAGGCACTTAGCGCATAAAGAACACCTTTAGGATGCTTTTCATTTAATTCTCGCCATCGCGTTAACCAATTTTTCATTATTGATTTCTCCTAAATGATTTTAACCAATTTTATCTTTTTCAGCTTGTATAATATTACTTTTAGCTACAATAAAGTGAGGACGATTCTTCACTTCATAGTAAATTTTACCAATATACTCTCCGAGTATTCCAATAAAGATTAACTGAACACTACTAAAAAGAACAATGGCAGCTATTGTTGTGAAGTAGCCACTTGTATATTCAGAAGCAAAGATAACTTTAAAAAATTCAAAAATTATATAAAAAAGAGAAAGAGCCATACTGATAAATCCAAATTGAATACAAATCCTCAAAGGACGATCATTAAAAGAAATGATTCCTTGAACAGCATAGTTCATAGATTTCTTAAAACCAAATTTACTCTTTCCTGCTTTACGAACTTCATTTTTGTACGAAATAACTTTTTCTTTAAAACCAATCCATTCGTAAAGTCCTTTGTTAAATCGATTATATTCTGGAAGTGAGACAAATACATCAACCGCCCTCTTGCTTAATAGACGCAACTCAGATTTACCATCTGTTAGTTGAACATCCATGGAGTGATTTGAAAATGCGTAAAAACAGCGTGCAAAAAAACTACCTATCACAGACTCACCTTCACGGCTTCTCTGACCACTCACAATATCATATCCTTCTTTATAAGCTTCTACAAAGAGAGGAATCAAGTATGGTGGATGCTGCAAATCTCCATCCATTACCATGACAGCATCACCAGTAGCATATTTAAATCCTGCAAGAATTCCACTTTCACGGCCAAAGTTTCGACTAAAGCTAATATACTTGACACGGTGATTTTCTTTGGCAATAGTATCAATTAGCTCCAAGGTCTTATCGCGACTCCCATCATCGATATAAAGAATTTCATAGTCAGATAGCTCCTCTGATATGAGCATGCTATCTAATTTCTCAGAAATGGCTTTATGAGTTTGAGATAGAACTAATTCTTCGTTTAAAAGGGTAATTAGAATTGATAGTTTCATCTAAATGCTCCATAGTCTTTATACTTTTAAAAAGGAGAGAGCACTGCTCTCTCCTCTCTAAAGAAACTCATCTAATATTATTTAGAAAATTTACGTTTCATTACTACAGTACCTGACAAGATTACCACACCTGCCAACACAAGTGTTGCTCCTGTAGCTTCACCAGTAAATGGAAGACCAGGTTTATCTTCTGTTGTTGTAACAGAAGGTGCTGGTTTTTCAGAAGTTCCTTCTGTTGTCTCAGATGTTTCTTCTGATGTTTCTTCTGTTGTTGTACTTGTTGGACCATCATTAGGAACATATGGTGTTGGTGGTGTTGTAGGTTCCGGCGTGGTTGTTGGACCATCATTAGGAACGTATGGTGTTGGTGGTGTTGTAGTTTCCGGTGTAGTTGTTGTTTCTTTGTCGTTTTGGTTTTCAGGAGTCACTGTAGTTTCAGTAACAACCGGCTCTTCTGTTGTTGTCGTCGTTGTTGAAGTAGTGCTTGGCTCTTCTGACGTTGTTGTCGTCGTTGTTGAAGTAGTGCTTGGCTCTTCTGACGTTGTTGTCGTCGTTGTTGAAGTAGTGCTTGGCTCTTCTGACGTTGTTGTCGTCGTTGTTGAAGTAGTGCTTGGCTCTTCTGACGTTGTGGTTGTCGTTGAAGTTGTGGTTGGCTCCTCTGACGTTGTGGTTGTCGTTGAAGTTGTGGTTGACTCTTCTGACGTTGTGGTTGTCGTTGAAGTTGTGGTTGACTCTTCTGACGTTGTGGTTGTCGTTGAAGTTGTGGTTGACTCTTCTGACGTTGTGGTTGTCGTCGTTGAAGTTGTTGTTGGCTCTTCTGACGTTGTGGTTGTCGTTGAAGTTGTGGTTGACTCTTCTGACGTTGTGGTTGTCGTTGAAGTTGTTGTTGACTCTTCTGACGTTGTGGTTGTCGTTGAAGTTGTTGTTGGCTCCTCTGACGTTGTGGTTGTCGTTGAAGTTGTTGTTGGCTCCTCTGACGTTGTGGTTGTCGTTGAAGTTGTTGTTGACTCCGTTGTTGTTGTCGTCGTTGTAGTAGTTGAAGTTGTAGTTTCCCCTTCACCTTCACCAGACGCAGTGTAGATAAGTGTTTTAGCAGGGTAGCTACGTTCCTTAGGGAAGTTTTTCGCTGTCCATTTAACTACGTTATTAACTACATCACCTTTTTTCTTAGTTTCAGTCAACTCAGTAGTGTATTCAATGTAGATTGGCCATTTGTAGTTGTCCCCAAAGTTAAAAGTAAATCCAGTAATCTTACCTTCTGCATTTTTTGTAAATACAGCTTTTTTAGTGAAGTTGTCTGTTGGATCAAGTTTGGTAAGTTGCTCTTCACTTTCGATAGCTTTTGGTTGTGTTGCATAACGAACAGCACGAAGCGTTTTTTCTATCAATACTTGCCCGTCAGCAAGCTCATCTTTAATTTGCAGCCCATTCAATTGGTCTTGACCAGCGTTCAAGATCACACGCCATTTGATTTGTTTAGGATTTTGTGGGTCTTGGTATCCATACTTGTATTCGTATTGACCAATTGCAGTAGAATCTGGATCATATGTCAAATTATAAGTTTGCTCACCATACTTGAATGTTTGTGGTCCTGACTTAGTAACATTCTCCGCATTAATAACAATATCATATTTCAATGACATTCTCTTGTTTTGTGGGTTTTTAGAGAAATAGTCAGTGAACGTTACTGTAGTTTTACCAGTAGTTGGGTCAGCAACTGCATTACCAATGATTTCAGACCCATTTTTGATTGGAAATTCTGACTTAACTGGCCAGTTCAATGCTTTTGGCAACTCAAGAACAAGTGTATCACCTGCATTGATTGCTTGAGAATCTGGGAAAGTAATGCTGTTTGTAGCCTCCATGGCTTGGCCTCTACCTACTTTTGTATCAGCAGTAATTGGTTTGCCATCAAGGGTAATACTAGTGTTGTTAGTATAGTTTGTAACTTCAGCACCAAAGACTGTCGTCAATGTTACCAATGAAAGAACAAAGATACTTACAAACGCCAAGAGACGTGTTACGCTCTTTTGTGAAATCTTCATCACAATAAACTCCTTTAATTTAATCAGACATATCATAGCATTTTTTAAATCCTTTTACAAGCACTTTAAAGGTTTTTTTAAAAGATTTTTGTTTTTTTTTGCTAGAAATATTCTTTTTTTCTATCGTTTTATACGAATTTTGTATTTAACAGTCGTCTTTTTTCTCTTTAATGCCGACCATTGTTAAGAACATCATCAAGATTCCAAGTAGGCTAATCCACCAGTTTGACTGGTCTCCAGTCTCTGGCAAGAGCTGATCTTGGACAACTGGCGCTTCAGCTGTTTGTGGTTCTTGAGCTGAAACTGCTACTGGCTTCATTTCCTCCTCCTGTTTAGGAGTTGGAACTGCTGGGATAACCTTATCGGCTGGTGCCATTGGTTTTGATTTGGGTTTCAATTCTGGCTTCTCAACCAGTGGTTGAAACTCAGGGGTGTGAGCCTGTGGTTTTTCAACCAGTGTTCCGATTTCAATAATCTCTGTTTGTGGTTCTTCTAAGACTTCTGAGCCAATCAATTCTTTCTTGATCACAACTCCATCCTGAAGAGTCAAACGATAAACATATTGACGTTTGCCAGGTTTTCCTTTTTGTAGAAGTATAGTAGTTCCTTGGGCTAACTTAGGATTTTCAACTATTTGTTTCTCAAAGTCAATCTCTTCTACTTGGATGTTTTCTTCTATAATAGAAGAAACTTGCTTGGTTCCGATCTCAGTGATCTCTGCTTGTGGTTTTTCTAGGATTTCTGAGCGAATCAATTCTTTCTTGATTACAACTCCATCCTCAAGAGTCAAGCGATACACATCTTGTCGTCTACCTGCCTTGCCTTCTTGTAAAACATTCACAGTTCCTTTTGCTAGCTCTGCATTTTCAACTGTTTGTTTCTCAAAGGCTACTTCTTCTACTTGGATGAGTTCTTCTGTTGTAATAGTAGGGACTCGTTTTGTTCCTACTAAAATAACACGATTTACTGCTTTTCGGATTACTTTCGTATCAACCAATGTTGCAGAACGTTCTTCATCATTGAAGTAGTATTTTTCAAAAGTCTTATGGATCAGCCCATCTTGGCCTTCTTGGAAGACTCTAGTTTCACCTTCTGGCAAGCTATCGTCATTGCGATATTCAGTTTCATGAGTAATAACTTCATCCTCAGTTACCAAGACTGTACGCTCAACTCCAGCACCCACTACAAGAACTTGATTGACAGGTTGAGTCGTAATCACAGTTCTTAGATACTCACGTTGAGTTTCTTTGCCATTGACGTAGGTTACTTGATAGTAGTCTGTTTGAGTTCCTTCTTGACCTTCTACTTCGACCAGACGATAGCTAGTAGGCTTAGACTTGTCTTCGCGAATGATAGTGTTGTAAGGAATTGCACTTGTTGTGCTGATTTCCCTAGTTTCAGTCACTTGAGAACCGATATGGATGATCTGTTCGAGGGCTGGAGTCAACTCCTTGACGCTAATCAAATCAGTCTTGACCAAAATTCCATCTTTATAAGTTAGTTGATAAACTTTTTCTACTTGGCCAGGACGACCTTCTTGAACAAGCTTACGTTCACCCTTCGGCAAGTTTTCATCAATGACAGTAACAGTTCTAAAGTTAGTCTCTTCGATTCGTGTATCCTGTTTCACTTTAATGTTTGGAACATGTTTTGTTCCTACTAAAATGATTGTCGGGACTGCTTCTCTGACAACTTTACTTTCAATTAATCTTGAAGAACGTTCTTCGTCATTGAAGTATTGCTTCTCGATTGTCTTATGGATTAGACCATCTTGACCTTCTTGGATAATCTTCGTTTCACCTTCTGGAAGAGTGTCATCATTACGGAATTCCGTTGGACTTGTGATTCTCTCTTCTTGAATTTCGAAGATTGTACGTTCAATACCAGAACCTTCAACTAGGACTTTATTGACAGGTTGAGTTGTAATGACAGTTCTGAGGTGTTCACGCTTGGTTTCCTTACCATTGACATACGTTACTTGATAGTAATCTGTTTGAGTTCCCTCTTGGCCCTCTACTTCAACAAAACTGTATCCAACTGGCTTGGTCTTATCCTTACGGATAATAACATTATATGGAATTGGACTTGTTGCGTTGATTTCCTTAGTTTCAGTGACTTGAGTACCGATATGGATAATCTCATCTTGAACTTTTTGAACTTCCTTGCTACTGATCAAGTCTGTCTTAATCAAGACTCCGTCTTTGTAGGTTAGTTGGTAAACTTTCTCAATGAGACCAGTTCGACCCACTTGAACTACCTTAGTTTGACCTTTTGGTAGGTCTGGATCCTCAATCTTTTGAGTCTTATAGGCAATCTTCTCAGTTTGAATATCCTGCTCTACCTTGATAGTTGGCACGTGTTTTGTACCTACTAAGATGATAGTAGGAGTTGCTTCTTTGATTAGTTTGCTGTCTACTAATTTCGTAGAGCGCAATTCATCATTAAAGTATCGTTTTTCAATCGTCTTACGAAGAAGTCCTTCTTCACCGACTTGGGTAATCTTCGTTTCACCTTCTGGAAGAGTATCGTCATTGCGGTACTCAGTTGTGCTTGTAATCTTTTCTTCTTGAATTTCAAAGAGGGCACGTTCTACTCCGGCACCTTCGACAATCACCTTGTCAACAGCTTCTTTAACGACTGTTGTCTTGAGATGTTCGCGTTTTGTTTCAGTACCATTGATGTAGGTTACTTTATAGAGGTCTGTCTTCTCACCGTCTTGACCTTCTGCCTCAGTCACTCGGTAGCCGATTGGCTTCGTGGTGTCTTTACGAACCTTAATGGTAAATGGAATTCGACTTGTCTCGCTTGCTTCTCTAATTTCTTTGATACGAGTTCCAACTTGGATGATCTCATCTACTGGATCTGTAGTAATGTTAGATTCTACAAATGAACGAGATGTCTCTTCTCCATTCACTTTCGTTACAGAGTAACGATTTGTTTTCTGACCTTTCTTACCTGGTTGGATAACCTTAGTTGTTCCTGCAGGAAGTTGGTCTGAAAACTCTTTGAAAGTATTGTAATCGATTGATTCTGTCTCATCTATAAGCTCAGTTGTTTCCACAATAGGTGTCGCATTTCCGACACGAACGACACGGTTGACTGCATCTGTAATCTTATGTTCAGAAACGATGGTACGACCGATTTCTTTACCATTTCGATAGCTTACCAAGAAAGTACGGATAATTTGTCCAGGACTTCCTTCTTCGTCGACAACACTTTCTCCTGCCGGAAGTGTATTGTCAGAAACATAAACTGTCTTGAACGGAACATCAACCTGCTCATCCAAAGTACGTTCTGTCATCTTAGAAGTACCGATTACTGTGATTTCGTCTACAGCTTTTGGATCCTCAACTTTTGAGATTTCTTTACGAGCAACTTCTACATCGTCCTCATAGGTCACTTCATAAGTTGTTGTGATGGTACCAGGAGATCCGACTTGAGTAATCTTGCTGTAGCCTTCTGGTTGGGTTTCATCTTTTTCGATAACCTTGTTGTAGTCTTTTTCTTCGACAACAACTACGGATCTGATTGATACAACCACACCTAGACCTTTAACAACAATCTTGTTCTTCTTCTCTTTTAGGGTGTTTTCATTGACTAAGCTACGGTCAACAAGTTCATCATTGAGGTAGGTAAGTTTATATTGACTTTCAATACGACCTTTCTCACCGTCTTGACGGACTTCTTCGTAACCTTTTGGTTTCGTATAGTCATATTCAACCACAGTTTCAAAGTCTACATCTTTGATTTCAGTAGTGTATTCTACTTTTTCTACTGCACTACCAACTGTGATAATGCGTTTGACTGGTTGGTCAATCACTGTTTCAGACGTCAAAGTCTTACCGGCTTCCTTACCATTCAGTTTTCTGATTTGATAAGTCTTTTCAACAGAACCATTCTTACCAGCTTGATTTTCAAATTGATAAGTTTTTGGTTTTGTTGGGTCAGTTCTAATTTCTGTTTCGTATGCAACAGTTTCTTTCTCAGTAACAGTCTCAAATGTTTCTGTCGCTGTACCAATCAAGACGATTTCTCTCGTAGGCTCTTGAATTACTTCCTCAGATTCAATCTGACGACCTACAATTGTATCACCAACTTTGGTAATCTTATAAACATTAACTTTCTTACCAGGTACACCTTTTTGTACAGTTTCTTTAAATCCGATAGGAAGTTCATCTGTCTCACGAGTTTCGATGATGTACTCTGTCGTTGTTGTTGTACGAAGTGTTTCAACCGTTTTATCACCAACGATATCTACTGGAGCTAGTGGCTTCCCATCTAGAGTATTACGTCCAAGGAAGACATTATTACTCTTAGCATTTAAGTTCACCCAATCACCATTGTATAGTCTAAAGAAACCATTCTTGTTTGGTGTGTCGGCGATGAATTTATTGTCTGTAGCTGTTACTTTAACAGTGTCGTTTAGACGGTTGATACCAAAGAAAGCTTGCATTATGTCTTTGATAACCCTACCGTCCGTTTTACGGGTAACATCATAACGTTGCCACGGCTCATTGTCTTTATACTTAAAGGTATTGCTATTGACATCAATAGAAGCTGCGTTTGTGCTTTCAATAGCGACCGCATTCTTCCATCTTGATTTGATTTTCGATACAGTCAACTCATTGTTGTCAATATTGATACTTCCTCTAGTTTTGGTAAATGGTACTTTTGTAACCTTGTTGACACGTTTACCAGTTGTACGGTCAATAACACTTGCTACATAAGTTGTATCATCATTGATGTAAATCGGTAACTGCTTGATGTCATCTACTTCAATCTTGTTTCTTGAAATAGTGATGTCACCTGAACCGCCACCTTCAACACCTCTAGATGCTTGAGCAGTATTGTTGTTGACAGAGATGATATAGTCTGTCGAATCACCAGTGATGGTGTTTCCTTCAATGTTTAGACTATAATCGTTTGAACTTTCGTTGTTTCTAAAGAGAATACCAAACGTTCCTAGTTGTCCATTTTCAAATGGTTTTGTCAAACCTTCAATGGTGTTATTTGAAATGACGTAACGACCTTTATCAAGAGGTTTGGTCCATTTATGGTTTTTCTCATTTGTCAGGATAGAGATGGCTGTGTAACCACGGTAACGAGCTGGATCATCATCATCGTTTTCCAACTTAGAGTTTGGATCTTGTGTTACCTTGTTGTTACGAATAATGACATCTGTCATTGGATTGGCACGGTTATAAACCTCAATACCATTCAAACGGTCTCCAAGTGAGACGTTATTTTCGATGAGGATTTTATTCCCGTCGTGAATATCCAAGCCTTTACGGTAGTTGTAGTTTGTATAGTTTCCAGTATAGGTAATGCCATCATTATAAGACCCTGCCATTGAGGCAGCACCATATCCAGTACCACCGTCCAACACATGACCGTTGTATGACAAGATATTATTGTCTACCACAAAATTACGTTGGTAACCGAACATAACACCAGCAACACGGTTGTTATGAAGGAAAGAGTTGGTTACCTTGTTACCGTCCATGATAGGAACATCTGGATCTCCAATAGACTTGACTTCATTTGAAACCTTTTCAGAGATACTGCTATAACGGATTGGCTTCCCGCTAGCATCATACTCTTGAGCAGTCGCCTTACTTGAACTAAAGAAGACACCGGCTCTGTTGAATTTCATAGCACGAACGTCATTGATCGTAACATTTGAAGAATCATTTACGTAGATCCCGTTTGAACGTCCAAAGTAAGATTTTCCTTTACGGTAAAACTCATTATCCTTAGTGTAGTCTGATGAATCATAGGTATGTTCAACAGTCAAGCGACCTACAGTAAAGTCCTTCTGATTTTGAATGAGGATTGCAGACTCGTAACGGTTATCCGTCAAGTTTGTTTCAGGATCGTGCTCTCCATCTTGTTTTTTGTTGAACAAGATTTTTGTATTGTTACGACTTGGACCACTACCAATCAAACCTTTTACATTGGCATAGTTCTCATCGATAACCAAGGTTTTCTTCAAGAGGACATTCCCTGAAACCATTACGGCAGCTCCACCCTCAACCTCATTGGCTGCTTTCAGAGCTTTTTGAAGAGCATCACTTGCTTCAACCTTACCAGTTGTATCTAATCCGAAATCCGTAGCCTTTACATACTTACCGTATGTTGCATCTTCATATACTTTTGTATTGCTAGTAGCAGCTCTTCTACGACGAGCTCTAGGAGCTGCTGATTCATCTTTAGGAGCTTTCGGTTCCTCTTTAGGAGTCGTTACCCCCTCTTGAGGTGTCTCTGACAACTTTTTCAGTTCTTCTTCAGGTGTTGTTTCAGCTGCTGGTTTTTCTACCTTAGGCTGTTCTGCTTTTGGCTGCTCAGTTGTTGGTTGCTCTTGGACAGGTTGTTCCGCTTTTGGTTGTTCTGCTACTGGTTTTTCTTCAGCAACTTCCTTCTCAGCAGGAGACTTGTCTACTTCCTTTTCTGCCACTTCCGTTGTAGAAGTAGAGTTTTCCGGCGTTAAAGCTGCAGGCTTTCCCTCATTAGCAACCGGCTCTTTCTTATCATTAGCAGTGGCTTCACTCTTTTGATTTGAGTTCTTATTTAATGAAGTGTCTTTTTCATCCTGATTTTGAACAACCGTATTTTTTGAAAAATCAATTGTATCAGCTTTGACATGCACTTGACCTAATTGGAAGGTAGTTAAAATCCCAATTGTCAATAGTGAATATTTTGTTGATTTTTTAATATTCATTTCCTTTTCTCCAAACTCTCATTTAGCCATCATCTCTTTATAAGATTTGAATTATGCATAAATATTTCCACCACACCTAAATTAGGGCGCAAAATATTTATTCTATACTATTCAATAATACAGTGATAGAGGGCGAAAGTCAATAAATTTTAACCAAAATTTTTATTTATCCAACTAATACTTTTCGTTTATGATTTTTTCTAAAATTTGTGTCTTTTTGGTACTTTTTATTCAAAAAAGCTAGGAGTTTTTTCCTAGCTTTTTTGGGTTCTTTTATACCAACTTTTCAAATATTTCTGAGAAATTTTTGCTAATAGTTTCAAGCGAAACTTCTACTTCCTCTCGAGTTTGGTTGTTCTTAACCTTGACTTGTCCACTTTCGACTTCACTCTCTCCTAGAGTGATAAGAGTCTTAGCTCCAAAAACATCGGCTGACTTAAACTGAGCTTTGAGTTTACGGTTGAGGTAATCACGCTCTGCTTTGAAGCCTTGTTGGCGAAGAGCTTGTACCAACTCCAAAGCCTTCAGATTAGCCTCTTCACCAAGGACAGCAATATAGACGTCGAGAGCGTTTTCGATAGGTAGGGCCACCCCTTGTTTTTCAAGGACTAAAAGAAGACGCTCTACACCAAGTCCAAAGCCAAAGCCAGCAGTCTCAGGACCCCCGAAGTAAGCAACCAAGCCATCGTAGCGACCACCTGCACAGACTGTCAAGTCATTGCCCTCAATCTCTGTGATAAACTCAAAGATGGTGTGGTTGTAGTAGTCCAGACCACGCACCATATTGGTATCGATGATATAGTCTACTCCGAGATTTTCCAACATCTGGCGAACAGCATCAAAGTGGGCTTGGCTTTCTTCATCCAGGTAATCCAAGATAGATGGTGCATTCTCCACGGCCACCTTGTCTTCTTTTTCCTTCGAGTCCAAGACACGAAGAGGATTTTCCTCCAAACGACGTTGGCTATCCTTAGACAAGCTATCTTTGAGCGGTGTTAAGTAGTCAATCAAGGCTTGACGGTAGGCTGTACGGCTCTCAGGATTTCCAAGAGTGTTGAGGTGTAGTTTGACACCTTGAACACCAATTGTTTTCAAGAAGTGAGCTGCCATAGCGATAGTTTCTACATCGGTAGCTGGATTGCTAGAGCCAAAGCACTCCACACCAATCTGGTGGAATTGGCGTAAACGACCTGCTTGTGGGCGCTCATAGCGGAACATTGGCCCCATGTAGTAGAACTTGCTTGGTTTTTGAACTTCTGGTGCGAAGAGTTTGTTTTCCACATAAGAACGAACGACTGGAGCAGTTCCTTCTGGACGGAGGGTAATATGGCGATCACCCTTGTCATAGAAATCATACATTTCCTTGGTTACGATATCGGTTGTGTCTCCAATAGAACGACTGATGACTTCATAATGCTCGAAAATAGGAGTACGCACTTCTGCGTAGTTGTAGCGTTTGAAAATTTCACGCGCAAAGCCTTCAACGTACTGCCACTTGGCAGACTCAGCAGGTAAAATATCCTGCGTTCCTTTTGGTTTTTGTAATTTCATAGAGAATCCTCTTTCTAACTTAATAGTCCTATTTTACCATAAATAAAGGGATTGGGACAGTCAGAGGAGTAAAGAAATAGCTTTAGTCTATTCCTTTTTCATCTAGTTTACGGACAAATAGCAAATGTAGGCCAGCATTTACAATCTGCCACAAGCATGGTACAATGAAAACCATCAGATATACGAAGGAGAATTTATGAAAAAGAATATCTTGACAACTCTTGTGGCTGCCCTTGTCTACTTTCTCTGTATCGGAGTGGGGGTTCTACTAGGAAGCCTTGTCGACCATACTGGAAATATGTTTTACGCCCCTGCCTTTTCTGCTCTTGTGGGTGGTAGCGTCTATATGATCCTTTTAGCAAAGGTTCCTCGCTTTGGAGCGATTACAACGATTGGGCTCGTTATCTCTCTCTTTTTCCTCGGGAGCAAGCATGGTGCTGGAGCTTTTCTGCCAGGGATTATCTGCGGGCTTGCAGCAGATGGAATCGCACACTTAGGACATTACAAGGATAAGGTCAAGAACCTTCTCTCCTTCCTAGTATTTGCTTTTGGAACTACTGGTCCCATCCTACTTATGTGGATAACCCCTCAAGCTTATATAGCCACTCTAATCGCTCGTGGAAAATCTCAGGACTATATCGATCGCATTATGGTTGCACCGAATCCTGCTAATATCCTCCTCTTTATCACAAGTATTCTCATCGGCGCTTTACTTGGTGCCCTGATTGGACAAACAATTAGTAAAAAATTAGCACATAAAACATCATAAAAAAGAGCCAACTGGCTCTTTTTATTTATGACTTAATTTCTTGGTCAAAAAGTCTCCCAAGAACTGAATTGTAAAGATAATCAGGATAATGATGAGAGTCGCAAGGACTGTTACATCATGATTGAAACGGTTAAATCCATAGGCGATAGCTACGTTACCGATACCACCTGCTCCGACCGCTCCCGCCATAGCTGTTTCACCGACAAGGGAAATCAAGGTTACAGTTGTCACACGGATCAAGTCTGGTAGACCTTCTGATAGGTAAACACCTACGATGTCCCAGAAAGTAGCTCCGCTAGCTTGAGCTGCCTCGATGACACCACCATCTAGCTCAGCCAATACCACCTGTACTTGACGGGCAAAGAAGGCAAAGACTGCAAAAGATAGGGGTACAATAGCCGCATTTGGTCCGATACTTGTCCCTACGATTAGATGAGAGAAGGGTGACAAGACAGCCAAGAGAATGATAAATGGCACCGCACGGAAGATAGAGGTAATCTTGTCTAAAATCCAGAAAACAACTTTATTTTCCAAGACACCACCTGGAGCTGTCAAGACAAGGAAAAGTCCTGCAACCAGCCCTAGGAAACCTCCGATGATAAAGGAAAGAACCGTCATATAAAGGGTCAAGTAGATTGCTGTTCCCCAGCCAGCCTGACCAGACCAACCCATCTTATAGACGTTTGGTAAGTATGTTTTAATCAATTCTGCCATCTTGCTGTCCTCCCTTCAATACTTTTAGTTGCACACCAGCTTGACGAATAGCTTCTTGCGCCTCTGCAAGAGCTTCTTTTTCTCCTGATAAGACAACTACTAATTCACCAACAGGGGTGCCGTCAAGAATCTCAATATTCCCGTAAAGGATATTGGCTGTGACTTGATAATGTTTGTATAATTCATTCAAAAGCGGCTCATCTGTAGAGGCTCCTGCATACTTGAGTTGCACCAAGAGGCTACTCTCAGATAGGTGTTCCACAATTTCCTGCTGCTCGATTTTGTCCATGGCTTCATCAATTCCAGTAGCTGTTGAAATGAAGTCCTGGGTCAATGGTTGTTTAGGATCTGAGAAGATCTCAAGAACACTACCCTCTTCAATCAAACGTCCATCCTGCATCACTGCTACGCGGTTAGCAATATCTTTGACAATCTGCATTTCATGCGTGATTAAGACAATGGTC
Organism: Streptococcus infantis; assembly: GCF_047463175.1. Classification (GTDB taxonomy): domain Bacteria; phylum Bacillota; class Bacilli; order Lactobacillales; family Streptococcaceae; genus Streptococcus; species Streptococcus infantis_AC. The sequence goes on from NZ_JASHEJ010000003.1 coordinate 278,281, forward strand.
AAGCCTAATTTTTGGTTTAAATCTTTAAGCAAAGCTAAAATCTGCTTGGTTGTCTTAGGGTCTAGGGCAGAAGTTGACTCGTCTGAAATCAAGATTTTTGGATCATTGGCCAAAGCACGCGCAATAGCCACACGTTGTTTTTGTCCCCCAGATAGTTGAGACGGATAGTTTTCAGCACGGTCTGCTAGGCCAACCAATTCCAATAATTCAGCAACTTTGGCTTTCTTTTCATCCTTACTGAGTCCTGAGTGTTTAAGTGCAAAAGCCACGTTTTCCTCAGCTGTTTTTTGACTCATCAGGTTAAAGTGTTGAAAAATCATCCCAATATCTTGACGTTTATGGCGTAATTGCTCTGCTGTCAAGGTCACCTTGCCATCAAAAATCACATCATCATCAATGGTAATTCTACCTGCAGATGGTTTTTGCAAAAGGTTAATCACACGAACTAGGGTTGATTTCCCTGCTCCAGAATATCCAACGATTCCGTAGATATCCCCTTCTTGGATGTGAATGGTCACATCCTTGACCGCTGTGATGATTCTTTTCTTTTGGTGGAAAGTCACATCAATCTGGTCTAACTTGATAATGTCTCTACTCATAACTTCTAATCAGCTCCTCTACTAATTCAATATGGGTGTAATAGTCGGCGATTCGCACATTTTCGTCTCCACCATGGTCTCGACTATTAGCATTTCCTAGACCAAAGGCAACCATCGGTACTTCTAAGGCATCGAATACCGTATGCATAGGACCTGTCCCTGCAGTTGTCGGTAAGACAGATACGCCCTGTGGATAGAATTTCTTGGCCAGCTCAATAACATTGAGAATGGCCGGCGCACTCATGTCACTTCGATAGCTCATCTCACCCAAAGTATAGTACAATTCTACCTTATCAAAGCCGTTTTTGTCTAGTTGTTTCCGGATTTTCTCCAAAACATCATGGGGTTCAAGCCCTGGAATCAAACGGACTTCTAGCTTGGCACTAGCCTCAGCCGGCAAAATCGTTTTAACTCCTTGCCCTTGATAGCCAGACTGAATTCCTTCGATATTGAGCGCTGGTTCAAAGAAGAATCGTTTGAGAAAGGCTGTACGTTCCTCTTGTAAAAGAGGCAATTCCAAGCCATAAATCTGGCTGATCTCCTCTGGGTTGCGTTGGGCATAGGTTTCAACCAAGGCCAACTCACGTTCATTAGGCTCCTGCACATCATCGTACAAGCCCTCGACTAAAATACTTCCATCTGCAGCTCGCAAACTGGTCAAAGCTTGAATGAGATACCAGGGAGCTGACTCTACAATTCCGCCGTAGCTAGAGTGGATATCCACATCGGCACTCTTAACCTTGGCATCAAAGGTCACAATCCCCTTGTTCCCACCAGAGATTTCTAGCTGTTCCAAGGCATTTTTGGTTCCTTGTTCCCAGACTAACAAATCCGCACCACGAAGCTTATCCGCGTGTTTTTCTAGATATTTGTCCAAGTCCATAGAAGCAGACTCTTCAGCTCCTTCCATGATGAAACTGATATTGACTGGTAGATCATCATGATGCTGCATGTATTTTCTAAGAGCACTCAAGCGGGCAGTGATATGCCCCTTGTCATCATCAACCCCGCGTCCATACATAATGCCATCACGCACAGAGAGCGTAAATGGATCCTCTGTCCAAACTTGATCACCATCTGCTGGTACTGTGTCATAGTGGTTGTAGAAAATGATAGTCTTGGCATTTGGGCGTGAACTTTTAAAATGCGCCATGACAAAAGGTGCTGTATAGCTCTCGTCAATCTCGATCTCTGCACCTACGCGCTTGAAGATTTCGCCTAGATAACGAGCCACCTCTTTCAGGCCAACTTGTTGGGCAAAGACTGATTTTTTAGAAATCAAGGTACGCAAAACTTCAAAGTAATGCTGCGCTACATGATCCTTTTCAAACTTTTCAATTTGCTCTTCTTGGCTAGGGAAAACCATTTTCTCTCTACCTTTCTACTAGGACTTGTACCTTTAGAATCAATACAAGTGGATGTTCCTTTTCTTTAGTCTCTATATAAAAGCAAGAGGTGGAAAAAATCTCTCCCACCTCCCTGTGTTTATTACCAAACTGGTTGATCCAAGCCGTCTGAAGTTTCTTCGATGACTTTTTTCACTTCGTCAGTGTGGTAAGCTGCGATAATTTTCTTGATTGCATCAGCTTTAGGTGATGATTCCCAATCTTTTTTCGCAACGATGATGTTGTACCATTGTTTTGAGTTTTCGTCAGCTTGCTCTTTAAAGAGTGCTTTCTTGTAGTCCAATTTTGCTTCTGTAACAAAAGTGTTGTTTACAACTGCTGCATCAACTGAAGTCAATGAACGAGCTGTTTGGCTAGCATCCAATTCAGTAATTTTCAAGTTCTTTGGATTTTCTTTGATGTTTGCGATGGTAGCAAGTTCAGTTCCTGAAACATCCAATTTAATCAAACCTGCTGATTGAAGAAGGTAAAGGGCACGGCTTTCGTTAGTAGCATCGTTTGGAATTGCAATTTCACCGTTATTTGGGATTTCTTCCACTTTAGTATACTTGTTTTCTTCCCCATTTTTACCTGAGTAAAGGCGGATTGGTGAGATATAAGTATCTGCAATCGCTACAAGGTCTTTACCGTTTTCTTTGTTCCAGTTGTTCAAGAAGTTGTAGTGTTGGAAAGCGTTCAAGTCTACTTCACCATCAGCAGTTGCTTTGTTTGGTTGTGAGTAGTCTGTAAACTCTGTGAATTCCAATTTAATTCCATCTTTTTCAACCAATTCTTGGATTTTGTCCCAACGTGCTTCTTCTGAACCACTACGGTTAACTGTTGCAATTTTAACTGTAGTTGTATTGTCCGCTTTCTTGTCTGAATTTCCGCAAGCTGCAAGTGTAAAGCCTGCTACTGTAGCAATCGCTGCTACGCTTAACCATTTTTTGATTTTCATGATTCGTTCTCCTTTAAAAATAATACCGTAATAGTATCTCATACTTTATTTGATTTCGCAAATTGTTATAAGATAGGCAGACATATAGTTTGAAACTATATGTCTAAAAGTTGCAAAATCATCCACCTACGAGAGAGCGGATGATTTACAAACTTATTTAATGTCCGCTTCTGCTGGGAGGTAAGAACCACCGAAGAACTGTTGAGATAGTTTTTCAAGAGTTCCGTCTTTATATAGTTCTTGGATGCGTTTGTCTACAAATGATTTCAATTCATCTTGACCTTTTGCAAGAAGTGGGTATACGTAAGGTTGTTGGTCGCTTGGAAGTTCGATGACTTTCAAGTTATCCAAACCTTGGTTTTTGATAACTGTTTCTACACCGATTTTATCAAAAATCTTGTAGTCGAATTGTCCGTCACTCAAGCGAGACATGATTTGTTGGAAATCAGCTTTTGTATAGTTAAGGACAGTTGGATTATCTGTATGTTGTTTGTTGTATTCTTCTAGCTGTTTAGCTGATGTTGTTCCCTGAACGACTTCAGTAGATTTTCCACCGATATCATCGAGTGATTTGATGCTGTTGTCATCTTTCTTCACTACAAGGACATTAGGGTTTTGGGCAGTTGGTGCTGCATAAAGATATTTTTCTGCACGTTCTTTAGTGTAGCTGATGTTGTTAACTGCCATTTGGTAACGATCTGCGTCAAGACCTGCAAAGATACCTGACCATTCTGTCTTTTCAAACTTGACATCATATTTGTCAGAGTCTTTAAAGATAGCACGAATAACTTCGATTTCGTAACCAGTCAACTCACCATTATCTTCATAGTTAAATGGTTTTGGTGAAGCGTTAGTCGCTACGATAATTTCTTTCTTACCAGATGTTGCTTCACTAGTTGCAGCATCTTTCTTCTCACCGCCTGAGCAAGCTGCTAATACACCTGCGGCAACAAGCCCTAGGGCAGCAAGTGATGAATATTTAACGATTTTTTTCATGATAATTCCTCCAAAATAAAATACAGTCTTATCTTAACAGAAAAAATGAGATTGCGCCATTATATGATTTCTATATTTGTGATAGGTTTTCTTTATGGCTGATTAAAAAACCAAACGTAGGACTGCTATCAAGACTACTCCAAAGAGAACCATCCCCACTAGATTGCGGTAACGAAAAGCCACAAAGGCTGTCGGAAAGACTGCTAAAAAGTCTAACCATTTTATCTGTAGGAAGCTTCCAACTTTTCCTGTCACCACACTTGAAAGAATCAAGGCAAAAATAATAGAAACTGGTAGAAATTTCAAAAAGCGTTCGACAATAGGCGGCAACCCCTTGTACTTAGCAAGGATGAAAGGAATCATTCTCGGAATCCAAGTCACCAAGCCAGAAAAGACGATTGCCATTAAAATATACTTACTGACCATCCAAAATCACCCCCATGGTACAACCCAACAAGGTCGCAAATAGGACAGCTAGCGACTGAGACACTACTGTCAAGAGCACAAAAAAGGAAACAGCAACAACTCCCAGAATGATGAAGAGATTACGTAAGGGAATCCGTTTTTGCATAATCTGAAACTGGGAAGTGAAAATCCCAATAAACATCCCCACTAGAGCAAAATCTAAGCCAAAAACTTCCGGATTTGGTAAAAGCCCACCAAGAGCTGTTCCAACAACTGTTCCCAAAAACCAAGAAATATAGCTATTGAGATTGTTTCCATGCATCCACATAGGGTTGATCTTATCCGTATGAACCAACTCTCCCATCAAGACCCCGTAAGTCTCATCGGTCAAGAGACTAGACATTCCGATATTATGCCAGAGACTAGTGTGGCGGAAATAAGTCGACGCATGCAAACTCAACAAAAAGAGACGCAGATTGATCAAAAAGACCGTCATAGCTATGGCTGCCACAGGTGCTTGAACTGCTATTAAGGCTATCATGGCGAACTGGGCGCTCCCAGCATAGACAAAGAGGCTCATCAAGCCCATCTCTACAGGGGTTACATAAGGGGAACCAATAATGCCACAAGCAAGACCGATGCTGATATAACCTAAAGCCGTCGGTACAGCAGCCTGCACACCATCCCAAAATCCTTTTTCTTTCATAAACCTCCTCACTATTCATTCCTTCATCAACTGCTTTCCAGACAGTCACAGCAAAAATTATTATAACACATTCAAAGAGGAGAAAACAGTCTGGAATTTGAAACTAATAGCAAGTATCAGACCCTGAACAGTATGGTTCATTATGGATACATGAGAAATTGATCAATTCGAATTCTATACTTATAGCCTTCATTTTTTTCAGTATATTCATCTTCTATCGGGTAGACATCAACCCAGAGTTCTCTCCTTTGGCCTTGCAATTTGACTTTATAGCGATAGCCATCATCGTATAATCCTACTGTCTCGGTAGTTACGGATTTGATAGTCGGAAGAGCTTCAATTTCTTTTTTTATAGTCTGGGATAAATTGTAGAGCGCTACTTGTTGCTCCATTTTTGAAGCTACAGGAATATGAACTGTCACTTCTTCCAAGCGATGTGATTTTGAAAATGTGAAATCCGCTCGACCTGTATAACCATTCAATGCAATATTTTCGTAATGATAGAAAAGCCGGCCTGTTTTATAGAAATAAGGATCCCTTGCATGCCAAGTGTCCCGAAAGGCGGTTTCCGTTTCTTCTATCACTTCATCAGCTTCTCCAAACACTTTTTCAAGGGATTTGAGGGACATATTGAATGACAGTGACTCAAATAGAATCAATTGTGTCTTTGGAATATGCTGGCAAGCTGACATACAGAGCAATAAAGCTCCAAGAGCAAGCACAACACTCATTGTTTTTTTTAATCTCATATTTCTACTATACTAAAAAACTCGGGCATTTGTCCAAGATAAAAGAGCTAACCCTAGGCTAACTCTTTATTCCATGGTATCAAAAGCCAGGCTAGGTTTGGCATTTAGCTCCAAGCCTGCAAAGTTTTCTTTGTTCCACTCGCTAACGCTAGCGTAGGCAATCATTCCTGCATTGTCTCCGCAAAGTCGCAGAGGAGGAATGATAACCTTGACATCTGTGATTTCAGCTGCTAAGCGTTCTCTAAGACCTTTATTGGCCGCCACACCACCAGCCACGACTAGGGTTTTAACAGGATATTTCTCCAAGGCCTTCTTGGTTTTTGCCATGAGAATATCCATGACTGCTGCTTGGAAGGATGCGGATAGGTCTTCCTTGGATAAACTTTCTCCCTTCTGCTCGGCATTGTGGTGCAAATTGATAAAGGCAGACTTCAACCCTGAGAATGAAAACTCCAGATTGTCTTCCTTAATCATGGCACGAGGAAAATCATACACATCCTGACCTTGATGAGCTAACTCATCAATCTCACGACCTGCTGGATAGGTCAAGCCCATGACACGGCCGACCTTATCATAGGCCTCACCAACTGCATCATCACGTGTTTCGCCAACAATCTTGTAATCACCAGCCTCAGACACATAGACCAACTCTGTGTGTCCACCACTGACTAAAAGAGCTAACAAGGGGAATTCCAAAGGCTCCACACTTTGAGCTGCCATGAGATGACCAGCCATGTGATTCACAGGAATCAAAGGAAGGCAATGTGCCCAAGCAAAGGCCTTGGCAGCTGACAAACCAACAAGCAAGGCTCCGACCAAGCCTGGTCCGTAGGTAACCGCCACAGCTGCCACATCGTTTTCAGTAATTCCTGCTTCTGCTAACGCCTCCTCGATACAGGCTGTAATGACTTCAACATGGTGGCGGCTAGCCACTTCTGGCACCACGCCACCAAAACGTTTATGACTCTCAATTTGACTAGCAATGACATTGGACAAGAGCTCATCGTCGTTTTTCAGGACGGCGACACTGGTCTCATCACAGGATGTCTCAAATGCTAAAATATATCTATCCTTCATCTATTTCTCTCTTCATGATAATGGCGTACTCAACTGGACTATGGTAATAGGCCTTTCGCTCAGCGATGACTGCCATTTTTTCTTTCTTGTAAAATGCTTGCGCTCTTTGATTTGACTTTCTGACTTCGAGGAAAATCTCCTTGTCCGTCGGTAAAGTTGCAAACAAGTCTGATGCTATCCCCTGTCCTTGATAGGCTTTTTTGACAGCAATTTGCAGGACTTCTGCTTCAAAAAGATTCTCCTGAATTGCTATAAAACCTATCACTTCTTCCCCATCATAAGCTAGAGCATACCAAGTCTGGTCTTGAGACAGGTCTGCTTGGATTTGTTCCAACGTCCAAGGACTGACGGGATAAACATCTGTCATCACTTCGTAGATAGCTTGTGCCACATCAGGCTGCTGTTGGATTCGTTTGATTTCAATCATAGGCGTTTGATGTAAGATTCTCCAGACTCGGTGTGATTCTTGAGCCAGTTTTCCTCAGCTTCTACACGCTTGAGGTAATTTGGCACAAAGTCATGCAAAGAGTCTGCTTCCTTATCCCAAGCCCAAAGAGCTAGATTCGCTGCATTTGGTAAGGTTTCTTGATAGTTAGCCTGTGGTAATTGCTCTTGAATCTGCTCGACAAAGGGACCCACTTCACCGACAAAGGTTACCTGGTCAGCATCCTTGACTTGCTCAAGGACTTCCGCAAAGGACAGATGCGCTTGTGGAAAGACATGTTGAGCATGTTCATAAAATCCTGCGTATACATTGTTACGGCGTGCATCCATCAAAGGAACAACCAGACCTTCCTGTTGATTCGGTACCAGGGCTAAAAGGCTAGACATCCCTACTAACTCAATGTTTAGGGTATGAGCCAGGGTCTTGGCAGTGGCTACTGCGATTCGCAAACCTGTATAACTACCTGGTCCCTCTGCCACGACGATTCGATCCAAATCCTTGGGCGTCAAATCTAGACTGGTCATCAAAAAATCGATGGCCGGCATGAGGGTAATGCTGTGATTTTTCTTGATATTTATCGTAGTCTCGGCAAGAAGCTGCTTATCCTCTAAAATAGCTAGAGAAAGAGCCTTGCTGGACGTATCAAAAGCTAATACTTTCATAACACATTCCTATCTTTTTGTCTGTTTACTATTATACTACAAAAGCCGACACATGGGAATTTTCTTTGTTTCCAAACAAAATTGTCCTGCCAAACAGACAGGACACAAATACTCAAGAATTCAAACCAAAGTAAAACACAAACCAGACCACATAGGTCACAAGAAGAAGGAAAAACGAATACAGAGTCACGAAGCCAATCTTCCAAATGAGTTTGGATTTCTGATACTCTAGCCGAGTATACAAAACATTTCCTCCGTAAACACAGGCAACGAATGCCGCAAAGGCCAGAAGACGAATGATAATAGCTAGTTGAAACATATCGCACCCTCCTTAATAAAGAAAAACCTCTTTTCTATCTTTATTATAGCATTTGAATCTGAGGTCTTCAAATACTTATACAAGGTAAAATGAAACGCATTTCAAGCTCCTTACTTTCATGTTTCCTGCTTTTACTAATTCCCCTTTTTATGTTATAATTGAGATAATTGTAACGAATCAAGGTCAATACAGGCAGAAAATGAAATAGAAACAAACAGCTTCAAGCTGGTAATTTTTTGAATACAGCTGACCTGAAAACAGAAAGGAAACACATGATTTACAAAGTTTTTTATCAAGAAACAAAAGACCGTAGCCCACGTCGTGAAACAACACGCTCACTTTACTTAGACATTGATGCTAACTCAGAACTTGAGGGACGTATCATTGCCCGTGAACTTGTTGAAAAAAACCGTCCAGAATTCAACGTTGAATATATCGAGCTCTTGTCAGACAAATTGCTAGACTACGAAAAAGAAACTGGCGCATTCGAAATTACGGAGTTCTAATATGGCCTATACTCTTAAACCAGAAGAAGTGGGCGTTTTTGCCATTGGTGGTCTAGGAGAAATCGGAAAAAACACATATGGTATCGAATATCAAGACGAAATCATCATCGTTGATGCAGGGATTAAATTCCCCGAGGATGATCTTCTTGGTATCGACTACGTTATCCCTGATTACTCTTACATTGTCGAAAATATCGACCGCGTCAAGGCTCTCTTGATTACCCACGGACACGAGGACCATATTGGTGGGATTCCGTTCTTGCTCAAGCAAGCAAATATCCCTATCTATGCAGGTCCACTAGCCCTCGCTTTGATCCGTGGAAAACTCGAAGAGCATGGTCTTTTGCGCAATGCTACACTTCACGAAATCAACCACAACACTGAGTTGACCTTTAAAAATCTTAAAGCAACTTTCTTTAGAACTACTCACTCTATCCCAGAACCTTTGGGTATCGTCATCCATACACCTCAAGGGAAAATCGTCTGTACGGGTGACTTCAAGTTTGACTTTACACCAGTTGGTGAACCTGCAGACTTGCACCGTATGGCAGCCCTAGGTGAAGACGGAGTGCTTTGCTTACTCTCTGACTCGACAAATGCTGAAGTGCCAACCTTTACAAACTCTGAAAAAGTCGTTGGTCAGTCTATCATGAAGATTATCCAAAGTATCGAAGGACGTATCATCTTTGCTTCCTTTGCCTCAAATATCTTCCGTCTCCAGCAAGCGACTGATGCTGCTGTTAAGACTGGTCGTAAAATCGCTGTCTTTGGCCGCTCTATGGAGAAAGCTATTGTCAATGGGATTGAGCTTGGCTACATCAAAGCTCCTAAGGGAACCTTTATCGAACCAAATGAAATCAAAGACTACCCTGCAGGTGAAATTCTTATCCTTTGTACAGGTAGCCAGGGTGAACCTATGGCGGCTCTCTCTCGTATCGCTAACGGAACCCACCGTCAAGTGCAACTCCAACCTGGTGATACGGTTATCTTCTCATCTAGTCCAATCCCAGGAAACACCACTAGCGTTAACAAATTGATTAATATCATTTCTGAAGCTGGTGTTGAAGTAATCCATGGTAAGATTAACAACATCCATACATCTGGACACGGTGGCCAGCAGGAACAAAAACTCATGCTCCGCCTCATCAAACCAAAATACTTCATGCCTGTCCACGGTGAATATCGTATGCAGAAAGTTCATGCTGGACTTGCCGTAGATACTGGAGTTGAGAAGGACAATATCTTTATCATGAGTAATGGTGATGTCCTTGCCCTTACTGCAAACTCTGCTCGTATCGCTGGTCATTTCAATGCTCAAGATATCTACGTCGATGGAAATCGGATCGGCGAAATCGGAGCAGCAGTCCTAAAAGACCGCCGAGACCTATCCGAAGATGGTGTTGTACTTGCTGTCGCAACGGTAGACTTTGAGTCTCAGATGATTATTTCTGGACCAGATATCCTTAGTCGTGGTTTCGTCTACATGCGCGAATCTGGCGACTTGATTCGCCAAAGTCAACGCATCCTTTTCAATGCTATTCGTATCGCTTTGAAAAACAAGGATGCCAGCGTCCAATCTGTCAATGGTGCTATCGTAAACGCTATTCGACCATTCCTTTACGAAAACACTGAACGTGAACCAATCATCATTCCGATGATTCTCACACCAGATGAAGAATAATAAAAAATTCTCTGAAATCCTATGACTTCAGAGAATTTTTTATTATTTAACGACAATTTCGTAACGAGTTTTGCTAGTGAATGTTTCACCTGCTTTTAGAATGACTTGATCTTTCAGGTCACTATGAATAGCATCTGGTAAAGCCTGTGCTTCAAGAGCAATCCCATTGTGCTGCATCATTGGTTGACCAGCGATGATGACACTCTCATCCACAAAATTTGCTGTATAAACTACAAAGCAAGGAGCTTCTGTCTTAAAGAGCAAGAAACGACCTGAGTTTTGGTCATAGAGGAAACCAGCATTATCATGTCCTGCAGGCAGAGAAAATGGGTGGTCCAAACCAGATACGAGTTGAATTTGCTCATCTTTGTCTGCAAAGATATCCTTCAACAAGGCACCATTGTAGATATGTTTGACCACATCACGATTAGCATCTGGAGTTTTAGCTGGTACTCCATCAGGAGCAATTGGATAGATACCCTCAGTGTTCAATTGGAAGACATGGCGATCAACAGTTTGAGTGAAATCGCCAGACAAGTTAAAGTAGCTATGGTTGGTCGGATTGACCAAGGTATCCTGGTCCGTCGTCACCTTGTAGCTAACTTCGTAGGCCCCATTTTCTTCTAATTTGTAGCTAATCCAAATCTTAAGATTACCTGGGAAGCCTCCTGTACCGTCTGTTCTTTCTGTGTAAAGAGTCAAACCATGGTCGCTCACCTCGACTAGCTCAAACAAACTAGAATCCCAACCTGTTGAGCCACTGTGGTTACAGTTGCTTGCGTTATTGACTTCGAGTTCATAGGTTTTCCCATTCAATTCGAATGTCGCACCTGCGATACGACCTGCAACTGGACCTACACTCGCTCCATGTTTAGGACTGTTACCTACATAGCTGTCAAAATCATCAAAGCCTAGGATAACATTGGCAAAATTACCAGCCTTATCAGGAGTTACATAGCGTAGAATCGTTGCACCATAGGTCATGATTTCTAGTTGGTAGCCTGCTTCTGTTTCAAAGCGATAAGCGACAACATCCTTGCCATCAACTTTCCCAAATACACGTTCTGTGTATGTTTTCATCCTTTTCTCCTTATTATTTGAATTCGTGAATAATAACACCTTGAACGACGCGGTTTACTGTACCTGTAGGTGATGGTGTATCAGGTCTGTTTCCAACCTTAAGCGAAGTCAAAAGAGCAAATAATTGACCATAAACAATATAAGGGAATACACGGTAAACGTCATTCAAGACACCGCCACAGCCAAGTGCTACTTCCTTAACGTTTTCAAGACCAAAAGCTTGATCACTCAAGAGAACAACGCGACGAGCGATTTGGTCCCCTGCAACTTCACGAACCAAGTCTAAGTCATACTTACGAGTATAGTCCGTTGTAGTACCAAAAACTAAAACTACAGTATCTTCATTGATAAGAGATTTTGGACCGTGACGGAAGCCGACTGGACTTTCATACATTGTCGCAACCTGACCAGCAGTCAATTCCAAAATTTTCAGTTGTGCCTCATGAGCAAGTCCGAAGAATGGACCTGCACCTAAGTAAATCACTCGGTTAAAGTCTAGGTCAACCAACTCTTTCACATCTGCCACATTGTCAAGAACTTTACGAGCAAGACTAGAAAGCACTTCAAAACGTTCAGCTTTAAGAGCAAATTCAGTTGGATCGAAGACCAAAAGTGCTGTCAACATCATTGAAGTAAAGCTTGATGTCATAGCAAATCCAGCATCGTTAGAAGCTGCCGGCTGCAAAAGCAAGAGGTTGCGATCGTCACCGTGGGCTTGAAGTGCTAATTTCCCTTCAGCTGCACAAGTGATCGTTACTTGATAAAGCTCGTCAACTAAGGCTTTTGCTAAGTCAACGGTTGCTACACTCTCAGGTGAGTTTCCACTACGTGCGAATGATACCAAAACAGTTGCCACGTCTTTTTTCAAATAGGTTTGTGGGGTTGCAACGATATCTGTTGTAGCAATAGCATTGAAATTCCATTTACGTTCGTCATAGACTTCCTTGAAGTATGGAACTAAGGTGTCGCCTACATAAGCTGAAGTCCCAGCACCAGTCAGGATAACCTTAATGTAGTCATGTTTATCTGCAATTCCTTGCAAAAAGGCTGCAATTTCATCACGGCGTGCTTGATAAGCTTCAAAAGCTTCCTTCCAAACATCCGGTTGTTGGTAAATTTCGCGTGTGGTGATCTCTGCTCCCAATTCAAGCAAATCTTCTTTTGTATAATCTAGCATTGAAAACCTCTAATCTAATATTGTTTCATGATTGAAAACATGGGAATGGGAGTCGCTCCCATTCCCATGTATATTTTCTATAAGATAGTTTGTTACATCTTATTCATCTTCATCGTCGTCGAAGCTAGCCAATAAATCATTAACTTTCACAATACTTTCTGAAGCACGACTCTTATAGTCCGCATCGATACCTGTTAGGCTTGCATTGATAAATTCAATGACCATCGGAAGGTTCATTCCTGCATAAAGTTCAATGTCACGACCTTCCATAATCAAACGGCTCACCACGTTACATGGAGTTCCGCCAAGAAGATCCGCAAAGACTAGGAAATCATCCAATCCTTCAACAGCAGCTTCAAACTTAGCAGTAAATTCTTCTGGTCCATCTTCTGGAAGAAGAGCAACCGCATGAATGTTGTCTTGTGGTCCCATAATCATCTCTGTGCTACCTTTAAGTTCTTCACAGAAACGACCGTGGCTCACTAAAATTAATGATTTAGTCATAAATTATGCGCCCATTCCAAGTGCAAATTTACCAAAGGCAGAAAGAGCCAAGGCAAGCACGATAATGATACCGATAGCTTTTGTAGAGTTCATACCCTTCTTACCAAGCAACCAGAAGATGAAGGCAGTGAAGATTGCTGGAAGCAAACGTGGGAAGATTGAGTTCAAGATATCTTGGAAGTCAATCATCTTTTCACCGATTGGCAATTTGTATGAAATTTCAAAGTTGATCATTGTTGCTACAAGAGCACCCATCATGAACACACCAAGTACAGATGCAGCTTCAATCAAAGCTGTCAAAGTACTTTGCATGTTGTTGATAAGGTTAACCCCTTCTTTGTAGGCAAATTCCAACTGTTTCCAACGGAAGATGTCATACGCTACTGCAACTGCAATCCAAAGGAAGATACCCCAAGGTTGACCAGCGATAGCCATTGTTGCAGCGATAGATCCCATGATAGCAGGTACAAGTGAACCAAAGATAGTATCTCCAAGAGGAGCGAATGGTCCCATCAAACCTGTCTTGATACCGTTAACCGCATCTTTAGAGACAACGCCATCTTTTTCTTCCATGGCAAGGTCAAAACCAACGATGATTGTGTGGAAGAATGGTGAAGTGTTGAAGAATTGAGTATGAACTTTCATCATTTCTTTCAACTCAGGAGTTCCATCTCCATACATTTTACGCAATTGTGGCAAGATCATGTATAGGTAACCTGATGCTTGCATACGTTCGTAGTTCCATCCCAATTGGAAAGTGAACAAGCTACGTTTGTTAATTTGATTAAAATCTTCTTTTGTTAATTTGTAATTAGAATTCGTCATCTTCAATTTCCCCACTTTCTGATGGTGTAGAAGGTGCTGCTACAGCAACTTTTTGGCTGTTCTTGAAGTGAACAACTGCAAGGAAGATACCCACGATAGAGATACCGATCATAGACAATCCTTTGAAGTTGTTAACAAAGCCAATTTTTTCAGCAACTTCAGCAGGAAGAGTGCCAATGATTCCAGCAACTGCTCCACCAAGACTTGTTACGTTTGAGTAAAGTACAGTCAACATAGCTGTCAAACCGAATCCCATAGCAAGGTAGTGAAGGTTACGTTTAACTGGAAGGTAACGAAGCAAGATAGCGAATCCAAGACCTGGAAGCATACGACCTGCAAGAGTCAAACCGTCTGCAACCCATTGGTATTCTTTAACAAGGTTTACAACACCTTGTACGAATTCTCCACCGAAAGCAAGGGCGAAGAATACTGGAAGGGCACGAGAAAGAGCCCAAGGAACTGCACCAAGAAGATAGTTACGTTCGATTCCTTTGTAGTCAAAGCGTTCGATCGCAGCATCAATACGGTGAGCGAAGAATGTTGTAGTCATACGACCAAGTACGTCGAAGTAAGTCAAAAGTGCCGCTACTGGTACAGCGATTGTAGTGATTGCAAGGTCTGTTTCGATTCCTTGTGAAACTGAGAAAGCTGTCGCAAGAACCGCACCAGAAGTTGCGTCGATACGAGAAGCACCACCGAAGGTACCTACCCCAAGTACGAATAACTGCAAGCTACCACCGATAAACAAACCAGTTGTCAAATCTCCCATGACTAAACCAGTAATGAAACCAGCGAATACAGGCGAACCTGCAGAAGAAACGATCGTCAACTCATCACAGATTTGATAAGCTGAGTACAAAGTGAGAAGTAAAATTTGCCACCATTGTATCATAACAATGACCTCCTAAAAATTTTTTCCTATTTTAATAAGCTCAAAAAGTCTGAAACTGGATCATTTGGAACCATTTGAGCAGTAAGTTTTACACCTTTTTCCGCCAATTTGTGGAAATCTTCTACGTCTTTATCAACAACGTTAATAGAACGTGTGATCGCACGAGTTTCTGGTGTTTGAGACATGTTGCCGACATTGACAGTTTCAAGTGGCACACCTGCTTCTACCAAACCGAGGAAACGGTCAGGTTTGCGTGCTACAATCAAAAGACGTTGGCTATCGTATTTACCAGCAAGGATATTTGCTGCTGCTTTATCAACTGGCAAAATACTAAGTTTTACACCTGGTGGTGTTGCAAGTTTCAAGCCGCTTTTTTCAACATCGTTGTTCACAACCTCATTGTCAACGACCATGATACGTGAAACATTCAGTTTAGCAGACCAAAGGTTTGCGACTTGTCCGTGAATTAAGCGCCCATCGATACGGCATCCTACAATTGTCATAAGTTTTCCCCCTTTATATGTTTTAGTGTAGGTTTACGAGTTAAATGTATGTGTTCTTTATATTCCCCTTCAGTTTCAAAGATAATGATGCGGTTGGCACCTTCCTTGAGATAGCTGTGTGGAATATATAGAGATAAGGTTGGACCGACATTCCAGAAACGACCTAGATTGTGTCCGTTGATATAAGCAATCCCTTTACCAAACTCAGATAAGTCTAAGTAGGTATCCTTTGGCGCCTCAACTGCAAAGTCATAAGCGTAAAAGGCAGGTTGCCCGTCTGTCCATTCTTTAGAGAAATCAATCTTCTCAGGATTATCAAGCGGAAGCGGATATTGTTTCCAGTTGAGTAAGAAATGCAAATCTTTACAAACACCTGTGCGAATTCCTTTTCGCTGGGTATCTGCTAAGAATTTGTGTCCATAGTTGACACGTCCCATATTTTCAATGAGTATATCAATGTTGGAGAGCGCTTTCTTTTCCCCTTGACAAAAAATATCTTCACCGATTTCTGTTTGGTACTGTGTTGCCACTCGTTTACCATCGATAAAGAGTTGAGCTCTATCTCGCCCGTCAATAATTCGAATGCGTTCTTCATCTGCATCCCAACTAACTTCCGTACGATAGAGTAGATATCCGTATCCTTGCCCCAGCTCTTCCATTTTCTTAGGATAGAGACTTTCAATCGGACTCGTTAAGGAATCTAAGGTTTCAAACAAGGAAACTTTCTCAACTAGCGGAATCGCTTTAACTTCCATACTTTCCTTGTGAAGTGGATCAGATTGTGGATACTCAGGATAGTAAGTCGCCATCATTTCTTTCACTGCGTAATATTTAGCAGTTGGGTTTCCAGCTTCATCAAGAAGAGCGTCATAATCATAAGATGTTACTTGTGGTAAATCAATGGTTCCTCGAGCTGAACAACCATTCATAAAACCAAAGTTTGTTCCACCGTGGAACATGTAAAGGTTGATAGAGCCTTGCTCTAAAACCTCGTGGACAGCTTCTGCTAATTCCTCAGGTTCACGCTTGATGATTGGTTCTTTCCATCGATTGAACCAGCCATCCCAGAATTCCATACACATGAGTGGCCATTTCTTGCCGTGCTCATCAAAGAATTCTTGCATTTGTGAGAAATTATAAGCAGCCTTGGAACCAAAGTTCCCTGTCACAAAAAGATCATCCTCAATTAAGGTTCCAGCCTTAAGAGTTGCTCGCCATGGTCCATCTGATGTGAAAAGCGGACAAGTAACTGCTCGTTCTTCCATCAAACGTCGAATTTCCCTCAAATAGGTCTTGTCCTCGCCATAGGATCCGTACTCATTTTCGACTTGCATCATGAGAATGTTCCCACCGTTTTCCAATAATCTCGGAACTAGACGTGGAAGCAACTGATCATAGTAGCGACCAACCATGTCAATGAAAGCCGGGTCAGATGACCGAATTCTCATATCCTTGGTCAAGAGCCATGCTGGTAAACCACCGAATTCCCACTCTGCACAGATAAATGGAGAAGGACGTACAATTGCATATAAGCCCAAATCTTGTGCAGTTTGAAGAAATCTCTCTAAATCAAGATTGCCTTCAAAGTTAAAGTGACCTTCAGCAGGTTCATGCATGTTCCAAGCAACATAAGTCTCAACCGTATTGAAACCTAGTGCCTTGAGGTTATACAATGAATGATGCCAATCTTCCGCAGGAACTCTAAAATAGTGAATGGCCCCAGACAAAATCTTGAATGGTTTCCCATCCAGATAGAAATCATCTTTAATTTCAAATCTTGCCATTCTTCCTCCCCTAAAAACGAAAAGTTTGCGCTTTCATGTATTGTTATATCAACTATAAACTAATCGGGGATTAATGTCAATACTTTTTGAAATTTTCTTTAAAATTTTTCTATTTTTTTACTGAATCTTTTCTAAAAATCATCTCAAATCCTATAAAATCAACATTCTGACTTAAGAGCAAAAATACATGGCAAAACACAAATTATTTATATCTATTCTAATTTCTTATTCTGATATTTTAATTTTTTTATGTGCTTTTCAGCTATTTTTAAGAATTTATGTTAAAATGATAAGTGGAGAAGGAAAAAAATGAGGTGAAAATATGGCAATTCCAAAGTATCAATACATTAAAGATGAATTGAAAAATAAGATCATTTCTGGTCAATTCGCTAGTGGAGATAAGTTCTACACTGAAGCAGAATTGATTTCCATGTATGATGTTAGTTCAATCACAGTAGTTCGTGCCTTGAACGACCTTGCCAAAGACGGATATATTGTCCGCCAACAAGGGAAGGGAACTTTCGTGGCTCGTGCTCGCAAGCATAAACTCGTTGAATTTTCTGATGTAGAAATCTTCGAGACCAAAGACGATAAGGTAACTGTTCTTTCTATCGAACGCGGGAACGATCTTAAATACTTAGAAAAACTCGGCCTACGCGGCGATCAATTCTATTATAAGATTGAACGTGTTCGTGAAACAAATGGTGTTACCTATATCTATCACAGTTCATATATTCCTGAACAATACATCAATGCCAACTATCCAAATCTTGAATACTATAGTTCTATCTATACTCGTTTCAAATTGGACTACCACATTCACATGAATGACGAGCATTTTGAAGAAATTAACGAAATTGTATTTCCGACGCCAGAACATGCCGCTTCTATCCTAGGAATCGACACTAAATTCCCAACTGTTTTCCAAACTAAGACAACTCAGCTTGAAGCAACTGGTCAAGTTTTGGAATACATCGAAACTTATAAACGTTCTGATTTCTACAAAATTAAATTCATCTCTTGTGACCGTGATCACTAATTTTAAAAATCCTGAGGCAACTGTCTCAGGGTTTTTATATACCCATTATAGCATCAGCTCCCTTCCCTGAAAATAGCATTTCAAGCAATTCTATAATTAGTAACCTTTTTACTAAAAAATAGTCAAAATTAGAAAAATATATCTTAATTTATAAATTATTCTATTTTTTATAGTAATTTCCTCAAAAACTTGACTTTATTTTAGTTAGAACATACAATAGAGTCAGTATGTGAAAACGCTATCAAAAATATAAAAGGGAGGTTTTTTAATGAAACCAGAAAATAAACAGCGCTTCTCTATTCGTAAATATGCAATCGGGGCCGCTTCTGTATTGATCGGCTTTGCCTTTCAGGCTCAAGCTGTTGATGCTGACGGAGTTGTGCCTGCTACAACAGAGAATTAACCTGCTGTCCAAACCACTGGAGAAGTCACTCCATCTAAGGCAGAAATTACTGAAGAAGCTAAGAAGTCAGAACCAGAAGAGGTAGAAAATAAAAAAGTTGCTACAGTTGAGGCTCCTTCAGCCAAAGAAAATAAACTTCCTGAGTCAGGAAGCCAAGATTCAGAATGGTTGATTGCTACAGGTTTGATGACTGCACTTACGGCTTATGGACTTAGCAAGAAAAAGGATTAATACTCTTCGAAAATCGAATTCAAACCACGTCAGCTTCACCTTGCCGTACTCAAGTACAGCCTGCGGCTAGCTTCCTAGTTTGCTCTTTGATTTTCATTGAGTATAAGCACAAATAAAAAGCGAGATACAATCTCGCTTTTTTATTTTATGATTAGTCACCCAAACCGATGCGTTCAAAGATTTCATCAACACGTTTAGTGTAGTAAGCTGGGTTGAAGATTTCGTCGATTTCTTCTTGAGTGAGGCGTGATGTTACTTCTGGATCTGCTTCGAGAAGTGGTTTGAAGTCAACTTGGTTATCCCATGATTGAGCTGTCTTAGGTTGTACCAAGTCGTAAGCTTGCTCACGGGTCATACCTTTCTCAATCAAGGTCAACATAGCACGTTGGCTAAAGATAAGACCAAAGGTTGAGTTCATGTTGCGGATCATGTTTTCTGGGAAAACTGTCAAGTTCTTAACGATGTTTCCGAAACGGTTAAGCATGTAGTCAATCAAAATGGTTGTATCTGGTGTGATGATGCGCTCAGCTGATGAGTGGGAAATGTCGCGTTCGTGCCAAAGGGCTACGTTCTCATAGGCTGTAATCATGTGACCGCGGATAACACGCGCAAGTCCTGTCATGTTTTCAGAACCGATTGGATTGCGTTTGTGAGGCATAGCAGATGAACCCTTTTGCCCTTTAGCAAAGAACTCTTCCACTTCACGTTGCTCAGATTTTTGAAGACCACGGATTTCCGTTGCCATACGCTCGATAGAAGTTGCGATGCTCGCAAGAACTGCAAAGTACTCAGCGTGAAGGTCACGAGGAAGGACCTGTGTAGAGATTTCTTGAGCACGGATACCCAATTTGTCACAGACGTATTTTTCAACAAATGGTGGAATGTTTGCAAAGTTCCCAACCGCACCAGAGATTTTACCAGCTTCCACACCAGCAGCCGCATGCTCGAAACGCTCGATGTTCCGTTTCATTTCGCTGTACCAAGTTGCCAATTTAAGACCAAAAGTTGTCGGCTCAGCGTGCACACCGTGGGTACGACCCATCATGATAGTGAACTTGTGTTCTTTCGCCTTGTCAGCGATAATGTTGATGAAGTTTTCAAGATCCTTACGAATGATGTCATTGGCCTGCTTGTAGAGGTAACCGTAGGCCGTATCCACCACGTCGGTAGAAGTTAAACCGTAGTGGACCCACTTGCGCTCTTCACCAAGAGTCTCAGAAACCGCACGTGTGAAGGCCACCACATCGTGACGCGTCTCCTGCTCAATCTCCAAAATACGGTCGATGTCAAAGTCCGCCTTCTCACGAATCAAAGCCACATCTTCCTTAGGGATTTCCCCCAACTCAGCCCATGCCTCATCAGCCAAGATTTCCACCTCAAGCCAAGCACGGTATTTATTTTCTTCAGTCCAAATATTCGCCATTTCGGGGCGAGAGTAACGTTCGATCATGTAATTTTATTTTCCTTTCCTCTTATCCTTATTGATATTAGACTATCCAAGTGTATGAAGATTGTCTATTCAAACTCCTCAACCTCATCCGGTACATCACTAAACAAAGTCACATGTCCCATCTTGCGGTTGTGCTTCGCTTCTATTTTACCATACATATGTAGGTGGGCGCTTGGATTTTCTGCGACATACTTTTCAGCGTCCTCGACATGCTGGCCGAGGACGTTGAGCATGACTGCTGGGGCATGCAATTGGATAGCTGGTAGTGGCGCTCCGAGAACGCCGAGAATATGGGTGTCAAACTGAGAAAAGTCGCAGGCTTCAATCGAGTAGTGGCCAGAATTGTGTGGACGTGGCGCAATTTCATTGACAATAATGTCATCAGCAGTCGCAAACATTTCCACGCAAAGGGTTCCAGACAAGTTGAGTTGTTCTGCGATTCGCACTGCCATAGCTTTGGCTTTTTCAGCTAGACTTTCTGAAATGCGAGCTGGGACAATGGTTTTCGAAAGAATGTTGTTACGGTGGATATTTTCCTGAACTGGGAAAACCGTCACATCCTTGCCATTTCCAGAAACGATAACAGAAATTTCAAGATCAAAGTTGACAAATTCTTCCAAGACGCAGTCTGCTGAGTCAGCTAGAGCGTAGGCTTCTTCCAAATCTTCTGCTGAGCGAATGACCTTCTGGCCATGGCCATCATAGCCACCTGTCGCTGTCTTGAGGACATAGTTTTTCGATAGGTCAATATCTGCCAAGTCTTGGCTTGAGGTCACAATCTTGTAGGGTGCCACAGTGACTTGTGCCTTGTTTGAGAGAAAGTCCTTTTCAAAAATGCGATTTTGAGAAATGCGGAGCAGGTCTGTCCCTTGAGGAAGCTGACCTTCTTTAATAACAGCGTCAAGGCCGTCAGCGTCGACATTTTCAAATTCATAGGTAAGAACATCACAGCGCTCCGCCAATTGACGGAGGGCATCCACATCGTTATAAGGTGCCACGATGATTTCCGCTACGCGAGAGGCTGGGCAATCAGCTGCTGGGTCCAACGCGATAACCTTGTGCCCCATGTAGATAGCTGAGATCGCCATCATCTGGCCAAGCTGGCCACCACCGATGATCCCAATGGTTTTAGTTGAGCTCATTTGTAGACTCCTCTACGATTTTTCCTTGTTCTTCAGCGAAATCCGCCAAAGCTGTCGCAATAACCTGGTCCTCTACTGAAAGAAGACGGAGGGCAAAGAGGGCCGCGTTAGTCGCTCCAGCTTCACCGATCGCCATGGTTGCGACAGGCACTCCACCTGGCATCTGAACGATGGAATAGAGTGAATCCACACCGCTAAGGGCACGAGATTTGACGGGCACACCAATGACTGGAAGTGTAGTCTTAGCAGCGACCATCCCTGGCAAGTGAGCTGCACCACCTGCACCTGCAATGATGATCTTGATGCCACGGCTACGTGCTTCTTCGGCATGTTTGAACATGAGGTCAGGCGTCCGATGGGCGGAAACAACTTTCTTTTCGTAAGCGACACCGAAGTTGTCGAGGACTTCAGCGGCTTTTTGCATGGTTGCCCAGTCGGATTTTGAGCCCATTATGATGGAAATTACTGGTTTCATTTTTAATCCTTTTTCTTCCTTTTTTGATAATGGTCTTAGGTGGTGGGGTCGGAAGCAAACCTTCGGTTTCATTCCTAAACTTTGAACCTAAGGTCTCAAATTTTCCCTAGACCAGAATAGATACTGTTCTGGTCTTTTCACCACGGCGACCATTGTCGGGTTTGGCGACTGCGTCGCCTTTTCTTATATCTTTATCTAATTGCCTTGCTACCGATATCCGTACGATAGAAGAGGCCTTCTGTGTTTTGTTTGTTGAGTTCGTTGTAGATAATGTTTTGGCCGTCTTTGACGGTGTCTGCTGTTGTGACGAGCATGTAGACACGTCCGCCGTTTGAGAGGAGATCTTGGCCATTTTCAGCGAATTTAGCTCCAGCATAGTAAGTGATGATGTCACCCTCTGTCTTGGCTGGAAGTTTAACACCCTTCTCATAAGCGAGTGGGTAGCCGTTTGAGGCTACAACCACGCCTAGTGTCACACCCTTGTCCGTCCAAGTGATGGCTGGCTCTTTGCCTTCCAAAATATCGGTGATATTTTGTGCAAAGTCAGATGTCAAGCGAGGCAAGATGATTTGTGTTTCAGGATCGCCAAAGCGTGAGTTGAACTCAATGACTTTAGGGCCGTCAGCTGTCAAGATAAGTCCAGCGTAAAGGACACCAGTGTAAGGACGGCCTTCTTTAATCATGCCTTCAAGGACTGGCTTGACAATAGTGTCAACTGCTGTGTCAACCACGCTCTGTGGCAAGTGAGGAACTGGCGCATATGCACCCATCCCACCAGTGTTAGGCCCCTTGTCGCCATCATAGGCACGTTTGTGGTCCTGAGCTGTTGGCATGATGTAGAACTTGTCACCATTGACAAAGGCAAAAAGTGAAAATTCCTCTCCTGCAAGAAACTCCTCGATAACCACACGCGCACCTGAGTCGCCGAATTTATTGTCCAAAAGCATCTCGTGAGCGGCTTCGACTGCTTGCTCGACTGTCTCCGCAACGACGACACCTTTCCCAAGGGCCAAACCGTCTGCCTTAACTACGATTGGAGCGCCTTTTTCTTCGATATAGGCCTTGGCCTCCTCGAAATCTGAGAAGGTGCCATAGGCTGCTGTCGGAACATCATATTTGACCATGATTTCCTTAGCAAAATCCTTGGACCACTCCAGCTCCGCTGCCAATCTTGTCGGACCAAAGGCTTTGAGACCAGCTGCATTGAAATCATCCACGATTCCAGCAGCAAGAGCATCATCTGGACCAATGAAGGACCAAGCAATATCGTTGGTTTTTGCAAACTCAATCAATTTAGAATGTTCGGAAATAGAGATATTTACCAATTCCAGACCATCCAGAGTCATCCCGTCATTTCCAGGAGCTACAAAGACTTTTTCAACGTCTTTTGACTCAAGCAACTTCTTAGCAATGGCATGTTCACGACCACCTGAGCCGACAACTAACAGCTTCATCTTTCAACCTCTTTTGCGAATTATTTACTAATATTATACCATAAACGTTCGTTTTAATCTTGTTTCGTTTCGCTTTTAAAGCAAAAAAAGGAAAGAAACTGTTTTCTTCCCTTTTATTTTCTTAATGTCTAAAATGTCTCACGCCTGTGAAGATCATAGTCAAGCCGTATTTATCAGCAGCTTCGATAGACTCTTGGTCTCGTACTGACCCACCTGGTTGAATGATGGCCTTGATACCTGCTTTGGCGATCTCTTCCACGTTATCCGCAAATGGGAAGAAGGCATCCGAAGCAAGTACAGCACCATCAAGGCGGTCTTTAGCTTGGTCAATAGCAATACGAACTGAAGCCACACGATTGGTTTGACCTGGGCCAACACCAAGTGTCATGTGGTCATTGGTCACGATGATACCATTTGATTTGACATACTTGATAGCTTTCCAAGCAAACTCAAGGGCAGTCGCTTCTGTCTCAGTTGGCTGGCGTTTGGTTACCACTTGCCAGTCAGCTGGGCGTTCTTTGATCACGTCTTGGTTTTGAACGAGGAGTCCACCGACAACACCTGTGTATTCTGCTTCCACTTCACTAGCATCTTGTGCGTCAAATGGTAAGGCAAGAATGCGCAAGTTTTTCTTTTTGTTGGTCAAAATAGCTAGCGCTTCATCCGTATAGCTTGGTGCAATGATGATTTCAAGGAAAACGCCGTGCATCTTCTCAGCTGTCGCAGCATCCACCTCACGGTTGAGAACAACAATACCACCAAAGATAGATACTGGGTCAGACTCATAAGCGTAATCCCAAGCAGTTTCGATGTCATCAGCTTGACCGATACCGCACGGGTTCATGTGTTTGAGAGCCACAACCGTTGGGCGTTCTTTGAAATCGCGAATAATACGGATAGCAGCATCCGCATCGCGAATATTGTTAAAGGACAATTCCTTACCGTTAAGCTGTTTCGCTGAAGCAATCGAGTAATCCGTTGGCAAGGCTTTTTGGTAGAAGTCTGCGTCTTGTTGAGGGTTTTCACCGTAACGCATGGATT
This sequence comes from Streptococcus infantis, assembly GCF_047463175.1. Classification (GTDB taxonomy): domain Bacteria; phylum Bacillota; class Bacilli; order Lactobacillales; family Streptococcaceae; genus Streptococcus; species Streptococcus infantis_AC. The sequence goes on from NZ_JASHEJ010000003.1 coordinate 302,769, forward strand.
GTTTAAGGTCATAAGTCAGAGTGAGTTTTTCAGGTTTGCTTTCACCCACTTGAGCTGTGAAGTATTCTGCAATCAAGGCATCATAAGCCGCTGTGTGACGGAAAACCTTGGCTGCCAAACGTTGACGAGTTTCGTAGCTTGTTTCGCCATTAGCTGCCAATTCGTCAAGAACAACAGCATAGTCAGCAGGGTCTACAACAACTGTTACGCTAGCGTGGTTTTTAGCTGCTGAACGAAGCATTGATGGACCACCGATATCGATGTTTTCAACAGCATCAGCATAAGTCACATCTGGTTTAAGGATAGTTTCCTTAAATGGGTAAAGGTTGACCACCACAAGGTCAATGAGCTCAATCTTGTTGTCTTTAGCCGCTTCCAAGTGGCTATCTAAGTCACGACGAGCCAAGAGTCCACCGTGGATATTTGGATGGAGAGTCTTGACGCGACCATCCATCATTTCTGGGAAACCAGTCACATCGTCAATGGCAATGGTATCTACCCCAGCATTGTCAAGGGCAACTTTGGTTCCACCTGTTGAGATGATATCCCAACCAAGTTTTTTAAGTTCTTGGGCAAATTCAACAATGCCCGCTTTATCTGAAACACTAATTAGTGCGCGTTTAGTCATTTTTCTTCCTTTCATGTTCAAACTTTCTACCTACGTAATTTTCTTTTCATAAAGTATAGGGAGACGATTACCAAGACTCCCAAAATTATTGTCAGTAAAAATCTCCCCCAATAGGGAATCTCAGGGAATAAGAAATTAACCAGTAAGCGTAAAATCACTGCTAAGGTGATCAAAGCAAGTGTTTCTAACCATTTTGTCATTTTTTCTCCTTTTGAATAAATAGGATTTTGAGGTGATTAAAGACTAATCTAACTCATATAAAAGGTAGTTATCAAAATTTATGATTCCTTTGAGGTAATCTCTGTCTGCTTTAGACAACTCAAATTCTGGAAAAGTCGCAATTAAACTGGACAAATAAAAATAATTCGGGTGCCTACGATAAGAAAAACCTGCTTGACCGAATCTCCCTTGACAGAAATCATAGGCAAGTTTTAATTCTTGACTTGTGACACCATCTAAAATTTTATCTAACTCTGAAAGCTGACTTTTATCAGTATTTTCTATCATAGCTTTCACTGTATTTGCTAAGACAAAAAGAAAATCATTAGTATTATCCAGTAGGATTGGTCTGTTAGATAACTTGTTCTTTAACTCCATATAGTATTGGTCAGTAATCATTTTTTCCTCTCCACTCCCAAACTATCCAAGACTTCTGGATAGAGCTTGTACTCTGTTTCGTGGATGCGAGTTTCGAAAGTATCAAGGGTATCCCCTTCAAGGCGTGGCACACGGACTTGCTTGATAACCTTACCAGTGTCCACACCAGAATCCACCCAATGAATGGTCACGCCAGACTGATCAACATCTGCATTCCAAGCATCCTCAATGCCATGAGCGCCTGGAAATTCTGGCAGATAAGCTGGGTGAATATTGATGATACGACCTTCATAAGCCGCTAGCAAGGTTGAACCGATGATTTTCATATAACCCGCTAAACAGACTAGGTCAATATCGTGCTCATCCAAGAGCTCGACAATGGCTCCTTCGTAGTCTGCTTTGCTCTCAAACTCCTTGAGTTCGAAGGCATAGGATAAAACTCCAAGATTTTCTGCACGCTCAAGTACATAGGCATCCCGGTGATCTGAAAAGACAAATTCTACTGGAAATTGCTCTGCAATGACCTGAAAGTTTGAACCATTTCCAGAAGCAAAAACAGCAATTTTTTTAGCCATTATTTTATCACCACACTTGCGTCATCTTTCTTCACAATACGACCGATTTCATAAACAGGTTCGTCAAGAAGTTCTTTGACACGTTCCACATGTTCTGGTTTCACTGCAAGCATAAGCCCCACACCCATGTTGAAGATTTCAAACATTTCTTCATGTTTGATTTGACCATATTTTTCAAGGGCTTTGAAAATTGGAAGAACTGGAACTTTGCTTTCCTCAATCTCTGCAGCCAAATCATCTGAGAACATACGTGGCACATTTTCGATGAAACCACCACCTGTTATGTGGGCAATCCCGTTGACCAATTCTTCTTTGATGAGCGGTAGAACAGCCTTAACGTAGATACGAGTTGGTTCAAGAAGAACGTTTTTGAGTTTCTTGCCTTCCAATTCTGGGAGGACTTCTTCACCTGTGTAATCCGCAAATACACGACGAACAAGTGAATAACCATTTGAGTGGATTCCGCTTGAGGCAAGTCCAAGAAGCACATCACCTTCAGCCACTTTTGAACCGTCAATGATTTGAGATTTTTCTGCGATACCTACCGCAAAACCTGCCAAGTCATAGTCGTCTTCGCCATACATACCAGGCATTTCAGCCGTTTCCCCACCGATGAGGGCCGCACCTGCTTGTACACAACCTTCGGCCACACCAGCAACGACTTGTTCTAGTTTAGCTGGTTCATTTTTCCCAGTCGCCACATAGTCTAGGAAGTAGAGGGGCTCTGCACCTGCAGCAATGATATCATTGACACACATAGCCACACAGTCTTGACCGATAGTATCGTGTTTGTCGTACTTGATAGCCAGCATGAGCTTGGTTCCAACACCGTCAGTTCCTGAAATCAAAACTGGCTCTTTAACACCTGTTTTTGAAAGATCAAACATACCACCGAAACCACCAAGAGCTCCCATGACACCTGCACGCTCTGTACGTGCCACGTGTTTTTTGATACGTTCAACAACTTCATAACCCGCTTCAACATCCACACCAGACTGGGCATACGCATTCTTATTTGTCATTTTATTCATTCCTTTTCTTTAATCGAGAGTCTTTAGCCGTCTATTTGTAAAAACTGATCTTGTCATCCAAACTTCTACGATATTCTTCTTCATAGTCATAGAGAGGAGTTGGATATTTCCCGTCAAAGTAAGCCACACAGAGACCACCATTTGGCGCATCTGTTTCGATGCCGATAGAATCAATCAAGCCATCAATCGAAAGATAGGTCAGGCTATCCGCACCAATGATTTGGCAAGTTTCCTCCACCGTATGATTGGCTGCAATCAGCTCCTGACGTGTCTGGATATCAATCCCGTAGAAACAAGGATAGGCAAGAGCAGGACTCCCGATGGCAACGTGTACTTCTGATGCCCCCGCTTCTTTCAAAAGTTGGACAATGCGACGAGATGTCGTGCCTCGTACAATGGAATCATCAATCATGACAACGCGTTTGCCTTTAACGACACCAGAAACAGCAGATAACTTCATCCGAACCCCTTGCTCGCGTAATTCTTGAGTCGGCTGGATAAAGGTCCGTTGCGTATATTGGTTCTTGATGAGCCCCATTTCATTTGGCAGACCTGATTCTTCCGCAAATCCCATAGCTGCGCTAAGAGAGGAGTTTGGCACCCCGACTACGATATCAGCTTCATACTTGAACTCACGTGCCAGTTGAGCTCCCATTCTCTTACGAGCCGTATGGACATTGACTCCGTGGATATTGGAGTCAGGACGTGCGAAGTAGATATACTCCATGGAACATATAGCCAGCTGAGTATCGTTTGTATAGCTGTCATACTGGATGCCATTGTCATCAATAATGACAATCTCGCCTGGTTTTACGTCGCGAATCCACTCAGCACCGATTACTTCAAAGGCACAGGTTTCAGATGAAACCACTACTGCTCCATTAGCCATTTTCCCGATTGACAGAGGACGGAAGCCATTTGGGTCAAGCGCTGCAATTAACTTATCTTCAAACATCAAGAGATAAGCAAAACCACCTTTAACAAGACTGAGTGCTTCCTTGATTTTACCCATCAGGTTTGGATTGTGGCTACGGCGAATAAGGTGAGCCAAGATTTCAGAGTCAGAGGTTGAGCTGAAAATCGCTCCTCTTTGTTCCAATTCTTGCTTGAGCGATTCTGCATTGGTCAGATTCCCATTATGAGCCAAACCAAACTGCATATCGTGAAAGCGGAAAAGGAAAGGTTGGATATTGTCTACAGAAGCTTCTCCTGCAGTCGCATAGCGCACGTGCCCAATCGCTCCAGTTCCTGTCAATTTATCCAAATTCGCAGGATTTTTGAAGACTTCTGATAAAAGCCCCATATCACGATGACGCTTCAGTTTCCCTTGGTCATTGGAGAGGATTCCTGCCCCCTCCTGACCACGGTGCTGAAGACTATGGAGTCCAAAATAGGTCAATTTGGCAGCGTCTGGGTGACCCCAGATACCAAAAACACCACATTCCTCATTAAGAGATTTTACTTCGTATGTCATTTTATATACCTAATTTTTATTTGTGTATCATTCCTTAACGATACTAGAGCTGAATGATACGGCAGAAGCTCGTTTCACTCGCAACAATAAATCATTTGCAACTGTCGTAAGTTAGATCTACTTGATTTTACATTTACTAATGGTTATCTATTAGAAAATCTGCAAATCCTATTTTCCAGTAAAGTATTTAACCGCTGATGCAAAGAGATATTGGTCTTTATTCCCTGGAATATTTTGGAAGAGACCGTCTTCGAAACGTTCTGAGTGTCCCATCTTACCGATGATTTGACCGTTCTTACTTGTGATACCTTCGATCGCATTGACAGAACCGTTAGGATTGTATTTAGAATCCATGCTTGGTTTGCCTTCGAAGTCAACGTATTGGCTAAAGATTTGACCATTGTCACGAAGTTCTGCAAATTCCTCAGCTGTCACGACAAATTTACCTTCACCGTGTGATACTGGGATGGCATAGATGTCACCAACTTCCACTCCAGCAAGCCATGGTGAGTTCGTGTTAGCAATACGTGTTTCAACCATCTTAGCCACGTGTTGGTTGGCATCATTGTAGAAGAGGGTTGGACTAGTACTGCTTGCATCTTCAAAGTTACCGTATGGAAGAAGACCTGATTTGACAAGAGCTTGGAATCCGTTACAGATACCGATAATCAAACCACCACCTTCGATGAAGCTATCGATGGCTGCACGTACTTTTTCATTGAGCAAGATATTAACGATGAATTTAGCTGATCCATCTGGTTCGTCGGCGGCTGAGAAGCCACCTGCAAAGAAGATAATGTTAGCTTTTTCGATATTGTCAACCATGGTGTCAACAGACTTGACAATTGCCTCCTCATTCAATGTGACAAATGGTACTAAGTTGACTTTTGCACCTTCTTTTTCAAAGGCCTTAGCGGAGTCATACTCCGAGTTGGTCCCTGGGAACACCGGAATGTAAACCACAGGTGTCTCAACTGTTTCTTTAGCTTTGATCAAAGCATCTGATGCCACCGCAGGTACTTCTTCCAACTCAGTTGCTTGTGCAAATTCCGTTGGGTAGACCTCTTCCAATTTACCTTGGAAGGCACTGTCAAGCTTGTTTCCATCAAGCCTTACACCATTGACAGTAAGTGTAAAGTCAGCTGCGGTTTGTCCAATCTTGGCAACACCTGCAATATCTTCAGGAGATGTAAAGATGAATCCACCCAATTGAGCTGTCAAGCTAGTGTCAACATCAGCTAATTCGACGTTAGCTCCGATATGGTTACCAAATGTTGCAAGGGCAAGAGCTTCAACCACACCACCATATTTGACAGCTGATGCTGCTGTCACTTTGTGGTTAGCTTGGATGGCTTCAAATTGAGTAAAGTTAGATTTGATAAGATCAAAGTCAATTTCTTGTGCCAAAGCTTGACCTGGGATGTAATAGATATTTTCACCAGCAGCTTTAAATTCTGGAGAAAGGACCTTACGGCTATCTGCAGTTGTGACACCAAAAGCAACCAAGGTTGGTGGTACTGTCAATTCTTCAAAGGTACCAGACATAGAGTCTTTACCACCGATAGATGGCAAACCAAGTTGAATCTGAGCTTCAATTGATCCAAGAAGAGCTGATACTGGTTGACCAAAACGCTCTGCTTGTTTATCCATACGCTCGAAGTATTCTTGATAAGAGAAACGAGCCTTAGACCAATTTGCGCCAGCAGCAACCAAACGAGCAGTTGCTTCGATGACCGCATAAGCCGCACCATGATATGGAGACCATTCTGCTACATAAGGGTTGAATCCTTGCGCCATAACAGAAGCAGTTGTTGTCACGCCGTGTTGAACTGGCAATTTCTGTACTGAAGCCTCCGTTGGTGTGATTTGGTAGCGACCACCAAGTGGGTGATTAACCGTAGAGCGTCCAACAGAGCAGTCAAAGATAGTCTGTAATCCTTTTTGACTCGCATGGTTGAGGTCAGATAGAACCGTAAAGGTATCTGCTTCAAGTGTGTCAGCGCTTGTTGTGCGTTCTTCTGGAAGCTTGACATCCTTGTCAACCACCTTAGCATCTACAACAACACGTACACCATTTGTATCAAGGAAACGACGTTCCAAATCAACGATGGTTTCACCATTCCAGTGCATGACAAGATTTGGTTTTTCAGTCACTGTTGCAACGACAACCGCATCAATATTTTCTTTGTTACATGCTGCAACGAAGGCGTCTACATCTTCCGGACGAACCACTACAGCCATCCGTTCTTGAGATTCAGAGATGGCAATTTCGGTACCGTTCAAACCTTGGTATTTCAATGGCACTTTATCCAGATCAATTTCAAGACCATCTGCTAATTCACCGATCGCCACACAGACACCACCAGCACCAAAGTCATTTGATTTCTTGATCAGACGTGTCACTTCCCCATTACGGAAAAGACGTTGAATCTTCCGTTCTTCGATGGCATTCCCTTTTTGGACCTCAGCACCAGCCGTTTCAACAGATTCAACCGTTTGAACTTTAGAAGAACCTGTCGCACCACCGACACCGTCACGTCCAGTCTTACCACCGAGCAAGATAATCACGTCACCTGCTTCAGGTTTTTCACGAACAACATTTCCCTTGGGAGCTGCACCGACAACGGCACCTAGCTCCATACGCTTAGCAACGAAACCTGGGTGGAAGTATTCACGAACGTAAGTCGTTGCAAGACCAATTTGGTTCCCATATGAAGAATAACCGTGAGCCGCTGTTTTAGAAATCACTTGTTGTGGCAATTTACCAGCGCGAGTTTCTGAAATCGGTGCTGTAATATCACCTGCACCTGAGATACGCATGGCTTGGTAAACGTAGGAACGGCCTGACAACGGGTCACGAATGGCTCCACCGATACAAGTGGCAGCCCCACCAAATGGTTCAATCTCCGTTGGGTGGTTGTGAGTTTCGTTTTTGAACATGAGAAGCCATGGCTCTTTCACACCATTGACATCCACTTCAATTTCAACAGAGCAGGCATTGATTTCATCAGACACTTCCATGTCGTCCAAACGACCATTGGCACGCTCATAACGACCAAAAATAGTCGCCATATCCATCAAGGTCTGAGGTTTTTCCGTACGTCCCAACTCATCACGCATGGCGATATATTTGTCATAAGTCGCTTGCAATTGTTTTTGGAATTTAGAAGCTGAGAAGTCAATATTCTTCAACTCAGTCTCGAAAGTTGTGTGACGGCAGTGGTCAGACCAGTAGGTATCCAAGACCTTCAACTCAGTCTCAGTTGGCACACGACCAATAGACTTAAAATAATCTTGAATGAAAAGAAGGTCATCCACTTCCATGGCCAAGCCTTGCTCTGCCTTATACTGTGCAAAATCTTCTGCTGTATATGTTTCAAAGAAATCCAAACTTGGAATGGTCTTGTCAGACTCAGAGAAATCCTGTTTAGCAATGCCAAGAGTGATATCTTTGAAACGAGAGTCCACTGGGTTCAAGAGATAGTTTTTAACAGCTTCCAATTCATTCGCATCAATATCCTTATTGACCAAGTAAAGTTGTGCTGTGTTCACCGTTACATCATTTGAACTACCAAGCAAAAGCAAAGCTTCTTGTGAAGATGCCGCACGTTGGTCAAATTGACCAGGCAAACTTTCGATAGCAAAGAAAGCATAATTCTCAAGATCAGCCTTAACTGCAGCTTCGTCCAAAACAGTATCGGTCACCTGCTCAGAAAAAATATGTTTTTCCGCACGCGCAAACAAGTCCTCTGACAAATTAAAAACATCATAAACCTGAACAATCCGAAGATCATTCAAAGTTTTCAACTGAAGATTATGCTGTAATTCTTTTACTAAAGAGTCAGATTTGACACGAAAATCAGCTTTTTTCTCAACGAAAATACGTTTATCCATTTTAGTTCCTTTATTTCTATTCAAATAGGTTATCGAAGACGAAGGGGTTCCGTTCCAAAATGATTACTTCAATCCCTGCAATTTCTCTAACACAACCTTATAAACATCCGTTAGACTGCCCAAATCTCTACGGAAAACATCCTTGTCCATGTGGTGCCCTTCCGCATCCCAAAGACGGCAGTTGTCTGGTGAGAATTCGTCTGCCAAGATAATCTTGCCATCCTTATCAAAGCCAAATTCCAATTTGAAGTCAATCAACCGAAGACCAATTTGTGCAAACCAATCTTTCAACAATTCATTGATACGACGCGTTTCTTCTTTGATATAAGCAATTTGTTCATCATTGGCAATATCCAAGAACTTGACGTGTTCATCATTGATAAATGGATCATCCAAATCATCGTTTTTGTAGTAAAATTCAACGATTGGAGTTTCTAAGTCCAAACCTTCTTCCACGCCAAAACGTTTTGAGAAAGAACCTGCAGTCACGTTACGAAGTACAACCTCCAAAGGAATGATTGAAACCTTCTTATTGAGTTGTTCTGTGTCAGAAATACGTTCGATAAAGTGTGTCGCCACACCAGCCGCATTCAATTTTTCGAAAATAAGAGACGAAATCTGATTATTCAGCACACCTTTGCCTTCGATGGTCTCTTTGCGAGCTCCATTCAACATAGTGGCCTGGTCCTTGTAGACCGACTTAATCACATTTTCGTCTTCTGTAGTATAGATATCTTTAGCTTTTCCCGTATAAATAATTTTACTGGACATTTTCTTGTTCGCCTTTCGCATTACTTTACATCATTCTAACACAACATACACTAAAAATCAAATATTTCACGAACTATATTTGATGTCATGTCTGAAAAGGTACAGAAAAATCGCAAACGATTTTTCATTTGCGATTTTCTAAGATTGATTTGAGTTAAAATGAGAACTTTATTCTTGTTTCAGAAGGAAAAATAAGTATTCAGAATCACAAAGTAGATATAAAAGAGTATCTTAAACTATTTTTCATTCTACTGCTAAATTCTCATACATTCTTTTCGGTAGGGTATGTCAATCTCACTATTACACACTACCAAAATCTTAATTGAACCAAATTATTACTACTAATTAATCAATTTGTCTTAATCAAGTAAGGAACTAATAAAAACTGCACTCCAAAAGTTAGATACAGAAATCTAATATTTAGAGTGCAATTCATTTACTTTATTTTTTATTATTAGTTATTCAAGGCTGCTGCCATTGTCGCTGCAACTTCAGCTTCAAAGTCATTTGCAGCTTTTTCGATACCTTCACCAACTTCAAAGCGAGCGAACTCAACTACTGAAGCGTTAACTGATTCAAGGAATGCTTCAACTGTCTTGCTGTCATCCATGATGTAGACTTGTGCAAGAAGTGTGTAAGCTTGGTCAACTTTAGTGTTGTCAAGCATGAAGCGATCCATTTTACCTGGAATGATTTTATCCCAGATTTTTTCTGGTTTACCTTCTGCAGCCAACTCTGCTTTAATGTCAGCTTCAGCTTGAGCGATAACTTCATCAGTCAATTGTGCTTTTGATCCATACTTCAAGTGTGGGAGTGCTGGTTTGTTAACCATTGCACGGCTTTCGTTATCTTGGTCGATTACGTGGTTCAATTGAGCCAACTCATCTTTAACAAATTGCTCATCTAATTCTTTGTATGAAAGAACCGTTGGTTTCATCGCAGCAATATGCATTGAGATTTGTTTAGCAAGTGCTTCATCTCCACCTTCAATAACAGAGATAACACCGATACGTCCACCATTGTGTTGGTATGCTCCAAAGTGTTGTGCATCTGTTTTTTCAAGTAAAGCAAAACGACGGAATGAGATTTTTTCTCCAATAGTTGCTGTTGCAGATACATATGCAGCTTCAAGAGTTTCACCTGAAGGCATTGTCAAAGCAAGAGCTTCTTCGTTGTTAGCTGGTTTTCCTTCAGCGATTACTTTTGCAGTTGCATTTACCAATTCAACGAATTGAGCGTTTTTCGCAACGAAGTCAGTTTCAGCATTTACTTCAACCACTGCTGCAACGTTACCGTTCACATAAACACCAGTCAAACCTTCAGCAGCAACACGGTCAGCTTTCTTAGCAGCCTTAGCCATACCTTTTTCACGAAGCAATTCGATTGCTTTTTCGATGTCACCGTCAGTTTCTACAAGTGCTTTTTTAGCGTCCATAACACCAGCACCAGATTTTTCACGCAACTCTTTAACAAGTTTAGCTGTAATTTCTGCCATTTTGATTCTCCTATATTTTTTAAAAATAGGAGAGCCGGGCTAAGCCCCGCCCTCCTAGGTAATTACTATTTATACGAATTAAGCGTTGTCGCCTTCAACAACTTCAACGATTTCTTCGATTGAGTCTGCTTGAGCTTCTGAAGCTGCAAATTCTGCTTCAACTGCTGCTACAGCATCTTCACCTTGGCGACCTTCGATGATAGCGTCTGCCAATTTAGCTGTGATCAACTTAACTGCGCGGATAGCATCATCGTTAGCTGGGATGATTACATCGATATCATCTGGATCAGTGTTTGTGTCAACCATCGCTACAACTGGGATACCCAATTTTTTAGCTTCTTTAACAGCGATTTGCTCTTTATGTGGGTCAACTACGTACATTACATCTGGGATACGAGGCATATCTTCGATACCACCCAAGAATTTTTCAAGACGAGCGCGTTGTTTGTTAAGAAGTGCAACTTCTTTCTTAGGAAGAACGTCGAAGATTCCTTCTTCTTCCATGCGTTTGATTTCTTTCAAACGAGCGATACGTTTTTGGATTGTTCCCCAGTTAGTAAGGGTACCACCCAACCAACGGTGGTTGATGAAGTATTGACCTGAACGTTCTGCTTCTTCTTTAACAGCGTCAGCAGCTTGTTTCTTAGTACCAACAAACAATACAACTGCATCATTAGCTGCTGCATCACGCATAAAGTCGTATGCTTGGTCAGCGTATTTTACAGTTTGTTGCAAGTCGATAACGTGGATTCCGTTACGCTCAGTGAAGATGTACTTAGCCATCTTAGGGTTCCAGCGACGAGTTTGGTGACCAAAGTGTACACCAGCCTCAAGAAGTTGTTTCATTGAAATTACTGCCATGAGTATTTCTCCTTTTTTGTTTTTTCCTCTTCTCGATTTCAGCTTGCAAAACAACCCAAAGGCAACAGTTTCACAATTCATCAAGAATGAGTATTATCGTTCACACGACAAGTTTCATTTTATCATAATTGGAGCTTTATTTCAAGTAATTTTGTTATTTTCTCCTTATTAAATTACCAGTTAAAAGCTCTAAATTTAATGTAGTGGTGTTTATGCTATCTACTTCGAAGTTTCTTACGAATCTTATAAGCTAGATTAAACAAGAAATATAATGAACTAGTTGGGTAGTTAAACTCCCCAGCAAATTCCTCAATAGTGGGATTAAATTTAGATTTAAAATTAAATAATCCACCCTCTAAGTTGTTTTCAATTCCACCCATATTATGAGTCTCTGCCCCACGTTCAAATGAATGTTGAGCAGTCTCAAACCATGTTGGAATAGCAGGTTGATAGTGTCTAAATTCTTCATTCATTCCAGCATATAAGTTTTCAGATGTTTTCCCAAATTCGACGGTCAAAGTTCCAGACAATGGGACAACACTATCCCCTCTATCAATACAGCTCTTGAGAAAAGCAATTTCTTCTTCTAATCGTTCTCTCTCTTGCTGATTATCTTTTACTTTACCTTCTTTCGTTTTATCTGTAAACTTCTGCGCTATTTTTAGATTCTTTTCGAGTTGCTTCTCAATTTCTATCAGTCTATTTGGTAAATCTAAATAGCTTAGCGTGATAAAGGAGTGGTTAGGATAAGTAGTCAGTAATTTTTGATAATAATCTTTGCCTCGTAAACTGATGTTCTTACGAGACTCTGTTTTCTTCATTAAAAATGAAAATTCATCTAATAAATCAAGTCCGCCAAATTTCACTTCCAATCCTTTATTTCTTGCAGTTCGGATGGCCTGTCGAGTAGATTTGGACAGTTGATCCAGCGAGAAGTTTTCTTTATGAATATTAGCTTGAAAACGAGGTTGTATGTTTTCTGCCATATCCTTTGTCAATCCTGTCCAATGAACTTTATTTTTTTGCAATTCCTCAACAATTTCAAAAGTTTTAGAATTTTGAATAGTTTTTTGGTCGATAAGACTTCGACTGATAAAAAGGCTTGGATCAAATTTAACCATTATTGCATTGCTTTTTTTAGCAAGTTTTTTCAACGTTAAAAGTACAAATTTCAGAAGCTCTTTATCTTCATAGTCAATTACAGGACCTCGTGGAATATAGAACATAGAAAGTCCTAATGGTAGCGGCTGAATTAAGATATTCGCTACTCCAACTAGTTGATCCTCTTTATAAAAGCCAACTCTCTCATTCCCCCAAGTATCCTTTATCTTGGACCAATCACTACTCTGCAATAAATTTCCTTGAGGATGATTTTCTAAAAACAAATCCCACTCTTTGACATCAACATTCATTTTATAAGTAAACATAATTCCAGTACCAATTCCCTTTAGAAACCATTTTTTATTAACAAGCTACACTCGTACTAAATCTCTAAATTTCATCTAACTTTAACTAAATAATTATTAAGAATAGAATACAAAATAAGTTCAAGTAATTATATAATGAAATTTACTTTTTAGCACTATACAAAAGGTGAGATTAATAAAACCTCACCCTAAATTTAATAATAATCAGTATATTAGTTTGGATAAATGTATCTTACTGTACCACGTGATGCTGTAGGATTAAACCATCCACGATAATTTCCGATTGGTTGAGTTCCGCTACCATCATAGTTACATTCTGAAACTTGAATGCGAGTTGATGATTCAACTGCTGTAACAACTGCTACGTGTCCGTATCCTCCATCATCCCATGAAGCAATTGCTCCAACTTGTGGTGTAGAACCTGTACGGAAACCTGCAGCCGCTGCACTTGCAGCCCATTGACCACCATTTCCCCAGTAATCGCCAGCCCATGGTGCTAAAGTTTTTGCTCCCCATGTACATTGACCTACTGGATAACTTGAAGCGTTTGTACTATATGTAGGACGTTGGCTTACAGGAGTTGGTGCAGGTGTGTAACTTGAGTCATCATATGACGATGAGCTTGAAGTTGCTTGTACTTGTGCTGCAAAGGTTGTATTTGCTGAAGCAGCAACTGTTTGTTGTTGACTTGTTTGTTTCGCTTTGTATGCTGCTTCTGCTTCAGCTGCTGCCTTAGCTTCTGCTTCAGCTGCTGCTTTTTGCTCTAACAAAGTAGCTTTTTCACTTTCTGCGGTAGCTTTTTCTGCTGCAAGATTCAACTCAGCGGCTTTCAATTCTGCCTGTTTTGTTGTCAAGGCTTGAGCGTCATCAGCAAGTGTTTGTTGATTGGCAATAACTGTGTTGATTGCATTATTGTTTGCAACTTGTTTTTCAGAGATAGCTTTTTTATCTTCTTTTTGTTGTTGCAACATTTTATTGTTTGCTGAGACAATTTCACTCATAGCTGCTACACGAGAAATAGCTTCTGTGATTGAGTTAGAGTTAATAATTGTATTAATGTAGCTTGTAGCAGTTCCGTTAGTTTGTGCACTTCGAGCTTGGTTTTCAAGCGATTCATTACGAGCTACGATGTTTTTTGAAAGCTCTGTGATTTCACCTTCAAGTTTTTTAGACTCTTCTTGAAGTTTTTCATTCTCAGCTTGCAACTTTTCTTGTTCCGTTTGAATAGCTGTTACTTTAGTTTGAATCTCATCAACTTGTTTTTGAGCTTCCTTTTGTTGTGTTGTCAATTCACTAATTTTGCTATCTTGAGCAGCAATTTTTTCATTTGTTGTATTGGCTTGGACACTTGAAAGCACAGTTCCTTGTGAAACCAATACTGTACTTAATAAGAGTGATGCTAGAATTTTTTTCTTCATAGTGTAAATACTCCTTCTTTAAAAAGACAATACTAGTATATCAAAAAAAGGCCTAATAAATATTACGCCTTTATTACAGTTTTGTTTCTTTCTTATAGATATATTTTTTCAAAAATATATTGGAAAACTAACATCCATATAAAATTCAATATCATAGTAGGACCCAAACTATAAACTATAAAAACAGGTAGATTTTCTGCAGTCAATCCTACCACATGTGCTAGGATAAAGCTACCAAATTCAAATATAAAAGTCATCATTAAAACTGCTAGCAATCGAGTCCATCTATTTGACAAAATAACTGAGTTGCTTTTATATACGATTGCTCCAATAATCACAAAAAGAAGACTGGCTATCCCTATCAGATGGAAGAAATAGATATCGTATATAAGTCCTAGAACCAAGCAATAGGCCAAAAACAGATATTCTGATACTTCTATTGTCTCGAATAATAAGAAGATGAAGATAAAGTGGCTTACAATTTGAAGATGTGGAAAAAAGCTATTTACAAATTGCCCTAAGTGGCTATCTATTAAAATGATTACGGGCAAGAGCAAAAACATCCCTATTTGCTTAAAAAGTCTCATGATGGATTCCCCACTAACTCTACGACTTTAAGATTCATTGGATCAGCATGCATTTTAACCATAACTTCTCTTGTCAGATAATCATTGGTAGGGGTCACAGATACGACCTCTCCTACAGGAATGTCTGTGACATTGAAGTTCCCCAAACCTCCAGTTACTACTTTATCACCTTTACTAATATCCCCACTATTATTTAGCTGACTAATTTTCAGTAGTTCTTTTTCCTTTTCATAGCCAACGATAATACCATAAATACTACTAGATCCATGCTGAATTTTAACAGAAATTTTCTCTGTATTTTCAACATTTGTTAATAAATTGACCACAGTTGAGTTATCTTCTACGTTTTCAACGCTTCCAACCAATCCTCCACCAGAAACAACAAGCATATTAGTCGTTGCACCTTGTTGTGAACCAACATTAATTGTTAGTTCTTGTTTCCAAGTCGCAGGAGTTCTCATAATGACATCGGCAGCAATTAGTTTGGTCGCATTTAATTTGGACTTCATATCTAATAACTGACGTAATTGTTCATTTTCTTCCTTCAGACTGTCTGCTTCATTCTTTTCTTTTTCCATTTGATAGAGTTCTTTTTTAAGAGTTTCATTCTCATTATAGGCTCTCGTCAAATTTCCTAAATCAGACTTTGTAGATTCTAACCATTGAAATGGCTTTTGCACAATTCTATCTATCAGAGAGATACCATCTCCAGCTTGTGTCACAACTGTACTTGACTGTGTCGTTACTAAAAAAATAGAAACTACTAGTATAACGACAAATAGAACAATAATATATTTTGATTTTTTAAAACGGTTCATACCTCTACCTTATAGTATTCTATACTTCACTTTAGGATTTCAACAAAAATAGAATGCCACCCAACACACATACCAGGAGTAAGGCTACACTATCTTTATTCATCCAATTTAACTGTCGATACTGACTGCGTCCGTTCCCACCTTGATATCCTCTAGCCTCCATGGCTGTAGCAAGAGAATCTGCTCGTTTCAAACTCGTAGCGAATAATGGAATCAAAATAGGAATCATAGCCTTAACTTTTTGGATTATATTTCCTTCTCCAAAATCAACACCACGCGCCTTTTGAGCGTTCATAATTCGAATCGTATCATCCATTAAGGTTGGTACAAAACGTAAACTCATAGACAACATGAGCCCGATTTCATGAACAGGAACCTTAAATCTTTTCAAGGGTCCAAGCAAGGACTCAACTGCTGTAGCCAAGCTTAATGGCATGGTTGTCAAGGTAAGCAAAGTTGAGAAAAAGATAATCAACACAAAGCGGCAAAAAATAATTCCCGCCTGCTCAATGCCATGACTCGTGATTTTAATAAACCCCATCTCGAACAAGACATCTCCACCAGAGATAAAGAAAAGTTGAAAAAGAGTTGTAAAAGCAATCAGAAAAAACATAGATCGCAAACCTTTTATGAAAAAGGATAAGGGAACCTCAGATAAGGCTACAAATATACCTGTTACAACGAAAAGGATTACATTAGTTATTGGATTATTGGCCCAAAAAACGATCATAATCAATAAAATCATTGCCACTAACTTACTACGAGGATCCAAACGATGAACAATCGAATTTCCTGGTATGTAACGACCTAAAATCATGTTATCCATTGATGAACTCCTTAAACTCCTCTATCGTTATCGGCAATTGTTTAAAAGAAACTCCTCGTTCAGCTAGCCTTTGAGCAAATCTTGTGATTTTTGGAACACCTAATTGGATTTTTTCCATGAATTCGACATTTTGAAAAACAAGACTTGGCTTCCCACTCTTGACCAACTTTCCTTTTTCCATCACATAAACTTGGTCAGCAAATTCGGCCACGTCATCCATCAGATGGGTCACTAAAACAATCGTGATACCATCCTGATGAAGTTTTTTAAACAAGGCCATTAACTCTTTTCGACCAATTGGATCCAAACCAGCTGTTGGCTCATCTAAGACCAAAATGCTAGGCTCCATCGCCAAAATACCAGCAATCGCAACCCTTCTCATTTGTCCGCCTGAAAGCTCAAAGGGACTACGTCCAAAGAGTGACTCATCAATTCCTACTAAAGCTAGTTTTTCACGCGCAATAGCTTCTGCCTCTTCTACAGAGACTCCAAAATTTTGAGGTCCAAAAGCCACATCTTTTAAGACAGTCTCCTCAAAGATTTGATTTTCTGCAAACTGAAAGACTAAGCCCACTTGTTTGCGAATTTGACGAATTTGCTTATTGACGGATGTTGATGTAATTAATGTATCAAAGACACGAACACTTCCCTTTGTGGGAACCAACAAACCATTCAAAAGTTGAAGAATTGTAGATTTCCCGCTTCCTGTATGCCCAATAATTGCTGTATAAGATCCATCCTCTATTGACAAATTAACATCGGACAAGGCAGCTGAGGCAAAGGGTGTTCCTTCCTGATACGTATAACTCACATTGTCTAGAATAATTCCCATAAAGCCTCCTCGAGCTCCTCTTCGGTCAGGTAGTGCTCTGGTAATTTCAAGCCACTAGTACGTAGCGATTCTTTTAATTGGTTGACAAAGGGTTGATCTAAACCAATTTGATCTAAATCTGACCTAGAGAATAATTCTCTAGGAGTGCTTGTTGACTCGACCTCTCCTTTTTTCATCACCAAAACACGGTCGCTCATAGCAACCTCATCTAAGTCATGTGTAATGGATATGACTGTCATATGGTGATCTTGGCGAATCTTTTGGACGATCTTAATCAACTCTAGACGCCCCTCTGGATCCAACATGCTTGTAGCCTCATCCAAAATTAAAATGTCTGGTCGCAGAGCGACAACTCCTGCGATAGCCACTCTCTGTTTTTGGCCACCTGACAAGCGAACTGGTTCCTTTTTAGAAAATTCAGCCATCCCAACTAATGACAGAGCTTCAGAAACTCGCTTCTTCATCTCTTCAAGTGGAATCCCTTGATTTTCAAGCCCAAAAGCAACGTCATCTTCTACGGTTGCCCCCACGAATTGGTTATCAGGATTTTGAAATACCATACCAATCTTACGTCTTTTTTCCCAGACGTTTTCCGGAGTTAGGCAATCACCGTCTATCCAAATTTCTCCAGATTCCGCTTCTAGCAAACCGTCAATCAAGCGAACAGTTGTTGATTTTCCACTACCATTATGACCAACGATAGACAACCATTCTCCACGTTTCACGTGAAACGAAATGTTATGAACATCATAGTGTTCTTGATCTGCCTGATATCGAAATGACAGATTCTTAATTTCAATAATCGATTCCATATCTAGCGAAAGGTTCCTTTAAACAAATACGCGCTTCCCTTGAAGTAATCATAACCAGAATAAACTGTAAAGAACAAAGCGATATAAAGAGTTATCTGACCAAGTAAATTCCAATGAAATAACAAGAAGATAATCGCAAACATCTGGCTAAATGTTTTGATTTTTCCTGGCATTGCTGCAGCTAAAACAGTTCCACCAGTTTCAACTAAGAGTAGGCGCAACCCAGTAACTGCAAGTTCTCGGCAAATGATAATAGCTACTACCCAAGCAGGAGCCATATTTAGACCTACTAGCATGATAAATGCCGACATAACTAACAATTTATCTGCCATTGGATCTGCGAATTTCCCAAAATTGCTAACTACTTGCCATTTTCTAGCTAAATAGCCATCTAGATAGTCAGTGATACTGGCAACGGCAAAAATAATTGCTGCTATTTTATGTAACACAGGAGACTGTCCAAATGATAGAAGGAGAACAAAAATCGGAATAAATAAAATTCTACCAAGCGTAAGTATATTAGGAATATTCTCTTTTTTCATGTTATCCTTCCTTAATTTGAACTTAATTTCAATGTAATCCAGCCAGTTTGACCAGTTAATTTCGAAGTATCAATTTCCTGATTATCGATCTTGATTTTCACGCCTTTGACAACACCTAATGTGATAGTTACTGGAGAGCCTTTAGAAACTGTTGTTTTGGCCATCTTATTATTAGGCTCAAGAGTAGTTCCTCCAGCTAATTCAGTATCTGAAACACTAATCCAACTTGTTGCATCCGTCACAGATAGTTGAAGTTCGGCAGTATCTTTAGCAGTTTTATATTCTACCGATATAACATCTCCCTGGCCAGAAATAGTCACCGTTGATGCGTCGCTCGAACTTGATGGGCTAGTGGTTTGATTGCTAGTTGTTGTTTCACTACTTGTAGCACTTGTTGTCGTAGTCACAACATTATAGTTGGCTGAAGTTGTTGCTGTCGGTTGTGTTTGAATGTAATTCCAAACATAATAAGAAACAAAAATTATAATAGATAAGGAGAAGAGAATAAAGTAAAACAGAGGGAGCAAGGAACGTTTCTTGCGATTAGAACGTCTACGACCTGATAGTTCTATCTCATCAACATCAACTTCCTCATAGGTAATCATACTCCCTGAATCATATGCATCTAAAACAAGGTTTTCATCCAACTCAACTGCCCAAGCATACTTCCTCAAAAAAGAACGTGTATAAAAAGGGCTTGGCAATTGGTCAAAATCATCTGATTCTAAAGCCTCAAGCAGATTCAGTTGAATGTCTGTCTTGCGCTGCAATTCCTCTAAACTCAAACCTTGATTGATTCTTGCTAAACGTAACACTTCACCAATTGTTTTTTTTCTCATACTTACCATGCCTTCTTTCTAGTTTATTTTATATTTCGATGACTATAGTGGAAAAATCGTAAATTCAACTATTTCACTATTGTCGATAAAATGATGTCCTACCTCAAGAACATCATCCAAGGTCATTTCCTGTATAATCTTTGGTAAATCAAACAGGGTTGTTTCGTCAGAATGTGACTGATACTGGGTCGCAATAAATTCTAAAGAGTTCATACTATGGATAAATTCTCCATAAATTTCACTTTTGATTAAATCAAGATGTTCTTCCGAAATATCTGCATCAGTAACAAAGCTCTGAATCGCCTTTCGGAATTGATGCGAAATAGCAACAGGTTCCTTTGTGTCCATTGTCAGCATCAAAAAGTTAAAACGTCGATTGATTTCAACTTCTAAAGATAATGAAGAATCTAATTTCCCGGTTTCATACAAACTCTGAAATCTTTTAGAGGTCCAACCAAACATCATCGTAAATAACGCTCTTAATAGAACGCTATATCGATAGCAGTCCTGATACCCCATATCAGAATTCGTTCGAACTCCTATTGCTAATTTAGGTGATGCAACATCCATACGAATGCTCTCAACCTTCTTTACAGGGTGTAAAGCGATTGGTTCTTTTGGATTTTGAACTATACAACCTCCAACATCCTTTTGCAAGAAATAATTCTGTATCAACTCTAAATCAAAATTTCCAACGAGGAAAATTTGGCTATTGACAGGAGTGTAAAATTCATCAAAATTGTCCCGTAGATCCTCTAAAGTAATATCTTCTATCGAATCTTCAGTCCCAACAATATCTGAAGCTAGGGGAGTTTCCGGATATAGATTTGCAAGTGTTTTAAAGAACAAGCAAGAATCAGGATCATCCTGATACATTTCGCGTTCTTGCTGAATAATATCCTTTTCTCGTTCAACAGATTCTTCAGTAAAGTTAAAGCTAGTAACAAGCTCGTCAAGCAAGTCCAAACAATCAGCGACATTGTCAGAGGTTGAAAAAAGATAACTTGTATTTGTAAAGCTTGTAAAGGCGTTACTATCTGCACCTAATTTGGTAAATGCAACCATGATATCTTCAGAATTTCCTCTTTCAAAAAGTTTATGTTCTAAAAAATGAGCAATCCCCTTAGGATATGTTTTCTTTTTACTATCTCTAGCTGTAAACTCAATGTCAACCGAACCAACATAGACAGTTACTACACCATAAACTTCGTTAAAATCATTTTTAGGAAGTAAAGAAACTGTCAATCCGTTTTCTAATTTTGCTTGATAAAGAGTTTCCTTTACAGCAGGATAGTATTTCTCTTGAAAAGTAACTCTAGTCATTCTGCTCCTTCCATAAAATAGATAGCCTGCAATTTCAAACTAGATGCCGCCCTACAGATTTCATCCTTGTCAACTTGCTCTAGTCTCTCTATCAAAGTATCCAGGTCTAAAACCGATTTACCAAAAAAGAGGCTTAAGTATTCTCTATCTATAATCGAATCTTGATTATCCTGACTCAACAACATCATCCTACGAATCATTTCCTTAGTTTGATTAACTTCAGGATCTGTAAATCTACCATTTTTGATAGCTAACAATTGATCATTCATCAATTTTCTTACCTTGTTTCGATTTTGACGATTTATCCCAGCAAACAATCTTAAAAATCCACTAAAGAGATCTAAGTGACTAGAAACCGTGTAAGCCAACCCTTCCTTTTCCCTAACTTGGGTAAACAATTTAGAGTGCGGGAAAGCTCCAAGCAAACCATTCACGAGAAGCAAGGCCATCTTTTGATCATCTCCATAACCAATTGTGTTATGATAACCCATTTCTAGAATAGACTGACCTAGGTTTTTCCTAGCAATTCCTTCTCTAAGAACATTTGAATAACCTTGCTGATATTGAATGTTTACAGTTTCTTTACGACCTATCAAGTTAAATTTCTTCAAGTTTTCTAAGACTTCAATTTCATTAAAATCACCTAAAAAGAATAAATCAATTCTATCTTCCTTCAGCATTTTTTGAAAACTTGAATAGCAAGATTTAGAAGTCTCTTCGGAAATTCTGGCAATTAAATTTCTAGGAACTAACTGCATTGATTCCTCTTGGAAAAACAACTGATCCAATTCTTTATGGGCAAAGAAGAAAGGATCCTCTAATTCTGATTCTAATCTCGCCAACAATTGTTTTTTTTCAATTTCAAAGGCATTGTTCTCAAATTCATCTTCATTTGACAATGGATTAAATATGACTTGATACAATAATTCTAAAATCTGAGCAGTTAAGACGTTTTTCTTACTTAAAAATTCATCTCGAACATAAGTCAAACTCACGTCTACTAAGTGACTTTGCCCCCTTCTATACGCATGAGTTGACAAATCTGCTCCATACAATGCTGCCAGATGTTTTCTAAGAACCTGAGCAGTTGGATAGCCTTTATTAGCAGTTTCAAGCATACTGGCACTTAGCATGCGACCAGAAATTAAATCCAGAGATAATGGAGCTGTGAAACGCATGGTTATTTTATTTGTCTTAAACTTTTTAGATTGGATAAAATGCACTGCAATTCCAGGGAATAACTCCATCTTTTACCTCCTTTTACATAGAGTTCTATTATACCATGAAAATGAAAATTTTTCCTGTTCTCTTTGACTCTTTTGAAATTAAAATCGTTTTCATATCAGTTGTTTCTTCTCAACTATTTTGTGCAAAATATGGTATAATACCAAAGATTGAGGTGAACTATGGAATACAAATTATTTGAAGAATTTATTACTCTCCAAGCTCTTTTGAAAGACCTTGGGATCATCCAAAGTGGCGGTGCTATTAAATCTTTTTTGGCGGACCATCTTGTATATTTTAATGGAGAATTAGAAAATCGTCGAGGCAAAAAAATTAGAATCGGGGATTCTATTGAAATCCCTGATTTAAAAACTCAAATTATTCTAGTTAAACCAACATCAGAAGAACTAGAGGAGTTTCGTCTAGAAAAACTTGAGAAAGAACGTGTAGCTAAGCTTGTCAAGGAAATGAATAAAAAGGTACAAAAAAAGCCAACAAAAAAAGCTCAAGCAACAAAAACAAAACCTGCACCACGTTTCCCAGGTAGATAATTATGTGGTTGAAAAACTTATCCATTAAACAATTTCGTAACTATCATAATATCGAAATTGATTTTAATCCAAAATTAAATGTATTTGTTGGCCGAAACGCTCAAGGAAAAACCAATCTTCTTGAAAGTATTTACTTTTTAGCCTTAACGAGAAGTCATCGAACAAAGACTGATAAAAATTTAATTCAATTTGAAGAAGAACAACTGCAAGTTTCTGGAATCTTGCAAAAGAAAACAGCAAGCATTCCACTTGAAATTGACTTAACACAAAAAGGGCGAATTACTAAAGTGAGTTACTTAAAACAAGCTCGCCTATCAGACTATATTGGTCATATGAATGTTGTCTTATTCGCTCCAGAAGATTTACAACTTGTCAAAGGCGCTCCGGCTGTTCGTCGTAAATTCATTGACATAGAATTAGGTCAAATTAAACCGATTTACTTGTCAGACCTGTCAAGTTATAACCACGTCCTTAAACAGAGAAACACCTATCTCAAATCAACACAAAACATAGATGAGACTTTCCTAACTGTTCTTGATGACCAACTGGTAGAGTATGGCTGTCGTGTAATGAATCATCGAGCTGACTTTATTCAGAAAATGGAACACTTTGGCAAGAAAAAACATTTTGACATCTCAGATCAGTTAGAAGAGCTGTCAATCTGTTATCAACCTTCTGTAAATTTTGTTGACAAGAAACATTTGGCTGAATCTTTCTATATAGCACTTCAAAAAAGTAGATCCAGAGATTTATTTAAGAAGAATACTGGAGTTGGTCCTCATCGGGATGATATGATTTTCATGATTAATGGAATGGAAGCAAGTTTCGGAAGTCAAGGGCAACATCGTAGCTTGGTGCTTTCTATAAAACTTGCTGAAATCGAATTGATGGAGAGCATTACCAAGGAATCTCCCATTCTTTTGCTTGACGATGTCATGAGTGAACTTGACAATACTCGTCAACTTAAATTATTGGAAACTATTTCTCATAACATTCAAACTTTTATTACAACTACTAGTTTAGACCATCTTCAAAACTTGCCTGATAACTTGAGTATCTTTACAGTAGATAATGGTCAATTGACTGTAAATTAAACTTTACATCTTTGTAAAATAAAAAAATCTCCTGTTAAACGGGAGATTTTTTTATTACATTGAATAGTTTGGTGCTTCATTAGTGATTTGCACATCGTGTGGATGGCTTTCTTTTAGACCCGCACCTGACATTTCGATAAACTGAGCATTGTCATGTAATTCTTTTAAGTTAGCAGCACCACAGTAACCCATACCAGAACGAATACCACCAATCATTTGGAAAACAATATCGGCTGCTGCACCTTTATAAGCAACACGACCTTCGATTCCTTCTGGAACGAGTTTGTTTGCTTCATTGACAGAACCTTGGAAGTAACGGTCGCTTGAACCCTTTTTCATAGCAGCGATTGAACCCATACCGCGGTATGTCTTGAACTTACGCCCTTGGAAGATTTCAGTTTCACCTGGAGCTTCATCTGTTCCTGCAAACATTGATCCGAGCATCACTGCGTTTCCTCCAGCAGCAAGGGCTTTTACAATATCTCCAGAATATTTGATTCCACCATCAGCGATAATTGTTTTACCATATTCACGAGCAACTGCTGCTGCATCGTAAATTGCTGTTACCTGGGGAACTCCTACACCAGCAATAACACGAGTTGTACAGATTGAACCTGGGCCAATACCGACTTTAACAACGTCAACACCTGCATCATAAAGAGCACGCGCACCTTCAGCAGTAGCGATGTTCCCAGCAATCAGTGTACGGTCTGGGAAATGAGCACGAATTTCAGCGATTTTACGAAGTACACCCGCTGAGTGACCATGAGCAGTATCGATAACAATAGCATCAGCTCCTGCTTCAAAAAGGGCTTCTGCACGTTCAAATGTGTCAGAAGTAACACCTACCGCACCTGCAACTAGAAGACGACCGAATTCATCTTTTGCCGCATTTGGGAACTCAATCACTTTTTCAATATCTTTAATGGTGATTAAACCAGAAAGACGACCCTCTTCGTCAACTAGAGGTAGTTTTTCAATACGGTGTTCTTGAAGAATACTCTCAGCAGTTTTTAAATCTGTACCAACCGGAGCAGTAACTAGGTTTTCACTAGTCATGTGTTTTGAAATTGGTTGGTTGTAGTCAGAAATGAAACGCAGATCTCGGTTGGTCAAAATACCAATTAACTTACGGTCTTCTAGAGTTTCAACCACTGGGATACCACTGATACGGTAACGGCCCATGAGTTCATCTGCTTCAGCGATTGTATGTTCAGGAGTCAAGAAGAATGGATCAATGATAACACCATTTTCAGAACGTTTTACCTTACGAACTTCATCTGCTTGTTGTTCGATAGACATATTTTTATGGATAACTCCAAGTCCACCTGCACGCGCGATTGCAATGGCCATTTGGCTTTCTGTTACAGTGTCCATTGCAGCTGTAATAATTGGGATATTTAAAGTCAAGTTATCTGCTAATTTTGTTGTTAAATCCGCATCATTAGGCAAAACATGACTCTCTGCTGGAATTAGCAATACATCATCAAAGGTAAAACCTTTTTTCAAAAATTTAGTGTCCCAATTAGACATTGAAGTTTCCTCTTTTCTTCCTTTATTGAGCTAAACGCTTTTTGTATTGTATCTATCATACCATTCTATGAAAATTTGTCAATTAAATTTATAAGAGAATAAATAAAAAACTATCCCTCTTATTTTAAAGAAGAAATAGTTTTATAGTTCATATTTTATCCATTAGTGAAAGTAATTTAGACCCATTGCAGCTTTTACTTCTGATAGTGTTTTCCCAGCAACTTCTCGAGCTTTTTCACTACCTTTTTGGAGCATATTATAAACCTCACCCATATCTTTAGCATATTCTAGGCGACGTTCGCGGATTGGACCAAGTTCACGTTCTAGGATTTCAAGTAGGTAACGTTTGGTCTTAACATCACCAAGGCCTCCACGTTGATAATGTTCCTTCATTTCAGTAATTTCTTGAGCATCCTCAGGTCGACCGAATACGTCCAAGTAATGGAAAACCATATTTCCTTCAATCTTACCTGGATCCTCAACACGAATATGGTCTGGATCTGTATACATACTCATTACTTTTTTACGCAAAGTATCTGCATCATCAGCTAGGTAAATTCCATTATTAAGTGATTTCGACATTTTGGCATTACCATCAAGACCTGGTAAACGTCCCGCACCTTCGTGCTCAGGGTAAATTCCTTCTGGTTCTACTAAAACATCACAGTTATAGGCATGGTTGAAAGAACGCACAATTTCACGTGTTTGTTCAATCATCGGCTTTTGATCATTCCCTACTGGAACCAAGTTAGCCTTAAATGCTGTAATATCTGCTGCTTGCGCAACTGGATAAACTAAAAATCCAGTTGGAATACTTTCACCAAAGCCTTTTTGAGCAATTTCAGTCTTTACGGTTGGATTTCGTTCCAAGCGAGCTAATGAAACTAGGTTCATATAATACATAGAGAGCTCTGCCAATTCTGGAATCTGGCTTTGAATGAAAATCGTTGCTTTATTAGGATCTAATCCCACTGCAAGATAGTCCAAAGCAACATTCCCAATAGACTCTACAATAGTTTGTGGATCTTTTGCATGGTCTGTTAGTGCTTGCTGGTCAGCTAAAAAAACAAACATGTCATATTTATTTTCTTCTTGTAGTAAGACACGATTTTTCAAACTACCAACGTAGTGCCCAATATGTAATTTCCCCGTTGGGCGATCTCCTGTTAAAATAATGGGTTTACTCATCTTATTCTCCTTTGATATGGTCCTTTCAATTATAGCATTTTTTTAATAAAAAGACAGATAATTTTTTTATTGAAACAATAGAGATGTTACCCCTTTCAATCGTAAAGGGGTTGTCAACTTTATTTACAAAAAATTGACAAATAAAAATTTGAATAATTGATGATTTTCTAGTAGAATTAGAGTATTACATATAATAGGAGAAAAACTTTGCTAACAGTATCTGATGTTTCACTACGTTTTAGTGATCGTAAACTTTTTGATGATGTAAACATCAAATTTACAGAAGGAAATACCTATGGTTTGATTGGTGCCAACGGTGCTGGAAAATCAACCTTTTTAAAAATCTTAGCTGGGGATATTGAACCGACAACTGGCCATATCTCTCTTGGACCAGACGAACGTCTTTCAGTACTTCGTCAAAATCACTTTGACTACGAAGATGAGCGTGTTATTGATGTTGTTATCATGGGTAATGAAAAACTATACAACATCATGAAAGAAAAAGACGCCATTTATATGAAAGAAGATTTTTCAGAAGAAGATGGTGTTCGCGCAGCTGAACTTGAAGGAGAATTCGCTGAACTAGGTGGTTGGGAAGCTGAGAGTGAAGCTTCACAACTATTACAAAATTTGAATATTCCAGAAGAACTTCATTACCAAAATATGAGTGAACTAGCAAATGGCGACAAAGTAAAGGTTCTCCTTGCTAAAGCCCTCTTTGGTAAACCAGATGTCCTTCTTTTGGACGAGCCAACCAATGGTCTGGATATTCAATCCATCACTTGGCTAGAGGATTTCCTAATCGACTTTGATAATACTGTCATTGTCGTATCCCACGACCGTCACTTCTTGAATAAAGTATGTACTCACATGGCTGACCTTGACTTTGGAAAAATCAAACTCTATGTCGGAAACTACGACTTCTGGAAGGAGTCTTCTGAGCTTGCTGCTAAACTACTAGCAGACCGTAATGCTAAAGCAGAAGAAAAAATCAAACAACTTCAAGAATTCGTTGCTCGTTTCTCTGCTAATGCTTCTAAATCAAGACAAGCAACTTCACGTAAAAAAATGCTTGACAAGATTGAGCTAGAGGAAATTGTTCCTTCTAGTCGTAAATACCCATTTATCAGCTTTAAAGCTGAACGTGAAATTGGGAACGACCTCTTGACAGTAGAGAATCTATCTGTAAAGATTGACGGTGAAACTATTCTTGACAACATCAGCTTCATCTTGCGTCCAGGTGACAAGACAGCTCTTATCGGACAAAATGACATCCAAACAACTGCCTTGATTCGTGCCATTATGGGTGAAATTGACTATGAAGGGACTGTCAAGTGGGGAGTTACAACTAGTCGCTCTTACTTGCCAAAAGACAATTCAGCTGATTTTGCTGGCAGTGAATCTATCCTTGACTGGCTCCGTCAATTCGCAAGTAAAGAAGAAGATGACAACACTTTCTTGCGTGGTTTCCTAGGTCGTATGCTCTTCTCTGGAGACGAGGTTAACAAACCTGTAAACGTCTTGTCAGGGGGAGAAAAAGTGCGCGTGATGCTCTCAAAACTCATGCTTTTAAAATCAAACGTTCTTGTACTTGACGATCCTACAAATCACTTAGATTTGGAATCTATCTCAAGCTTGAACGATGGATTGAAAAACTTTAAAGAGTCCATCATCTTTGCCAGTCACGACCATGAGTTTATTCAAACTTTGGCTAACCACATTATTGTCTTATCTAAAAACGGCGTCATCGATCGTATTGATGAAACCTATGATGAATTTTTAGAAAATGCTGAAGTTCAAGCAAAAGTCAAAGAACTTTGGAAAGATTAGGTAAAACTTAAAAACTCAGTTGGGAATCCAACTGAGTTTTTTTATTTCTTATGAATTTTTAGTTGATAGTTCTGTCAATCTGATTCTATTCAACATATTCATTGTTTCACGTGAAACATTCTATTATTAGATTTATAAATTCTTGACAAGATTCATGCACATAAAAAATCGACCAAATTGGTCGATTTTTTTAATCTTCTTCCAGTTTTTTAGGTTGATAAGCAAGCATACCTAATCCTATGAATAGAACTAAAGTTACGAGAAGGAAAATTACCTGATAATGAACATTCCCTGTCATAGAAATCGTTTGTCTCAATCCTGAAACTGAATAACTCATTGGTAACCAAGGATTGACAGCCTTAAAGAAATCATTAGTCAAAGCAAGTGGATAAGTTCCTGCACTTGATGCTAATTGTAATAATAGTAAAATAAGAGAGAAGAAAGCACCTAAGCGACTATTCCATGTCGTTAACGCGGTTACCATAGACATAAAGGTCAAACTTGCGATGATGATTAAGAACAAGGTTCTCATTTCATGATTTGCCGTTAGACCGATAAGATGAACTCCTCCATAGACTAAGACAGCTGCTAAAACAGCTATAACTCCATTTATTTCGAAACGAGATTTAACCCAAGCCCAACGACTTTCAGGATGACGACCTGAAGGTAACTTAGCAAAAATCATATTTGTTGATAACGCAGCAACAAAGAGGGCAACAGATATCATATAAGGAGCCATAGCAATCCCATTTACAGGAACCTGATCATTGTCTGTTTTTGAAAGACTCAAGGGTGCAGATAATACTTCTGCGTTATTAGACTCTGTTGATGCTGTTTTTAGTTGATTGCTAGCACTATTTAATCCTTCTCCTAGTCCTGTAGCTCCTACTTGCAAACTTTCAATACCAGCAGTTAAAGTTGTTCCACCATCTGCTAGTTTTCCAGCGCTATCAGCAATTTTCATTGCTCCACTTTCCAACTGAGAGCTAGCTGAAAGCAATTGACTTGATTTATCTGTTAATTGACTAGAACCTAACTGTATTTTATTCAGTCCTGCAATTAAGTCTGAACTCTTACTATTTAATTGGCTAGAACCATATGAGAGTTTTTCGATACCTGTTACTAATTCTGGAGTTTTTCCAGCTAGCGAATCCAAACCAGTTGTCAAGGTTGAAGAGTTTTCTGTCAACTTACTTGATCCAGAAACCAATTGATTCAAACTTGTTGTTAAAGTTGTATTCTTTTCACTTAGTTGGTTTACACCTAAAGAAATAGTATCCAACCCTTTAGTATAATCATTAACTCCATTTTCAATCGATTGACTTCCAGGAACTAACTGATTATCTACAGCATTTTGCAACTGTGTAAATCCACTTGACATAGATGTCAAGGAACTAGACGCCACAGGTAATACTTGATTTGCTTTAGTCTGTAAAGTAGAAAGATTAGAGACTGGTTGGTTTACACTTCCCAAATTTTCTTTTAAATCTCCTACCGTCGTTAAAATTGCTTTTGCTGACTCTATCGTAGAATTAGAATTATTTGAAACAGCTGCAGTCAGTTCTTGTT
Organism: Streptococcus infantis; assembly: GCF_047463175.1. Lineage (GTDB taxonomy): Bacteria > Bacillota > Bacilli > Lactobacillales > Streptococcaceae > Streptococcus > Streptococcus infantis_AC. The sequence continues at coordinate 332,508 of NZ_JASHEJ010000003.1, forward strand.
TCTGAGTATCAGTAAGAGATTGATAAGTTGCTGTTGCTTGAAGATTGGTAAGAGTTTTCTCTTGCTCTGTTTGACTATTAGTCACAATAGTTTGAGCAAGAGTAGATATATTCGCTAAATCATTAGATATTGTACTTTTAAGTTCAGTATTATCTGAAATAGTTACAGCTTGAAGTGCTTTATTCAATTCATCTAAACTAGTTGCTAATTGAGTGATTTCCTCTTTTTGTTGAGATGAAGTATTCAATTGAGTCGAAATTTCTTTAATCCCTTTATTTAATTGGGTAATACCGTCTCTCAATGTATCTGATTGACTAGATAATTGATTTGCCCCAATAGATAGTTTGTCAACACCGCTTGTGTAAGCATTGACACCAACTGAAAATTGATTGAAACCTGTATTCAGTTGCGAAACTCCTCCTACATATGACTTCATTCCAGTATTTAGCTGATTGACACCTGCTACTAATTCTGGAGTCTTGGAAGATAATTGATTAAGTCCAGTGTCAACCTGTGAAACTGCACTTGTATAGTTCTGTAAACCATCATTAAATGTACCTAAGCCACTATTCAGTTGCTTTACTCCTGTTACATACGTTGTCAACCCTTTTGTGAATTGATTTGTGCCATCAGAAAAGGTTAAACTTGAACTAGCTAAAGTATCAAGATTAGAAGACAATGTCTGACTTCCTACAGCTAACTGACTAGCCCCATTGGCCAATTGTTCACTTCCATCAGCTGCCTTCGTTAAACCAGATTTTAAATCTCCCATCTTTTGAAATAAAGCTTTCGTATAGGTTTCGGTTACATTAGCAGAAACATTCTGTTTTAACTGTGTCATGGCAGAATCACTCATCTTACTTGCAATGAAACTATGCCCGCTAGAAGTTTGATAGTTGATATTCATTTGTTCTGGGTGATCTGATAGAATAGAAGCAGCCTTTTCAGATAAGTCACTTGGTAAAGTTACTACCATATAGTAATCACCATCTTCTAGACCCTTCTTACCTTCTTCTTCACTGACAAAATTAAAATCTAATGATTTATTTTGCTCTAAATTGGACACCATGTCTTTTCCAATAGTCATTGTGTTTCCATTATAAGATGCTTCTTTATCATTATTAACGACCGCTACAGGCAACTCAGATAATTTGCCATATGGATCCCACATAGATGATAAAAATATGATGTTGTATAAAGCAGGAATAAGAGAAATCCCTATCATTACAATGATAAAGGTTGGTTTTTTAAAAATTGCTTTCCATTCTTTAAACATATTGTCTCCTTTTTTACACATATTGTCTAAAATTTTGATATAATAGATTATACATTAAAAATTCTTATTTACAAGTCAAAATCACTATATTTGGACACTACGTCTATTTTTGTTCATGAGGAGGAACTATGAAAGAGAGCAACAAACGCTTAAAAACTAAACGTACTATTGAGAACGCCATGGTTCAATTATTAATGGAACAACCATTTGATCAAGTTAGCACCGTTAAACTGGCAGAAAAAGCTGGAATTAGTCGCTCTAGTTTTTATACTCATTACAAAGATAAGTATGATATGATTGAACAGTACCAAAGTAAGCTTTTTCATACCTTTGAGTATATTTTTCAAAAACATGCAAATCATAAAAGAGATGCTATTCTAGAAGTGTTTGAATACTTAGAGTCTGAACCTTTACTAGCTGCTCTTCTATCTGAAAATGGTACAAAAGAGATACAAAACTTCCTGAGAAATAAACTTCACATTATGCTTAGCACTGACCTCCAAAAACGCTTTATGCAATTAAATTTAAACAATATTGAATTAGAGTATAGCAGTATTTATCTAACAAACGCACTATTTGGTGTATGCCAAACCTGGATTGCTCATGGAAAAAAAGAAAGTCCACAAGAAATGACAAACTTTCTTATGAAAATGTTGGGAGATGCAAATTAGAGACAAAAAAAGAACACCAATGGTGTTCTTTTTGTTTAACTCCGCCAGTAGGACTCGAACCTACGACATCATGATTAACAGTCATGCGCTACTACCAACTGAGCTATGGCGGATAATATAGTCCGTACGGGATTCGAACCCGTGTTACCGCCGTGAAAAGGCGGTGTCTTAACCCCTTGACCAACGGACCATCTATCTGTAGCAGATATAACCATTATATCAATTTCTTACTAATTGTCAATCACTTTTTAGATTTTTTCTCCAGAATATCTCTTAATTTCCGTACCTTTAGACGGGTAATTGGACAACGATGATCCTCATAAAAAACCACTTCTAAATTTTTTCGATCAATTTCCCTAATATTTCCTACATTGACAAGAAATGATTTATGAGCAGAATAAAATCTTTGAGTATCTTTATCTTTTTCTTGAATATCCGCCATAGTACCATAAAATTCTTTGGCAAAATTCTTACCAATAATCCTTAATTTATGAGATACTCCTGTTGTTTCAATATATAAAATATCATGGTAGGGAATTTTCAAATCATTTCCCTTGTAATTATAGTCAAAATAATCCACAACATCTTTATTTTCAAGCAGCATACTTTTGGTATATAAGATACTCTGTTCGATACGTTTTTTAAATAATTCATCATTGATATCTTTATCAACAAAATCCAAGGCTGATACTTGATATTTGTAAGTTAAGGTAGCAAATTCTGATCTACTAGTGATAAATACGATAATTGCATAGGGGTTGTGGCGACGAATAAACTGTGCTACCTCAAATCCTTTTTTCTCAACGCCATGAATATCAATATCTAGAAAATAAAGCTGGTTTACTTCATCATTTTCGATATATTCCTTAAATTCTCGTTCTTTACCTGTTGTTTTATAAGAAATAGGAATATTCAATTCCTTTGAAATTTCATCCAAGGTTCTTTCTAATCTGACTTGATGTTGAATAACATCTTCTAAAATTAATACTTTCATTCAAACTCTCTCTTAAATCTAATAATCTGTCTAAACTTACTATCTTCCATCTCTGTCTCTAAAATGATATTTTCATACTTATCCAAAATCTCTTTGACATTATTAAGGCCAATTCCTCTATTTCTACCTTTAGTAGAAAAACCTAGTTCAAACAAGTCTTCTGAAGGTGTCATAGTGATTTTACATGAATTTTGAATCACAATAACTGTCTCCAAATCCATCTTAATCACTGCAACTTCCATTTGTTTCAAATAACTTTCTGCAGCACCTTCAACAGCGTTGTTTAGCAAAACACTCATAATCCGAACAAGATCGAGTAAATCGATTGACAATCTTGTGATAATATCCTTTACTTCTAATGTAAACTCTACGTCATTATTTCTGGCATATACAATAGATTGAGCAATCAAACTTCGTAAAGCTGAATCTTCTATATTGTTTAAATCAAAGTATGTATACTTATCTGAACGTAATTTTTGATTAGCTTTGACTAGAACTTCATTGTAAATCCTGTCAATTTCCTGTAAATCTTTACTGTCAATCGCCATTTGCATACTGACAAGCATCCCTGCATAATCATGACGAAAACCACGGATTTCATTGTACAAACCAACAATTTCATCTGTATATGTCTGTAAATGTTCTTGTTCAAATTTTTTCTGATTTAGAGCAATTTCTCTTTCAACTTGAACCTTCTTGGCATTCATTGCAAAGAAGATTAGTAATAAACAAATAAAGACAATTGTTGCTAAAATACTACTAAAACTATTTAAATGAGGAAAAATACTGACAATATCTGAAATAAACAGTACAGTATGTAAAATAAAGCAAGAAACTATAACTTTTTTTAAAAAAGTATAGAGATAGTCTTTATCGAAATATTTAAGTTCTAGGTTAAAATAGGTAATAATTTTATCTATTACAAAATAGGAAATTAAATTAATGATGAAAAAGAATAATCTTTCATGTTGTTCTACAAGTAAGTCCCCTGTAATAGATGATAGAGTAACAGACAAAAAAGTATGAGCACTTTGATACAATAGTGAAATAATTAAACTTAAAAATATATTTTTTGAGGAGTCATACTTTTTAAAAAATTTAAAATAGCAATAGAATAGAATTGGATAAAAATTCTTTAAAGTATAATGTAAAATGAGTATTAATTTATCAGAATCTATAAAAGAAAATATAAAGGCATAAATTAGTTGAAATACAAAGAATAGAAAACCCAAAATATAACTTTCTTTTTTTGAAATTTCACAAATTCGACTATAAATTTTACTGATAATAACACAAGTTAAGAATTCATCTAATATTCCTACTATAATGTCCATTTTATACTCCTTTTTTTCTCCTAAAAATAGGAATGTGTTTGAAATCCTCTTTTATCTCCACCTCGAATCTCCTACAATTCTACCTCTATTCTAATTTAACTGTGTTTTTCATAATAAAGTCTCCTGTATTGTTTTTCTTATAAATGAACTTACCAATCTATTATACAAAATGTGATTTATATTATAAGTGATCATTCTCAACTGCACATTTTTGTACCTGAACTGTCAATTTTTACAAAAAACGCTGGGTTTCCCCAGCGTTAAATCTAGTATATGATCCCAGCAGGATTCGAACCTGCGACCGTTCGCTTAGAAGGCGAATGCTCTATCCAGCTGAGCTATGAGACCTAACTAGTTTATCTTATCAAAATAATCGAGAATAGTCAATCCTATTTATGATAGGGAGAACCTTGTTGGATGGTAAAGGCTCGATATATCTGTTCTACAAGAACTAGACGCATTAATTGGTGAGGAAGAGTTAAACGACCAAAACTAAGGGATAGATTCGCACGCTTTTTTACTTGAGGAGAGAGTCCTAAACTCCCACCGATAACAAAGGTTAAGGTTGAAAAACCATTAATAGATGCTTGTTCTAACTGTTTACTGAATTCTTCAGAAGACAAGGTTTTCCCTTCAATAGCTAAAACGACAACAAATTCTCTATCCCCAATTTTGGAAAGGATTCGATTTCCTTCTAAATTCAAGATTTTTTCATTTTCAGAATCACTAGCACGATCGGGAGTCTTTTCATCAGCTAATTCGATCATTTCTACGGCAGCAAATCGTGATATTCTTTTAGAATATTCTGCAATTCCATCTTTGAGATACTTTTCTTTTAGTTTTCCAACTGTTACAAGTTTAATTTTCATGCTTCTATTTTACCATAATCGTGTTCTATTCACATCTTATTCACAAATGAAAAAGGTGAAAAACACAATAAATTCACAAATTTTCAACAATTATCCACAGATTGTTGAAAACTTAAGTTTTTTAAGTTAGAATTAAGTTAATAATCTTATACTTTCACTAATTAATCAAATATGGAGGATTCTATGAAAAACTTAAACAAGTTTTCAAAAACAATTGGACAACTTTTACTAGTTATTCTTATTAGCTTTTTTAGTGGTCTATTAGGAAGTTTGGCTGTTCTTCAGTTCAACCAAAAGCAAGGAGGTGGAGAACAAAATAGTGCAGCAGTCACTCAGACTGCTTCGAAAAATGAAAATTCTACCACACAGGCTGTAGATAAAGTTAAAGATGCTGTTGTATCTATTATCACTTATTCAGGAAACTCTCAAGGTGGTTTTGTTGGAACTGATGATACTGATATAGATTCAAATACTGAGCAAGTTAACAGTGAAGGTTCTGGTGTTATTTATAAAAAAGAAGGTGAATCTGCCTATTTAGTTACTAATACTCACGTTATTAATGGCGCTAAAAAAGTTGATATTCGTCTAGCAGATGGAACAAAAGTCCCAGGTGAAATTGTTGGTTCTGATACCTATTCTGATATTGCAGTAGTTAAAATCTCTTCAGAAAAAGTTTCTACAGTTGCTGAGTTTGGTGATTCAAGTAAATTAGCTGTTGGAGAAACAGCTATCGCAATCGGTAGTCCTTTAGGTTCAGAATATGCAAATACGGTTACTCAAGGGATTGTATCAAGCTTGAACAGACATGTTTCTTTGAAAGCTGAAGATGGTCAAGCCATTTCAACGAATGCTATCCAAACAGATACAGCTATTAACCCTGGTAACTCTGGAGGTCCTTTGATTAATATCCAGGGACAAGTTATCGGTATTACATCAAGTAAAATTGCCTCAAATGGTGGAACATCTGTAGAAGGCCTTGGTTTTGCTATTCCTGCAAATGATGTTATTAATATTATTAAACAATTAGAAAAAGATGGAAAAGTAACTCGACCAGCGCTTGGTATCCACATGGTTAACTTAACAAACCTCAACACAGCTGACCTTCAAAAATTAAAACTTCCTGACAACGTTACTTCTGGTGTAGCTGTTCGTTCTGTTCAAAAGAACATGCCTGCAAATGGACATTTACAACAGTATGATGTCATCACAAAAGTAGATGATACCAAGATTTCATCTACTACTGAATTGCAAAATGCGCTTTACAGTCACTCTATTGGAGATGAAATGACTGTAACTTATTACCGTAATGGTAAAGAAGAAAAAACTACAATCAAACTAGATAAGAGTACAAGTGATTTAAATCAATAGTTTACATATTTGTAAACCTACTTTACAGAATATCAAAGATGTGATACTGTAGAAATATGGAAGAATTCAAATTAATTCGTATCAGTGATATTCAAAAAAATCCCTATCAACCTCGTAAAGAATTTTCAAAAGAAAAGATTCAAGAACTTGCCCAATCTATTAAAGAAAATGGTTTAATTCAACCCATTATTGTCCGTCAATCTCCAGTTATCGGATATGAAATCCTAGCTGGAGAAAGACGGTATCGGGCATCGATAGCAGCTGGGCTATCAGAAGTTCCTGTAATCATCAAAAAATTATCTGATCAGGATATGATGGTTCACTCAATCATTGAAAATTTACAACGAGAAGACTTAAATCCGATTGAAGAAGCAAAAGCTTATCAATCTTTAATTGATAAAGGATATACTCATGCAGACATTGCTGAAAAAATAGGGAAATCACGCCCTTATATCACTAATCTTGTTCGATTGCTAACGCTCCCTAATTTTATTTTAAAAGAAGTAGAAACTGGAAAATTGTCTCAAGCACATGCTAGACTTCTAATCCAACTACCTTTGAAAGAACAAAAAAATTTACTCAATCGCATTCAGAAAGAGGATTTATCAGTTCGGCAGGTGGAACATCTACTTAAAGAAGAAAAAAATAAGAAGAAAAGCAAAGAAAAAGATCACTTTATCAAAGAAGAAGAAGAAAATTTGAAAAAATTGTTGGGATTAGATGTCCAAATCGTCCTTCAAAAAAAAGAGGCAGGAAAAATAACTATCTCTTTTCATAATCAAGAAGAATACCAACGTTTTATTAACAGCCTGAAATAAGGCTGTTATTTTATTTTTCTAAACTCACATATTTATCCACTGGATTAGTATAGAAAAAGTCTATTAAATCAAAATCTAGACCTTTTATCCACAAGTTGTGGATAAATCTTTTAAACATTGTGGATTGTTTTTCACAAGTTGTGGAAAAAATGCTTGCTATGTGATAAAATAGTGTTTAAGATTACACCATTTAGAAAAGGAGGAGTTTGTTGTTGAAAGAAAAACAATTTTGGAATCAGATTTTAGAATTAGCTAAAGAGAGATTGACACGATCAATGTTTGATTTCTACGCAACACCTGCTGAATTAATAAAGGTTGAGGGAAATGTAGCTACCATATTTTTGCCAAGATCTGAAATGGAAATGGTTTGGAGTACAAAACTCAATGATATTATTGTAGCTGTCGGTTTTCAAATCTATGACACTGAAATAAAAGCTCAATATGTATTGACTAAAGAAGATTCTAATACCTCCGATATAGCAAGCAATGTTGAAAACAGTAATCATCAACAGGAAGAAATTAAAAAATCTATACCCTATTCAGAAACAGGATTAAGAGACATCTATACTTTTGATAATTTTATCCAAGGTGATGGAAATATTTGGGCCAAGTCTGCTGCTTTAGCCGTCTCGGAAGATCCTGGACTAACTTATAATCCTCTGTTTATATATGGAGGACCTGGTCTAGGGAAAACTCACTTGCTCAATGCTTTGGGTAATGAAATTCTCAAAAAAAATCCTAATACGCGTGTAAAATATATTCCTGCTGAAAGCTTTATTAATGAATTTTTAGATCATCTAAGACTCAATGATATGGATAATTTTAAAAAAACCTATCGAAGTATAGATCTCCTTCTTATTGATGACATTCAATCTCTCAGTGGAAATAAAGTGCAAACTCAGGAAGAGTTTTTCAACACATTTAATAACCTTCATAGTAATAATAAACAGATTGTTTTAACGAGTGACCGTAGGCCAGAACAACTAGAAAATCTACCTGAACGACTTGTCACGCGCTTCTCATGGGGATTAACAACGGATATTACTCCACCTGATTTCGAAACTCGTATCGCTATCCTAAATAGTAAAACAGAGGATTTAGATTATCATTTTCAACCTGACACAATCGAATATTTGGCTGGCCAGTTTGATTCAAATGTACGTGAATTAGAAGGTGCCCTCAAAGATATTAGTCTTATGGCTAAAGTCAAACAAATCAACACTATAACTGTGGATATTGCATCTGAAGCTATACGTGCTCGAAAACAAAGCGTCAGCACCATGATCGTCATTCCGATTGAAAAAATCCAAGAGGAAGTCGGAAAATTTTATGATGTGAGCGTTAAGGAGATGAAGGGAACTAGACGTGTTCAGAATATTGTTCTAGCTCGCCAAGTTGCTATGTATCTAGCTAGAGAATTAACTGATAATAGCCTTCCTAAAATCGGAAAAGAATTTGGTGGTAAAGATCATACAACCGTCATTCATGCTCATGCAAAAATCAAATCTATGATTGAAACTGATGATAAATTACGTATAGAAATCGAAACCATCAAAAAGAAAATTAAATAACTTGTGGATAAGTGTTTAAAATTTTACTGATTTATTAACAAATTTTAAACAAGTATAACTTCTTGATTTTTCTAAACTAAACTTGGTTTTCCACAGATTTCACACAGCCTACTATTACTATTAACCTTCTAATAATAAAAATAAATAAAGGAGATTCCATGATTCATTTTTCTATTAATAAAAATTTATTCCTGCAATCATTAAATATTACTAAACGTGCTATTAGTTCAAAAAATGCTATTCCTGTTTTATCAACTATTAAAATTGATGTGACTAACGAAGGAATTACATTAATTGGATCAAATGGTCAAATTTCAATTGAGAATTTCATTTCTCAAAAAGATGAAAATGCAGGTCTTTTGATTAACTCTTTAGGATCAATTCTTTTAGAAGCTTCTTTCTTTATCAATGTTGTTTCTAGTCTTCCAGATGTGACTCTTGATTTTAAAGAAATTGAACAACATCAAATTGTACTAACAAGTGGAAAATCAGAAATTACTCTGAAAGGAAAAGACAGCGAACAGTATCCACGTATTCAGGAAATTGCAGCAAGTAATCCTCTAGTTCTTGAAACAAAACTTCTTAAGAAAATTATCAATGAAACTGCTTTTGCTGCTAGTGTACAAGAAAGCCGTCCAATCTTGACTGGTGTACACTTTGTCCTAAGTAATCATCAAGAATTAAAAACAGTAGCAACAGACTCACATCGTCTCAGCCAGAAAAAATTAACTCTTGAAAAAAATAGTGATAATTTTGATGTTGTTATCCCAAGTCGCTCTCTACGCGAATTTTCAGCTGTTTTTACGGACGATATCGAAACAGTAGAGATTTTCTTCGCAAACAACCAAATTCTCTTTAGAAGCGAAAATATTAGCTTCTATACACGCCTCTTAGAAGGTAATTATCCTGATACAGATCGTCTGATTCCAACAGATTTTAATACGACAGTGACTTTTGATGTTGTGAATCTACGTCAATCTATGGAACGTGCACGTCTCTTATCAAGTGCTACTCAAAATGGAACTGTAAAATTAGAAATCAAACAAGGAGTAGTTACAGCTCATGTAAATTCTCCTGAAATTGGTAAAGTAAACGAAGAAATCGATACAATTGCTGTATCTGGTGAAGATTTAACTATTAGCTTTAACCCAACTTACTTGATTGAAGCACTAAAAGCCTTGAATAGTGAAAAGGTAACAATCAGCTTCATTTCAGCAGTTCGTCCATTTACCTTGGTACCAGCTGATACAGATGAAGATTTCATGCAGCTGATTACACCAGTTCGTACAAATTAAGTTAAAGAGGTTGAGCCTAGCTCACCTCTTTTATGATATAATCAGAAATATGAAAAGGAGAGTAGTATGTATCAAGTTGGAAATTTTGTTGAAATGAAAAAACCACATGCTTGTACAATCAAATCTACAGGCAAAAAAGCGAATCGTTGGGAAATTACACGTCTAGGTGCAGATATCAAAATAAAATGCAGTAATTGTGATCATGTTGTCATGATGAGTCGCTATGATTTTGAAAGAAAAATGAGTAAAATTATCGACTAAATGCAAGGAGTTAGAGGGTTAGCAAGTTTTCCCTTTTTGTGTTATAATATTGAAGATTGAAATGTGAACGGAGATTGAGAAACTATGGCTTTAACAGCAGGTATCGTGGGTTTGCCAAACGTTGGTAAATCAACCCTATTTAACGCAATTACAAAAGCAGGAGCAGAGGCTGCAAATTATCCATTTGCAACCATTGATCCAAATGTTGGGATGGTAGAAGTTCCAGATGAACGCCTCCAAAAATTGACTGAAATGATTACTCCTAAGAAGACAGTCCCAACAACCTTTGAATTTACAGATATTGCAGGGATTGTAAAAGGTGCATCAAAAGGAGAAGGTCTCGGTAATAAATTCTTAGCCAATATCCGTGAAGTGGATGCGATTGTCCATGTAGTTCGTGCCTTTGATGATGAGAATGTCATGCGTGAGCAAGGTCGTGAAGATGCTTTTGTAGATCCATTAGCAGATATTGATACCATTAACCTAGAATTGATTCTGGCTGACTTAGAATCTGTTAATAAACGCTATGCGCGTGTGGAAAAGATGGCACGTACGCAAAAAGATAAGGAATCAGTTGCAGAATTTAACGTTCTCCAAAAGATTAAACCTGTCCTTGAAGACGGTAAATCAGCTCGTACTATTGAATTTACAGATGAAGAGCAAAAGGTTGTCAAAGGTCTTTTCCTCTTGACTACGAAACCAGTTCTTTATGTAGCTAACGTTGATGAGGATGTTGTTGGAGACCCAGATTCTATTGATTATGTGAAGCAGATTCGTGAATTCGCAGCAACAGAAAATGCAGAGGTAGTGGTGATTTCTGCGCGTGCTGAAGAAGAAATTTCTGAATTAGACGATGAAGATAAAAAAGAGTTTCTTGAAGCCATTGGTTTGACAGAATCAGGTGTGGATAAGTTGACTCGTGCTGCTTACCATCTACTTGGACTTGGAACTTACTTCACAGCTGGTGAAAAAGAGGTTCGTGCTTGGACCTTTAAACGTGGCATGAAAGCCCCTCAAGCTGCTGGTATCATCCACTCTGACTTCGAAAAAGGTTTTATTCGTGCAGTAACTATGTCTTATGATGATTTGATTAAATACGGATCTGAAAAGGCTGTAAAAGAAGCTGGACGCTTGCGTGAAGAAGGAAAAGAATATGTCGTTCAAGATGGCGATATTATGGAATTCCGCTTTAACGTATAATCAACATTTTTAATAGTGTCAATTAGGTTGGAAAAAAATTCCAACCCTTTTGGCTTTTGAAAGGAAATTTAAATGACAAAATTACTTGTAGGATTGGGAAATCCAGGGGATAAATATTTTGAGACAAAGCATAATGTTGGTTTTATGTTGATTGACCAAATAGCAAAAAAACAGAATGTATCCTTTACACACGATAAAATATTCCAAGCTGAATTAGCTTCATTTTTCCTTAATGGTGAAAAAATTTATCTAGTGAAACCAACAACTTTTATGAATGAAAGTGGGAAAGCAGTTCATGCTTTATTAACTTACTATGGTTTAGATATCGAAGATTTACTGATTATTTACGATGATCTTGACATGGAAGTAGGAAAAATTCGACTTCGCGCTAAAGGATCAGCTGGCGGTCATAATGGTATCAAGTCAATTATCCAACATATTGGTACACAGGTTTTCAATCGTGTAAAGATTGGTATCGGTAGACCTAAAAAAGGAATGTCTGTTGTTCACCACGTTTTGAGTAAATTTGACAAGGATGACTATATAGGTATTTTACAGTCTATTGACAAGGTTGACGATGCTGTAAATTATTATTTACAAGAGAAAAACTTTGAAAAAACAATGCAGAAATACAATGGGTAAGGGAATGTCATTAATCGAATTCTTTTTAGAGAACAAGCAGATACAATTATGGGATGAGCATTTATCTCTCAAGCAGAGGGAATTACTACTAGGTCTCTCTGGTTCAGCAAAGTCTTTAACTATTGCAAGTAGTGTTAAAAATCAGAACAAGATTTTAGTAATGACATCTACTTATGGAGAAGCTGAGCGTCTAGTAAATGATTTAATTTCTATCCTGGGTACTGATATGGTTTATCCATTTTTAGTAGATGATTCACCAATGGTAGAATTTTTAGTATCGTCTCAAGAAAAGATTTTTTCAAGAGTTGAAGCATTGCGTTTTCTAAGAGATAAATCTCAAAAAGGAATACTAGTTTGTAACATGGCAGCTAGCCGTTTATTCTTACCAGATCCTCAAGTCTTTGATAATAGTGTGTTAAAACTTGAAGTTGGCGAAGAATGTGAACAAAGAGAATTAAAAAATCAATTGATTTCACTTGGTTATAAAAAAGTTACGCAAGTTCAAAGTCAAGGAGAATTTAGTCTTCGAGGAGATATTTTAGATATTTTTGAAACTTCACAACTATCTCCTTACCGAATAGAATTTTTTGGTGATGAAATAGATGGGATTAGAGAATTCGACGCAGATACACAATTATCAAAAGAAAGTCAATCTCAAGTCTTAATCTATCCAGCTAGTGATATTTTATTAACTACTGAAGATTATCATCGTGGTCAAAAATTCTTAGTACATGAGATTGATAAAGCTATTTCTCCAACTTTAAAGTCTTATTTAGAAGAAGTTTTTAGTTGCACGAAAGAGCAAGTTCTTCATGCAGATATTCGCAAGTTTTTATCTATTTTTTATAAAAAACAGTGGACATTGATAGATTACTTGAATCAAGTTCCTATTATCTTTGATGATTTCCAAAAAATTATCAATCAGTATGATGTTTTTGATAAGGAAACAGCTAGTTACTTGACCGAAGATTTACATAATAGTAAAGCTGTGTCAAATATACAATATTTTACTGATGTAGAAAATCAATTAAAAAAATATGTACCAGCGAGTTTCTTTTCGAATTTTCAAAAAGGTCTTGGAAATCTAAAATTTGATCATCTTTATCAATTTAATCAATATCCTATGCAAGAATTCTTCAATCAGTTTTCTTTTCTGAAAGAAGAAATTGAACGCTATAAAAAATTAAAATATACAATTGTTCTTCAATCAAGCAGCCAAACAGAACTAAAAAAACTGTCAACGATTCTTGATGAATATAGCATTAAAGTTGACAATAGTAATCAAAGTGAAATCTGTAAAGAAACTGTCAATCTTGTTGAAGGAAACCTTCGTCATGGTTTTCATTTTGTGGATGAGAATCTTGTATTCATCACTGAATATGAAATTTTCAAAAAGAAGATTAAACGCAAATATAGAAGACAGAATATCAGTAATGCTGAGAGATTAAAGGACTATAATGAGCTCCAAAAAGGAGATTATGTTGTTCATCAAATTCATGGGATTGGTCAATATTTAGGAATCGAAACGATTGAACTCAAAGGGATTCACCGAGATTATGTAAGTATCCAATATCAAAATGGAGATCGAATTTCTATCCCTGTAGAACAAATCCAAACCTTATCTAAGTATGTTTCAAGTGACGGTAAGGCTCCAAAGTTAAACAAATTAAACGATGGACGTTTTAAAAAAGCTAAGCAAAAAGTTAAAAATCAAGTTGAAGACATTGCAGATGACTTAATTAAGTTATATGCAGAGAGGAGTCAACTTGAAGGTTTTGCATTTTCAAAAGATGATGAAGATCAGGTTGTTTTTGATGAGGCTTTTCCTTATGTTGAAACTGAAGATCAACTTCGAAGTATCGAAGAAATTAAGAAAGATATGCAGGCTTCTCAACCAATGGATAGACTTTTAGTTGGAGATGTTGGTTTTGGTAAGACTGAGGTGGCCATGCGAGCTGCTTTTAAGGCTGTCAACAATCATAAACAGGTTGTTGTTTTAGTACCAACCACAGTTCTTGCTCAGCAACATTATAGTAATTTCAAGGAAAGATTTGAGCAGTTTGCTGTCAATGTAGATGTTTTGAGTCGTTTTAGAAGTAAAAAAGAGCAGACTGAAACACTTGAAAAATTAAAAAAAGGCCAAGTTGATATCCTGATAGGAACCCATCGAGTTTTGTCTAAAGATGTTGAATTTGCTGATTTAGGCTTGATCATCATCGATGAGGAACAACGTTTTGGTGTCAAACATAAGGAAGCTTTGAAGGAATTAAAAAAGAAGGTTGATGTCTTAACTTTAACAGCTACACCAATTCCTCGAACTCTACATATGTCTATGCTAGGTATTCGAGATTTATCTGTCATCGAAACTCCCCCAACAAATCGATATCCTGTACAAACCTATGTCCTTGAACAGAATGATCGTGTCATTCGAGATGCTGTATTGAGAGAAATTGATCGTGGTGGTCAGGTTTACTATCTTTACAATAAAGTTGACACGATTGAAAAGAAGGTTTCAGAGTTACAAGAACTGATTCCAGAAGCTTCTATTGGTTTTGTTCATGGTCAAATGAGTGAAATTCGTTTAGAGAATACACTACTTGACTTTATCGAAGGTGAATATGATATTTTAGTAACAACGACAATCATTGAAACAGGAGTGGATATTCCAAATGCCAATACCTTGTTTATCGAAAATGCTGATCACATGGGTCTGTCTACCTTGTATCAACTTAGAGGTCGAGTTGGTCGTAGTAATCGAATCGCTTATGCTTATCTCATGTATCGACCAGACAAATCTTTGACAGAAGTTTCAGAAAAGAGATTAGAAGCTATCAAAGGTTTTACCGAATTAGGTTCTGGTTTCAAAATTGCTATGCGTGATTTATCCATTCGTGGGGCAGGTAATCTTTTAGGAAGTTCTCAGTCTGGTTTTATAGATTCTGTTGGTTTTGAATTGTATTCTCAGTTACTAGAAGAAGCAATTGCTAAGAAAAATGGAACTGACAAGAAACGTGAAAAAGGAAATGCTGAGTTAATTCTACAAATTGATGCCTATCTTCCAGATGAGTACATATCAGATGAGCGCCATAAAATTGAAATTTACAAGAGAATTCGTCAGATTGACAATCGTGTCAACTATGAAGAATTACAGGATGAGTTGATAGACCGATTTGGAGAATATCCAGATGTAGTTGCCTATCTCTTAGAAATTGGATTAGCCAAAGCATATCTCGATAAAGTATTTGTCAATCGTGTAGAAAGAAAGAATAATAAGCTTGTCATTCAGTTTGAAAAAATATCGCAACAACTATTTTTAACACAAGATTATTTCCAGGCTCTTTCTCAGACAAATTTGAAGGCTAATATTTCTGAAAATCAAGGTTTAATCGAAGTTGTTTTTGATATTCGAAATAAAAAAGACTATGAGATTTTAGAAGGACTCTTAACCTTTGGAGAATCGTTAGCGAAGATACAAGACTTAAAAGAGTCACATTAGGGCTTACCTTTTTTCTTCTATAAAAGGGATAAAAATGGTACAATAATAATTTGAGGTATTATAAGATGAGATTAGATAAATATTTAAAAGTATCACGAATTATTAAACGCCGTACGGTAGCTAAGGAAGTTGCAGATAAAGGGCGAATCAAGGTTAATGGTATCCTTGCTAAAAGTTCAACTGATTTAAAAATCAATGATCAGGTTGAAATTCGTTTTGGAAATAAAATGTTGCTTGTAAAGGTGCTCGAAATGAAAGATAGTACAAAAAAAGAAGATGCAGCTGGAATGTATGAAATTATCAGTGAAACAAGGGTAGAAGACGATGTATAAAAAAATAGTCCAAATGAATAATTCATTTATTCAAAATGAACACCAACGACGTAAGTACATGATGGAAGAACGTCAAAAACGTAATCGTTTTATGGGTTGGGTTTTGATTTTGATTATGTTGCTATTCATCTTACCAACTTACAATTTAGCACAAAGTTACCAACAATTACTAACACGTCGCCAGCAACTAGCTGATTTGAAAAAACAATATCAGGACTTGAGCGATGAAAAGGATAAAGAAGCTAGTTTAGCAACTAAGCTAAAAGATGAATCCTATGCGGCTAAATATTCCCGTGCAAAATATTATTATTCAAAAACATGGGAGGAAGTTTATACAATTCCGGACTTACTTCCTAGGTAATGCGAAATGGAAAATTTATTAGATATTATCGAAAAATTTTTAAGTCAGTCAGATGAAAAATTAGATGAGTTAGCTCAAAAGAATCATCTATTACGACTGCAAGAAGAAGAGGAGAAAAAGAATGCGTAAATTTTTAGTGATATTACTACTTCCTATTTTCCTAAAAAGCGTTCAAGTAGTAAGCACTGAGAATCCAGTTATCATTCCAAAACAAGAAGTTTATTCTTTGACTCATACTCCACATCACTTTTATTATCAAGATACTATAGAATCTCCAAAATTTTATGGTGAGACGCCAGTTTATTCTACGGAAGACCTGATTAAAGAATCAGGAAAAGTAAATGCAGAAACAAAATTATCTGTTTTAGAATGGCGATTAAATAAACAAGGACAGCCTGTCTTTAAATTGTCAAATAATCAATTTGTAATGGCTGATAAACGACTTTTATACGATAGTTCCATCGTAAACGATTTTTCTAAGCGAGTATGGTTAAAACCGGGATTTGTCGTTTATAATAGTCCTTATGATCAACAAGAATTAAAGTCTACTTTAGCGCCTTATCAAGAAGTTGAAGCAGATATGTCTATTTTTGCTGAAGGTCGTGAATTTTTACATATCAAGCAAACGGGCTGGATTTCGACGGATTATATTTCCGATGATGATAATCGTATTCAGAAAGTACAAGAGTTGCTATCTGCAAATTATCAAAATGAACAATTCTCTATTTATATTAAACAATTGAGTACAGGTAAGGAAGCTGGCATTAATGAAAATCAAAAAATGTACGCTGCTAGTGTTATGAAATTACCTTATCTTTATTCTGTTCAGGAAAAAATCAATCAAGGTGATTATCAACTTGACACGAAATTGAAGTATGTTTCCGAAGTTAATGATTTCCCTGGTTCTTATAAACCGGAAGGAAGCGGAAGTCTCCCTAAAACAGCGGACAATAAAGAATACACTATCAAAGATTTAATCACAAAAACTGCAAAAGAATCTGACAATGTAGCTCATAATATTCTTGCTTATTATATTACGAATAAATCAGATGAAGCCTTTAAAAAAGAGATGACTACTATCGCAGGTGAGGAATGGGATGTGACAGATAAATTGGCTTCAGCTAAAATGGCTGGTCAAGTTATGGAATCTATTTATAATCAGAATGGTTTTGTTTTAGAATCTCTTTCACAAACATCTTTTGATAATCAGCGGATTGCTAAGAATATTTCTGCTAAGGTAGCCCATAAAATTGGGGATGCAGATGAATTTAAACACGATGTGGGAATAGTCTATACAGATTCTCCTTTCGTTATTTCAATCTTTACCAAAAATTCTGATTACGATACTATTTCTAAAATTGCTAAGGATGTCTACGAGGTCCTAAAATGAGAGACCGAGATTTTTTAAATCATTTTCTAGAAAAAGGTTACTTTGAAGGACATTCAAGAGTTGTGTTAGCCTTGTCTGGTGGATTGGATTCGATGTTTCTTTTTCAACTTCTTATGACCTATCAAAAAGAACTTGGTATTGAATTGTTTTTAGCTCATGTAAATCATAAACAAAGACCAGAGTCAGATAAGGAAGAAAATGAATTAAGAAAATTAGCTGAACAAGCTGGAGTTCCAATTTATGTAGCTTGTTTTACTGGAGATTTTTCAGAAGCGAATGCTCGTCAATTTCGCTATGAATTTTTTAGAGAAGTGATGGAGAAAACTTCATCTACAGCTCTTGTAACAGCTCATCATGCAGATGATCAAGTTGAGACGATCTTTATGCGATTGATTAGAGGTGTTAGACTACAACATTTATCGGCTATTAAAGAAAGACAAATATTTGATAAGGGAGAGTTGATTCGTCCTTTGTTGTCCTTTTATAAGAAGGATTTTCCTGAAATTGAGCATTTTGAAGATTCAACAAATAAAAAAAATCACTATCTTCGCAATCGTATTCGCAACCTCTATCTGCCACAGTTAGAAAAAGAAAATGTTCAGGTAAAAAAAGCAATTTTAGAGTTTGGAAAAGAAGTTTCTGATTATCAAATTGCTCTGGCTGAATTATCTCAAGCGGTTGATGTGGAAGATTTAACTCAGTTTTTATCTTTTTCCGAAGCAGCACAAAGAGCTTTACTACAACAATACCTTAGTCGTTTTGCTGATTTAAATGTAACAAGAGAACAATTTCAAGAAATTCATCATATTTTAAAAACTAAGAGTCAATATCGCCATAATATAAAAAATGGTTATGAACTTATAAAAGAATACCAGCACTTTCAAATTGGT
The DNA here is from genome assembly GCF_047463175.1 of Streptococcus infantis. Lineage (GTDB taxonomy): Bacteria > Bacillota > Bacilli > Lactobacillales > Streptococcaceae > Streptococcus > Streptococcus infantis_AC. The sequence continues at coordinate 351,276 of NZ_JASHEJ010000003.1, forward strand.
AAAATCAGACCAAAGTCTGATGAAAAAAGTAGCGAGTGTGTGTTAAACTATCAAAATCAAGTTCATTATGAAGGTTTTCTATTTTCATTTGGAATTCCTCTAAAAGGTGAAAATGTTCAACAAATAAATGTTTCCCGTGAAACATCATTGATTTTGCGGCATCGACAGCCAGGTGATTATTTGATAATAAATGGTCATCGAAAAAAAGTAAGGCGACTTTTTATTGATTTAAAAATACCTACAGAAAAACGAAAAAATGCGATTATTGTTGAGCAATTTGGACAAATTTATTCAATTTTAGAAATCGAACTCAGTGATTTGAGTATAAAAATGAAAAATGATATAATGAACACTGTACTTTATATAGAAAAAATAGATAGGTAAAATCATGTTAGAACAAGATATCAAGAAGATTTTGATTTCACAAGATGAAATTACAGAAGCAGCTAAGAAGTTAGGTGCTCAATTGACAAAAGATTACGAAGGTAAGAATCCGATTTTAGTTGGAATTTTAAAAGGATCTATTCCTTTTATGGCAGAATTAGTCAAATATATTGACACTCATCTTGAAATGGATTTTATGATGGTTTCTAGTTATCATGGTGGAACTGTAAGTAGTGGTGTCATTAATATCAAACAAGATGTCACTCAAGATGTTAAAGGTAGACACATTGTCTTTGTAGAAGATATTATTGATACTGGACAAACATTAAAAAGTTTGAGAGATATGTTTACTGCTAGAGAAGCAGCGTCTGTTAAGATTGTTACTATGCTGGATAAACCAGAAGGACGTACTGTAGAAATTGAAGCAGATTATACATGTTTTACAATTCCAAATGAATTCGTTGTAGGCTATGGTTTAGACTATAATGAAAATTATCGTAACCTTCCTTATGTAGGCGTATTAAAAGAGGAAGTTTACTCAAAATAGAAGGGTAAGTTGTTGAATGCAAAAACAAAATAATGGTTTTATAAAAAATCCATTTCTTTATTTGTTGATGATTTTCTTGCTAGTAACGGGATTCCAGTACTTTTTCGCTGGGAGAACTGCCGGGCACAGTCAACAAATTAAATACTCAGAATTGGTGCAGGAAATCACTAATGACAATGTAAAAGAAATAACCTATCAACCAAGTGGTAGTGTTATTGAAGTGTCTGGTGTCTATAAAACTGCTAAAACAGAAAAACCGGAAACAGGTATTCAGTTTTTCACACCTTCTGCAACAAAAGTAGAAAAATTTACAAGTATTATTCTTCCATCGGATACTACTGTAGCAGATTTGCAAAAACTAGCTGGTGAACACCAAACACAAGTTGAAGTCAAGCACGAAAGCTCAAGTGGTATGTGGATTAACATCCTAGTTTCGGTAGTGCCATTTGCCATTTTATTCTTCTTCCTATTTTCTATGATGGGAAATATGGGAGGAAATAGCGGACGCAATCCGATGAGCTTTGGACGCAGTAAAGCTAAGGCTGCTAATAAGGAAGATATCAAAGTACGCTTTTCAGATGTAGCAGGAGCTGAAGAAGAAAAACAAGAACTTGTTGAAGTTGTTGAATTCTTGAAAGATCCAAAACGCTTTACAAAATTAGGTGCTCGTATCCCAGCTGGTGTTCTCTTAGAGGGCCCTCCGGGAACTGGTAAAACATTACTTGCTAAAGCAGTAGCAGGAGAAGCTGGAGTACCGTTCTTTAGTATTTCAGGTTCTGACTTCGTAGAAATGTTCGTCGGTGTCGGTGCTAGCCGTGTACGTTCTCTCTTTGAGGACGCTAAAAAAGCAGCACCAGCTATTATCTTCATCGATGAAATTGATGCCGTTGGTCGTCAACGTGGTGTCGGTCTTGGTGGAGGTAATGATGAACGTGAACAAACCTTGAACCAACTCTTGATTGAAATGGATGGTTTTGAAGGAAATGAAGGGATCATTGTCATTGCAGCAACGAACCGTTCAGATGTTCTAGATCCAGCCCTTCTTCGTCCAGGTCGTTTTGACAGAAAAGTATTGGTTGGTCGTCCAGATGTTAAAGGACGCGAAGCAATTCTGAAAGTCCATGCTAGAAATAAACCTCTAGCAGAAGATGTGGATTTGAAGTTAGTAGCACAACAAACTCCAGGTTTTGTTGGTGCTGATTTAGAAAATGTATTGAACGAAGCCGCATTAGTTGCTGCCCGTCGCAATAAATCAGTCATTGATGCTTCTGATATTGATGAGGCAGAAGATCGCGTTATTGCAGGGCCTTCTAAGAAAGATAAAACTGTTTCCCAAAAAGAACGTGAAATGGTTGCTTATCACGAAGCCGGGCACACTATCGTGGGGTTAGTCTTATCAAATGCGCGTGTCGTTCATAAGGTAACAATTGTTCCACGTGGTCGTGCAGGTGGTTACATGATTGCTCTTCCGAAAGAAGATCAAATGTTGCTGTCTAAAGAAGATATGAAAGAACAATTAGCTGGTTTGATGGGTGGACGTGTTGCTGAAGAAATTATCTTTAATGTCCAAACAACAGGTGCATCAAACGACTTTGAGCAAGCTACACAAATGGCGCGTGCAATGGTTACAGAGTATGGTATGAGTGAAAAACTCGGACCTGTTCAATACGAAGGAAATCATGCAATGTTTGGTGCTCAAACTCCACAAAAATCTATTTCAGAGCGTACAGCTTATGAAATTGACGAAGAAGTTCGAGCATTGTTGAATGAAGCACGTAATAAAGCAGCTGAAATTATTCAATCAAATCGTGAAACGCATAAATTAATTGCAGAAGCCTTATTGAAATATGAAACATTGGATAGTACACAAATCAAATCTCTTTACGAAACAGGAAAAATGCCTGAATCAGTAGAAGAGGAATCACGTGCCCTATCATATGATGAAGTCAAATCAAAAATGGCTGAAGAAAACTAAAATATTAGTAGACGAGATACAAGAGAGGATACTTTTATATCCTCTCTTTCTTACTTATAAAAACTAATCTATGAAAACCAGTAAAAAAATTTCAGAAAAAACAAATCAAACTAGTTGACAGAATTCTAAAAGTAGGTATAATAGAAAGAGTTGAAAAAGCTCAGGTCCGTTGGTCAAGGGGTTAAGACACCGCCTTTTCACGGCGGTAACACGGGTTCGAATCCCGTACGGACTATGAGTGTATCGCGGTTGGT
>NZ_JASHEJ010000004.1:0-115706 GCF_047463175.1 Streptococcus infantis
ATGGGAGTTAACGGGATCGAACCGCTGACCCTCTGCTTGTAAGGCAGATGCTCTCCCAGCTGAGCTAAACTCCCTCGAGCTAAGCGACTTCCATATCTCACAGGGGGCAACCCCCAACTACTTCCGGCGTTCTAGGGCTTAACTTCTGTGTTCGGCATGGGTACAGGTGTATCTCCTAGGCTATCGTCACTTAACTCTGAGTAATACCTACTCAAAATTGAATATCTTTCAAATTTCACTTAAAAACTAATCACGCTTCGTATTCTCAGTTACTTTGGATAAGTCCTCGAGCTATTAGTATTAGTCCGCTACATGTGTCGCCACACTTCCACTTCTAACCTATCTACCTGATCATCTCTCAGGGCTCTTACTGATATAAAATCATGGGAAATCTCATCTTGAGGTGGGTTTCACACTTAGATGCTTTCAGCGTTTATCCCTTCCCTACATAGCTACCCAGCGATGCCTTTGGCAAGACAACTGGTACACCAGCGGTAAGTCCACTCTGGTCCTCTCGTACTAGGAGCAGATCCTCTCAAATTTCCTACGCCCGCGACGGATAGGGACCGAACTGTCTCACGACGTTCTGAACCCAGCTCGCGTGCCGCTTTAATGGGCGAACAGCCCAACCCTTGGGACCGACTACAGCCCCAGGATGCGACGAGCCGACATCGAGGTGCCAAACCTCCCCGTCGATGTGAACTCTTGGGGGAGATAAGCCTGTTATCCCCAGGGTAGCTTTTATCCGTTGAGCGATGGCCCTTCCATACGGAACCACCGGATCACTAAGCCCGACTTTCGTCCCTGCTCGAGTTGTAGCTCTCGCAGTCAAGCTCCCTTATACCTTTACACTCTGCGAATGATTTCCAACCATTCTGAGGGAACCTTTGGGCGCCTCCGTTACCTTTTAGGAGGCGACCGCCCCAGTCAAACTGCCCGTCAGACACTGTCTCCGATAGGGATCACCTATCCGGGTTAGAGTGGCCATAACACAAGGGTAGTATCCCAACAACGTCTCCTTCGAAACTGGCGTCCCGATCTCATAGACTCCTACCTATCCTGTACATGTGGTACAGACACTCAATATCAAACTGCAGTAAAGCTCCATGGGGTCTTTCCGTCCTGTCGCGGGTAACCTGCATCTTCACAGGTACTAAAATTTCACCGAGTCTCTCGTTGAGACAGTGCCCAAATCATTACGCCTTTCGTGCGGGTCGGAACTTACCCGACAAGGAATTTCGCTACCTTAGGACCGTTATAGTTACGGCCGCCGTTTACTGGGGCTTCAATTCATACCTTCGCTTGCGCTAAGCACTCCTCTTAACCTTCCAGCACCGGGCAGGCGTCACCCCCTATACATCATCTTACGATTTAGCAGAGAGCTGTGTTTTTGATAAACAGTTGCTTGGGCCTATTCACTGCGGCTGACGTAAAGTCAGCACCCCTTCTCCCGAAGTTACGGGGTCATTTTGCCGAGTTCCTTAACGAGAGTTCTCTCGCTCACCTGAGGCTACTCGCCTCGACTACCTGTGTCGGTTTGCGGTACGGGTAGAGTATGTTAAACGCTAGAAGCTTTTCTTGGCAGTGTGACGTCACTAACTTCGCTACTAAACTTCGCTCCCCATCACAGCTCAATGTTATAGAATTAAGCATTTAACTCAATTCACACCTCACTGCTTAGACAGACACTTCCAATCGTCTGCTTTAGTTAGCCTACTGCGTCCCTCCATCACTACATACTCTAGTACAGGAATATCAACCTGTTGTCCATCGGATACACCTTTCGGTCTCTCCTTAGGTCCCGACTAACCCAGGGCGGACGAGCCTTCCCCTGGAAACCTTAGTCTTACGGTGGACAGGATTCTCACCTGTCTTTCGCTACTCATACCGGCATTCTCACTTCTATGCGTTCCAGCGCTCCTCACGGTACACCTTCTCCACACATAGAACGCTCTCCTACCATACCTATAAAGGTATCCACAGCTTCGGTAAATTGTTTTAGCCCCGGTACATTTTCGGCGCAGGGTCACTCGACTAGTGAGCTATTACGCACTCTTTGAATGAATAGCTGCTTCTAAGCTAACATCCTAGTTGTCTGTGCAACCCCACATCCTTTTCCACTTAACAATTATTTTGGGACCTTAGCTGGTGGTCTGGGCTGTTTCCCTTTCGACTACGGATCTTAGCACTCGCAGTCTGACTGCCGACCATAATTCATTGGCATTCGGAGTTTATCTGAGATTGGTAATCCGGGATGGACCCCTCACCCAAACAGTGCTCTACCTCCAAGAATCTCTAATGTCGACGCTAGCCCTAAAGCTATTTCGGAGAGAACCAGCTATCTCCAAGTTCGTTTGGAATTTCTCCGCTACCCACAAGTCATCCAAGCACTTTTCAACGTGCCCTGGTTCGGTCCTCCAGTGCGTCTTACCGCACCTTCAACCTGCTCATGGGTAGGTCACATGGTTTCGGGTCTACGACATAATACTAAAGCGCCCTATTCAGACTCGGTTTCCCTACGGCTCCGTCTCTTCAACTTAACCTCGCATCATATCGTAACTCGCCGGTTCATTCTACAAAAGGCACGCTCTCACCCATTAACGGGCTCGAACTTGTTGTAGGCACACGGTTTCAGGTTCTATTTCACTCCCCTCCCGGGGTGCTTTTCACCTTTCCCTCACGGTACTGGTTCACTATCGGTCACTAGGGAGTATTTAGGGTTGGGAGATGGTCCTCCCAGATTCCGACGAGATTTCACGTGTCTCGCCGTACTCAGGATACTGCTAGGTACAAAGACTATTTTAAATACGAGGCTCTCACTCTCTTTGGCTGACCTTCCCATGTCATTCTTCTATAATCTTTGAGTCCAAATTGCAGTCCTACAACCCCGAAGAGTAAACTCTTCGGTTTGCCCTCCTGCCGTTTCGCTCGCCGCTACTAAGGCAATCGCTTTTGCTTTCTCTTCCTGCAGCTACTTAGATGTTTCAGTTCACTGCGTCTTCCTCCTCATATCCTTAACAGATATGGGTAACAGGTAGTACCTGTTGGGTTCCCCCATTCGGAAATCCCTGGATCATCGCTTACTTACAGCTACCCAAGGCATATCGTCGTTTGTCACGTCCTTCTTCGGCTCCTAGTGCCAAGGCATCCACCGTGCGCCCTTATTAACTTAACCTTACTTTTTTGACCTTTCAGTCATAAACTCTTATTAATACTACAGCGTTTTCGGTTTATTTTCTTGTTACTATTTGATATAGATATTCAATTTTCAATGTGCATTACTTGGTGATCTCTCACCAATGGAGCCTAGCGGGATCGAACCGCTGACCTCCTGCGTGCAAAGCAGGCGCTCTCCCAGCTGAGCTAAGGCCCCACAAGACCTCTCAAGACTAAACAAGACCAATGTGCATTCCTTATCCTTAGAAAGGAGGTGATCCAGCCGCACCTTCCGATACGGCTACCTTGTTACGACTTCACCCCAATCATCTATCCCACCTTAGGCGGCTGGCTCCAAATGGTTACCTCACCGACTTCGGGTGTTACAAACTCTCGTGGTGTGACGGGCGGTGTGTACAAGGCCCGGGAACGTATTCACCGCGGCGTGCTGATCCGCGATTACTAGCGATTCCGACTTCATGTAGGCGAGTTGCAGCCTACAATCCGAACTGAGATTGGCTTTAAGAGATTAGCTTGCCGTCACCGGCTTGCGACTCGTTGTACCAACCATTGTAGCACGTGTGTAGCCCAGGTCATAAGGGGCATGATGATTTGACGTCATCCCCACCTTCCTCCGGTTTATTACCGGCAGTCTCGCTAGAGTGCCCAACTGAATGATGGCAACTAACAATAGGGGTTGCGCTCGTTGCGGGACTTAACCCAACATCTCACGACACGAGCTGACGACAACCATGCACCACCTGTCACCTCTGTCCCGAAGGAAAACTCTATCTCTAGAGCGGTCAGAGGGATGTCAAGACCTGGTAAGGTTCTTCGCGTTGCTTCGAATTAAACCACATGCTCCACCGCTTGTGCGGGCCCCCGTCAATTCCTTTGAGTTTCAACCTTGCGGTCGTACTCCCCAGGCGGAGTGCTTAATGCGTTAGCTACGGCACTAAACCCCGGAAAGGGTCTAACACCTAGCACTCATCGTTTACGGCGTGGACTACCAGGGTATCTAATCCTGTTTGCTCCCCACGCTTTCGAGCCTCAGCGTCAGTTACAAGCCAGAGAGCCGCTTTCGCCACCGGTGTTCCTCCATATATCTACGCATTTCACCGCTACACATGGAATTCCACTCTCCCCTCTTGCACTCAAGTTAAACAGTTTCCAAAGCGTACTATGGTTAAGCCACAGCCTTTAACTTCAGACTTATCTAACCGCCTGCGCTCGCTTTACGCCCAATAAATCCGGACAACGCTCGGGACCTACGTATTACCGCGGCTGCTGGCACGTAGTTAGCCGTCCCTTTCTGGTAAGATACCGTCACAGTGTGAACTTTCCACTCTCACACTCGTTCTTCTCTTACAACAGAGCTTTACGATCCGAAAACCTTCTTCACTCACGCGGCGTTGCTCGGTCAGACTTCCGTCCATTGCCGAAGATTCCCTACTGCTGCCTCCCGTAGGAGTCTGGGCCGTGTCTCAGTCCCAGTGTGGCCGATCACCCTCTCAGGTCGGCTATGTATCGTCGCCTTGGTGAGCCGTTACCTCACCAACTAGCTAATACAACGCAGGTCCATCTGGTAGTGGTGCAATTGCACCTTTCAAGCAGCTATCATGCGATATCTACTGTTATGCGGTATTAGCTATCGTTTCCAATAGTTATCCCCCGCTACCAGGCAGGTTACCTACGCGTTACTCACCCGTTCGCAACTCATCCGGAGAAGCAAGCTCCTCCTTCAGCGTTCTACTTGCATGTATTAGGCACGCCGCCAGCGTTCGTCCTGAGCCAGGATCAAACTCTCATTAAAAGTTTGAGTTCTCACTCATTTCTGTCACTGACAGATTTATTGTTTTTTTCATTGTTCAGTACTATAACCTTAAGTTATAGTGCCCTGCACATTGGTTCGTCTTGTTCAGTTTTCAAAGGTCTTTGTCGCGCTTACGACAACTATATTAGTATATCACAGTCACTTTTCTCTGTCAACAGGTTTTTTTAACTTTTTTTAAATCCTATTTCCATCAACCGCGACACACCCATAGTCCGTACGGGATTCGAACCCGTGTTACCGCCGTGAAAAGGCGGTGTCTTAACCCCTTGACCAACGGACCCTGAGCTTTTTAACTCTTTCTATTATACCTGCTTTTACAATCTTGTCAAGAACTTGAGATTATTTTTTTATCTTTTTGGAGAAAAATCTCTTAGTACATGCTTTAGTTCTTTCAACATTGCTTTTCTTCCTTTGAATCGCTCATCAGCTAATAATCGTTCAAATAACTCCAATTTTTCTTTTCCTAATCCTGCTCGATACTTTTTAAGCACTTCTTGTAATGCGTAAGACTCATCTATCAATAGCCCCCCTTCGCCTAATCGATGACTAATCTCGCTTACTTCTTCATAAGCTTGTCGATCCAATCTTCTTTTGTAACTTTCTTGTTTCCTAACTGCATCCAAAATTCGATTTCGAAACTTTGTTTTGAAGTAGGTATAAAATTCCTTATTTTTATTTTCCTTAAAATCAGGGTGATTTTCTAATAATTCATGTAGGCAGATCATTCCCTCTTGATCCCAATCTTCTTTTTCCCATAAATGAAGGTAGTATTCTTTTCTACACTTATGTACAATAGCTTTTACTTCGTGGTAATTCATGTCTAACATAGTTGTTCTCCTTTTCTGCCATTAGTATAGCAGAGGTAGAGACGAATTATGACATTTCTTCTATTTTGTTATTTATCTTGCCTGATTTTATTTTTTTGAATGTTTGATATTTCGTTGGGATATCTTTTTAGACTTTTTAGGATATAAAAAGAGACAAGAGTTATGCTCTTGTCTTTTAAAAAATTTATTGGAACAAATCTACAATTGTATCCCAGACGGTTTTTGCCTTTTCTTTAATTTTTGCATCTGAAATAGCTTTTTCTGCTTCATCAATAAGGTTCTGTGCTCGACTTTGAATGTCACTTATAGAGTCATTCGGCTGCCCTCCACCATTGTCAGCAGGCTGATTCGGAACATTTTTAGGAGCAATTCCATTTATTTTATAGGCGTTTTCAACTGTAAATGTGCTTCCTGGTGTATAAGGAAGAATTGTTTCTGCCATACTTCTAAAAATATGAGCGGCGCCATTTGATGTCGAACCTGCTAGGTAATGATTTTCATCAGTAGTCGGGAAACCAAGCCAGTGACTAATGACTAAATCAGGCGTATAACCAACAACCCATTGATCACTCGTATATTCTGGGTTAAAAGCAGTTTCTGTCGTTCCAGTTTTTCCAGCCATGACATAACCATCAGGCGATGAACTTATTCCTGTACCATTTGTGAAAGTCCCTAGCATCATGCTAGTCATTTTATCGGCTACTGACTTATCGATTACACGTTTTTGAGAATTTTTATGAGTAGCAATGACTTGTCCACTCGCATTCTCAATTCGTGTAATAAAATGCGCTTCAGGCATCAAACCTTCATTTGCAAATGCTGCATAAGCCTGGGCCATTTGTAGTGGGTTAGTTTCCACGCCACCACCTAAAGCCACTCCAAGCACACGATCTACATCGCTCATGTTGAGACCAAACTTTTCACCCGCTTCAAAGGCTTTATCGATTCCAAGCTCTTTAACAGCAGCTACTGCAGGTAAATTTAGAGATTTAGCCAAAGCTTGATACATGGGTACTTCTCGTGATGTCTTGATTCCTGCGTAGTTGTCTACTTTATAATCACCATATTGCATGGTATGATTATCCAACTCCTTATTAAGAGACCAGCCTGCCTCAACCGCTGGTGTGTACACTATCAAGGGTTTAATAGTAGACCCTGGACTTCTTTTGGATTGGGTTGCATAGTTAAAATTTCTGAAACCTGTTTTATCATCCCCGGCCACTCGACCAACAACTCCTCGAACTCCACCTGTTTTTGGTTCTAATGCGACACTACCAGACTCTGCATGTGTTCCATCTTCAGCTGTCGGAAAGAGAGAAGTATTTTGGTAGATAACCTGCATATTTGCTTGGTAATTTTGATCTAGCTCCGTATAAATTCGATAACCGTTATTAACGATTTCTTCCTCTGTTAGATTATACTTTTCAATAGCTTCATTGACAACTGCATCAAAATAGGAAGGATAACGGTAGTCTGATATTTTCCCTTCATAACTATCTTTCAACTGAGAAGCCATATTAACACTTGATGCTTCTGCTTCCTTATTTTTATCAAGATAGCCGGCAACCACCATATTTTGCAAGACAGTATCTCTTCGATTAGTTGAATGCTCAATAGAATTCAGAGGATTGTACAATTCTGGGCCTTTAAGCATGCCTGCTAAAGTGGCGGCTTCATCAAGAGTTAATTCCGATGCCGAAACACCAAAGTACTTTTTACTAGCATCTTCAACACCCCAAACTCCATTACCGAAGTAGGCATTGTTCAAGTACATGGTTAGAATTTCTTTTTTACTGTATTTTTTGGTTAATTCTAAAGCAAGGAAGAATTCTTTAGCCTTTCTCTGCACAGTTTGGTCTTGTGAAAGATAAGCATTTTTCGCCAACTGTTGGGTAATTGTAGAACCACCGCCCGAGCGACCAGCTGTTAGGATAGCCAGGAAAAAGCGCCCATAGTTAATCCCACTATTTTTGTAGAAGCTTCTATCTTCTGTCGCAATAACAGCATTTTGCAAATCTTCACTAATATCCGAAAGTTCGACATAGGTCCCTTTTTGACCTGACAGAGCCCCTGCTTCTTTCTCTTCTCGGTCAAAAATCAGAGTACGTGTTTTTAAAGAATTTTGTAAGTCTGTAACATTTGTCGATTTTGCTAGCGCAAATAGATAGACCCCAACAAAAAGGCTGGCACTTAATCCTATAATCAGAAAGATCTTTGTCAGATGATAACGGCGCCAGAATTTTCGGATAGGACCAACTGACCCAGCTTTCTTTCGTCCTGTTCTTGAACGTCGTAAATTACTAGACCCGTTATTTTCATGCTCAACTTCATTAGTCTCTGTTTCTTCAATTTCATTTTCTTCTTTCTTAAATAAGGAAAGAAATTTTTCAAATAATGTATCTAATTTCATGCGTTTATTTTATCATCTTCCCTATAGGAAGACAAGAATTTAGCTAGTTCCCCTGTCCAAATAGACTAATTTTTGTTACAATATCTGTATGAAATTTACCTTTACTATACCTGATTCTTTGCCTGAAATGACAGTCAAACTTTTTCTGGAAGAGCAACTGTTAATCCCTCGAAAAATACGTCATTTTTTGAGAGTTAAAAAACATATCCTTATTAATCAGGAGGAAGTTCATTGGCACCAAACTATCAAAGCAGGAGATGAATGCCAATTAATTTTCGACGAGGAAGATTATCCTACAAAAGAAATTCTCTGGGGAAATCCCAAACTTGTCGAAGAAGTCTATCAAGATCAACATTTAATTATCGTCAATAAACCTGAGGGCATGAAGACACATGGAAATCAGCCAGATGAGATAGCTCTTCTCAATCATGTTAGCGCCTATGTCGGTCAGACCTGCTATGTCGTTCATCGCTTGGATATGGAAACAAGCGGTCTCGTTCTGTTTGCGAAGAATCCATTCATTCTTCCCATTCTTAATCGCTTATTAGAAAAGAAAGAGATTTCTCGAGAATACTGGGCTCTGGTTGATGGAAGATTAGCGGCTAAGGACTTGATCTTCCGAGATAAAATCGGTCGCAATCGTCACGATCGTAGAAAAAGAATTGTGGATCAAAAAAATGGTCAATGCGCCGAAACTCATGTAACTCGGTTAAAACAATTTCAAAACAAAACCAGTCTCGTTCGGTGTAGATTAAAAACAGGACGTACTCATCAGATCCGAGTCCACCTATTTCACCACGGACATCCAATCCTCGGGGACCCTCTCTACAACCCACACTCAAACAACAAGAGACTGATGCTTCACGCATTTAAACTATCCTTTATCCACCCTCTGACTTTAAATAAATTAAGCTTTACCGCTCTCTCAGATACATTTGAAAGAGAATTAAAACAAAATGGATGATAAAATCATCCATTTTTATTGATACAAAAAGCAAGACCGATTGGTCTTGCTTTTTCGACTCAGAAATTATTTAGCAATTTTTGCGAAGTATTCAAGAGTACGTACAAGTTGTGCAGTGTAAGACATTTCGTTGTCGTACCATGATACAACTTTAACCAATTGTTTACCGTCAACGTCAAGAACTTTAGTTTGAGTTGCGTCAAACAATGAACCGTAAGCCATACCTACGATATCTGAAGATACGATTGGATCTTCTGTGTAACCGTATGATTCGTTTGAAGCTGCTTTCATAGCTGCGTTCACTTCGTCAACAGTAACATTCTTTTCAAGAACAGCTACCAATTCAGTAACTGATCCAGTTGGAGTTGGAACGCGTTGTGCAGATCCGTCAAGTTTACCATTCAATTCTGGAATTACAAGACCGATAGCTTTAGCAGCACCAGTTGAGTTAGGAACGATGTTTGCAGCACCAGCGCGAGCACGACGAAGGTCCCCACCACGGTGTGGTCCGTCAAGGATCATTTGGTCACCAGTGTAAGCATGGATAGTAGTCATCAATCCTTCTACAACACCGAAGTTATCTTGAAGAGCTTTAGCCATTGGAGCCAAGCAGTTTGTAGTACATGAAGCACCTGAGATAACTGTTTCAGTACCATCAAGAACGTCGTGGTTAGTGTTAAATACAACTGTTTTAACATCGTTTCCACCAGGAGCAGTGATAACAACTTTCTTAGCTCCACCTTTAAGGTGTTTTTCAGCTGCATCTTTCTTAGCAAAGAAACCAGTTGCTTCAAGAACGATTTCTACACCGTCAGTAGCCCAGTCGATTTGTTCTGGATCACGTTCAGCAGAAACTTTAACGAATTTACCGTTAACTTCGAATCCGCCTTCTTTAACTTCTACAGTACCGTCGAAACGACCTTGAGTTGTGTCATATTTCAACAAGTGTGCAAGCATAACTGGATCTGTAAGGTCGTTGATGCGAGTAACTTCAACACCTTCTACGTTTTGGATACGACGGAAAGCAAGACGACCGATACGGCCGAAACCGTTAATACCAACTTTAACTACCATTAGTGATTTCCTCCTTATGAAAATCATGAAATTTTTATTGTGAAAAGAGTAACTTGAATCACTACAAATCACCTTTTAACGTTCTTATTATATAACTATTTGAGTTAAATTGCAAGCGCTGGCCTTGATTTTCAAACTACTTTCTTTTTAATACCGTGCTCCCCCTATTCATAGCGTAATGATTCTACTGGATCCATTTTACTAATCTTTCGTGCAGGGAAGTAGGCTGAAATGTAACCAAGAAGCAAGGCAAAACCGAGAGTTCCAAAAATTGAGAGAAGATTCAATTCAAAAACTTTAGAGATAGACGGATAAAAATGATGAACAGTAACATTCGCTATACTTCCTAAACCTTGAGCAATCACAAATGCTATAAACAAGGCAATCATAACAATCCACAGTGCCTCATAGATAAAAATTCCTTTCACATCTCTATTTTGATATCCAACTGCTTTCATGACACCAATTTCCTTGGAACGTTGCATGATATTGATATAAATGATGATACCTATCATAACTGCCGCTACCAAAATTGCTTGAGATGAAAGAACAATCAATAATCCCTGGATGACGCGAATAAAGGTAATCACAATATCAAGAACGGCCTGTTGAGAAAGGACCGAATATTTCTTGTTCTTTTGCAACTCTTCTATAACTGTTTTGGTACCAGATGGATCTTTAAGCTCCAAAATAAAATAAGATATAGCTTTTGTAAAACCAGCCTCTTTTAATATGGTTTCCATCTGATGAGCAGTCATGTAGCTGTTACTATCCTCAGCATCATCCTCGTCATTTATAACCCGAACAATGTGAGTTTGAAAGTGAGAAGTCTTGCTACCTTCAGCACCATTTTCTAAAATGCTTGCCGAGACTGGTTTGCCTATAACATCACTAGCTGTAAGATTTTTCCCTGTTTGTTCATTCCAATTTTTCAGTAGACTCATCGGAATCGTCAATCCCTGCTCTTTTGCATCAGTGTATATAGGACCTGCTAGCACTTTTTCTTTCTCATTACTGCTAACGGAGATACTTGTATCCTCATATAAACTCACAACTTGAGCATAAGAAGGCATGGTTTGACTAAAGTCCACTTCTTGTCCGTCTATAGTGATTTTTGACATAGTCATGCCAAAAGGACTCTCTAGATACTTAATAGCATCTTTCCCAATCGTATCCGTGATATAGTCCTTATCAACTTGATTCAAAAAACCTCTACCAGCAACATTTGAATTTAGAGCAATCTGAACTTGAGAAGGTAGCTTCCCTCCGTTTGTATTTTCATCAATCATTGAGATCAAGGCATTCCCTAGACCGAAGGAAATCAATACTCCGACAAAACCAATCGAGGTTGCTACCGCAATTAGCAAGTTTCGCCACTTTCTTTCCATAAAGTTACTTAAAGAAAGTTTGAATTTATTTTTAAAGGACAATCCTTTATTTTTTGACTTCTTCAACGACTTCACCATCCTTCATTTTGATAATTACATCTGCATATTCAGTTACTTCTGGGTTATGAGTCACAATCAGTACTGTTTTTCCAGATTGGGCTAAATTTTTAAATACTTCCAAAACCAGTTCCTGAGATTGAGAATCCAGCGACCCTGTTGGCTCATCAGCTACAATCATATCCGGTTGATTGACCAGAGCACGAGCAATGGCTACACGTTGCTTTTGTCCTCCAGAAAGTTGCTTGACATTTTTAGCCATAAAAGGTTCCATTCCTAAACTGACTAGTTGCTCTTGAGCTATCCTTGTCATTTCTTTATCGGATAAATCTTTGACATAGAGAGGCAACTTAACATTGTCCAAAACAGACTGGTGAGGAATGAGATTGAAGTTTTGAAAGACAAAACCAATATTATCTTTACGGAATTGAGTTAATTCAATCTCCGATAAATCCCTGAGAGGTTCTCCTTTAAAAGCTAAAATTCCCTCATACTCTCTATCAAGACCACTGATGATATTCAGTAGACTGGTTTTGCCACAGCCTGATGGACCATAAATCGCAGTTATTTTTCCTTCTGCAATCTGCAGGTTAATATTTCTTAGAGCCTGCTCTTTATGTTTACCGTCCAAAGCGTAAAATTTTGAAATATTTTTAATGGATAAAATAGACATGGACATCTCCTTTAAATCACTTGTGATATCGTGTATCGATACAAACTATATTTATCAATCAGATTCAAAAGGAATCAAAGAATTCCTCTCTCTTTTTTACGAATTCATTGTAACAAAAAAGCGACATTTCCCCAATGACAGAAATGTCACTCCTATAAACCCTTTAACGGTATCTTTCTATGTCCTCAGCCCATTCATTATCTAAACTAACGATTAACTTCTCATTGCCAAACATTCTCGCCATCATTTTCGCTTCTTCATACTTTTGTTTTGCAGTGTCATAATCCGTCTGAATATAATATTTCCACTCAAGCATCAAGACAATCGGTTGTTTTTGAAAATCTCGTGTTTTTTGCCCTATTTTATTTAACGTTTCAACTGCCCTCTTAAAATAATGAAACAGCCCCATAATCTCTATACAAGTTAAAGAAGCTAGTAAGGAATCTCTAAGTAAGTCTAAACAATCGAACTCTATCTTATCAATCTGCGAACTTAATTTCTCATGAAAATAAAGAATATTCTCATACTCAGATTCTTTTATTTCACCCGCTTTCAAACCATCCATTAAGTTACATGCAAAATACAACCTCAGTCTTAATAGATCCTCCGCTTTATATACATCTCTGGATAGTAAGTCCTGCAGGCCATTTTCAAGCACACTTTCACCATACAAGGAATTACTAGTTGCTCTCACTGTATCTATGGCTTGGAGACAATCCACTAGCACTTTCTCATCACGTGGCAAATCATCATAAAAACACTCCAAAATCTCATCAAAATATTCTTCCTTTTGTTCCTGCAACTCTTTGTCTCCATAGTCAGGATGATGAAGAAGAAAGTATTTTAATTCTTGGTAACGCTTGGGTAATTCCTTATAGTCTGGCATCAAAAAATAGGATGGAATGTCTAACCTATTCGCTATATATTCCAGTGTTTTTATTGTCGGACGAAATTCTCCTTTTTCAATGCGCACTAACTGACGAACTGACAGTTCCGACTCATCTTCACAAAAAACTGGGCGACTAAGTCCTTTCTCCTCTCTAAGAAGTCTTACCTTTTCCCCTAGATCATTCATCTCTTACATTTCTCCCTCGCACGATTATCAAAGCTTTGATTTTCAAACAAATAGATGCGATTATTATACCATTTCCAAAAAAGAAATACAAAAAAGAGACAGGATTACTCCTGCCTCTGACTGATAATCAATTATTTAAGACGTCCTGGTCTTTCTTTGTAACCATAGTAAGCATCTTCGATGATTTCTTGCATATGATCAACCATTGGAAGACGTGGATTTGCAGGTGAACATTGATCTTCATAAGCAAGGAAGGCCAATTCACGTGAATGTTCTTTCCATTCTTTCTCGTCAACACCTTGTGCTTTGAAGTTCATTTCGATACCTACGCGCTCACCGAGTTCGTAAACAGCTTTAGCATAAGATGCAACCCCTTCTTCTGGAGTAGAAGCTGGAAGTCCAAGCATACGAGCGATATCTTGATATTTCTCATCTGCACGGTAGTAGTTGTACTTAGGCCATGTAGCTGTCTTAGCTGGGCGTGTACCATTGTAACGGATAACGTATGGAAGCAAGATTGCATTTGTACGTCCGTGAACTGTGTGGAATTGTGCACCAATCTTGTGAGCCATTGAGTGAGAAATACCTAGGAAGGCATTAGCAAAGGCCATACCAGCAATAGTTGAAGCGTTATGCATTTTCTCACGTGAATGGAAGTCTGCATTCTTAACTGAACTTTCAAGGTTTTCAAATACGAGTTTGATCGCTTGAAGAGCAAGACCGTCAGTGTAGTCGCTAGCCATTTGTGATACGTAAGCTTCAGTTGCGTGAGTCAATACGTCCATACCAGTGTCAGCAGCAACAAATCCAGGAACTGTCAATACCAAGGCAGGGTCTACGATTGCCACAGTTGGTGTCAATGAGTAGTCAGCGATTGGGTATTTACGGTTGTTTGCTTTATCAGAGATAACGGCAAATGGAGTTACTTCAGATCCTGTACCAGATGTAGTTGGAATCGCGATGAATTTAGTCTTCTTACCAAGCAATGGGAATTTGAAGGCACGTTTACGGATATCCATGAATTTTTGTACAAGGTCACGGAAGTCCACTTCTGGTTGCTCATAGAAGAGCCACATTACTTTAGCAGCGTCCATTGGTGATCCACCACCAAGAGCAATGATTGTATCTGGTTTGAAGGAACGCATAATCTCAGTACCACGTTCAACTGTAGTGATATCTGGATCTGGCTCTACATCTGCAAAGATTTGGTAAACAACCTTATTGCGACGAAGGTCAAGTTGCTCGATGATACGATCAAGGAAGCCAAGCTCTACCATAGCGTGGTCAGTAACGATCATGACACGCTCAACGTCACGACATTTTTGAAGGTATTGAATTGAATCACGTTCAAAGTATGTTTTTGAAGGAAGTTTCATCCATTGCATGTTATTTCTCCGTCTTCCGACTTTTTTGATATTCAAGAGGTTAATGGCGCTAACGTTATCCCCAACTGAGTTACGTCCGTAAGAACCACATCCGAGTGTCAATGATGGCAAGAAGGCATTATAAACATCCCCGATACCACCGAAAGTAGAAGGTGAGTTACAGATAACACGAATAGCTTTAACAGCTTTACCAAATTCTTTAGTCAATTCTTCATCAGCTGTATGGATAGCAGCTGAGTGCCCAAGACCGTTAAATTCAACCATTTGACGAGCTTTTGCAATACCGTCTTCGCGACTTTCAGATTTCAAAACTGCGATAACTGGTGATAATTTTTCACGAGTCAACGGCTCGTTTTCGCCAACTTCTTTACATTCTGCAGCAAGAATGTTTGTTCCTTCTGGAACAGTAAATCCTGCTTGTTCTGCGATCCAAGTTGCTGGTTTACCAACGATGTCAGCGTTCAATTTTGCACCAGCACAGTTTTTGCTGTTTGCTTTCACGCCGAAGCAGAATTCTTCAAGAAGAGCTTTTTCTTTTTTGTTTACAAAGTAAGTATGGTAAGATTTGAACTCAGCTACAAATTCATCATAAATTTCTTTATCAATGATAACCGCTTGTTCAGATGCACAGACCATACCGTTATCAAATGATTTAGACATGACGATGTCGTGAGCAGCTTGGCGGATGTTAGCTGATTTTTCAACATAAGCTGGAACGTTTCCGGCACCTACCCCAAGAGCTGGTTTTCCACATGAGTATGCAGCTTTAACCATGGCATTCCCACCTGTTGCAAGGATTGTTGCAACACCTTCGTGGTTCATCAATGCGCTAGTTGCTTCCATAGATGGTTCAGTAATCCACTGTACACAGTTTTCAGGAGCTCCTGCTTTAATCGCTGCATCACGCACGATTTGAGCAGCGTGAGCTGATGATTCTTGAGCTGATGGGTGGAACGCAAAGACAATAGGATTACGAGTCTTCAATGAAATCAAAGCTTTAAAGATTGCTGTTGAAGTAGGGTTTGTTGTTGGAGTGATACCACAAACAACACCAACCGGTTCAGCGATAAGAGTCAATCCTGTTACATCATCTTCTTCGATAACACCAACTGTTTTAGTGTGGCGCATGTTATTTACCACGTGCTCACAAGCAAATAGGTTTTTAGTCGCTTTATCTTCAAATACTCCACGTCCTGTTTCTTCAAAGGCATGTAAAGCCAATTCTCCGTGGGCATCAAGAGCTGCAACTGAAGCTTTTGCTACAATATAATCGACTTGATCTTGGTCAAGTTTACGCATTTCTTCAAGGGCAACCAAAGCTTTTTGCACCAAACCATCGACATGCTTTTCAGCAGCGAGTTTCTTTTCCTCTGGTGTTACAGTTTTTTTATCAGCCATATTTTCCTCCATAGCTTTCAAGGATTGTAAGTCCTTTGTTAATTTTTTCACAATCTTATTATAACTCTTTTTTCAAGATTTGTAAACAGTTTCATAGAAATTTCACAAACTTTTTTTATTCGCTTGTGAAAATAATTTTGCACATCCCTACCCATACGCTTTTTAGCTTATACTTTGTGAATAATCTCGTAAAACTTTTATTTTTCACAAACTTCATTGTAAAAAGGTATTGAAAGGCGTCTTAATTTCCATGTAAGCGCTTTCTATAGGTGCGGTATATTACCCCCTCTAAGAGGAGGTTATTGTGCTTGTTGGAAGAGCCCTTGTTTAAAGTCACCTTCATAGACAACTTCTTGCTCTGTAGTCAGTTTTCCTTTTCCTTCAGCTTGGCCATTAACAAAGTCACCTTCATAAACCCAGCCCTCTTTAGCTTGGTAGGTCCCTTTACCGTTAAATGCTCCATTTTTAAATTCACCAGTATAAGTGTCGCCATTTGAGAAGGTCATTGTGCCTTTGCCATTCATCTTTCCACGTACAATACTTCCATCATATACAAGTGAATCGCCATCCAGTTTCAAAACTCCTTGCTTAGGCATATTCCCTACAAATACAAATATAGCACAAAGAGCTATGACTACTACTGTTGCAATTTCCAAACGAGGACGCGTTATATAGACACTGTACTTATCATAGAATTTCTTTAAATTATCCATTTTTTGCCTCATTTTCTAAACGTGTTAGCCAAGCTTGGCAACCAGTTAAAACTCGATCGTAAGTTTCATCAAAATCACCTGTATACCATGGATCAGGAACACTCTCAGAAGCGAATGCCTCTAGCTTGTGTTGTTGGTCTTGAGGACACATTCGAGTCAAATCTAGAAGATTGGACTCGTCCATTCCAATGACATAATCAAAATATTCAAAATCATCCTTAGAAATTTGCTGTGATGTTTTTGATGAATCGTAAGGAATCTCGTGAGCTTTAAAAATTTTCTGAGTTCCTTTGTGAATTGGATTTCCATGTTCCCAAGAAGAAGTTGCTCTACTTTCAATCTCATAATCATCGGTTAAAGATTTCATAACAAATTCTGCCATAGGACTACGGCAAATATTACCAAGACATACAAAAACAACTTTCTTCATTATTGTTCCCCATCTTCATAGAAAAAGGGGTATGAGATCCACCCCGTTTTATTCTTCAATCGCGCTTTCACCATCGACAACTGTACCTTCTGATGTAACAGCCTCTTTAAGTGGCAAGACAGATTTGATAGCTCCAAGTTCAAAAGTCAAGTAAACTCCGTCTACATCAAGTACGATCGTTCTGTTTTCGGTATCAACTTCATCAACTGTACCGTATAAACCACCGATGGTAATGACTTCATAGCCTTTTTGAAGTTTATTTAGACTCTCCATGCGTTTTTCAGCTTGTTTCTTTTGAGAACGTTGCATAAAGAACATCAAGGCAAACATTCCTACAAGCATAATCACAAATGTTAAATTTGCATTCATTGTATTTTCTCCTTTGTAATTCAGATAAAACTACTATATCAAATTTCACTATTTTTTACAAGATTGCACCTTAGTTTTAGGCCAATAAAAAACCAGAGCAAAGCTCTGATTTTTCTTATTTCAAGTTGTTTACAAGTTCTACTAAGTTTTCAACTGTAAATCCATACTCTGCCAACACTTTTGAAGCTGGGGCAGATGCTCCAAAGGTATCAATACCGAGAACTGCTCCATCAAGACCAACGTATTTGTACCAGTTTTGAGTCGCTCCCATTTCAACCGCCACACGGCGACGAACTGCATTTGGTAGGATTTCTTCTTTGTATGCGGCATCTTGCGCATCAAAGACATCCGTAGATGGCATGCTGACTACGCGAACTTTTCCACCTTGACTTGCCAATTCTTTAGCAGCTGCAACTGCTAGATTAACCTCTGAACCTGTTGCAATCAAAATCGTGTCAAAG
This sequence comes from Streptococcus infantis, assembly GCF_047463175.1. Classification (GTDB taxonomy): domain Bacteria; phylum Bacillota; class Bacilli; order Lactobacillales; family Streptococcaceae; genus Streptococcus; species Streptococcus infantis_AC. The sequence continues at coordinate 18,215 of NZ_JASHEJ010000004.1, forward strand.
TCTGTAGCATTTTCATAGACAACATAAGCACCTTTCGCAACCTTATCAAAGTCTGTTCCTTCCTCAACAGTCAAGTTTTGACGAGTCAAGACGAGGGCAGTTGGTGTTTTCTCACTCTTCACTGCAAGGTACCAAGCTGCTTGAGTTTCACGCGCATCTGCTGGACGGAAAACATTAAGGTTTGGAATCGCACGAAGTCCTGCCAAGTGCTCAATTGGTTCATGAGTTGGTCCATCTTCACCAACTGCGATTGAATCGTGGGTGAAGACATAGGTTACAGGAAGACCTTGTAGAGCTGATAAACGAACTGCTGCTTTAAGGTAATCTGAGAAGACGAAGAAAGTTCCACCATAAACTCGAAGTCCACCATGAAGAGCCATTCCGTTCAAAACTGTACCCATTGCAAATTCACGAACACCAAATTGGATATTACGGTTCAAGCGATTTGCATCGTCCTGAAGTCCATCAGTTTTGATGTAAGTCATATTTGAATGAGCAAGGTCAGCTGATCCGCCAAGGAAGGTTGGCAATTTAGCAGCCACTACATTTAAAGCATCTTGGCTTGAGTTACGAGTTGCTTGAGAGAAGCCATTTTCTAAAGCTGGGAAGTCTTCTGGAGTCAATTCAACTGGATCGCGTCCGTCGATGATGGCTTCCACTTCTTCAGCCAATTCTGGGTGAGCTTCTTTATAGTCTGCGACCAGTTTTGTCCATGCTTCATATGCCGATGCACCACGGTCCGCAACATTTTCTTTGAAATCAGCATAAACTTCTGCTGGGATTTCAAATGGTTCATAGTTCCAACCAAGTGCCTGGCGAGTTGCCGCAGTTTCATCCGCTCCAAGAGGAGCCCCGTGTACAGCATTGGTTCCTTGTTTGTTTGGAGAACCATAACCAATAACAGTTTTCACTTCAATCAAAGATGGTTTTCCTGAAGCCTTAGCTTCTTCAATAGCTGCTTGAATAGCTTCTAAGTCTGTCCCATCTTCAACCAAGGCTGTATGCCAACCGTAGGCATTGTAACGATCACGAACACTCTCTGTGAATGAATCTTTTGTCTCACCGTCCAAGTTGATATCATTTGAATCATAGAGAACAACCAATTTGTCAAGTTTCTGCAAACCTGCATAAGAAGCAGCTTCACTTGATACACCTTCCATCAAGTCACCATCTCCACAGATAACATATGTGTAGTGATCAAAGATGTTATAACCTTCGCGGTTATACTTGGCTGCAAGGAAACGTTCTGCTTGTGCAAAACCTGTCGCAGTTGCAATCCCTTGTCCTAGAGGACCTGTTGTTGCATCAACCCCTGCTGTATGACCAAATTCTGGGTGACCTGGAGTTTTAGAACCCCATTGACGGAAGCTCTTCACTTCATCCATGCTCACATCTTCAAATCCAGAAAGGTGAAGAAGGGCATAGAGAAGCATTGATCCGTGACCCGCTGAAAGAATAAAACGGTCGCGGTTGATCCAGTTTGGTTGAGCTGGATTGATACGAAGTTCTTTAGTGAAAAGGCTGTAAGCCATCGGTGCTGCACCCATTACCACCCCTGGGTGACCTGAATTCGCTTTATTAATAGCGTCAATACCTAAGAAACGAATAGCATTAACAGATAGATTTGACATAGAATTTCCTTTCTATTTAAGGTGATAAGTTTATCACATATCCTATTCTACTATTATATGAAAAAACAGATAGAATAGCAATAAAACAATTTACTATAAAATGGCTCAGCCGATTATACTAATCTCTAGTCACTTGATAGTAAGGTGATAGTTTTTCAAAACCTCTATCAAGTTTATCTAGAACCTTATCAATAGTATCTTCATCGGCTACTGGAATATCAACTTTTACTAAAACCTTACGAATCTCCTGATTGGATAATTGTTGTCTTAAAAGTTGTCTATTCTCCTCAGTAGCTTGTACTCTATAGCTTTCATCGTTTTTCTGAACCCAATAATAGATTCCAGCAACCACTGGGATATCCAATATTTTAGCCTGTTTTGACAAGGTAGTCTCATCTTTCTTTCTCTCTACAAAGCTGACTTCTATAGAGATTCCCCAATTATTCTGATTTCCATACAAACGAAGAGCCATCATGGGCTCTGTTACATGCCCCTCTCTCTGTAAATAAACCCAGAAATGTGGTCGTAATCTCTGCGCTTGATTCATCCATTGACTAGTTGGGTGTAAATCCCAATCGGAATGCCTAGCTTGAAAACATTCTGCTAGGTGAGTAAATGCCTTTCGCGCTTCCTGCCCTTTTTGACGCAGGTCTAGCATTTTATCCTTTTCAGTTCCTGCTTTTTCGGGATTCCGGTACTGTTCTCCTTGATAAGCAAGATAGTCCTTGATTTCTTTCATTTTACTCCTTCTTCAGTTAGAAAAAAATCAGGTTTCCCCTGATTTTGCTTTGATTATTCTGTATCAACCACAACGTAACGATTTGGCTCATCACCTTCTGAATAACTAGTGACACCCTCCATACGTGAAATAATACGATGGATAATTTTACGTTCACTACTAGACATTGGATCAGTCACCTGACTACGCCCCTCTTCTAGGACACGTGTAGCTAACTTCTGTGCATAGCTCTGCAAGACTTCTGCACGGTGTTCTACATAATCATTAACATTGATGGTAATATAGAAGGTTCTTGAATAGCGGTTATAAAGATAATTTTGCGCTAAAAGCTGGAGAGATTTCAAAACCTTACCATGGTAACCGATAATACGCCCCGGTTCATTAGTATCAATTTGCATATTGATAGAACGGCGATTTGAGGTGCTAGAAATAGTTCCCTCAACATCCATATCATCAATGATTGCTTGAACATAATTGGTTACTTCTTCAACAACCTTTTCGATGTCGTATGTTGGCTCGACTTTCAAACCAAGATTTTCTAAGTCGCTGCCTTTTTCAGGCTCAACTTCATCTTGAATTTCTTCAGGTTGCAATTCTTTTAAAACTTCAATATGGCCTGTTTCTTCTAAAATCGTGCTGGCTTCTTTATCATTCTTAAGAATTTCAGCCTTGACTTCTTCAGAAATTTCTTGGCCTTCTTCTTCAATTTTCTTGATAGCTGCAACTACATGTCCCAAATCAACGGTTGCTTCGCTGACTGTTTTAACTGGATCATTTTGATCATTAATTTCTTTCGGAACACCTTTGATCGCCTGCTGATTTGCTTTTACAACAGTTGTTTCACTGATTGCTTCGATATCAACTTGAGCTGGTTTTGTACCAAAAAGTCCAAAAAATCCCTTTTTCTCTCTCGAAACAACTTTGATATGAGCTTTCATTCTCGGAATATTTAATTCATTCAATCCCTTTTGGATTGCTTCTTCAACTGTTGAACCTGTAAATAATACCATTATCAGATTTCTCCTTACTTTTTCTTTTTCTGTGCTTTCTTTAGAGCTTTTCTTTTCTTAACTTCTAAATCCTTCTTAGCTTGCACATCAGCTTCACGCTCTGCAATGATTTTGAAGGGGTTGTTCAAAAGGTAAGTTTGCAATACTTGATAAGCATTTGAAACCGCCCAGTACAGAGCGACACCACTTGGAGCAGATATTGCAAAAAAGAAGATTATAACAGGCATCCCATACATCATACCTGTCATTGCACCATTTTTCTCAGGCAAAGCTTTATTTGAAAGCCAGCTACTGAGGAAGGTGAATAGGGCAGCTAAAATAGGTAGTACGAAAGTGGTATCAGCTCCACCTAGATTGAACCATAAGAAGTGGCCTGTCTTCAAAAAATCTACGTTTGATAAAGCTTGGAAAAGAGCCAATAGAATTGGCATTTGAATCAAAAGTGGCCAGAAGGATGCGGATTGCTTAATGCCTAATTCTTTAAATAATTTACGTGTTTCCTGATCTAGCTTAGTACGACTTTCCATGTCGCGACCTGGATAACGTTCGCGCAATTCTTTGATAAGAGGTTGCGCCTCTTGCATTTTTCTGGAAGCCACCATTTGTGTTTGAAAGACTGGTAACAGTATTGTTCTAATCAAGACTGTGAACAGAATAATCCCTAAACCAATGCTGACATCAAATGACAAAAATCGAATAGTTTCAGCAAAAAAATAAACAAGTTTACTCCAAAAGTCTGCCGAATCTGCAGACACTTCACTAGTTGCACAAGCAGTCATTACCAACAAGGACAAACCTAACAAACTAGTCAATTGTAATTTCTTCTTCACTCTTATTTCCTTCCTGGTAAATCTTTGCTAATCTCAAAACATGAAGTAAGTTTTTTTCAATTTCTGCATATTCTAATAGTTCAACGCCTTTTCGAGCAATCACAACAAAATCGACATTATCAACAAGTTGATTACTATTTTGAATGAGAACATGCCGGATTCTTCTCTTGATTTGGTTTCTTGTCACAGCATTTCCTAATTTTTTACTGACTGATAAACCTACTCGAAAATGTGTTCCATTGTTTTCTAATCGATAAATAACAAATTTTCGATTAGCTACACTTGCTCCCTTTTTAAATATGGCGTCGAAATCTTTCTCTTTTTTTACACGAAAGCTTTTTCTCAAAAATTCTACTCCATCTAATAAAACTACTACTATTATACCATAATTTTTCAAAAAGCCAATCATGGCAAGGTTTTAGGCTGGTTTGACTTCGAAAAAAGTAGCCATTCTTAAAAAATTTGACCAGAATCAATGAAATTTTACTAGTTTTGTTAGAGAATACAAAACAAAAGCCACTCTTACGAGTGACTTTTGTAGGAGATTATTATGAAAAAGTTTAGGATTTCTATTAAATAAAGTTAGGAGGTCTTTATTTAATGATTAGAGTATACACACCTATCCTTAAATTGAACTTAAATCATTTTATTTTTTTATTAATTTTTAAAACTATGAATTGGAGCAGGAATCTGTCCTCCACGAGCAATGAAATCAGCCGAAGAAGCTCCATTGACTTTCATAACTGGGGCAGTTCCTAGCAAGCCACCAAACTCAATCATATCGCCTTCTTTACCCTTTGGAATGATACGGACAGCTGTGGTTTTCATATTAATAACACCAATTGCTGCCTCATCCGCAATCATAGCCGCAATCGTTTCTGCCGGAGTATCTTCTGGAATGGCAATCATATCCAATCCAACTGAACAGATAGCAGTCATGGCTTCTAATTTCTCAAGATTTAGGGAACCATTTTGCACTGCTGCTATCATACCCTCATCTTCTGAAACTGGGATGAAAGCACCTGACAGACCACCGACTTGGTTGCAAGCCATTACTCCGCCTTTTTTTACTTGGTCATTTAAAAGAGCTAAAGCGGCAGTCGTCCCATGAGTCCCAACTGTTTCCAGTCCCATTTCTTCCAGGACCCGAGCTACTGAATCCCCCACTGCAGGAGTAGGTGCTAAACTCAAATCAACAATCCCAAAATCAACACCTAGTCTTTCACTAGCCATCTGGCCAACTAATTGACCAATCCGAGTAATCTTGAAGGCTGTCTTTTTAACAGTTTCAGCAACTACATCAAAGCTTTGACCGCGAACTTTTTCTAAAGCACGTTTGACAACACCAGGCCCTGAAACACCTACATTGATAATAACATCAGCTTCACCAACACCATGAAAGGCTCCGGCCATAAAAGGATTGTCCTCAACTGCATTGGCAAAAACGACAAGTTTTGCAGCCCCCATATCTGAAAGCTCAGCTGTCTCCTTGATAATTCGACCCATATCAGCTACAGCAGTCATGTTAATTCCTGACTTGGTTGAACCAATATTGACAGACGAGCACACTTTGTCTGTCTCGGCCAAAGCACGTGGAATCGAATTGATGAGTATTTCATCTCCTTTTTGGTAGCCTTTTTGAACTAAGGCAGAAAAGCCACCAATAAAATCGACACCAATTTCTTTTGCTGCTCTATCTAAAGCTTTGGCTAACGGTACATAGTCCCTTGCATTTGTAGCAGCACCAATTAGAGAAATCGGTGTTACTGATACACGTTTATTGACAATAGGTATACCTAACTCAGCAGCAATTTCATCCCCAACAGCGACTAAATTTGCCGCCTTAGTCGTAACTTTTTCATATATTTTATCTGCAGCCTTATCAATATCTGGATCAATACAATCAAGAAGAGAAATTCCCATGGTAATGGTACGAATATCAAAATTCTGCTCTTCAATCATTGAAATAGTTTCGGTAACTTGTCTAATATCCATAAGCACCTCCTAGATATTGTACATAGCATCGAAAATAGCCGCGCTCTGAATATTGATTTTGACATTCAAGGTCTGGCCAAAGGCTTCAAACTCATTTCTTAGTTGAGTAAAATCATGTTTTTCATCACTGGATACTACAGCCATCATGGTAAAGAACTCATCCAAGACAGTTTGTGAAATATCATCAATATTTAATCCTAATTCAGCAATCTTAGTCGCAACACCTGCAACAATACCACCCTTATCTTTTCCAACAACAGTTATAATAGCTTTCATATTGGTCCTCCATCTTTGAAATCATAGAAAAATAACCATATCTATATTTTTCTTTTTTCTCAGTATAGCACATTTACTTCAAAAAAACTAAAAAACGCCTGCTTACGAAATTGTTCTTAAAAGAAAAACAATTTCGTAAACAAGCGTCTACCCTACCATCTTATGATGAGTGTTCCCGCTAGGACAAAAGTCCTAGCGGTAGACCAGAGCTAGACTAAGAGCACAGGGCTCCATCATCATAACACTCAACAAAATTGATGATTTTATACTAATTCGATGATCGCCATTGGCGCTGCATCACCACGACGTGGTTCAGTTTTAAGGATACGAGTGTATCCACCGTTACGGTCTGCGTAACGAGGTGCGATTTCTGAGAACAATTTTTGAAGTGCTGTAGTAGAAGTGTACTTATCAGTTGCTTCATCATAGTTTTCAGATGCGATTTCATTACGTACGAAAGCAGCAGCTTGACGACGTGCATGCAAATCACCACGTTTACCTAGAGTAATCATTTTTTCAACAGTTTTACGGATTTCTTTAGCACGAGCTTCAGTTGTCACGATTGATTCGTTGATCAAAAGGTCAGTTGTCAAATCGCGAAGCATTGCTTTACGTTGTGAGCTAGTGCGTCCTAGTTTACGGTAAGCCATGTATTCCTCCTTTATTTATCTTTTAATCCAAGACCCAAATCAATGAGTTTGAGTTTCACTTCTTCCAAACTCTTGCGTCCAAGATTTCTTACTTTCATCATCTCTGCTTCTGATTTTTCTGTCAAATCATGCACAGTATTGATACCAGCACGTTTCAAACAGTTATATGAGCGTACAGACAAGTCAAGTTCCTCAATCGTACGTTCCAAAATACGGTCGTCCGATTCAGTATCAGCTTCTTTCATCACTTCTGCAGATTTAGCAATCTCTGTAAGATTTGTAAACAAATCAAGATGTTCTGTCAAAATACGTGCTGAAAGCCCTAAAGCATCTTCTGGAATAATAGTTCCATTTGTCAAGATTTCAAGGGTTAATTTGTCGAAACCATCATTGCTTCCTACACGAGCAGGTTCAACTTGATAGTTAACTTTTGTAACTGGTGTATAAATAGAATCTACAGCAAGTGTCCCAACTGGGGCATTATCTTTTTTATTTTCATCTGCAGGTACATAGCCACGACCAGTGTTTACAGTCATTGTTGCTTTAAATGAAGCACCTTCTCCGATTGTGAAAAGATAATGATCTGGATTTACGATTTCAATATCACTATCCGTTAAAATATCTCCGGCTGTCACTTCAGCAGGACCTTCAACATCAAGTTCAATAGTCTTTTCGTCTTTTACATATGATTTAACTGCAATACCTTTAATATTCAGAATGATTTGCATCACGTCTTCGCGAACACCAGGAATTGTATCAAATTCATGTAATACTCCATCGATATCGATAGATGTAACAGCTGCTCCTGGAAGAGAAGCAAGAAGTACACGACGAAGAGAGTTACCAAGTGTTGTACCGTATCCACGTTCTAGTGGTTCGATTACAAACTTGCCATAATCTTTATTTTCATCAATTTTTGTTATATTTGGTTTTTCAAACTCGATCATTTAGTTACTCCCTCTTAAACGAAAAGCAGTGTAAAGGTAATGATTATACACGGCGACGTTTTGGAGGACGAGCACCATTGTGTGGCACTGGAGTCACATCACGAATTGCTGTTACTTCAAGACCAGCGGCAGCAAGAGCACGAATAGCTGACTCACGACCAGAACCTGGACCTTTTACAGTAACTTCAACTGATTTAAGACCGTGTTCTTGTGCAGATTTAGCAGCAGCTTCTGAAGCCATTTGAGCAGCAAATGGTGTAGATTTACGAGAACCTTTGAAACCAAGAGCACCAGCTGATGACCAAGCGATTGCATTACCATGCACATCAGTAATCATAACAATAGTGTTATTAAATGTAGCGTGAATATGAGCAATACCAGATTCGATATTCTTTTTCACACGACGTTTACGTGTTGGTTTAGCCAAGACTTTTACCTCCTATATTATTTTTTCTTACCAGCAATCGCAACAGCTTTACCTTTACGAGTGCGAGCGTTGTTTTTAGTGTTTTGTCCACGGACAGGAAGTCCACGACGGTGACGGATACCACGGTATGAACCGATTTCCATCAAACGTTTGATGTTCAAGTTCACTTCACGACGAAGGTCACCTTCAACTTTAATTGCATCCACTTCACGACGGATAGCATCTTCTTGATCTGATGTAAGGTCACGAACACGAATATCTTCTGAAACTCCAGCAGCTGCCAAAATCTTTTGAGATGTTGCAAGTCCGATACCATAGACATAAGTCAATGAGATAACTACGCGTTTGTCATTTGGAATATCAACTCCAGCAATACGAGCCATGTTTTCTCCTTTCTATCTTATCCTTGACGTTGTTTGTGTTTTGGATTTGCTGGGCAAATTACCATAACACGACCATTACGACGAATTACTTTACAGTATTCGCAAATTGGTTTGACCGATGGTCTTACTTTCATTTCTTATCCCTCCAAGTTTTTCGATTATTTAAAGCGGTAAGTGATACGTCCACGTGTCAAGTCATATGGACTCATTTCAACAGTAACACGATCTCCCGCTAAAATACGAATATAGTTTTTACGAATTTTACCAGAAACTGTTGCTAAAATCTGATGTCCATTTTCAAGTTCAACCGTAAACATTGCATTCGGCATTGTATCGACTACTTTGCCTTCAACTTCAATCACATCGTCTTTTGCCACGCAAAAGTACCTCCCTAAATTTCGATTTGATGCCTCTAGACACAGAGACAACAATTATAAGTCAGACTAACTCAGTATAACATTTGTCAAGACATTTTGCAAGTCTGAAAAACGCTTTTATTTCAAATTTGTCAATACATTTTCGATATCTTTAAAGACATCATTGATATCTTGGTTACCTTCGATATCATGTACTAGACCTTTAGCACGATAGTGAGCAATGATTGGTTCACCTTGAGCAATATTGACATCCAAACGACGTTTTACTGTCTCAGGTTTATCATCTTCACGTTGGTAGTAATCTTCCTCTTTGTAATCAACTGGTGGGTTGAATACTTTATGGAAAGTTTCGCCAGTTTCACGGTGAATGATACGACCACTCAAACGTTCAAGTAGGCAAGATGGATCTACTTCGATGTTGATAACACCTTCAAGTTTAATTCCAAGTTCAGCCAATGTTTTATCTAAGGCATGAGCTTGCTCAATTGTACGTGGGTATCCATCCAACAAGAAACCAGTTTCTTTAATATCATTTTGAGAAAGACGTTCTTTAACAATTCCATTTGTAACTTCATCTGGAACCAATTCGCCTTTATCGATATAAGACTTAGCTAATACACCCATTTCAGTTTGGTTAGCCATTGCTGCACGGAACATGTCACCTGTTGAGATGTGGGCAACGTGAAACTGTTCAACAATTTTCGCTGCTTGTGTCCCTTTACCTGCACCAGGTAAACCCATAATCAAAAGATTCATGATTCAAACTCCTTTTTTGTATTTAAATAGAAGCAAAAATTCATTTCAACTCCTATTTAAAAACAAAATAGAAGAGAGGAGATAAAAATCTGACAATGTCTTTGATTTTTACACTCCACTCTCTGAGCAATAGTGAATTTTATTTTCTATTACAATTATTCTGTTGTATCTAAGAAACCAACATACTTACGTTTCAATAGATAACCTTCCAATTGTTTAATTCCTTCGATACCTGTAGAGATAATGATTAGCAAACTTGTTCCCCCAAAAGCGACAACTTCTGAAAGACCAAATAAATCTTTAGCTACAATAGGTAGGATAGAAATCACACCTAGGAAGATCGATCCGACTGTTGCGAGACGACGAAGAAGTTTTGACATATATTCTTCTGTCCCTTTACCAGGACGGACACCATGGATATAAGCTCCACTCTTTTGTAAATTTTCTGCTGCTTTCTCTGGGTTGATCTGTACAAATGTATAGAAGAATGTAAAGAGAATAATCAACAGAGCATACAACGCAACACCTGTTGGGGTTGAAGTAGATACCAACTCTTGAGCTGTTTTTACCCATTCCCAATTAAGGCCAGACGCACTTACGAATTGTAAAATTGCTGCCGGTGCTGCTGTAATAGAGCTAGCAAAGATAACTGGGATGACCCCAGCAGGGTTAATCTTCAATGGAAGATAGGAGCTTGACGGCGCACCTTGAGCTACCTTTGTATACTGAATTGGAATCTTGTATTTAGCTTGTTCAACGTAAGTTGTAAAGTATACAATTAACAAAACAGCAATGATTAAGATGGCAACGAAAATGAGAGACGATGTCAATCGACTACTTGGTACATTGACAAAGTAGTCCACGTAGATGCCCTTAACCATATCAGGAATTGAAGCAACAATCCCTGCAAAGATAATCATTGAAACACCATTACCATATCCCTTATCTGTGATTTGCTCTCCCAACCAGGTTACAATCATGCTACCTGCTGTTAAGATTCCTCCAATCACAAGGAAAACTTGTGGTGTAAGTGGTACAGTCAAAAGTTTAGCTCCAGACAGAGCGTTAAAACCAGCAGTAATACCGACTGATTGAACAAATGCAAGCACTAGTGCAATGTATCGAGTCGCTTGGTTTAACTTTCTACGACCAACTTCCCCTTGTTTACCCCACTCCACAAACTTTGGTAATAAATCCATTTGCAAGAGTTGGACGACGATTGAGGCTGTAATGTAAGGGCTAACTCCAAGAGCAAAAACTGAAAAGTTTTTCATGGCATTCCCTGACACCAAGCTCAACATATTCAAGAAGGATAGTCCACTCAAAGCATTCAAGCTATTTGCATTTACCCACGGTACAGTAATACTAGTACCGATACGAAAAACAAATACGATAAAAATTGTAAATAAAATCTTTGATCGAACTTGCTTAACTTTGAGTGCTTCTCTCAATAATTTAAAAAACATAGGTCACCTCACTTAGATGACTTCAACTGAACCACCTTTAGCAGTGATAGCTTCTTCAGCTGATTTAGAGAACTTAGCAGCTTTAACAGTCAACTTCTTAGTCAACTCACCGTTACCAAGAATCTTGATACCTGATTTTTCAGCTTTCACAATTCCTGATTCTACAAGTACCACTGGAGTTACTTCAGCACCGTCATCAAAGGCGTTCAATTGGTCAAGGTTAACAATCGCATACTCTTTAGCGTTGATGTTAGTAAATCCACGTTTTGGAAGACGACGGAACAATGGAGTTTGTCCACCTTCAAAACCAAGGCGTACTCCGCCACCGCTACGAGCTTTTTGACCTTTTTGACCACGACCAGATGTTTTACCGTTACCTGATGAAGTACCACGACCAACACGGTTACGAGTTTTACGAGAACCTTCTGCAGGTTTCAATTCATGAAGTTTCATTATATATTTTCTCCTCTTTTGTAAAATGCTAGCGCCGATAAGAGAGAAAAGGTTGTCTCTCCTATCAACTCGCCTATACTGAGTCATCTAAGATGACTATATCTAGTTTTAGGGGATGGTTTTATGCACATCCCCTAAAATTTTATTAGTTTACTTCTTCAACTGTTACCAAGTGAGATACTGCAGTGATCATACCACGGATAGCAGCGTTATCTTCTTTGATAACAGAGCTGTTCAATTTGCCAAGTCCAAGTGCTACAACAGTTTTACGTTGTGATGGAATGCGTCCGATTGGAGACTTAGTCAAAGTAATTTTAATTTGAGCCATTTTATCCCCTTTCTTATGCCAAATCAGAAACTGAAATACCACGAAGGGCAGCAACTTCTTCAGCGCGTTTCAATTGTTTCAAACCTTCAACAGTTGCACGAACAATGTTGATTGGAGTGTTAGAGCCAAGTGATTTAGATGTAATATCTGCCACACCTGCCAATTCCACAACGGCACGAACTGCACCACCTGCGGCAACTCCAGAACCTTCTACAGCTGGTTTCAACAATACTTTAGCTCCACCGAATTCTGAAAGAACTTCATGTGGGATTGTTGTTCCAACCATAGGAACTTCGATCAAGTTTTTCTTAGCATCTTCTACTGCTTTGCGGATTGCTTCTGGAACTTCTTGAGCTTTACCAGTACCAAATCCTACACGACCATTGCGGTCACCAACAACTACAAGAGCTGCGAAACGAAGACGACGTCCACCTTTAACAACTTTTGTAACACGGTTAACAGCAACTACGCGTTCTTCAAGTTCTACTGCATTGTCTTTAAATGCCATTTTCTAGTGTCCTCCTATTAGAATTTCAATCCGTTTTCACGAGCTGCATCAGCCAAAGCTTTCACACGTCCGTGATATAGATATCCACCGCGGTCGAACACCACTTCTGAAATACCTTTAGCACTTGCACGTTCTGCAACGAGTTTACCGACAGCAACGGCTTGTTCAGTTTTAGTTCCTTTTGAAACTTCTTTGTCAAGAGTTGAAGCACTTGCGAGCGTTACACCCGCTACGTCATCAATCACTTGAGCGTAGATGCCTGTATTAGAACGGAATACGTTCAAACGTGGGCGATCAGCAGTTCCAGAGAGTTTTCCGCGAACGCGACGGTGGCGTTTTTGGCGGAGTTTGTTTTTATCTGGTTTAGAAATCACAGTTTTCACCTCTTTAATTTTAAATCGTGTGCTATGCACAAAGTTGGTAATGAGGTTGGTGGTTGAAAATCAACCACTCAACATTATTTACCAGTTTTACCTTCTTTAAGACGAACATATTCGCCAACGTAACGGATACCTTTACCTTTGTATGGTTCTGGTGAACGAAGGCTACGTACGTAAGCAGCTGTTTGACCAACTACTTCTTTTGAAATTCCGCTGATAACGATAGTCGTTGGGTTTGGAAGTTCAAAAGTAATTCCTGCTGGAGCTTCAACTTCATCTGGATGTGATTTACCAACAGCCAAAACAAGTTTGTTTCCTTGAAGTTGAGCACGGTAACCAACCCCACGCATTTCAAGTTGTTTCTTGAATCCTTCTGATACTCCAACAACCATGTTGTTCAAAAGGGCACGAGTAGTTCCGTGGATAGTTTTCATTTCTTTTGAATCGTTTGGACGGTGAAGAGTTACTTCAGTACCTTCCACACGGATTTCAATATCTTTTGAGAACTCACGAGTAAGTTCTCCTTTAGGTCCTTTTACAGTTACAACGTTGTCATTGTTAGTGAGTTCAACACCAGCAGGCAACACGATAACTTTATTACCAATACGTGACATGTTTTTATTCTCCTGTTAAATTGTCAGGCCATAAAGGCCAGTTTTCACGGGGGCTAAATCGATTTCTCGATTTAAAGGAACTTTTAGATTTCAATTTCAAAGTGAATCTAGGCATCGTCTCGCAGGCATAACTTTGGGTTAGGCAAGAGACGATAACGAAGAGTCACAAAGAAATTGAGAGCTAAATATTACCAAACGTAAGCGATAACCTCACCACCAACATTCTTTTGGCGAGCTTCTTTATCAGTAAGCAAACCTTCTGAAGTTGAAAGGATAGCAATTCCAAGACCGTTAAGTACTTTTGGAAGATCTTCACGTTTTTTGTAGACACGAAGTCCTGGTTTAGAAACGCGTTTCAAGTTAGTGATAACTCGTTCACCGTTTGCTCCGTATTTAAGGAATACACGGATGATGCCTTGTTTGTCATCTTCGATGATTTCTACGTTCTTAACAAAACCTTCGCGTTTAAGGATTTCAGCAATCCCTTTTTTGATGTTTGATGCAGGTACTTCAAGTACTTCGTGTTTTGCTTGGTTAGCGTTACGAATACGAGTTAGGAAGTCTGCGATTGGGTCAGTCATAACCATTTTATTTTTCTCCTCTTACTAGTAGTTTGCAAGTTGCACTTGCTAGTTAATACATGATACAGAGAGCGTTACAGCAAGAGCAAAAATAGGCAATTTAATGCAGGAGCTATGCTCCAAAGTAAATTGATCTTTTTTGCCAAGGCTGTAGCTCGTGTTCAAATTGGCAAGCCCAACTGAACCCGGGCTAAACTCTGTGTGAAAAAGATAAACTTATCTAGAAACTAAAGTTTCTTCGCCAAGTTTCCTATTTTCACTTGGAGTTTTGACACCCTTGATATCTTAAATTACCAAGATGCTTTTGTTACACCAGGGATTTGACCTTTATATGCCAATTCACGGAAGCAAACACGGCAAAGTTTAAACTTGCGGTAAACTGAGTGTGGACGTCCACAACGTTCACAGCGAGTGTATGCTTGAGTAGAGAACTTCGCTGGGCGTTTGTTCTTAGCAATCATAGATTTTTTAGCCATTAGTTATACCTCCTATATTATTTTGCAAAAGGCATTCCAAGGCCTGTAAGCAATGCACGTGACTCTTCGTCAGTGTTAGCAGTAGTAACGATAACGATGTCAAGACCACGAGTTTTGTCAACGTCATCAAAGTTGATTTCTGGGAAAATCAATTGCTCTTTCACACCAAGTGTGTAGTTTCCGCGTCCGTCAAATGATTTTGTTGGAACACCGTGGAAGTCACGTACACGTGGAAGTGATACTGAAACCAATTTATCCAAGAATTCGTACATACGTTCACCACGAAGGGTAACTTTTGCACCGATCGCAACACCTTCACGAAGACGGAAGCCGGCGATAGATTTTTTAGCTTTAGTGATAAGTGGTTTTTGACCTGAGATAAGCGCCAATTCTTCAGCAGCTTTTTCAAGGCTTTTAGCGTTTGATACTGCTTCACCAACACCCATGTTCAAAACGATCTTATCCACTTTAGGAACAGCCATCACTGATGAGTAGTTAAATTGTTCTGTCAAAGCAGGAACTACTTCATTAAGATATTTTTCTTTTAAACGATTTGCCATTATACTTCTCCTTTCCTTCGTGATTAATCAAGCACTTCGCCTGATTTTTTGTTGTAGCGAACTTTTTTACCGTCTACAAATTTGTAACCAACACGGCCAGCTACACCATTTTTGTCCAAAACTTGAACGTTTGATACATGGATAGCTGCTTCCTTCTCGATGATACCACCTTGAGGAAGTTCGTTAGTTGGACGTTGGTGTTTCTTAACGATGTTAACACCTTCAACGATAACTTTGTTTACTTTTGGAAGGGCAGTAAGGACAACAGCTTCTGTTCCCTTATCTTTACCAGCGATTACGCGAACTTTGTCGCCTTTTTTTACAAACATTTTTTTCTCCTTTTATTCTTACGCCCAATGGGCACCCTGGCTAGGCCAGGGGACTGTGTTTGTTTTTATTGATTAAAGTACTTCTGGAGCAAGTGACACGATCTTCATGAAGCCACCTTCACGCAATTCACGTGCAACTGGGCCAAAGATACGTGTTCCGCGAGGAGTTTTGTCGTCACGGATGATAACTGCTGCGTTTTCGTCAAATTTGATGTATGAACCATCAGCACGACGAGCACCTGATTTAGTACGAACGATAACTGCTTTAACAACGTCACCTTTTTTAACCGCACCACCAGGAGTAGCTTGTTTTACAGATGCCACAATAACATCACCGATGTTTGCAAATTTACGTCCTGAACCACCAAGAACTTTGATAGTCAAGATTTCGCGAGCACCGCTGTTGTCTGCGACTTTCAAACGAGTTTCTGTTTGAATCATTTCAGTTTTCTCCTTTCAGGTTTGATTAGATGATTACCGCTTCTTCAACAACTTCTACAAGACGGAAACGTTTTGTAGCTGAAAGCGGGCGAGTTTCCATGATACGTACGATATCGCCTTCTTTGGCAACATTGTTTTCATCATGTGCTTTGTATTTTTTAGAGTAGTTAATACGTTTACCATAGACTGGGTGGTTACGTTTTGTTTCAACTACAACTGTGATTGTCTTGTCCATTTTGTCAGATACAACACGTCCAACAAGAACTTTACGATTATTGCGTTCCATTGAAATTTCTCCTTCCCTAGTCTATTATTTCGCTTCAGATTGAACTGTTTTGATACGAGCGATTTGTTTTTTAACTTCTTTCAAGCGAGCTGTTTGTTCTAATTGACCAGTAGCAGCTTGGAAACGAAGTTCGAACAATTCTTTTTTCAATTCGTTTTCGCGCTTCGCGAGTTCTTCTTGAGAAAGACCACGAAGTTCTTTAACAAATTCTTTTACTTCATTAAGTTTCATGCCTTCTCCTTATTCTGCTTCACGTTTTACGAATTTACATTTAACTGGCAATTTGTGGCTTGCAAGACGAAGCGCTTCGCGAGCGATCTCTTCAGATACACCAGCAACTTCAAACATTACTTTACCACGTTTAACTGGTGCTACCCAACCTTCAGGTGCCCCTTTACCAGATCCCATACGAACCCCGATAGCTTTAGCTGTGTATGATTTGTGTGGGAAGATTTTAATCCAAACTTTACCACCACGTTTCATGTAACGAGTCATGGCGATACGAGCAGCCTCGATTTGGCGGTTAGTGATCCAGTGGCTAGTTGTAGCTTGAAGACCGTATTCACCGAATGCTACTTCTTTCCCACCTTTAGCTTCACCGCGCATTTTACCACGGAATTCACGACGGTGTTTAACACGTTTAGGTACTAACATTGGTTATTTACCTCCTTTAGTGTTTTTACGAGCTGGAAGAACTTCACCACGGTAGATCCATACTTTAACACCAAGTTTACCGTATGTAGTGTCTGCTTCTTCCCAAGCGTAATCGATATCTGCACGAAGTGTGTGAAGTGGAACGGTTCCTTCAGAGTATCCTTCAGCGCGGGCGATATCTGCACCGTTCAAACGACCTGATACTTGAGTTTTAATTCCTTTAGCTCCAGCACGCATTGCACGTTGGATTGCTTGTTTTTGTGCACGACGGAAAGCAACACGTTGCTCCAATTGACGAGCAATACCTTCACCAACAAGGTGAGCATCCAAATCAGGTTGTTTGATTTCGATGATGTTGATGTGTACTTGTTTACCAGTCAATTTGTTAAGTTTTGCACGGAGTGCATCAACGTTAGCACCACCTTTACCGATAACCATACCTGGTTTAGCAGTGTGAAGTGAAACGTTAACTTTGTTTACTGCGCGTTCGATTTCGATAGTTGAAACCGCTGCGTCAGCAAGTTCTTTTTGAACGAATTTACGGATTGCAAGATCTTCATGAAGGTAATCCGCGTATTCTTTTTCAGCATACCATTTGGCATCCCAATCACGGATGATGCCGACACGCATACCAATTGGATGTACTTTTTGACCCACGATTTTACCTCCTTATTTTTCTGCAACAGCTACAGTGATGTGAGCTGTACGTTTGTTGATTGGTGAAGCTGAACCTTTCGCACGTGGACGGAAACGTTTCATAGTTGGTCCTTCGTTTGCGAATGCTTCAGATACTACCAAGTTAGCTTTATCCAAACCAAAGTTGTTTTCAGCGTTAGCTACAGCTGAGTTCAAAACTTTCAAGATGATTTCAGCAGCTTTGTTTGGAGTGAATGTCAAAATTGCGATTGCATCGGCTACGCTTTTACCACGGATGTTGTCAAGAACAAGACGTGATTTACGAGGTGAAACACGTACTGTGCGAGCCATTGCTTTAGCTGAAGTAATTTCTGCCATTTATGTTCTCCTTATTTTCTACGTGTCTTCTTGTCGTCTGCGGCGTGACCTTTGTAAGTACGAGTTGGTGCAAATTCACCAAGCTTGTGACCTACCATGTCTTCTTGGATGTAAACAGGTACGTGTTTACGTCCATCATAAACTGCGATAGTGTAACCAATGAAACTTGGGAAGATCGTTGAACGACGTGACCAAGTTTTGATAACTTTTTTCTTTTCGTCGTTAGCTTGAGCTTCAACTTTTTTCATTAAATGCTCATCGACGAAAGGTCCTTTTTTAAGACTGCGTCCCATTTTTATATTTTCTCCTTTAAATATAGTACCACAGCGGCTTGCGCTCTCAACGAGCGCTACCGAGCTGGCGGATTATCTAGCGCTTAAGCGACTAATTTTAAATTATTTCTCGTTGCGACGACGAACGATAAGTTTGTCAGATTTCGCTTTCTTGTTACGAGTTTTAAGACCAAGAGCAGGTTTGCCCCATGGAGTTGATGGTGCTTTACGACCAACTGGTGCTTTACCTTCACCACCACCGTGTGGGTGATCGTTAGGGTTCATTACAGAACCACGAACTGTTGGGCGGATACCTTTCCAACGGCTACGTCCTGCTTTACCAAGGTTTACAAGTCCATGTTGTTCGTTTCCGACAACACCAACTGTTGCACGACAAGTTCCAAGAATCATACGAACTTCACCTGATTGAAGACGAACAAGAACGTATTTACCTTCTTGACCCAATACTTGAGCAGAAGCTCCAGCAGCACGTACCAATTCTCCACCACGACCTGGTTTCAATTCGATGTTGTGGATCAAAGTACCAACTGGGATGTTAGCAAGTGGAAGAGCGTTTCCGACTTTGATATCTGCTTCTGGACCTGAAACGATACGTTGACCTACTTCAAGACCTTTTGGAGCGATGATGTATGCTTTCACACCGTCAGTGTAGTGTACAAGAGCGATGTTTGCAGAACGGTTTGGATCGTACTCGATAGTTTTAACAACTGCTTCAACGTTGTCTTTGTTACGTTTAAAGTCAACCAAACGGTAGAAACGTTTGTGTCCACCACCTTGGTGACGAACTGTGATACGACCGTTGTTGTTACGACCAGCCTTGCTCTTCAATGCAACAAGCAATGATTTTTCAGGAGTGCTTGTTGTGATTTCAGCGAAATCCAAAGAAGTCATATTACGGCGACCGTTTGTTGTTGGTTTATAAACACGAATTCCCACGATATTTCCTCCTTAGATTATTCAGCTTCAGCTGCAAACAACTCGATTGCTTTTGAATCAGCTGTAAGAGTGATGATAGCTTTTTTAGTTTTGTTAGTAAAACCAGTGTAACGTCCAACACGTTTAGCTTTAGGTTTTACGTTGATTGTGTTAACATTTGCAACTTTAACACCTTCGAAAGCAGCTTCAACAGCTTGCTTGATCAAAAGTTTGTGTGCACGAGTGTCAACTTCAAATACATATTTCCCTGCTTCAAGTTGAGCCATTGAGCTTTCAGTGATAACAGGTTTTTTGATAACATCATACAAATTCATTATGCAAGAACCTCCTCGATTTTAGAGATAGCTGCTTGAGTAACAAGAAGTTTGTCACTATTTGCGATGTCAAGAACACTTGCAGTTGTAGCAGTCGCAACTTTCACGTTTGGAAGGTTACGAGCTGAGAGAGCTGCGAATTCGTTTCCTTCTTCAAGAATAACAAGGACTTTAGAATCGATGCTCAAAGCTGCAAGAACTTTTGCAAATTCAGCAGTTTTTGGAGCTGTAAATTCAAGAGAATCAACGGCTACAAATTTGTTTTCAGCAACTTTTTCTGAGTAAACAGATTTAAGCGCAAGGCGACGAACTTTTTGAGGAAGTTTGTACGCATAGCTACGTGGAGTTGGTCCGAAGACGATTCCACCACCACGCCATTGTGGAGAGCGGATAGAACCTTGACGAGCACGTCCAGTTCCTTTTTGACGCCATGGTTTGCGTCCGCCACCTGAAACAGCTGAGCGGTTTTTAACTGCGTGAGTTCCTTGACGAAGGCTAGCACGTTGGCTGATGATCACATCAAACACAACAGATTGGTTTGGTTCGATACCAAAGATTGCATCGCTGAGAACAACTTCGCCCGCTTGTTTACCAGTTTGGTCGAATAATGTTACATTTGCCATTTTGACTGTATTCCCCTTTCCTTATTATTTACCAGCTTTAACTGCTGACTTGATAGTGATAAGAGATTTCTTAGCACCTGGTACGTTACCTTTGATAAGGATAACGTTCTTTTCTGGAACAACTTGTACAACTTCAAGGTTTTGAATTGTTACACGGTCGCCACCCATACGTCCTGCAAGGTTTTTACCTTTGAATACGCGGTTAGGTGCAACAGGTCCCATAGAACCTGGACGACGGTGGTAACGAGAACCGTGAGCCATAGGTCCACGTGATTGTCCGTGGCGTTTGATAACACCTTGGAAACCTTTACCTTTAGATGTACCAGTTACATCAACAATGTCTCCAGCTGCGAAAGTTTCAACTGTGATTTCAGCACCAACTTCCAAGCCTTCAACGTTTTTGAATTCACGAATGAAGCGCTTAGGAGCCGTGTTAGCTTTTGCTACATGTCCTTTAGCAGGTTTGTTGCTCAATACTTCGCGTTTGTCATCGAAACCAACTTGGATAGCGTTGTAACCATCTGTTTCAACAGTTTTAACTTGAAGAACAACGTTTGGAGTTGCTTCGATAACTGTTACAGGGATCAATTCGCCAGCTTCAGTGAAGATTTGAGTCATTCCCACTTTTTTCCCTAAGATTCCTTTTGTCATGAGAAAATAGTTCCTTTTCTATATTTTTTATTCAAAAAGTTTTTAACGAGCGTTTTTTATGCTCAAGGTATCAAGCTTTAAATTAAAGTTTGATTTCTACGTTTACACCACTTGGAAGATCCAATTTCATCAAAGCGTCAACTGTTTTTTGAGTTGGGTTGATGATGTCGATCAAACGTTTGTGTGTACGCATTTCGAATTGTTCGCGAGAGTCTTTATATTTGTGAGTCGCACGAATAATTGTGTAGAGGCTACGTTCAGTTGGAAGTGGGATTGGACCTGCAACTTCTGCACCTGTGCGAGTAGCTGATTCTACGATTTTAGCAGCCGCTGTGTCAAGCGTACGGTGTTCGTAAGCTTTCAAACGGATACGGATTTTTTTGTTTGCCATCTTTTTCTCCTTTTCGTCTATTTAAGATAATAGGCTAGCTCCACAAGAAAACCGACGCGCGTTGCGTGGCAATGCAACCGAGCGTGTCGCAACCTCTTGCATCAAAGCTAAGGCTGTAATTTACAGCACCATAATAGAATAACACAAAGCCCCTGCGATTGCAAGGGATTTGACAGGATTTTTTTAATTTTTCGAATGAAACTGTTTTCTTATCGCTCCTTATCTCAAAAAAGCATAAATGAAGAGCAAATTTATATTTTTTCTTCTATATAATATTCGTTTTGATCTGAAATTTATCATTTGATTGATTTATCAAGATATCCGCTTTTGACTCGGTTTCTTTATAGTATTGCAGATACTGTTCTCGTCTCATTTGCTGACTAGCCAATATATAGGATGCATCGCCATTTCTCACAGTCGTATCTCGAGCTAGACGCCTCTTTAATTCTTTCTCTTCATTCGTGTAGAAACAAACAGTTTTGTCAAAGAGTTCCTTTGGTAGAAAACCCACAGACATCCCCTCGACTATCAGAATTGGTTTTGATCCAGACAAGATTTCACTAGCTTTCCAAGGTTCTTCGATTGTCAAGACATCCATACCCGCCTGCAGGGCGAGAATATCTCTCTGCAAACTTGCCAGTTCATGCGCCACTGGCAGACAAGCTGTCACCTTTTGATCAGGTGCTTGATTCGGTACTACCAGGTGACGTTCTGAGGTGATATAGGGATCTGTTTCTAGCAAATTTACTGTAGTAGAATCTAGGGTTTGATATAATTCCTGAGCAAAGGTTGATTTACCTGAAGCCCCATGACCGTAGATCCCTAGCGTCCTAATTCTTCCCGAATCTATTTCTGAGACCAGTTGCTCTATTAAGCCTTTTTTCTTCATTCTCTCTTCACCTGTTCATAGCTTTTCTTCCCATCTTTAAGCTTGTCCCAAATAACTACTTTTCCACTTTGCAGAGATTTTTGTACATCGATAATTCGTTGATTGGATGAGCCGCGGAACTGAAGCATGAGATTACGCTTGCTTTTATCATACCGTCCATCAACCAAGATATCAATCATTGACAAGAGCTCCAGTTTATCAGGTGTTTCCAACATCATCTCTTCCCATGTGTATCCCGTCCAAGACCAGATATCTTTTTCTGGCAATTCTTTCCGTATACGTTTCACGAGAGGCAAGAGGATTCCTGTATTTAGGAAGGGTTCTCCTCCTAATAAAGTCAAGCCTTGAACATAGGGTTGGACTAGGTCTGCCATGATTTGCTCTTCCAACTCTGGGGTATAAGGTATGCCTGCGTTAAAGGACCAGGTCGCTACGTTGTAACAGCCCTCACAGTGAAACATGCAGCCGGCCACATAAAGGGAATTGCGCACTCCTTCGCCATCGACAAAGTTAAAAGCCTTATAATCAATGATTCGACCTTGACTCAGTTCTTCACTTTTCCACTCGCCTGGTTTTGGTGTATTCCATGTCATGCTTTCTACTCCAAGTCTATCCAATAGCGCTCCGTTCCGTTTCGAACATCCTCATAAACACCACCGTTAGCTAAAATAACAGCTCGGCTGGCAGGATTTTCTGTGCTACAAGTCAGCAGTGCTCGTTTAATATTCTTTCCCTTAGCAACTTGCAAACCTTGTCGGAGGGATTCTTTGGCGTAGCCCTTACCTCTTTCAGACGGGCGGATGGAATAGCCAATATGACCACCTACCTCCAGCAAATAGTCACTAAGACGCAATCTCAGATTGAGGAACCCTACGGCTTGTCCATCTTTTGCAAAAGCGACTAATTGAATAGCAGGCACCCACCCTTCAGGCAGATTAATCCCCATTTCCTGATCCTGATTACTTTCTAACCACTCTTCATAAACAAAATTCTCAGCATCCCAAAATCCGCCATCGTGGGCTGATTGACTCTTTTCAAACTCTGCCATCATATCTAAAATTGTTTCTTTATCTGCCAATGCCGGTCTGCGTAGTTCCATATTCCCCTCCCCGCTATAAGAAAAGCGAGAGGTAGCTCTCACTTTTTCTTATTTTTGTTTAAAAACTGTTCTCTAAGGCTAGCTACTCTGTCTTTTTTATTGACTCCTCCCTTTGAATGTTTTTCATGGAATCGTTGAACCAAAGCCTTGCCTTTATCGTCTAATTGATATTTCCCCATTCTATTTCTTTCTAATTTCTTACTTCATGTCCTGCCGTTTTAATAGTAGAACCGTTCATGTGTTTGACACGCGCAGCAATTTCCTTGTGGCGTCCATTAACCATCGGACGTGCTTGAGGATTCCCTAAATAACCACAGGTCCGTTTAACCACATCTACTGTTTTAGGATCGTTATTCCCACAGTTAGGACAAGCAAATCCTCTCTCTGTCGGTTCAAAATCTCCTTCAAAATCACACTTATAGCAACGGTCGATCGGAGTATTGGTTCCGAGATAACCTACACGGTCGTAAGCATAGTCCCACACAGCTTCCAAGGCCTTTGGATTTTGTTGGAGAACTGGGTACTCGCAGTAGTGGATAAAGCCACCAGATGCACCCGCTTCTGGGTAGACTTTCTCAAAGTCCAATTTTTCAAAAGGTGTTGGATTTTTGCGGACATCATAATGGAAGGAATTTGTGTAGTATTCTTTATCTGTAATATCTGGAATAGAGCCGAATCTCTCCGTATCCAAGCGACAGAAGCGGTCTGTCAAACTTTCAGACGGCGTTGAATAGATAGAGAAATGGTAACCATATTGGTCAGACCACTCTTCCACTCGACGTTTCATGTCACGAATGATGTCTAGCGTAAACTCTTTGGCTTCTGGGTTATTTTCCCAATTGTTACCATAGAAGACGGTCGCTACTTCGTACAAGCCAATATAGCCCAGAGAAATAGTTGCACGACGATTCTTAAAGAGTTGATCAACACTTTCTTCTTTTCCAAGACGACGTCCGAAGGCTCCATATTGATAAAGAATTGGTGCATTAGCTGGAGTGGCTTCCTTGGTTCTTTCCACACGGTAAACCAAGGCATCTTCCGCGATATTCATACGCTCATTGAAGATTTCCCAAAACTTGTTCAGGTCGCCTTCTGATTCGAGGGCAATACGAGGAAGATTGACCGTCACAACTCCTAGGTTCATACGGCCCGAATTGACTTCTACTCCATTTTCATCCTTCCATCCTTGAAGGAATGAACGGCAGCCCATCGGAACTTTGAAAGAACCAGTCAACTCAACAATCTTATCATAAGACAAGACATCCGGGTACATGCGCTTAGTTGCACACTCAAGAGCCAACTGTTTGATGTCGTAGTTAGGTGAGCCTTCCTCTAAGTTAAGACCTTTTTTAAGAGTAAAGATGAGTTTAGGGAAGATGGCTGTACGGTGTTCTGAACCAAGCCCCTTTATACGAATGTTCAGGATTGCCTTTTGAATTTCACGTTCAAAACGACTGGTTCCTAGACCGAAACCAAGAGAGGTAAATGGCGTTTGCCCATTTGATGTAAAGAGGGTGTTAATCTCGTACTCTAGAGATTGCATGGCATCGTAGATGTCTTTTTGGGTTTTCTTCCATGCGTATTCTCGGCGCTTGTCAGGCAAAACCCATTCCTCCGCATCCTTGAGGTGCTTTTGGTAATTTTTCTCTGCATAAGGAGCCAAAACTTCATCAATACGGTCTGCTGAACAGCCTCCATACTGACTTGATGCAACGTTGGCGATAATTTGTGAAATCTGTGCTGTCGCTGTTTGGATAGACTTGGGACTCTCTACTTCAGCATTTCCAATCTTAAAACCATTTTCCAACATGCCCTTGAAATCAATCAAACAGCAGTTGGTCATAGGGGTATAGGGACTGTAGTCCAAATCATGATAGTGGATATCCCCTTTTTGATGGGCATTAGCCACATGTTTAGGAAGCATTTGAAGTCCGATGGATTTCCCAACAATCCCTGCCGTCAAATCACGCTGGGTATTAAAAACATCACTATCCTTATTGGCATTTTCATTGACAACTGCCTGATCTTTATTGAGAAGTTTATGAATACTAAAGTTGATATCTGTCGCTTTTGAGCGCTCAAAATCCCTTTGAGTTCGATAGGTGATATACTCCTCGGCCAAGGCGTATTCTTTAGCTTCCAACAATTCGTGTTCTACGATATTTTGGATTTCATAGATTTTTACACCTTGTGGGAAACGGCTATGAATTTCTTCAACGATACGTTCAACTAGGGTACTAAGTCGCTTTTCGACCAAAGGGGTTACATCCATAACTTTTTCAGCAGCCTTATGAAGCGCTTTGTCAATCTTGTCTACATCAAAAATTACACGTCTGCCGTCACGTTTTTCGACGAATAAAGTCGGACCAGGGACAGCCTTCTCTTCCAATACAATCATATCCATACCCTTTTCTTAAATATAATATTGATTCTAAAAAGTATTATATCACTAAAAAAATAAAAATCAATATCTTGTGTCAAAAAATAAATTTTTTTTAAAATTGCACAAGATATTGATAGTTTTTATTTTAATTTATAGAGTTTAAAATCTTTGAATTCACTTTGAACCGCTTGATAATTTTCAGCTAAGAGCTGCTCAACTTCTGTCCATAGACTTGTTTTTGTATTCACCACAATCATCTTTGGTTGATTATCTCGTATATCATTTACAAGTTTAGTACGATTTGCATCGAGTCCTGTATGCAATCTAGGCGAAAGCAACTGACTAGCAGACAAGCGTTCGCTAGCTTTATAGCTACTTGTCAAATTATCCCAAACATAGATACGATCTGTAGCTTGAGTTTCCCCTTTGACCTTAGCTTCAATGCTTGTGCGCTCTTGATATTGTTCCGCATGAAGTAAATATCGTGATACTAGAGGGGCTGAAAATAGATAAACGAGAGCCAAAATTGGTAGATAGGCATTTCCTTTTACAAAAGCTCCCCATACCGATATTTCTTCTCTAGATCTTCTACGGCGATTCGCTCCTTCTGGCTTCTCTGTAGGAATTCGTGTCAGCAAAAGAAGCGACAAGAAAGGAAGGAACTCAACCATACGACTGCCATTGATAAGATCCGTAGAAAAAATTTCTAAAACTAATACCAAAATGACAGCTATTGCAGCAGTGATTGATAAGACTGATTGCTTCAATGGTTTATATTTGAAGAGACCTGTCAATGCTAGCGTCAATGCTCCAAGAGCAATTGCTAACAATCCATAAAAGAGGATATTGTCGAGTAATCCCGAGTTAGACGTAAAGTTTAAACTATCTAATGGATAAAGGATTTGACTAATCGCATTTCCAAAGCTGCCTTTATAAGCTGTATAATATCCGATTGGATAAAAGAGAATTGAAAAACCAAAGCCCGCTGCAAAAAATTGGTAGACACCATGAGCCAAATTTTTGCGACCAATATTAAAAGCTGTTACAGCAAAAAACAAGACAAAGGCGTACAAAGTTGTAACCAAAGGTGCAAAGAAAAATGCTAGAGCTAAGCTAGCTCCAATACGGATAAATCCTTTTTCAAGGCTTGGTTCTGCCAAATAAGATGTTACTAAACTTAAGGCATAGAACAAGAATGGGAGGGCTAGAATAGTTGCATATCCCCCACCAAAACTAAGAGCACTAGCCAGGACATAAAAGACCGTCAACACTTGTTGCGATTGCTTGTTTTGTTCCGTCAGATTGTAAGCCGAACGGAAAAGAAAGAATCCCGCGCCTACTAAGGCCAACCAATTAAAGACGGCAAACAAAATACTGCCCTTGGTTAAATACTGTAAAAAGTAATAGAGGAGACCACTAGTTCCAAAATAATCTGTGTAGACATCTCCGCTCTGATGCATAGCCCATCCAATATAAAAATCCTGAGACTGCTCCGGACTTATTAACCCTAAGAAGAAGGGTAAAATTACGGACACAAGGACCACTAGAGTACTCAAAATGAGGATATTCAAAAATGGTAAGCGGGCAGGCTGACGAGTTTCAACCTCGAGTTGCTCCTCATTTTCTACTGGAGCATCCTGACTTCCCATCCAAGTTGGAGTTGGTTCGTCTTCTAATCTGCCATATACGTTCATTCGCTCTCTCCTATATTTTAATATGTTCTAGTATATCAAAAAGTCTAGTTCTTGTCAGCCTTTGGCGGACGTTCGCTCAACTTTTCAGACAAGGTAACAAAGCGTTCAATCTCATAAAAACGATGATATGAAACTCTTTTATAGCGGTCTAAAAAATTTTTTTCTTCTACTGTCAGCATAGTCATTTCTCCTTTTCTCTTAATTCGAAAAATGAAGAAAAAACTAAAAAAACTGAATTCTTAAAAAGAGAATTCAGTTTTTTATTTTTAGTCAGCTTTCTTTTCTAAGTTTTTAGAAATGCTTCGATTTTTACCTTCTAAATACACCATAAGAATAGAAATATCTGCTGGGTTTACACCTGAAATACGGCTAGCTTGGCCGATGGTTTCTGGATTGATGAGCTTAAACTTCTGGCGAGCTTCTGTCGCGATAGAGTCAATATCATCCCAGTCAATATTCGCTGGAATCCGTTTTTCTTCCATGCGTTTCATCTTGGCAACCTGATCCATGGCTTTTGAAATGTAGCCTTCGTACTTGATTTCTGTTTCAATCAATTCGATAATCTTGTCATCTAACTCTTCAGCAGCGGGACCGATGAAGGCTACCACATCTTGGTAAGACACTTCTGGGCGACGAAGGAATTCCTTGGCTGTCACTGCATCTGTCAATGGCTTGAAGCCCATCTCCTCAACCTTAGCATTTGTTTCCTTGACTGGCTTGAGTTTGATGCTGTCTAGGCGTTTCATCTCATTTTCAAATTGATTTTTCTTGATTTCAAAACGAGCCCAACGTTCATCGTCAACAAGCCCAATCTCGCGCCCCATCTCGGTCAAACGCATATCGGCATTGTCATGACGGAGGATGAGGCGGTATTCTGCACGACTGGTCAAGAGACGGTAAGGTTCAATGGTCCCCTTAGTTACCAAGTCATCAATCATCACTCCGATATAACCGTCGCTTCGTTTTAGAATTAACTCAGGCTTACCTTGGATTTTCAGCGCTGCGTTGATACCCGCGATAATCCCTTGACCAGCAGCTTCTTCATATCCAGACGTTCCATTTGTCTGACCAGCAGTGAAAAGTCCTGAGATTTTCTTGGTTTCCAGAGTTGCACGCAACTGATGAGGCAAAACCATGTCGTACTCGATAGCATAACCTGTACGCATCATCTCTGCATTTTCCAAACCTTTGATAGAATGAACCAAGTCACGTTGGACATCCTCAGGAAGACTGGTTGAAAGTCCTTGGACATAAACTTCTTCTGTGTTTCGTCCTTCTGGCTCAAGGAAGAGTTGGTGGCGTTCCTTGTCCGCAAAACGCACAATCTTATCCTCAATCGACGGACAGTAGCGAGGCCCCACTCCCTTAACCACACCTGTAAACATAGGCGCACGGTGGAGGTTATTCTGGATAATCTCATGGCTGGTACCATTGGTATAGGTCAACCAGCACGGCACTTGGTCTTTGACATAATCTTCATCACGTGAAGTGTAAGAGAAGTGATTTGGTGTTTCATCTCCTGGCTGAATCTCTGTCACATCATAGTTGATAGAAGAGGCCTTGACACGTGGAGGCGTTCCTGTCTTGAAACGACCGATTTCAAGCCCAAGTTCCTTGAGATTATCAGCTAGGTTAATAGAAGCCAGACTGTGGTTTGGCCCTGATGAATACTTGAGATCTCCGATGATGATTTCCCCACGAAGGGCTGTCCCTGTGGTCACGATAACAGCCTTGGCAGCATACTCTTGATGGGTTGCTGTACGAACACCGACAACCTTGCCATCTTCCACCAAAATCTCATCAATCATGGTTTGACGAAGGGTTAGATTCTCTTGATTTTCAACTGTCTTGCGCATTTCCTTAGAGTAAAGTTCCTTATCAGCCTGCGCACGAAGGGCACGGACAGCTGGTCCCTTCCCAGTGTTGAGCATCTTCATCTGGATGTAGCTCTTGTCAATGGTTTTCGCCATTTCACCACCAAGGGCATCTACCTCACGCACGACAATCCCTTTAGCAGAACCACCAATAGACGGATTACATGGCATGAAAGCCAACATTTCAATGTTGATGGTCGCAAGCAATACCTTGCAACCCATACGGCTGGCTGCTAGTGAAGCTTCGACCCCCGCATGTCCCGCACCGATTACAATAATATCGTATTCTTCCGTAAAATTATAAGTCATTTTCTCTCCTATTCCTCAAAATGAATGTGTCTTAGTTGGCCCTCCCAAGCTGGTAGAGCTGTTTTTAAAAAGGCTGGAACTAGTTGGATATTCTGGAGTTTATCCAAATCAATCCACTCACAGGGCTGCCTTTTCTCATCTTCCTGCATGGTCAATGGGGCATCCTCAAGCAAGTCCACCAAATAATGAAACTCGATATTGTGATAGGAAACACCGTCCTGTTCAAAACGATTTTCAACCACAAAAGCTAGCTGACCAGCCTGAGCTTTAACACCCAGTTCTTCCCTCACTTCGCGGACTACCGCATCTTCCGTTCTCTCATTGACTTGAATAGCGCCGCCAATGGTGTAATACTTGTCCTTATCTTTGGTGACTAGTAGCTTGCGGTTTTGAAGAATCAAAGCTGTCGCCCGAACGCCAAAAACCGTATTCCCCACTTTTGTCCGAAAGTCTTGTTGAGTCATTTTTGCCCTTTCCCTTAAACGACACAAAAACAGTCAAAACTCGTAAGAAGTGCAGGACAAAAAAGCCTGCAACATCCATGAGCTTTGACCATCATTTCTATTGCTTTTATTATTGTAGCAAATTGAGAAAATTTGTCAATCTATATGTACTGACAAACCTGTCCATCGCGGTAGGCATTGTCAATCAAACCGCCACCGAGACACTCTTCACCGTCGTAAAAGACAACTGCCTGTCCTGGTGTAATGGCGCGCTGTAGCTCCGCAAAGATGACCTCTGCCTTATCCCCTTTGACATGTACAGTCACTTTAGAGTCAGGCTGACGATAGCGGAATTTAGCCGTGCATTCGAGCGTAAATTCCTCTGGCATATCACGAGTAAAGCGGACTTGACTGGCTTCTAAGCTAGTTGACATAAGCGAATCATGGTAGAAACCTTGACCTACATAGAGAATGTTCTGGCTCAAATCTTTGCCGACAACGAACCAAGGAGCATTGTCCCCGCCGTGTTGTCCACCGATACCGAGTCCGCCACGCTGACCAATCGTATAGTACATAAGGCCGGCATGCTCGCCCATATCGCGACCATCCACAGTCATCATGCGACCAGGCTGAGCTGGTAGATAGTTGCTGAGAAATTCTTTAAAGTTCTTTTCTCCGATAAAGCAAATTCCTGTCGAGTCTTTCTTCTTGGCAGTCGCAAGTCTAGCTTCTTCAGCTATTTTTCGGACTTCAGGTTTTTCCAAATGTCCCAGCGGGAACATGGTTTTTTGAAGTTGTTCTTGCGAAAGTTGGCTGAGGAAATAGGTCTGATCTTTGCCATTGTCCACGCCACGAAGCATGTGAACGATGCCATCCTCATCACGCGCCACTCGAGCATAGTGACCAGTCGCCACATAGTCAGCCCCCAAGGTCATGGCATAGTCCAAAAAGGCCTTAAACTTGATTTCCTTGTTACACATAACGTCTGGATTTGGCGTGCGTCCTGCACGGTATTCCGCTAGGAAATATTCAAAAACGCGGTCCCAATACTCTTTTTCAAAGTTGACAGAGTAGTAAGGAATGCCAATCTGGTCTGCCACCGCAGCCACATCCTTGTAATCTTCGGTCGCTGTACAGACGCCGTTTTCATCTGTGTCATCCCAGTTCTTCATGAAGATACCGATCACATCGTAGCCCTGCTCCTTGAGCAAGAGAGCCGTCACCGACGAATCAACACCACCACTCATCCCCACGACAACACGTGTTTTAGAGTTATCACTCATGGTAGTTCTCCCATCTATTCGTTTATTCACGATTGAAGGTCGTGTTTGCTATCACGATTGAAGGTCGTTTGAGCAGTTTTCATTATAACATGCTTAGATAGAGAAGACAAGAAAGAGGCTGACAAATCTAGCAATCTCTTCTGTAAATACATAAAATTAAGAACACAAAAAAGTAATTCATACCTAAACTTCTATTCTCTTTAAAAACTTATTTTTAAAATCAACTAAAAATGATATACTGTAATAAGGAGGAATGCGCACATGATTCCTTACATATACCTTTATCCACGTGCGTAGAACTATTGTGAACAACTACAAAGATATTCTAAAATCAAAAAATACTATTTTTATTATTACACTTATTGCAGGTATTGGACTTTTGACAGGCTTAGTCCTCCATCAAGAAAAAATCCAAGCAGAGAGAGGGAACGTTGCTCTCATCAAACAACAAAAAAATCAACAAGATGTTGAATATGTAAAAAAGGCTATTAAAGACTTCAACATCGATTCTGAAAGCATAATAGATGATTGGAAAAAGATTCAGGAATTGAAACCAACCACTGATGCGGGTAAAAAGACACTAACAGACTTTCTCACTTCTACTGCCGATAAAGTCACAAAGCATTATACTGAAAAAGCTTTAAAATTAGATATAAAGGACTCTGATAGCCAGTTTCAAGATAAACAAACACTTGAAACAGGTATCACTTCTTTACAAAAAATACTAGAAATCATTAAAAATATCAACTCTGCTAACGAGCAAACTTCCATTGAAGAAAAGATAAAACCAATTCAAGAACTAATCTCTAAATTCCAAAAACAAGTTGAAGACTTGACCAAAAAAGAAGAACAAAAATCTAACCAAACAGAAACAACTAGTAGCGTTCAGAGGACTGAAGTCTACTATTCGGATGATAGCAGCTACACTCCAACCTATACTGAATCATATGGAACCATCAATAATTCCCAGACACCTGCTGCTGAGCAATATTCATCTGATAACGCTAGCAGTGCAGGAAATCAAGCCGCTGATTCTTCTGGTTCTCAAGCAGAGTCTAATAGCCATAGTGATTAGGTTGAAGTTCGCGATACAAACAGTTCATCTTGCTAATTCAGGTGGAACCATTCAGTAAAAGCGCCAGACTTAATACTTTTGTCATCACTAATGTTTAAAGATTATCTTTTATCAAATAATAGTACAAAAAAGAGCCTTTCAAGGCTCTTATTTTTATTTCTTAATACCAACCGTTGTTAAGCCAGAAGTTCTTAGCAGCTGTCCATGAACCGTAACGTCCTGCAACATAAGCATCCGCTACACGTTCTTGGTTTTCAGCTGAGTAGTCACCGTTCAAGTATGAATCTGTCAATTGGTAACGTCCGATGTAACGTCCGTTTGTAGCTGTGTAGCTACCGCCTGATTCTTTTTGAGCAATCCATTCTTTCGCTTCTGCTTCAGATCCGCTTACAGTCGCAGCTGGTGTTGTGCTCTCTTCTGCTACTGGGGCAGAAGTTTCTTCTACTGCTGGAGTTTCTTCTGCAGTCGTTGGAGCTGGTGTTGAAACCGGAGCTTCAGTATTTGCAGATGGTGCAGGAGTTGTCGTTGCAGGAGTCGCCGCTACTACTGGAGCTTCTCCTTCAATAACTAAAACTTGGTCAACATAGATGAGGTCAACATTTTTAATGTTGTTCAATTTAGCTAATTTTTCAACTGTTGTGTTGTATGTCTCAGCAATTTCTGAAAGAGTATCTCCAGGTTTAACTGTATAAGTTTTTGTTTCTTGTGCAAAAGTAAGTGATGGTGCAAGGAAAGCAAGTACAACTGCAAATCCTGCAAGTTTAGTCTTAATGTTTAATTTCATTTAAAAAAGTTCTCCTTTTTTCTTATACTACCATGATACCTTTCTAATGTTACTATTTGTTAACGAATTTGTGTAGAAATGTTACAAAACTGTGATTTATTTACTTAAAAAAGCCCTTTTTTGTTACAAAACCCTTGTTATTAAAGCTTTTTAATCTTTTTATATATTTCAGAAAGTAATTAAGCACTTACATCTAATCTTTGCTATAATAGAAGTAAGAATCTTTTTAAGGGGAAACAGATGCAATCACTTCGTTTTCAATCTGTCTTTGATATCATTGGACCAGTAATGATTGGGCCATCTAGTAGTCACACTGCAGGAGCTGTTCGTATCGGTAAAATCGTTTCATCTATCTTTGATGATACTCCAACTGAGGTTGAATTCCAGCTTTTTAACTCTTTTGCAAAAACCTATCGTGGACACGGGACAGACCTTGCCCTTGTAGCTGGTATTTTGGGAATGGATACGGATGATCCTGAAATTCCAAATAGTTTAGAAATTGCCCACAAGCGTGGCATTAAAATCGTGTGGACCATCCAAAAGGACAGTAATGCTCCCCACCCAAATACTACGAAAATCACTGTTAAGAACGATCGTAAGACTATCAGCGTAACAGGAATTTCAATCGGCGGTGGAAATATCCAGGTGACAGAATTAAATGGTTTTGCCGTATCTCTCAACATGAACACTCCTACCATCATCATCGTCCATCAGGATGTTCCAGGTATGATTGCTCATGTGACAGAAGCTCTTTCTCGCTTTGGCATCAACATCGCCCAAATGAATGTAACTCGAGAAAAAGCTGGCGAGAAAGCAATCATGATTATTGAAGTTGATAGTCGTAACTGTGAAGAATCTATCGAAGAAATTCGGAAAATTCCTCATTTACACAATGTCAATTTCTTTCAATAGGAGAAAATATGTTTTACTCTATCAAAGAATTAATCGAACAAGCCGAACTTGACTTCCAAGGAAATGTTGCTGAGCTCATGATTAGGACTGAGTTTGAGCTAACTGGTCGTGAGCGAGAAGAAGTTCTCCTCCTCATGGAGCGTAACCTTGAAGTCATGAAAGCTTCCGTTGAACTTGGACTCAATGAGAATAAATCTCGTAGCGGTTTGACAGGTGGTGACGCTGCCAAGCTCGATCATTACATCAAAAAAGGAAAGACCTTATCAGACTTCACTGTCTTGTCTGCCGCCCGTAACGCCATTGCCGTTAATGAGCACAATGCCAAGATGGGCCTTGTGTGTGCGACACCAACCGCAGGTAGCGCAGGATGTCTTCCCGCAGTTCTCACATCTGCTATTCAAAAGTTAGATTTAACGCATGAACAACAACTAGATTTTCTCTTTGCTGCTGGTGCTTTTGGGCTCATCATTGCTAATAACGCTTCTATCTCGGGAGCTGAAGGAGGCTGTCAAGCCGAAGTTGGATCTGCCTCTGCCATGAGCGCTGCTGCCCTAACTCTAGCTGCAGGTGGAACTCCTTATCAAGCGAGTCAGGCTATCGCCTTCGTTATCAAAAACATGCTCGGTCTTATCTGTGACCCCGTTGCAGGTTTGGTTGAGGTTCCATGTGTTAAGCGTAATGCTATGGGAGCAAGTTTCGCCTTCATCGCAGCCGATATGGCTTTAGCCGGTATCGAATCAAAAATCCCAGTTGACGAAGTCATTGATGCCATGTACCAAGTAGGCTCTAGCCTCCCAACTGCCTTTCGTGAAACTGCCGAAGGTGGTCTCGCAGCCACACCGACAGGCCGTCGCCTTCAAAAAGAAATCTTCGGCGAATAATTTCAAGATTACTAGGAGAATCAATGTCATCCCTATCAGCCATCTTTTTCGACTTAGATGGAACCCTTGTGGACAGCTCTATCGGTATTCACAATGGCTTCACCTATACTTTTGAACAACTGGGAGTCCCTAGTCCAGACGCAAAAACGATACGTGGTTTTATGGGACCTCCATTGGAAACTAGTTTCGCTAGTTGCTTACCAACTGAGCAGATTGAGTCAGCTATCCAGCTTTATCGTTCCTACTATAAGGAAAAAGGAGTCTACGAAGCTCAGCTCTTTCCACAAATCAAGGAACTACTCACTGAACTATCTCAACAATATCCTCTCTATATCACGACAACAAAAAATACTCCGACAGCAGTCCATATGACAGCTAATTTTGAAATCGATCATTTCTTTGACGGCATCTATGGTTCAAGTCCTCAAGCAGTGCATAAGGCAGATGTCATTCGTCAAGCTTTGGCAACTCATAAATTGGACCCAGAAAAAGTGGTCCTTATCGGAGATACAAAATTTGATATGATTGGTGCCCAAGAAACTGGCATTAAAAAACTAGCGGTTACTTGGGGATTTGGTGACGAGAAGGACCTCATGACCTATCAACCTGACTGGGTTGCACATCAACCAGCAGACATTTTACATCAACTACAATAGAAGATTTAAACAAAAGCACTCCAATTAAATTGGAGTGCTTTTTTAACTTGTTGATAATAAAATACAAGAAGTCCAAAACAGATTCAACCGTAAAACAAGAATCTCTTAGTTCTTATCTGATTCTTCGAACGGTGTATCTTCGATGGCTTCTTCATTTTTGACTGCTTGAGATTCACTATAGTTTACCCCTTCAGTTTCTTTTGTCGGCATAGCGAAAAGAATCAAAAGAGCTATCCCTCCCATTGGAGCAAAGCGAAGGAAGATAAAGGCCCAGTGGAATCCAGCATCACGCAAACGGCGAACTGATAAAGCTAAAGTCGGTACCAAGATTGCTAGATAGAAAACTGCATAAATAATGGCAACTAAACCCAAAACCATAAAAATAGCTTCGCCGGCTGAATCGCTCACTGAATCCATCACGGTACTAAGAAATACAGTGTAGAAATAGATAATCCAGAAAGGAATAGAAAGGATGAGGTTTCCTAACCAAACCCACCAGTAATCTGGACGCGTCGAACGCCCAGTGAACTCTGCATAATTCTTAAAAGAAATTCTTATACGCGTTAATCATATGATACTCCCAACTTTTATTTTATCAGTAGATACTAAACTGTACAGTTATAGAACACTCCCAAATCTAGTAAAAGACCTGGGAGTGTTAGCAAATTATTCGACAAGACTGAAACTTCTTCGTCCTTGTAGCATTCTTCAGATAGTTGAACTTATAATTAATCCTTTGTCGGCATAGCTAGAAGTACCAAAAGAGCGATACTTCCAACAAATGGAACAAATGCAACGAAAATGAGTGCCCAGTGGAAACCAGCATCACGAAGACGACGAACTGTCAGTGCTAGTCCAGGTAAGAGAAGTGCTAGTCCAAAAATCATGTAAATAATAGCAAGGCCACCCAAGGCAAGAAAAGCACCCTCGCTTCCTTCGCTAAATATAACATTAAAGTATGCTGAGTAGAGAGGAATATAAAGAATAAAATTCCCAAGGCAAACCCACCAATAGTCAGAACGTGTTGAACGACCTGCAAAATCTACATATCCTTTAAAAAAATTCTTATAAGCGTTAATCATAAGTTACTCCCTAATTTTTTATTTACTATAGTTTACCATATCTGTTCAATAATAACAAGTTTGTTCAAAAAACGCTGAAAGTCTCTCGAAATCTAGAAAAAAAGATACTATCTACTCTTTCTCATAAACAGAAGTCGCAGATAATATCTCATCTATTTTTAATCATCATGAGTTGTTTCGTTAGCAAAGCTGATAATAGCTCTCTTCAATTCAGCACCTTGCAAGGTACGGAACTCTTCAATCTTCTGATTGATCATCTCAAGAGGCATCACATTTACTTTACCAACAAAAATCTTGTCCATTACTTGATTGTCCACTAATTCAGTTGATACAAGCAACTCTTCATATAGTTTTTCACCTGGGCGAATACCTACTTCTACGATTGGAATTTCATTTTCAGTATGACCACTGAGTAGAACCATTTTCTTAGCCAAATCGTAAATGCGTACAGGTTTACCCATATCAAGGATAAAGACTTCCCCATCCTTGGCATAAGCTCCTGCATGAATCACCAAACGACTAGCTTCTGGAATGGTCATAAAGTAACGAGTCATTCGGAAGTCTGTCACCGTTACAGGCCCACCTTCAGCGATCTGACGTTCAAAGACAGGAATTACACTACCACGGCTACCGAGTACGTTACCGAAGCGAACCGCACAATAAGTAGATTGACTACGTTGATTAAATCCAGTGACAATCAACTCAGCCACACGTTTAGTTGCTCCCATTACGTTTGGTGGATTAACGGCCTTATCTGTCGAAATCATGACCATTTTTGGAACTCGTGCGGCGTCAACTGCTCTAGCAACATTATAAGTCCCAAGGATATTATTCTTAAAGGCTTCTTTTGGATTACGCTCCATCATAGGAACATGTTTATGAGCTGCAGCATGGTAAACAATCGCTGGTTCGTACTGTTCAAAAACTTGAAGCAAACGATCGTAATCTTGAATATCGGCAATGACAGGAACAAAATCAATTTCCTGGAATTTACGAATTAATTCATGGTAAATCAGATAAATAGAGTTTTCTCCATGACCGAGCAAAATGACACGTTCAGGATTGAATCGACTGACTTGACGGCAGATTTCTGAACCAATTGAACCTCCGGCACCAGTCACCAAGATTGTTTTGCCAGTGATTTCAGAACCCAGGCGTGATTCATCGAGATGAATCTCCTTACGTCCCAACAGGTCCGTGATATCAATTTTCTGGAAACCACCTGCTTGAGGCTGGAGACCTTGCACAACTGACTCAATCATCGGCATCTTAAAGCATTTTACACCGATACGGTTACACATCTGCAGGATTCGTTCATATTCAGATGGATCTAGAGACGGAATCGCAACGATAACTTTTTCAACTCTGTAACGTTTAGCCAATTCTGGTAGATCATCATAAGAACCCAAAACTGGGATTTTCCCAAGTTTTTGTCCTTTTTTCTTTTCATCATTATCCAAAATCCCAACTAGTTCAAGGTCACTAGTGGGATGTTGGTAGCTGTTCATAAAGAGCGCGCCACCATCACCAGCACCAATCAAGAAAGTACGACGGTGTTCTCCAGCTCCATTTCCCTTTTTACGTCTTGAGTAAATCAACTGCCAAGTGATACGAGGAAGTAGAATCAAGAAAGTTGTTAATAGGATAAAGAGTACGATAAAGCGGATAGAAAAGAGCGGCAAGAAAGCATAGCAGATCACATAAGATAAGATACTACTGATAGTTACTCCGAAGAAAATCTTCATGAAATCTGTTATTTTGCTATATCGACTAATACTAGCATTAAGCCCCCAGAATCCAATCATCAGTTGGTAGAAAAGGAAGGTTAGACCTGTGTAAATGACATAGTCTACCGGGGCTGGATTAATCAAGCCATAAAATAGAATATAGGAAACAATAATTGATAAGACCATACTGGCAATATCAAAAAATCCCCAAAATATTTGTTTCTGTTGTTTATTTAATACTTCAACCAGATCAATTACGTAATCTGTTATTTTTTTATTCATGTGAATGGTATCCTCCTACACAGAATCACATTTGCTAGCAGTAATAAGATATAGTTTTAAAATCCTATCAGCTAGACATTACTTGCTTTTTCTTAGAAGTTTCAAAAATATAAACTGTCGCACAAATCCTGGACATAGGGCAACGACAACTTGGATTAAAACACTTTTCAGATATTCGCCATAAGAAATCTGTCCACGAGCGTGCATTCTCTTTCGTGCTTGGCGATAGAGTTTGAGATAGCGAAGACCTCCACGGCGCTCAAACATCCCCGCTCCCACGCGCACCTTACATAGAATTTGATCCACATTTCCAGTTCGAGCTCCTGCACTAATCATATTGAGCCAGAGAAGATCATCTTCCATATAAAGGCCATCCTCGTAGTTACCAGCTTTGAGAACCATACCTTTTTTGAACATAACAGTCATATGATTAAAGGCACTTCTCATACGTTGGTAGGTAATGATATCCTCATGCTTAGTCGGTACACGACGGTAAGACACAATCTCGTCAGGTTGGTCGATAAACTCTGCGATATGACCACCTAGCAGGTCTAAGTTTTCTTTTTCCATCAATTCGAACTGTTGTTCGAAACGGTCTTCAACAGCAATATCATCTGTATCCATACGAGCAATGACATCATATTGGCACTGTAAGACACCGTACTGAAGAGCTAAACCTAAGCCACGATTTTGCTCAAGTGGGCAACGTTTGATTGGAATACTTGACTGTGCTTCTAATTTCTCCAAAACTTGATACAGTTCAGGTGTCAGCGAACCATCTTCGACGATTACCACTTCGCTAGGTTTGAGCGTTTGATGTAAGATGCTCTCTACTGCCTCTTCCAGAAAGGCTGGATTTTCTTTAACATAGACTGACATCAGGACGCTAAATTTACGATTTTCAGACACAGTAGTTCTCCAATTTATAGATTTTCTTTCACTATTTTATCACAATTTCCCTGACTTTCCTATTTTTATTTGAATCCCAGAAAAAAACTAGTAAATATATTGTCCTTCTTTACTATGATTTCTATCGGCCACGTAACGAATCACGTCAGGTCAACTTGACATCTATAGGAAAAAAAATTAAAATAAGCTGTTATCAAAATCAGCTTATTGAGGTTCACATGAAAAAACGATCACTCTTTTTTATTCTAGGAATTATCTTAATCGGAGCGGTCTTAAGAGCTCCTTTCACAGCTTTACCAACTGTTTTGGGAGATATTGCCCAAGGTTTAGGCGTGGAAGTTAGTTCACTTGGTGTTTTGACCAGCCTCCCTCTCTTGATGTTTGCCCTCTTCTCCTCTTTTGCGACTCGTTTAGCTCAAAAAATTGGACTCGAGCACCTTTTCACCTATAGTCTTATCGTATTGACCATCGGTTCAGTGATTCGTATCTTTAATCTTCCTCTACTCTATCTAGGGACTTTACTCATCGGAGCAAGTATTGCGATCTTTAACGTGCTCCTTCCTAGCGCCATTCAGGCCAATCACCCACAAAAGATTGGCTTTCTGACAACCATCTATGTGACCTCTATGGGGATTACAACGGCTCTTGCTTCCTATCTCTCTGTACCCATTACTCAGGCGACATCTTGGAAAGGCTTGATACTCTGCCTATCCTTGGTCTGCCTACTAACTTTAGTTGCCTGGTTCCCCAATCATCGTCACAATCATTTTCTAAAAGGAAGTGAGAAAAAACAAAAGAAAGAGAATATCTTAAAAAACAAGGAAGTTTGGGCTATTATTGTATTCGGTGGACTTCAGTCCTTACTCTTCTATACCAGTATGACCTGGTTACCTACCATGGCAATCAGTGCTGGCTTATCTCACACAGATGCCGGTCTTTTAGCTTCGATCTTTTCTCTAACTAGTATCCCCTTCTCGATGACTATTCCAAGTTTAACGACTCGTTTGTCCAATCGTCACCGTCAAATCATGCTGATAGTCATCTCTATCGCTGGATTGCTTGGAATTGCCATGCTCTTATACCCGAGCAAGAGTTTCCTCTACTGGTTAGTAGCGCATCTCTTGATTGGTACTGCCTGTAGCGCTCTTTTCCCTTATCTCATGGTTTGCTTCTCCGTCAAAACTAGCTCCCCTGAAAAGACAGCCCAATTGTCTGGGCTTGCCCAGACCGGAGGCTACATTTTGGCAGCTGTCGGTCCAACTCTCTTTGGTTACAGCTTTGACATGTTCCATTCCTGGATCCCAGCTGTATTGGCTCTTCTAGTTATTGATATCATCATGACAATCTCCCTATTTATGGTAGATCGAGCAGATAAAATCCTCTAATCTTCTAGTTTTCACTAGAAGATTTTTTATATATAAAAATTTTATACATATTGCTTGACAGGGCTTACATTTAGATGTATGATGTATGTGTAGAATAATTATATATAAAATTTTTATATACTATAAAGGAGGTGCCCCATGTATTTTCCAACATCAGCGGCCTTGATTGAATTTCTCATCTTGGCCATCCTAGAACAAGGGGATTCCTATGGTTATGAAATTAGTCAAACCATTAAACTCATTGCCAAAATCAAGGAATCTACCCTCTACCCCATCTTGAAAAAACTGGATACCAACCGCTACCTGACTACATACTCTCGCGAATACCAAGGTCGGATGCGGAAATACTACTCCCTAACAGAGATTGGGGAGGAGCAACTATTTGTACTCAGAGAAGAGTGGACACTCTATACTGACACTATCAACGGCATCATAGAAGGGAGCATTCGCCATGACAAGAACTGAATATTTGAATCAGCTTGAAGCCTATCTGATGAAGCTTCCTCAATCTGATCGTATCGAAGCTATGGACTACTTCAAAGAACTCTTTGATGATGCTGGTCCAGAAGGTGAGGAAGAACTCATAGCTAGCCTGGGTAGTCCTAAAGAAGCTGCCCACGATATACTGACAACGCTTCTTGATAAGAAAATCAACGAAGAAAATTCAAGTAATAATAACCGTCAAGTGATACAAATCGCTATCCTAGCACTTCTTGCGGCTCCTATCGGAATTCCTGTCGCAATTGGAATTCTCATGACTATCATCGGGATTTTTATCGCAGCGATCAGTGTACTGTTGGCCTTCTTTGGCGTATCCGCAGCTGGAATGGTGCTCGGAGCTGTCCTCCTATTTGAAAGCTTCTACGTTCTGGCTGAATCTACATCTGCCTTTATGCTGATTTTTGGTGGAGGTTTACTGGCAATCGGAGCTTCGTCCCTAGTTTTGCTAGCAACTTCCTATGTGACCCGTTTCTTTGGAATACTAATCCTTCGACTCATTCAGTGGATTCTTAATAGAGGAAAGAGAGGTGAAAGTCATGCGTAAATTAACAAAAGGATTTCTTATCTTTGGTGTTGTTACTAGTATCATCGGTTTTACCATGATGATCATCGGCATCCAAACCGATGGTGTCAGAAGCCTACTTGCAATGTCTCAAAATCCAGTCTTTGAGAGCCGAATGGAAGAGCTTACATTTGATCAAGATATCGAAAATCTTAACATCTCACTAACACAACATTCTCTAGTTATTACGGAGTCAAACGACGATAAGATTCACATCCAGTATCATCCAACCATCTCTGAAAAAGAGAATCTTCAACATTCTAGCAAAGAAAAAACTCTTGAGATTTCCGACACCAAGTCAACTACACGTCCTTCTGTTGGTTCTAGTATCCAGGGTATCCTCTATATCGTAAGCGGAGTTTCTAGTCGCAATGATGAAGTTGTTCTCTCATTACCAAGAGGAAAGGACTTAAAAAATCTAACTGCCCAGGTAAACCATCGTATCCTTTCAATTTCCAATGCAAAAATCAGCAATGCCAAAATTCTGTCAAATGGATATCTCCTTCGTATCACTGATAGCGAGATTAAAAATAGCCAACTGATCACAACTGGAATTGTCAATGTATTTGAAACCAGTCTAACAGATAGTCGCATCCAAGCAGACCATGAACATATCTCTGCTGACGACATCCAAGTCCATGGTCGTGTGGAATTAGAGGCAGAAAAAGACATGACCCTAAAGCTAACCCAAAAAGAATTTGACAGAATCAATCTAGAACTTTCTTCTGACCATGGTTCCATCTACCATCGCAGTCGGGAAGGATATAATCCGTATGAGGAAAACAAGGAAGATGAAGAGTTCTCTAATCCTTACAATTCAGAGAAAAAAGATACACAAGATTTACTTGTCGCAAAAGCTGGTCAAGACATCAATCTACCAAAAGAGGAGGTTCGCTCGCCTTCTTATAGACATCATGAATAAAAAGTTACTAATCAAAAAGGAGGTCTCATCATGACTCAAGAATGGTTCGAAAGTGCTGATTTCGAGAAAACAGCCAACAATGAAAAAAAAGATAACCCATCTGACCCAGTCATTCCCCGAGAAGAGTTAAAAGAAAAAGAAGAGTTGCCAGTGGTTGAGGAAAATCCTCAAGCCAATCCAGAAGATAAGGAAACTGACCTAGAGAAAGTAGAGAGTGACGAACACGAAGAAATCGTGGAAAATACAGAAAAGATAGACAAGTCAGAAGAACCTGTAGAGACTGAAGAACAAGAAGAACTGGTAACAAAGACAGATCAAGCAGAAAAACCAGTTAAGGAAGCACCTCAGCCTAGCAAATCTTTGGAAAGTCCATTTGTCCCAGATCCTGTCCCTACAAAAACTACAATTTTCAGGGAAGAAATGGCTGATTTTTGGACTTGGTTACAGGGTGCTATTAAAGAACCGACCTCTAGTGTTTACACAGATAAAAAACACAGTTACACCGCCTTTGCGCTCCTATCTATCTTTTCTGCTACGAGTTTCTTCTTTTGCATCTATCACATCAAGCAAGCCTACTACGGCCATATGGCAGCCATCGACTCTAAAGCTCT
Source organism: Streptococcus infantis (assembly GCF_047463175.1). Classification (GTDB taxonomy): domain Bacteria; phylum Bacillota; class Bacilli; order Lactobacillales; family Streptococcaceae; genus Streptococcus; species Streptococcus infantis_AC. The sequence goes on from NZ_JASHEJ010000004.1 coordinate 61,797, forward strand.
CCAGCATTTCCCTTCACTGAATCTCTTTTCTATCTTCTCTATCTTGGTAGCTACAAGTCTCTTCTTCTTTTCAATCCTTATGGGTGGATTTGTAGTCAAACGCTTTGTCGACCAGGACAGTGACTGGACACTAGATAAAACCTTCCAAGAGTACAGCCGACTCTTGGCCATCCCAGTTCTCTTGACAGGTATTGCTAGTTTCTTCGCTCTTTTTAATGGTCTACGATTTGCAGTATTGCTTTGCCTGATTAGCATTGGTCTGGTACTTCTTGCCAACCTCTATACCATCTCAAAACCAAGTAAAGATAGCCAAACCGACTCCTTCTATCGCCTTCTCTTGGCTTTCCTAGTCAACGGAAGCATCCTATTTCTCTTTTTCCTAGCAGAAATGGCACTGGTTTTTGATTATCTCCGAATCCTAGCTTTTATGTAAGATAAAATCCTGTCACTCTTGACAGGATTTTTCTAATTTTGCAAATACTAACTCCCTATAAAGAATTAAATACTCTAGATTATCTCCACGATTCGTTTTGGGAAGTAGTAAGAAATGATTGTCTTTACACAAGCCAGCAAAGTTGCTTGTTTATAGTGACTAACCATTATTTTTTCCTTTTTCAACACTTATCTTACTATAGCCATCAACTTCAATGATGCTATTCGAAGTTTGATTTGTGGTAGGAACCCTTAAAATTTCTCCTGTATTATTTGTATGCAAAGTATAGATTCCATCAAAATCTTTAGGAACTGTAATAGATACATCGCCAACAAGAGTATCTATAAATATTTTTTCGAAAGTAGTATTTTTTCCTAAGGAAATAGTTACATATAACTTGTCTTTCCCTTCTGAACTCAGAGCCAAATTAAAGCCATGTTGCGAAAATGGAAGATACAGACTATCTGAACTTATCTTAACGTTTTTAGATATGTTATTCGCTGATTCTTCAGAAACATTTCCTTCTATTTGAACAGTTGTTTCATCTGAATCACTCTTTACAACTTTAACATCAATTGCTTGCTTTGATCCATAAAACTCTATCGTTTTAATACTTTTAGAGGAAAGAGTCCATGATTGTTTTATACTGATTGTTGTTTCTCCCCGCTTTAAGGTTAATAAAATTCCAGCTACTACAAACAGTAACAACAGCCCAATTACAATTCCTATTTTTTTCATCGCTAGTCCTCCTATTTAAATTCTTTTTTACTGAATACAGCTAACGCAAGTACAAGCACTGCTATACTCACCACTATAGGATAGCATACGTTTGTAAGGGTAAATTGACTAAAACTTGGTGATACTTTCAAATTTAAAGTCATTAGTAAATAGTCTCTCACACTCTCACCAGAGTTTGGAAGAACATAAACCAGTAGGTTATCAAATAGTAAAATGTAGAGTGTATAAATCATACATGATTCATAAACCTTATCAAATATTTGAAAAATCAATAAGGAGATACTGATAATAACCAAATAGTATGGTAGTTGATGTAAAAATGTCGAAACAATCAACACCATGTCCCCTTCCAAATAAACAAGAGCTGTTAAACTATAAAAAATAGTTACATATAGGAAAGACAAACAAAAGGTTCCCAAAGTTTTATATAAAAATAACTTCCATCGTTGTTTTTCTTTTGTGAGCAGAATATTGATCGTACGGAAACTATAATCTTCCCCCCAGAAAAATAAATTAGCAGAGATGAAAAGCAAAGGAATAAAACCACTCACATTTGAAATCAACACTCGAAATGCTGGTTCATTTTCATTTGATGACTTAAAAAATAGGTAGAATAACAAAACTAATAACCCTATCAACAAACTAGGAAGCACTCCTCTTTTTTCCCAGTAAAATTTATACATATCTGCCTTAAGAGAATTCATGACTCTCCTCCTTTCTTAAATCATCAGATAATATTACGCAAATAGTAGTCCTCAAAGCGTTCCTTCTTAATATAAATATCCTGTATCACTAGATTTGAACCAATACTATATTCCAAGATAGCCATTAACCTATCCTTTTCTGTCACAACCAGATAGTCATCCTGCTCAAAATGAACAATGCCCTCTTCTTCTAAAAATATTTTTAAAATCTGATTATCACTTGTTTTTAGGAAAATTTTTTCAGATAAATCATTCGCTAGCTCTTTTGAACTCATCACATTTAGAATTCTTCCCTTTTTCATGATGATATACTTATCTGTTATAAACTCCAACTCTGATAGGATATGGCTTGAAATTAAAAAAGTAACTCCCAACTGATCCCTTAAATTCAAAATCATTTTTCTTAAATCTGAAATCCCTTGAGGATCTAAACCATTCACTGGTTCGTCTAGGATAATGAGCTCTGGATTATCCAAAAGGGCAATTGCTATCGATAATCTTTGTTTCATGCCAAGAGAATAGTTTTTGACTTTTCGATCCCATGATGGTTCAGACAAGTGAACCAATTCCAACATTTCTATGATATCTGTCTTTAAACCAAATCTTGTCTTGTAATATTGCAAGTGTTGGCGTCCAGTCAGGTTTGGATAGAGGGCAGGTGATTCGATAATACTGCCAATCTTATGCTGAGAAACACTCTTGATTGCTCCCTTATCAGCTCGAATGAGTCCTAGGAGAATTCTCATTAATGTTGTCTTGCCAGCACCATTTTCACCAATAAGGCCACATATTTCCCCTTGCTCAATATCAAAGGAAATATTATGGAGAACCTGTTCTTTTCCATATGTTTTATCGATATTTTTAAGACTTAAAATCACACGATTCATAGTTTCTCTCCGTTCATTATATCTTTTGGCTTCATGAATTATCCTCCACCTCTGAAATTCCAAAATTCTTTACATCTGTAACTTCCTCAGGCAGAATTAAAACTCGCTCTTCGCCAGCATATAAAATTGCTAGGCGAAAGATTTCGTTATTTAATACTATCTCTACCAACTTTTGCTCAGTCGTGTTATTTCGAAACACCAAACTGTGGCGAGTATGTGTAAAAGTCTCTAGCGAGATACTAAGATTCTCCATCTCTTCCTCCTACTCTAAATAACTCAATTAACCCTTCATTACATCTCTAGTTTACCGCTTTCAAAAACAAAAAAACATGACAAAAATGTCATGTTAGCTCTTCATTTCCTCAAAAGTTTTTAAATCTCTTTCTCTCTCTCCAGAGATGCGCGCTTCTAATACTTGGTCTCCAAATGCTTGAGCGCAGATAATGGCTCTGTCATATAATTGGATAGCTTTTTCCTTATCCCGTTTATGAAATAAGGTACACATAGCTTCTAGCATATCTACGATTGGTTTCTTTTGAAAGTCCTGGGATAAAATCATCAATCTATTCATTGCCTTAACATAAGGCTCAAAAGTAGAGTAGGACTTTTCCATCCATTGAACAGCTAAAGAATCAAGCACCGTTTTCTTTAACATATAAGCTGTCTCTAAATCGGATGAATTCGTTTCTCTCAGAAGTTTTTTAGAAAGTTCCCAAAATAGTTCATGATTATACTCAGTCGGTCTTGCTATACATGAAACAAAGTACAATTTTATGAGAAGCAAATCATTCACCGAATAGTTTTTCCTTATCCTTACTTGCTCAAAATGCTCATCAAGCAAAGCATCGCCAAACCCTGCATCTTCACTTACAAAAACATCAAAACTAGCTTGTAAGGCACTAACTGCAATCTGCTCATCCTCAGGTAAGCTGTCATAATAGTGTTCGTAAACTCTGTCAAACAACTCTTCTTTAATATGGATTCTATCATCATCCCCATAAGTTTGGAACTTAATGAGTTTATCCTTTAATATCAAGTAATCTGAGGGTAAGATTATATGATCCATATCTACTATATGTGAAATTGGACAACCTAGTTTATAAGCTATATACTCTACCTTGGGTAAACTTGGAGAAGATTGACCTGATTCAATTCGTGCTAGTTGGCGTACTGTTATCTCGCTTTCATCATCACAAAGAGTTTCACGAGTGATATGTTTCATCTCTCGCAACATTCGGATTCTTTTCCCTACTTCCTTCTTAATATCCATATGCTCGATCTCCTGATAGTCCTTTGACAAACAATAGCATTTCTATTTTGTTATATTATACTGTCTTTTGCTAAGATAAGCAATGTTTAGAATCTCGTATTACGAAATATCACTAAGCTACTCTATCTATAAAATGAGATTGCATTCTAAGATATTCTGTGAAAACCTAGACTATGGCTTTTACCTACTTTTTCACATTTACTAAATTCTCAAAATCTTCCCCTAAAACAGGTCCTACCACTATTTGGTTGGCATCCAAGTCCTGATAAAGTTCTTTTGGAAGAGCTTCTAAGAAGGCTTTGTAATCTAATCTAGCTACTGCTTCATAGTCTTCTGGTTTTGAACCATCTCCAGAGATTTTTACCAAATCAATCTCCCAAACAAGTTCCTTGCCTACCAATTGCTCAACGTAAGGAGCTGGAATCACCGGTTCTTTTGGCAAAATGGTTTTTACACCCTGAGCTAGGTGGTAGACCCCATGAACCTTACCCTCACCATCTGGATAGAATTTAGCACTGGAAGGATAGGCATCAGACCCTTGAACTTTCTTGACCAACTCTTCAAAACGTGCCAAGCCATCTTCTTCCAAGAAACTTTCCAAATCCTTCTTATCAAAGTAAATAGTTGATAGAATACCCTGACAGAAACCTAAACGAGCAGCCTTATCAGCTAGATAGTTCTTAACCGTTTCTTGGAAATAGTTTTCCAAACCAAAGTCTGCCAAGCCTTCAACTGCTTCACCAACCTTGCTAGACAAAGCTCGCAAGAGCTCTTCTACTATCTCCCAGTCAGCTCTTGTAATCAAGTCAGGAATAATTACTTGATAGCCGTTTTGAGAGTCAAGGTAGCGAACTTTAAAGAGAAACTGAGATTTTCCCACAACAGCACACTCGATATACTCAAGGCGATTAAGAGGTTGACGGAGGTAAACAGCATCATAACTATGCGACTCTAGGCCTTCTACTAAGCCTAAAATTGATTTAGCTGTAAGGATCTCCTGTTGTCCTAAAATACTTTGTTTATTTGGAATAAAAAATGTTTTCACCATAATGGTCTCCTTTGAAATCGTTTACATATAGTATACACCATTTTCCTGAAAGATGCAGAAACAAATTTAAGATTTTTTGGTCAAAAGCATAGAAAAACAGCCCTTTAGGACTGTTAATATTTATTATACAACTTCAGAATGGTCTAGGCTCTCACCAATTGCTGCTAGACGCTCGATGACTTGATCTTGTGTCAATTCATGTTCCAAAACATAACGATTACGTGGGTGAACACGGCACTCGTGCGAGCAACCACGGAGATATTTGTCTTCGTTCTCTTCTGATGCCAAGATACGGCGGTTACAGAATGGATTTCCACAGTTGACATAGCGTTCACATGGTGTTCCATCAAACCAGTCTTTCCCTACAATGGTTGGATTGACATGGTTGACATCGACTGCAATACGTTCGTCAAAGACATACATTTTCCCATCCCAAAGTTCCCCTTGAACTTCTGGATCTTTCCCGTAAGTCGCAATTCCTCCATGCAATTGACCGACATCTTTGTAGCCTTCACGTACCATCCAACCTGAGAATTTCTCACAGCGGACTCCACCTGTACAGTAAACTACGACACGTTTATCCATGAATTTTTCCTTGTTATCACGAACCCATTGTGGTAATTCACGGAAGTTGCGGATGTCAGGACGGATAGCCCCACGGAAGTGTCCAAGGTCGTACTCATAGTCATTACGAGTATCAAGGACCACTGTATCTTCATCTAGGAGGGCTTCTTTAAATTCTTTTGGTGACAAGTAAGCACCTGTTGTTTCAAGAGGATTGATGTCGTTATCAAAGTTATCATCCTCTAAACCAAGATGAACGATTTCCTTTTTGTAGCGAACAAACATCTTCTTAAAGGCTTGCTCACTTTCTTCGTCAATCTTGAACCAGAGGTCTTCCATACCTGGAAGGCTGTGAACGTAGTCCATGTATTTTTGCGTTGTTTCGTAGTCACCAGAAACGGTTCCGTTGATCCCTTCGTCAGCCACTAGGATACGGCCCTTGAGGCCAATAGACTTACAGAAAGCCAAGTGGTCTGCAGCAAATTGTTCTGCGTTTTCGATGGGAACATATTTATAGTAAAGTAAAACTCGAATATCTTTTGACATTTGCTTCTCTTTTCTAAGATTAAATTATCAGAAATTTTCATTCAACTATATCAGTATACTCTCCCAAGAAAGCGAATGCAATTTATTTGACCGAAAAATAAAAAACAAGACTCATTTTCAGATCTTATTTTAATTAAATATTCGATGAAGAAAACTTAACAAAAAGATATCCATGGCCTGTCTTGAATAAATTACTAATCATGATGCCAATAAAAACAAGACTGATAAGATTTCGAATCCAGAAAAAATTGCCAATTTGAGAAGAAAATAGCCTATAGCTTTGGATTATAAGTGTTATCTGAGAAAGCCCATATACGAAAAATAAGTAAGTGGAATAAGATTGCACTAATTTTGAAAATAAGATGGTATTTTTCATGTACCTATTACCAACGCTATTTGTACGGCAAATGCTGGTTTTTAAATACATATAATTATATTCAAATACTCAAAAAAGAATCACCACCCCGTCTGGAAAACTCCAGACAAGGCAGTGATCGCATCTTTTAGGAATGAATACACGAAATCAATCTATCTTAAGATTTTTTGTTTTTCAAGAATTCGTCGTATTGTTTTTGCATTTCATCCAATACTTTTTGGTAAGCACCTTCAGATTTAAGTTTTTCCATCAATTCTGGAATAGCTTTTTCTGGGTCTACAGTACCAGTGTTGATAGCTGTATCGAATTGTTGCATAGTATTAGTGATAGCTGAGATTTCAGATTTCACGTTGTCAGTGTTAAAGATAAATCCAAGCGCTGGAGATTCTTTTGCAGTTTCCAAGTCTTTCTTAGATTGTGCAATTTGTTCATCTGTAACGTTTTCGTTGATGTAAAGGATCCAGTTGTTACCAGTATTCCATCCTGACATGTGAGTGTTTCCTTTGTATCCATCAAGGACTTTAACACGGTTTTCTTTACCTGCAACTTTTTCCCAGTTCTTGCCTTCTGGTCCATAAACAAGTCCGTTCAAGAGTTCTGGGTTAGTGTTCAAGAGGTTCAATACTTCCATTGCTTTTTCTTTGTTCTTAGAGTTATTTGAGATTACAAAGTTTGCAACTTGAGTTGTTTGGTTTTTCTTGATGAAGTTAGTAAATGGTTTGATTTGGATGTCTCTGTTAGCAACACGAGAAAGCAAGCTGCTACCGTAGTCAGCTGGTCCTACTGTTTCTTCACGAACAAGCCAAGTATCTTGAGTAAGATCATATGAAGTTTCACTTGTTGCTACGTCTTTTGGAATGTATCCTGCTTCATAGTATTTGTGAAGTGTCTTCAAGTGTTCTACGAAACGAGGAACTTCGTAACGGTTTACGATCTTAGTAGTATCACCTTCAAGGTCGATAACGAATGGAAGACCATTTGCAACTGGGTAGTCAAAGTTTTCTGATGGGATAAAGTTTTTACCAACAGCGAATGGCATTACGTCTGGAGCTTTTTCTTTGATTTGTTTCAATACTGGTTCAAGTGTTTCGTATGAAGTTACACCTGAGATATCGATTCCATATTTTTCAAGAAGTGGGCCGTTGAAAGCAAAGTTTTGTGAAGATGCAACGTTAGCTGCAACTGGAACAGAATAAATCTTACCGTTTATAGTGTTACCTTTGATGTAAGCTGGGTCAAGCGCTTTGTAAAGGTCAGCTCCTTCTTTCTTGTACAATTCTGTCAAGTCAGCATAAGCACCTTTTTGAGCGTTTACAACGTAGTTATCTGCAAATGCGATATCATAGTTTTCACCTGATGAAGTGATAACTGACATTTTCTTACCGTAGTCACCCCATCCAAGGTATTGGATATCTAATTTAGCACCAACTTTTTCTCCGATGATTTTGTTTGCATTTTCTAGCAACTCATCCAAGTTATCTGGTTTGTCACCGATTTGGTACATTTTGATAACAGTTTTGTCACCTGAAGCTGAGTCAGCAGCTTTTTGGTTGTTACCTTTAAGGTTTCCACAAGCAGCGAGGCTAGCAGCTAAAGCTACAAGGCTAGCAGATGCAAAAGCATATTTTTTCCAGTTTTTCATGATAAAAACTCCTTTTTTTATTTTTAAATTTAAAACAATTTTAGTGATCTACTTTTCAACATAGAAAGTTAGATAGGGTAGAGAAAGCTTGTTTCTCAGCGTCTCTTATTCTTTAACACCACCGATAGTTAAACCTTTTACAAAGTAGCGTTGGAAGAATGGATAGAGAATCGCAATTGGAACAGTCGCAACTACGACCATGGCCATACGACCTGTTTCTTTTGGTAGAGCTACTGCAAGTTGTCCTGACATCCCAACTGACTTAGCAATGTAATCCATGTTGTTTTGAATTTGCATGAGCAAATATTGCAATGGATACAAGTTGTCACTCTTGATGTAAAGAAGGGCATTGAACCAGTCGTTCCAGAATCCAAGTGCTGTCAAAAGTGTGATAGTCGCAATCCCTGGAAGAGAGAGTGGTAAACAGATTTGGAAGAAGATCCGCGCCTCGCTAGCACCATCGATACGAGCTGATTCGAGGATTGCTTCTGGAATGGTTTTCTTGAAGAAAGACCGCATCAACATGATGTTGAATGGTGATAGAAGCATCGGAACAATCAAGGCCCAAATAGTATCACCCAAGTGAAGTAACTGAGTTACCACGATATAGCCTGGTACCAAACCAGCATTGAACAACATACTAAGAAGAGCAAAGATTGTAAAGAATTTGCGATACTTAAATGTTGAACGTGAAATGGCATAAGCGTATGTTGTTGTGATGAATACGTTTGTCAATGTACCGACAACTGTCACAAAGGCTGAGATAAAGAGCGCTTGTAAAATTTTGTCTTTAAACTGAGCCAAGAATTGGAATCCATCTACACCAAACTTGGAAGGAAAGAAACTATATCCATATTGAACAATACTTTTTTCGTCTGTAACTGAAATAATGATTACGAAGATGAAAGGCAAGATACAAGAGAAGGCCAGCAAACCAGATATGATACTAAAGAAGATATCTGCCTTTTTGCTGAAGGAGTGTATGCCAACATTATCAATTTTTTCTTTTTGAATTTTTTTTGCCATATGCTCCTCCTTTCTAGAATAGTGCTGAGTTAGGATCAACACGTCTTGCAAGTAAGTTTGATAGAATAACGAGAATCAAACCGACGACTGACTGGTAGAGACCGGCTGCTGAAGCCATACCGATATCTGCTGTCTGAGTCAATCCGTTAAAGACATAGACGTCCAATACATTTGTTACACTATAGAGCTGACCTGCGTTGTGAGGGATTTGGTAGAAGAGACCGAAGTCTGCACGGAAGATGTTTCCGACTGCAAGGATGGTCAATACTGTCACAAGTGGTGTCAACTGAGGGATGGTTACGTTACGGATACGTTGCCATTTGCTAGCACCGTCCACTGTCGCTGCTTCGTAGTAAGTTGGGTCAATACCCATGATAGTTGCGTAGTACATCACACTACTGTATCCAAAGCCTTTCCAGATACCTAGGAAAAGGAGGAGGTAAGGCCAGATACTGATGTCAGCGTAGAAGTTAATACCCTTCATTCCAAGGGCTTCTAAGGTGTGGTTGATAAGCCCTTTATCGATATTTAGGAAAGCATCTGTAAAGAAACTGATGATAACCCAAGATAGGAAGTAAGGGAACAACATAGATGTTTGGTAGATTTTAACCATTTGCTTAGAGCGAAGTTCACTAAGAATAATGGCAATACCAACTGATACAATTAAACCGATAAAGATAAATCCAAGGTTGTAAAGGACAGTGTTTCGAGTGATGACAAAGGCATCCTTAGAACTAAATAAGAATTTAAAGTTATCTAGTCCGACCCATCTACTATTTATAATACTGTGGACGAATCCTTCACCAGTCATATGGTAGTCTTTGAAGGCAACCACATTCCCAAAAACTGGAATGTAGAAGAATAAAATCAACCAAATTGTTCCTGGTAAAACCATTAAGAGAAAAATCCAATTATCTCTTAAAGTTTTTGAAAACTTGTTCATAATTTCCTCCCTTTTTATTTTCTAAAACTTCATAATCTCACATTTTTAGATTTGATAACGTTTACAAAAATAGTATACTCTTATTTTTAGGACAGTTTAAACTACAAATTATAGAAAAAACTCCACAAATTATTTTATGTGGAGAACTTTTTTATATAAGAATAGGTTTCACGGGAAACTTTCTTCCTGAATAGAGTTTTTCTAGGTCGTATAAATAGTTGATGCTGTCGCAATAGTATGCCACTGATTAGCCGTTGTAGCTGCGAAGTCCTTGTCTGCATAAAAGTCAGTAAATGGAAGAATTTCGACTTCTAATTCTTCGATGCGGTCAATTTGACCAGCCAAATAAGCCTCGATACGGCTTTCTGCTCGCTTGATTCGTTGCAAGAGCCCACCCATACGGATATCTACTGTATCCAAACCAAAGACCTTGTTTTCTTTCAACCATTGCTGGCTAAAGAGCTTGTGAAAGGTTTCAATCTGGCTTCTTAATTTTGGTAATTCTTCTCTAGCAATTTGTTGCAAGCTCTCTTTATCACCTGTTTGATAGGCTTGACGAATGCGTCGTCCCACATCAACCTTGCTACTTAAAATGGCATTCAACTGGGCCTGTGTTTCAAAGAGATAAGCATAGTTTCCTGCTTTTTCTTTAATAGCAACAAGAGTCTCAGCTGCCTGGGCAAAGTGAGGCTTGTCCTGTTCAGGAGTCATGTGTTTATCAAGAATTGGGCAAAGAACATCCTGGTAAAAGACATAGCGGTTGGGGTTTATCCCGCTGAGATTATCTGGTAGATCTGGTAAAAGGTTGGCAATATCAAGTTGCATAAAGTCCTCAACGGATAGGCCTGTATTGGTCTTGAAATGAGCTGACAAACGGTCTAAATCATTGCGGTAGCTGAGTTCTGCCCAGATTTGCAAGCTTGGCAGAATAGAGAACTGAGCTGTTTCACCACCATTGTCCCCCCAACCAGTCACAATGACTTCCTTGATCTGATTAGCACGGCAGGCTTTGTTAGCTTCGACAGCGATGAGACGACTGAAATGGTTGTGTGGTGTAAAACCAATCCACTTCCAAGCACCACCTGCAAAGGCAATATCCTGGCTAATCTTGTGGTGATTACCGAAGTTACGGTTGTATTTTTCTTCGCTATCCTGATAATAATCCCAGTAAACCAAGGTCACACGGTCTTTGAGACGGTCTAAGTAAACACGAGTTTCTTCTGGAATTTCGACATCACGGTCGTACTGGCCATCTGCTGACATGAGTTTGAAGAACATATCGCTCCACATCTGGCAGTGGAAACCATACTTGTCTGCAATATCCAGCACGCGCTCCAAGTGTTGGCACATAAGGAGACTACGATCCACAACACCATTGAGAATCAAATAGCGACCCAAACCAACCAAGTGGGCTTCGTCCATGCCGATATTGACCTTGCGTGTCTGCAGTTTAGACAGAGTAGCAAACATGCCGTCGATTAGGTCGTAAACTTTTTCTTCGCCGATGAGAAGAATGTCCTCTACATCACGAAGTTGCTGGACTTCTTTAACACCCCATTTGACAAAGGCTGATAAGTGGGCCAAGGTCTGGATACATGGGACAAAAGTCATGTCAAACTGCTGGGCGTATGCTTCAATTTCCTGTAACTCTTCAGCTGAATACGCTCCACGGAAATAACCAAAGTAAGGTTGCCCCTCAATCTGATAGGTGTCTTCCATATAGAGCTCAAAGGTTGAATAACCCATGAGAGCCAAGACTTCAATCATCTGTTTGGCAGATGCGACATTTATCACGGCATTTCGCGAACAGTCCGCCATATAGGCTAAATCTTCATAGGCCGCCTGCTCTTCAATCTCTACCTTGTCCCCTTCTGCTAAAGCTGTTGCTAGCACAGATAAAGCACGGTAGAGTTGATGAGGTTTACGGTAGGTCAGTTGATACTGCCCCTTATCACCCTTGATAGAGATAGAAGCTTGGTCAGATTGAGCGACTGCCACCTCTACATCTGATAGAGAAATGTGACTTTTTAATACTTCGATAGCTTGCGCTTGTTTGGAACTAAGTCCTGTAAAACTTACCATTGGTTTTCCTCCTGTAACCAGTTGACAAGGGCACCGTAGAGATTGGCATCTGCCTGATAGGTGCAAGCTTGGATCACTGGCGCAATTGTATATTCTTCATATCTTTCCACAAAGGTGTCTACTGCTTTTTGCACCCCTTTGATAAAATCTGGGTTCTGACTGATAGAGCCACCTAGGCTAATCACATCTGGATCAATCAGGTACTGGATATTGAGCAGTCCTTGAGCTAGATTACGATTCATCCGCTCAATAGCTTCCTGGCAAAGAGTATTGCCGGCTGCCGCCTCTCGGTAAACCTTTCGGCCATCCCAGTCTGACTGACCTGATTTTTCAATTACGTAGCGAACCATGTTTCCTGTAGAAGCTAGTTGTGACCAGTTATTGAGTTTTTCTGCTGGTTCGATAGTAGTCATGTAACCAAACTCTCCACCCAAGCCATGGCGACCACGGTGAATTTTGCCATTGATAATCATGGCCCCGCCAATCCCTGTGCCAATGACAACACAAGCTGCATTTTCAATCTCAGGATGAGCCAGCAGTTCACTAAGTCCAACACAGTTGGCATCATTTTCTAGATGGACAGGGAGTTGGTGATGAGCAAGGGTCTCATACCATGAAAAACCATGGATATAAGGAATGGCACTAATTCCCTCAATCACACCTGTTTCTTGATTGACCGCTCCTGGAACACTCATAGCAATCCCACGATAGTCCTGTTCTGATAAGCATTGGTCCAACCAAGCCAACAAATCTTCTAGAGTTTCTGGAGTTGGGGTGCTGGTCTTATCTAAAATCTTTCCATCAGGAGTTAGACTAGCAAACTTAATGCCAGTCCCTCCGATATCAATCGTTGCAATGGTCATTGCTTTCACCTGCAAAAAGGAGCGAATCAGCAGTTGTTTCTTACTTTTTCGCTCCTCCTTTCTGTTTATGTTTACTTTTTGAAATTAAATTTCTTCTTTTTGAATGAGTTCTGTACGAATTTCCTGTGGTGCCAATAGTCCTGAATGGACTGGGTATGGGCGTTCCAACAAGTCAAGAATGGTTTGTTGTTTTTCAGACACACGGATATTTTCTTGACTCATATTGTAGTAACGGAGGACATAACCTTCTTCATTCTCAGCTACCTTAAAGGCTGTTGGGCAGACTTGTGGCAAGTTCAGTGCCGGATGGTTAAAGAGGCTACCCGTTGCTGCAACGCTACCCTCTTGTTTTGCAACTTGAAGAGCTGTAAATGGCACCTGGAAGGCTTTGGCACGACGGAAAGCTGAGAAGCGTTCCCCTGCTTGGTGACATTCTACTGCAAATTCAACTTCGATATCACGCAAGCACTGAGCTTCCGGCGTTGGGAAGTAGCCCCAGTCACCGAGTTCACCTGAAGCACGGAGAAGGGTTACAGCCATGGTGTCGTCTCCAAGGATTTCGTATTCGTGCAATCCTTTATTGGATACGGTCACTCCTTTTACATCATCATACAAGCTGACAAAGGCTTGTTGGTGTTGTGGATTTTCAGGATTTTCCCAAGAAGCTGCCGGTTTATTTGGTCTTGTCACAACTTCATAGATGCTTTCAGAATCATTGCTTGGACGAGTGTTATGAGTTTTCACCAAGAGACGGATGCGATGATCCTTGGCTGTGTTGGTAAAGCGAGTTTTAAAGCGAATCTGTGGATTGTCCACAAAGACAGTCATTTCTGTTTCAAGAGGAATGGTTGTCAACTCTTCTGAACGACCTGCATCTCGTTTCATGAACTCGATGATACCTCTTTGTTCTGCATCCAATTTTTCATCTGCGCTAACTGGAATAGTCAAGTCATGTTTGAGCAAGATTTTGGCATAGCGAGCATTATTTTCTAAGACTTCATAACCTTTCAGTTGAGCATAGATTGGATCAGTTCCTTTTGGTTGGAAGTAAATGTACTCGTTACCAATATCTCCACGGTCCTCGAATTGGATGAAATCTTCGTAGGCTTCGTTAGTAGTCTTGTCGTAGAGTGTAATTCCTTCATCTACACTCACTGTTACGAATGGTGTATCAATGACTCCATTTTGGTAAATACCATCTCTGTATTCTACTTGACCTTCGACCAATTGGAAGCTTGCCCAAGAAAGCGGAGCAAGGTGGACTGGGATTGTCACGCGCACTTGGCGTGCAATATATGGTTGGCGGAATTTATCCTTAGGCAAAGTATAGCCAAAACTTGCTCCCAAGTCTTCAATCTTGGCTTCAAGGACATGGCCATCCAAATCTTCAACATGGTAATCTGGCAAGGTCACGGCTGCCATCTTCTTGTAACCTTCAGTCGGATGCAATTCTTTAAAATCACAAGTCACAACATCCACTACAACACTAACTGTATCAACCTTGTCATGTAAGGTTGTGTTGACAACGGTAAAGAGGTGGTCGCTTTGCGCATTTTGAGTAGCTAATTTACCCTTCCATTCGTTAAGAAGGTTAGTCTTAACAAAATTCCCAACTTGATTAACCTTGGCAAAACGAGTTTCCATTTCACGGTGAACTTCGTCAATACTACAACCACAGATACTATCGTGCGGTGCATTTTGCAGAAGTACTTTCCAAGCGTAGGTCAATTGATCCTTGTGGTTGTGTCCACCAGTGATAATGGTTAATGGTTCCACTACTTGCTCCAGCAAGTTGCTATTTTCTTGGAAGGCTTGTTTGAGATAAACACGTGAAGAAGAGGTATTGGCAAGGGTGTACCAGCCATCCGTTTCCTGGCTAGTCAACTCACCTGTGACCGTTGATAATTGTTCAGGAAGGGCACTTTCCACTGCTTGGACATATTCGTCAAATGAGCTATGAATAAAGGTCACGTCAGGGAAGAGTTCGTTGGCCACGCGAATGGCTTCACTCAGATTTCTCTGAACAGGCTGGTGGTCACAGCCGTTCATCATCAACCATTGGTTGGTCGATGCATAGTCACGAACGTCTGCTAATTTTTGCTTCCAGAAAGCCAAGGCTTCGTCTTTATCCACTGGAATTTCATTCCCGTTACTGTACCAGTTAGCAAAGAGAATACCGAGGACACGGCTACCATCAGCCCCTTGCCAGTACATCTCAGAAAATTGAGAGGTAAACTGTTCATCTTCAAGGACTTGGTTATCAAATCCGATTGGCTTGACACCGCGACCAAAGGCTGCTACGTGAATACCTGATTTTTGAAGGATTTGAGGAGCCTGCCCCATATTTCCAAAGGTGTCTGGGAAGTAACCAATTTGAGTAGATTTGCCCCATTTAGCACATTCCGCTTGTCCAATCAAGGTATTGCGGACGTTAGCTTCACTGGAAATCAAGTAATCATCCTGCAAGATATAGAATGGTCCAATCTTCAATTTGCCTTCGTCGATATAACGCTGCACCTTGTCACGGTTTTCAGGGCGAATTTCTAAATAGTCATCGAGGACAATGGTTTGTCCATCTAGGTGGAAGCTCTTGAACTCAGGATCATTTTCAAACAGATCAAACAGATTGTCAAAAAGTTCCACCAATTGCATACGGTGACTTTCAAAAGGTAGATACCACTCACGATCCCAGTGACTGTGAGAGATGATATGTACAACAACATTTTCCATGAGTAAAACCTCATTCTAACTTAAATTTAAAAATATATTTGTGATTCTTTCCTAGAATCAGTTGAGCGAAAACGTGCTCCTTATACTCAATGAAAATCAAAGAGCAAACTAGGAAGCTAGCCGCAGGCTGTACTTGAGTACGGCAAGGTGAAGCTGACGTGGTTTGAATTTGATTTTCGAAGAGTATTAGCGAATATCTAGGTAATCCAAGACCAATTCGCAGAACATCATGTTGGCCCAAGAGAACCATTCACGAGAGTAGAGAGTCGGATCATCTACGTGGAAGCTTTCGTGCATAACCCCTGTTCCGCCATCACAGGCAACTAGTTGGTCTAGCAAGTATTTTTTCTCAGCTTTATCTGTAGCTGTTAAGCCTTGGATAGATAGGGCAATCGGCCAGATATAACGATAGAAGGTATGAGAGCTTCCGAGACCGCTAGCGTATTCTCCTTGGTAGAAGTAGGGATTTTCAGGGCTGAGAATGGTGCGACGAGTTGCTTGATACACTTCGTCATTGACATCACAGTAACCAAGATATGGAGCAGCTAACAAACTTGGTACGTTAGGGTCGTCCATGATGCTGGCATTTCCTAAACCGTCTACTTCAAAGGCATAGATCTTCTCGCCCTTGCTGTTAGTCGTGTAGGCGTAATTTTCGATCCCTTCTTGTATTTCAGCTTGCAGGCGTTTTGCATCTGCAATGATACTCTCACTATCAGCTAGATTCAATGTAGCAAAAATTTCCTGGACATATCCCAAAACAACCACCGCAAACATATTTGATGGAATCAAGTAGCTATACTGACAGCAGTCATCACTCGGACGAAAGGCTGACCAGGTCATCCCTGTCACGGCAAAATTAGGACCAAAACCATCATTTACCAAGGTATCTTCCTTACGATCAGTATCACGAACGAAACGGTATGGTGAGTTATTGTGATCTTGCTCCACCGTCCAGAGATGGAGAATCTCCTTAGTCGCCGTAACAAAAGTTTCATCAAACTGGCTAGTCTCACCAGTTTCCTTCCAAAGAAGGTAAGCCAATTGCAAGGGATAGCAAAGCGAATCTACTTCATACTTGCGTTCCCAAATCCAGCCATTGAGGTCTGTATGGTCTGTCTCGTGATGCCCTTTCCAGTTCTCCTCAATATTGAAAGAGTTAGCATAGGGATCCTTGAGGATCAAGGTCATCTGGCGTTTGACCAAACCAGCAATGGTCTGACGCAAACGAGGGTCTCTTTTAGCCACATGAAGATAAGGTCTAAGCTGAGCAGTTGAGTCACGAAGCCACATAGCTGGGATATCTCCAGTCAATACAAAAGTTGAGCCGTCGTCTAAGATTTCAACTGTATTGTCTAAAGTGTCTGTATAGCAACGTTCAAAAATATCTACCCATTCAGGATGATCTTTGGCACGGTCTGCTACCTCATCTAGCCACTCTCTAATAATTTCTTTTGAATAAACCATATACTATTTTGCCTCTTTCAAACAGATTTTCATTTTCAGTATATAGCTTTTAGCCCAGAAAATATATACACAAATGTTAGTCATTATTCTACAAAATTGTTATATTTGAAACTTCTTTTCTAAAGGCTAAATTTTCTGATATAATGTAGAAAACTACTGAAGGAACTACTATGAAACCTATACTTGAAACCATTGATACGCGTTTTGGAACAGCCAGTAAACACGCTTTTTCTCGAGGCAATACACTACCGTACACTGGAGTGCCATTCGGCATGAATTACTTTGTCCCCCAAACTAGTGACCAGGAAGGATCTTGGTTCTTTGATCCCCATCTTCCTATCTTTCAGGGTATTCGACTAACCCACCAACCTAGCCCTTGGATTGGTGATTACTCCTGGCTCTTACTGACACCAATTACAGGAGAAATCAGCGACGATACTCTCTTTCATCGTCAATCTTCTTATAATCTTGAACGTGCTATTTTTAATCCTCATTTTCTAAAGATTTTTTCTGAGCGTTATCAGATTGAAACCCAACTCACACCTACTTGCTATGGGGCTTCTATTCAACTAAGACAGATACAAGGCAAGAAGCTCTCACTCTATCTGCATGCAACTGATGATTTATCATTAGAGCAAGTAAATGAGCGTACTGTCAGCCTTGGTCAAAGCGGATTAACCGAAACCAACAAAAGTCCCCTCGTCATGTTTACTGCTCTCGCATTCTCTACGGATATTCTATCTATCAATCAAGTGGGGCAAGACTGGCGTATTGACTTGGCTGGAGCAGAAGCTCTAGTTCAACTAGCTACTTCTTTTATTTCTAAAGAACAGGCCCTCTTTAATCTGCCTAGAAAAGACTTTGAAGAAACGAAGTCAGAGGCTAAAGCAAGTTGGGAAGACCTTCTAGGCCGTTTTGATGTCGTGGAAACTGGCTCTGTAGACCGAACATTTTTTGATCACTGTCTTTATAGACTCTTGCTTTTCCCACAAACCTTCTATGAGGTAAATGAGCAAGGCGAGAATATTCATATAGACCTTGCTTCAGGGACTATCAAACCAGGGCTATTCTTTACCAACAATGGTTTTTGGGATACCTTCCGCACTTCATTCCCTCTCTTTGCCTTGATTGTTCCAGAGTACTATCGTCAATTTCTTGAGGGCTTCCTCAATAGCTATAGAGATACTGGGTATCTCCCTAAGTGGCTGGCTCCTGACGAAAGAGGAATGATGCCTGGGACTTTGATTGATGGTGTACTAGCAGATAGTGCTTGCAAGGATATGGCACCTGAACTTGAAGAAGAATTTCTCAAAGCCATGATCGAAACTGCGACAAAGGCAGATCCAAAAGTTATCAACGGGCGACACGGCCTAAGCCAATACCAAGAACTGGGCTATTTATCCACAGATTATCATGAAAGTGTCAGTCACACACTTGACTATGCTTACAGCGATTTTTGTATCTCTACTTGTTCAGAAAAATTAGGTCAAGAAGAGCTAGCCCAAACCTATGCTCACTATTCTAAAAACTATCAAAACCTCTTTGACTCTGAGACGGGTTACATGAGGGCGCGTGATGTAGATGGCAACTTCCGTCCTGACTTTTCTCCTTATAGTTGGGGTCGTGACTACGCTGAGTGTTCAGCTATTCAAGCCAGTCTCGGTGTCTTACACGATATTTCTGGACTTAGCCAACTAATGGGAGGGAAAGAAGTCTTTAGCAACTATCTTTTGAAAGCTTGTCAAAGTCTCCCACTTTTTGAAACAACGGGCTATGGATATGAAATTCATGAGATGAGCGAGATGGCAACAGCTCCATTTGGTCAACTAGCCATTTCCAACCAACCAAGTTTCCACATCCCTTATCTGTTCCGCTACAGTAGTTATCCTCAATATACCAGTCTCTTAATCAAGACCCTCCGTCAAAAAGCCTTCCGAGCTAGCTGGGATGCTTATCCGGGCGATGAGGATAATGGTAGTCTTTCGGCTTGGTATGTCTGGTCTGCTCTTGGACTTTACCCAACCTGCCCAGGAAAAGCAAGTTATGACCTTGGAATTCCGCTCTTTGATCACCTTCGTGTCTATCTGGCAGAAAAAAATCAGTGGTTGGATGTTCGTACTCAACAAAATTATGAACACTTCCACTTTGTCCAAGACTGTCAACTGGACGGAAAAGAAAAACAAAGTATCAGCCATCAGGAACTGCTCAATGCTAAGACTCTTGACTTTACCCTCAGCTGGTTACCGAAGCACTAATAGATCAAATCCCTTTGTCATGCACAAAGGGGTTTTCTTATCCATATAAAGTTATCCACAGACTGTGAATAACCTTCAACTTTTTTTCGGAAAAGATTTTCAAGTTTTTCCAAAATATCTTTCCAATCCAAGTTCATAGGATGTACAAGAGAATAAAGTCTATAAACCCTGTCCTAACAAGGTTTATAAACGATTGATTTGTTTCCTATTCTGTAAATTTCGTCTCTCTTTTTCCTATTAGAATTATAAAGAGACAGTTATTGTTTTCACCTCAAGTTATCCACAGGTTGTGGATAATCTTTTTCTAAACCAACAAGCCTTATTCCCTATCTGTTAGCTAGCTTTTACTTTTTTTATAGTAAATTTCAAATTTTGTTAGGCGCTTTCAAAAAAACATGATATACTAAAATTATTAGAAAAGGAGACATTATGAAAAAAGATCAACACCAACTTAATTGGCTGATGGTTTCGCTGATTGCTTTCAACATGGTTTGGGGGCTAGGAAACGTCGTCAACAACTATTCTCAACAGGGAATTTCAGTAGTCGTATCTTGGGTTTTAATCCTCGCACTCTACTTTATCCCATATTCACTCATCGTCGGACAACTAGGTTCTACCTTCAAGGAAAGCGGAAGTGGTGTTAGTGACTGGGTTGAAAAAACATCAACCAAACGCCTCGCCTACTTTGCCGCTTGGACCTACTGGGTTGTGCATATCCCTTATCTTGCACAAAAACCTCAAGGAATCCTGATTCCGCTTGGATGGGCCTTGCAGGGTAATGGACAATTTCTAAAACAAATCGACATCCACTTGATTGTTATTCTCTGCTTGCTAATCTTTGGACTTTTCCTCTACCTTTCTACAAAAGGATTGACAACTCTAAAAGTCATCGGTAGCTTGGCAGGAAGTGCCATGTTGATTATGTCTTTACTCTTTGTGCTTTTGGCTGTCGGTCTGCCTTTCATTAAGCCAGACATCCAGTTTGCGACACCGCACATGGATCAACTGAGCACCTACATTCCAAACTTTGATTTTTCTTATTTCACAACAATCTCATTACTGGTCTTTGCAGTTGGTGGTTGTGAAAAAATTTCCCCTTATGTGAATCAGACTCGTAATCCTGCAAAAGAATTTCCAAAAGGTATGATTGTCATGGCCATTATGGTAGGACTCTCTGCTATCCTTGGTTCAGTTGCCATGGGAATGCTATTTGATGGTAATAACATCCCTGAAGACCTCATGCGTAATGGTGCTTATCAAGCCTTCCAAATGTTAGGAAATTCTTGGGGAGTTGGAAATCTTTTCGTTGTGATTTACGCTCTTACAAATATGGTCGGACAAATCGCTGCGCTTGCCTTCTCTATTGACGCACCATTACAAATCCTACTCAATAACGCTGACGAAAACTACATCCCAAGCTGGCTTCGTAAACGTACTGAAAAAGGTGTCCTCATTAACGGCTACCTCCTTACAGGCGTCCTCGTTAGCCTTATCATCATCCTTCCAATTTTTGGTATCCAAGAAATTGATGGACTTGTAAAATGGATGACCAACCTCAATTCTATCGTAATGCCAATGCGTTATCTCTGGGTATTCCTTGCCTATATGATGCTCAATCGCGCTTGGAAAACATACAAAAATGCCGAATACAAGTTTGTTAACAATCCTAAACTTGGCTTTGTGATTGGTACTTGGTGCTTCCTCTTCACTGCCTTTGCTTGTATCCTAGGTATGGTTCCAAAAATTAGCTATGCTGAGAATCCGACTGCTTGGCAATTCTCTCTTCTTACAAACATCTTGACCCCAATTATTCTGATTGGTTTAGGTGTTATTCTACCAATCCTTGCAAAAAAAGAACAAAAGAAACAAATCAAATAAATCCTACTATTAGCTAGATAGTTTTACTTTTGTCTTTTCCTGAAAGAAAAATCCCCTTTGAACCATAATGTTCAAGGGGATTTCTTTTTTGTCTGATAGGCTATTTCTACTTAGCTTCGTACCAAGTTACGCCTTCATTTTCATCAGCAATCAGGGGCACACTGAGTTGAATGGCTTCTTCCATGGTTTGTTTCACTAGAGCTTTAACAGCTGCTAGTTCTGATTTTGGAACCTCAAGGACGATTTCATCATGCACTTGCAAGAGCATCTTGGTCTGATAACCACCCTCAACTAGAGCTTTGTCTAGCTGAATCATAGCAATTTTGAGAATATCTGCAGCCGATCCTTGGATAGGGGAGTTGATAGCTGTCCGCTCTGCAAAACCACGAATGTTAAAGTTACGCGAATTGATATCTGGTAACTCACGGCGACGTTTGAAGAGGGTCTCTACATAACCCTTATCACGTGCCTCACGTACCACTTCATCCATGTAATTTTTGATACCAGGGAAGCGTTCAAAGTAAGTGTCGATGTATGCCTTAGCCTCTTTACGGCTGATACCTAGGTTATTGGATAAACCAAAGTCTGAAATTCCGTAAACCACTCCAAAGTTGACAGCCTTGGCATTGCGACGGTCGTATGGAGTCACATCTTCAGGACGTTCAATTCCAAAGACCCGCATGGCTGTCGAGGTATGGATGTCAGCCCCCTCTTGAAAGGCCTTGATTAAGTGCTCATCTTTAGAGATATGGGCTAAAACTCGCAACTCAATCTGTGAATAGTCCGAACTGAGAAGGACACTATCCTCCCACTCTGGTACAAAAGCCTTACGAATGAGGCGACCTTGTTCCAACCGAACAGGAATATTTTGCAAGTTTGGATCGACACTAGACAAACGCCCTGTCTGAGTCAAATCCTGTACATAGCGCGTGTGAATCTTGCCATCAGCTAAAATCCAGTCCTGTAAACCAATCACATAAGTAGATTGAATCTTAGCAATCTGACGGTAATCAAGAATTTTCTTGACAATTGGTGCGATTGGGGCTAAACGCTCCAAGACGTCTACTGCTGTTGAGTAACCGGTCTTGGTTTTCTTAGTATATTCTAGAGGAAGACCTAACTTTTCAAAGAGTAGTTCTCCTAATTGCTTGGGTGAATTGATATTAAACTCTTCACCAGCCAGCTCATAAATTTCTTGCGTCAGTTTTTCAATGACCCGCTCATTTTCAGCTTGCATCTCCATTAAGGTTTCTTTTTTAACCTTAATCCCAGCGATTTCCATCTTAGCAAGGACAAAGGCCAGAGGTTGCTCCATGTCATAGAGGAGGTCTAGTTGCCCGTTTTCACTTAATTTCTCAAGTAAGACAGGCTCCGTCTCAACCAATACAGCAACCTTACGAGCCAAGTGTTCCAAGAATTTCTCTCGCTCTGGGATAGCTTTTTTGACACCCTTGCCGTAGAAAGTTTCATCATCGACTAGGTAAGTTTGACCATAGAGACTAGCAATGGTTGAAATTTCATTGTTCTCTACTGTCGATAGAAGATATTTGGCTAAACGACTGTCAAAAGCAGGGGCCTGCAAAGTCAAACTAAAACGATTTAAGAGAACTTTTGCTTTCTTAAAATCATACACTTTTAGAGGTGTTTTTCCTAGAAAATCTTTAAAAATCGGATTCTGCAGCAGTTCCAACTTATCTGTAGCGTAGAGCTGATCCCCACATGACCATGCAAAACCAATCAATTCATCTGTATGGTAGTTTTCCCCAAAGAGTTCAAAGTGGAAGATGGAGTCTTCAATCAGCATATCTTTACTCACTTTATCAACCATAGTAAAGTTCAATGCTTCAGTTTGATTGGTCTGAGAAGCATTCAAGGCTTGTTTGAGCTGCTTAAAGCCCATCTCATCGTAGAATTTACCAAGGTTTTCCACATCTGGACCGCTATAAACCAAATCATCCAGTCCAATCTCAATCGGTGCTTTCGTATCGATAGTTGCGAGTGTTCTAGATAGGAAGGCTTGTTCCTTGTCATTGACAAGATTTTCCTTCATCTTAGAAGCCTTCATACTATCGATATTTTCATAAATCCCTTCAAGTGAGCCATGTTCAAGCAAAAGCTTAATACCTGTCTTTTCACCAATCTTAGTTACGCCAGGGATATTATCCGACTTATCTCCCATGAGAGCCTTAAGATCGATAAATTGAGTTGGTGTGATGCCCATCTTTTCCATGAGATAATCCGGTGTAAATGCCTCAAACTCAGCTACACCTTTCTTGGAAATCTCAACCACCGTATGTTCATCCGTCAACTGAATTAAATCCTTGTCTCCACTGACGATAGTTACATCAAAAGATTCCTTTTCAGCCAAGCGACCCAGGGTACCAATGATATCATCTGCTTCATACTGGGCCAACTCATAATGGCGAATCCCCAGATGGTCTAGCAACTCACGGATAAAAGGAAATTGCTCCCGAAACTCATCCGGAGTCTTGGCACGACCACCCTTATAATCTGCATACATCTCTGTACGGAAAGTCGTCTTCCCCGCATCAAAAGCAACCAAGATATGACTCGGTTGAATACGCTCCAACAGATGATTTAGCATCAGGTGAAAACCGTAGATTGCATTGGTATGAAGTCCATTGTCATTTTTAAAACGATCCAGTTGCTGGTAAAGCGCAAAGAATGCTCTGAAAGCAACTGAAGAACCGTCAATTAGTAATAATTTTTTCTTGTCCATACACCCATTATAAAGGAAAGCAGGGAAAAATACCATTGCTAAGAGTTAGATTATAGGAGAAGGCTTATTGAGTTGATTTTTCTACTCGCGCACCGTTACTGTCGACTTGGAAACCATCTATTGTCGTATCTACTGCCAATTCTCCAGATACGTTTACGTAATAATATTTCCCTGAAACCTGGAACCACTGACTAGACTTCATAGCACCTGAGCTTTCGAGGTAATACCAAATGCCCTTATCCTTTAACCATCCCGTCTGCATTTCTCCAGATGATTTCAAGTAGTACCACTTAGATCCGTCTTTTAGCCATCCTGTTCTCATGGCACCACTTGTTTGGAAATAGTACCAACTTCCGTCTATTTTTTTCCAACCAAGAGCCACTTTGTCATTTTCATAGTAGTACCAGATTGTCCCCTGTTTTTCCCATCCATTCTTAGAGGTTTCCGTTTTAATTAACGGGATATAACGTCTATTCCCACTTCGTGACATATAACTAATCCATCTATAACCATCCTTTTCAAGAGTTTGATCATAATGAACACTCATTCCAGGTTCGTAGTAGTCGATGATAGTAGATGTCAATGATGGCTGATTCATAATAGCTGCTTTTTCTGTAAAATAATGTGTTCCACTAGAGGCTAGTACAGATTGATAATTTCCTACACTAGCATTCCCTACATCTTTAAAATGAATGAATCCAGTCATAGAACTTGCTTTTACTGTCCTACGATGATACGTTTCTGTATAATCGTAATTGTACTCCTCGATTTCAACCATATCTCCAATCACGTTAGAAACCCAAGCTACATGACCATGAGTTCCCCTCGTGCTCCAAGCAATAGCCCCAATCGCTGGTCTCTGATCCACACGATATCCTTCTTTTTGAGCTCGATAGCCCCATTCTTTCGCATGCCCATAAGCAGCTGGTAGTTCAAATCCATTAACACTACTTAATCGAAAAGCAGCAAAAGATGTACACTGTCTGGAGTATAGGCGCCATTTATCAATATTTTGACTTCCATTTTTATAATAATAGGGATAATCATCTCCACGTGCCAACGATCCATTGTTTGCCTGATTGGCATGAACAGTTCCACCACCAAACAGAAAAGCTCCTGCTAACAATAGTGAAGCTGTACCCACAGTCGTTCTTTTAAGCAAAGTTCTCTTTTTACTAAATGCCATTCATTCTCCTTCGAATAGATAAATTTTTGAGGTTGACCTCATTTATATCATTCGAAAGAAAAAGAAAAAAGTGAGAAAACTCCCACTTTCAACCTTAATCCAAATAGTGAATCAAATTCTTTTCTGTTAAAATATCAGAATAGGTGAAGGATTCAACATAGACATTGGCTTGTTTGTCCCCTTCAACATTTCCAAATTCAACGATAAAGAGTGATGGATAAACTTCGATAAGTTTTCCTAAGCGATTCTTTTGGCGTTTACGACCATTTTCTAAGGTCATTTCCACTACTTGTCCTTCATGCGCCTTGATTTCTTCTTTGATTTTTTTCATCTTGGCTACATCTGTAAATGCATCTGTCATCTTTGTTCCTCTCTCTTCGAAATGCTTGAGAATTTGTTATATTCTTTTTGGAAAATCAATTCTACCGTTCCACGTGCACCGCTACGGTTTTTCTCGATAATAACTTCTACTTTGTTATTAGGAAGACCTTCCTCTTCTTCGCCACCACGCTCATAATAGTCGTCACGATAAAGAAAGGCTACAATATCCGCATCCTGCTCGATAGATCCAGACTCACGAATATCTGATAATACCGGTCTTTTATCTTGACGTTGTTCAACACTACGCGACAACTGACTCAGCGCGATAACGGGAACCTTCAATTCCTTGGCCAAAATCTTCAACTGACGTGAAATCTCTGACACCTCTTGTTGACGGTTTTCTCTGCCTGTTCCTGTGATTAGCTGCAGGTAGTCAATCAAGATTAATCCAAGATTGCCTGTTTCCTGAGACAATTTTCTGGCGCGTGACCGAATTTCAGTAATCCGGATTCCGGGTGTGTCATCGATATAGATGCTTGCTTTAGCAAGATTCCCTTGAGCAATCGTATATTTGCGCCATTCTTCCTCAGTAAGTTGTCCAGTACGAATAGAGTGAGACTCTACTAGCCCTTCGGCAGCCAACATACGGTCGACCAGACTCTCTGCACCCATCTCGAGAGAGAAAATTGCAACAGTCTTGTCTAGCTTAGTTCCAATGTTTTGAGCAATATTCAATGCAAAGGCCGTCTTACCAACAGCAGGACGAGCTGCTATAATAATCAACTCTTCCTCGTGTAAACCTGTAGTCATATGATCCAAATCTTGATAACCAGTAGCAATTCCTGTAATATCAGATGTTTGTTGTGAGCGAGTTTCCAAATTTCCAAAGTTTAGGTTTAGGATATCACGAATATTTCTAAACCCACTACGATTGGCATTTTCGCTAACATCAATCAAGCCCTTTTCTGCCTGAGCAATAATTTCATCCACAGGACTAGACGCTTCATAAGCTTGATTAACAGATTCTGTCAACTTAGCAATCAGGCGACGAAGCATAGCCTTCTCTGCTACAATCTTTGCATAGTATTCAGCGTTTGCAGAGGTTGGTACAGAGTTGATAATCTCAACAAGGTAGGACAACCCACCAATATTTTGCAAATCACCTTGATCATCTAAGATCGTGCGAACAGTCGTTGCATCAATGGCTTCGCCACGATCTGACAAGTCAACCATGGCCTGAAAAATCAAACGGTGAGCATACTTAAAGAAGTCTCGAGAGTCTATATATTCTCGAACAAACACGAGTTTACTCTCATCGATAAATATAGCTCCCAATACAGATTGTTCTGCCAAAATATCCTGGGGCTGAACTCGTAGTTCCTCTACTTCTGCCATCAGACTTTCCTTCCTTTTACAAAATCAATACTCAAATCTAGCTTATCCTTCTTTTACACGAAGATTGATGACACTAGTTACATCCTGATAAATTTTTACCGGAACATCAATCAAGCCAACTGCTCGAATTGGAGATTGAACTTGAATATGACGTTTATCAATTTTAATTCCAAATTGTTTTTGGAGCTCTTCCGCAATTTTCTTGCTAGTAATTGAACCAAAAGTTCTTCCATCTGGACCAACTTTTTCAACAAACTCAACAATTGTTTCTTCTGCTTCAAGTTTCGCCTTAATTTCTTGTGCTTCTGCAAGAAGTTGAGCATGTGCTTTTTCTTCAGATTTTTGCTTCCCGCGCAACTCACCAATTGCTTGAGAAGTCGCTTCTTTAGCAAGGTTTTTCTTAATCAAAAAGTTTTGCGCATAACCTGTTGGCACTTCCTTGATTTCGCCTTTTTTTCCTTTGCCTTTTACATCTGCTAAAAAGATTACTTTCATTCTTCTGTCTCCTTTTCTCTAATTTCATTAGAAATAACGGTTTTTAGTTTATCACCTGCTTCTTGCAGAGTCATATCTGTCAGTCGGGCAGCTGCCAGGTTGAAGTGGCCTCCACCTCCCAACTCTTCCATAATCCGTTGCACATTGATCTTACTTCGACTTCGTGCAGAAATGGAAATATCACCTTGGCTGTTTTTAGCAATGACAAAGCTAGCTTCAATACCTGACATAGCTAACATAGTATCAGCTGCTTTACTAATCACTACAATATCATACTCCTTACCATCCTTGGCCTGAGCTACAAGAATAGAAGGTTGTACGGCCTGTCCTTGCAAGATTAGCTCATTAACCAATCGATACTCTTCAAAGTCAGTCGCCGCAAGTTCTTGAATTACAATACTATCACTACCACGTGTTCTTAGATAACTTGCCACGTCAAAGGTTCGGCTAGTTACACGAGAGGTGAAATTCTTAGTATCCAGCATCATACCGCCCATAAGAACACTGGCTTG
This sequence comes from Streptococcus infantis, assembly GCF_047463175.1. Taxonomy (GTDB): domain Bacteria; phylum Bacillota; class Bacilli; order Lactobacillales; family Streptococcaceae; genus Streptococcus; species Streptococcus infantis_AC. The sequence goes on from NZ_JASHEJ010000004.1 coordinate 89,898, forward strand.
GATACGACTTAAGCGAGCTTTCTTAGAGTTTTGGAATTGAATTAACTCTGTTACAAGCTCGCTCGCGCTACTTGCTCCACTCTCGATATAGGTGATAACAGCATTTTCCGGAAAATCCTGATCTCGTCTATGGTGGTCAATAATGATGGTTTGTGTAAACAAATCATAAAACTCTTTTGACAAGGTTAAAGCTGTCTTAGAGTGGTCGACCATCACTAGCAAGGAACGATTAGTGACCATTCCCATAGCTTGAGTTAGAGGTATGAGTTTTGTTACTCCCTCATTCTCTATGAATTGAATGGCACGATGAATGTCCGGAGACATTTGTTCTGCATCATAGACCACATAACTTTCATCCAAGACGTTACTCGAGAACAATTGCATACCAACAGCAGAGCCTAAAGCATCCATGTCTAAGTTTTTATGACCAACCACGAAGACATGGTCAACACTTCTCAACTTTTCAGAGATTGCCGTCATCATTGCTCTCGTACGTGTTCTTGTTCGCTTAATAGAAGCTGCAGAACCACCACCAAAATAAATTGGATTTTTCGTCTCATCATTTTCTTTTACAACGACCTGGTCTCCACCTCGAACTTCTGCAAGGTTGAGATTTGATAAAGCAACTTTACCAATACCCTCATGATCGCCATCACCGTATGACAAGCCCATACTCATGGTTAAGGCTAAATCTCTCTGCTTAGCTTCTTCACGGAAGGTATCAATTACAGAAAATTTATCCTGCATCAATTGCTCTAATACCGTATAGTCGGTAAATAAGTAGAAACGATCCATGGTCACTCTACGAGAAAATATCTGATGTTTTCCGGTAAACTCTGCGACAAAATTCGCAACAAAACTATTAATGTGACTGATGTCAGATTCAGATGTTTCGTCCTCTAAATCATCATAATTATCTACCGAAATAATACCAATAACAGGGCGACTTGTAACCAATTCTACTGTGGCTTCGTACTCTCCAGAAACGTCAAAAAAGTAGAGTACACCAGAATTTCTATCTAGATGTACCGCATAACGTTTTTCTCCCACATTTGCATAAATTCCAGGAGAAGATATGGATGTTTTTATAATTTCTTGAACTTGAGGAAGGTCAATTTCTCCATCTTCCGTTGTCAGCATTAACTCTGCGTAGGGATTGAACCACTCAATCTCACTACTTTCCATGTTTAGTTTGACAACTCCAACCGGCATCTGTTCTAAGAGTGAACTTAAACTATCTTCCGCCTGATGGTTTACGTATTGGATTTGTTCAATTTCTGTTTTTTGATAAGACTTCTTCTGAAAATAAAATAGCAAAAGAAATGCCACCATTAAGAAAAATAAGCATGCTATTGTGACTAGGTTATTTTGAAGAAAAATAACCAATACAGTCATGATTATAAAGGCAATCCCAACAAATAAGTATATAAAAAAGGGATTCATTTCATTTTTTTTCATTACAAACCTCTTGCGCAATATTATACCATATTTGCACTGAAAAAGCGACCTTTAAAGAAGGAGTAGCACTTGTGCTCAATGTAGTATTCATGAACACAAAAGGTGGTTTACACTAGTGTAAACCACCTTTTTAGTCTAAGCATATTACATATTATGATTCTTTTACTTCAAGAAGACCAATATCTCCATCTTCGCGTCGATAAATGACATTTGTAGTTTCATCTTCAACATCGATATAAATGAAGAAATCATGGCCCAATAAGTCCATCTGAAGAAGTGCTTCTTCAAGGTCCATTGGTTTTAAATCAATTTGTTTTGAACGAACAACTTTAGGTTGAGCAGCATCTGTCTCTTCTACCAAGGCATCTGTAAATAGTTGGCTAGTAGAAACTTTATTTCTGTTCTTACGTTCAATTTTAGTTTTATTTTTACGGATTTGACGTTCAATCTTATCTGTCACCAAATCAATAGATCCATACATATCTTGAGAAACGTCTTCTGCACGAAGAGTTATAGACCCAAGCGGAATTGTTACTTCTACCTTAGCAGTCTTTTCACGATACACTTTCAAATTGACACGCGTATCTAATTCTTGATCTGCTTGGAAGTATTTTTCGATCTTTTCGAGTTTAGAAACTACATAATCACGAATTGCTTCAGTTACTTCTAGGTTTTCACCACGGATACTATATTTAATCATATAAGTACCTTCTTTCTAAACATATTTGTTTTTCTACATTTATTATAACGCTTTCATTATCTTTTTGCAATCTTTTTCCTCATCTTACGAGGGAAAAAGTTTTAACCTCTTCTGCTCCTGCATTCTCTAGCATACTCTTGACACGGTTAACAGTCGATCCTGTCGTATAAATATCATCAATCAATAGAATCTTCTTTGGAATCCTACTGTCTTCTTTAATAAAAAACGGAAGTTCCGTGGCCAAACGCTCCGAACGATTTTTAGAAGAACTTGCTTTCTCTTCTCTTTTCCCTAATACATCCAGATGGGAAAGTCCTGCAGCTTCTATTAGGCCTGCAACCTGATTAAAACCTCTTTTTGCATACCTCTCAGGGCTTAACGGTATTAAAATAAAATGATAATCCTTGTATTTTTTTAAATTCTCATTTAAAATCAATGCAAAAACTTTTCGGAGAATATAATCGCCATCAAATTTGTAACGATTAAAGAAGTCTTTCATGGCTTGATTATAACTAAAAATCGCTTCATGGCTTACTTCAATCCCTTCTTTACACCAAAGTTGACAATCTTGACACAAATTTGACACTCCTTTTTTATGACAATTTGGACAATGTTCTTCCCCAATCATTTCAAAACTTGAGAAACAAGCTAAACAAAGTGAATCCTCCTCCTTTTTCAACAAAAGAAGATTGCTAAAAGTTAGCCTGCTTTTCAAATGCTGTCCACATAGTAAACAAGTCATAAGCTAGCCTCCTTGTTCATCAGTTTAATTTCCTTTATAGCATTCTTAATCGAACGATTTAATCCATTATGAAAGAAAATTAGATCTCCTGTAGGTCTATCCATGCTGCGACCTACACGTCCTCCAATTTGAATGAGGCTTGATTTTGTAAAAAGACGATGGTTTGCTTCTACGACACAGACATCAACACAAGGGAAGGTAACTCCGCGCTCCAATATTGTTGTGCTTATCAATATGGTCAATTCCCTATCCCTAAAAGCTTGAACTTGCTCTAATCTATCTTCAGTAACTGAGGATACGAAACCAATTTTCTCATCTGGAAGTTTCTCTTGTAAGATTTCCTTCAACTTTTCTCCCTTTGTAATTTCTGATGCAAATATTAGTAAGGGGTAGCCAGTTCTTCTCTGGTTTTCAACATATCTTTTTAGCTTTGGTGGTAGGCGAAACTCATCCAAACATTTATCCAGATCAGATAGCCAAACGGGTTTTGGAATAATTAAAGGATTTCCATGGAACCGCCTTGGCAGGCTTAGTCGTTTTAGCTCCCCTAAGCGAACCTTCTTATCCAACTCATCTGTAGAAGTTGCGGTGAGAAAAATTCTGAGTCCATTTTCCTTTACACAATTCTTTACAGCTTTGTAAAGCATCTTGTTGTCAACATAGGGGAATGCATCTACTTCATCTACTATTAGTAAATCAAAAGCGTGATAAAACTTTAATAATTGATGAGTTGTTGCAACAACTAGTGGTGTCCGAAAGTATGGTTCAGACTCACCATGCAGTAAAGCTATTTCGCAAGCAAAGTCATTCTGCAATCGCTTATACAATTCCAAACAAACATCTATCCGTGGACTTGCTAGACAAACTGCGCCACCATCATTAATAACTTTCGCAACAACTTTATAAATCATCTCTGTCTTCCCAGCGCCAGTCACTGCATGAACTAAAGTCGCTTGCTGCTTCTCTACTGCTTGAAGTAAGCCTTCTGATACTTTCTCTTGAAATGGAGTCAATTGTCCCTTCCATATAAGAACATCTTGTTTAGGAAAATCTTCTTGAGGGAAATAATATAAGGCCTGATCACTCCTAACTCGCTTCATCAACAAACATTCTCGGCAGTAATGAGCATTAATAGGTAGAGACCATTCATCTTGAATCATACTATCACATCGTTGACAGAAGAGTTTCCCCTTCTCTTTTCTCATGCTTGGCAGCTTCTCCGCCAGTTGTCGTTCTTCAGGGCTTAATTCTTGTTCTGTAAAAAGTCGACCAAGATAATTTGGATTTATTTTCATACTTCTTTATTCGTAAAATATAGAATTTTAGACTATTTTTTAGTACAATAAAAATATGGAATTTAGAACGATAAAAGAGGACGGACAAGTCCAAGAAGAAATCAAAAAATCACGATTTATTTGTCATGCAAAACGTGTCTATAGTGAAGAAGAAGCTCGTGACTTTATCACTGCTATCAAAAAACAACACTATAAGGCTACCCACAACTGCTCTGCTTTTATTATCGGTGAGCGCAGTGAAATCAAGCGAACCAGTGATGATGGGGAACCAAGTGGAACTGCTGGTGTACCTATGCTAGGAGTTCTAGAAAATCACAATTTGACCAATGTTTGTGTAGTTGTTACCAGATATTTTGGTGGTATCAAACTGGGAGCAGGAGGTCTTATTCGCGCTTATGCAGGTAGTGTTGCCTTAGCTGTCAAAGAAATTGGAATTGTTGAAATTAAAGAACAAGCAGGGATTCAAATTCAAATGAGCTATGCTCAATATCAAGAGTATGGAAATTTTCTTAAAGAACATAATCTTATGGAACTCGAAACCAACTTTACAGATCAAGTTGACACAATTATCTTTGTCGATAAAGAAGATGAAGAGGATACCAAAGCTGCCCTCATAGAATTTTTTAATGGGAAAGTTATCCTAACAGATCAAGGCTTACGAGAAGTTGAAATTCCTGTAAACCTTGTGTAAAGCACTTTAAAATACCTTCCCTCAATTTTTAGATTTACACTGACTATTTTTCTGATTGTTATAAAAAAATCCTATCGCTTCGATAGGATTTCTATATTTTACAAAAGTTTAAGATAGCGTTATACTAGAAGCATCTTATATAAAGAGGTGCTAACATGGCTATTTATAACAATATCACAGAACTTATCGGAAAAACACCGATTGTTAAATTGAATAACATTGTACCAGAAGGTGCGGCAGACGTTTACGTAAAACTAGAAGCTTTTAACCCAGGTTCATCTGTTAAGGACCGCATTGCTCTCAGCATGATTGAAAAAGCAGAGCAAGAGGGTAAACTGAAACCAGGATCTACTATTGTAGAAGCAACAAGCGGGAACACTGGTATCGGTCTTTCATGGGTTGGTGCTGCTAAAGGTTATAAAGTTGTCATCGTTATGCCTGAAACAATGAGTGTTGAACGCCGTAAGATCATCCAAGTTTATGGTGCTGAACTAGTCCTCACTCCCGGTAGTGAAGGAATGAAAGGTGCGATTGCAAAAGCGCAAGAAATTGTTGCTGAACGCGATGGTTTCCTACCATTACAGTTTAATAACCAAGCTAACCCAGAAGTTCACGAAAGAACAACAGGAGCTGAAATTCTAGCTGATTTCGGAGCTGATGGTTTAGATGCCTTTGTTGCTGGTGTAGGTACTGGAGGAACTATTTCTGGTGTCTCTCACGCTCTTAAATCGGCTAATTCAGACATTCAAGTTTTTGCAGTTGAGGCAGACGAGTCAGCAATCTTATCAGGTGAAAAACCAGGACCTCACAAAATTCAAGGTATCTCTGCAGGATTCATCCCAGAAACACTTGATACAGAAGCTTATGATGGTATTGTTCGCGTGACATCAGACAATGCTCTTGCACTTGGTCGCGAAATTGGTGGAAAAGAAGGCTTCTTGGTAGGTATTTCTTCTGCCGCAGCTATCTATGCAGCAATCGAAGTTGCTAAAAAACTGGGGGCAGGTAAAAAAGTCCTTGCGCTTGCACCAGATAACGGAGAACGTTACCTATCTACAGCACTCTATGAATTCGAAGTGTAGTCTCCTAAATACACTAAATAGAAAAAGCAACATGACCAGCATGTTGCTTTTTCTTATATTCTATTTTTAATGATTACTAATACGTCTGCGATACTTTGGAGGTTGTCAATTTCTTCATCACTAATCTCAATTCCAAATTCATCCTCAATGGTTAGGACAAATTCCATCAAATCTACTGAATCAGCATCCAAATCGTCCTTTAAGCTCAAGTTTTCGGTTACGACAAAGTCTTCTCCTTGACGCTCTTGAATGATGGTTACGATACGGTCAAAAATTTGTTGTTCTGTCATATTGTTCTCCTTATTCCTCTGAAAATTCACGCGCAGTTTGAGCAACTACATCTGTCTCAAGCATGGTACGAATCTGGCGTATTGTGCTATAGACAGCCTTGACATCACTTGAGCCATGAGTCTTAACTACTGGTGCCTTAACACCAAACAGAACCGCACCTCCAACATCTGAATAGTTGAGCTGTTTTTTCAAACCTCTGAGGTTATCCTTAAGAAGGAAAGCCCCTAGCTTGGCTCTAAGACCGCCACCTACAATAGCATTTTTAAGCAAGCCCATGATACCCATAGCAGTCCCTTCAATAGCTTTGAGAACAGCGTTTCCCGTGAAACCATCTGTTACGACTACATCAGCAACACCATCCATCAAATCACGCGCTTCCACGTTCCCGACGAAATTCAAACTCTCGTCAGCCACTAATAGGTCATAGGCTTCCTTGCGGAGTGGATCTCCCTTGCTGCTCTCTGTCCCGTTATTAAGCAAACCTACACGAGGTTTTTCAATACCACGAACATTTCTAGCATAGAAGGAACCTAGAATAGCGTATTGATGCAGGTGATGAGCTGTATTTTCTGCATTAGCACCAAGGTCAAGCATGTCAAAACCTTTTCCATCAATAGTTGGCAAGGTTGACATAAGACCTGGTCGATCGATATTTTTGATACGACCAACGATGAAGAATCCTGCTGCTAACAAGGCACCTGTATTTCCTGCAGAAAGAACTGCATCTGCCTCTCCGTCTTTGACAGCCTTGGCCGCCAATACCATGCTAGCATTTTTCTTCTTGCGGATAGCTTTTGTAGGCTCATCGTCTGAGTCGATTTTTTCATCTGTATGGACAATGCTAACGCGCTCTGCGGCTGTTAGATATTGTTTGATTTTACTTTCGTCTCCGTAAAGTTGAATCTCAATATCTGAAAAGTCAGCAAGGGCTTGATTAACTCCCTCTACAATAGCTTGTGGTGCGTAATCGCCACCCATTGCATCAACTGCGATTTTTTTCATTTGTCTTCCTCTTTCAGTAGTTGGCCCCAGTCGGCTAGGGAATCAATAAATTTCTTTGATTTCAGATGAATGCCGACATATTCCTCGTAGATTTGGTCCATAAACTTGCGCAAGTCCTGCTTGATTTCGGCCTTAAGTGAGATAGTCTCCAAGGTCTCAAAATCAATGGCTTGAAATTGATTGAGCAGATAAGGAATATTGGGATTTAAATGACATCGTTTCTCATCTTCATGGTAATGAGCGGGACAAAGACAACCCCCGTATTTGAAGGAGAAGTCAAAGGCTTGCCCCACACGATGACAAAAGGTACACTCATTAAAGTTGAGACTGATTCCAAAACGTGTCAATATTTGAATTTCAAAAATATTTGTCAAAACTTGATAATCCAGACCCTCTTCCATCAGCTCTAAAGTCTTTTGCAAAAAAGCAAATAAGGGAGCATCTTCTTGGTTATCCTGCAAACTCGCATCTGCCAAGGCTGCAACGTAAGTTGCATAAGCCATAACAAAGAGGTCACTATTGATTTTCGGAAAAGTCTTCACCTCATGATAATCTTCTATATAACTAAGTCCATCGTCATTGACTTTTAGGAGAAAATGAGCTAAGACTAAAGGTTGAATGACAGGAGCTAGTTTGGATTGGCCGGCGTGTTTGACAAAAAACATGCGCTTGCCTGCCTGTTCTGTAAAGATTTTAACAAGCTTATCATCCTCTCGAAAATTTCGATTGTAAAGTACTAAACCCTGACTCGTAATCGATTGAATCATGCTTCTCTCATGTACTCCTCAAGTCGTTTCATAGCTTCTCTAATGGTTCCCATGCTAGCTGCATAAGATAGGCGAACATAGCCTTCTCCATACTGTCCAAAGGCAGCACCAGGGATAAAAGCAACAGCCTTCTTCTGGGCAAAATCTTTCAGAAAAGCAAAGGAATCTTGATTATAGCCTGCCGGAATCTTAGCAAAGATATAAAAAGCCCCATCTGGTTTGATAATCTCAAAACCAAGGTCAGTCATCTTGTTGATAATATAGTCCCGACGCTGGATATATTCCTTCTTCATGGGTTCTGCATCGTTCTTACCAGCTGTTAAGGCTTCTACTGCAGCATGTTGCGCCATGGTGTTTGCAGCAGTTACCAAATACTGATGACTCTTGATGAGTTGAGCTGTGAAGTTTGCTGGTGCAAAGATAAAACCTAAACGCCAACCTGTCATGGCATGGGATTTAGAAAGACCGTTAATGATAATTGCCTGATCTCTCAACATAGTTCCCAAAGATACATGATTTTCCCCTGTATAGGTCAATTCTGAGTAGACTTCATCACAGACTACGAAAATCTCATACTTACGTAAAACAGCTGCCAAGGCTTCCAAGTGTTCGCGACTATAGGTAATTCCTGTAGGGTTGGCTGGATAGTTGAGAATAACTGCCTTGAGCTTGTCACCCTGCTCTAAAATCGCTTTTTCCAACATCTCAGGCGTCAAAACAAAACCATTTTCAGTTGTGTCAATCTCGACAATCTCTGAACCAACTAGATTAACTATTGGCTCATAGCCAGGATAGGCAGGAGCTGGCAAGAGAACCTTGTCTCCTTCCTCCAAAATAGCTGTCAGAGTGGCTGATAAAGCTTCTGTCGCACCAATTGTGACCAAGATTTCATTCTCTGGATTGTAGTCTAGCTGATATTTCTCTTTTACAAAATCACTCGCCGCCTGACGCAATGTCAACAAACCACTCATCCCTGTATAGTAGGATTGGTCTTGATCAATGGCTCGCTTTGCAGCTTCCTTGACATGATCTGGCGTTGTAAAATCTGGTTCTCCCAAGGTCAATCGCAGGACACCAGGAATCTCTGAAATAGCCTGGTCAAATTGACGAATCAAGGAAACTTGTATCTTATCTAATTGTTTATTAAAGCGTTTGGTTAAGTCCATATATATCCTCCTTGATCAAAGAACATATATCTATTATACTACAAAAGCTCTCTGACCGCAAAATTCCGTTAATTTACAACCTTATTCCTACTTTCTATTTTACTTTTCTGACAGACAAGATTATAATAAGAAGTGCTTATTTTCGGAGGTTTTTATGTCATTTCTATCAAAGAATTGGGCAGGACTGTTAGCCTGTCTTATTATATCTATCATTTCTTGGGTTTTAGGAGATTTTCTGCCTGTTGTAGGAGCACCAGTTTTTGCCATTTTTATCGGAATGATTCTCCATCCTTTTATCACTTCCTATACACAACTGGAAGCCGGCTTGACTTATAGCTCCAAAAAACTGCTTCAGTATGCTGTTATCTTACTGGGTTTTGGACTCAATATCTCACAAGTTTTCGCAGTTGGAAAATCTTCCCTCCCTGTTATCCTTTCGACCATTTCTATCGCTTTAATTATTGCTTTCTTTTTCCAACGATTTTTTAACATGGATACAAAGCTAGCTACCTTGATTGGAGTTGGGTCTTCTATCTGTGGAGGTTCTGCCATTGCTGCGACAGCTCCTGTTATCCATGCCAAGGAAAAAGAAGTGGCCCAAGCCATTTCTGTTATCTTTTTCTTCAATGTCTTGGCGGCTCTCATCTTCCCAACTTTAGGTTCTTGGCTTCATCTCTCCAACGAAGGTTTTGCTCTATTTGCGGGTACTGCTGTCAACGATACTTCCTCTGTAACAGCTACAGCTAGCGCCTGGGATAGTCTTTACAATACAAACACTCTTGAGTCTGCCACTATTGTCAAACTGACACGCACCCTGGCTATTATCCCTATTACTCTCTTTTTATCCTATTGGCAAAGCCGTCAACAAGGCAACAACCAAGGGGTAAAGCTTAAAAAAATCTTCCCCGTTTTCATTCTCTACTTTATCCTAGCTTCTCTGCTAACGACCATTCTCACTTCATTCGGTGTCAGCAATAACTTCTTTGCACCTCTCAAGCAACTCTCCAAATTCCTCATCATCATGGCCATGAGTGCCATCGGTCTCAAAACCAACCTCATCGCCATGGTCAAATCCAGCGGCAAATCTATTCTTCTCGGAACCCTTTGCTGGATTGCTATCATCCTGACTAGTCTTGGTATGCAGTCACTCATCGGTAGTTTTTAATAAAAAAAGTAGCTTTTCAGCTACTTTTTTATTGTTCTAGAATCAATCGTGTATGTTCTCTCTTTATGCAACGATTCATCACGATATCATTGCATCCTCCATCACGCAAGATTTCTTCTGCTTCCAAACTTTCAAGCCCTAGTTGCGCCCAAAAAATCTTGGCATCCGCTTTGAGAAAATCACGTGCTACATCCGGTAAAAATTCACTGCGACGATATACGTTGACGATATCTACAGGAAAAGGAAGCTCAGCTAGACTGGCATAAGCCTTTTCTCCCAAAATCTCGCCACCTGCAGCTTTAGGGTTAACTGGAATAATTTTATAGCCACGAGCCTGCATTTCTTTAGTCACTCGATTGCTAGTTGTTTCCTCACGATCGGATAAGCCTACTACAGCTAGAGTTTTACTGGTTGCTAGATACCGACGGATCACTCCATCACTTGGATTGATAAATTCTTGAGTCATAGAAACCCTCCTTTTTCATCAGTATAGCATATTTTGAAAGGGTTTGTAGAAATTTGCTATGAAAATAAAAAATCCTCTTAAAATTAAACTATTCATTTAATTTTAAGAGGATCATAAAGATTTTATTTAAAGATTATTCTCTTGTTGGTTTATACTGAAGGCTTTCTCCGTGTTGTTTGACAAAGTCACTCAACTCTGAATCAGGAATTTGTCGAAGGTAGAGATTGGCACGAATCGTATCATCTTCTTCACGACAAGTAGAAAGCACAAGATATTTATCCTTAGCTGATACCTTGACATTTGGTTTCTTAACCTCTGCAGTATCATAAATAGTAGTTAGCTGTTTCTCAAAATCTGCATCATCATCAAAAGAAGTACGGTAAAAAGCTGTTTCTTCTGGAACAATAATCATGGCAACAGCTTCATAATAGTACTTTCTCTCTGGAGTTTCAATGACAACATAAGGGTGTGCATCAAAATATTCTTGGCGACTGAAATAGTTCACATCTTTAAACATACGGTGATCAGGAACTTTACTACCACGAGCGTGACCAAATAACCAAGTTAATCGATCGCTAAAATCCTTCTTGTTATCAGCGTCCATAAAGACTGTCCCCATTAAAGGCTCGTTAACTCCATCAAAGCGCTTATCTAAATAAGTCGCATTATCCGTTGTTTGAACGACTGGTTCATCTAACTGTGTACCCGGAATATATACATACCCCACAGTTTCAGAGTTTGTTGCAAGTAAACCTTTAAATTTATTAGAGAGATATTCCTTTTCTTCCTCGCTAGCAGTATAAGCTTGCTTTGACGCTTCCTGGGTAACGGTAGTTTCAGTCGTCTTATTCTCACTTGATGCTGAGAAGCTGTTATTATATATAAACAAGCCTCCCAAAGCAACGATAGCTACTGCTGCGATAGAAGCAATTATTTTAGTAATTGGTGTTTTCTTTGTTCTAGAGTGTCCACTCATTTTTCTACCTCGTTATTTACTAAAAAAATCACTGAAACAAAGTTTCAGTGATAGTATACTTCACCAAATAAATAAATTATTTAACAGCGTGTGTTTTTGGAAGGGCTTTTTGACCTGCTTTTGCAGAAGCTCCTGCTTTTTTAGCTGCTGCATCTGCTTTTTTAGCTTGGTCTACAGCACCTGGTTTACCACCTTCTGGTTGAGTTGCTGCTTGGTCAGCTGCTGCTTGATCAGGAGATACTTGTTCAGCTACACCATGGTTAAGAGCTTTATCTTCTTGATCACGCATGTCTTTTGTTTTGTTGTCTTGAACGCCAGTTGGATCGTTCCAGTATTTACCTTCAGCATAAGCAGTGTCACGGTATGCATCTTGAAGGCGAGCTACATATTTGTTGCGTACAACATTACGTGCTTCAGTACGAGCTGCTTCAAGTTTAGCAACGTAATCGCCGTAAAGGTGACCTGATCCGTATGCTTCAAGAGCTTGTTTTGCTGCTACAACTGCTGCATCGTTTTCAGCTTCAGCGTTAATTTCAGCTTCGTGTGCTGCTACTTGTGTGTTTGCTTCGTCAGCGATGTCGCGTTCTGAAACGTAGTGTTTTTGAATCAATGCATTTGAGCTATATGAATTGTCAGATGCAAATGCTGGAGCTGCTACAGAAAATACTGCAAGAGCTGCTACTGATGATAATAAAACTTTCTTCATTGTTTTATCTCCTCTTTAATTTTAAAATTTAATTATAAGGATAATCCTTATTACATCAAATTATATCATATAAATCTAAGTTGTCAAGCTTTTTTTAAAATAAATTTATTTTTTTCTGGTAAAAAATAAGTAAAATTCATTCTAATTTAAAAAATCAAATAATATTCTTGAAACAATTGATACAAAAACATTTAAAATCCGAACAATACTGACATCTATGAGCGATAGGGTTCTGAATTAATGAGCGTTTTTTTATTTCCTCAACTGTAAATTTAAATAGTCTTATCAATACTAAATAATGGAGAAAGAGGACGTTTTTCATGGATACGTACAATAGCATCACCTAGGAGATGAGCGATAGAAATTTGTTCAATCTTATCAATCAAACGTTCTTCTGGAAGATAGATAGTATCCAAAACAACCAATTTTTTAATGGCTGATTTCTGGATATTCTCCATTGCTGGACCAGAAAGAACTGGGTGCGTACAACTTGCGTAAACTTCAACAGCTCCTGCTTCTGCTAGAGCATCCGCCGCATGACAAATGGTTCCAGCTGTATCAATCATATCGTCAATCAAGATACAAGTCTTACCTTCTACCTTACCAATGATATTCATAACTTCACTAGTATTCATCTTGTCTACACTACGACGCTTGTCGATAATGGCAATTGGAGTTTTCAAAAATTCTGCTAATTTACGAGCACGAGTCACCCCACCGTGGTCCGGGCTGACAACGACATAGTCGGAACCAACCATGCCACGACGCTCAAAGTAATCCGCAATCAATGGAGCACCCATCAAGTGATCCACCGGAATATCAAAGAAACCTTGAATCTGTGCAGCGTGCAAATCAATCGTCAACAAACGATCAACTCCAGCGACCTCAAGCATATTTGCAACGAGTTTTGCAGTGATTGGCTCACGCGCTCTTGCCTTTCTATCCTGACGTGCATAACCATAGTAAGGCATAACAACGTTGACAGATTCTGCACTCGCGCGCTTCAAAGCGTCAACCATAATCAAAATCTCAAGTAGATTATCATTTACTGGTGAGCTAGTTGATTGTAGAATAAAGACGTGTTTTCCACGGATCGATTCTTCGATATTAACTTGAATTTCTCCGTCTGAAAATTGACGAACAGTCGATTTTCCCAACTCTATCCCAATCTCTTGCGCCACACGCTCTGCCAATTCTCTATTTGAAGAAAGGGCAAACAGCTTTAAATCAGAAAAAGACATGATTTCCTCCGGTATTTATGTATCACTTGTGTTTTTCACAACATTTTTCCATCTACCATTGTAGCGCTTTTTTCTCAATTTTTCAATAAAAAATAAGACAAGAGTAGACTTTTATACTCTTATCTTATACTATCTTATATTAGTGATATCAAAGGTGAAACTTGTCAATTTTCTCATCCTACTTCATGCTACTCCAGAAGCTTTTAATTAGAAAGTTAGTATATCTCCCTCATACTACCTGTATCCACATCGTAAACTGCTCCTGAAATAATAACATCATCTGGAATTAAGGGGCATTCTCGCAGCAATTTCATATCCTCTCGAACACTCTCATCGATGTCTTGAAACGGTAAAAAGTCCTGCCCAGATACATCAACTCCCAATTCACATTTTAGGTGCTCTTGAAAATCCTCGTTATTGAAGGTTTGAGCCCCGCAGTCTGTATGATGAAGAACCACAATTTCTCTCGTCCCCATTTGTTGTTGGGAAATTACAAGTGAACGAATCATATCCTCAGTCACTCGACCACCCGCATTCCGTAAAATATGGGCATCTCCCAGAGCTAGCCCCAGAGCTGGCGCAACGTGTAGACGCGAATCCATACAAGTTACGATTGCAACCTTGGTCTTGGGTTTAATGGATAAATGCAAATCTCCATGTAGTTCTACATAAGCTTGATTGGCTTTTAAAAAATTTTCAAAATAGGACATGACAACTCACTTTCTAGCCTGCCAGATAATTTGAACACCAAATTATTTATCTCCTATCTTACCATCTTTTCTTTGTCTTGTCAGCTGTCAACTTTCATATAAAAAAACTGGGACAGAGACATCCAGCAACTAGCTTGGGTTTCTGTCCTAGTTTTTTAATATTATGAACTTTTTTGGATATACTTGTTAAGAGAGCCTGCAAAGCTCTGAAGATTGAGACTTTGTACATAGACCTCACCGGTACCTCGGAAGGTATTCACCACTCCTTCGCCCGTACCTATAGACTGCCAGAAGCCATTTTCTAAGTGGATATCATAGTCCAGAGATTGACTCCAAGCCACCACATGGGCATTGTCAATCGTTATTTCTTGGTTTTGCAACTCAATTTTCTTAATAGATCCAAAAGCATTGGCCAAAAGAGTTCCCTGACCTTGGGTTGTCATCACAAAGAGACCGCCTTGCCCTCCGAACAGAGCTTTCCCAATAGACTGGCGCTCCATTGTATAGAAAGCTGTACCATCAAGAGCTAAAAAGGCCCCATCATTCAATCGATACTGCTTTTCTCCTAGCTCAAGAGCAATCACTTGACCAGGAGTATCTGGTGCTAAAGCAAGGTTTCCGTTGTCAGACTCTGCAACAGCTTGAGTGATAAAGGTACTTTCACCAGAAACCATTGAACGCCCTACAGCTTTGACAAAACGTCCCAAACCAGAACCGCTTGCATTGAGCTGGGTATTGAGACTTACATTAGGTGTGTGGTAGACCATGCTACCACGCTGAATAAAGACCGTTTCTCCCTGGTTGAGCGACAACTCTACCAAAGGAAACTGCATGTGACTATCCATAGAAAATTTCATCAGAAATTCCTCCTTACTTTTAATAAATGTTAGCAATAAAATAATTAGTAATCTAAACCTGAGTAAAACGATTAGGAGAATACTTTTTTCAAGACTTCCTGAATAGTCGTCACCCCAATCACCTGAATTTCCTTAGGTGGCTTTATACCTGTTAGGGAATTTTTTGGTACATAGATTTTTGTAAATCCAAGCTTAGCAGCTTCATTGATGCGTTGCTCGATACGATTCACGCGCCGAATCTCTCCTGTCAAACCAAGTTCTCCTACAAAACATTCCTGAGGATTGGTTGGCTTGTCCTTGTAGCTAGAAGCAATAGCAACTGCAACAGCCAGGTCAATAGCAGGTTCATCTAATTTGACACCACCAGCTGATTTGAGATAGGCATCCTGATTTTGCAAGAGAAGCCCTGCACGTTTTTCCAAAACAGCCATAATTAAGCTAGCACGATTGAAATCAAGCCCTGTCGTCGTACGCTTAGCATTTCCAAACATGGTCGGCGTCACCAACGCCTGCACTTCCGCAAGAATTGGACGTGTTCCTTCCATTGTAACAACGATGGACGAGCCAGTCGCTCCATCCAAGCGTTCTTCCAGAAATACCTCACTAGGATTAAGAACTTCAACCAAGCCACCTGACTGCATCTCAAAGATTCCAATCTCGTTGGTCGAGCCAAAACGGTTTTTAACTGCTCTCAAGATACGGAATGTATGGTGGCGCTCCCCTTCAAAGTAAAGAACCGTATCTACCATATGTTCCAACATTCGAGGTCCCGCCAAAGTTCCTTCCTTGGTCACATGCCCTACGATAAAGATAGCAATGTTATTGGTCTTGGCCAGCTGCATGAGTTCAGCTGTAACCTCACGTACTTGGGAAACCGATCCTTGTACCCCTGAAATTTCAGGAGACATAATGGTCTGAATCGAATCGATGATAAGGAAATCCGGCTGGATACGTTCGACTTCTGCACGAACGCTCTGCATATTGGTCTCAGCATAGAGATAAAACTCACTGTCGATATCACCCAAGCGCTCTGCACGGAGTTTGATCTGTTGAGCAGACTCTTCACCACTAACATAAAGAACTGTTCCCACTTGAGACAGCTGGGTCGAAACTTGTAAAAGAAGCGTTGATTTCCCGATTCCAGGATCCCCACCAATGAGGACGAGACTTCCTGGGACCACACCTCCACCTAGTACACGATTAAACTCCTCCATCTCGGTCTTAGTTCGATTAACATTGATAGATGTTACTTCAGCCAGTTTCATTGGCTTAGTTTTCTCACCCGTCAAGGACACACGCGCATTCTTGACCTCTGCAACCTCAACCTCCTCCACAAAAGAAGACCAAGCTCCACAGTTTGGACAGCGTCCTAGATACTTGGGGGAATTATATTCACAATTTTGACACACAAATGTCGCCTTTTTCTTTGCGATGATAAACCTCTTTCTAAATCTCTATCTCACACTCAATCACTTGACAAAAATCAATCTTATCATTTGCCACAAACTGCCGTATCAGCATTCGATGGGCTATAACTACCACAGTTTGATGTTCCCGATACTTAGCCATGCATTCTAGAAAACGAGTCTTCATCTCTACAGCTGTCTCATATTGAACAGGAGAATTTGGGAGCAACTCCCCATTATTTTCTAAAAATAGTCTTCTAGCTTCTTCAAATCTATCTATGCCACTTTCATAGACCTGCCATTCATGCAATAATGGCTCCACTCTCAAAGGAAGCCCAGTAGCACAAGATACATAAGAAGCCGTTTCTAATGCTCGTGTCACTGCAGAAGACACCAGTATATCAGCTGAGTCAAACAAAGGATTTTTGCAAAGTTCCTGAGCTTGTTGTCTTCCTTTCACCGATAAAGGGGCCAAGTCTATCCCAAATCCCGTATAAGAACGCTCCTCTAACTCACGGTAATCTGGCTCTCCATGACGTACAAAGATAATCTTCATCTTAGTGCCCAGTTGATCCAAACCCACCAGTACGAACTCCGTCTGCCTCATCTCCATCAGCGATTAAAAATGGTGCAAAGACAGCCTGAACTACACGTTCTCCAACTTCAAGAACAACTTCTTGATCTGTGATATTCTTCATCTGCGCAAAGATATGTCCCTCATTCCCTGGATTACCATAATAGTCTCCGTCAATGACACCCACAGAGTTAATCAAGACCAAACCTTTTTTACGAGGATTTGATGAACGGTCATAAAGATAGAGCACTTCAGTCGGCTGCATATAAGCCTTAACACCCGTTGGGACGAGAACAATCTCTCCTGGAGCGATAACCGTACGCACCGCAACCTTTAAGTCGTAACCAGCTGCATGCGCTGTCTCACGCTTTGGTAGCAAATTTTCATCTGTAAAACTAGAAACTAATTCAAAACCACGAATTTTCATATTATTCCTCTTTTTAATCATTTATTCTAGGCTATTTTATCTTATTTATTCGAAAAAAGCACGAAAAAAGAGCACACAATTCACACTCGCTTAGGGCTGCTGGATTCCTCCCCTGACCCGCTTCACGCAGAACTGTTGCTCCACTGTTTATTATACCACATTCTCCTCTATTTTTAAAGAGAAATTATTTTTTACGTCTATTACGGAAAAAGTCCTGCATAATCCCTGCGCACTCATCCTCTAAAATCCCTGTTTCAACCTCTACACGATGATTGAGACGTTCATCCGTCAAGATATCGTACAGACTCCCAGCAGCACCAAATTTTTGGTTCTTAGCCCCGTAAATAACCTTTGGAATACGAGCAAGACCAATTGCCCCACTACACATGACGCAAGGCTCAATGGTCACAAAAAGGGTACAATCGAGCAAGCGCCAGCTCTCTTCGCTCAAATTAGCATTCTCTATGGCCATAATTTCCGCATGCATAACTGCCCGTTGCAACTCCTCACGAGCATTATGCCCACGACCAATAATTTGTCCGTCCTTAACAATGACACAACCAATGGGGATTTCATCATGCTCTAAAGCAATCTCTGCTTCCTTTAAGGCCTCTCTCATAAAAACTTCTTTTTCTTCAAGCGTGTAATCCATTTCTTCTCTCTTTCCTAGCTATCAACTCTACAATTATACCACGTTTTTTTAGACAAAAAAAGCCACCAAATGCGGTGACTTTATAGGGAGATTATTATGAAAAAGAAAAGTTTAGGAAATTTGTTACAACAAGTTAGGAGGTCTTCTTGTAACTGTCTTTAGTATATCCGACCTGTCTTAAACAAATCTTAAAAAATCTCCTATGACCAAACACTTTCTAAAATATTTGTCTGTTCACGACCAGGACCTACTGAGAATGTTGAAATACGAACACCCACCAATTCGCTAACACGGCGAACATAGTTACGTGCATTTTCAGGAAGGTCTTCCAAATTACGTACTCCAGTGATATCTTCAGACCAACCAGGCAATTCTTCGTAGATTGGTTTACAACGTTTCAATTGTTCGAGACTAGCTGGGTAGTAATCAATACGTTGACCATCAAGATCATAAGCCACACAGATTTTTACTGTATCCAAGCCACTCAAAACATCAATAGAGTTCAAAGAGAGATTTGTGATACCAGAAACACGACGGCTATGACGCATAACAACTGAGTCGAACCAACCCACACGACGAGGACGCCCAGTAGTTGTTCCATACTCATGCCCCACTTCACGAATACGATCACCAACTTCATCAAATAGCTCAGTTGGGAAAGGACCATCACCTACACGACTTGTATAAGCCTTACATACACCGACAACTTTGTCAATCTTGCTTGGACCTACTCCAGAACCAATTGTCACACCACCAGCCACTGGGTTTGATGAAGTAACAAATGGATAAGTACCTTGGTCAATATCAAGCATAACGCCTTGTGCACCCTCAAAGAGAACCCGTTTACCATTATCAAGCGCGTCGTTCAAGATAACAGAAGTATCAGTCACATATTGCTTGATTTGTTGGCCATACTCATAGTATTCTTCAAAAATATCATCAATTGAAATAGGTTCACTATCATACAATTTTACAAATTGACGATTTTTCTCAGCAAGATTACGTTCTAAACGTTCACGGAAGATTTCTTTATCCAAAAGATCCGCAATACGAATTCCAACACGAGCTGCCTTGTCCATATAGGCTGGACCAATTCCTTTAATTGTCGTCCCAATCTTGTTATCACCCTTAGCTTCTTCTTGAAGACGGTCTAACTCAATGTGATAAGGCAAAATAACATGCGCACGATCAGAAATTCTAAGATTATCTGTTGTAACACCTTCTTCATGCAAATAAGACAATTCTTTGACAAGAGATTTAGGATTTACTACCATCCCATTACCAATTACAGAGATTTTTTCTGGGAAGAAGATACCTGAAGGAATCAAGTGCAATTTAAATTTCTTTCCATCAATAACAATTGTGTGACCTGCATTATCTCCGCCTTGGTAACGAGCAATCACTTCCGCATTAGCTGAAAGAAAATCTGTAATTTTCCCTTTACCTTCATCACCCCATTGGGTACCTACAACAACAACTGAAGTCATAATAATTTTTCGTCTGAGCCAAAAGGCTCGTCCTTTCTCATATACATGGTGGGACTCTCACCCACAATAATATCTTACAATTTATTATAAGAAAAAAAGCCTATTTTATCAAGAATTAACACTAGAAAAGATTAGGGAATTCTTTTACTTTTGATTAAAAAAAATCCAAAAAATTAGTATAATCTAAATAATTTTTTATAAATTACTTAATATTGTTCGTAATAAATGAAATGAAATTTTATCAAAATGAATAATTTAAATTTTGCCCTAATAGATAATTAAGATAAATCCGGTATGCTGCTCTAAAATGACAGAGAAGAAAATCCTTCTCATTCTTAATCTTAAAACGAATTAAATAATAAAGTAAAAATTTAAGATGAAGTAATTCCCATTCATCAGTACTTTGAAATAAAATTGAATATTCATTTTCGATTTGCTTTAGAAAAACCAAAGATCGATCATAATATTTTTGAAGCATATAAAAAAACCTTTCTTATTGATAAAACAAGTTTATCAGAAAGGGTAAAAAAATAGACAAATATTTCTATAAAGTAAAAATTTTAAGCTGAACAAACCTAAAACAAAGAAAAAAAGTAAAAATAGATGAAAAAAACTCTGAAAAACCCTGGTAAATAAAACCGAGAAAACAAAAAAACGTTCCTTAGAACGTTTAACTACTCCGCCAGTAGGACTCGAACCTACGACATCATGATTAACAGTCATGCGCTACTACCAACTGAGCTATGGCGGATAAAAGCTAAGCGACTTCCATATCTCACAGGGGGCAACCCCCAACTACTTCCGGCGTTCTAGGGCTTAACTTCTGTGTTCGGCATGGGTACAGGTGTATCTCCTAGGCTATCGTCACTTAACTCTGAGTAATACCTACTCAAAATTGAATATCTTTCAAATTTCACTTAAAAACTAATCACGCTTCGTATTCTCAGTTACTTTGGATAAGTCCTCGAGCTATTAGTATTAGTCCGCTACATGTGTCGCCACACTTCCACTTCTAACCTATCTACCTGATCATCTCTCAGGGCTCTTACTGATATAAAATCATGGGAAATCTCATCTTGAGGTGGGTTTCACACTTAGATGCTTTCAGCGTTTATCCCTTCCCTACATAGCTACCCAGCGATGCCTTTGGCAAGACAACTGGTACACCAGCGGTAAGTCCACTCTGGTCCTCTCGTACTAGGAGCAGATCCTCTCAAATTTCCTACGCCCGCGACGGATAGGGACCGAACTGTCTCACGACGTTCTGAACCCAGCTCGCGTGCCGCTTTAATGGGCGAACAGCCCAACCCTTGGGACCGACTACAGCCCCAGGATGCGACGAGCCGACATCGAGGTGCCAAACCTCCCCGTCGATGTGAACTCTTGGGGGAGATAAGCCTGTTATCCCCAGGGTAGCTTTTATCCGTTGAGCGATGGCCCTTCCATACGGAACCACCGGATCACTAAGCCCGACTTTCGTCCCTGCTCGAGTTGTAGCTCTCGCAGTCAAGCTCCCTTATACCTTTACACTCTGCGAATGATTTCCAACCATTCTGAGGGAACCTTTGGGCGCCTCCGTTACCTTTTAGGAGGCGACCGCCCCAGTCAAACTGCCCGTCAGACACTGTCTCCGATAGGGATCACCTATCCGGGTTAGAGTGGCCATAACACAAGGGTAGTATCCCAACAACGTCTCCTTCGAAACTGGCGTCCCGATCTCATAGACTCCTACCTATCCTGTACATGTGGTACAGACACTCAATATCAAACTGCAGTAAAGCTCCATGGGGTCTTTCCGTCCTGTCGCGGGTAACCTGCATCTTCACAGGTACTAAAATTTCACCGAGTCTCTCGTTGAGACAGTGCCCAAATCATTACGCCTTTCGTGCGGGTCGGAACTTACCCGACAAGGAATTTCGCTACCTTAGGACCGTTATAGTTACGGCCGCCGTTTACTGGGGCTTCAATTCATACCTTCGCTTGCGCTAAGCACTCCTCTTAACCTTCCAGCACCGGGCAGGCGTCACCCCCTATACATCATCTTACGATTTAGCAGAGAGCTGTGTTTTTGATAAACAGTTGCTTGGGCCTATTCACTGCGGCTGACGTAAAGTCAGCACCCCTTCTCCCGAAGTTACGGGGTCATTTTGCCGAGTTCCTTAACGAGAGTTCTCTCGCTCACCTGAGGCTACTCGCCTCGACTACCTGTGTCGGTTTGCGGTACGGGTAGAGTATGTTAAACGCTAGAAGCTTTTCTTGGCAGTGTGACGTCACTAACTTCGCTACTAAACTTCGCTCCCCATCACAGCTCAATGTTATAGAATTAAGCATTTAACTCAATTCACACCTCACTGCTTAGACAGACACTTCCAATCGTCTGCTTTAGTTAGCCTACTGCGTCCCTCCATCACTACATACTCTAGTACAGGAATATCAACCTGTTGTCCATCGGATACACCTTTCGGTCTCTCCTTAGGTCCCGACTAACCCAGGGCGGACGAGCCTTCCCCTGGAAACCTTAGTCTTACGGTGGACAGGATTCTCACCTGTCTTTCGCTACTCATACCGGCATTCTCACTTCTATGCGTTCCAGCGCTCCTCACGGTACACCTTCTCCACACATAGAACGCTCTCCTACCATACCTATAAAGGTATCCACAGCTTCGGTAAATTGTTTTAGCCCCGGTACATTTTCGGCGCAGGGTCACTCGACTAGTGAGCTATTACGCACTCTTTGAATGAATAGCTGCTTCTAAGCTAACATCCTAGTTGTCTGTGCAACCCCACATCCTTTTCCACTTAACAATTATTTTGGGACCTTAGCTGGTGGTCTGGGCTGTTTCCCTTTCGACTACGGATCTTAGCACTCGCAGTCTGACTGCCGACCATAATTCATTGGCATTCGGAGTTTATCTGAGATTGGTAATCCGGGATGGACCCCTCACCCAAACAGTGCTCTACCTCCAAGAATCTCTAATGTCGACGCTAGCCCTAAAGCTATTTCGGAGAGAACCAGCTATCTCCAAGTTCGTTTGGAATTTCTCCGCTACCCACAAGTCATCCAAGCACTTTTCAACGTGCCCTGGTTCGGTCCTCCAGTGCGTCTTACCGCACCTTCAACCTGCTCATGGGTAGGTCACATGGTTTCGGGTCTACGACATAATACTAAAGCGCCCTATTCAGACTCGGTTTCCCTACGGCTCCGTCTCTTCAACTTAACCTCGCATCATATCGTAACTCGCCGGTTCATTCTACAAAAGGCACGCTCTCACCCATTAACGGGCTCGAACTTGTTGTAGGCACACGGTTTCAGGTTCTATTTCACTCCCCTCCCGGGGTGCTTTTCACCTTTCCCTCACGGTACTGGTTCACTATCGGTCACTAGGGAGTATTTAGGGTTGGGAGATGGTCCTCCCAGATTCCGACGAGATTTCACGTGTCTCGCCGTACTCAGGATACTGCTAGGTACAAAGACTATTTTAAATACGAGGCTCTCACTCTCTTTGGCTGACCTTCCCATGTCATTCTTCTATAATCTTTGAGTCCAAATTGCAGTCCTACAACCCCGAAGAGTAAACTCTTCGGTTTGCCCTCCTGCCGTTTCGCTCGCCGCTACTAAGGCAATCGCTTTTGCTTTCTCTTCCTGCAGCTACTTAGATGTTTCAGTTCACTGCGTCTTCCTCCTCATATCCTTAACAGATATGGGTAACAGGTAGTACCTGTTGGGTTCCCCCATTCGGAAATCCCTGGATCATCGCTTACTTACAGCTACCCAAGGCATATCGTCGTTTGTCACGTCCTTCTTCGGCTCCTAGTGCCAAGGCATCCACCGTGCGCCCTTATTAACTTAACCTTACTTTTTTGACCTTTCAGTCATAAACTCTTATTAATACTACAGCGTTTTCGGTTTATTTTCTTGTTACTATTTGATATAGATATTCAATTTTCAATGTGCATTACTTGGTGATCTCTCACCAATGGAGCCTAGCGGGATCGAACCGCTGACCTCCTGCGTGCAAAGCAGGCGCTCTCCCAGCTGAGCTAAGGCCCCACAAGACCTCTCAAGACTAAACAAGACCAATGTGCATTCCTTATCCTTAGAAAGGAGGTGATCCAGCCGCACCTTCCGATACGGCTACCTTGTTACGACTTCACCCCAATCATCTATCCCACCTTAGGCGGCTGGCTCCAAATGGTTACCTCACCGACTTCGGGTGTTACAAACTCTCGTGGTGTGACGGGCGGTGTGTACAAGGCCCGGGAACGTATTCACCGCGGCGTGCTGATCCGCGATTACTAGCGATTCCGACTTCATGTAGGCGAGTTGCAGCCTACAATCCGAACTGAGATTGGCTTTAAGAGATTAGCTTGCCGTCACCGGCTTGCGACTCGTTGTACCAACCATTGTAGCACGTGTGTAGCCCAGGTCATAAGGGGCATGATGATTTGACGTCATCCCCACCTTCCTCCGGTTTATTACCGGCAGTCTCGCTAGAGTGCCCAACTGAATGATGGCAACTAACAATAGGGGTTGCGCTCGTTGCGGGACTTAACCCAACATCTCACGACACGAGCTGACGACAACCATGCACCACCTGTCACCTCTGTCCCGAAGGAAAACTCTATCTCTAGAGCGGTCAGAGGGATGTCAAGACCTGGTAAGGTTCTTCGCGTTGCTTCGAATTAAACCACATGCTCCACCGCTTGTGCGGGCCCCCGTCAATTCCTTTGAGTTTCAACCTTGCGGTCGTACTCCCCAGGCGGAGTGCTTAATGCGTTAGCTACGGCACTAAACCCCGGAAAGGGTCTAACACCTAGCACTCATCGTTTACGGCGTGGACTACCAGGGTATCTAATCCTGTTTGCTCCCCACGCTTTCGAGCCTCAGCGTCAGTTACAAGCCAGAGAGCCGCTTTCGCCACCGGTGTTCCTCCATATATCTACGCATTTCACCGCTACACATGGAATTCCACTCTCCCCTCTTGCACTCAAGTTAAACAGTTTCCAAAGCGTACTATGGTTAAGCCACAGCCTTTAACTTCAGACTTATCTAACCGCCTGCGCTCGCTTTACGCCCAATAAATCCGGACAACGCTCGGGACCTACGTATTACCGCGGCTGCTGGCACGTAGTTAGCCGTCCCTTTCTGGTAAGATACCGTCACAGTGTGAACTTTCCACTCTCACACTCGTTCTTCTCTTACAACAGAGCTTTACGATCCGAAAACCTTCTTCACTCACGCGGCGTTGCTCGGTCAGACTTCCGTCCATTGCCGAAGATTCCCTACTGCTGCCTCCCGTAGGAGTCTGGGCCGTGTCTCAGTCCCAGTGTGGCCGATCACCCTCTCAGGTCGGCTATGTATCGTCGCCTTGGTGAGCCGTTACCTCACCAACTAGCTAATACAACGCAGGTCCATCTGGTAGTGGTGCAATTGCACCTTTCAAGCAGCTATCATGCGATATCTACTGTTATGCGGTATTAGCTATCGTTTCCAATAGTTATCCCCCGCTACCAGGCAGGTTACCTACGCGTTACTCACCCGTTCGCAACTCATCCGGAGAAGCAAGCTCCTCCTTCAGCGTTCTACTTGCATGTATTAGGCACGCCGCCAGCGTTCGTCCTGAGCCAGGATCAAACTCTCATTAAAAGTTTGAGTTCTCACTCATTTCTGTCACTGACAGATTTATTGTTTTTTTCATTGTTCAGTACTATAACCTTAAGTTATAGTGCCCTGCACATTGGTTCGTCTTGTTCAGTTTTCAAAGGTCTTTGTCGCGCTTACGACAACTATATTAGTATATCACAGTCACTTTTCTCTGTCAACAGGTTTTTTTAACTTTTTTTAATTCCTATTTCCACCAACCGCGATACACTCATAGTCCGTACGGGATTCGAACCCGTGTTACCGCCGTGAAAAGGCGGTGTCTTAACCCCTTGACCAACGGACC
>NZ_JASHEJ010000005.1:0-59745 GCF_047463175.1 Streptococcus infantis
CTTCAACAGTCTTAGTTGTAGAACCGTCGTCGAATGTTGCTGGAACATCTTCGTTGATTGGAACAGTCTTCTCAACACCGTTAACTTCAACTGTACCACCCTTGAATTCAGGCTTACCTGTTTGAGTTGCACCTTGAATATCTTTTGTTTCTGCTGGTGTTGCGGTTGGTGTTACTCCTACAACTGTTGGTGTGTATGTCGCTGATGCTTTTGTTCCGTTCTTATCTTCGCGGACAACTGTCACTGCTGGTGCAGTTCCTACAAAGTTTGGTTCTGGAACGAATGTTACTGTTCCATCTGCTGCAACTGTAAATTTACCAACACCTTCTACTGTCTTAGTTGTTGATCCATCGTCAAATGTTGCTGGAACATCTTCGTTGATTGGAACAGTCTTCTCAACACCGTTAACTTCAACTGTACCACCCTTGAATTCAGGCTTACCTGTTTGAGTGGCACCTTGAATATCTTTTGTTTCTGCTGGTGTTGCGGTTGGTGTTACTGGTAATACTGTTGGTGTGTAGGTCGCTGAAGCTTTTGTTCCGTTCTTATCTTCGCGGACAACTGTCACAGCTGGTGCTGTTCCTACAAAGTTTGGTTCTGGAACGAATGTTACTGTTCCATCTGCTGCAACTGTAAATTTACCAACACCTTCTACAGTCTTAGTTGTTGATCCATCGTCAAATGTTGCTGGAACGTCTTCGTTGATTTCAACAGTCTTCTCAACGCCATCAACCGTTACAGTTCCACCCTTGAATTCAGGCTTACCTGTTTGAGTTGCACCTTGAATATCTTTTGTTTCTGCTGGTGTTGCGGTTGGTGTTACTCCTACAACTGTTGGTGTGTATGTCGCTGATGCTTTTGTTCCATTCTTATCTTCGCGGACAACTGTTACTGCTGGTGCTGTTCCTACAAAGTTTGGTTCTGGAACGAATGTTACTGTTCCATCTGCTGCAACCGTAAATTTACCAACACCTTCAACAGTCTTAGTTGTTGATCCATCATCAAATGTTGCTGGAACATCTTCGTTGATTGGAACAGTCTTCTCAACACCGTTAACTTCAACTGTACCACCCTTGAATTCAGGCTTACCTGTTTGAGTGGCACCTTGAATATCTTTTGTTTCTGCTGGTGTTGCGGTTGGTGTTACTCCTACAACAGTTGGTGTGTACTTAGCTGTAGCAGTCTTAATGTACTCTTTTTGAATCTGACCGTCTTTATTTCGACCAACTGGCGCTGACAATGTAACTTCCACACCTTTGGCTGTACCAGTAAAGCTTGGTTCTGGAGTGAAGGTTACTTCACCCGTTGAAGGATTGATCGTGTATGTTCCTTCCCCTTCAACTGTTACAGATGGCTCATCAATCGTGCGACCTGTAGCTGGATCTACCAACTTAGCAGGATATTCTGCACTTGGAGTGATTGCAATCTTGTCACCATTTGAGTTAGTCGCAGTTGTGTTAAAGGTCGGTGTTTCTTTTTGAGTTGCACCTTGAATATCTTTAGAAGTCTTGTCAACTCCTTCAATGTCAATCGGTGTTACAGTTGGAACATATTGACCATCCATAGTATTTAATTGGCCATTCACATTAGGTTCGCTGTCTGGGAATTTTGTTGACCAACCAGTATCATAGCCATTATTATCTGAACGACGGATAGAGATACCATCAGCTGTTCCTAGGAAGTTATCTTCTGGGATAAACTCAACGTCTACATCTTTGCCCTTAGCAGTAATCTTGTATTTACCTTGTCCTTGAACGACGTAGTAACCGTCTGCGTCAAGGGTTGCGCGGTTGCCATCTTTGTCAACGATGTATGGTTCTACAGTTTCATCAATCACAGCATTAGAATCACGTTCAAACTTGTGTTCTCCACGTGCTATAAAGGCAACAGTTGCTGATTGTTTCGTACCTTGAGGGCCACTTGTTTCCTTAAATTCTCCTTTTGGTGGGTGGGTAATTTGAGTCTTGAAGTCTTCTACTTCACCTGAGAAGGCCATGCCAGTTGGGCTTTCGATCTCGTTCGCTTTCTTAGCGATACGAATACGAGCACCTAACTCTTTAACGCTTGGGTCGACGTAAGTCTTGCTGTTTGCAAAGGTCAACTCAACAGTGCCATCTTGTGTGATTGTAGCGAGATTTGAGCGTTCATCCTCATCGAATTTCCCATTTTGGTTAAAGTCTACCCAACCATAGATATGTGCTTCTGAAGCTCCATCCGTATGAGCTTGAATTGACATCTTGTAGTTACCTGGTTTGGTACGGTCCATTTGAATCATCTCATTGGTTGTCCCTTTGAGTTCCTCTGGAAGCAATTGGTTAATTCCTTCATCGGCCGTAGTTGAGTTATCATCACCGAACCAGTCTTGAGTAGTGTTTTCATCCATATCTGGGCTCACATTACCAATATACGGTTGATTTACTTTAGCTCCAGTGACACCGTCTACAGTTGCAATGGTATGCATAGCCTTACCATATGACTCAGGAGCGTCCCCTTCATCAATTGGGAAGAATCCTAGCATAGCAGACTGTTTACCACCTGAAGCAATGTAAAGTCCCACTTCAGAGGCACCACGTGTCATCACAATTGGAACAGTATAATTACCTGAAGAAAAGTTTGGTCCAAAGATACCTGTTCCTAGACCACCCGTAACTTTGTCAGGATTTCCGAAATATTTCCAGGCTACTGGTTTCTTTTCTGGCCCAACTTCAGTAGATCTACGAATTTGACCAAGGTTTTGACCATAATTATGTTTAGGTGTAGGTCCCAAAAGATTCTCAGCATCTTGTGGTTCATAAGTTACAGAGGTGGATGGTTTAGTAGTTTTCTTCCATTCTCCAATATGCTTCCAACCTTCTCCGTTGGTAGTGAACATAACAAATTCACCAGGCATAGCAGACTCCCCATCAGCCATAACAATAGCTGGCTTAACTTTCTTTCCACGGAAGGTTGCAGAGATTTCAAACTGAACTCCAATATTCCCACCATTATATGCAGAACCCATGGTAGTCTTCTTGGCTTTCGTATCAATGTTTTCAAATTTAATTTCAGTCCAACGGTTTTGAGCATCAGCGATAACGTCGGCTTCTTTGCCATCATTAAAATTTTTCCTAGCAATTGGTGAAGTAACACCATTTACATAGCCATTTTTTGCATTTGGATCATAGGTCGCTTTTTCGGCTTCTGTAGCCCCTTGATCTTCCATCCGTTTTTTATAGATTTCAGTCGCTTGGAATGGTTTCAAAGATTTGACTCTTACAGTAACTACATAGCCAGGCATGATTTCCTTGGTATAGGTAGCCCCAACTTGAAGAGCCAAGCTCTCTGTTAGCTCATTTGGTTTAGTTTCATTTTTTGCGACCTGGATTATTTTTGCTCCTGTCCAGTTGGCTACATCTCCAAAGTCCAACCAAGAAATTTGGCTAGTCAAAGATTTGGCATCAAGATCTGTTGTAAAACCAGGTTTTTCAACTTTTGGAGTTGAAGTTGCGTCTTCAACGTCATCCCCAATCAAGTTTGGATCATTTGGGTCACCAACAGCACGACGTGTGCGACGTTTCCCAGTGTTTTCTGCTGGAGCTGTTGCAACTTTCTCTTCTTTTGCTGATGCTTCTACGCCTACAGCAGGAACTTCTGTTTTCTGGTCTGCTTGCGCTGGGGCAACAGGTGACACAACTGGAGCCTTTTCTTCAACAGGAGCTGTTGTAGTTGGGGCTGTTTCTGGTGCAGTTACAGGAGCTTCAGCTTTATCAGTTGTTGCTGGAGCTGTTAATTCTGCAGGAACTACAGGAGCTGCATCTGCTTGATAAGTTACTTCTTTAGCAGGTGCTGTTTCTGTAGTTTCAGGAGTTTCTGCCTTGTCAACTTCTGTTGTAGCTACAACTCCTTCAGCTTTTTTATCCTCTACAGCTTCATCCGCACTAACGTTTGCGGCTGTACCAAGCATAACTAATGTTCCGAGTAAGACTGAGCATACTCCAACATTTAGTTTACGAATCGAAAATCGACTGATACGATCGTTAAACAAATCATTTTTCACGATATTACCTCCAATACCCTTGTGGGATTGCATATATTGTTATATTTTATGCGTTGTTTTTAATAATTCTCTAAACAAGCAACGTCTTATTTTAGCACTATTATACTTATTTTTAAAGCTTTTTGCTCACTATTTTGAAAATTAAAAGTAATGTTTTTTTTATTTCAATTTACTATCATTTTTCTAGAAAATATACATAGAATTTTCAGTATCTATACGTTCAAAAAGAGGGATGACCCTCTTTTTGTTTAAGCATTATTTTATTCACTTGTTTCAACAGTCTCAACCTGGGCATCTACTTGCTCTTCTAGTGAATCTGCAAGGAGTGACTCTTCATTGACTGCTTGTGGTTCAAGGTTACGGTAGCGAGCCATACCTGTACCAGCTGGGATAATCTTACCAATGATAACATTTTCCTTGAGACCAAGGAGATGGTCTTTCTTACCACGAATAGCTGCGTCTGTAAGGACACGAGTTGTTTCCTGGAAGGAAGCAGCTGACAAGAAACTATTTGTTTCAAGTGAGGCTTTGGTAATTCCCATAAGGACTGGGCGACCAGTTGCTGGAACACCACCTGCGATAAGAACATCTTTGTTGGCATCTGTAAAGTCGTTGATATCCATGAGAGTACCCATGAGAAGGTCTGTATCCCCTGGATCCATGACACGAACTTTACGGATCATTTGACGAACCATTACCTCGATGTGTTTGTCACCGATTTCTACCCCTTGGCTACGGTATACTTTTTGTACTTCACCGAGGAGGTAAGTTTCAACTGACAAGACATCACGTACAGCAAGGAGACGTTTTGGTTGGATAGAACCTTCTGTAAGAGCTGCACCGCGAGAGATTTGATCTCCAACTTGGACACGCATACGGGCTGTAAATGGTACCACGTATTCGCCTTCTCCAGTTTCGCCTTTAACGAAGACTTTCTTGGTACGAGTTGAAGCATCTTCTTCGATTGCTGTAACTTCCCCTTTGACTTCTGTGATAACCGCTTCCCCTTTAGGATTGCGGGCTTCAAAGATTTCTTGGACACGAGGAAGACCCTGAGTGATATCGGTATTTGAGGCAACCCCACCCGTGTGGAAGGTACGCATTGTAAGCTGTGTACCAGGTTCCCCGATAGATTGGGCAGCAATTGTACCAACTGCTTCACCAACTTCAACCGCATCACCAGTCGCCAAGTTGATACCGTAACAGTGACGGCAGACACCATGACGAGTGTTACATGTAAATACTGAGCGGATGGTTACTTCTTCGACACCGGCATTAACAATTTCACGAGCCTTGTCTTCTGTGATCAATTCATTTGGACCGATGATAACTGCACCAGTTTCTGGATGTTTAACAGTTTTCTTAGTGTAACGACCATTGAGACGTTCTTCGAGAGACTCAATCATCTCTTTACCTTCAGTAATAGAACGGATCAAGAGACCACGGTCAGTTCCACAGTCATCCTCACGAATGATAACGTCTTGGGCAACGTCAACCAAACGACGAGTCAAGTAACCTGAGTCGGCTGTCTTAAGGGCCGTATCGGTCATACCTTTACGGGCACCGTGAGTTGAGAAGAACATTTCGAGTACTGACAAACCTTCACGGAAGTTTGAAAGGATTGGCAATTCCATGATACGTCCGTTCGGAGCAGCCATCAGACCACGCATACCGGCAAGCTGTGAGAAGTTTGAGATGTTACCACGGGCTCCAGAGTCCATCATCATAACGATAGGATTCTTAGGATCCTGGTTGGCAACCAAACGTTTCTCGAGTTTTTCACGGGCAGCACGCCATTCAGCTGTAACAGCATTGTAGCGCTCGTCATCTGTAATCATACCACGACGGAATTGTTTTGTGATTTGTTCTACACGTTTGTGTGATTCTTCGATGATTTCAGCCTTGTCTTCAACGACTGGAATATCAGCGATACCCACTGTCAAACCTGCAAGAGTTGAGTGGTGGTAGCCGAGGTTCTTCATACGGTCAAGTAGGGCAGACGTTTCTGTCGTACGGAAACGTTTGAAGATTTCAGCGATGATATTTCCAAGATTTTTCTTCTTGAATGGCGGGTTGAGTTCAAGTCCATCAATAGCTTCCTTGATATTTCCACCTAATGGCAAGAAGTACTTAGCCGGAACACCTTCTGTCAAGTTAGAGTTTGTTGGCTCTTGCAAGTATGGTAGTCCTTCTGGCATGATATCGTTGAAGAGAATTTTACCAACAGTTGTAAGCAAGATTTTGTGTTTTTGCTCTTCTGTCCATGGTTTGTTAAGGCTATCTGTTGCGATACCAACACGTGAGTGAAGGTGAACATAACCATTACGGTAAGCCATGACAGCTTCGTCACGATCCTTGAAGACCATACCTTCGCCTTCACGACCAGCTTCTTCCATAGTCAAGTAGTAGTTACCCAAAACCATGTCCTGAGATGGAGTAACAACTGGTTTACCATCTTTAGGGTTCAAGATATGCTCAGCAGCAAGCATCAAGATACGAGCTTCTGCTTGGGCTTCTTCTGAAAGAGGTACGTGGATGGCCATTTGGTCACCGTCAAAGTCGGCATTGTAGGCTTCACAGACAAGCGGGTGCAAGCGAAGGGCTTTACCGTCAATCAAGACAGGTTCAAAGGCTTGGATACCCAAACGGTGAAGGGTAGGTGCGCGGTTAAGAAGTACTGGGTGTTCTTTGATCACTTCTTCGAGGATATCCCAGATACGTTCATCTCCACGTTCTACCAAGCGTTTAGCCGCTTTAACGTTTTGAACGATATCGCGCGCAACGATTTCACGCATAACGAATGGTTTAAAGAGCTCAATCGCCATTTCACGTGGCACACCACATTGGTACATCTTAAGAGTTGGACCAACGGCAATAACAGAACGTCCTGAGAAGTCAACACGTTTACCGAGCAAGTTTTGACGGAAGCGTCCTTGTTTCCCTTTGAGCATATGGCTCAATGATTTAAGCGGACGGCTACCTGGTCCTGTAATTGGACGACCACGACGGCCATTGTCAATCAAAGCGTCAACCGCTTCTTGAAGCATACGCTTCTCATTTTGAACGATGATACCTGGCGCGTTCAACTCAAGCAAACGAGCCAAACGATTGTTACGGTTGATAACACGACGGTAAAGGTCGTTCAAGTCAGATGAGGCAAAACGGCCACCATCCAACTGCAACATTGGACGAAGATCTGGTGGAATAACTGGAAGGATGTTAAGAACCATCCATTCAGGCTTGTTTCCAGACTTGTGGAAAGCATCCAAAACATCTAAACGACGGATAGCTTTCACACGTTTTTGTCCAGTAGCTGTTTTCAACTCTTCTTTGAGTTCAGCAATTTCTTTTTCAAGATCTACTTGTTTCAAGAGGTCTTGGATAGCTTCGGCACCCATTTTGGCAACGAATGAACCATGACCAAACTCACGCAAGCGTTCACGGTATTCACGCTCTGTCATGATAGACTTGTGCTCAAGTGGTGTATCTTTTGGATCAATCACCACGTAAGCAGCAAAGTAGATAACTTCCTCGAGGGCACGAGGACTCATGTCAAGGGTCAAGCCCATACGGCTTGGAATCCCCTTGAAATACCAGATATGAGATACAGGAGCTTTTAACTCGATGTGCCCCATACGTTCACGACGAACTTTTGTACGCGTTACTTCAACACCACAACGGTCACAAACAATCCCTCTGTAACGAATGCGTTTGTATTTACCACAAGCACATTCCCAGTCTTTTGTAGGACCAAAGATCACTTCGTCAAAGAGTCCTTCACGTTCTGGTTTCAACGTACGGTAATTGATTGTTTCAGGTTTTTTGACTTCTCCATAAGACCATGAACGGACTTTACTTGGAGAAGCTAGTGTGATTTGCATACTTTTAAAACGATTTACATCAACCACTATTTCTTCCCTTTCTATTATAAGTGAACTGCTTATTCTTATTCAGCAGCTTCTTCTGTT
The DNA here is from genome assembly GCF_047463175.1 of Streptococcus infantis. GTDB lineage: Bacteria > Bacillota > Bacilli > Lactobacillales > Streptococcaceae > Streptococcus > Streptococcus infantis_AC. The sequence continues at coordinate 8,005 of NZ_JASHEJ010000005.1, forward strand.
GCTTCCGCTTTTGCATTTTCTTCTGCTTCAAAGGCTGCTTTAGCCTCTTGAGCTGCTCTTTCGCGGGCTTTTTCAAGGTCATCTACGTGGATGACATCTTCGTCCATTCCTTCATCAAGGTCACGAAGTTCCACTTCTTGATTGTCTTCGTCAAGGACACGCATGTCAAGACCAAGAGATTGCAATTCTTTTACAAGAACTCGGAACGATTCTGGAACACCTGGTTTTGGAATTGGTTTTCCTTTTGTAATAGCTTCATAAGCTTTCAAACGTCCGTTGATATCGTCAGACTTGTAAGTCAAGATTTCTTGAAGAACATTTGATGCACCATAGGCTTCAAGCGCCCAAACCTCCATCTCACCGAAACGTTGTCCACCAAACTGAGCTTTACCTCCGAGTGGTTGTTGTGTAACGGTTGAGTATGGTCCGACTGAACGAGCGTGCAATTTATCATCAACCATGTGGTGAAGTTTGATCATGTACATGACACCAACTGACACACGGTTATCAAATGGTTCACCAGTACGTCCATCGTATAGGATAGTCTTAGCGTCGCTATCCATACCTGCTTCTTTGACAGTGTCCCAAAGATCTTCAGAACTTGCTCCGTCAAAGACTGGTGTTGCGATGTGGATGCCAAGAGTACGAGCCGCCATACCAAGGTGAAGTTCCATAACCTGACCGATATTCATACGAGATGGTACCCCAAGTGGGTTCAACATGATATCGACTGGAGTTCCATCCGGAAGGTAAGGCATGTCTTCTACAGGAACGATACGAGAGACAACCCCTTTGTTCCCGTGACGTCCGGCCATCTTATCTCCGACCTTGATCTTACGTTTTTGTGCGATGTATACGCGAACCAGCATGTTGACACCAGATTGCAATTCATCACCGTTTGCACGTGTAAAGATTTTAACATCACGAACGACACCATCGGCACCGTGTGGTACACGAAGGGAAGTATCACGAACTTCGCGAGATTTATCACCGAAGATAGCGTGCAAGAGACGTTCTTCAGCAGAAAGGTCTTTTTCACCCTTAGGTGTGACTTTCCCTACAAGGATATCCCCTTCTTTAACCTCAGCACCGATACGGATAATACCCATTTCGTCGAGGTCTTTAAGGGCATCTTCACCAACGTTTGGAATTTCACGAGTGATTTCTTCAGGCCCAAGCTTTGTATCGCGTGTTTCTGATTCGTATTCTTCGAGGTGAACAGATGTGTAAACATCGTCTTTCACCAAGCGTTCGCTCATGATAACGGCATCCTCGAAGTTGTAACCTTCCCATGTCATGTAGGCAACGATTGGGTTTTGTCCAAGCGCCATTTCACCTTTTTCCATAGAAGGTCCATCTGCGATAAAGTCACCTTTTTCGATGACATCGCCAACTCGAACAAGGGTACGTTGGTTGTAAGCAGTACCTGAGTTTGAACGACGGAATTTTTGGATGTGGTAAACATCAAGAGACCCATCTTCACGGCGAACTTCTACTTTGTCCGCATCCGCATAGGTAACCTTACCACCATGTTGTGCAATAACTGCAGCTCCTGAGTCATGGGCTGCTTGGTATTCCATACCAGTACCAACGAAAGGCGCTTTAGGATCAATCAACGGAACAGCCTGACGTTGCATGTTGGCACCCATGAGGGCACGGTTGGAGTCATCATTTTCCAAGAAAGGAATACATGCTGTCGCAACGGCAACTACCTGCTTAGGAGAAACGTCCATATAGTCAACGCTTGATGCTGGATATTCTTGGTTAACCCCTTGGTGACGTCCCATGACAACTTTTTCAGCAAAAGTTCCATCTGCGTTCAATTTAGAGTTAGCCTGAGCTACTGTGTATTCATCTTCTTCATCGGCAGTCAACCAAACGATTTCGTTAGTTACTTTACCAGTTGCACGGTCAACCTTGCGGTATGGAGTTTGAATGAAGCCATACTTGTTAAGGTGTCCATATGAAGACAAGTTATTGATCAAACCGATGTTTGGTCCTTCAGGGGTCTCAATCGGACACATACGACCATAGTGAGTGTAGTGCACGTCACGTACTTCATATCCAGCGCGGTCACGTGTCAAACCACCAGGCCCTAAGGCAGACAAACGACGTTTGTGAGACAACTCAGAAAGTGGGTTGTGTTGGTCCATGAACTGTGACAATTGTGAAGAACCAAAGAATTCTTTGATCGCCGCAGTCACTGGACGGATGTTAATGATTTGTTGAGGTGTTAATACTTCGTTATCTTGAACAGACATACGTTCACGAACATTACGTTCCATACGTGAAAGTCCAAGACGTACTTGGTTGGCAAGCAATTCACCAACGGCACGAATACGACGGTTTCCGAGGTGATCGATATCATCGATACGACCGATGCCTTCAGCCAAGTTAAGGAAGTAGCTCATTTCAGCAAGGATATCTGCCGGAGTGATAGTGCGAACTTTATCATCTGGGTTTGCATTTCCGATGATTGTTACAACACGGTCTGGATCAGTTGGTGCCACAACCTTGAATTTTTGAAGGACAACTGGTTCTGTCAAAACACCTGAGTCATTTGGAGTGTAGACAATCTTGTTCAAATCACCATCCAAGTGACTTTCGATGCTTTCGATGACATCACGAGTCATAACAGTACCTTTTTCAACCAGGATTTCACCAGTTTCAGGATCCACTAATGGTTCAGCGATTGTTAGGTTGAGCAAACGAGTTTTAATATTTAATTTCTTGTTAATCTTGTAGCGTCCAACAGCTGCCAAGTCATAACGACGTGGGTCGAAGAAACGAGCCACAAGCAAGGTACGTGAACTCTCAGCAGTTTTTGGTTCACCTGGACGAAGACGCTCATAAATTTCTTTCAAAGCTTCGTCTGTACGAGAGTCCATTGGGTTTTTATGGATATCTTTTTCAACAGTGTTGCGAACCAACTCGCTGTCACCAAAGATATCAAAGATTTCGTCATCGCCTGAGAAACCAAGTGCACGAACCAAAGTCGTAAATGGAATTTTACGAGTACGGTCGATACGAGTGTAGGCGATGTCTTTTGAGTCACTTTCCAGTTCCAACCAAGCTCCACGGTTAGGGATAACAGTTGAACCGTAGCCCACTTTACCGTTTTTGTCTACTTTATCATTAAAGTAAACACCTGGAGAACGCACCAACTGTGATACGATAATACGTTCACCACCATTGATGATGAAAGTACCCATCTCAGTCATGATTGGGAAATCACCAAAGAAGACTTCTTGAGTTTTGATTTCGCCAGTTTCTTTGTTAATCAAGCGGAAAGTTACAAAGATTGGTGCTGAATAACTAGCATCATGGATGCGAGCTTCTTCAAGCGTATATTTAGGTTCTTTGATTTCGTAGCCAACAAATTCCAACTCCATTGTTTCTGTGAAGTTTGAAATTGGCAATACATCTTCAAACACTTCCTTCAGACCATGGTCTAGGAAATCTTTAAATGAATCAGTTTGAATTTCAATCAAATTTGGTAAGTCAAGAACTTCTTTGATTCTTGAAAAACTACGACGGGTACGATGTTTCCCGTATTGAACGTCATGTCCTGCCAAGATGATTCTCCTTTGTAAATAAAGTTCCAAGCTTAGTCGCCTAAGCTAATAATTATCGTTTAATGGTTCTAAAACCCCTATCAACTTATCCCCATTGGCTAATTTTTCAGAATCTTTAAATCTCTGTTACAGATGCAAAAAATACCGAAAAAAAGCACAAAAAGAGCAGTTAAATCTGACTTTTTTCAGGAGATTTAACTGCTGTGAGCCTTGTCCGGACAATATTTCAGACAAAACCTACGACAAATGATTACTCATATTATACCCGATTTTCTCTAATTTTTCAAGTCCTTTGAAGGATTTTTCTTGCTTTAGTATAGTTGTGGCTTGTTTTCAGAAAAGGTGATTTTCAGGAGAGATAGATTATTGTGGTTTTTCTAGGATAAAAATTTCATTCGAAGAATAGCCACTTTCCTTGTAACCTAACTGTTCATATTGTTTGACCAGCTCAACATAGAGTTCGCTAGTATCCTTGCTTTTTCTCGGAATAACTACAAAATCAATAGACGAATCCACTTTCTGACCGTTGTGATAGAAAATGTCATATAATTTTTGATGTTTTCTAAGAATTGGTGTGTATGGATGTTCAGCGACAACTGAAGATTCAGACGGCAGACTTTCCAAAGTGTATCGTATATCATCAAAATTTTGTTTGTTTTGATGATAATAACTGATATTGAAGTTCCATTTATGCGTCAACTGGTGTAAGAGTATTCCAGATACAACGATACCTATCGTAACCGTAAGAACAATTAATTTTTCTTGAAGGATCTGATGAATTTGAAGATTCTCTAAAGAGAGTAGAGCCATTAGAAAAAGTAAGGCTGCACTACCATAGCTATATTGAAAACCGATGTCATATTGATATAGCCAATTGGGTAACAAATTAATGACAACAAGTGGTAGAGCCAAAATATAATTTTCCCAGCTACGTTGAAAAAGAGGTAGAAAGCAAAGCGGAGACAACATTAGGAACAAATAGCCCAATCTCTTAGCTGTAAAAATTGTACTAATTACATATTCTGGATGGGTTAATAGATTTTTCAAGACCATGAACAATCCATTTTCACCATCCTGTAGATAAGCGTCAAAACGAGAAACCATACCTCCTTCACCATAAACACTCAAGAGATACATCGCAAACATGAAATAGACAAGTGGTAAGATGAGATCTGCCAATAGAATCCATAATTTCGTCTTTTTTGAAAATACGAAACGTTTTTGTAACAGGAAGTAGGCGCCAATGCTAATAACATAGATAAAAGCATCTTCTTTTACCAATAACAGCAGTAAAGTCGAACCTATAATACCCAGTTTTTGCTCGGAAACAATGAAATAGAATAACCAGAATATCAACGCAGTTAGGAAACAATTCTCATGGAGATGAGTCCCTCCTGCAGTTGTTATAACTGGGAATAAAACAAACCATGCTACTGTCAATATATTTGTTAGTTTAGATAGTTTGAATTTAGTAAGCAATAGTTTTAGAGGAATAACTGCAGAAAAAGCAACTAAAACCTGTAAAATGTCTAACGTCTCTACATATGGGAATAATTTATAGAAGGGAAGCATTAGATAAAAGATTGGTGACACATGTACTCCAAAATGGGAAAGCACTCGGTCTCTCTCCAATGTTGTAATCGGAGTCCAATCTGTATTCATACGCTCAAACATTTGAGAAAAAATACCAATGTCAAAGGTAGTTACTTCAATTGTCTTAACTTTATAGTAGACAACGACACAGAGATACAAAACATAAATAATGCTAAGAGACAAGACTGCCCACCATACTATTTTTTTATGCTTTTCTAAAAACTCCTTTACTGGTAACTGTGCAAAAAGCAAAATCAGTACAGCAGAAACAATCACTGCTAAAACGACTGGCCAAATTAATATATAAAATCTTGTAGTCGTTAAATCAACGGCATGAAAACCAAGCGCCGTATCATTAAAATTAGAATCAACTAGGGTTAACAACCGGGGGAGTGTCCCTACTACCGTAAACAAATATAAAAAAGATAAGGTTTCACCTTTGAACTTAAAAAACACAAAGAGAACCACAGACAAAAGTAGTAAACCTAGCGCCAGGAAAAATGAAATACTTTTATAGACAGCAAAAAATAAGGCTAGGCATGAAATAAGAATATTAATCCTACGAATATTGAGGGATGACTTTATTTCCACTACCCCAATGAATACAGCTGCTATAAGAAAGACCAAGATTTTGTCAAAAACAGGTCCCGAATTTAGACTTAGAAAAAGATCTTGCGGAGCATAGTGCAATAAATTCAGTAAAATAACTATTAAGTATGCGCCGAGACCATACGATAAAAATTGCTTTCGTTTTTCAAAAATATTTCCTAATACTTTTTCCACAGTTATAATCCTCCTAATAATAAGATAATTGTATCATAATCCTCTCTTCCTTTCCATCCCTTTTTAGTATTTTGTGATACTCTCAATATCTTTTCCCATATTATTTCTTTTTCCTAACTTGTCATCTTCAAAAAACCTGAATAAAAAAGAGAGCAATTCAAACTACTGATAAGGTAGACCGAACCACTCTGTTCTAATTTCCAACTCTAACTCGCGTAACGATACCGTCTTTATCAGTCATGCTGAACTCTGCCGAAGAAATCCACTGAGTTACCGCTTCGCTACTTTGAGATTGAGCAATTATTTTTAATAATTCCTCTTTATTCTCAACTTCAACCACATAGTAGGCTAGCCCCACCATTCCATTCTTACGTCGAACTAAGTTTTTGCCACCCCATTCATTGACAGCCAAATGATGATGATAATCCCCCGATGCGATCCAACTAGCATGTGGAATCGTAAATTTATCCTCCAGACCTAGAGACTCTTGATAGATTGTACTCGCTTCTCGGCTATTTTTAACAGATAGGTGAACATGCCCCATGCGAGTCCCACTTGCAATTGCAAAAGGCTCTATACCTCGTCCTAGTTCATAGATAGCTTGGGCAGACAACTCTTCTGTGACCCCAATAATTCGCCCGTCCTCACGAATATCCCATACCGCCACAGGCTTATCTCTATAGAGTTCTAAGCCATTACCCTCCAGGTCTTCTAGATAGATAGCCTCACTATAGCCATGATCCGCACCACCAACTAGTGGAACCTTTAGATCTAACAAGTGTTTAAAAACATTAGCCAAATCTTCACGAGTCGGCAAAAGAAGTGCTATATGATAAAGACCATAACTCTGCTCCGGATTGCTAATGTCAGCTGTCTTAATTAGCCGAACTAGTGGTTTCCCACCGGCACCTAAAAGAACTTGATTTTCCGATTGATTCAAAATCTCCAACCCAAGCAACTGATGATAAAATGCTGTCTGACTTTCTAAGTCCTTGACATTTAAAGCTACTTCAGCCAAATAAATCTTACTATTATATTCGTAAACCATAGAAAACCTCTCTTTATTGTAACTATTTTTATTGCATCTATTGTACTCCCTTCTCAACCAATGTCAATCTAGATGCTCAACGTTGATAAAACAAGAACAATCCTCCCCATGTAGGAAGGATTGTTTGGATTTAATGAGCCAACATTTCTTGAGCAATCTCTTGACCTGATAAGCCATCTGGATAGTAGGTTGGCCAGTTGTCCATCTCTTCAAAGAGGGCTTCTTGGCTAGTGCCTCCAAAGAAGATATGGAAATGCTCTGCCTTGACTGGAGCAATATTGTGGTCGCTAAACTGAACATACTTGAATTGCCCGGCGTCTGCATCAGTCGCTTCAAAGAGGAAGCGTACTCCACGATTCCCTTTCTTATAAGTCAAGATTTTCTTGCCGACATACTTGTAAGTATATTTCTTACTTTGGCCACCTTGGATGAATTCCATAGTATTATCTGTAATATTAATCTTGCTTACATCTGTTTGGTAACCCTTTTGATAGTATGCCTTGTACTCAACCTTGGTCATCTTGCCAGTCAATTTAGCCTTGTAGTCAAAGACTTGGTCAAGAGTCCCATCCTCAAGGAAAGGATAGACAGACTGCCAGTTACCAGCATAATCACTCAGAGTACGGTCCTTAACATCGGCATCCTCAAAGTAGCCATTTTGAACGGTTTTAGTTTCCTCTGCTTTTTCCGGTTCAATTTCTGCTCCTGCCTGATCAGTTGTCTGCTTGAGGGCCTTGAGGTTTTTCTCCATGACAGAGATATAGGTTTCTCCAGCCTTCATGTCCTCTTCTGTCAAACTTTCAAGAGGATTCAGAACATCTAACTTCACTCCTGTTTCTTTTGAGAGGGTATTCGCTAGGGCTTGAGAAGCATTTTCTTCAAAGTAGATATAAGAGATTTTATTTTTCTTGATGTACTCGGTCAATTCTGCCAAACGGCTTGCTGAAGGCTCCGCATCTGGTGAAAGACCTGAGATAGAGACTTGATTAAGTCCGTAGTCTAGAGCTAGATAACGGAAGGCTGCGTGTTGAGTCACAAAACTCTTTTGTTTTGCACTAGAAAGTCCTTCAGTATAGGCCTTGTCCAAGGATTGCAGTTTTTCGATATAGGCTGCTGCATTTTGTTCAAAAGTCGCCTTCTTATCTGGATAGTCAGCTGAAAGACTATCACGGATGTGTTCTACAAGCTTAATCGCACGCGCAGGAGACAGCCATACATGAGGGTCATACTCGTGATGATGACCTTCTTCACCATGGTCATGGTCTTCCTCTTCTTCATTTCCTGGAAGGAGTAGCATATCTCCAGTCGCCTTGATTGTTTTTACTTTTTTCGCATCTAGAGATTCTAAAAGCTTAGGAACCCAAGTTTCCATATTTTCATTCTCATAAACAAAGGCATCAGCATCTTGGATTTTAGCGACTGCCTTAGGTGATGGTTCATATTCATGTGGCTCTGTTCCAGCCCCGATTAAAAGTTCGACATTGGCTGTATCCCCTGCTACTTGCTTGGTAAATTCGTAGACAGGGTAGAAAGTTGTCACGATATTTAATTTCCCGTCTGCTTGTTTTTGATTAGAGCAAGCGACTAAGAATAAGGTCACAAGACTTGCCAAAAGTAGGCTTAGTTTTTTCATGTACTTCTCCTATTTGATAAAACGTTTGAGTAAGCTGACTACTAAAAAGACAACTACAAAGATAATGGTGATACTTGCACTTGGTGGTGTCTCTGCATAATAGGAAATATAAAGCCCCGCAACCATGCCTAGAAAACCAATGACGCTAGCAAGTATCATCACAGAACTAAAGTTTTTACCTAGACGCAAAGCAATACTTGCTGGTAAGACCATGATAGTCGATACCAAAAGCGCTCCCGCTGCTGGGATCATGAGTGCAATAGCCACACCCGTTACCATGTTAAAGAGAATAGACATGGTACGCACTGGAAGACCATCGACAAAAGCTGTATCCTCATCAAAAGTTAGAATATACATAGGTCTTAAAAAGAGGAAGGTCAGGATTAAAACAACCGCTGCAATAACAAAGAGACCAATGACCTGCTCTTGACTAATAGTCACAATAGAACCAAAAAGGTATTGGTCCAGACTCATAGAGCTAGAGCTCTTACCCTTACTCATAACAATAAGTGAAACTGCAAGGCCTGTAGACATGAGAATGGCTGTCCCAATCTCCATAAAGCTTTTATAAACCGTACGTAGGTATTCAAGGAAGACCGCTGCAATCAAGACAATCACAATGGTTGAAATGGTCGGAGAAATTCCTAAAACCAAGCCAAAGGCAACCCCTGAAAGCGAGACGTGACTCAAAGTATCACTCATAAGACTTTGACGACGCAAGATTAGGAAGGTCCCAAGAACTGGTGAAAAGAGACTCATGGCAATAACAGCCAAAAAGGCTCGCTGCATAAAATCATAAGACAATAGATTAAACATGCTCCACCTCCTGGTCACTTTCATGGACATTGAAGCAACGCCATGGGGAATCTTGGTCTCGGACCAGGTGAATATTACGATCTGCGTAGTCCTTAACTTCTTCAGGATCGTGAGTAATCATCAAAACAGCCTTGCCATGATGGTGGGCACTGTGGTGCATGAGTTCATAAAACTCATCCTTGGTTCCCGCATCCATCCCTGTCGTCGGCTCATCCAAGATAAAGATATCAGGATCTGAAGCAAACATACGTGCGATAACAGCCCTTTGCTTTTGCCCGCCAGAAAGGGAGCCAATGCGTTTATCCCGATGTTCCCACATACCAACAGAGTTTAAACTAGCCTTGATATGTTCCTCATCGTGAGCATTTAGACGACGGAACCAACCTTTTCTTGGATAGCGACCTGATTTGACAAATTCATAAACGGTACTTGGAAAGCCTGCATTAAAACTGGCAATCTGTTGAGGAAGGTAGGCGATTCTTAGTTTTGTCCCACGAGTATTGGTCTTTGAAATGGTAACTTTTCCAAATCTTGGTTGTAGAATACCAAGACTAGCCTTGATAAGAGTCGTCTTGGCGGCTCCATTTTCTCCAGTGAGGGTGACAAATTCCCCACTATCAACACTGTAATTGATATGCTCAAGCACAGGTTCCTTGTCATAATAGAAGGACAAATCCTCTACTGTGATGTATCTCATTACTTGATTTCTCCTACTAAAGCAGTTAAAAACCGCTGGATAATTTTTTGCTCCTCAGCCGAGAATTGACTAGCAACTTGTTCATAAGTCGAGAGGGTGTGCTCATGATGATGATGGTGCTCTTCAGCGATTGGTCGTGCCAAGTCTGTCAATTGATAGAAGATCACTCTTGCATCCTTAGGATCCTTGGATGTCTCCAACATCCCCTCTTTAATCAAGGACTTAATGGCCTTGGTGACAGCTGCTTGACTGACATTGAGACGGCGAGCCAACTCCGAATTCGTTAATGACTCCTCTGATAAGAGCATAAGAATATGCTCCTGGGTATTCGTCAAGGCCACTTCACTCGTGCAATGACCAATCAAAATTTCATGCTGATTTTCAGCTTTCAGGATTACTTCATTTAAAAAATGATCAATTTCTGTTGCTAATTGTCTCATGATTTGCCCCTTTCTTCAAACAATTTTTCTATTATTACAGTACTTTCAGTCTGTTTGTTTACTAGTTAAGTATATCACATCCAAGTATAGAGTCAAGAAAAAAGATGAAAACAATTTTTTATGTTTTCATTTTCTTGATCTCTTTTTACTTACCCTTATTCAAATGAAGAGGCCGCTACAACACTGTCCATTACCAAAAATCTTTCATTACAAAGAGCCCAAAACAAGGTTCGGGCTCTTTTGCTATTTATTGAAAATCTTTAATATTCCCATCGTAATTTGCCCAATCCTGGCTAAAGAATCGATCATTCATTTGGTAACTAGGTGCTGTTGTTGGATTGCTCAAAAAAGGATTTACAACCTTGTCAAACGCCAACCAACCTAACCAACCGATATGAATCGTATCCTTGACAAAGTATGGATCTCCTCCGTTTTTTGAAAAGTCAGCAATATTGGTAAAACCTTGACTTTCCAACTGGTAACGGATCTTTTCAACAGAGTGTTGATACATTTCCTCACTTAATCCGGTATAATTCATCCATTTTTTATTGACAGGTTGAAAGACAAAGAGTACATTCACCTTAGATTTGGCAAATTGATTGAGCACTAACTGCAAATCATTGTATTCCCTTGACTGGAGGAAGTTGTAATTTTTTTGATACCCTTCCCACTTTTTTAAATCTTTCTTAAGTTGAGTATTGTAAAAGTGGTTATCCATCCCCAAATCATTATTGGTCGTATTTTCCTCTGCATCCTTACGTGCAATATTTTCCAATTCTTCATACGAAAACTGATCTGGGAGACTGCTCAAATATTTTTCAATATGATCTTTATACTTTAATTGGCCTCGAATAGAGAATTGACCAAAAAGGGCAGCTTGTCTCTCATTGAACTCGGCAGAGATATTAACCATCGTTTGATCAAAGTCTGACAACTGTTCATTCTTAGCTATCTTCTCAACAATTCCTTTCATCGGAACTCTTGGATTTTGCTTTAAGAGTCTATTAGCCGCATATTGAGAAGCTACGTCTCCAGATTGATTCTCCAAGAAGGCAGTCAACTGATCATTGTTAAAATAAGTTTGAAAAATAGTCGGGTCATGATCCTCTTTTGTAAACCACTGTGGAGAGATTACAAATACCGCTTGTTTGTTTTCAAGTTCAGATGTGATTTGTTGCATCCCAAAATATTGACTAAGAGAAGCGGCTCCTGCCTGCCCCATAAAATACGGACGGTAGGAGCGATTATACTTTTCAGCCAACACTCCTGGATGCATGCTATCAAAACGAATCCATTCACTCGAACCCAAAAAGGGTATAAAACGCATATTAGGATCCGTGAGAGCTCTCACTTTTTGACTTCTCTCTTTGAAACTTTCTGCACTTACTGAGGCTGCAGAGTATTTTTCCTCCATTAGATTATGACTCTTACTACTAGGATAGAAAAAAATGAGTAGAAGAACCAATAAACCTGCAATAAGAATCGGCCCGAAGATTAACCACAGGCGTTTAAGCATTCTTTAACTCCGTAATCCCTGCCACGATTTTATTGGCTGTATTCCAATCATCACGGCCAAATTCTGTAACCGGGACACGTATATCAAAGCGATTTTCGATTTCTACGATCAATTCAACTGTTCCCATACTGTCCAAGACACCTGCGTCGAAAAGATCTTCATCCATCATGTCAGAAACATCTTCCATAAATAATTCATCGATAATTTCAATAACTTCTGATTTGATATCCATTTTTAAATTTCCTTCTATTTTTTAATTCCATTTATTTTTTAAACCATAAATCATTCAAAAATCCAGAAAAGATTAAGAATGAAACCATTACGACATGGAAGGTTATCACCATGCCAAGCAACTGAATCCAACGGTTTTCAGGAAAAGGTGGTCGCCCTGCTTTTTTCCGTTCTTTATTGAGCATTTTTTTCTTTCTGACCCAGGCATCATTCATCACTAAGCCTATCCCATGAAAGAGTCCGTAAGCGATATAAAACCATGTTATCCCATGCCAGAAGCCCATAAGGAGCATGTTCAGGATATAGGCGACACTTGAGGTCACATTTCGATTCTTAAAAAGCTTCTTTCTCGTCATCACCATTACCATGCGCATAAAGACAAAGTCACGGAACCAGAAGGATAAACTCATGTGCCAACGATTCCAAAACTCCTTCAAATCCCTTGATAAAAAGGGTTTGTTGAAGTTAATCGGACTACGAATCCCCATCAGATTTGAAATAGCTATAGCAAACATAGAGTAACCTGCAAAGTCAAAGAAGAGCTCCAAACCAAATGTGTACATGATGGCCACTACATAATAGTTAAAGACGCCGCCTGTTTGTAGAGCTAAATTCTTTAGCGGTGGTAATAAAATCTCGCCTAAAATATGAGCTAGGATAAATTTATACAGAAACCCCCACATGATATACCGAACGGACTCGGCTAGCATATCTAGCAACTCATCGTGCTCTGGTATCGTCTTATAATTTTCATTAAAACGTTTGAAACGATCAATAGGACCACTTGAAAATGTCGGCATAAAGAGAAGAAAACGCAAATACTCCCACATTTTCAAATCCTTAATAACTCCATCTCTAAGTTCGATGATGATTCCCACCGAGCGAAATGTCAAATAAGAGATTCCTACGAATCCCAGCAGAGACTGTGTACCGTTAATAGCTGGTTGCACCTTGACAAAGATGATGGGAAGGAGGGACAGAAAACTAACGAGGTAGAATACCCAGTTGCCATCCTTGCTTTTTCGATAGTGCTTGTAGAAAAGCAGGAGCAATATTTCCCAGCACAGATAAATACCCAAGGCAGCCAATTGATTGGTCTTGCCTCCCGTCAACATAGTGACTATAAAGAACAGACTAACCAATATTTCATACCAGCCAAAACGTTTTTTGAAAAAAAGACCGATAAAGATTGGCAAAATAGCAGTAATCACATACAAAAAGTACTGCGGATTCCCATAAGGCTCAATATGAGGAAGCTGTTTAAGAAGCTCCATCATCTATTGTTAACCTCACTAATCAACCCTTTGATGTCGATTTTCCCATTTGGAGTTAACGGCAAGCTGTCACGGTAGAGGAATTTCGAAGGCATCATATAAGACATCATAATATCTTCCAAGTCTTCCTTGATCGCTTTGGTAATATCAATCTCGCGCTCAAATTGTTCCTTGACCCCATCTTTTAAGATAACATAGGCCAAGAGATTTTGAACCTTGTGATCTTTATTATAGCGCGGTACCGCAACAGCCGAGTCAATGTACTGAGATTTGTTCAAGTTTTGAGAAACATCTTCTAGCTCAATACGGTAGCCGTTAAACTTGATTTGGAAATCCATCCGTCCACCGTAGAGAAGAAGGCCTTCATCCGTCATGGTTCCAACATCTCCTGTATGGTAGGCTGGCAGACCTTCAAATTCGAAGAAAGCTTCTGCTGTTTTCTCAGGATTATTCATATAACCTTTTGAAACAGCCGGTCCAGACACGATGATTTCTCCTTGCTCTCCATTTGGCAATTTGTTTCCTTCCTCATCAATGATGAAGGTTGGAGAATCTTCTTTGGTATAACCAATTGGCAAGCGTTTAAGTGTCGCTAACATCTCATCTGTGATAGCAACCGCCGACAAAGCAACGGTTGCTTCTGTTGGTCCATAGGCATTGATGATGCGCGCATTCGGGAAACGTTCACGCAGTTTTTGAGCCGTTTTAACAGTTAACTCTTCCCCATCAAAGTAGAAATGGGTAATGCCTGGCATCTTTTCAGCATTGAAATCTTCAGACAGCATGGCCATATCTGCAAAAGATGGTGTCGAAGTCCAGATAGCAATCGGAAGAGAAAAGATAGTTGCAAAGAGTTGTTTGAAGTCTTGAGTAATGGCTGATGGGAGGGCAAAAAGCGTTCCTCCAAGAGCCAAGGTTGGTGCCCAATACATGACAGACAAGTCAAAGGAATAGGGCGGTTGCGCCAACATTTGCGGACGTTCTGGCGTTGCAAACTCCTTGTCTGTAATCATCCAGTTGGTGAAGCTGAGCAAGTTATCATGTGAAATCTGCACCCCTTTTGGCTTCCCGGTCGTCCCCGAAGTAAAGATTATGTAGTAGTTATCATCCCCTTTGACCGGATGTTGCAAATCATAGGCATGCTGAACCGCACAAGCTTCACGCACTTGCTCCAAGGGCATGATTGGAGCAGCTGGGTTTCCCAATGGAAATTCATTGATAGCGATGATTAAGCTTGGTTCTGCTACTTCAAGAATGGCAGACACGCGCTCCAAAGCAGAATGGCTATCAATTGGGATATAGGCATGGCCAGATTTGGTCAAGGCCACAAAGGTTGCTAACATTTCATATTCTTGGCCACCAAAGACCACAACAGGTGACTTTTCAGGAAGTCCCATTTGGTCAATATGGGCTGCTAAGCTATCTGAATCAGCCTTCAATTGGCCATAGGTATGCTCTTCTCCAAGGACATTGTAGACCGGAAAATTAGGCTGCTTTTGAGCATAATGCTCAATGGTTTCAATCATATCTACTATTGGTTTATTTGACACAATAGGGTTTCTCCTTTAAGTTAAAATTCATTATAGATAAAGCTACCTTGAACCTGACCGAGATAACTAAAAAAGTAAAGCAGGCCCAAGAAAATGATAAAATACAAGGCTGTCCGACCAAGAAAGAGATAGAGTTCATTTCTCTGTTTCATCAAGAAAAACCTTTCATTCCTGTAATTTTCAACTAAAATAAAATCAATTTCTTACTAACTTATTTTCTGCTATTATACCACTTTATAAACTATTTTTTCAATTGTTTTCCGTCCATTTCCACTACATTTCAACATCATTAAATCGTTCCATATGATACCTTCTACTGATAGCTTTAATGTTTCCCAGTATAGATTATATTGGGAGCTACAACAAAGTAGGCTCTATACTACCTATAGAGGACTTCCCCACTATAAATATTATAGAGCCTTATCTTATGTCTCACTTTATCGGTAGAATTCCCTTTATCTAGAGATTTTTATAATATGTAATCTTAAAATTCACTATAGATGAAATCTTGAATGTTCGAAAAATCAGTCACAAAACAGTAGATTACGATGCTTAAAATAACTGTGTAGAAAAACAAGGTCCACAATAGTAAACGATGTGTGTCAGTTAGTTTCATTTGCAAATTTGTAAAGTTCTTTTTCAACTTCCATCCATCCTTTCACCCCAACGTGCATCACGTCGAATAAAAAGTAATCTTCATACTCTTTATTTCCATAGTTTAACACCGTAGCACCGTGGTTTTTGGCAATATTTTCTATTTTTTTGTAAGTTTCTTCACGCATTTCTCGTGAAACACCTGTGTAATCATTCCATTTACCATTTACAGGAAAGATAATGACTTCAACTTCAATTCCCAATTCCTTAGCAACTGTCAAGAAGAGTTCCATATCTGAATACTCTGGTGACTCTATGTAACTCAAGTCTTTGTTAGAATCTTTCAACGAAGCATAGCGGTCTCTCAAGTAGGTATTGTAGTAGTTATTATCCACAGCATAATCATTGTTATCTGTTTTCTTTTTAACTTCTTCTACAAACTGATCTGTCATCTGCTCCCAATTATAATCCGGAGTTTCATCCCCTAGTGCAGGATAGTCTGATTTGGCATGATTTTCATAGAATTTTCGTTTAAGCTTAAAGGAATAAACGGCATTGTCAAGTTCCAACAGTTTTTTATCAATGATTGTTCCTTTTCCTTCTATAAAATAGCTTTTATACTTTTTATAGATATCATTTTGTTGTTTGTTCCCTTTGGTAATCTCAATAATGCGATTAATCAGTTTTTCTTTCGTTTCCTTACTGATTTTCTCGTTATCTAGCATGTGAAAAATATGTTCCTGAGAGGCCTTGTTTAAGAAGGCGTCTTGATGAGTCCCATCCTTTTCGAACCATTGAACAGACTCTACGATAGCTACTTTTCGCTTACTCATAGCCCCCTCAATCGAGCTCAAGGTTGTAGCTTGAATGATGTTTTGAGAGTAACTGGTTCCTATCTGCATAATATTAAAATCATTGTAGTTAAAAATTTTATTGGGATGGTAATCTTCATTTATCGTCGCAACTAACTCTGAGGAACCCATTAGAACTAGTGTATTGGGAGTGATATTATTTGTTAGAATATCTCTACTTTTATACTTTTCATAAGAAGTGCTGTAGCGAATACTATTGTCCTTGACTTTATAATAGTCGTCAATCTTCTTGACATATGTCACATTTAAAAGAGCAAGAGTCGCAATTACGAGCACAAGCGATAGTAAAAATGCTTTTAACTTAATCATCTTGTTTTGTCCAATCTCCTTGTTTTAGCAGATCTCTTTATCTACTTAGAATTGCCATAATTATCTTATAAGGTTCACCTGAAAAGATAAAGAAGCCAACCATAACTAAATTCATGGTCACAAACCAACTTATTAGCTTGTACCAAGTTTTATTTTTATGTTTCTTATAAAAATTGCTTTTCTTTTGATAGATTTCAAATCCAGACATCAAGATTCCATGGTAAAAACCATAAGCAATGTAGCTGACACTAATTCCATGCCAAAATCCCATAACCAACATATTGACCATATAGGCATAGGCTGCATTGTGTAATCTATTCTTAAACCATTTCTTTCTGATAACCTGCATCAAAACTCTTGAAAATACGAAATCTCTCAACCATGTTGACAAGGTGATGTGCCATCTAGTCCAGAAATCCTTGATATCAATACTCAAGAAAGGTTTATTGAAATTCATCGGTGTCTGAATACCCAAAACATTACTGCTTCCAACAGCCATCAAACTATACCCCGCAAAGTCAAAGAACAGATAGAGAGTATACAGGTACATATATTTGATTGAGTAGACAACTGTACCAGTCTTGCTTAGAGCAAGTAGTATCTGGTAAACATAGGTTGATAAAACAACCTTGTAGAGAAGGCCTAAAACGATGCGGTAAATACCATCACCTGCTAACTCTAGGTAGTCTTTTCTAGGCATGACTTCATTGATCTCTTTTAGAAATCTTCTGCTACGATCGATTGGCCCAGAACTAACTGTAGGGAAAAAGAGTAGAAACTGCAGATAATCTTTTACACTGATTTTTTCTTTGATTAAACCATCCGATATTTCTAGCATGATCTGAATGGTCTTAAAGGACATGTAGGAAATCCCAATAAAAGCCAACAAATGTAGCTGGGTTATGGCAAAGACTTTATTGACCACTAAAGGTAAAATGGATAACATAACTAGAGGTTTTAACCGTTTTGAATCCATTCTTTGTGCTATGAAAACTAGGACATATTGGTAGATGATGAAAGCCAATAGATAAACAACCATGGATTTACTCTTACCATAGATGGCTCCTGCAAATAAAATTGACAGACTTAAAATATAATAATCCTTACGCTTGCCAAAATAGTTTAAAACAAAGCCAATCAGTAAAACCACAAACAATAGAAGGAAAAACTCATTCCCCTCAAAATAATTCATACCAGATGGACTCCTTTTCTCTTTTTCTCATCTCCTGATTTGTCATTTTAGGATTAGTCCCTATCATATTATCAAGGATAATTAACTTTATTCATTATATCATAATTTAAAAACTATATACCTCTATCATCCAATTTCCTAAAATAACAAAAACAAATGATCCTTACCACTAAACCCCAATAACAAGACAAAATTATTTACACAACAAATATAATTCAAGACCTAAAAGATTGATGAATGAACTAGTGAAGTACTCTGTTTTTTAGCTGAAATAATAATTAACACCAGTATATAAACTTAAAAAAATCAAAACGACCAAAATGAAGTGAGGCAGCGCTCCTTATTTTGGTCGTTTTTTGGTAAGTTATGTTTATTGAGATATAAATATTTGGGCTTTATTATCTTAGAAAAGTGAAAATACGAGAACTGCTAGGGCTGCACCAATAACAGGTCCTACAACAGGAATCCAAGCGTAACCCCAGTCACCATCTCCTTTGTTAGGAATAGGAAGGAGGCTGTGCATGATACGAGGTCCTAGGTCACGAGCTGGGTTGAGAGCGGAGCCTGTAGTTCCACCGAGAGACAAACCAATCCCTGCAATCAAGGTACCAACGGCAAAAGTACCAAGTCCTGCTTGAAGGTCATAAAGACCAAGTGCAAAGATGGTCAATAGCAAAACAAAGGTGCCAAGGATTTCACTGATTAGATTGGAAGTAGTGTCTTTGATAGCTGGACCTGTACTGAAGGTTGCAAGGATATTTCCAGGATTTTCTTCTGCTAGGTAATGCGGTTTGAACTGTAACCAGACAAGGACTTGCCCCACCATGGCTCCAGCGAATTGAGCGATGATATAAGGAATCACAGATGCCCAAGCTAGTCCACCATTAAGAGCAACCCCAATCGTCACCGCTGGATTCAAATGTGCCGGACTTAACTTGCCAGAGATAAAGGCTGCCACTGCAACTGCAATCCCCCAACCAAGAGTAATGACGATCCAACCTGAGTTATGGCTCTTCGTTTTCGGAAGAACCACTCCTGCTACAACCCCATTTCCCAAAAGAATCAGGATTAAGGTCCCTAAAAATTCACCAAATAATTCTTTCATCATATCGTTGTCTCCATTTTAAAGAAGGAGAGAGAAGGCAAGGAAGGCTTGTCTCCCTCTCTTCTAGTTTTTCTTAATTTTTCAATGCCGCTAGATCGTTGTTAGCAAGGGCTGCTTCAACATCCGCACGGTAGGCTGCTTTTTCTTCTTCTGACCAATCATAGAATCGTCCCATTTCATCCAGAACTGGCTCCACAATGCTATCCAAACTATCACGCATAAAGAGCATGTGGTTGGTACGGCGAAGGAGGAAGTCAACTGGGCTCAGAGCCAACTCATTGCGCATTGCATAGTGAAGGGACAAGGTATCTGCCAAGCTGAGTCCTGGCGCTTGTTCCAAGCTGTGAGCAAGGGCAAAGACTTTCGGTGCATTTGAACCGTAGAGATTTGCTAGGTAATGAGCTTCCTTGCTATCCAAGCCACGTGACACTCCAAGTTGAGCAAAGGCTTCAATTTCTGAGTCCACATTTGCTGGGTTCAATTCTCCGCCTGAAACAGGGTAAGTCTTAGAGTTGATGAGTTTAAAGCTACGGTCAAATTCTGCTTTAAGGATATCAACCACGCGCTCCATAGCCCCTTCAGCCATCTTACGGTAGTCTGTGATTTTACCACCAGCAAGGGTCAACAGGCCATTGTCATCACGGTCCAAGCTCGAACCACGTGAAACTGCAGATGGGTCCAAATGTTTCTCAGATGTGCTGCTTTCAAGCTTGCTGACAGCAGATTCAACATCTTCACGTGTTTTTTCTTTAGAGAGATAAGCCTCGACAGTCGCAATCAAGCTATTGAAGCTATCGTCACTAATGGTCCCGTTATTTCCGCCATTATAGTCAGAAGCGCTATTGCCTGCGATCAATGGACGAAGACCAGCCCAACTGCTTTCAATATCATCAACGGTGATCTTTGCTTCTGGGAAGCGGTTGTTGACAATGCCAAGTAGATAATCCACATCTTCCTGCGTCACTTTTGGATGTTCCAAATCACCTGTGTAGTCCGTATCGGTTGTACCAAAGTAGGTCTTGTTTTCACGTGGGAGAACAAAGACCATACGGCCATCTCCCAAACCTGTGTCAAAGTAAACTGGCTGTGAAACCTTGATCTTACTTGAATCCACTACCAAGTGCACTCCCTTGGTTGGACGCATTTGTGAGAATTGCGTTCCCTTATTAGACAGATTGCGTACCTTGTCGCTCCAAGGACCTGTCGTGTTGATAACCAGACGAGCCTTGATCTCAAAGACTTGGTCTGTCAACAAATCACGAGCTACGACACCTGCAATCTTACCACTTTCGTCAAAGAGGAAGCCTTCTGCCTTCACGTGGTTGGCAATGAGGGCACCATCTTGGTTGGCACGTTTGATGTTTTCGATCACGAGACGCGCATCGTTGTTACGGAAGTCAAGATAAACTCCACCTCCTACCAAACCTTCTTTCTTCAAGTTTGGCTGGCGTTCCAAGACTTCTTCTTTGCTCAAAACCTTGTTTGCAGCAGGCGTATTGTTAACCCCTGCCAATAGGTCGTACAAGTCCATGGCTACTTTGAGACGGAAAAGGCTAAATGTTGCTCCATCCTCGTCGTAAACTGGCAAGAGCATTGGATCTGGTTTTGGAATATGTGGAGCGACTTGTTGAACCACCGCACGCTCAGAAACTGTATCTGATACCACTTCCACGTCGAATTGTTTGAGATAACGTAGACCTCCGTGGACCAATTTTGTTGAACGGCTAGATGTTCCTTCTGCGAAGTCCTGCATTTCAATCAAACCAGTGTCAAGACCACTGGCTGCTGCCTGCAAAGCTACACCAGCTCCTGTAATCCCGCCACCAATAACCAAGAGATCCAAGGTGCGTTCCTGCATTTTTTTAATTGATAATTCACGTGTTTTCTTTGAAAATTCCATATTTACACACTTTCTATCTGAGTCACTTTATTCTTCCAATATTAGTCATCTACTTCCGCAAAGACTTGAGTTGCTTTCACAGCCTTCTTCCAGCCCTTATAGAGTTGTTCCTTACGAGATTCGTTCATCGATGGTTCGAAAAGTTCTCCTGTCTCGTTCAAGAGTTTCAACTCATCCAAGTCCTTCCAGTAGCCTACTGACAATCCTGCCAGGAAGGCTGCCCCTAGGGCAGTTGTTTCCAAGTTTTTAGCGCGTGCGATATCAATTCCCAAGATGTCAGCTTGGAACTGCATGAGGAAGTTGTTCATGGCTGCACCACCATCTACCTTCAAGACTTGGATAGCTGTCTGAGCATCCACTTGCATGGTGTCGATGATGTCACGTACTTGATAAGCGATAGATTGCAAAGTCGCCTTGATAAAGTCTTCTTTAGTTGTTCCACGAGTCAAGCCAAAGACAGATCCTCGAGCGTTTTGGTTCCAGTATGGTGCCCCTAGACCTGTAAAGGCAGGTACGACATAGACTTCGTCATTATTGTGAGAATTAAGAGCATATTTTTCAGACTCTGGTGAGTTTTCCACCATGCGAAGACCGTCACGAAGCCATTGAATGGCACTTCCTGCGATGAAGATAGAACCTTCCAAAGCATAGTAAACCTTGCCGTTAATACCATAACCAATCGTTGTCAAAAGGTTGTTTTCAGACAACTGCATTTCTTCACCAGTGTTCATGATGATGAAGGAACCAGTTCCGTAGGTATTTTTAACCATACCAGGATCAAAAGCCAACTGACCAAAGAGGGCTGCTTGTTGGTCACCTGCCATACCAGAGATTGGCACTTCTCCACCGTAGAAATGGAATGGAGCTGTCTTGCCATAGATTTCAGAGTTAGAACGAACTTCTGGAAGCATAACCTTAGGAATATTGAGGATTTCCAAAATCTCATCATCCCATTTAAGATCCTTGATGTTATAGAGCATGGTACGGGCTGCGTTTGAGTAGTCGGTCACGTGAGCTGCGCCGTCAGTCAATTTCCAAACCAGCCAAGTATCAATGGTACCAAAGAGCAATTCCCCCTTTTCTGCTCGCTCTTGAGCACCTTCTACATGGTCCAAAATCCAACGAACCTTAGTCGCTGAGAAGTAAGCATCGATGATCAAACCAGTCTTCTCATGGAATTTTTCCACATAACCTTGGCTTTTTAGTTGTTCAGCCAGAGGAGCAGTTTGGCGTGATTGCCAAACGATAGCATTGTAGATAGGGAGCCCTGTTTTCTTATCCCAGACGACAGTTGTTTCACGCTGGTTGGTAATCCCGATTGCCTCGATTTGACTTGGTTTCACACCACTTTCGATGAAAGCACCCGCAATAACTGACTGAACAGAGTTCCAAATTTCATTGGCATTGTGCTCTACCCAACCTGCTTGAGGGAAAATTTGAGTGAATTCTTTTTGGCTAGAGCTGACCTTCTCGCCTTTTTTGTTAAAAATGATGGCACGAGAACTGGTAGTTCCTTGGTCAATAGCCATAATGTATTTTTCTTGTGACATGTGCTGTCCTCCTGATAAAATCTTGAGGGGTTCCTCTTTACAGTAACTAGTATACAAAATAAAGCGCTTTCCTGTCTATCAATTTTTTTAAAATTTTAAAAAAAAGTGAGGAGATTGTGCGAATTTCACAAAAAAGACCTGAAAATTCAGGTTTTTTAGGCAAATAGCATCTGACGAATCGTAGCTAAATCTTCGATGTCCAAATCATTTTTCAAATAGTAGATAGGTGTTTGTTCTTTCTTATGAATGGGGTTATTGGTAACCAGCAAGTCATAATGACGAGTACGGTCATAGGCTTCGATGGTAATGAAGCGGTTGTACTCCAAATATCGTTTTAAAAGGGCCGACATTCTCGAAAAGACAAGGAAGCCTGCTGTTAGATCTAGCCCTATTCTCAGATGTTTGCCTGTATTTTCTGCCATATACTCCAACAACTGAAGCCATTCCCAAAGGATTTTTTTATCCAGATCCGTCCCCTGATGAAAGGCTGGCAAGGAGGCGAAAATTTTCTGAGCAATATCTCGAAAGTCATGCTCCATCAGCAAATAAGGGTGGCGATGCTCTATCTGATACTTGTATCGATCTTGCAAGATATAGCCCTTGTAGAGATAAACTTGACCACAAAGCTGACTGAGTTCATAGGTGACATGGTCCTCTGTGTAGTCCCCCAGCAACTCCTCCTTCTTCATTTCCTGGATCATTTGTGTCAGCAAATCGGCTAATTGCCCTCCAAAACCAAGAATATACTCCATAGTATGAAGAGGAAGAATACGATGAGAAAGGAGAAATGAAAAGAATATCATCATCTCCCCATCTTCAGTTCCTAGAGGAATGTGCTGGCCACCAAAAAAAGAAGAAGCCTTGCCAAGTAAACGAAGGTAGAAAATATTGTCAAAATACCCTCGCATTTTTTCTTCTATAACATGAAATTGACAGGCGTTAACCCGAAGGCGCTGTTGACTGATATGAGTCCAGAGAACCAAGTCTAATTTCTGACCCGAAGACAAGCTGGCACCGCAGATTTCTTCTAGAGTAGCAATATCCTGCTTTCTCTCAGCTTTCTGCATGTGACCTTCCCACTCCTGACTGGACCAGACCTTGCGGAAAAGGCAGAAATAAAAGTAACGAATCTGATGCTCTGGACCTCGCCAACGACCATTTTGGATGGATAAGTCAAACTCTGACAAAATATGATTCAAGCTAGACAAATGGCGACCAAGCGTGGCCTCGCTAATCATTAATTCTTGAGCCAATTGATGGGCTAGGAACTGTTGGTGATAGAGAAGGTAAACCAAAATTTGGTACTTAATGGCATTGTCTAGAAATAAGCTCCGAATCTCTCTCCCCTTTGTGGCAGTACCGACAGACAGACGCAGGCTTTCATCATCCAAGTGGATGGTCAGCTCTAACCCTCTTTCTAAAGCATTTTCGTTAATTAGAGAGATATACTTGGTTAAGGTCGCCTTTGAAAAACCTGTTTCTTCCATGGCTTCCTTGACTGTTGTCTGCGAATCTTGTAATAAAAAGGAAAGGACTAAAAATTGACCAGATTCGGCTTTTTCCATCAAATCACCTAAATACATTTGTTACCCCTTTCATTTTCTCCTACAAGCATAGCATAAATCTTTCAAATGCTGAAATAATCTGTTTCTCATTTTATTTTAAAGCTGATTTCCTCGTCATTATTCCTCAGAAACAGCAAACACACCACTCCCTCTTTGGGCATTTTTATGCTAAAATAGTAGCTATGGATAAAATTATTAAAACTATATCAGAAAGCGGAGCTTTTCGTGCTTTCGTTCTTGACAGCACGGAAACCGTCCGCACTGCTCAAGAAAAACATCAAACTCAAGCCAGTTCAACTGTTGCACTTGGCCGTACCCTTATCGCCAGCCAAATTCTCGCTGCCAACGAAAAAGGAAATACCAAGCTAACCGTCAAGGTTCTTGGAACTAGCTCCCTCGGTGCCATTATCACAGTTGCAGATACCAAGGGTAACGTCAAAGGCTACGTTCAAAACCCTGGAGTTGATATTAAAAAGACTGCAACAGGAGAAGTCCTCGTTGGACCTTTTGTCGGAAACGGTCAATTTCTAGTGATTACAGACTATGGCACTGGAAATCCCTATAATTCCATGACGCCTCTTATCTCTGGAGAAATCGGTGAAGACCTAGCTTTCTATCTTACAGAAAGTCAACAAACGCCTTCAGCAGTTGGCCTCAATGTTCTTTTAGACAAAGACGACAAGGTCGAAGTTGCAGGTGGTTTCTTGCTCCAAGTATTGCCAAATGCCAAAGAGGAAGAAATCGCACGTTTTGAAAAACGAATCCAAGAAATGCCTGCTATTTCTACACTTCTGGAAAGCGATGACCATATTGAAGCCCTTCTCAAGGCCATCTATGGTGACGAGCCCTACAAACGTCTGTTCGAAGAAGAAATTCGTTTCCAATGCGACTGCAGCAAAGAACGCTTTATGGATGCTCTCGCTAGCCTCCCAAGCTCAGATTTACAGGAAATGAAGGGTGAAGACCACGGGGCAGAAATCACTTGTCAATTCTGCCAAACAACTTATAACTTTGATGAAAACGACCTGGAGGAACTCATTCGTGACAAATCTTAATACACCTTTTATGATTGGGAACGTCGAGATCCCAAACCGAACGGTCCTCGCACCCATGGCAGGTGTGACCAACTCAGCCTTTCGTACTATCGCAAAAGAACTTGGTGCAGGCCTCGTTGTTATGGAAATGGTCTCTGACAAAGGTATCCAATACAACAACGAAAAAACCTTACACATGCTTCATATCGACGAGGGCGAAAACCCTGTTTCCATCCAACTTTTTGGTAGCGATGAAGACAGTCTCGCACGCGCAGCAGAATTCATCCAAGAAAACACCAAGACAGATATCGTGGATATCAACATGGGCTGTCCAGTTAACAAAATCGTGAAAAACGAAGCTGGGGCTATGTGGCTCAAGGACCCAGATAAGATTTACTCTATCATCAACAAGGTTCAATCTGTCCTTGATATCCCCCTCACTGTCAAAATGCGTACGGGCTGGTCTGACCCATCCCTAGCAGTTGAGAATGCCCTAGCTGCCGAAGCTGCAGGTGTCTCTGCCCTCGCTATGCACGGCCGTACACGTGAACAGATGTACACTGGTCACGCGGACCTAGAGACCCTTCATAAGGTTGCGCAAGCTCTTACCAAGATTCCATTTATCGCCAACGGCGATATCCGCACAGTCCAAGAAGCTAAACAACGCATCGAGGAAGTCGGTGCTGACGCCGTTATGATTGGACGTGCAGCTATGGGCAACCCTTACCTCTTCAATCAAATCAATCATTACTTTGAAACTGGAGAAATCCTGCCTGATCTGACCTTCGAAGACAAGATGAAAATCGCCTACGAGCACTTGAAACGCTTGATTGACCTTAAAGGTGAGAATATCGCTGTCCGTGAGTTCCGTGGACTGGCTCCTCACTATCTCCGTGGAACATCTGGCGCTGCTAAACTCCGTGGAGCCATTTCACAAGCCAGCACTCTGGCAGAGATTGAAGCCCTCTTGCAGTTAGAGAAGGTATAAGAGACAACAAAAACCCGTAACTTCAACTGAGTTACGGATTTTCATTTGTTTTGTTAAAAGTTTTACCGCCAGATTCTATGGTTGAATCAAAACAACACTAGATACCGTACCATCTGCCCCTGTTGTAATTTGGATAATTTTTCCTCCACCCACTTCAGCATTGTATTTTCCATCATCAAGGGTATAAGAATAGCTTTGGATAGAATAGTTTTCTTTCTTACCATCGGCAGATTCTACTGTAAACTGACCACCTGATGAAACAGTGATAGTTTCACCATTAGTACCCTTCCAATTTCCAGCCACAGCTGAAAAATCTTTGTCCACCATGGTCAAGACGCCTTTATAACGTTTGTTGTGTTCTGCCTGCTTGTCTTGAAGTTTGCGATCAGTTGCTGGATCATAAGCTGACTGATTCGGGTTTGCTTGTGTTCCTTGTTGATTGGATGGGGCTTGAGAAGGGGTTTGCTTAGCAGAAGGTTCTTGATTTTGTTTTGTTTCTGGTGCTGGTGTTGCTTGCGATTGATTAGCAGTAGTCGTTGACTGATCAGAAGATGATGACTTAGCTTTTTCTGATGAAGTTGAATTTGATGATTTCTGAGTTTTGTTCTCTTTACTTGAAGAACTCGCCTTAGAACTAGAAGATGCTTGTGTTGTCTTACTAGAATTATCACTTGCAGTGTTCTCTTTCTTATTTCCGCATGCTCCTAAAAGCAAAGTTGAAGCCAATACTGCTACTGCTAGTAAACGAATTGAATGTTTTGTTTTCATGATGCGCCTCCCATGTAATCTTTTTGAAATGTTATGAAATACTTCTGTAATGTTATTGTAATATTTGTTTTAGGGTTTGTCAACTATTTATATATGGTTTTGGTTTTTATTTATATTTGTTTTTTTTAATCCTCCTATCTCTATTATTCGTTAAAAATTTAAAAAACAGGAAATTTTTCCTACTAAAAATACTATATTTTATAAGTGTAATCGCTTGCATTTTTTTCTTGAAGGGCTATAATAAAATTGAAATAAGATATTGGAGGTGTAGGCTTATGTTAAGAAACTATTACAAGTATCTTCCTTGGTTGATTTTAGCTGCTTTCGTTTCTTATGGGGGTGCTACTCATTACGCTCAAACAACATTTGATTTGTTCTACCTAACTGCCATTTTCATGATTGTCTACGTGGCTTTATTGTATTTACACGAACATTATTTAAAATATAAATACAAAGATTTATTCATTCGAATCATGAGCAATTCTAATAAAGATAAACATCCTTAAACAAAAAGAGGTCGAGAAAATCCCGACCTCACTTTTTTATTTTAATCGATAAATAGTGATAACTTCCTTCTGAGGAATCCGTTTAAATCCAACTTCCTCTATGCTATGACCATATTTCGATAAGAAACTATCACTCGTACATGATTTGCCTGGGCATAGAGTCTCAATGAGGGCTAACCCATCATCCACTGTGAACTCATCCTCTAGTAAATAAAGGAAACGAGCGTCATAGTCGATAGCTTCTTGAATCTTCTTGATGGATGTTTGAATAATGGATAAGTGGTCAAATGCAAAGTCCTTCTCGTCAAGTTCTTTGCCATCCAAGTAACACTTGCCTGTGTGAAAATCAACATCTACAAGAACGACTTCTTTTGCATCATCTCCTGCCTGGACTAAGTCAAGAGCTCGACTAGGTAGGTAAACCAAGTGGGCAATGGTAACTGTCCAACCTCTGGGATCACGACCAGGAGTAGATACTGTCACTAACTGTTCAATCTTTTCTAGTGGAAGTTCAAGATTAATTTCTTCTTTTACCTCACGTTGACAAGCATGGGCAGCATCTTCCCCTTTATCCATAAAACCACCAACTAGCGCTAAACAATTTTGAAAAGGGTGTGCCTTCCGACGAATCAGAAAGAGTTTCATTTTCCCTTCTGCAAAGCAATAGGCTACCATATCCACAGTCACACTTGGTTTTTCATACTGAGGGAGTGCTTGCTTGTGGTACCAGTCTAAAAATTCAGCTTGACTAGCGTGAACTTCAAAGTACTCTTTTTCTGTCATCCCGGTTGGAATTATCTGATTCATCATCTTCTACTTCCTTTCTGCTTTTGATGGCAATAAAGAGGGTGGATCTACAAATTATAGATTAATAGTTCTTGTTTTATACAATGTCGAATTTCAATTGACCAGCTTTGACACCAATTTTAAGTGTCTTACCTTCTTTCAATTCACCTGTAAGAAGGAGTTCTGCTAGTTTGTCTTCTACTTCTGTTTGCAGAGTTCTGCGCAGTGGGCGAGCTCCCATTTCTGGATCATATCCCTTCTGAGCTAGAAGCTTAAGGGCAGATGCTTGGAGTTTCAAGTTAATTCCTTTTTCTGCAAGACTTGCAATCAATGGTTTGACCATAATCTTAACCACTTCTTGCATATCTTGACTTGACAAGCTATGGAAGACCACTTTTTCATCAATACGGTTGATGAATTCTGGACGATAAGCTTTTTTCAACTCTTCGAACATCCGTTTTTCCATATTTTCTTGGTCAAAACGAATATCCTTAGCTCCAAAACCGACTGTCTTATCATCACGAAGAGCTGTTGCACCAAGGTTTGATGTCATGATAATGATGGTATTTGAAAAATCAACCTTGCGACCCTTACTGTCTGTTAAGACACCATCATCCAAGACCTGCAAGAGCACATTAAAGATATCTGGGTGGGCCTTTTCTACCTCGTCAAAGAGCAAGACTGAGTACGGTTTGTTACGAACCTTCTCGGTCAACTCTCCGCCCTCTTCGTAGCCTACATAACCTGGAGGAGCTCCATTGAGACGACTGGCTGCGAATTTCTCCATATATTCACTCATGTCAAAACGAATGAGGGCTGACTCGTCATCAAAAAGAACTTCTGCCAAGGCTTTGGCCAATTCGGTTTTACCAACACCTGTTGGTCCTAGGAACATAAAGGATCCAATTGGACGTTTGTTATTGCGAATACCTGATTGATTTCTGCGAATGGCACGACTGATGCTTGATACCGCTTGTTCCTGACCGATAACACGTTTATGCAGTTCAGTTTCAAGATTGAGATACTTCTTGGCATCCGTTTGTGTCAATTTTTGAACTGGAATACCTGACAAGCGACTGAGTGTTGTCAAAATATCTGATTCTTTTACCAGATCTCTATAGACCGGAACTTCCTGCTCTTTTGCAATGAGCTGAGTTGCTTGTTTCCATTTGCCATCCATCAAGGCCTTGTCTGCTGCTGTTAAACCTGACTCATCTTTTTTAGCGTGCTTCGATTTATTTTGGACAGTTGCTGCCGCTTCATCCAAAAGATCAATGGCTGCGTCTGGCAAGTGACGACTAGTCAAATAGCGATGTGCCATTTTGACAGCTGTTTCGACTGCATCATCTGTAATTTGGACATGGTGGTGTTTCTCATAAGTTGCTTTCAAGCCACGCAAGATAGCCATACTATCAGCCACACTTGGTTCCTCAATCATCACTTTTGCAAAGCGACGAGAAAGGGCTGCGTCTTTTTCGATGTGTTTTTGGTATTCTTCCTGAGTGGTTGCCCCAACAGTTCTCAGAGTTCCACGCGCTAGGGCAGGTTTCAGGATATTGGCCGCATCCAAGGTCGAATCAATACCACTTCCTGATCCCATAATGGTATGAAGCTCATCGATAAAGAGGATAACCTTACCGTCTTCCTCGATATCTTTGATAATATTGTTCATACGTTCTTCAAAGTCTCCACGGAAACGGGTTCCCGCAACCACATTCATCAAATCAAGTTCTAGGACTCGCATCTTAGCCATCTCATCAGGTACATTTCCGTTGGCAATTCGTTGCGCAAGACCAAGTGCTAGAGCTGTTTTACCGACACCTGCATCTCCAACTAGAACTGGATTGTTTTTTGTTTTTCGACTCAAGATTTGGATCATACGAGAGATTTCTTGGTCACGTCCAATAACTGGTTCCAATTTGCCTGAACGAGCTTGCTCTGTGAGGTCATGAGTGTAATCTTCCAAACCACCACTTGGAGTTTGAGGCATACCCATCATATTTGCCATAGAATTTTGTTTATCTGCTACTGATCTGTGGCGCTGACGCAGAGCCTTCAAATCTTCCTTTGTCCAACCAGCACGCGCTTCAAGACTACGACGAAGCCCAGCAATCTTGACTTGATCTTTCTGGTCTTCATAAGAAAATCCTGCTTTTTCCAAAATGCGAGTAGCTAGGGCATTGCCATCATGCAAGATAGCGTAGAGAAGATGCTCTGTTCCCAATGCTTTGGCATGTACCACCGAAGCAACATGTTCCGCCTCCAACATCAAGACGTTCAAACGATAGGAAAATGGGAGTTCCTTGTAATCTTCCTTGTGGTTATAGTTGGCTTCTGTCAACTCTACAGCCACTTCCTCTAAACGATCAATCTCATACGGAAATTCATTTAAAGTTGCTCCAGCAACACTGTAGCTATGATTGGCCATGGCAATCAGCAAATGCCAAGACTCTAGGTAATCTGCATCAAAGCGACTCGCTACCAGAAAGGCGCTATCGATGCATTCTCTCAATGCTTTTGAATATTTCATGTCGTTTTATTTTCCTTTTCTATCTACTTCATGCAACAACTGACGAAGCATATTGGCACGAATATAATTAGCTTCCTCACCTAGAATTCGGTCTGTCCCCATAGCTAACAATAGATTCATCTCTTGGCGGGTCATGAGTTCTTGTTCGACTAAGAGTCTTAAGACATCTTCAAAGATGACTTGGTTAACCTCATCACCCACTGAATACAACAAATCGCGGAGCATATCATGATGGTTAGAGAATTCAATACGACCAATGCGAATATAACCTCCACCACCACGTTTACTCTCAACTAGATATCCTCTACTCTCTGTAAAACGAGTCTTAATCACATAGTTGATCTGGCTAGGTACGACTTGAAAGGTATCCGCTAGCTGACTTCGTTGCAATTCGACGATACCAGATTGTTCTAAAATCGCCTTGATATAGGCTTCAATATGGTCCGATGTATTTTTAAATTTCATAGCTTGCTACCTCCTTCTTAAACTTTGACTATCTTTGACTATACTATCATTTACAACTCTATAAGTCAAATTTTAAAGGCTAAGACTTTGGAAATACTGAGTTTCTTTAAAAACAATTAGGCATTAAATCGCCTTAGTTTTTCTTGAAAGTTCCTAAAAAAGTCTACAAAAAAGAGCCCTAAAAGGGCCTTGAAAGCAAAATAAAAATCCCTAATCTAAACAAATATTTTACAACTTTCTATCCGAGAAAAAATCTCTCCAGTAAGAATTTTCTCTATCAAAAATTTCAACCTCTTCTTCAGTCATATTGTGAGGATAGTCAAGAAAAAGGTTATAAATTTTTTCTTATCAAAGCTGAACAGAAACTCTCCTATAACACCTATCTTATCAATCCACCAAACTTTTGAATCTTCACTATCTTTGTAAAAATCACTGTACCCTTCAAGATTAGACTCCGAAATAATGGGTTCATCTATTTCATCGAATGGGTCTTGTTTGCTGTAGTCATTTAGTTCATTATTTAACATTATTTAGGGCCTTTCCATCATCTATTGAAATAAAATATGACCATATTTTGATTTTATGATACTTGTGGAAAAATTTCATCCCATATATCCACTAAACTTTTCCCGTCAAAAACTTTAGCTTCCATAGCTTGATCAATTGTATCAAACTGCTGGCCTTCATAATCATATCCAACTACACAAATGCTGGATAAGAAACAAGCACCTCGGCCATTAACATTAAATTCAAGATCTGTATCTAAATATTTTTTAATTTCTTCTTTTTTCATCACATCACCATACGTCAATTATATCACTTTTTATCTATCAGGATTTCCATTTATAGAAAAAAGAGAGCAAGTAAAGAATAAACTTCACCAACTCTCTTCATTTCTAATTATTTAAGCCCAATTCCGCTAAAATTTGTCGTTTGTAGGCAATTTTTTGAACTTCCTTGTCTTCGGCTTCAGACCAGTCGAGTTTGACTTCAGAAACAATCTGCCCAGGGCGATTTTTCAAGATATAAATGCGGTCGCTGAGATTGAGGGCTTCCTCGATACTATGCGTGATGATGAGCGTCGTCAGGCCTAGCTGTTTATGAATATCCAGATACCAGGCATGAAGTTCCATCTTAGTCATCTCATCCAAAGCGCTAAAGGCCTCGTCTAGAAGAAAGAGCTTATGCCCGAAAAGGTAGGTACGGAGTAAAGCAACACGCTGGCGCATCCCACCACTGAGTTCATGAGGGTACTTATCCCTTACAGCCGTCAACTGAAAGGTAGCAAGAATTTCATCTGCTTTGGCAATGGCTTCTGCCTTGTCCACCTTTTGGATCAAAAGGTGCAAAATTAGGCTAAGTTTTGTTCCCTACGCTGGCATTACCCAGATCAGGTGCGGTCGAAGTTTAACACTTCCTCTCAGACTGTACACAGACTCCCATATATTATATGGACATATGATAACGAAAAATAAATAAGATGTCAAGGAAACTGCTTACAGAAAAGAGAGTGGGACAGAAATCGGTAATTCGTTAGAATTCGATTTCGTCGTCCCACCTCCGCACAGTTGAGTAGGGCTGTAAAAGCTGATGAAATCAGCGTAGTAAAGCCCACTCAACCACTGCGTCTTGCTCGACAATCCAAAGAAAATTGAGAGGCTAGGACTTTTGTCCCAACCTCTCCTCTAATCATCTATTCTCAGTTAATTCTTTCAATTAAAGCATAGGTGCAAATAACTGTGTCACTTCTTTAATCATCATTTGATAACATGTAAGATTTATGGTATCCGAGAAGATTTCTTGAGATTGTTCAAAAATTTCTTCAAAATCTTTGCGAATATCCGCGATTGACTCTGTTTTGTAGAGTAGTACTGCATTTTCATAGTGATGAACCAAGCTACGATAATCCAAGTTTATAGTACCTACAGCCGCGAATCGATCATCAACAATCATTTGCTTACTATGGATAAAACCAGGTGTGTATTCAAAAATGCGAACACCCGCAGATAAAAGATCTGGATAAGCTCCCCGTGTTACAAGTTGAATGAGTTTTTTATCCGGTATATATGGAGTTACAATTCGTACATCTACGCCTCGCATAGCCGCATTCTTTATATCCTCTGTTAAATCATAATCGATAATGAGATAAGGCGTTGTAATATAAACAAAATCCTCTGCTTGATTAATCAGATTTTGATAGACAATTTTACCCACCTTCATCTGGTAGATTGGTTTCGGTCCACTACCGTATGGGATACAAAGACCGCTACCAGACCGTGTCTGATTTTTCAAATGATACTGATCAAAGTCACTGATTTCCCCACAGTTGATGTACCAGTTCATGAGAAATAGTCTGGTAAAGGCTTGAGTCGCCGGACCATCTATCCGAATTCCACTATCTTTCCAGTGTCCAAAACGTTCAATATGATTGATATATTCGTCTGCGAGGTTGATCCCACCAGTGTAGGAAATCTGCCCATCAATAACCAAGATTTTCCGGTGGTCACGGTTATTATAGGCTACTGTCATACGGGGAATTACCTTATTAAATTTATGAGCATCAATCCCTTTAGAACGCAAATAAACAGTATAATCCCCAGGCAAAGTCACCATACAACCGATGTCGTCATAGAGCATCTTGACCTCGACTCCCTGAGCTGCCTTTTCTTCCAGAATTTCGAGCATGCTATCCCACATCAAGCCCTCTTCGACAATGTAGTATTCTAGAAAAATAAATTTTTCTGCTCTTTTAAGATCCTCCAGCATCTGTTGCCACATTTCCTCACCACTTGCGAAAAATTGCGAATCTGTCTGGTCATAGACTCCTGCATTACTGTCCATATGTAGCAAGGCATTGATAATTCCGTAAGCTGGTTTGTCTGTCTCCTGTAGTTGTAAATGGAGTTGGCGCCCATTATTCTCATGAAATGCAATAGAATTCAATTCCTGGAGTTGTTTCAGTTCTTTTTTTGATAGTCTTCTCTCACCGAACATGAGATAAAGCAGTGGACCAAACACCGGTACAAAAGTCACAATCAACCAAGTCACTTTGCTTTCAGGTGACATTGAACGATTGACAATCGCTATAACGGTTGCTACGCTAATCAAAAATACAAGAGTCACCCAAATAATCGGAGCAATCTGGCTCATGTAAAGAATAATTCCGAAAACAAGAACTAATTCTATAAGGATAATCGCAATACTAAAGCCATACTTGGACATTAATAAGCGAAATTTTCTGATTCCCATATTTCCCTCTCAATTTCTAAGTATACTCCCTAATATACTGTCTGAAAACGCTTGTTACCTTCTAGTATACTTAGTTTCATAAAACTTATCAAGCTTTTTCTGTATAGGCCGATAGTTCTACGTTTAAAATTAAATTAAAAAGCAGGCCACTTATAGGTGCCTGCTATTATTTTACAATTTCAAAGCCAACATATTGACCGTCATACCAGCTGCAGTTCCCATCAAGAAGATGGTATCTCCTTCTTTTACATAGCCATGATCGAGTGCATAGGCCAAACCAAAAGGTACAGCAACGGAGACCATATTTCCATAATCCGTAACGAGATTAAGGTACTTGTCTTCATCTACACCCAGTTTTCCCATGACCAAAGGAAGAGCGCGACTAGCTTGGTGGGGAATAATATAGTCTACAGCATCTTTAGAAATACCAGATTTCTCTTGGAATTCTTGGAACATTTCTGGAATGACACGAGCAGAAAGCAAGAGGATTTTCTTGCCTTTCATATCAAACATAAAATTTGTCTTGGTCTCTTCAGAGTACTCTTTTGGCTGATAAGCAGTTAAGCCTCCACGAATCTCTGTATCGTGAGCCCCCTCTGACCAAGTACGTTGAAGGCTTGCTATCACTCCCTTATCCTTATCACTTGATTGGAAAATAAAGGCAGCCGCTCCATCACTAAAGAGTTCATAACTTTCTTTTTGCTTTGGATTAAGGCCCAAGCTACCAACTTCACTGGATACAATCAAAACACGACGGTATTCCCCAGCTTCAATCAAATGTGACATGGTTGATAAAGCAGAGATAAAACTTGTACAAGTCGTATTAATATCCATAGCTGGGATAGAGAGCCCTTTTGCCAAACGTTCATGAATCAAAGCTGCCGTACAAGGAATCGGCTGAACACCAACCGCACTAGCTGATACCAGGCAATCAATGTCTTTCATACTCAAATTTGCATTTTCAAGCGCAGCTTGGATAGCTGCTTCTGCCAAATCTAGTTGCGTTTCTTCATTTTCAACCACACGATGACGGGTCTGGTCTTTAAATTGCACCGTGTTTTTTGGAAGGCAGACTCCATAACCTGCAATTTCTACATGTCTTTTTACTTCTGTCATAATTTTTTGTCCTTTCATAAACGTTGGATACGTTTGAGCTTACGACTTGTATCCCAATGATAATCTGAAAATTGTATTTCAGGTTCTTTAAACTCTTTTTGTTGCGCCAAAAGTCGAAACTGCTCTGCGATTGCTGTCTCTACTTTCTCATCTCTTCGACTCAGACAAACTTCCACTAGCTTCTCAGAATGTTGTTTGACTTGGTAATCTCCAACATTCTCCACAAAGAGAATGCAACGTCTGATAAAGTCAGGATAAATCGTTACCTGACCTCCATCTTGTCCATCAAAATAGAAGATGTCGTCAGAACGCCCTTCGACCTTGTCAATCCTTGTGTAATGCGATCCACATGGACAAGGTTCAGGATTTTCGACCAAAATATCGTTGAGCTGGTAGCGATAAACAGGCTGACTGCTCCGCTTAAAATCAGTAATGACTGGATAAAAACGTCGGTCATCCAAGTAGTGTTTTTCTACAAAAATGATGTCTTCATTGAGATGAAGATTCCCAGCCGAGCAAGTACAAGCTAGGAAACCTTCGGTTGCCTGGTAGACTTGGTCAATAATCGGCAACTCAAAAGCGTTCGATATTCGCTCTTTATCACTATCTTCCAAGATTTCTGCCACTGAGACGATTTTTTGCGGCTGAATCTTAAGCTCTCCTGCTTTTAGGCGCTTACTCAATTCAATCAACATAGAAGCAGGTGCCACTACAATAGTCGGTTGATAACTATTGAGACGCTCGATATGCTCATCTGTATTCTTGAAAATATCAAAGTACTCTAAATGAATAAGTGCCGTATTGATGGTCTGATAGAGTTCATTATCCGCTCTGAGGAAAAAGGCTATGCGGTGCCCAAAAAGTTGGCCCTTGGGCAACATCTTTGCCAAGATAGCTGCTGCCCACATACTTCTCTCTTTTTCAGTTGTGATAAAAAGGCCCCGGTGTCCAGATGTTCCAGAAGACAACCCAACAGCTATTTCTCCCTTGAGCTCTGTAAAATTCCTGGTCTTTTCACTTTCGATAGCCAAAGCCAAGGCCTCGTCTCGATCCACACCTTGGGTGTTGAGCTCATTGAAATGACTCATCATAAAAGCCTTGTCCATATGGTCAAAGTCATTAGGTACACCATTTTTAAAATAAGGGGACTCACGTTTGAGAAAGTTCATATAGGCAGCCAGTTGCTTTTTCTGATAGTTTTCTAAAGCTTCTCGAGACTTAAAATTATGAAGCCAGCGAGTTTGGATAAAGGTTTTAAGAAAGGTTATTTTTTTCATACAAGATCCGGTCAATCCTTTCTACAGGGTCATGGCTAACTAGCACTTCTATTCCATCCTTTAAAACCTCTTCCAAGAGCTCCGTTCCTTTGATATAGTCATCCTTACTATCTTGCACCAAGGAAGGAATCAGATGCATCTGTTTGGTGTAAGGTAAGAGGTCTATTCCCCAACAAAGATCTGCTGCGATAAAGAGATCATAGTCTGGAATAAAGAGACAAGCTTGCCCCTTAGCATGCCCATCAATAGAAGATACAAGGATACTTCCGTCTCCAAAAAGATCGATGGTAGGGCGATACTTAAAGTTAGCATTTTGCTGATTTTCCTTGATGACTGTCAATCTTTCCTCGAAGTCACTCGGCAAAAATTCTTTAAAAATTAAATCTTTTAGTTTTGGTTTCTTATAAACATCATAGACTTCCTGGGTCAAGATAAAGTTTGCATTCGGAAAGAAGCTAGCTCCTCCCAAATGATCTGGATGTAGATGAGACAGCAAGACATAGTTGATTTCTTCTGGTTTGATCCCTTTATCTTTTAGCAAGTGCGAAATCTGATCTTTCTCCGTCATTTGAACTGGCGTCCCCAAACGGTAAAAAGCATAACGAAATTTCGTCTTAATATCATAGTGATAGCCAGTATCATAGAGCAGATAGCCCTTATCCCTATGCTTGATAAGGAACACTCCTGCGGGGAAAGTCATCTTTCTATTCTTGACACCCTTGAATAGCAAACCGGCATAACTCGTACAATATCCCGCTGGGAAATACTCAATGCTTTCGATAATCTTGGACATATTGTTCAATCCCTTCTGAAATACTAATTTTCGGATGATACCCCAATTCCCTCTCAGCCTTACTAATATCAAGAGTCTGACTATAGTGAAGCAGATAATAGGTATATCGAGTTAGAGGGGGCTCCCCTTTAAGGTTCAAGGTCTTGTATATAAATTCTAAACTACTTGCAATTCCTGATAAGAGAGATGCTGGAATTTTTCTATATTTGATTGGATAATCCAGACCTGTCAAACTTTCCTCTAGCAAATCTTTAAAAGCCCTCGGTTCACCATTAGTAATGTTATAAAACTCACCTTTAGCTTCTGGAGCTTCTATGGCCAAACGGATTGCCAGAGCAACATTTTCCACACAAGTCATGTCCATGAGCTGACGCCCATCTCCAATCAAAGGAATTCCTATTTTTTGACTAAGATTGATCACACGTGGCAAAATACTGGTATCCCCAATCCCAAAAAGCCCACGAGGTCTCAGGATGATACTCGGAACATCTGGATAATCTTTAAAGAGTTTCTCCGAAGCTAATTTGCTACGGATATAGTTATTGAGATTATTTTCCTCTGGAGCATCACTTTCTTTGATAGCCAACTGATCCTTAGGAGCAGCATAGATGCTTGGTGAGGATACATAGACTAAACGTTGAATACCTGTTTGGCGACATGCCTCGAGAACATATTTAGTTCCTAAAACATTAGCCTGATAAAAATCTTCCCACGGGCCCCAAACTGTTGACAGGGCTCCCGCATGAACGATCAGATCCATCTCCTTGCAAGCCTCTAGCACATCATCAGCTTTGGTCAAATCACCCTGAAAAAAACTAACCGAAGAATTCTCTAAAGAGCAACCAACCTTACTGTTTCTACCAAAAGCTCGAACCTGATAGCCATGCTCGACTAATTCTTCAACGACATATTTACCCAAGAAACCTGTCGCTCCAGTTACTAAAACTGTTTTCATTTTCCCTTCTCCTTATCTTCTAGCAGACGATGGATTTCTCTCTCTAACATTTCCGTCGGATGATAAGACTGTGCTGCTTGGCGCAAAGTCTCTAATTCTGGCCAATTTTCTTTAGCTAACAGCTCCTCAAAGGCTTGTCCAATGGCCTTGCTACTATCTCTTTTAGCTGAGAAAGCAACACCGGCTTCAACCCCACGAACGGCATAATCAAATTGATCATAATCATGAGGTAATATCAAAGCTGGTTTACCATAAATGATACATTGATAAAAAATCCCAGCTCCCCCGTGATGAATCACGTAATCCATCTGGGAAATGTACTCCTTATAAGGTAGATAAGAAACTACGGAAAGGTTCTCTATGAGATTTTCACATTGGAAGGCCTCTCCACCTACACCACGAGTTACAAAAAAGTGACAATCAGGATGATCTTTTGCAAGTTGCGTAGCTTGATAAATAAGATTTTCTTTTGCCCAAGCTAGTTGTGTCCCACACGTCACCAAAACTTTCTTTCGCTCCATAAAAGGAGACAAATCTAAAGGATAATTCTCTCCTGCTTCAATCGAAGCACCAGAAGGACCAACCCACTTGTAGTGTTTTGGAAATCCCTTTTTTAATTCTACTTCTTTCATACCGATACCAAGAATTGAATATGGAGAATAAATGGTTTCATGACCAAGTTGATTATATAATTTAAAATCATATCTCTTTAAACGATCGCGCAATAAAAAAGATACTATACGTTTCACTAAACGGGTTGCTTTTCTCCCTAGGAATTGGACCGAAGCTTGCCAACCATTCTTGGGACTTCCCAGTCCACCAAAGAAGCAAGGAGGACCATCTGTCGTTTCTAAAACGAATTGTGTAGCCATGGTAGTTATCCAAGGAATTCCAAGTTGATTAGCTATTAAACCTCCAGACAAGGTTATAAAATCAGCAATGACGATATCAGGGCGATTCTTTTGCCACTCTTTCAATAACTGATCAGAAACTAAATTAATTAAATCAATACTAGAAGAAAGTTGTTGATAAGCTGATAATATCCCTAATTGCTGATCATTATTAGCTGCACGTTCAAAATCCTCAATGTGATTTTCTAGTATTGGAACTACATGAAAACCTGCAGACTCAGCAACGTCTTTCTTTTGAGGACCAGTGAATAAGCGAATATCATATCGAGGGTTATTAAGTAAGGGTATTAATAAATTCATTGTTGGGTACAAATGTCCACTTAAAGGAACAACTACAACATCAATTTTGATTCTTTTCATATGTCTAGGATATCAAATTTTTAAAAAAAGAACTATCACAAGGATAGTTCTTCTTAAATATTATTAGTTTTAAATCATAGGAATAGTATTTGGTTTCCTAATACATTATTTGAATATTCGGGAGGAATTCCTAATGTAAGAATCTTAAATTTACAATCCCTAAAAAATTTTCCAAAGGAGCTTTGCTTAGAACAATTCCTTATAGAAAGCAATAGTTTCTTCCAAAGTTGGCATGAATGGATTACCTGGTGCACAAGCATCAATCAAGGCATTCTTAGAAAGGTATTCAAAGTCAAAGTCTTTTTCTTCGATACCAAGTTCTGTCAATTTCTTAGGAATACCGACAGTTTCAGAAAGTTTTTCAATTTCAGAAATAGCATAAGCCGCACATTCTTCATCTGATTTTCCTTCGATTTGCATACCCAAGGCCTTAGCAACATTACGGAAGGCTACAGGTACACGTTTGGCATTTTCACGCTCAACGACTGGCAAAAGCATAGCACAGCACACGCCATGAGGCAAGTTATAGACAGCACCCAATTGGTGGGCCATTGAGTGAACATAGCCGAGTCCAGCATTGTTAAAGCTCATTCCTCCAAGGAAGATAGCATTAACCATACCTTCACGAGCTTCGATGTCGTGTCCGTTTTCTACTGCACGTGGAAGATATTCTTTGATTAGCTCGATAGCTCCGATAGAGAGTTTCTTAGTCACATCATAAGCACCTGGTGTTACCAAAGCTTCAACAGCGTGAGTAAGAGCATCCATACCAGTAGCAGCAGTCAAAGCTTGAGGTTTTGAAATCATCAATTCAGGGTCATTAACAGAGATAAGAGCAAGACTGTTCTTATCAACCATTACCATTTTAACCTTACGCTCTTCATCAGTGATAACGTAGTTGATGGTAATTTCTGCTGATGTACCTGCAGTAGTATTGATAGCTACAACAGGAAGGCCTTTTTGAGCAGACTTATGCAAACCTTCATAATCCTGTGGCTTACCGCCATTAGTAGCGATTACAGAAATACAGCTAGCTGCATCCTGTGGAGATCCACCACCGACAGAGATGATAAAGTCGCAGTTATGCTCTTTCAAAGCAGCGACTCCATCCATAACATTTTTACAAGTAGGGTTCGGTTCAACATCACTAAAGATAACGT
This sequence comes from Streptococcus infantis, assembly GCF_047463175.1. Lineage (GTDB taxonomy): Bacteria > Bacillota > Bacilli > Lactobacillales > Streptococcaceae > Streptococcus > Streptococcus infantis_AC. The sequence goes on from NZ_JASHEJ010000005.1 coordinate 49,146, forward strand.
AAGCAATCCCTTCATCATCTAAAGGTTTTAAAATTTTGGGCAAGATATCACTTGATTCGATATACTTATCTGTCACCAAAAGAGCCTTAGTATAGCCCAACTCCTTAACATAAGGCCCAACTTCATTTACCACACCTTTACCAATAAGGTTGACTGCTGGAACGTAAAATGTTGCCATATTTTTTCCTCCTTGCGTTTTTCACGCTTTATATTTAGGTTAATTATATAATATATTTTCTATATTTTCAAATATTTGTGATTTTTTTAACAAATAAATCGCAAAGGAAGGGAGTGGGAAGCCCCACATCCCTCTTATTTTTTTACAAAACGCCTTTTTTCAGGATAATATTTCCATAAAGAGCACTTTCTCCAGTTTGAATCACTAAATAAGCTTTCTCTGCCTGATCGTAAAATTCAAAACGTTCAAACTCTTTGATAGATGCACCTGTATGATACTTTCCAAGTAAGGCTTTATATTCATCCCAAATAACTGGAATAGTTGGATCTCCTGGTACAACCTGCATAAGGCCTGCTTGATAGTCACTGTATGTATCGAGAGGTAGTAGTTGCAAAATAGCATCCAAAATCACAGGAACTCCATGACCATCACAACGAACAACGCGTTGTCCGATCCTGTGAGCTGGGAAATTTGCATCAGCTATTACTAGCTCATCTCCATGTCCCATCTCCATTAGATACTTAACTAGCTCTGGGCTAATAATTTTAGGAATATTCTTTAACATTTACTCCCCCTTCTCTACTAATGACTTGAAAAACTGTTGACTAGTTTCGACATTATCCAAATCTTCTACTACATAACTTTTCAGTAATTCTGATTGTCGAATGAGATTTTGTGCTTCCTCTCTTGACTGAACAATTCCCAAAGTTAACAATTGAGACAAAACATTCCCCAGAGCACTAGCTTCAATCGGTCCTGTAATGACTGGCTTACGAGCAAAATTGGCAGTCAACTGGCATAAAAGCTCATTTTGAATACCACCGCCCACCATCTGAATACGGGCAATCTCTTTACCTGTTAACTCTTCTAGTTGCTCAACTGTTTGATGATAAGCCAAGGCCAGACTTTCAAGAACTGTCCTAACAACTTCTCCCTTAGTCTCTGGAACAATTTGACCACTCATTCTACAGTAGTCTTTTACTTTTTCTTCCATGTCCCCAGGAGAAGCAAAGATTGTTGCATTTGGATTAATAAAGCTTCGGTTATCCTTAACCTCACGCGCTAATACAACCATTTCTGCAAAGCCTATTTCCTCCCCTTGAAGTTGCCAATCTCTCTGTAACTCTTGGATAATCCACAAACCTGTTGTATTTTTTAAGAGACGAATTCCACCATCAAAACAACCTTCGTTTGTCAAGCCTGCATTTAAAGCTTCCAAACTAGTCAAAACTGTTTGACTCTCCATTCCCACAAGAGACCAAGTCCCACAAGAGATAAATACTGTTGGTTGTTCATCGACATAAGGCACTGCTAATACCGCTGCTGCTGTGTCATGTCCAGCTCCAGCTATGACATCGAAAGGTTCGATTTTCAAGTTTTGAGCAATTCTTGGAGAAAGATTTCTTAATACTGTCCCTCCTTTGCTAACCTTAGAAAACCATTTTTCAGGAAGTCCCAAGCGTGCAAACAAACTGCTAGACCAAGTTTGGGTCTGACTATTTAACAAACCACTCGTACTGGCAATGGTATATTCATTTACCAGTACACCTGATAAGAGATAGTTAATTAAGTCAGGCATAAACAGAACATGATCAGCTACCTCTATGAGTTCCGGTTTTTCTTTGATATCAGCGTACAGTTGTAAAATTGTATTATAAGTCGCTGGTTGAACTCCCGTTTCAGTAAACAAAGTCTGCTTGTCTACTAACTTGTAGAATTCATCCTCATAGCGTCCCATCCTGTTGTCACGATAACAATGTGGCTGATAAAGCAGGTCCCCATTTTTATCAAGATAAGCGTAATCTACTCCCCATGTATCGACAGAAATAGATTGGATAGGGATTTGATCACGAGAAGCTTTTTTTATCCCTGTCTTGATTTCATTGAATAAGTGAAGAATATTCCAATACAATCCATCGTTGACAGTTACCGCTTCATTTTTAAAACGATGAACTTCTGACAATTGGAGACGTTCTCCATCATAAATCGCTTGCATGACACGACCAGAACTTGCACCTAAATCAACAGCTAGTATTTTTATCAATGTCATTTAAAGCTCCTTCTCTATTCGAATATAATCGATTTATTGATACAACAATGCTTTGATTTCATCAGAATCAATATTTTTTGCATCGTACCATTTAGATCCTGTATCAACATCTTTTACTTCTTTACCTTGAGCTGATTCAACCGCAAGTTTTACAGCTTGATAACCGATTTGAATTGGATCTTGAGTTACAGAACCAGCAAAGACACCATTACGAATTGCATCTTGTTGAAGAGCACCTGAGTCAAATCCAACTGCAATAATCTTGTCTGCACCAAGTTTTGATTCTTTAAAACTACCATTTGCATTGATAATTGCTTTAGCAGCAAATTCATTTGAACCATAAATTGCGATAGTATCTGCCTTTTCAAGTACTGTAGAAGCTTCTGTTTTACCAGCAGCGTCATCTACTTGAGCAGGAACACGAACTTCAATGATAACTTTAGCATCTGATTCAGCTACATTGTTTTTAAATTTATCATGTCCAACAACAGCTACTTTGACGCCTTTCTTCTCAATCAACTCAACCATCTTATCGATAAATCCTGATGTACGTTGAGTGATTGAAAGAGAGTTAGCTTCTTGAGAAACTACACCAATACGTACAGGAGTATCACCAATTTTCTTTTCGATTAGAGGGAACATATGTTCTGCTGCATTTCCTCCAGCAGCATGGTTATCTGTAGAAGCAGTTGCTTTAATTGCTCCTTCTGGTGCCCCTGGAACCCCTGAGTCAAATCCAATAATTGGAATATTCTTAGATTGTGCTTGTTTAATAGCATCGAGTTCTGCTTCTGTATCTAAGGCTGCCAGAGCGATTGCTTTCGGATTCTTATTGATAGCATTGTTAAGTTGTTCAAGCTGTTCTGCAATAGCAGTTTCATTTTGTGGTCCTACAAAGGTAATCTTAGCACCAAGTTCATCAGCCGCTTTTTCAGCCCCTTTATTAACAGCTTTCCAGAAGTCATGTTGGAAACCTTTAGCGATTACTTCTACCTTGTAATCACCACTAGCTGATCCACCCTTAGTACCATCTGTTGTCTTAGAAGATGAACAAGCTGTCAAAGCAAATGCAGACACAGCTGCTGCGGCAATAATAGCAAACTTAAATGATTTTCTCATGATAGTTGCTCCTTTTTTATTATTTTTATCTAAGATTTGAAGAGTGATTATTCACCCGATAAAGAGAGGAATGCCATTTTTGTATTCCTCTAGCATTGACTATTTCTTTTTATTCCTACGAATCAAAATATCGGAATAAACTGCGACAATTACAACGAAACCTGTGATGAAGAGTTGATAGTGAGGCTGGAGGTCGATATAAGGGAGTCCGATTTTCAATACAGACATGATGAATACCCCAATGATAGTACCTACGACTGAGCCAACTCCTCCAGCAAGAGAAGTTCCCCCAACTACAACACCTGCAATTGCATCTAATTCCATCCCATTACCTGTACCAGGTAAAATAGTAGAGTAAGTAGCAGCATAGGCAACTGCAGCAAGTCCTGCAAATAAACCACCTATAACATAGGCCATACCTTCCCACTTAACAACGTTAACTCCTGATAAACGAGTCGCCTCTTTATTGGAACCAATCGCAAAGATATAACGTCCCACCTTTGTCTTATTCAAAACTAAAGCTGCAAGGACAGCAAGGACAATCAATACAATCAAACCAGTAGGGAAATTGTCTTGGGTACGGAATAAATCCTTATACCAACCTTCACCTGTCCCACGGAGTGGGAAAGTCACACTCTGAACATTAGAAACAATAGAACTAAGTCCACGAGATATCATCATCGTACCTAGGGTTGCGATAAATGGAGGCAATCCAAATTTAGCAACCATTATTCCATTTAATAGTCCAAAGAGAACTCCTACCACTAGAATGGCCAATAAAGAGAGCCACAGTGGCCAGCCCATTTTTGTATGGAGGACACCACCAATAATAGCTGAACACATCATCACTGTCCCGATTGAAAGGTCGATCCCACCTGTAATAATAACAAATGTAACCCCAATTGCTAAGAAACCAATGTAATACGAAGCATCCAAGATACTAACCGCCGTATCAAACGAACGGAAAGACTCACTAGAAATAGCGAAGAATGCGAAAATTACAATAAGCGCAATCAAGGCAATCAGTTTTTGCAAACCAACTGTTTTTTCTAATTTCATCCATAAAGATTGTTTCTCTTCCATAAGTAAACACCTCTGTTTTCACTTCTAACGGTCTGTAGCTAAAGCTAGTATCCGTTCTTGAGTAGCTTGGCTAATATCCAGCTCACCCGTTTTTCTACCTTCACACATAACGACAATTCGATCACTCATCCGCAAAATTTCAGTCAATTCAGATGAAATCATGATAATAGATTTCCCTTGAGCAACCAAGGCATTCATCAAAGTGTAAATTTCACTTTTGGCACCAACGTCAATTCCTCTTGTTGGTTCATCAAAAATTAAAATATCACTATTTTGTTCGAGCCATTTTGCAATGACGACTTTTTGTTGGTTACCACCTGATAAGTTACGAACTAATTGTTTTGACGATGGTGTCTTCGTTCTTAATTGTTTAACGAATTCATCACTGACTTTTACAATTTCACCGTCATTAATAAGTCCACCTTTAATATACTTATCTAAGTTTGTCATCACTGTATTATCAGCGATTGTCATATCTACAATACAACCAAAACGTTTACGGTCTTCTGAAAGATAACCAATTCCTTCTCTAATTGCGTCTTGTGGCGAATTAATAGTCACTTCTTTACCATTTACAAAAATGGTACCGCTTTCTTTTTTATCTGCACCAAACAGTAACCGTGCCACTTCTGTACGGCCAGCTCCCATTAATCCAGAAAAACCTAAGATTTCACCCTTTCGAAGCTGGAAACTAACATCTTTTACAGATGATCCCGCATTTAAATTCTTCACCTCAAGTACAACTGGAGCATCATCTGCTACAGCTGAAGCCGCTTTAGGATCCTCGTAAATAGTTCGACCAACCATCATTGCAATGATTTCGTCTTTTGTTGTTTCTTTGGTATTTACAGTCCCTACATACTCACCATCACGCATTACCGTTACACGGTCTGTAATACGAGCAATTTCGTCCATGCGGTGAGAGATGTAAATGATACCAACACCTTTAGCACGTAAGTCATCAATAATTACAAAAAGTTCGTTAATTTCAGACTCCGTTAGGGCTGCTGTTGGTTCATCGAAAACAATGACCTTAGCATCCATGGATAAGGCTTTGGCAATTTCAACCATTTGTTGTTTCCCAACCGTTAAATTACCAACTTTTTCAGTAGGATTAATATCCAACTTCAATAGATCAAATAGTTTCTTAGCTTTTTTGATGCTAGCACCATCGTCTATCAACAAATTATGACGGAATTCTTCTCTCCCAATGAAAATATTCTGAGCCACAGTTAAATGATTCATCATATTCAATTCTTGGTGAACGATAACAATCCCATCTTCCATCGCTTCCTTAGGCTTGCTATAGGCAACCTGCTTCCCATTGTAGTGAATCGTTCCTTCATTAGCATCATGAATTCCTGTGAGGACTTTCATTAGCGTGGATTTACCAGCACCATTTTCCCCCATCAGTGCATGAACTTCACCAGCACGTAGATCAAAATCTACTCCTTTTAAGGCTTTTACAGGTCCGAAGCTCTTTACGATACCTTTCATTTCAAGTATAACTGGATGACTCATGTTTTTTCACCTACCTGTTCCAGTTTTTCTATTTTCTTTTTTAATTGTTCAACTTCTTCTATCTGATGTAAGAAAACATCCGCTAACTCAAGCAATAAATGACTGTTCATAAAATGATCTTGGGCATGAATAGCTAATAGACTAACTTCTCCACTCTCACCCCTCGTCTCAGCTTGGATAAGAGAGGTTTGTAAATTATGTGCTTCTATATTTATCTGAGTCGCTAATTCTAGCACCTCTCTAGCACCTGAAAGATCTCCTCCTTGAGCCAATTGAAGGCTTTCCATAACCTTTTGAGTACTTTTACTACTTTTTAAGATTAGCTGCATCAACTCTTGTGTCGACTGTCTTGTTAGTGTTCCCATCAGCTCAACCCATTAAGTCTTCTGCTTGCTGCAAAACAGCTTCACCTTTCATTAACTCAAAATTTTCATCGCTAATAACAGCAACCGGAACACTAAGAGATGCTTTAGCCTTTTCTTCTAAATATGCCAACTGAGGGCTCAAAAGCAAAACATCAATATTTTTTAAATTATTAATTCCTGCAATACCAACAGAGTAAAATGAATAATTTAATTGATCTCGATGAATAACTTCGTTAATACGTTCAACTAACATACTAGTTGTCAAACCACCTACACAGGCTAGAATAATTGTTTTTGTCATAATTTTCTACTCCTTTTAAATTCTTGGAGATAGAAATCCAATTATTAGATTTCTACCTCCAAAATTTTCATCATTTATGTACAGGTCCTAATAATTGACATGCACGGTAGTCAGCTGATTCTAAATCTTCTGTTCCGAATAATGACCAGTTCTTAGGTCTGAAGATATCTTCTTCTGCAACGTTATGCATATTTACTGGAATACGTAACATTGAAGCAAGAGTGATAAGGTCAGCTCCGATATGTCCATAAGTGATTGCACCGTGGTTTGCACCCCAGTTATTCATTACATCATAGACTGACTTGAATGCGCCTTTACCTGTTAAGCGAGGAGCAAACCAAGTTGTTGGCCAACCTGGATCTGTACGGTTATCCAATGTATGGTGTACATCTTCAGGTAATTCAAGCGTGTATCCTTCTGCGATTTGTAATACAGGTCCAACGCCTTTCAATAAGTTCAAGCGAACCATTGTCACAGGCATATTTCCTTTAGATAAGAAGCGAGTTGAGTAACCGCCGCCACGGAAGTATTCGCGGTTAGCTGCTGGGAAGTCTGTATTTGCAAGCATTGCATCTACTTCACTTTGTTCTAATTCCCAGAATGGTTTAATCACTGGTTCACCGTTTCTTGTAGCTTGACCAGTACCGTCTAATGTACAAGAACCAGAGTTGATTAAGTGCAAGAATCCATTTTCAGCATGGCCTTCAAGTTTATGACCTGTTACACGTTCAACAGCTTCTGGACTCCAGTAAGTACGAACATCCGCAAAGATTTGTGGAGTGTTTGTTAATAAGTAGTTGAATAGCATTGATACACCGTTTAACGCATCATTTTCAGTTGCGAAGATGTATGGTCTGCGAATTCCGTTCCAGTCAAATTGAGTGTTTAGGAATGTTTCCATGAAGTCCCCGTTAGGGAAGTGGTCTGTCCATTGACGTTGACCTTGGAATCCACCAACAAGAGCGTAGTGACCAACTGCTTCTTCTTCGAAGCCTAGTTCAGCAAGTCTTGGGTTACCAACCATTAAGTCACGTCCAATCATGAACATCTTAATCACAAATTCCCATTGTTTATCTTTTTCTTCACGGCTTAACACTAGGTCTTCACGGTTGCGGTCGAATCCTTCTTTAACGTTTTCCTTCACCCATTTAAGTGCACGTTCGAATTCTTCGTGATCGTAAATGCCACGGTCGATACGACGAGTGAATTCAGTCATATCTACTGATTCATTACGCATTCCTAAGTATTCTTGGAAGAAGTCAGGATCTACGATTGAACCACCGATACCCATTGATACACTACCCATTGATAAGTAAGCTGTATCTCTCATTAAACCTGTAGCAAGAGCAGCTCTTGCATAACGTAAGATTTTTTCTTTAACGTCTTCAGGAATTTCTGTATCTGATGCTTCTTGTACATCTTTACCGTAAATTCCGAATGCTGGAATTCCTTTTTGAGCATGAGAAGCAAGAACTGCTGCTAAGTAAACAGCCCCTGGTCTTTCAGTTCCGTTGAATCCCCAAATAGCATGTGGAATATCAGGAGACATATCCATTGTTTCACTACCATAGCACCAGCAAGGTGTTACAGTGATTGTTGCACACACGTTTGATTTCTTGAACAATTCGTGAGACGCTGCTGCTTCTGGTACACGACCAATTGTTGATGGTGAAATCACACATTCAACTGGTTGGCCATCAGGATATTTCAAGGTACTAGAAAGCAAGTCCGCAACACTTTTTGCCATATTCATCGTTTGAACTTCAAGCGATTCACGAACCCCTTGACGACGACCATCAATAGTTGGGCGAATTCCAATACGTGGATGTTGAATCATGATATTTCCCTCTTATTCTTCTATTTCTTTAACACTGCCATCTCCATTATATTTACGATAACCGGGATGACGACCAGTTACCTTATAGTTTTCTCTCATAGAGAATAGACGTTCCAAAGTAGGACGTGGAATTTCTTGTTCCTCTATACCTTTAGTTGACAAAAGCATACGTCCATGGAAAGTTGTTTTAGCTACTAACTCCAAAGTCTCCATACGATAATAGGCTGTAATAACATCACTTCCAACAGTTAAAGCACCATGGTTCTCAAGCAACATTACATCATGGTCAGGAAGATAAGGAGTAATTGCATCAGGAACTTCCATAGTAGATGGAACCCCGAAAGGTGTAATCGGAATAGCTCCTACAACAATTGCACTCTCAATCAGAGAATACGTATCAAGAGGGATATGCGCTAAAGCAAAACCAGTTGCAATAGGTGGATGAGCATGGACAACAGCTCTCACATCTTCACGTTCCTCATAACAGCGGATATGCATTTTAATTTCACTTGAAGGACGATAGTCTCCCTCAGCTTCTAAAATCTCACCCTTGAGGTTCAGTTTCACCAATTTTTCTGGTGTAATAAAACTTTTACTGATACCAGTAGGCGTTGCTATAATAGTATCAGCATCTAAACGAACAGATACATTTCCATCATTAGCAGCTACCCAACCAAGTTGCCACATTTTATGACAAACGTCACAAATCTGTTCACGAATAATTTTTTCATCTTGAGTCATAAACTCACTCCTTTCTTTATCTGTATCATAACACTTTAAGAAAGCGCATACAATAGGTGGATATACTATTGGAAATTTGTAAAGAATAATGGTATAATATATTCAAAAATGTTCAATAATGTTCAAAACATTAACATAAAGGAGAAATAGTATGGTTTCCTTAGAACGTATGGAACGAATTATAGAAATTCTGACACGAAGAAAGATCATTTCAACGATAGAACTAGAGGCACTCATGTATTGTTCGACTTCTACTCTAAGAAGAGACCTAATCGAATTGGAAAAAGAGGGGAAAATTCGTAGAGGCCATGGAGAAGTCCGATTGTTGACTGCCAATAACGTAGAATATATTTATTCTGCTCGTGTCCGAGAGGAAGAAAAAGGCAAACAACACATTGCTGAAATTGCTTCCACTTTTCTCACTGACAACCAATCCATATTTATTGATAGCTCATCAACAGCAGCTATGATCGTTCCTTATCTTGAAAAACTTAAAAATCTCTGCATTATTACAAACGGAATCGAAATTGCAAGAAGACTAAATGAATTTGAGAATATAACACTCTTTCTATCTGGAGGACATATAAATTATGGAACAAATTCATCCTTAGGCGATTTTGCAAGTGAATTTATTAATAACTTTCATACCGATTTAGCCCTCATCAGTTGTAGAGGACTAGATAAATATGGTGCCTACGAAGCTAATCACAAACAAGCGCGCATAAAACAGCAAATGATCAAAAACTCAGACAAGAGTCTCTTACTCGCAGACCACTCTAAGTTTAATACTAGTCATTACTTCAAACTTGCACATTACCATGACTTAGACTGTATTATTACAGATACACCACCAATTGATTCTTTCCAAAAAGAAGTAGAGAAAATATGTGAAATTTTATGGTAAGCTTTGCATTATAGACTTAAAATAAAAATAATTCTTATTAAATGAAAATTATTCACACATCCTTTTTTGATTAGTTCAAACACAGACCTCCAATCGGAGGCTTATTTTATTTCATAAAAATCAAAAAAATAGATTTAAAGAAAATAAAAAAGACATAAAATCTAATTGTTCAATACAAGTCTTTCAAATGATAGTTTCGTCGTTTTTTATTATAGATCTTATGTGACTTTTTTCTACAACAAAATAGGCTTCATAATATCTATAGAGGATTTACCCACTACAGAAATTATAGAGCTAGAATTATTTTATTGAAAGGTTATAAAGAATATTTATAATAAACAAAAAAGAACAACTAGTGTTCTTACTCTTGTAATATCAATCGGGAAGACAGGATTCGAACCTGCGACACCTTGGTCCCAAACCAAGTACTCTACCAAGCTGAGCTACTTCCCGAGTTAAATGTTTAATGCACCCTAGAGGAGTCGAACCTCTAACCGCCTG
>NZ_JASHEJ010000006.1:0-10892 GCF_047463175.1 Streptococcus infantis
AACAGGTTTTTTTAACTTTTTTTAATTCCTATTTCCACCAACCGCGATACACTCATAGTCCGTACGGGATTCGAACCCGTGTTACCGCCGTGAAAAGGCGGTGTCTTAACCCCTTGACCAACGGACCCTGAGCTTTTTCAACTCTTTCTATTATACCCACTTTTAGAATCTTGTCAAGAACTTGGGTTTATTTTTTTCGTATTTTTTATTTCTTCAAAGCAAAAAGCCCACTGTTGTAGGCTTTCTGTATCATATATCTTAAAATTAAAGCATCTTGTTGTAGAATTCAACGATAAGTGCTTCGTTGATTTCTGGGTTGATTTCATCACGTTCTGGCAAACGAGTCAATGAACCTTCCAATTTTTCAGCATCGAATGATACGAATGCTGGGCGTCCAAGAGTAGCTTCAACCGCTTCAAGGATTGCTGGAACTTTCAATGATTTTTCGCGAACTGAGATTACTTGACCTGGAGTTACGCGGTATGATGGGATATCAACACGTTTTCCGTCAACAAGGATGTGACCGTGGTTTACGAATTGACGAGCTTGACGACGAGTAGTCGCAAGACCAAGACGGTAAACTACGTTATCCAAACGACGTTCCAAAAGAAGCATGAAGTTGAAACCTAGGATTCCGCCCTTGATTTTTGTAGCTTGTACGAACAAGTTACGGAATTGTTTTTCACCTACTCCGTAAGTGAAACGAAGTTTTTGTTTTTCAGCCAATTGCAAACCGTATTCTGACAATTTAGAACGGTTGTTTGGTCCGTGTTGACCTGGTACGTAGTTACGACGTGCCAATTCTTTACCTGTACCTGTAAGTGAAAGGCCAAGGCGACGAGCTTGTTTCCAAGATGGTCCTGTATAACGTGACATATGTATGTCCTCCTAATATAAATATAATTTCGGCGGAAATAGTCACTTAGAAAGCCCTGATTCGTGCAGATGCCCTTCGCCTAAACAGCCAAGGTTACTTGTTATAAGACACCTGTTGACGAGCTTCATGCTTTCCTGCTGCTATTTCACACAAAGGCTATTGTACCATGAAATACTACATTTGTAAAGAGAATTTTCTATCTATTTTATTTTTCGTTAAATTTAGATAAGGTATCCAAATATTGGTTATTGATTACTGCCATCATATAGCCATCAGCTTTCAATTGATCCTCTGGACCAAACTGAACGTCTAGAGGAGCATTTTCATAGTCACGAAAACCAAGAATATTGAGATTGTATTGTCCTCGAAGATCAAGTTGACTTAGGCTCTTGCCTGACCACGATTGTGGAATTTTCATTTCGACTATCGAGACATTTTTGTCCAACTGAAAGACATCTACGCTGTTATTAAATAAAATAGTCTGCGCCAACGAACGACCCATCTCATATTCTGGTGAAATGACTGAATCTGCGCCAATTTTTTCAAGGACTTTTTTTGCTGTATAGCTTTTAACCTTAGCAATAACAGTTGGTACTCCTAGACTCTTGCAATGCATGACTGCAAGCACACTAGATTCTAAATTTTCCCCAGTTGCCACCACAACTGTATCGCAGGTATCAATTCCTGCTGAGAGCAAGAGCTCTTCATCGGTAATATCTCCAACAACTCCACGTACCAAGACTGGTTCGAACTGATTGATTCGTTCCTCATGGTCGTCAATGGCGATAATATTTATATCATGCTGAGCGAGAGCGGTAAGTACACTACTCCCAAAAATACCCAAACCTAAAATTCCAATTGTCCGATCTGACATAGTTTATCCTTTCTTATCCTATCGTAATATCTGCTTTCATATAGTGGATCATATCTTTCTTATCTGGTTGATACTCAGCCAAACTAACTAATAGCGTCAGTGGTCCAATTCGTCCAATAAACATCAGTAGCATGATAATGCTAAGAGCTAATCTACCTAACTCTGGTGTCAGATTTGCCGTCACTCCGACCGTGGCAAGGGCAGAAATTGTCTCGAACATGATGTAGATAAAGCGCGGATTCCCTTCTGCGGTTACCCCTAACAGGATCAAGCCCAGCAAGAAAGTTAGCAAGAAGATGATAAAAACACTGAAAGATTTTTGGACTGTCCGAGGTAAAATTGTTCTCCGAGCTATATTGGCATGGGGTAATCCTAAAAGTTCACTGCGTGCAAATACTAATAATACAAAGAAGGTTGTGATTTTAAGCCCCCCGGCTGTTCCACCAGGCGCCCCACCGAGAAACATTTGTAAGATATAAATCAGCAAAGTAACAGGCCGAGCCTGGGTAAAATCAATAGAAGCAAAACCCGCCGTTCTCATGCTAACTGTTTGGAAAAAACTGACTAGCAATTTATCAGGGATGCTGAGATTTCCAATCGTTCCCGGATTGTTCCACTCGATCAAGAGGGTTGAAACTGTTCCAGTAAATAAAATTCCTGCTGTCAAGAAGAGAACCAACTTGGTATGAAAGCGAAGCCGACGTTTTTTCTTGCTCAACTGTGTGGCCAGGTCAAACCAAACCATGAACCCTAGACCACCTGTGATGATCAAAGCAGCAAGCACTAGATTAATCAACGGATCAGTTTGAAAAGCTACTAAACTTGTACTTCCAAAATTATCAAAACCAGCATTACAGAAAGCTGAAATAGCTACGAAGATAGAGGTAAAAATTCCTCGGCCCCAACCAAATTCCGGAACAAAACGAAAACTTAACAAGAAGGCTCCGAGTCCTTCAACGATAAAAGTCGTCAAAAAAATCGAACGTATGAAAACCATTAAAGACTGAGTTTCTCCATAACTAAAGCTCTCCAGAATTGTTTCACGGCTACGAAGGCTGAGCTTTTGCTTGCTTTGAATATAAAAGATCCCTATAAAGGTCATGAGACCCAAACCACCAATCTGGATCAAAAACATACAGATTAACTGACCCCAGATGTTATATGTAGTAGCTACTGGTTGAGTAAAGAGTCCTGTCACACAGACCATGGATACTGCTGTAAAGAGATGGTCGAAATAGGTCGCTTGGGAGCTTGTTGCTTGCACAAATGGCAGACTCAAAAGAAGAGAGCCTGCGAGAATAACCAAAGCAAAACTTAAAAAAATTCGACGAGCAGGTGATAAACGCCCCAAGGTCGTGTTTATTTTTTCCGAAAATGATTTGAATAACATAGTTACATTGTACCATAAAACAGTTAAAGCAGTCACATATGACTAACGATTTCAAGACAGAGTTCTAAGGCCTTGTCAAAAGCTTCTGAACCCCAATCGCGACTATCATAATTTTCTAAATCCGCTAGAGAGTCGGCTGTAAACAGAAGTTGTCCCCAAACGACTCCTCGAAGCTGGGCAACTGCTGCAAGAGCTGCACACTCCATCTCCACAACTGCACAGCCTTCTTCCTTACGATAGGCAACTTTTTCAGCCGTTTCTCGGTAAAAACCATCTGTCGACCAAGTCATGACCTCTTCATAAGGAATGCCTAGTTGTTCCAAGACTTGCTTGATGGCAGAAACCGCTTCTATATGTACATCCATATAACGAGAAGGTGACGCATAATGGTAACTAGTTCCTTCATCACGCAGGGCTCGGACTGGAACCAGAAAGGCATTTTCTTCTATATTCGCTAACACGCCACAAGTGCCAGTAGAGATGATTTTCTCCACACCATAGCCAATCAACCAATCCATAAACTGGGCGGCCGGGGCAGAACCAACAGGAGCCTGAGCCAGACACACTTCCTCACCCTTGTAACTCATGACATAAACAGGATAGGTTTTAGTGGCAGACACAAACTCCCCAACGCACTCCGCCCCTACTTCCTGAGCAAAGCGGTCAATCTCCTCCTCCAAAAATGCATAGATGCACTTCTTTGGCAACTTCAAGTCTAACCCCTCATGTGTTGGCATAAGAACCGCTTGGGGGTTATCATCAAACTCTAAAATAGGAATGGCGTGTTTTTGAATCATAGACTACCTCCTCTAAATTTGTACTATTATAACAAAAGCAAAACGAAAGTCAAGGCAAGAACCTAAGTCAAATCAGAAAAATATATTTTAAATAGAAAACATCAATTAAATGCTATTTTCCTAATCATAAAATTGCTATTGCTTAGAGATTCGTTTATAATAGATTGAATTTAAAAAAGTGGAGGTTCTTATGAAATTCTATTCATATGACTATGTGCTCAGTCAGATTAGTCAACAGAATTGGGTCATGATTATTGTGTCAACGTTCTTAGTGATTGTGACTGGATTCTTTGCATTTAAGGCTTTTAAAGATAAGAGAGGAAGTAAGTTCCGTGAATTATCGATTATTTCCATTTTGACTTTAATTGCTTTTGTATTGATTAGCATTACGAATCTTCAAAACAGTCAATCCAACGATAATCAATTTCGTAGTTCCTTACACTTCATCGAGATTGTATCAAAAGAGTTAGGTGTTGATAAAAAAGATGTTTATGTCAATACTTCAGCTACAACTGATGGAGCTATTATTAAGGTTGGCAACAATTTTTATCGTGCGATTAGCGGGACTGATCAAGATAGCTATTTATTAGAAAAAATGGAACTGTATAAATCAGACGTTGAACTCGTGGAGGTTGAAAAATGATAAGCTTTTTTGCTACAATTGCGATTAAATTAGCCTTGGGGCTACTTTCTCTTGTTTTTGTTATTAACGTAACAGGGAAAGGAAATCTAGCACCAAGTTCTGCAGTAGACCAAATACAGAACTTTGTTCTCGGGGGTATTATCGGTGGGGTTATCTACAATAGTTCTATCACCATCATCCAATACATTGTTATCCTCATCATCTGGACTATTCTCATCTTGCTCCTTAAATGGCTGAATACCAATGTTTCTCTGATTAAACATCTGATTGACGGAAAACCTACTATTATCATAAAAAATGGTCAGTTAGACCCTGAAGCCTGTCGATCAAAAGGTCTTGCAGCTGCAGATGTAGCTCTTAAATTGCGCGCTCAAGGAATCTTCCAATTGAAGGATGTCAAGAGAGCTGTGATTGAGCAAAACGGACAGCTGATTGTCGTAAGAATGGGTGACGAGAATCCTAAGTACCCAATCATCACAGATGGTGTTGTCCAAGTTGAAATCTTAGAAACCATTGGCAAATCCGAGGAGTGGCTAACTGAGAAATTGAAAGAAGAAGGTTTCGAAGAAGTCTCAAATATCTTTATCGCTGAATATGATAAAGGTCAATTGAATGTTGTAACCTATTGAAAAAACAAACTGATGCCTTTCGTATCAGTTTTTTGCTTTTTAGCATAAAAGGGTATATACTTAAATTAATATCTAATGTAATTTAGATAATACAAAAAATTAACGGAGGTATCCCCCATGTCAATCGAAGAAAAATTCAACCAAGCTAAAGGTTCTGTTAAAGAAGGTTTTGGTAAACTAACTGGCGATACAAAAACTCAAGCAGAAGGAGCTGCAGAAAAGGTAGCTTCAAAAGCTAAAGAAGTTGTTGAAGATGCAAAAGAAGCTGTCGAAGGTGCAGTATCTGGCGTAAAAAACATCTTTAAAAAAGACGGAGAATAATTATTTTTCGTCCTAATAACATAAGAAAATCTCCCTTCTCTTTCGAGAAAGGAGATTTTTTTTATGGTCGTCCACCAGGATCTCCATTTCCTTGAGGGCCACCGCCAGGTGCTCCTCCGCCTCCAGGCATCGAATTGACAATCTCAGTTTGTTTTTCACCGTTGATATAAATATCACCACCTGTGTAGGTCGCTGTTCCATCAAAGTCAAAACCAGTTTGACCAGTCATTTTGATGGTTCCTCCCGTAACAGTAATGTTACCATTTGAGTCAATTGGATCCGTGTCCCCTTGACCAACTTCAACTGTCAAGTTCCCACCATTCATAGCAAAGAAGATTTCACTTTGTTGGGCGTTTTTGTTGGCTGCATTGACACCATCGTCTGTTGAATAGATGGTGATATCCCCGCCATTGATCGTGATTGATTTACCTTCAAGTCCTTCTGTTGAGTTCTTGACGGTGTAGGTCCCGCTATCGATGACCAAATCGCCTGAGGCGTGAATACCGTCATCACCAGCAGTAACAGTGATGGTATTGTCAGAGAGATACATGGTTCCAACAGAAGCATCGTCATCATTGTCTACCTTAACGCCGTCTTCCTTGGCATCGATGGTCATGGTTGTACCAGTGATGTTGAGTTCATCATTGACATTAAAGGCATCTCCTACTGATGTGATGTTGTAAGTTCCACCCGTGATATGAAGCGTATCATTGGCTTTGATACCATTATTTTTCTTGCCATCTACATTGAGAGTTCCTTTACCATTGATGGTCAAGTCCACTTTTGAGAAGAGGGCTGCATCTGCCTTTTCATCACTGTTTGAAGAAGAATCTGAGAGGCTATTGGTTGTTCCATCTGCTAAAGTTAGGTAAACATGCCCGGCTGATGTTGCAGAAACAGCTGCATTGGTATTGGTCATGGTGACACCGTTTAGAACAATATGTACATCATCAGTCTTTTCGGCTTCAATCTTGATTTGGACTCCGTCAGATTGGCCTGAAATCACATAGGTTCCTGCCTTGAAAATAGTAACAGTCGAACCTGATGCAGTAACTCCGTCTCCTGATACCGTCGCGGTTGACCCAGACAAGCTTACAGTTGCTGCTGTCTTTTCGTCATAAGAAGTATCATAGTCCTTGTCTGTAAAATAGCCAGTTTTCTTAGCATCTGCAGTGGATGTAATTGTTGCAGTACTATTGCTAGCTGTTGTATTTGAAGTTGACTGGGTACATGCTGTTACCAGTGCTAGAGTTGTTATACTCGTTAATAAGAATGTCCATTTTTTTGCTTTCATACTCATTTCCTCGTCTTTCATTTTGCATGATTCTAGTCTACGGGACTTTCCTAAAATAAGCCTAAACTTTTTCTGAAAGTTTTCTTAAGTTTAGTTTCAATTAAGTTAAATTTAACAAAAGTTTTAGATAAACTCTTTAAAATCCTAGACAAACAAGCTCGTCCTTGTTTAAAAATAGTATAACCTAAGATTAGAGGAGAAGGACTTATGAAACCAATCGAAACAACTTTTAAACGGATTGAAACCAAATATGTTGTCTCCAAAGAAATATTAGACAAACTGGTTCAGGATTTAAAGAAATATTTGGTAGAAGACGACTATCCAATTTCAACAATATCAAATATCTACTTTGACACAGAAGACTTTGATATTCTCCAAGATGAGCATCTTGGAGTCAAACGAAAAGAAAAGGTACGGATGCGGACCTATCTCAGCCAACCTAAAATAGATAGTCAAGTTTTTTTAGAAATCAAAACTAAGGACCAAGAAGGGATTGGTCGCAAGTACCGACTGCTCTCAACTCCTAGCTCCATCATCAATTTCATAACCAAAGGGCACTTGGATGCTAGCATTACTGATACAGTCGTCATTGAAAAAGTGAAAAAACTTCAGCGTGATTACAAATTCGCCATCAAGCCTCGCATGTACATCTACTACGATCGTTATTCATTAAAGGAAAAGAAATCTATCGAGGGCTGCCACTATAACAAAATCCGTATCACAATTGACCAAAATCTAATCTATAGAGATGAAACTGTCAGTCTCTTCGCGGGAAATCACGGGGCTCCTCTCTTAGATAACGACACTGTGATTATGGAAATCAAGGCCCCCGGAAACAAGCCCCAGTGGTTGCAGGACATCCTAGACAAATATAATTTGATGGAGCACAAATTTTCAAAATACAGTTGTGCTTACCATAAATCTCAAGGACTTCCTTATGCTCCTCGACCCAATATAGAAAGATCAGGTACTGCTTATGCTTAATCTATTTAATTCCATTTTCAATAACACCACTGCAAGTGCAGATCCCTTTCAACTACTGTTGGCACTTCTAGTCAGTCTAGTCCTCGGTTTGGCACTTACTTGGACCTACAAATATCGGACCCTCTACACCAGAGAATTTTCTATCAGCTTAACTCTGCTTCCCTGCCTCATGACCTTGGTTATTTTTCTGGTCAATGGGAGCTTGGGCACCTCAATTGCTGTAGCCGGAACCTTTAGTTTGATTCGTTTCCGTTCAGCAACGAGTGGTTCCCGAGAACTGATTGCCATATTCCTTGCCATGATTATCGGTTTGGCTTGCGGAACAGGCTACCTCTTCTTGGCTATTCTCTTTACACTCTTTATCTTGGGCGTTTGGTTCCTTTTGGAAAATCAACAGATCAAAATTGACAATCAACGCCGTAGACTTTTGACAATCACGGTAGCCAATCAAGACAAGGTACAGGAAGTTATCCAATCATCTCTTAACCAATTCTGCTCAGAAGTTGACATGATTACAATGAATAGCACTAACGCAGGTGATAATCTAACAATCGTCTATGAAGTCGAGCTAAAATCTGATACCGATGACTTCCAAGTCGCTAGCTATCTTACACGCAACATTGCTGAATGCGATGTGGCTCTCACTAAAAAAGCTAAAAAGAGAAAAAATCTCTAGCAAAAAAGAACAGCATTTCGCTGTTCTTTTAATTTTCTTTGACTGGAATTTCTTTGATAACTCGTGCTGGGTTGCCTGCCAGAACTACATTATCACCAAAAGATTTAGTAATGACAGCTCCTGCTCCTGCAACAACGTTATCACCTAGTGTAACACCTGGAAGAACAATAACCCCACCACCTGCCCAGAAGTTCTTGCCGATTGTAATTGGTTTCCCAAATTCTAAACCTGAATTTCGTTCATCTGGATCCAGTGGATGAAGGGGTGTTAAAAATTGGCAGTTTGGACCAATCATAGCATTGTCGCCAATGGTAATAGGACAAACATCCAACATGGTCAGATTCCAATTGGAATAGAAATTTTCTCCCAAATGAATATTGACCCCATAATCCACTACCAAACGAGTATTGACATAGAGGTTTTCACCAGTTGAACCAAACCAGCCTTTGATGATTTCCATACCTTTTATTGGATTGGCTTCTTCATTAAAGGAAGCTTGCTTTTGTCGTGCTGTTTGTGCTAGAGCACGAAGTTCTGAATCGAACGGGCGATAGGGTTCTCCCGCAATCATTTTTTGGTATTCACTTTTCATATCTTAATATCCTTGTTTATTTTACAAGATTGTAGCATAGTTCTATCCTTAAAACAAGCAGCAAAGAGATAAAAAAACTAGTACATCTTTGGATGTACTAGTTTTTAATTAGAAAGGTGACTTTCTCACTATTCTACAGAGTTGATTAGTCTTCTTTCTTTTTACGAGCGATAAGTCCAAATCCACTCAAGACACCTACTAAACCAAGAGCAGCAAGGCTAGCGTGGTCTTCAGTACCAGTATTTGGCAATTGGTCAGTTACCCAAACTACCTCTTCAGCTACTGGAGCTGGTTTTTCTGGATCTGGTGTTGGAACTGGATCTGGCGTTGGTACTGGATCTGGCGTTGGCACTGGATCTGGTGTTGGTACTGGATCTGGCGTTGGTACTGGATCTGGTGTTGGCACTGGATCTGGTGTTGGCACTGGATCTGGCGTTGGAACTGGATCTGGTGTTGGCACTGGATCTGGTGTTGGTACTTTCTCATAAACATGCTCTGTATCACCGTTTGGAAGTTTCTTAGTCTCTACGAAGCGGTAACCTGGAATATCTCTATTAGGATTTTCACCGTCTTCGATTGGATAACCTGGAATCTCGTTACCTTCCTTATCCTTATGACTAGTCTTCACTTTTTCGTAGACATGTTCTGTGTCACCGTTTGGAAGTTTCTTAGTCTCTACGAAGCGGTAACCTGGGATATCTTTCTTAGGTTGTTCACCGTCTTCTGTTGGGTTACCTGGAATTGGTTTACCATCTTTGTCTACAAACGTAGTAACTGGGGTTACAGTTGGGGTGTATGTTGCAGAAGCTTTTGTTCCGTTCATATCTTCACGCACAACTGTCACTGATGGAGCAGTTCCAGTAAATTCTGGTTCTGGTTTAAAGGTTACTGTTCCATCTGGAGCTACTGTGTATGTACCGACTCCTTCAACAGTCTTAGTTGTTGAACCATCTTCAAATGTAGCTGGAACATCATCATTCATAGGCACACGGCTATCGCCTTCCTTGAATGTTGGTTTGCCAGATTGTTCTTTACCTTTTGGTCCAATAGATGTAACAGGTTCTGCTGTTGGTGTTACTGGAGTTACAGTTGGTGTGTACTTAGCTGTAACTGGTGTACCATTCTTGTCTACACGTTTAACAGTCACGCCTGTTCCTGTTCCTGTGAATGATTTTTCTGGTACAAATGTAACTGTTCCGTCTGGGGCTACTGTGTAAGTTCCCTCACCTGGAACTACCTTAGTTGTTGAACCATCTTCGAATGTTGCTGGCGTATCATCATCCATTGGTACACTTGGGTTACCTTCTGTAAAGTTAGGCTTACCTGTTTGTGTTTGACCTTGAATATCTGTTGATGTTGCTGGTTCCGCTGTTGGTGTTACTGGAGTTACAGTTGGTGTGTACTTAGCTGTAACTGGTGTACCATTCTTGTCTACACGTTTAACAGTCACGCCTGTTCCTGTTCCTGTGAATGATTTTTCTGGTACAAATGTAACTGTTCCGTCTGGGGCTACTGTGTAAGTTCCCTCACCTGGAATTACCTTAGTTGTTGAACCATCTTCGAATGTTGCTGGCGTATCATCATCCATTGGTACACTTGGGTTACCTTCTGTAAAGTTAGGTTTACCTGTTTGTGTTTGACCTTGAATATCTGTTGATGTTGCTGGTTCCGCTGTTGGTGTTACTGGGGTTACAGTTGGTGTGTACTTAGCTGTAACTGGTGTACCATTCTTGTCTACACGTTTAACAGTCACGCCTGTTCCTGTTCCTGTGAATGATTTTTCTGGTACAAATGTAACTGTTCCGTCTGGAGCTA
>NZ_JASHEJ010000007.1:0-8531 GCF_047463175.1 Streptococcus infantis
TTGAACCCTCATACGGATAACGCAATTCTGAGTCTGCAAGAAGTTTGTCCGATGTCGGCGTTCTCTTTAAAAATAGTTCATTATCGCAAATGTCACCTATCAGCTTACCGTTAAAATATATAAGGTATCCGCCCATCATGGATCTTATGACAATATCACCTGCTGCGGAAAAAATCTCACGAACAAATTCATTAAATTCATTCACTATGATTACCTCCTTGATTGATAGATTTATGATTTGCCTCCTTAAGCTTATCTAAATCAATGATTGTATCTACAATTGCTAAATTACTTGGTCGATGTGTAATCATAATTGTCATTTTGTTTTTCAAAACAGGAAGAAGTTCTTTTAGTATGAGTCCCTCTGTTACTTCGTCTAAAGCGGATGTTGCCTCATCCAATATAATTATATTCGCTTCTGAGAAAAATATTCTTGCAAAAGCAATTCTTTGCTTCTCCCCGCCTGAAACAGTCGTATTACTTATGGTTGTATCCAAGCCTTCTGGAAGTTTTTCAAAGAATTCCGATAATTGACAGCGCCTCAATGCCTCTATGATACGCTCATCATCAATCTGTTTATCAAAAATAATATTTTCTCTCAACGTTCCTGAGAAAATTGGACTTTCTTGTGAAAGATAAAAAACTTGTTCATAAAAATCATTTAAATTTATTTCTGAAAAATCTCTTTCATCTATATAAATTTTTCCTTCAGATTGCTTTAGCAATCCTAAAAAAGTCTTAATCAAAGTTGATTTTCCAGAGCCACTTTTACCAACAAGTCCATAAATATTACGGTCTTTGAAAGAATAATTAAGCCCTGATAAGATATCTTTATTGTCAATATGAACACTGACACCTGAAAAATCAACCCGTGAAACTCTTTTGACACTTACTCCCGAATTTAGATGCCTATCGTCATCCATTTCAAAAAATTCTTTTAGTCGATTGAACGAAATAATATCTAAGTTATATTGAACAAAAATAACATTAAAGATAGCTATTGGATTATAAATACGGTCAATATAAATAAGAAGAGCTACCAAACTACCAATACTAACCGTAATATATCCTGAAAAGAATAGTCCGACTGTTACAATCTTAATAATAGCCACTAAGAGAGCAAACACTCCAAAGAACATTTCATGGATCATGGTCATATGTGTTAAACCTGAGACGGTTTCATTAGACATGGCTTCATAGTTGGCTATTTCCCGCTTATAAAGTTTATTTATTCTAAAGGTAACCATTTCAGTTATCCCACGAATTAACGTATGATTCATTTTCTCTTCTGAAACTAATGATGTCTCCTTCAAAGATTGTAAAACTTTCAACAAGTACTTTGTCAGTATAAAGACCACAATATATCCAATGGTAATTGGTATAAGCAATTTAATATCAATTAAAGCAATAAAAAATAGGTTGAATAGTGTCTCTGGCAATAATTCTCTGATAAGTCTAGTATAAAAATTTAAATAAACATTTCTTCCTGCTGAGGAGCCAGCTTCTACTTTTTGAAGTAGTTTTCCTGAATTAAGTTGAGTATAATTGATATAAGAAATTCTACTAATTTTTTCAAGAGCTTGTTTTTTCAGGAAGAAATAAATACCATGATATAACTTTGTTCTTGGATTTTGGTCTATATAAGAAAGAATAGGAACAAGAACAATCGTTATACCATACATCAAAAGAATCAATGGATTAAATTTTGAATTATAAGAATCTAATAATTCTTGAAAGTAAAAAGTATTGATAGATTTAAGTAAAGCAATAATTATCCCTAAAATAGCATAAAACAATAAGTTTATCTTAAATCTTTGCCATATTTTATTTTTCATATAATTCCCTCTAATATTTTCTATTCACACAGCCTAAAAACTCGTCTAGTCCGTCATCACGTCCTTTTAAAATTTATCAAAATGAAATCCTCACTTCCAAAATTTCTACTAGCTATAGACCATTATTTATTCTTCTTACTAGAAAACAATCGTTTCCACCAGCTTTGTTTTGTTTCTAAAAGTAGAGTTTCATTTTTTATTGTGAGTGCTCCAATCAACTGGAGTTGATTATTATTAGTCTCTAACATTTCAGCAATTTGTTTATCTTTTTGCTCAATTTGAGAAACATAAAAGCTACGTTCAGTCTCAAAATCAGCACGAATTTGCTCAATTTGCTCGTGTAGAACTTCTGCTACACGATCGCTAGCATCATCTATATTACTAGCATCTGTATAGCTTTCTTCTACAATACAACGATCTACTATGTATTGAGTAATTGTTTTATTCTCATTTTTAGCTAACTCTACGAGTTTCTCCTTTTGTTCTTTTGAAACTCTCACGCTGATTTGAACGCTCATTTTTTCTCCTAGATTTATTTATTTGCTACACAAACATAGCACTATGTATAGATACATTGTAGCATATTTTATACAATTCTACACACACAATTCCATGAAAACACTTAAACAATCAATTTTAAAATGCTTTTTAAAATTGATTGTTGTCTTCCTTCTTCTGTTAATCTGGCTATAGATGTCATAGTATATTTTTATTTTTTTGAGAAAGTATTTATCGAGAATCGATTTTAAGCTCTGAAACTCTTATTACTTACAATAAAAAACAACACAAACCATCTTCCGAGGGTAAATATACCACCCCAACGATTAAGACTCTTAAAACACGTTATATGACGTTAAAAAACGACACAAAAAAGCACGGTCTATTCAGCCATGCTTTTTTTATCTTCTCCGTAAAATTCTTTTAGTAGTTCATCGCTTTCTTTTTTCAAGCGATTGAATTCTTCTGTTTCGTCTTCTTTATCTTCGTTACCAACATTTTCTAAACGAGCTATCATTTCAGCCTTTTTCTTCTCTAATTCAGCTTTTTCCTCGTCTGTTGTCATGTTCTTGTAGTCAGGTTTGTAGTAGTCCGGCACGTTTGTTTTCTTCGTTGTTTTCTTGCTTGTTTTCTTCGGTTTTGGAGATGCAGTAGTGTTGATCACATTCTCTGTTTGATATGGTAAACCACTCTGCTTTTTAAACTTGAAAACATAACTCTTGATAGGAGTTCCACGTCCTGAACCTTTAATAACCTCATACTTCAAGCCCTCAAAGAACGGAGATAGTTCTTTGATGATTTGAAAAACAACACGCCTTGTCACTTCTCCGCTTGTATAACTTTCTGGAACATCTAACATTTCACGGAAACGCTCGATAGGAAACTCGGCTTTTCCTGTTGTCCGCCATTGCTTCAAATGTCGGTACATTGTCTTTGCGTATGTGCTTTTAATTTGTACAAACTCTTCTAGCTCGTAAAAAGTGAACTCTCCGTTTTTTAAAATAACGTTGACAATCTTTTCAAAATGCTCTGATACTTTGATTTCGATTTTCTTTTCATCGAAAAAAACATCGAATTTGGAGAATGGAAAGACTAGAGAATAGGCTTTGTCAGTGTAACTATGATACTTTAATTCTCCGATTTTATTAACAACAGATACTACTGTTTCTTTCCACCTATCCAAATTCTTTTTTTCGGATATAATGGTGCGTAACTCTTCTGTATCAAGTGTTACCACGTCTTGTTTCTTATTCATCACTTTTGACACAATAGCAATAAATAAATCCATCTCTTTTGCAGTCCATTGTCTCATAGAAACTTCGTTAAACTCGTTATGAACAACAATTTCACTCTTACTCTTCTTAACCTCTTTAGCCACGCTAAACCTCTTTCTTTCTTGTTTCGTAACTGTTCATCACTACCATAAATATATACTTTTTTACTTATTTTGTCAAACAAAAAACTCATTGCAAAATGAATGATATTTTTTCCCCATTTTGTACATCATAAACTCCCCATTTTGTACATCATAAACTCGATTTATTCCCCATTTTGTACATCATAAACTCCCCATTTTGTACATTAGAACAGACCTTTTAAAAATGCGAAACCCCTTGGTAATGTAAGGGTTTCGTTGTTTTTTGCGCTAGTCCGTAAAAGATAAATAAAAAAGATATATATAAAAGATATATAAAAAAGAGACTCGCTACGCTCGTTTTTTCTCTATCCATTTTCTTTTTTAAAAATCTTCTTGACTGGTTCATACAAGTGAACCATGTTCGCTACGCTCACGCTGGCAAGGAGAGCTTCGCTCTAAGGCTTACGCCCTCGCTTCTTGATAGCAATCAATCCAATTAAAGTGGTTTAGATACAGTTGATACAGTTAGTACAAAAGCTCTAATTCCTTGATACTACTGCATTGATACAGTTGATACACTTTCTCTATTTCTGAAACGTGTATCTTTTGATGTACAAAATGGGGAATAAATACTATAACTAGTTTAATAGCCTAGTTATAAGCATTATTCTCTTATCGAAACCCCTAAATCCTTGATATGACTGCGTTTGTGAGGTGCTGAGACGAGCGTTGTGGCGCTTTTAAAATCTGAAGCGTGGGTAATCTATCACTAACCCCCTATAAACGCTTACCTGACAAGCTTGTAGGCGTAGGATTTTCTAAACTCGTCTACTCTCTCATGCCCTAACGCCTTTGATGCTGCCAATTCTGCCATTTTATCTAAGACGTGTCCCTTCAGATCCTTGCGCAGAAACGTCTTCTGCGACTTCGGAAGAACGGTCACGTCCCTCTCATTCAGCAAATACACACGTTTTGCGTACTCTGCTCGTGAAGAGTGTTCGTCCAATTTCTTTGGCACTGCATACGTCTGAACCTCGTTCACTCGGTCATTAAAGACGTAGAAATCCTCACTTTGACGGAATAAAGAAACGATAAGACGTTCTTCTTCCTCGGTTCGTGCCACTAATGGACTTCTACGCCATTTTCCACCCTTTCCCTTAATGTGAAAGTAGTAAAATCCGTCTACGTCACGCTCTTTCTCTAATGCAGAACCTTTGATGCTTTGCAATTCAGACTTACGCAAGCCAGTAGCTCCGCCCACCATCTCGAAAAAGTCCTTTTTCTCTTGTGAGATATGTTTATCACTTTCCACGTCTTGACGTGAGCGCTTGGCATCAGCTCTGCGCCTTGATTTTGTAGGCATGAAAGCCGTAGTTGATAAATCAAACACTTTGCCCAGGTGCGCCTTGTACGTTGTCAACGTCCAAGCCGACAAATCTTTATCAACGCAACTCTGAATATAACGGTCTGCATACTTCAAAATCGATTCTAAACTGTCCAAATCGTCCCCTAAGCTCCGTTTTGCGACGAACTGGGAAAATCTACGCCAGTTTGCTAAAACGTCCCTGTGAGCCTTTTTAGACGTTATATAACGATACACGTCTCCCTCTTTCTTTCCTTGATGCCTTGACCGTCCTTGACCGTCCGCCCACTTTTTATCAATAATCTGACGTCCAAGCTCGTACACTTTCTCAAATCGAGCTTCCTCACTCGTTCGCAAGCTCTGTACTTGCTCTTCTGCTCTCTGTTTTCGTGCCAAACGCTTCTCTTTTCTTGATTTACCCATATTGACCCCCTCTCTTTTGGATACTAAAAAACCGTCTATAACTAGGCTAATAACCTAGTCATAGACGTAATTTTTTCTGCTTGTCAGTTGGACGAGCCAACTCGGTAAGTGAACCGGTTGAAGCAATAACGCAAATCTTCAACACTGTCAGCTAAGCCCATGCGCTTGGGTATTAACTTTAGTTTGGCTAAGCAGATAGCCCAAGGGTGAAACGTCCCCTGACGCTTTTTTTCTTCGTAAAAAAGCTATAAAAACATAGTCGTTTAAAGCAACGACGGGCTATATAAAAAATAAAATATAAGACCAGTAGACACTTAAAAAACACGTCCTACTGATTGTTTTTTCTTTACGTTACAACGATAGCTAATCGTTGTAATAACCAGTCTTAACTGCTACGAACCTTACTACCAACTGTTTCCTCTTCCTCTCTTTCTTTTGTCTAGTTAGTTGTATTTACATAATGTTATACAATGTACTTTAAATAAGTTTTTCCGCATAATTGAATTTAATAGCTAAAGATAATTATTTTTTCTCCTCCTTTATATTTTTGTTTCCTCCTTAGTTATAAATACTTTTTAGAAAAATTTAATTTGATTTTTAGATAAATGATATATAAACTATTTTTTGACCGAGCTATTAAAATTATTTTTATTTGAATATGTTGGTGTAAAATCCATTAAAACCGTCTTCTGTTTCCTCTTTTGCAACCCTAAAAATCGGTTGCTTATTTTTTCATGCTCTAGCCAATCAATCTTTTATAATTATAGTATGCCACAAAAAACAAAATAAAAAAATAAAATGTCAGAAACAAAAAATCAACATGAAACTTTTTACCTCATCTTTAATAGAAAAAAGATGAAATAACCGTCATTTATCCCTGATAAATGTTTAGCCGACCATAAAAGTGGCTTTCAGCCCCTTTATAGATCAGCTAAACATTTATGCCTTTCAGCCCTTTTTATTGCTCCACGCAATAAAAATTCCTTGATTTTTTCTCACAAAACGTCAAGCGTTTTTCTCGAAAAAAGGTTCGGTCTTCTAAAATCAGACCGAAGTGCCTGCGAACCACGCAGACAAAAAAGAGAGCTTGGAATCTCGCTATCAATCATTACTAAATTATTAATCGAAACGTGGATTCGTTTATCTTTTTCATGATCGTAATAATTAATGGGGATTGCCTTGAGCCTTGCTCTTCCTTGGAATCTATTCTTATTTCCAGTTAATGATATTTTTGTTGAAATGTGATAAGATAAATAAAATCAAAATATTTGGATAGATATATGGAAGATTTAAAGAAAGAGATTGGTAAAAAGATAAAAATAGCTCGGTTGAACCTCGGGCTAACTCAAGCAGATGTTTGTGATGATGAGTCAGAATTGACTGTTCGACAATTAGCTCGTATTGAAAATGGGCAGGCTATGGTGACAGTTCCTAAACTTGTCATTTTGTCAGAAAAATTAGGTATCTCAGTTCAAAGTATTGTTGATGTAGAAGAAATTGAATTACCTAAAGAGTACCTGAAGTTAAAAAAAGAGCTAATCAACGTCCCTACCTATGCGGATAAAGGACGTATTGAGCGTAAGGAAGAACTGTTGGAAGAAATTGGAGAGCTGTATTATGACGATTTACCGGAGGAAGAGCAGCTTTTAGTAGATGTTATTCAAGCTCGTTTTGATATTTGCCGAAGTTCTGATGTACGTTATGGCTTAGTCTTACTAGAAGAATATTTTCAACAGGTTCTGAAGAAAAATAGTTTTAAAGTCAATGATTTACTAATTATAGAACTTTATTTTATTTGTTGTGCAATGGGATTAGAAGATAAAAGTTATTTTGACGAATTAGCTGATAAAACATTGTTTTTTGTAGATTACGAAGATAAAGAATCCTTAACACAGTTGGAAAAGATATTATTAGTTATTTTGTCACAATTAGAAGCAAAGGATACTTTAAAATATATAGAATGTTTCGAAGAGATAATAAAGGAAACAAGACATGTTTTTTATATGCCGATGATTTACATGCTTAAAGCGAAATATGTTTTACATGTAGATAATAATGAGGAATATGCAGAAGAATTATATGGTAAAGCTGTTACTTCTGCAGAATTATTGGGAGATGAACTATTAGCACAAAGAATTTTAGAAGAAAAACAAGGAGATTTTTCTACAACCTGACTTAGAAGTCATGTTGTTTTTTTTATGTTTAGGATATACTTAAATCATAAAGAAAGCGGATACAAATCCAGGAGTTAAAATAATAAGGAGAATTTAAATGAATAATGTTTTTAATTTCGTATTTTGGTTGAATATATTAGTCCAAATCATCTTTATTTCATATACGCTAATTTCACGCGGAACTATCGAGAATACCTATCTCATTATAGCTTTTAGTTCTATTATTAGTACTACTTTGATTAAACTATCATTAAAAAATAATAAGGAGAATTTAAATGTTGAATAAACAGAACAAGAAACTTCTTTAGAGAAATCTTTTTTCCGAAAAATTGGTCTTTTTCCGAAAGAAGTATCTCAATAGCAAAACAACCCCTATCCCTTGTGGCTCTAGGGGTTTCTTGTAGTTATTGTCCACAAATCAAGCTGAAATGACGTCAGAATGCTCGTCTCAGTATCAAAAATGCAGAGTTTTTGTATAAAATCCCGCAAATCGAAGTCGATTATACAAAAAATAGACCTCAATGAGGTCTATTTTGTTGACTCTTCATACATCTCAAATAATCTTGCTACTGTTTCACTTTCTGTTAACCAAGTTTTCTTTTCCTACCCTACAATAGCCGTACAAGTTTTATAGGTTTCATTTCATAGAAATTTATACCTTGCTAAGTTCAACAAACTGAAGCTTGTTTGTCTCATTTGGCTTTCTTGGGTTTCTTTTCTGGCAGTTCCGCATACATACCTTTCAGTAGTTCAGTAATCAAATCCATATCCTCAAATCTGTCGAATGCATACATCAATGTCTTTGAACCCTCATACGGATAACGCAATTCTGAGTCTGCAAGAAGTTTGTCCGATGTCGGCGTTCTCTTTAAAAATAGTTC
>NZ_JASHEJ010000008.1:0-7183 GCF_047463175.1 Streptococcus infantis
GAAAAAGACCAATTTTTCGGAAAGTTGTTTTTTTGAAAAGTTCATCTCAAAATTCACCTTATTGTTTAAGAGACTTTAGGGCAAACCCATCTTGAGTAATAAGCAGTATCTCTTCTAGTACCTTTTATGATGGGACATCTTTGATGTTACAGCAAAGTAGTCAATCTTCATGTTGTTTTTTCATGCTTAGTCACCGACAACTTTAAGATCGCTAGCGACTACTTTTACTCCGCCCCAGGTACTACGTGCTATGTTCCACATGACGGATATAGGGATTAATCAGTTCAACCGTCATTATACGTATCATGGGTTTAGCCATACTTTCGTGTATGTTCGTACCCCCTATCAGTGGTGGGGATTTGTAGGAAAGACACCATTTATTGACTTTTTGCACGGGTGGCTTTAAGATGTTGCTGGACGCCTTTCTTGATAATCACTCAGAGTCGCCAGAGTGTCTGGCCCGAGATATGGCAAGGATATACCGCTGCCTGCACCAGTCCTTCGACGCTGACAAATTGCGACATATCATGTAAATTGTCGCATAAAAGTAGTTTCAAAAAAAGAAAACTGTGTTATAATGTATATGTAATTTTTAGAAAAGAGGTACTAACTATGGAAAACCTAGTAGTTTCAATCTTTAACACTGAAAGCGAAGCTTATCAGTCCTTTGCGGATTTGAAGGCTTTCCGCCAAACTCAGACGACCAAGGTTGCTCAAATCGCCTTGGTCAAAAATGAAAACGGTCATATCGTTGAAAAAGAACGCTATGACTTTGAAGATTCAACGACGGATGCAGCCCTAAAAGGTGGCTTGTTCGGTGCAGTTATCGGGCTTTTGGGTGGTCCTATCGGCGTCTTGTTTGGTTATGGTATGGGTAGCCTCTATGGTTTGGCTGCTGGTGATACCATTGATACGGCAGAAACTGGCCTGATTGACGTTGTTTCTCAGAAATTGACTAACGGTGAAACAGCCGTTGTTGCCTTGGTGCAAGAAGACAACGAAGCAGTCATCGATGCTTACTTCACCAAGTACGACACCCAAATCATGCGTTGGGATGTAGCAACCGTCGTAGCCGAAATCGAAGCAGCTCTGCAAGTCCAAGAAGACCTCTACAACCAGGCACGTGCACAAATGAAGGCTGAACGTAAAGCCGAACGCAAGGATAAACTTGAAGAATTCAAGGCAAATGTCAAAGCAAAATTTGACAAATTGAAAGCGTAAGCACTCAAGCATCTCATAAAAAATAGGCTTTCTACTTCTGGAAGATAGCCTATTTTTTAAAAAAACTAGATTTTAGAAAAAGGAAGTGACGGAAGGATCACGTTTTTTAGAGGAGCTCATTTTGGACGATGACCCCCGAACCCTCTATATCCAGACCTGGGGCGGGACCAATACAACTGCCAGAGCCCTCAAGTCTATTCAGGAGCGCTACGAGGGGACGGCAGAATGGCCTCCCTACATTCCGAAGAGGTGGACCCGCATTATGTCTTCGATATAACAGAAGAGGGCGCAAGTCTCACGGTTCATATCCCTGACGATGCAAAGTCAGACGATACCTTCCATATCATTACTGAGGTGCAAAATGTGACCGAGACTCCATTCAAAACCTATGTGCGTCGTATTCTCACGGTCAAATAATTTAGATGAGCTAGATTATTGCTCTTAAAAATGCTCATTGTCAACTGTAGTGGGTGGACATATAACTAAGCCCTAGAGAGAACCATCTTGGTTCTCTTTTTTGTGAAGTTCAAAGCGAGGTAAATCCGTTTTTTAAAGTTTTCAAAGTTCCGAAAACCAAAGGCATTGCGTTTGATGTCTTTGAGAACCAATCGCCAGCAGTATTTTAAGGCACGATAGTCAATGGATTTCTTGTCAAATTACTTCATGAGTTGAATACGAGTTTGATTGAGAGTACGGCTGAGGTGTTGGACGATATGAGTAAGTGCTTGATGATTGATGAGTTCCTAGGTAATTTTTTCGGTGCGTTATTCACGCCGATTTTTTTTCGAGTCCACTTTTGTGGGCCGAAAAAGCAGTGAATTTTTTGAACCGTGAGGGTCAAAAAAGGGGTGCAACCCATAGCCCTCGGCAGAGCGTTTTAGTTTTGTACGTTGCGCAGCAATGTCAAAACTACAAAAACGTTACTCTTTGACAAAGAGTAACAGAAACTCTGCTTGATCCGAGAAAGATATTTTTATTTTCAACTGATTACATATCGACAATAGTTGGCGTGGAATAGCGATAGCCCCACGCCGTAGCCCAACATTTTGGGCTAAATATTTCTCTTTAATCTGCTGAAACTATATAGAAATCCATAGATTTAAAAATCATGGGCTTGTATAGTAGTCCATGAATTCTGAAAAAGATGGATTTATATAGTGTTCCATAAATTCTAAAAACGTGGACTTGTATAGTAGTCTATGAATTCTGAAAAGATGGACTTGTATAGTGTTCTATAAATTCTAAAAAGATGGGCACTATATAAGACCATCTTTTTGAAAAATAAATGCTCAAATAAATTTGTTAATCGCGTTTTGAACGGAAATTTTCAAAAATTTTTATTATCTTTTGCTTTTTGTGGCATACTACTATCACAATAGTAAGAGAGGAAATAAACTAATGAATCAAATGACCATTTCTTTTAAAACAAAAACTGGCATGACAAATATACGTCATAATAACAGAGATCTGAGCGAAGAAGAATTTAAAAGTAATGAACACAGGCATATAAATCGTGCATTGTCCCACGAAAATATAACGATTATTAAACGTGACATAAAAGAAGTCTATCACGATGAATTTGACGATGCTTTAAATACTTACAATTCAAAACAACGGAGGAAGGATAGAAAAATTGAAGACTACTACAAACACGTTAAAAAATCAAAGACATTGGATCTGCAACGTGAATTTGTAGTCTCAGTAGGTAATAAATCCGACTGGGAAAAGATGGATTTCAATAAAAAAAGAAAGGTAGGAGAGGCTCTAGCAAGCTACGTAAGAGATTTTAATGAACGCCACGATCATTTAGTCATCTATAATGCAGTTGTCCATTTAGACGAAGATGGAGCTCCTCATGCTCATTTCAATGTTGTTCCTATTGCTGATGGATATAAAAATGGTCTTTCGAAACAACCATCTTTTTCAAAAGCTCTTCTCCAGGAAGGATTTAAAGAAAAAGGACGTGGCCAACTTAAACAATTTCGTGATCATGAAATTGATAGGATTCAATACTTTATGAAAAACCTTAATATCGAACGCAAGTTAGGTCAGACGAACGATATTAAGGATATGCGAGAATATAAAGAAACTATGCGACAAATTGAATTACAGAAGCAGCAAGAAGAGAAGGAACTGCAGCACTTAAAGAACGAGGTCGCAAACATGTCCGAAGAGTTGGATAAAGCAAAATTAGAAGATGAAACTATCAATGCTATGTTACGTCTCAAAATGATCAGTGAAACTGAAGTAGATAAAAGTCAATTTGAAATCAAAGAGCGAGGGCTATTTAATAACCGTGAACGTGTTGTGATTGTTCCTGAAAATGAGTTTGATAGAATAGCCATGAAGGCGAACTATAGTCCATTGTCGAATTTGTTGAACGATTTTAAAGAGTCTATTCTTCAAATAGGGTTCATTAAAAAGTTACATTCTACAATTTCATCTTTAAAGAACGTAATCAGAGAACTGAAAGCAGAATTCCAAAAAGAGAAAGCTCACTTGGAAAATGAAAATCAAAATGCTTGGTCTAAGTATTTTGAAGCTAAGAAAGAAGCTGATAATTATAAACGTTTTAAATCAGAGTTTGAAAGATATTTATCTGAAGAGGAAAAAAATGAGATCTCAGATAAAATCTATGAACGTCAAGAAGCTGAAATTGAAGGAGGTTTGTGGCAAGATTTTGATTTAGATCGTTAGATAAATTAGGGGAACCTTTATTCTTTTCTCCTCCTAGAAAAGGACTTGCATATGCAAGTCCTCATTCTTAATACATGTTCAAATTACAAAAAATCATAGATATCTGTCTGATGTAATGCTTTCTCTGCTTCTATGATTACCTCTGCAGTGGTTGGCATCCGTCTATCCCTAATTACCATCTCATACCCGATAACTTTTCGTCCTTTTTTTACAGTTGTTAAATCTATATCGGCGTTGAATTTCATTTCTAATTCTTCGCATGCCACCATGAGAGCATTCCTCTTAAATAAACCTGCAGGCCATGACTTTTCTTCACCCAAGAACCAATCTTGCCATTCCTCTAAACTTCCCTTAATGGTTGTATATTCTCGATTTCCTAAGCGATATGCTTCCCAAAGTTTCATCAAGATCAAAGAATACTTTGATTTCACATTTCCTAACTCATCCAAATGGAAAGAGTAGTAGTTTCTTTTCAACTCAAAAACTAAAGGTCCAGCATCTTCAGAGAATTTAAACTCTACAAGGCCATCCTCAATAAATCTTATTCTGCTGAAAAGTTGAGTCATGATTATTGAACGTCTACCATCAGGCAATGTTTCAGGAATATATAGAGCTGTATTCTCATTAAGTCTCGAAAAAGCTTCTGCAATCCGTCTATAATTCTGACCGTTTTTAGTTAAGCCAAAGTGCTTCATAATGTCAAGACTATGAACCGTAAAGACATCACCAACTCTACTATCTTTCGTTACAGATGAAAAACAGTAGTCTAAAACCTTGTGTTCAAAAGCTTTTAAATTACCAAATGCTTTGGCCAAGTCATTCGCCTGGACAACTAAATAATTTTGACGAGAAGCTAGTTCTTCATAAATCTTACTTGATTTTCTATTTGATACCATCTTGTTTACCTTTTACTATGTTTTCTATTATGCTATATTCTATCAATTTTTAATTTTATAGTCAATAATGGGGTACAAAATAGTCATCAATGGGGTACAAAATAGTCATCAATGGGGTACAAAATAGTCATCAATGGGGTACAAAATAGTCATCAATGGGGTACAAAATAGTCAATTATTTATCTGTAAACCCTTTATATTACTGAGTTTCTAAGGTCGACAAAGTAATATAAAGTAATATAAAGTAGGTTAGAAAGTAAATTAGAAAGTATCTTCTTAAGAAAAAAATCTATATTTTATTTTTAAAAAATAAAAAAATCTTTCATTCAGTTCACTATTTTCTATCTAACCACTTTAAAATATAATGGCTCAAAATCTCTATTCTAATATCAAGAAAAAAGCAGGCTTTTGCCTGCTTTTAATTTTTTTCAACTGTCATAACAATATTTTAGGAAACACTCTATTTATTTGCTTTTTTATTTGAAATTAACTTACCAATAAAATAACCAAATAAAATAGATACTGCAGGGAAAATAAGTATTAAGTTAATGAGTAATTCAATGAGTGATTCCATGATCATTGTTCTCTCCAACTAACAACTCTATAGTATGTATCCGGTTCAGTAACAAGTTTCTTTCTAGCACAAAATAAGTTCTTTTCATTTTTATTATACTCTTCGTAGACAAATACTTCAAATAATACTATAAACATTTCATCTGAAGCATTTATTGCACCATCAACTAGTTTTCACAACTAAAACGACTCTCAGAAGCCATATTTTGGACGTTAACAGAATCCTTGAGTATTCACAGTAGTTTTTCCTTTGCTAAACTTATAAAACGCAGTACAGGGCTAAAAATGCATTTTAAAAGAATTTAATCTTTATCATGTGCTCACTGCTAAATATATACTAAAGAAATTTAGCCAAAAACTCAGTTTTTCTTGTATTATGGTGTATTATTTAATAATACTGTGTGTTATAATATGTATTATATTAGCTAACGGGGTGAAAGTTTTGACTGAAAAAATGACTGTCCTAAATATCAGGATGAGCGTTGGAGAAAAAGAAGAATTAAAGGAAAGAGCTGCAGAACTTGGAGATTCGATCAGTTCATATGCTAGAAAAATACTCTTCCAAGAGGATAATACAAGCGACTACGTAGATAATACAAATGTATTACAAGAGAAAGATGAGCGTATATCAGACCTTAAAACTCAAATAGACGACTACAAGAAGCAAATTGAGCAACTGCATACGATTATTTTGGCAACTCAAAAAGATAATCAGTTGCTGATTGAACAGAAAGCGAAGAGATGGTGGAAATTTTGGGAATAGCTTTGTACATCTCATCTTTTTTAGCTTTATATACATAAAAAAGTCCTCGAACAACAAGGACTTTTTTCGAAAGCTGGGTGACTTAGATAAGTCATCCAGCTTTCAATTTCTTTAGGGGATAATAGATTGGCTAAAATAAATTCATCTGTTTCTTATACGTTTTTCAGAAATTGTATAAATTTCGTTATCACTTCTCTTACCAATAGCAATGACTTCAATAATTTCAATTGCATTGACAGTTTCATGAAAAACAATTCTCAGGCCCAGTTTTTTGTGTTTTAACTTCCTGTAACCTGCTAGATTACCGTGAAGAGCCTCTCCGGCAAGCATTCCTTGATTTTCTAACTTGATAAGTGACTTTTTAACATGAAGACGTTGACTATTATCTAATTTATAAAAATCATCTTGTGCTTCAGGTATCAATTCAACTTTATAACTCAATCCCAACCATCCTCTACATTTTCCAAACCTTCACGCCAATTTGAACCAAGAAATTCATCGACAGTTAAATTTTTTCGTGCTTCAAGTTCAAATGGAATTTTACGATCACGTCTGATTTTATTGAAATATAAATTAATTGCTGTGGTATAGTCAAGTCCAATCTCGTTTAAGACCTCACCGACTTCCTGTTTTAATTCAGAGTCAATACTTAGATTCAATCTTGCTTTTGTAGTTGTAATAGCCATTTAAATCACCTCATCTTTTTGTGTATATTATACACAAAAAAACAGATTTCTTCAAACTATTTTTTTTCTCGTTGATAATTTTTCTGTATAAATTGTCAAAAAATGATGCTGAGATAGTCATTCTGGTCTATTTTCAGATTAAAGTACGGACAATCTACCGCTAAAAATCCCTACAGCGTCAATGGTTTTCGCTGTTTTTCTGTTCATTACACAACTTTCCGAAAAAGACCAATTTTTCGGAAAGTTGTTTTTTTGAAAAGTTCATCTCAAAATTCACCTTATTGTTTAAGAGACTTTAGGGCAAACCCATCTTGAGTAATAAGCAGTATCTCTTCTAGTACCTTTTA
>NZ_JASHEJ010000009.1:0-1514 GCF_047463175.1 Streptococcus infantis
GTTACAGTTGGTGTGTACTTAGCTGTAACTGGTGTACCATTCTTGTCTACACGTTTAACAGTCACGCCTGTTCCTGTTCCTGTGAATGATTTTTCTGGTACAAATGTAACTGTTCCGTCTGGAGCTACTGTGTATGTTCCTTCGCCTGGAATTACCTTAGTTGTTGAACCATCTTCGAATGTTGCAGGTGTATCATCATCCATCGGTACATCTGGGTTACCTGGTGTGAATGTTGGTTTACCTGTTTGTGTTTTACCTTGAATATCAGTAGATGTTGTAGGATCAGCTGTTGGAACAACTGGAGTAATCTTAGGTGTGTATGTTGTTTCAGCTGGAGTGCCGTTAGCATCCTTAGCTTGAACTTTAACTGGAACTACTTCACCTGAGTATGACTTATCAGTTGGTGTAAAGGTTACAACACCTGTTTCTTTATCAACTGTGAAAGTACCAATAACTTCACCACTTGGAGATTTAGCATCTACAGAAGCCGCCGGTTGACCATTTTCGTCAAGAAGAGTAATGGTATCTTTGTCGATTGGTGCAACTGGATCACCTTCTGTGAAGGTTACAGTACCAGTTTGAACTACACCTTGAGGGGCTACTGATTCATCAGGTGTCGCTGTCGGTGTTACTGGTGTTACTGTTGGGGTGTACTTAGCCGTTACTGGCGTACCGTTCTTGTCAACACGTTTAACAGTCACACCTGTTCCTTTACCTGTGAATGATTTTTCTGGAACAAATGTTACTGTTCCATCTGGTGCTACTGTGTATGTACCTTCACCTGGAATTGTCTTAGTTGTTGATCCATCTTCAAATGTTGCTGGAACATCATCATCCATTGGTACGCTTGGGTTACCTTCTGTAAAGTTAGGTTTACCTGTTTGTTCTTGACCTTGTTTGTCAGTTGATGTTGCATCTTCAGCTGTTGGTTTAACAGGAGTTACTGTTGGGGTGTATGTCGCTGATGCTTTTGTTCCGTTCTTATCTTCGCGGACAACTGTCACAGACGGTGCAGTTCCAACGAATGATTTTTCTGGGACAAATGTTACTGTTCCATCTGGTGCTACTGTGTATGTACCAACACCTTCTACAGTCTTAGTTGTTGATCCATCGTCAAATGTTGCTGGAACATCTTCGTTGATTGGTACACGGCTATCACCCTCAGTAAATTCAGGTTTACCTGTTTGTGTTTTACCTTGAATATCTGTTGTTTCTGCTGGTGTTGCAGTTGGTTTAACAGGAGTTACTGTTGGGGTGTATGTCGCTGATGCTTTTGTTCCGTTCTTATCTTCGCGGACAACTGTCACTGCTGGTGCAGTTCCAACGAATGATTTTTCTGGTACAAATGTCACTGTTCCATCAGGAGCTACTGTGTAAGTACCAACGCCTTCAACAGTCTTAGTTGTAGAACCGTCGTCGAATGTTGCTGGAACATCTTCGTTGATTGGAACAGTCTTCTCAACACCGTTAACTTCAACTGTACCACCCTTGAATTCAGGCTTACCTGTTTGAGT
>NZ_JASHEJ010000010.1:0-817 GCF_047463175.1 Streptococcus infantis
TCGTTGTTGAAGTAGTGCTTGGCTCTTCTGACGTTGTTGTCGTCGTTGTTGAAGTAGTGCTTGGCTCTTCTGACGTTGTTGTCGTCGTTGTTGAAGTAGTGCTTGGCTCTTCTGACGTTGTTGTCGTTGAAGTTGTTGTTGACTCTTCTGACGTTGTTGTTGTCGTTGTAGTTGTTGTTGGCTCCTCTGACGTTGTTGTTGTCGTTGTAGTTGTTGTTGACTCCGTTGTTGTTGTCGTTGTAGTTGTTGTTGTAGTCACATAAGTGTTTGTAAACTTACGTGCAGCATTGGCTTCTTGAACAGTAGCAACGAGTTTACCTTCGCCATTATCTACTACTGAGACATGGATTGTGTAGCTTTCAGTTGAGTATGTAACTCCTTCTTCTGAACCAGCTTTTTCTGTCAAGACATATTCGTGCTCGCCTGCTTCAGTATATGAAAGTTTGAAGGCTACTTCGTTTGTTGCAACTTCAACACCCTCAACTTCTTTACCGTTTGATGATGTTGCGATGACGTTTCCGCCTTCGCTCAATTCAAACTCAAATTGTTCTTTAGTAAGTTCTTTACCAACTAATTCTTTAGTTGCTTTGATGACTGCTTCAGCAGGTGTTGCTTTATATTTGTTTGTAAACTTACGAGTTGAATCTTCTTCTTTAACAGTTGCAACGAGTTTACCTTCGCCATTATCTACTACTGAGACATGGATTGTGTGGCTTTCAGTTGAGTATTCAACTCCTGCTACTGATCCAGCTTTTTCTGTCAACACGTATTCGTGCTCGCCTGCTTCAGTGTATGAAAGTTTGAAGGCTACTTCGTT
>NZ_JASHEJ010000011.1:0-631 GCF_047463175.1 Streptococcus infantis
CCGGAAGTAGTTGGGGGTTGCCCCCTGTGAGATATGGAAGTCGCTTAGCTCGAGGGAGTTTAGCTCAGCTGGGAGAGCATCTGCCTTACAAGCAGAGGGTCAGCGGTTCGATCCCGTTAACTCCCATTTAAGCGGGTGTAGTTTAGTGGTAAAACTACAGCCTTCCAAGCTGTTGTCGCGAGTTCGATTCTCGTCACCCGCTTTGAACTTTTGTTCAAATACCAAGTTTTTAACTTGGGCGCGTAGCTCAGGTGGTTAGAGCGCACGCCTGATAAGCGTGAGGTCGGTGGTTCGAGTCCACTCGTGCCCATTTTTTATAAATATGGTCCGTTGGTCAAGGGGTTAAGACACCGCCTTTTCACGGCGGTAACACGGGTTCGAATCCCGTACGGACTATTTTGTTGGAGGATTACCCAAGTCCGGCTGAAGGGAACGGTCTTGAAAACCGTCAGGCGTGTAAAAGCGTGCGTGGGTTCGAATCCCACATCCTCCTTTATTTATTATCGCGGGATGGAGCAGCTCGGTAGCTCGTCGGGCTCATAACCCGAAGGTCGTAGGTTCAAATCCTGCTCCCGCAATATTTGGCTCGGTAGCTCAGTTGGTAGAGCAATGGATTGAAGCTCCATGTGTC